>NZ_JBIUUC010000013.1:0-260956 GCF_044742205.1 Streptomyces sp. NPDC087901
ACGTCCAGTACGAGGGTGATCCGGGCGCACGCCGACAGCACGCACCAGACGCCGCGGGCTGCTCCACGAAGATCCGCCGGACAGGCCCTAGGGCCGGCCCTCTGCGGACGGCCCGCCCACGCCGGGCGCCCCCGCCCGCAGCCCGTCCATGATGAGGTCCAGGAGCCGGGCGGCCCGCGGCTGCCATTCACTGTGCGGGTCGAGCTGCCAGAGGCCGGCGATGGCGAGTACGAAGTCGTCGGGGGTCACCCCCGGGCGGATGGTGCCCGCCTCCTCGTTCGCGTGCAGCAGGAGCGTGACGCCCCGGGTCACCGGACCGTGACCCAGCTGGGCCAGGCTGCCGTACTTGCTCGCGGTCGTGCGGAGCGCGTCGGCCAGGCCGGCCTTGGCCATGGCGTACTGCGCCAGCCGGTCCATCCACTCCCGCAGGGCCCGGTCGGGCGTGCGGGTGCTGAGCAGTTGGGCGGCGGTATCGGCGACCTGCTGCATCTCGTACCGGTAGACCTCCAGGACGAGGGCCTCACGGTTCGGGAAGTTGCGGTAGAACGTCCCCTGGCCGACGCCCGCCTTCTTCGCGATCGCGCTCACCGAGGCGTCCGCGGACCGCGTCAGCTCGGTCAGAGCGACAGCCAGGATGCGCTCGCGATTGCGTTGCGCGTCCGGACGTTGGGACGTGCTCCTCTCCTCGTCCACGCCTCTTCCTTCCGGACACACAGTCAAGTCGCTCTTGCTGAGCGGACAGTTGTCCGCTAGGTTCGACGGATAAGCGGACAGCTGTCCGCTTCACTCCTCCACCATAGCGGTAGATCCGGCCAATGTGGCTGACCAGCGGCTTTGATGGACCGTTCCCCTACCAACATCGCCCTCTCCCTCCCGGCACGTCTGCCGGGATCGTCTCGTTCGACGCGCATAAGCAATGCGAAAGAAGGCTGATCATGGCCCCATCGACGTCCAGTGCCATCACCCTGAACATCAATGGCGAAAAATACACGCTGCCCGTCGACCACCGCACCACTCTGCTTGACGCCTTGCGTGAGCGACTCGATCTGACCGGCACCAAGAAGGGCTGCGACCAAGGGCAGTGCGGTGCGTGCACGGTACTGCTGGACGGGCGGCGGGCAGTCTCCTGTCTGCAGCTCGCGGTCGCGGCCGAGGGGCGGGCGATCACCACCATCGAAGGCGTCGCCGACGGCGACCGGCTGCATCCGGTGCAGCAGGCCTTCCTCGACCTCGACGGCTACCAGTGCGGTTACTGCACCCCGGGCCAGATCTGTTCGGCCCTCGCGGTGATCGAGGAACACGCGGCGGGCTGGCCGAGCGCCGTGACCGAAGACGTCCGGCCGGAAGCGGGGGTGCCCGTTCTGACCGCCGAGGAGATCCGTGAGCGGATGAGTGGCAATCTCTGCCGCTGCGGCGCCTATGTGTCGATCGTGCAGGCCGTGGCACGCGCGGCGGAAGAGTCCGCCGCCGACGCCGAGGAGGCTGTGGCATGAGGGAATTCGGATACGAACGCGCCCTCGACGTCTCCGGGGCCGTGGCCCTGCTCGCCGAGGATCCCGGCGCCCGTTTCCTGGGTGGCGGAACCAATCTGGTCGACCTGATGAAGGCCGGTGTGGAACGGCCGACGCTTCTCGTCGACGTCCAGGAACTGCCCCTCGACGACATCGCGTTCACCCCCGACGGCGGGCTGCGCATCGGTGCCACCGTCACCAACAGCGACCTCGCCGCCCACGCCGACGTGCGCCGGCACTACCCGGCCCTGGCGCAGGCTCTCCTGGCCGGCGCCTCCGGGCAGCTGCGCAACATGGCCACGGTCGGCGGGAACCTGCTCCAGCGGACCCGCTGCGGCTACTTCGGTGACCTCGCCAAGCCGTGCAACAAGCGCACCCCCGGCAGCGGTTGCCCCGCCCTGGCGGGCGAGCACCGCAACCACGCGATCCTCGGCGCCTCCGAGCACTGCGTGGCGACACACCCCTCGGACATGGCGGTCGCGCTCGCGGCCTTCGACGCCGTCATCTCGTACGAAACAGCCGACGGACCAGGCGAGTTGCCGATCGCCGAGTTCTACCGGCCGGTGGGGGAGACCCCGCACATCGAGACGGCTCTTCCGCCCGGCGCCCTGGTCACGGGTGTCACCGTGCCACCCGCCGCGGTCGCCGCGCACTCCCGCTACCGCAAGGTGCGCGAGCGTGCCTCCTTCGCGTTCGCGATCGGCTCCGTCGCCGCCGCCCTCGACGTGGAGGACGGTGTCGTACGCGAAGTGCGCCTGGCCTTCGGCGCGGTGGCGTCCCGGCCCTGGCGGGCCCGTGCGGCCGAGCGCGCGCTGACCGGAGGCCCTGCGGACGCCGAGGCGTTCGCCGCGGCGGCGGATGCCGAACTGGCAGCCGCCGAGGCCCTTCCGGAGAACGGATACAAAGTGACGCTGATGCGCAACCTCGTCGTGGCCGTGCTCACCGAACTCGCAGAGGAGGCCACCCGATGACCACGACGACCGAGAACACCACCGTGACGGGAGCTGTCGGCTCCGTCCGAACCCGCGTGGAGGGCAGGGACAAGGTCACCGGCGCGGCCCGCTACGCCGGCGAGATCCCCTTCGCCGACCTCGCCCACGGCTGGCTGGTGCTGTCGACCGTGGCCCGCGGCCGGGTCACATCCGTCGAGGACGCTCCCGTCCGCGCCATGCCCGGAGTGCTCACTGTGCTCCACCACGGGAACGCGCCCCGGGTCGACACCGAGTACGTGGGCTTTCTGGGACGGCCCAACCCGGTTGTCGGGATCTTCCAGCACGACCGGGTGCCCTTCATGGGCTGGCCCGTGGCGTTGGTCGTCGCCGAGACGTCCGAGCAGGCGAGGGAGGCCGCCGAGGCGCTGGTGGTCCGCTACGAGACGGAACCGCACGACGTGGGGTTCTTCGCCGGGCACTCCGGTGCGTACACCCCCGACGCCAACTCGATGCCCCAGGCCGGGACGGAGAAGGGGGACCTGGAGGTCCGGCTCCGGGAGGCCGCCTTCGTCGTGGACCAGGAGTACTCAACCCCGGAGGAACACCACAACTCCATGGAGCCGCACGCGGCGACGGCCCGGTGGGAGGGCGGCCGGCTGGATGTCCTCGACTCCAACCAGGGCACCTTCTGGGTGGCGAGCGAACTCGCGTTGCTCTTCTCCCTCGATCCGGCCTCCGTCCGGGTGCGCTCCGAGCACGTCGGCGGCGGCTTCGGATCGAAGGGCGTGGCCCCGCACCAGGTGGCCGCCGTGATGGCCACGACCCTGCTCCACCGCCCTGTCCGCGTCGTGCTGACACGCCGCCAGATGTTCTCGCTCGTCGGATTCCGCAGCCCCACCGCACAGCGGGTCACGCTCGGAGCCGACGCCGGCGGCCGTCTGCGGGCCTTCGGCCACCAGTCGCTGAGTCTCACGTCGACCGTGCACGAGTTCGTCGAACCGGGCGCCAACGTGGGACGCACCATGTACGACGCCGACGCGCATCGGACCGGGCACCGGCTGGTGCGGCTCGACGTGCCGACCCCGACCTGGATGCGGGCGCCGGGTGAGACGCCGGGCTCCTTCGCCATCGAGTCGGCCATGGACGAGCTGGCCGAGGAGTGCGGCCTCGACCCGATCGAGCTTCGGAGGCGCAACCAGCCCACGGTGGGTCCCGTGTCGGGGCTGCCCTTCAGCCGTCGCAACCAGCTCGCCTGCTTCGAGGAGGGCGCCCGCCGCTTCGGCTGGGCCGACCGGGACCCGCGCCCCGGACTGCGCCGCGAGGGACGCTGGCTCCTCGGGACCGGCATGGCGGCGGCATCCTTCCCCGCCGGCGTCGGCCCGTCCACGGCTGCCGTGACCGCGGAGCCGGACGGCCACTTCACCGTGGGGATCAACGCGGCGGACATCGGGACCGGGGCGAGGACCGCGATGGTGTCGGTCGCCGCGGACGCACTGCGGGTCGCACCGGACCGCATCCGGGTACGCCTCGGGGACAGCGACCTCGGCCCGGCATGGATCGCCGGAGGCTCCATGGGCACGCGCTCCTGGGCCTGGGCGGTACGGCTGGCGGCGGAAGAGCTGCGGGAGCTGCTCGCCCTCGGCGGATCCGTTCCGCCGGAGGGCATCACCACCCGCTCGGACACCACCGACGCCATCGGCGCCCTGGCGCAGAAGGAACGGCACTCCTACGGGGCGCAGTTCGCCGAAGCCGCCGTGGACATCACCACCGGTGAGGTGCGCGTACGGAGGCTGCTCGGCATCTTCGCGGCGGGCACCATCGTCAACCCGCTGACCGCACGCAGCCAGTTCGTCGGAGGCATGACCTGGGGGCTCTCCATGGCCCTGCACGAGGAGGCGGTCCGCGACGCGGCCTCCGGTGGCCATGTCAACGCCGACCTGGCCGGCTATCACGTCGCGGCCCACGCCGATGTGCCGCACATCGAGGCGGACTGGGTGGACGACCACGACCCTGAGGACCCGGTCGGGATCAAGGGCATCGGCGAGATCGGCATCGTGGGCGTCGCAGCCGCCATCGCCAACGCGGTGTGGCACGCCACCGGCGTACGCCACCGCAGCCTGCCGATCCGTCCCGACCGGGTCCTGGCGGCGGCGGAGGAGGCGCGACAGCGGGCTGCGGAGGAAGCCCCGGGTGCTTGACATCGCGGCGGCCCTGCACCGCTGGTCCGAGGAGGGCCGGGACTTCGCCGTCGCCACCGTGGTGGCGGTCGACGGCAGCGCGCCGCGTGCCCCCGGCGCGGCCCTGGCCGTCGACAGCGAAGGCACCGCCATCGGTTCGGTCTCCGGCGGCTGCGTGGAAGGAGCGGTGTACGAGCTGTGCGTCCAGGCCCTCCAGGACGGCCGGACGGTGCGGGAGCGGTTCGGGTACAGCGACGAGGACGCGTTCGCCGTGGGCCTCACCTGCGGTGGTGTCGTCGACATCCTCGTCGCACCGGTGCGCTCCGAAGCGCCGGTGCTCCGGGCGGCGTTGTCGGCAGCGGTCCGCGACGAGCCGGTGGCGCTCGCCCGGGCGGTCCGCGGACCTGAGGGGCTGCTCGGCCGGGCCCTGCTGGTCCGGGGCGACGGATCGTACGAGGGCAGCCTCGACGGACGTCCGGCCCTGGACCGCAGGGCCGCCGCGGAGGCCCGGGCGCTCCTGGACGCCGGCCGCACCGGCACCGTGGAGATCGCGGAGGACGGCACGAGCTGCCCGGGCGGCCTGACACTGTTCGTGGAGTCGAGCGTGCCGCCGCCCCGGATGATCGTGTTCGGCGCCGTGGACTTCGCCACGGCGCTGGTGCGGGCGGGCAAGTTCCTCGGCCACCATGTGACGGTGTGCGACGCCCGGCCCGTCTTCGCCACCCGCGCCCGTTTCCCCGAGGCGGACGACGTGGTGGTCGACTGGCCGCACCGGTACCTCAGCAACACCGCGACCGATGAGCGCACCGTCCTGTGCGTACTCACCCACGATGCCAGGTTCGACATCCCGCTGCTGGAGGAGGCCCTGCGGCTGCCGGTCGCTTACGTCGGCGCGATGGGTTCGCGCCGCACCCATGAGGACCGCAACCAGCGGCTGCGTGAAGTCGGGCTGACCGACGTCGAGTTGGACCGGCTGCGCTCCCCGATCGGCCTGGACCTCGGAGCCCGTACGCCGGAGGAGACCGCGCTGTCCATCGCGGCGGAGATCGTCGCGGAGCGCCGGGGCGGCACGGGCGCCCCGCTGACCGGCTCGCGGACGCCCATCCATCACGACCTGGACCGTACGCCGGGGGCGGCGCCGCGGTGAGTGGCGCAGGGGCGCGGGTGGCTGCCGCTCGTGAGGGCTCCCGCGCCGGGGCTGCCGAGCAGGAGACCGATCCCGTCCGGCAGGCGGTGCGTCCGGTCCGGGCAGCCGGCCTGTCCGGTACGGCCGGGCGTCGACGCCCGCCCCGTAGCGGACGCGCCGCAGAGCTGTTGGCTGACGCTTCATCACTGCGAAATCCGTAACGCCCGGCAGGGCCACGGGGTTCCGCGAGCTTGGACATGGGCATGCCATGGCATGGCCGAGTCCGGCAGGTGTGAACCAGGAGGATGCAGTGAAGAACACAGGACGACTCCGGAAGGCGTCACTCACCCTGGCCGCCGCCGCGGCGCTGGTCGTCGCCTCGTCCGGCAGCGCCTTCGCGGCGGTGCCGGGCGCTCTGCCCGCGAACGCGGACGGGCTGGAGCAGACGTTCCAGCCCGCATTCGACTACGACGGCGACGGCTGCTATCCGACACCAGCCATCGGCGCCGACGGGGCCATAGCCCCCGGGTTGAAGACCACGGGCGCCGTCAACGGCAGTTGCCACGACTCCTGGGACCTGGACAACACCAACGGCTACGCACGCTCCACGTGCAACAACGGCTGGTGCGCCATCATGTACGGCCTCTACTTCGAGAAGGACCAGGCCGTGGCCGGCAGCGGGCTCGGCGGGCACCGTCACGACTGGGAGCACATCGTGGTGTGGGTGCAGGACAACGAGGCGAAGTACGTCTCCACCTCCGCCCACGGCGACTTCAACGTGTACGGCCGGGACGGGATGCTGTGGGACGGGACGCACCCCAAGGTCGTCTACCACAAGGACGGAATCGGCACGCACTGCTTCCGCCGCGCGACCACCGGCGACGAGCCGCCGGAGAACCACTACCACCAGTGGCAGTTCCCCGATCTGGTCGGCTGGAACGGCTACCCCGCCGGCGTAAGGGAGAAGCTGGTGCAGGCCGACTTCGGCAGTGCGGTCTTCGGTCTCAAGGACGGCAACTTCGCCGGCCACCTGGAGAAGGCGAAGCCCGCCGGGATCCCCTTCGACCCGTACGCCTGACTGGCAATGGGGGGCGGCGAGGCGTATCGCCGCCCCATCCGTTCCGAGAGGACACGGCATGACCCTCAGCACCACCCGGATCGCACACCTGCGCGCAGCCGGGGTGAGTTTCGTCGTCGAGCTCCGCGCTCCACTACCCCGCATCCTGCACTGGGGCGAGGATCTCGGGGAGCTGACCGATGACGGTCTCGCGTCCCTGGCACTGTCGGCGGACGGCGCCTCGCTCCACTGCTCACTCGACGAGCCACGGCAGTTCACGGTCTGGCCGACCGAGGCCGACGGCTGGTCGGGCACCCCCGCGCACGAGGGCCACCGTGCCGGGACGGCCACCACGCCCCGCGTCACGATGACCGGCGCCGAAGTGACCCCGGACGGACTCGTCATCGCTCTCCGGGACTCCGACGCCGGGCTCGACCTCACGCTCACCTATCGGCTCGACCCGTCCGGGGTCCTGGGCGTGCGCACCCGGATGTCCTCCCCGGCCGATGCCCCCGGCCCGGTCCCGTACGATCTCGCCGCCACCACCGCCCTGCTCCCGCTGCCGAACCGCGCCCAGGAGATCCTCGACTTCACCGGCAAGTGGTGCCGCGAACGCTCCCCGCAGCGTGGCCCGCTCGCCTTCGCCGGCCACGTCCGCGAGGTCCGCCGGGGACGCCCCGGGCTGGACGCGCCCTATCTGCTGACGGTCGGTGTGCCCGGCTTCGGGTTCCGTACGGGCGAGGTCTGGGCCCTGCACGTCGGCTGGAGCGGCAACCAGCGCTGGCTGGCCGAGCGGCTGCCCGAAGGCGCCGGGGTACACGGCGGCGTCCTCGGCGGGGGCGAACTGCTCTCGCCCGGCGAGATCCGGCTCGCCCCGGGCGACAGCTACACCTCGCCCCAGTGCTACTTCGCGTGGTCCGCCGAAGGCCTGGACGGTCTCGCCGGACGCTTCCACACGATGCTCCGCGCCCGCCCCGGGCACCCGTCGTCACCGCGCCCGCTGACGCTGAACACCTGGGAGGCGGTCTACTTCGACCACCGTCCCGAACGCCTCCTCGCACTGGCCGACGCCGCTGCCGCCGTCGGGGTGGAGCGCCTCGTCCTGGATGACGGCTGGTTCCTCGGCCGCCGCGACGACACGGCCGGACTCGGCGACTGGACGGTCGACCCGCAGATGTGGCCCCAGGGCCTGACCCCGCTGGCGGACCGGGTGCACGGCCACGGCATGCAGTTCGGACTCTGGGTGGAACCGGAGATGGTGAACCTCGAATCGAACCTCGCGCGGGAGCACCCCGAGTGGATCCTCGGACCGTCCGCGGGCCTGGGGCCGAGCTCCCGTCGGCAGTACGTGCTGAACGTGGCCCACGACGAGGCGTTCGCGTATCTCCTGGAATCGCTGGACGCACTCGTCGCCGAGTACCGCATCGACTACCTGAAGTGGGACCACAACCGGGAACTGCACGAGGCGGTCCACCGCGGCACGAACGGCGGTGACCGGCCCGGGGTGCACGCCCAGACACGGGCCCTGTACCGGCTGATGGACACCCTCAGGTCCCGCCGCCCCGGCCTGGAGATCGAGTCGTGCTCCAGCGGGGGCGGACGAGTCGACCTCGGAGTCCTCGCCCGCACGGACCGGGTGTGGGCCTCGGACTGCAACGACCCCGTGGAGCGTCAGTCCATCCAGCGCTGGACGGGTCAGCTGCTGCCGCCCGAACTCGTCGGCGCCCATGTCGGGGGCCCGCGCAGCCATACGACGGGCCGGGTCGCCGACGACTCGTTCCGCCTGATCACCGCATTGTTCGGACACGCGGGCATCGAGGACGACCTGACCGCCCGTACGCCCACGGAACGGGAGGCGCTGACCCGGTGGGCGGCGCTCTACAAAGAGGTACGCGGGCTGCTCCACGCCGGACGGGTCGTCAGGGCGGACCTCGGCGACGACGCGACGTACCTGCACGGAGTCGTCGCGCCGGACGCCCGTTCCGCGCTGTACTGCTGGGCGCGGACGGCGACCTCCGCGCCGGCACAGTCGGGCCGCGTCCGCCTACCCGGCCTGGCCTCCGGCCGGCCCTACCTGGTCCGTATCCGCACGGAGGCCGGGCTGCCCTCCGTGCACCAGGTCATCGCCCCCGTCTGGTACCGGGAGGCGGTCAAGGACTGGGTCCCGATGCCCGGTGCGGTACTGACCGGTGCGGGGCTGCCCATGCCGACGCTCAACCCGGGACAGGCCCTGCTCATCGAGGTGGCCGCACCGGAGGCGGTGAACTGACCTGCCCCACGCCACCCTCATTCCTCCCGATCCGGGTACAGCCGGAGCTCCCGCCCTTGCCAGCGCCTCCGCAGCCAGCGGTCGTGGCTGGCCAGGACGATGGCCCCGGGACCCGTGCCCAGGGCCTCCTCCAGCTCGTCGCACAGGCGCGGGGACAGGTGGTTCGTGGGCTCGTCCAGCAGCAGGAGGTGCGGCGGGCGTGCCGTCAGCACGGCCAGGGCGAGCCTGCGGCGCTGGCCGACCGATACCTGCCCCACCGGTTTGTCGAGGTCCCCCTCATGCATCAGGCCGAGCGAGACCAGCGGCACCGCCTCGGCCCGTTCGAAGCCCAGCGCCTTCTCGTACGTCTCCCGGACGGTACGGTCGGGCCGGGCGAACTCCGTGTCCTGGGCCAGCATCCCCACTGTCAGCCCCGACCGCCGGTCCACCTCACCCCGGACGGCGAGAGTGCCGGCGAGAACCGCGAGGAGTGTCGACTTCCCCGCACCGTTGGCACCTGTGACCAGCAGGCGTTCGGCCGCCGTGACGTCGAGGCGGTCCACGGCCAGACGGCCCGGGACACGCACCCCGCGCAGGGACACGAGGGCGCCTTCCGCCGACGGCCCGGCCAGAGAGGTGTACCGGAACCGCAGTGGCGGGGGCGGCTCACCGATGCGGTTGCGCTCGAGCTCGTCCAGCCGGCGGGAGGCGTTGCGGACCCGGCGTGCGATCTGGCTCTGTACGCGCCCGGCCCGCAGGCCGTACCCCATCTTCTCGTTGTCGCGCGGTCCACGGTCCGGTGCGACCATGCGTGCGGTCACATCGGCCGAGCGCCGCAGCGCCTCCAGCTCCTGCTGCTCCTCCGCGTGACGGCGCTCCCAGCGGGCCCGCTCGGCGCGCTTCTCGGTCAGATAGCCGCTGTAGTCGCCGCCGAACCGTACGGGACCGTCGACAGCCGGATCGAGGTCGATGAGGTCCGTGCAGACGGCGTCGAGGAAGGCCCGGTCGTGGCTGGCGATCACCACGGGACCGGGCATGCCGCGCAGTTGCTCCTCCACGAAGGCGGCGGCTTCGTCGTCGAGGTGGTTGGTCGGCTCGTCCAGCAGCAGAGCGGAGGGCCGTCGCACCAGCAGCGCGGCGAGTGCCAGACGGCCGCGCTGCCCGCCCGAGAGCGAGCCGAGCGTCCGCCCGTGCGGCAGCGCCGCGAGGCCGAGCCCGGTCAGCAGGATGGCGGCACGCCGGTCGGCGTCCCACGTCTCGCGTTCCTCCGCCTGTTGGAGCCGTCCGCCGTACGCCTCCAGGAGCGCGGCGTGGCCGGGGGAGCTCTGCGGGGTGCGGGCGAGCAGCCCGGAGAGCCGGTCGAGCTCCGCCAGGTCCGCCCGGGCTTCGCGCAGGGCATCGTCCAGTACGTCGGCGATCGTCGACCCGGTGTCGTAGGCCATCTCCTGGTGCAGGAAGCCGACATCGGCAGGCCGGGTGACGCTGCCGGAGTCGGGTTCGTCCGTCCCGGCGAGGAGCCGCAGCAGAGTCGACTTGCCGACCCCGTTCTCCCCGATCAGACCGATGCGGTGACCGGGCGACGCGGTGAGTGACACCCCGTCGAGTACGCGCCGCGCACCGAAGGTGCGGACGAGGTCGTGTGCGAGCAGGGCGGGCGGGGGCGTGGGGTCGCTCATCGTTGCCTCCAACGTGATCGGTTCTCGGCCCGCCGGGCACTCGGCCTCGGGCGCGGGCCAGGACGGCACGTCAGGAGGTCACGTCTGCGGCGCTCCGGTCTCCACCAGCTGCCCGCCGGCCAGCCGCAGCCACCGGTCCACGCCGATCCGTTCGAGGAACCGCTCGTCATGGCTGACGACCACGAACGCCCCCCGGTAGGAGCCCAGCGCGCTCTCCAGCTGACCGGCGCTGACCAGGTCGAGATTGTTGGTCGGCTCGTCAAGGAGCAGCAGCTGCGGGGCCGGCTCCGCGCACAGGACACAGGCCAGGGTGGCCCGCAGGCGTTCGCCGCCGGACAGCACACCGACGGGCAGGTGGGCACGGTCGCCGCGGAAGAGGAAGCGAGCGAGCAGGTTCATCCGCTCGGCCTCCGACCTGTGCGGGGCGAACGCTGCGAAGTTCTCGGCCACCGTGCGGTCGAGGTCGAGCAGATCGAGGCGTTGCGACAGGTACGCGATCCGCCCGTCGGCACGCCTGATCTCACCGCTGTCCAGCGGCAGATCGCCGTTGATCAGGCGCAACAGGGTGCTCTTGCCCGCCCCGTTGGGTCCGGTGAGCGCGATGCGCTCGGGGCCCCGGATCGTCAGGTCGACGCCTTGGCCGGCGAACTGCTCCTGGTCGCCGTGGCGGACCCGCATCTGTTCACCGAGCAGGACGGTGCGCCCTGCGGGGACGTCGGTTTCCGGGAGGTCGAGGGTGATGCGCTGTTCGTCGCGTACGGCGCGGCCCGCCTCGTCCAGCCGGGCCTTGGCATCGCCGACCCGGGCGGCATGCGTCTGCCCGGCCCGGCCCGCGGACTCCTGGGCGCCCCGCTTCATGTTCCCCGCGAAGATGCGCGGCAGACCCGCGCTCTTGAGGTTCCGGGCCGCGTTGCTCGCCCGGCGCTCGGCCCGCTCTCGGGCCTGTTGCAGCTCCCGCTTCTCCCTCTTCAGCTCCTGCTCGGCATTGCGGACGTTCTTCTCGGCCACCTCCTGCTCGGCCCGCACGGACTCCTCGTAGGCGGTGAAGTTGCCTCCGTAAAGGCGTAGTTCACTCGTGTTGAGCTCAGCGATGCGGTCCATCCGGTCGAGCAGCGCGCGGTCGTGGCTGACGAGCAGCAGGGTTCCGTTCCACGCCTCCAGCGTGTCGTGGAGCGTGCGGCGCGCGTCGCTGTCCAGGTTGTTGGTCGGCTCGTCGAGCAGCAGGACGTCGGGCCGCTTCAGCAACTGGGCCGCCAGCCCGAGTGAGACGACCTGGCCGCCGCTGAGCGTGCCGATGCTGCGGTCGAGGGTGATGCCCTCCAGCCCGAGCCGGTCCAGCTGGGCGCGGGTGCGCTCCTCGATGTCCCAGCCGTCGCCGATGACCGCGAAGTGGCCTTCGTCCACGTCGCCGGACTCGACGGCGTCCAGCGCGCGGATCACCGCGTCGACGCCCAGAACCTCCGCCACCGACAGATCACCGGTCAGGGGGAGGCTCTGCGGGAGGTAGCCGAGTGTGCCGCCCACGGTCACGGATCCGGTGGCGGGGCGCAGCTCCCCGGCGATCAGTTTGAGCAGGGTGCTCTTGCCGGACCCGTTGGGCGCGACGAGGCCGGTACGGCCGGTGCCCACGGTGAAGGACAGATCGGCGAAGACGGGGGTGTCGTCGGGCCAGGAGAAGGACAGGTTGGAGCAGATGACAGATGCGTCGGACATGCGGGAGACCTCGCGTGTGATTTCCGGAGTCGGCACGGACTACCGCCCCGGAGGAGTGGCCGAAAGGGAACAACGACATGGCCACTGCGGTGGCGCCCCTGGGCGCCCGCGGTGGCCGATCACATCCGGGTATCACCCGGAGATGTCGTCGTCGCCTGCCATGTCTGGTCTCCTCGGTACACGCTGAAAGGCGTGACGATCTTAGCAGTCGAGCCGCGTCCCGGCCCTTCGATTTCGCACGCGCTCTGCCCTGCTGCTCCCGTACACGCGGAATCAGGCGGCTGTCCGGCGTCGCAGATCGGCGATGCCCTGGTCCAGAGCCGCCTCCAGATGTCCCATGCGGCCGGTGGACAGAAGGATCACCACACCGCCCTGGATACCGGCCAGCAACGCCGCCGCCGAGCGGTCCGCGTCCCGGTCGGCGTCGATCTCCCCGATGGACTGCATGTGCCGGATACCGGCAGCCAGTTCGCCCTGCCAGCGGTCGAGCAGTCCGGTGGCGACGGCCTGCGCTCCCGCCGTGGCTGAGCCGATCCGGGACACCGCGATGTCGAGCGGGCACTCCCGGCCCTGCTCGCGATAGCGGGAGACCACCTTGTCCCGCCAGTTCCGCCAGGCAGGCCACGAGGTGAGGGCGCTCAGTTCCGGCTGCTGGTCGCTGATCACCCGGTCCGCCTCGTGGCGGGCGACGGCCAGCATCAGTTCGTCCTTCCCGCCCGGGAAGTAGTGGAACAGCTGGCTCTTGCTCGTCGAGGTGAGCGCGAGGACGTCGTCGAGCGTCAGCGTGAACACGCCGTGCCGCCGGATCGCGGCGGCGGCGCCCTCGATGATGCGCTGCTTGGTCGCGGCGCCCTTGGGAGTCAACGGCACGATGCGTCTCCTGTTCCGGACGGGAAGTCCATTGAACCGCGAGGCCCCTCGGGGGCGGGTCAGGGAAGGAGCAGCAGCTTCCCGGTGGTCCGGCGCGATTCGAGATCCCGGTGGGCCCGCGCCGCGTCCGAAAGCGCGTAGCGGCCGCCGATGCGCGGGACGACCTTCCCCTCCTGAACCATCCGGAAGACCTCCGCGGTCCTGGTGACCAGCGCCTCCCGGTCGGGTACGTGGTCTTGCACGGTCGGGTACGTCAGCAGGATGCTGTTCGGCAGATCGGTCACGGGGAGCGACGGAACGCCCATGAAGGGCCCGTAGTACGCGTGCACCCCGTGGCGGCGCAGCGACAGCTGGGAGGACCGGAACGTCGCGGTCCCGCCGCCGTCGTACACGACGTGGGCGCCCTCGCCGCTGGTCAGCTCCCTCACGCGCTGCTCGAATCCGGCTCCCGACGACACCAGGACGTGGTCCGCACCGGCCTCCTCGGCCGTGGCCGCCTTCTCCGCACGGGACACCAGGCCGATGACACGGCCGCCACGCGCCTTGATCATCTGGGTCAGCAGCAGGCCCACGCCTCCGGCCGCAGCATGCACCACAGCGGTGTCGCCCGGCCCGACCGCGTACGTCTCGGTGGTGAAGTGGTTCGCGGTGAGTCCCTGCATCATGATCGCGGCCGCCGTCTCGTCCGGCACGTCGTCGGGGACCCTGACCAGCGCGGTTGCGGGGACGGCCAGGATCTCCGCGTAGCTGCCCGGGTGGTAGAACCAGGCCACCCGGTCGCCGACCGCCAGGTCCTCGACGTCGTCGCCCAGCGCGGTCACGTACCCCATGCCCTCGACGCCGAGACCCGTCGGGGCGGACCAGCCGGGGGCGCCGACCGATCGGGCGCCCACGTCCATGAAGTTCACCCCGGCGGCGCCGAGCCGGACCAGGGCCTGACCGGGGGCGGGTGTCGGATCCGGCCGTTCGGACCAGGTCATGACCTCCGGGCCGCCGTGTCGCTCGATGTGGATTGCGTGCATGAGGGGCGCCTCTCTCGGAGCGGTTGCCGCGGTCCGTTCACCGTGGCGTGTCTGTGCACCGTAGAAAGGCAAAAATGGACCCGCAAGTCCACTCCGGGAGTGGTCGGAACGGTCCCTCCCGCACCCTCCGACGGAACCCGGGAACGAGTGCGGCCTGAACGCCCGCCCCGCGGGATCACATCGCCGGGACCCGGACGTACCGTTCGGTGATGTGCAGGTCGGCCTCGATGTGGCCGGCCGCCGCGTGCAGACGGGGCAGCACCTCCGTGACGCATTCCTCCAGGGTGCGGCTGCTGCTGTGCATGGCCACGTTGACCGCCGCCACGACCGTGCCGCGGCGGTCGCGGAGGGGGACGGCGACCGATCGCAGCCCCACCTCCAACTCCTCGTCGACCAGGGCGTATCCGTCGGCCCGCACGCGGTCGAGGGTGGCGCGGAGTTCGTCGGGCCGGGTGACGGTGTACGGGGTCAGGGCGTGCGGTTCCGTGCGCGCGAGGCGGGCTTCGCGCTCCTTCGGCGGCAGGGCGGCGAGCAGGACGCGACCCATGGAGGTCGCATGCGCGGGAAAACGTGTGCCGACCGTGATGTTGACGTTCATGATGCGCCGGGTCGCGACGCGCCCGGTGTACTGGACGTCGTCGCCGACGAGGACTGCGAGCGAGGCCGAGTCCCGGACCTGCTCGGTCAGCGCGGCGAGATGGGGCTGGGCGATCTGCGGCAGCGTCGCGCGGGACAACGGCGGGTAGCCGAGGGCCAGTACGCGCGGGGTGAGGTGGTGTTCCCGTCCCCGTGTGGCGACGTAACCGAGGTGTTCCAGGGTGATCAGAGCACGTCGGGCGGTGGCCCTGGCCAGCCCGGTCGCCCGCGCGACGTCGGTCAGTGTCAGTGCGTCCCGGCCCTCGCCGAAGGCCGCCAGCACGGTCAGTCCCCGCGCGAGCGACTCGATGAACTCGCGGCCCAGCTCCTGCTTGGACGCCCCTGTCCAGGAGGCCAGCGCGGTGGGGGAGTCCGGGCGGACGGGGGGAGGGGCCTGGCGGAGGTCCTGCTCCATGGCCGCGGCGGCCGTCAGCAACCGGGGCAGCAGGGTTTCGTGCAGGGAGGCCGCGGTGTGCCGGCTGGTGTGGCTCACGACGCTGACGAGGCAGGCCACTTCGCCCCCGGGGGAGCGGACCGGCACGGCGAGGGCGACGAGACCGGGCTCGATCAGCTGGTCGTCCAGAGCCCAGCCGTCGTTGCGCGCCCGCTGCGCACGTACGGCGAACTCCTCCTCCTCATCCGGGCACGGGCAAGGGGGCGCGGCGGGGAAGGCCAGACCCTCCGGGTCCGAGGCGCGGCGCTCCCGCCACAGCCGCCACGCCCGCGCGTCCCAGTCGGCCGCCAACAGCGGCCCGGGGGCGGTGCGTTCGGCGGGCAACAGGTCGCCGATGCGGAAGCTCAGCGACATCGCGCGACGCCGGGTGGCCTGATGGATGAAGCGGATGCCGTCGCCGTCGCCGACCGCGAGGGACACCGACTCGTCGAGTTCGTCGGCCAGCGCGTCGGCACGCCGGCCGAGCAGCGACGGAAGACGGAGAGCGGAGAGGTAGGCGTTGCCCAGCTCCATCAGGCGCGGGGCGAGCGTGATGTCGCGGCCGTCCACACGTACATACTCCATGCGGGCCAGGGTCGCGGTGATCCGGTCGACCGTGGAACGGGCCAGACCGGTGGCGCGCTCGATGGCGCTGGGGCTCATCGTCCCGCCCTCGTCGGTGAGCCGGCGCAGGACCGTGATGCCGCGCATGAGTGGGGCGACGGCTTCGGCCGGTGCCGGCGTCTCGGTCTGCTGGGGCGTGTGGGTCGGTGGCATCGGCTCTCCGTCGTGCGTCGTGGAGACACAGTAGTGAATACGGGCAGGTGAGGGGCAGTCCGTCCGGCAGCGGCGGTCCGCCGACCGTTGACAGGGATCAGGACGGGCGGCAGACTCCGTGGCAAGAATAGTGAAAGAAACTTCACTCTACGAACAACTGAGGGACGGTCCCATGGACAAGGTGGTCGCCTCTGCGGCGCAAGCCGTGGCCGACGTGCCGGACGGCGCCTCGATCGCGGTGGGCGGCTTCGGCCTCAGCGGCGTCCCCGACGCGCTGATTGCGGCACTTCACGAACAGGGGACCGGCGATCTGCGCGTGGTCTCCAACAACTGCGGCGCGCAGGACTCGGGGCTCGCGGTACTGCTGACCGCGGGCCGGATCAGCCGGGTCACCGGCTCGTACATCGGCGGCAACAAGGAGTTCGGCCGCCAGTACCTGGCCGGTGAGCTGGAGCTCGAACTCATCCCGCAGGGCACCCTCGCCGAGCGGCTGCGCGCCGGTGGCTCGGGCGTTCCCGCCTTCTACACCCCCGCCGGAGTCGGCACCCTGGTCGCCGACGGCGGAATGCCCTGGCGCTACGACGGGAACGGCGGCGTCGCGGTCAGCTCGCCGGCCAAGGAGGTGCGCGACTTCGACGGCACCTCCTACGTCCTGGAGCACGGCATCCGCACCGACTTCGCCCTCGTCAGGGCGGCCAGGGGGGACCGGCACGGGAACCTCGTCTTCAACAAGGCGGCCCGCAACTTCAACCCGCTCGCCGCCATGGCCGGCCGCATCACGATCGCCGAGGTCGAGGAACTGGTCGAGCCCGGCGAGATCGACCCCGACCACGTCCACCTGCCCGGCATCTTCGTCCGGCGTGTGGTCGCGCTGACGCCGGAGCAGGCGGCCGACAAGAGGATCGAGCAGCGCACCGTGACACCACGGACCACCACCCCGGACGAGGACGGTCACCGATGAGCTGGAACCGCCAGGAGATGGCCGCCCGAGCGGCCGCCGAGCTCCGCGACGGCGAGTACGTCAACCTGGGCATCGGCCTGCCGACGCTCATCCCCAACCACCTGCCCGACGGCGTGCACGTCGTCCTCGAATCCGAGAACGGCATCCTGGGCACCGGCCCCTTCCCGTACGACGAGGACGTCGATCCCGACCTGATCAACGCCGGCAAGGAGACGGTCACCGTCCTGCCGGGGGCCTCGTTCTTCGACTCGGCGCTGTCCTTCGGCATGATCCGCGGCGGTCACATCGACACGGCCGTGCTCGGCGCGATGCAGGTGTCCGCAGGTGGGGACCTCGCCAACTGGGCCGTCCCCGGCAAGCTCGTGACCGGGATCGGCGGCGCCATGGACCTCGTGCACGGTGCCCGCCGGGTCATCGTGACGATGACCCACACGGCCAAGGACGGCAGCCCGAAGATCGTCGAGGAGTGCACCCTGCCGCTCACCGGCAGGGCCTGCGTCCACCGGATCATCACGGATCTGGCCGTGCTCGATGTGACTCCCGACGGGCTGGTCCTGACGGAGACCGCACCGGGCGTCGACGTCGCCGAGGTGCTCGCCCGGACCGCCGCCCCGGTCCGCGTCGCCGAATCGACCGTGCCGTGAGACCCGACCGTCCCGCTCACGGAACCACGCCGTGAGGCAGGGCCCGCGCACGGTCGCGCCTCGCACCGGCGCCCGGCAGGAAGCCGCCCCCGTACTGCTCAGGAAGGACCGACACCCATGACCACCTCATCCGCCCCGGCCGTCCCCCGCGTGCTGACCCAGGCAGACATCACCGCCGAGATCACCACGGCACGCGAGGACTACGCCACGTCCCTCGCCGGCGGCGCGCCCGTGCGCCCGCACCCCGCCCGGGACTACGCCCCCTACCGGAGCAGCGCCCTGCGCCACCCGAAACGGCCGCTGATCGCCGTGGGCGCCGACCCGGAGGCCGTCGAGCTCTCCGGCCCCGCGTTCGGCGTCACCGACATCACCGAACTCGACCACGACCTCACCAGGCAGCACCACGGCGAACCCCTGGGCGAGCGGATCACGGTCACCGGGCGGGTCCTCGACCGGTCGGGGCGTCCCGTGCGTGGCCAGCTCGTCGAGATCTGGCAGGCCAACGCATCGGGCCGCTACGCCCATCTGCGCGACCAGCACCCCGCCCCCCTCGATCCGAACTTCACCGGGGTGGGCCGCTGCCTGACCGACGATCAGGGCGCGTACTCCTTCGTCACCGTCAAGCCGGGCGCCTACCCCTGGCGCAACCACACCAACGCCTGGCGCCCCGCGCACATCCACTTCTCACTGTTCGGGGACGCGTTCACCCAGCGTCTGATCACCCAGATGTACTTCCCGGGCGACCCGCTCTTCGCCTACGACCCGATCCTTCAGTCCGTCACCGACGACGACGCCCGCGGCCGGCTCGTCGCGGCGTACGACCACGACCTGTCCACCCCCGAATGGTCGCTCGGCTACCGCTGGGACATCGTCCTCGACGGCCCGTCCGCCACCTGGATCGAGGAGGGCCGCTGATGTCCGCCGCCACGCACGCCTCCGCTTCCGCATCCGCTCCCGCATCCGCTCCCGCACCGGGGGAGTTCCTGCCCACTCCGTCCCAGACCGTCGGACCCTTCTACGGGTACGCCCTGCCCTTCGCGGGCGGCGGCGACATCGCCCCCGCCGGCCACCCCGGCACCGTCGTCCTGCACGGCCACGTCCTCGACGGGGCCGGTGAGCCGGTACCCGACGCCGTCATAGAGGTCTGGCAGCCCGCACCCGACGGCTCCCGCCACGGGGCGCCCGGCTCCCTGCGCCGCGACCCCGTCACCGGTACGGTGATCGGCCGCCACGGAGTCGGCTTCACCGGCTTCGGCCGGGTGGCGACGGACGCCGACGGGCACTACACCGTACGGACGCTGCCGCCGGGCGGAGCCCCGTACCTCGCGCTCGTCGTCTTCGCCCGCGGCCTGACGCACCACCTGCACACCCGCGCCTATCTGCACGACGCCGCCGGCCTCGACGAGGAACGGCTGCTCGCGGGGCTTCCCGCGGAGCGGCGGGCCACGCTCCTCACCACGCCGGAGGACACCGGCATCCACCGGTTCGACATCCGTCTGCAGTACGACGGGGTACATGAGGAGACGGTCTTCCTTGACTTCGGCTGACACGGCGGGTTCGGCCGACACGGCGGGTTCGGCGTACCCGACGGCTGGCACGGCGGCTTCGGCCGGCGCCGCAGCTTCCGCCGACGCGGCTGACGTCGGCCTGCTGGCACCGGTACGCGCCGGAACGGCGGTCGAGGACGCGACGGGCGACGCCGCGTACGTACGCGCACTGCTCGACGCCGAGACGGCGCTCGTCCGCGCCCAGGAATCGCTCGGCCACGCCCCGGCCGGGGCGGCGGAAGCCGTCGCGTCGGCCGCGGCCGACACGGCCCGGTTCGACCCGCGCGCCCTGGCGCTGCGGGCCAGGTCCGGCGGGAACCCGGTCATCCCGCTGGCCGCCGACCTGACGGCCGCAGTTGCCGAACGGTCCCCGGAGGCCGCCGCACACGTCCACCGGGGCGCGACCAGCCAGGACATCCTCGACACCGCCGCCATGCTGGTGGCGTCCGAGGCAACGCACCTGATCCTGGCCGACCTGGACCGTGCTGCCGCCGCCCTGGCGCTCATCGCGGCCGAGCACCGCGACACGCCGATGGCCGGCCGCACCCTCACCCAGCACGCCGTGCCGACCACCTTCGGCCTGAAGGTGGCGGGCTGGCGCAGCCTGGTCCTCGACGCCCGCGACCGGATCTCGGCGGTCCGGGCCGAGCTTCCGGTACAACTGGGAGGCGCGGCAGGGACGTTGGCGGCCTTCGCCGCCTTCGCGGAGGCCGGGAATCCGGTCACGGGGAGGGCTGGCGCGTCTGACGGCGAAGCGACGGCCCGGGACGCCGGCCCGATGCTCGTCGAGGCGTACGCCACCGCGACCGGGCTGGCCGCGCCCCTGCTGCCCTGGCACACCCTGCGCACCCCGGTCGCCGACCTGGGGGGCGCCCTGGCCTTCACCGCCGGGGCACTCGGCAAACTCGCCGCGGACGTCCTCGTCCTCTCCCGAACCGAGATCGGCGAGGTCTCCGAGAGCACCGGCGGGGCATCGTCCGCGATGCCGCACAAGGCCAACCCGGCCCGCGCCGTCCTGATCTCCGCGGCCGCCCGCCAGGTCCCCGCACTCGCGGGGATCCTGTACGGCTCCCTCGCCGCCGAGGACGAACGCCCGCCCGGCGCGTGGCACGCCGAATGGCAGCCCCTGCGCGAGGCGCTGCGCTCGGTGGGGGGAGCCGCCGACGCGGCGGCCGCCCTGGCCGAGGGGCTGCGTGTCCACCCCGGGCGGATGCGCGAGAACCTCGACGCGACCGGCGGACTGATCGTCAGCGAACGGATCGTCGCCGTCCTCACGGCCAGGATCGGACGGGCAGCGGCCCGCACGGCGGTGACCAAGGGCGCCGCCCGCGCGGCGCGCGAGGGAATCCGCCTCCACGAAGCGCTGGTTCAGGACCCCGCACTGGCGGGCGCGGTGACGCCGGACGGGCTGAAGACCCTCACCGAACCGTCCGGCTACACCGGAGCGGCCGGCCCTCTCGTCGACCGCGCGCTGCGCCGCCACAACGCGGGAACAGTTCCGGAATGACCCGCAGGCCGCACACAACGACACGCACCTGTTGCCCGGCGCCGGCGCACCCACACCGCGCAGGGCCGGCAGCTGCCGCCAGGCACCCCTCACCACCGGCACCGGCATCGGCCGGACCAGGAGCCCCATGACCACCCCGCACGCACCCGACGCCTCCATCGCGCGCCTGCTCCACCACCAGGTGGACGGCCCGCTCTCCGGACCGCCGCTCCTCCTCGGGCCGTCCCTCGGCACCGCACTGTCCGTCTGGGACGCACAGATCGCCGCACTGGCCCGCGAACACCGGGTGGTCCGCTGGGACCTTCCCGGTCACGGCTCCACCCCCGCCGCACTGTTCCCCGCAGGCAGCGGCGTCGCCGAGCTGGGCCGACAGGTGCTCCGCCTCGCCGACGCCCTCGGCATCGAGCGCTTCGCGTACGCGGGCGTGTCCCTCGGCGGTGCGGTTGGGACCTGGCTGGCCGTCCACCACCCCGACCGGATCACTTCCCTCGCGCTCGTGTGCTCCTCGGCGCGCTTCGGCGAGCCGCAGGCCTGGCGGGACCGAGCGGCCCTTGTGCGGGCCGAAGGCATGGGCCCCGTGGCCGACACCGCGGCGGGTCGCTGGTTCACCGCGGACTTCGCCGACAGCCCGGCGGCCCGTGCCGCCCTGGCAGAGTTGCGCGACGTCGACCCCCACGCCTACGCCTCGCTCTGCGACGCGCTCGCCGCACACGACCTGCGCGGCGAACTGGCACGCGTGACCGCCCCCACACTGGTCGTGGCGGGCCGCGAGGACCCCGCGACCCCGGTCGCCCACGCCCGCGAACTGGCCGACACGATCCCCGGCTCGACGCTGGTCGAACTCCCCGGCGCCTCCCACCTGGCCAACGTCGAACGGCCCGCCCCCGTACGGGCCGCGCTGCTGAACCACTTCGCGGCCGGTACCGCGGCCGCCACCGGCGACGCCTCCCGCCATACCGCGGGTCTTGCCGTACGCCGCACCGTCCTCGGCGACGCGCACGTCGACCGGGCCATCGCCAGGACCACGCCTTTCACCGCCGTCTTCCAGGACTTCATCACCCGCTACGCGTGGGGCGAGGTGTGGACCCGGCCCGGCCTCGACCACCGCACCCGGCGCTGCCTCACCCTCACCGCCCTCGTGGCACTCGGGCACCGCGAGGAACTGGCCATGCATCTGCGGGCCGCCCTCGGCAGCGGCGACCTCACTCCCGAGGACGTCCAGGAGGTCCTGCTCCAGACAGCCGTCTACTGCGGAGTCCCGGCAGCCAACGCGGCGTTCGCCGCGGCGGACCGGATCCTCACCGAAATCACCCACGCCGCCAAGGAGAAGTAGCCCATGCACACGACCGTAGGGATCATCGGCGGCGGACCGGCGGGACTCCTGCTCGCCCGCCTGCTGCACCGCGCAGCTGTCGACTGCGTGGTCTTGGAGAGCCGCGACCGCGCGTACGTCGAACAGCGCCAGCGCGCCGGCATCCTCGAACAGCCCACCGTCGACGCGCTCCGCGAGGCCGGCGCCGCCCAGCGCCTCGACGCCGAGGGCCTGGTGCACGACGGCATCGAGCTGCGCTGGGACGGCCGGGCCCACCGCGTCGACTTCCCCTCGCTCACCGACGGCCGTCGGGTGTGGGTCTACGCCCAGACCGAAGTCGTCAAGGACCTCATAGCGCTGCAACTGGCTGACGGCGCACCGCTGTTCTTCGGGGCCCAGGTCACATCCGTCGAAGGGGCCGACACCGACCGGCCGACCGTCCGCTACACCCACGAGGGTCGCAACGAGGTGCTCACCTGCGACTACGTGGTGGGCTGCGACGGATTCCACGGCGTCACACGGGCCGCGATCCCCGCCGGGGTGCAGCGCACGTACGACCGGGTGTACCCGTACTCCTGGCTGGGGATCCTGGCCGACGTACCGCCGTCCTGCGACGAACTGATCTACGCCCACTCGCCGCGCGGCTTCGCCCTGCACAGCATGCGGTCGCCCGAGGTCAGCCGGCTCTACCTCCAGGTACCCAACGGCACCGACCCCGCCGACTGGTCCGACGAGCGGATCTGGGACGAACTCGACGCCCGCTTCGCCGTCGACGGGGACTGGAAGCTGCGGCGCGGCCCCATCACGTCGAAGTCCGTTCTGCCGATGCGCAGTTCCGTCACCGAACCCATGCGGTACGGCCGCGTCCTGCTCGCGGGCGACGCCGCCCACATCGTTCCGCCCACCGGAGCGAAGGGACTCAACCTGGCAGCGGCCGACGTCGTCGTGCTGGCCCGCGCCCTTGTCCGGCAGCACACGACCGGATCGTCCGACCTGCTGGACGCCTACTCCGACACCTGCCTGAGCCGGGTGTGGCGGGCCGAGCACTTCTCGTACTTCATGACCACCACGCTCCACACCGACCCGGAGCAGAGCGGCTTCGACACCCGGCTGCAGGTCTCGCAGCTGGACAGGATCGCCGCCTCGCCGCACGCCGCCGCCGAACTCGCGCAGAACTACGCCGGTCTGCCTCTGCCGTAGGCGCGTCCCACCAGGAGGATCTCCGTGGATCTCACGGTCCAGCAACTGCGGTACTTCGTCGCCGTGGCACACGAGCTCCACTTCGCCCGTGCCGCGCAGGGCCTGCGCATCTCCGCCCCGTCGCTGAGCCAGCAGATCGCGGCGCTGGAACGGCGGTTCGGCGCCCCGCTGTTCCGGCGGGACGCCCGCCATGTGGAACTCACCGAGCTGGGGTCCGAACTGCTGCCGATGGCCCACCGTTCCATCGCGGCGCTCGACGAAGTCGTGTCCTGGGCCGAGGAGCGACGGGCAGGTGGTGCGGTGGTGCGCGTCGGCCTCGTCGTCGGGAGCCACATCGGCTCCGTCATCCTGAACGAAGCGGCGCGAGCCTTTCCGGACACACGATGGAAGATCCGGCGCCTCGGGTTCGACGGCTCCCTGACCGCGCTGCGGACGGACCTGGTCGACGTGGTTCTCGCGCCGGCCCTGGCAGCGCCCTCGGCCCCCGGCCTGCACGCGGTGCCGCTCTGGTCCGAGGGCAGGGTTCTGGTGGTCGGCGCCGGCCACCCGCTGGCCGGCCGGGACAGCGTCACCGTGGACGAGGTGGCGGACGAGCACTTCGTCGCGGCCCTGGGCGACGAGGCGCTCATCGACTGGCTCGGGCTGCCCCGCAGCGACGGGTTCGCCCCCAAGGTCGCGTACGTGGCGGACACGTTCGAGGAGGTCCTCGACATCTGTTCGGCCGGCCTCGGCGTCAACATCGCCGGTGCCGGGGCGGTCTCCGCCTCGCCCCGGCCCGGTGTCGTGTTCGTCCCGGTGCGAGGACTGCCCGACGCCACGGTCTACCTGCTGCGGTCGGCGAGGGCGCCGTCCGCCGCGGTCCTGGCGGTCGAGGAACTCGCCGTACGCGTGGCGCGTCGCGAGACCGGGCGGTCCGATACCCACTGATACCGAAAGGGGATGCGGAACCGCTCTGACCTGCAAGGTTAGGTTCGCCCTCATGATGCTTGAGGCAACAAGTCGTGGCTCCCGGAGCGGTCCGTCAGCAGACTTGATCACACGCGCACCCACCCCTTGGAGGCACCTGTGACATTCGGTCAAGTTCCCGGCCGGCAGCCGAAACCTTCCTGGGAAGGAGTTCTCCCCGGGCGTCCCGCACCCTTCTTCCTGGAGGACGGGGACGGCGAACGGGCGAAGCTTTTCGACAGCGTGGTGACGGTACTGCTGTCGGCGGACGAGACGGAGGGCCAGTTCGGGGTCTTCACCACCCGCCAGCCCAAGGGCGACCTGATCGTCGCACACTCCCACGAGGACGTGCACGAGATCTTCTACGTGGTCGAGGGAGCCGCCCGCGTCTTCCTGGAACACCCCGACGGGCGCCAGGAGAGCAAACTGCTGCGCCCCGGCGACTTCGGCTACGTGCCCGCGGGCATCGTCCACTCGTACCGCACCGAAGGCGAGTACAACAAGATCCTCGGCGTCTCCACCGGCGGATTCGAGCGCTTCTTCCAGGCCCTGGGCGACCTGACGGAGGAACGGGACGTACCGACGGTGCCGTTCATCCCCTCCCCGGACCGGATGCAGCAGGCGTTCACCCGCTTCCGGAACGTTCCCGCCCCGGGCCAGCAGTGGGAGGGAGCGTGAACGCACGCACGGAAGCGGACGACCGGGCCGACGCGGAACAGCGCGGCCGCAACGCGACCCTGATGCAGACCTATGTCGAGGGCCTCGCTTCGACCTCGCCGCCGGGACCGACGGCGCCCGCACCCGCCGTGACGGTTCTGCGTGGCCTGGTCTTCTCCCGGCCCGCCACCGGCGGTGAGCTGCGGATGGACCTGTATCTGCCCGAGGGGGTGCCCGGTCCGCGTCCCGTCGTCGTCTGGCTGCCCGGCGGAGGATGGCAGCGGGCGGCCCGCGGCATGGGCCCTCACCTGGGACGGCTGTTCGCCCAGCGCGGCTACGCCATGGCGGACGTCGAGTACCGGTCGAGCCGCACGGCGGTGTGGCCGGCCCAACTGCACGACGTGAAAGCCGCCGTGCGCTATCTGCGCTCGGTGGCGCAGGACCGAGGCCTGGACGCGGAGCGCATCGGCGTATGGGGAAGCTCGGCCGGCGGGCACCTGGCCGCGCTGCTCGGACTGACGGGCGGCGACCCGGTGTGGGAGGGGAACGGCGGCCACGCCGAGTACTCCAGCGAGGTCCGGGCCGTCGTCGACGGTTACGGCCCCGCCGACCTCCTCCAGATGGACGCCGACAGCCTGCCGGGCGGGGTCGTGAACGACATCGATCCGTCGTCCCCGCCCTGGGGGCTGCTCGGCGGTCCGACGGCGGACCATTCTGAACTCGCCTCCCAGGCAAGCCCGGTGAGCCATGTCAGCGGGCCGGCGGTGCCCTTCCTGATCCTGCACGGAGACGAGGATCTCCTGGTCGGGCCGAGGCAGAGCCAACGGCTGTTCGACGCGCTGCACGGCGCCGGCAGTGAGGCGACCCTGATTTCGGTCCACGGGGCCGGACACGGATTCTTCAACACCGACGCCCTCGAGCGGACGCCGCCTCTGCCCACGACCGTGCACACCACCCGGTGCGGCGACCGGGCCCCGGACCGGCCCGGTGTGCTCACCTCCGGTCTCGTCGAGCGGTTCTTCGACCAGCACATGCGCCGGCACTTCTCCGACTGAGCGGGAACGGGCGAAATGGCCCACTCGCGCGGTGCTGAATTGCCCCACACGGGTGAGCCGATCCCTGCGTATCGTCAACGTCATGCCGAACCTTCTGCCGCCGGCCGGGCCTCAACGCACGCTCTCGCTCGCCCAGTTGACAAACTCCGTGGGCGACGGCGCGTACTACGTCACCTCGGCCCTCTACTTCACCCATGTGGTCGGCCTCGCCCCTGCCAGGATCGGGCTCGGACTCACCGTCGCCTGGGCGGTCGGCTCCGTCGTCGGGGTGCCCCTCGGCCGGATCGCCGACCGCCGGGGCCCGCGGGGAACGGCGGTCCTGCTCGCCCTCGCCACCGGTGTCGCGGTCGCGTCCTTCCTCGTCGTACGGGACTTCGCGCTGTTCCTCGCAGCCGCCTGCCTCTACGCCACCGCGCAGTCGGGCCTCGCCGCCGCCCGCCAGGCCCTGCTCGCGGGCCTGGTCGCCAAGGAGGAGCGCACCGGTGCGCTCGCCCACCTGCAGTCGACGCTCAACGCGGGCCTTGCCGTGGGCGCCGCACTCGGCGGCCTCGCGCTGTCCGCCGGAACCACGGCTGCGTACCTCGCAGTCTTCGCCGTCGACGCCGCAAGCTTCCTGCTCTGCGCCCTCGTCCTGCTCCGGCTGCCGGGCGTCGCGGCGGTGCCCGGGGACCGGAGCGCGAAGCTTACGGTGCTGCGGGACCGGCCGTACGCCGTCGTCACGTTCCTCAACGCCGTCCTCCTCCTGCGCATGCCGCTGCTCAGCATCGGCCTGCCGCTGTGGATCACCGAGCGGACCGAGGCTCCCGAGTGGCTGGTCTCCGCGCTCTTCGTGCTCAACACCGCTGCCGTGATGCTCTTCCAGGTCCGAACCGCCCGCTCCGTGAACGGGATCTCCACGGCAGCCCGAGCCCTTCGCCGGTCCGGCGTGCTCATGGTCCTGACCTGCCTCGTCTTCGCCATGTCTGCGGTGGACAACCCGTGGCTCGCGGTGACCGCCCTGGCCGGTGGCTCCGTGCTGCTGGTCGCCGCGGAGATGCTGCACTCGGCCGGCTCCTGGCAGCTCTCCTTCGATCTGGCGCCGGCGGGGCGCATCGGCGAGTACCAGGGCTTCTTCGGCACCGGCGTCACCGTCGCGCGCACGCTGGGACCCCTCCTGCTCGCCGCGCTGCTGGTCGGATGGGGCACGGCGGGCTGGCTGCTGCTCGGGGGAACGGTCCTCGCCGCGTCGTACGCGCTGGGGCCGGCGGCACGGTGGGCGGCGGGGACGCGACAGGAGACCGTTCCCGCCGCCGTTGTCGCCCAGGGCACCTGAGCGGACAACGGCGACGGGCCTGGGACCGTCAGGGGCGCGGGCGGTGACCGAACCGCACGCCGTTCCACGGTGCGCCGGCCGGGAACGACTCCGCGCGGCGCTGGCCCGACGGGCGCGCGGTGGCCCGCTCGATCTCCGGCTTCGCGTCCTCGATCCGATCAAGCCAGCCCAGCAGCTCCCGGCGCAGCTCGTCGGCCACCTCCCGGTGCGAGTCCAGCCCGGCGAGGTTGTCCAGCTCGTACGGGTCGGCCGCCAGGTCGTACAGCTCCGTCTCCGTGTAGTGGTCCGCGCCCGGGTCGTTCCACGCGTCCGCGCCCGGCGCGTCCACCACGTACTTCCACCGGGAGGTACGCACCGCGCGCCCCACCCGGTCCTCGCTGATCTGGACGAACACGGAACCGGGCCGGCCGGGATCGCGGCCCCCGCCGGTCAGCGGAAGCAGGGAGCGTCCCTGGACACCATCGGGAACCGGGAGGCCCGCAGCCGCCAGCAGGGTGGGCATCAGGTCCACCGTTCCGACGGGCCGGCGGACGAGCCCACCGCCGACGAAGCCCGGACCGGTGAGCGCGAGGGGCACATGGACGGACGCCTCATGGGCCGAGCGCTTGTACTCGCTGTTGCGGGTACGGAAGTGGGAACCGTGATCCGCCGTCCAGGCCAGCACGGTGTTCTCCTCGGTCCCGATGCTTCGCAGAGCGTCGCGCAGCCGCCCCACCCCCTCGTCGACCCGCTTGATCTGCCCGAGGTAGCCGGCCAGATGGCGGTGCGCACCGCCCTGCGGGGCGCCCGGTGCGAGCGCGGCGAGGTCCGGGGGCAGCCAGGCGCCCTCGTAGCGCTCGCGGTAGCCCGCCGGGGCCGGGTAGTCGTCGGTCGGATTCTGGTGATGCGGCTCCAGCAGGGAGAGGAACAGCAGATACGGGCGGTCGTGGTGGTCGGCCGCGAAACGGATCGCCGCGTCGATCAGGGCGTCCGAGCGGTATCCGGGCAGCCGGACGGCATCCCCGTCCTCGTCGTACACCACCGTGCGGTAGGCGTCCGAGGTGAACTCGAGCCGGTCCGAGGCGAGCCAGCTCTCGTAGCCGCCCCGGCGGCCGGGTGCCACCGGGCCGTCCGGCTGGTCCTCGCCCGCCAGATGCCATTTGCCGATGTAGCCCGTCACATACCCGGCCGCCGCGAACTGCCCGGCGAGTGTGGGGATGTCCCGGGGGAGCGGAAGCCCGTTGCGGAAGACGCCCGTCGCGGTCGGGAAGCGGCCGGTCTGCAGCGCCGAACGGGCGGGTGCGCAGACCGGGTTGGGGGTGATCGCCTGCTCGAACAGGGTGCCCTCGCGGGCGATCCGGTCGAACTCGGGAGTCACCCCCGCCCGGTTGCCGTGCACACCGGCCGTGTCCCAGCGCTGCTGGTCGGTGAGGATCACGATCACCTGCGGGGGCGCCCCGGCGGGCGGCGCCGCAGCGCCGCCCGCCGGGGCCGGTGTCTCACCGTGCGGAGTGGTCCCGCTCATGCGCCCGCCGTCTGGGCGTCCTGGGCCGTCGAGGCGCCGGAAGCGATCCCGAAGGACGGGTCGGGCACCGCCTCGGGGCTGATGAGGGTGGAGGAGCGGCCGTCGGTGCCGACCGGGACGTCTCCGTCGATGGTGACGCGCCGCAGCTTGCGCTCGTGGGTGTCGGAGTCGTCCACGCCGTAGTGCTGGGTGGCGCGGTTGTCCCAGATGGCGACGTCGCCCACCTGCCAGTCCCAGCGCACGGTGTTCTCCGGGCGCTCGATGTGGGACTGGAACAGATCGACGAGAGCGCGGGAGTCACTCCCGGTCAGCCCGCTGATCCGCTGGACGAAGTTGCCGAGGAGCAGCACACGTTCGCCGGTCTCGGGGTGGACGCGGACCACCGGGTGCTCGGTGAGGAACTTCGTCGAGGTGAACACCTCCCGGTACTTGGCGAGCGCTTCCGGCCGGGCGGTCGGACGCAGGGCGACGTAGTCGTAGTCGTTGGAGTGGACGGCCCGCAGACTGTCGGCCAGGGTGCGCAGCTGCTCCGGCAGTTCGGCGTACGCGGCAGCGGTGTTGGACCACAGGGTGTTGCCGCCGTAAGGCGGGATGACGACGGCGCGCAGGATGGAGAAGGCCGGATAGGCGGGGACGAACGTGACGTCGGTGTGCCACTGGTTGGCCCGGCCGCCGTGGTCGGAGTCGATGCCGAGCGAGTAGCGTCCGTCGGCGGACGGGACGGTCGGGTGGGCGACCGGGGTGCCGAGCAGCCGGCCGAACGCCTCGTGGCTGTCCTCGTCCAGGTGGTCCTGGCCGCGGAAGAAGACGACCTTGTTGGCCAGCAGCGCGGCCCGGACTGCCGCGACGGTCTCGGGAGCGAGATCTCCACCGAGGCGGACCCCGGAGATGACGGCGCCGATGCGGCCGCCGAGCTTCTGGACGGTAACGGAGGGCGCGGGGGCGGTGGTTGTGGAGGTCATGGCAGATTCCCTTCGAAGGGCAAGCTCGTACGTCGGCCGATCCGGGAGTCCGGTCAACGGCGAGTTGATTAATTTGGGAGCGGAAGAAATGAGGCTGTGGAGCGGCCGCCTGCGGACGGGTGCTGTCCGGGAGCGGAGGTACGGGTGGAGAGCCGTCCGAAGTGCGGTGCGGGGGCAGCCTGGTCAGAGGGCTGTACAGCGGCCCGGACACACGGGCGGCATTGCGGTGCGGCCGGCGCGGGCGGGCCGCGCATCGGTATCGGCCGTCGCGAACATGTTCCGGAGACTCGCAGCGCCCCGTGGCGTACGTCAAGCGTCCGTCCCCGCCCCGCGGGGCGCCGGGCAGTGGTTCAATCGGCCCTTGCGCGGGGCCCGCACCACCTCCGGAAAGGCATCGCGAAAACGCCTCTGAGCTGCAGCTTTTCCTGTCGTGCCGGAGGGTCTGCAGACCCGGCCCCGGTGCCGGGCGCGAGCCCGGAGACGAATTCACGCCGCCGTAATGTTGCGACCGCCCCTGTGTCGCAGGACCTGAGGACGGCCTGCATGACACCTGAGGATGCCCTCATGACACCTGAGGATGCCCTCATGACACCTGAGGATGGCCCCCATGACATCTGAGGAAGGCCTCATGACCACTGCCCCCCATGTCTTCCGGGCGATCGGAGACGGCCGACGCGAGGCCAACGCCGCCACGGTGCTGCGCACCGTGCTCGACCACGGGCCGGTCGCGCGCCGGACGATCGCCGATCTCTCCGGGCTGAGTCCGGCCGCCGTGTCCCGCCAGTGCACCGACCTCGTAGGCCTGGGCCTGGTGCGGGAGTTGCCCGAGCTGGTGGCGAGCAGCGGGGTCGGCAGACCCCAGATCCCGGTCGATCTGCACACCAGGGAGGGCAGCGGGCCGGTCGCGGCCGGAGTCCACATCGGCGTACCCGGTTCGACGTTCGGCCTGCTCGACCTGCGCGGACGGCTGCTGGCCCGCCGCGCCCTGCCGCACGACGGCATAGCGCCGGGGGAGCTGTCGCTCCGGATCGTCCAGGGGCTCCGCGCGTTTCTCGGTGACGTCGGCCGCGGACGGCGTCTGCTGGGTGTGGGCGCCGCTCTGGGAGGGTGGGTGGACCCGGTTTCGGGGACGGCCGTGCGGCATGACGCACTCGGCTGGCATCAGCGGCCCCTCGCCGCCGAACTCGCCCGTGGCCTGGGCGGACTCGAGGTGCGGGTCGACAACCACGCCCGGGCCATCGCCCAGTCCGAGATCCTCTTCGGCCGGCCTGCGGCGCGCCGAAGCCTGGTCCACCTCTTCATCGGGAACGTGGTCGACGCGGCCCTCGGCATCGCCGGCGTGGTCCACCAGGGACCGGGGTCCGGAGCCGGCGACGTGGCGCATCTGCCCGTACCGGACTCCACGGCCGTCTGCCCCTGCGGGCGGTCCGGCTGCCTGGAGGCGACCGCCTCCAACACGGCCGTCGCCCGCATCGCCGTGCGCCGCGGGATCGTGCCCGAACCGGACGCGTTCCTGGTGGTGGACGCCGCGGCCTCCGGAGACCGGCGCGCGGACCGGCTGCTGCGTGAGCGGGCCCGCGCGGTCGGCCGTGCGACGGCCCTGCTCCTGGACGTCCTCAACCCCGATCTTGTCGTGGTCACCGAGCACTCCAGCCTGGTCAATCCGGACTACCTGGAGGAGATCCGGGGCGCGGCGGTGGACCATTCCCACGTCTGCCGGGACCCCGAACGGATCGTCAGTCCGCATGCCGGGACAGCCGTCATCCCCGTCGCGGCGGGCACCATATTGCTGAACCCGCTGTTCAGGAGCCCGCTGACCGCGTCCCAGCGGTAGCCGCCCGTAAGGGGCGGGAGGGGGCTTCGTACCAGGATCCGGACAGACCGGGTTGACCGCCCGGCGAAGCCACTGTCATATTGCTCCCGTGAACCCGGACATGCGCCTCGTCTCCCGCAGGCACGTCGACCTCTGTCGACAGGCCAGCGCGGTCTGTGCTGTCCGCAACTGACCCGGACCGTCTCTTCCGCGGACCCGTCCCGGGCGTTCGCAACGCCTCGCTGATACCTCACCAACGGAACGACGCTCCTGCCCGGAGCCGGTTCCCCGAGGTCCGGTACCGCGTTACGGCCTGATGCGCCCCAGCTCACCCCTTCCTGCTCCGACAGGCATCTTCATGCGCTGTCGGCACTGATCCCGCACGCCCTCGAAGTGCCCTCGAACCGTGCTTCCTTCGGGATGCACCACCTCGACCTTCAATTCCTCCCGCAGCGGAACGAATGCATGAGTGCGTCGCGCCGCACCTTCCCCTTCGCCGTCCCTCACCGTCACAGGCAGGCTTCGATGACCGAGCTGTACTCCCTCACGCCCCCCGGACCCTCCCGGCGCTCGACACTGCGCGCCGCAGGAGGCGGCGCCCTGCTTCTCGGACTGGGCCTGGCGGGCTGCCGCTCGGCAGTGTCGGACACCTCGTCCGCTCCGAAGGGCGCGAGTGCCGCACCCAAGCGCGGCGGTGTTCTCAACGTCGCGGTCAACAGCGACTTCACACCTGCCCTGCTGTTCTCCCAGAGCGGTCAGTCCCTCCAGCACCGGCTCATCTACAACACCCTGACCCGCTACGACGACCGGCTCAGCCCGAAGCCGGAGCTCGCCCGCTCCTGGACGTACGCCAAGGACGGGCGCAGCATCACGCTGCGGCTGCGTGACGACGTGACGTTCCACAGCGGCCGCAAGTTCACCGCGGACGACGTCATATTCGCCGTGAAAAACCTTCAGAACCCGGTACGCGCCGCCCAGTTGCGCGCCACAGCCGCCACGATCACCGGATTCGAGAAGCGCGGCGACCATGAACTGGTGCTCAAGCTGGCACACCCGGTGAACAACCTGTTCGACCTGTTCGAGTTCATGATCATCGCTGATTCGGAGACGGTCGAGGACGCCGTCACCGGTAAGCAGCTCATCGGCACCGGACCGTTCAAGCTGAAGAAGTGGAGCCCCGGCTCCGGTCTGAGCCTGGCCAGGAACGACAAGTACTGGCAGGCCGGCCGGCCCTACCTCGACGGTGTCGAACTGCGCGTCATACCCCAGGCCGACGCCCTGATCTCGTCGCTTCGCTCCGGCCAGTCCCAGCTCTCCTTCAACGTGCCGGGCAAGAGCCTCGGCGTCGTCAAGACCGATCCGCATCTCACCATCAGCGACTACGACACGGGCGGCGGCGCCGTCTACCTCGGGGTCAACACCACCATCGCCCCACTGAACGACCGGACCGTCCGCCAGGCCCTCGCCTGGGCCGTCGACCGCGACCGGCTGCTCGCGCAGACCCTCGGCGGCTACGGTCTCGCCTCCGCCGCCCCCTGGCCCAAGTCCTCGCCCGCGTTCACCGAGGCACACCGCACCCACTACTCCCACGACCCCGCCAAGGCCCGGGCGCTGCTGAAGTCCGCCGGGCACAGCAAGCTGGAACTGCCGTTGCTCCACCTCGCGCTGCCCAGCGAGACGGCGATCGCCGAATCCCTCCAGTACGACCTCAAGCAGGTCGGCGTCCACGTCACGCTCCAGCCCACCGACCCGGCCACCGGTCAGAAGAAGCTGATCTCCCAGGACATGCCGGCCCTGTGGACCATGGGGCACGGCTTCGCCCAGGTGCAGCCCTCCACCCTCGCGGTGAGCGCCTACCCGTTCAACGAGGCGAAGAACACCTCCAAGTTCCGCTCCGCCGCGTACACCGAGGTGGTGCAAGAGGCCTGGACCGAGCCCGAGTCGAGCACCGCCGAGGCCAACGCCCAGCACGAGAAGATCTCCTCCATCCTGCTCGACGAGGCGTTCCTCATCGACCTCGTCGTCCGCGGACAGGTCCAGGTCGCCGCCGACGGGCTGCACGGCGTCACGCTGAACAAGTTCTCGTATCTCAACCTCGACGACGCCTACCTGGTATGACATGCGCAGCTATCTGATCCGCCGGCTGCCGTCGGCCCTCCTCGTCCTGATCGCCGCCTCCTTCCTGATCTTCACCATCCTGCGGCTCGTCCCCGGTGACCCGGCCACCACCCTCGCGGGCCCCGACGCGGACGCGGCGACCGTCGCCGCGATCCGGGACCGGCTCGGCCTCGACGCACCCCTGCTCTCCCAGTACGTCCGCTGGATCGGCTCACTGCTGACGGGCGACCTCGGCCCCTCGTACGCGATCGGCGGCCAGACCGCCGACCTGATCGGGGACGGGCTCGGCGCCACCACCGAACTCTCCCTGGCCGCGCTCCTGTTCGTGGTGGTGCTCGGTACGGCCTTCGGCGTCCTCGGGGCGACCTCCCGCAGCCGCTGGGTCCGCACCGCGGTCCGGGTGACCACGACCGCCGCCCTGGCCGTGCCGCCGTTCGTCAGCGGTGTCCTGCTCGTGCTGCTGTTCGCCGTGATCCTCGGCGTACTGCCCCCGGGTGGCCGGGTCGCCTTCCTGACCGCGCCCGACCTCGCCGCGCAGTACCTGCTGCTGCCCGCGCTCTGCCTGGCGCTGCCCAGCGCCGCCGTACTCGGCCGCTACCTCAAGGACGGCATCGAACGAGGGCTCGCCGAGGACTACATCCGCACCGCCACCGCCGCTGGGGTCGCACCGCGCCGGCTGCTGTGGCGCCACGCACTGCCGAACGCCCTCCCGCCCGTCGTCACCCTGCTCGGCATGCAGGTGGGGCACCTGCTCGGCGGAGCCGTGCTCGTCGAGGCGATCTTCGCCTGGCCGGGCCTCGGCCAGCTCGCCGAACAGGGCCTCCAGCGCCGGGACTACCCGGTCGTCCAGGACCTCCTGCTGCTCCTGGTCGCCGTCTTCGTCCTCGTCCAACTGCTCACCGACCTCGTGTACGCCTGGCTCGACCCCCGGATCAGGTGGGAGTAACCCTGATGACCTCGACGACCGACCTGCTCACCGCAGGCCCGCCCCCGGCCGCCCGCAAGGCGCGCGGCCGGGCCCGCAACCGCCACCCCTACCGCAGCGCGCTGTCCACCGCGCGCGCCCGCACGGGTCTCGTCCTCGTCGGCGCGGTGATCCTCGCCGGACTGCTCGCGCCGCTCCTCGCCGGACACGGGCCCACCGACCAGAGCGGCCAGAGCCTCGCGGCCCTCGGCACCCCCGGACATCCGCTCGGCACCGACGACCTGGGCCGGGACCTTCTCAGCCGGGTCCTCTACGGCATCCGGGCCGACCTCGGCATCATCGCGATCGCCGTCCCCCTCGGCGCCGCACTCGGCTGCCTGTTCGCCCTCCTCGCGGCCGCGCACCCGGTGGCCGACACCGTCGTCCAGCGGATCTTCGACCTCCTTCTCGCCTTCCCCGGCCTGATCCTGGCGCTCGCCGTCACCGCGATCCTCGGCCCCGGCCGCCTCCCCGTCGTCCTCGTCATCGCACTCGCCGAGATCCCGGCGTTCGGACGGCTGCTGCGCGGCGGGATCCTCGTCCAGCGGGAGCGGGAGTACGTCACCGCCGCCCGGGTCGGGGGCAGTTCGGGCAGCCGGGTGCTGGTCCGGCACATCCTGCCCAACGCCGCGGACCCGCTCATCGTCCAGATCGCCGTCTCCCTGACCGTCGCCGTCTTCGTCGAGGGCGCGATGAGCTTCCTCGGCGTCGGCGTCCGGCCACCGGAACCCACACTCGGAGCCGTACTCAGCCAGTCCATGCCCTATCTCGCCCAGGCCCCGAACTTCGCCGCGGGCCCGCTGATCACCGTGACCGCGCTCGTCCTCGGACTCTCGCTCATCGCCGAGGCGCTCAACCGGGAGATACGCCGATGACCGCCCAGGAGCTGCTGCAGGTCCGCGACCTCGGCGTCGAGTTCACCGCCCCCGACGGCTCGGCGCTGCGCGCCGTCCGCGGCGTCTCGTTCACCCTGAACCGGGGCGAGACCCTGGCCGTCGTCGGTGAGTCCGGCTCCGGCAAGTCCACCACCGCGCTCGCCCTCACCCGCATGCTGCCCGGCACCGGACGCATCACCACCGGGACGGTGCGCCTGGACGGCCGGGACCTGGCCGCCGCCACCGAGCAGGAGCTGCGCGCAGTGCGCGGCGCACGCATCGGCATGATCTTCCAGGACCCGATGACGGCCCTGAACCCCGTCCTCACGGCCGGCCGGCACATCGACGAGGTGCTCCGCGCCCACGGCAACCGGGACAAGGCCGCCCGCCGGGCCCGCGCCGTCGAACTTCTGGACCGGGTCGGCATCCCGGAACCGCACCGGCGCGCCGACGACCACCCGCACCAGTTCTCCGGCGGCCAGCGCCAGCGCATCCTCATCGCCATGGCGCTGGCCGGCGAACCCGACATCCTGCTCGCCGACGAACCGACGACCGCCCTCGACGCCACCGTCCAGGACCAGATCCTCACCCTGCTCGCCGACCTCAACCGGGAGACCGGCACCGCCCTGGTCCTCATCACGCACAACATGGGCGTCGTCGCCCGTGCCTGCGAACGCGTCCTGGTGATGTACGGCGGCACGGTCGTCGAGGACGGGCCCACCGCCGAAGTGCTCACCCGCCCCCGGCACCCGTACACCGCAGGGCTCCTCGCCGCCGTACCCCGCCTCTCCACCCCGTCCGGCACCCGGCTCACCGGCATCCCCGGCAGCCCGCCCGACCTCACCCTGCTCGGGGACGGCTGCGCCTTCGCCGACCGCTGCACGCTCGTCGAGGACCGCTGCCGCACCGCGACGCCCCCGCTCACCCGGACAGCGGACGGGGTGCACGTCGCCTGCCTGCCCGCAGCCGGGCGCACCGAGCCCTTGCCTGCCAACGCCCCGCCCACCCGCATCGACCGACCGGCCCCGGGCAACGTCGTCCTGGAGGCCGAGGGACTGCACAAGACGTACAGGTCGCGCGGTGCCCGACGGCGCGCGGTCCCCGCACTCGACGGCGTGTCCCTGACCCTGGCGGCAGGGGAGACCCTCGGGATCGTCGGGGAGTCGGGCTCCGGGAAGTCCACCCTGGCCCGGGTGCTGGCGCACGCCCACTCCGCCGACGCCGGCAGCATCAGGCTGCGCGGCGAGGACATCACCAGGCCCTCACGGCGCGCCCTGCACGCGGTGCGCCGCCAGGTCCAGATGGTGTTCCAGGACCCGTACGCCTCGCTCAACCCGCGGATGACGGTGGGCGAGATCGTCGCCGAACCCCTGATCGCGTTCGGCATCGGCGACCGGGACGCACGGGAGGAGCGGGTGGCCGAACTGCTGCGCCGGGCCGGTCTGGACCCGGCGGTCGCCGACCGCCATCCGCGCTCCTTCTCCGGCGGCCAGCGTCAGCGCATCGGCATCGCCCGCGCTCTCGCACCCGAACCCTCCGTCCTCATCTGCGACGAACCCGTCTCGGCCCTCGACGTCTCCGTCCAGGCACAGATCGTCGCCCTGCTCACCGACCTTCAGCGCGACCTCGGCCTGGCTCTGGTCTTCATCGCGCACGACCTCGCGGTCGTCCGCCAGGTCAGCCACCGCATCGCGGTCATGCACCAGGGCCGGATCGTGGAGACCGGCAGCGCCGACGAGGTCTGCGAAAACCCCCGCGACCCGTACACCCGCGCCCTGCTGGCGGCGGCGCCCGAACCGGTACCCCCGGCCGCCCGTGCCGTGGCGGCGCAGAGGACCGGAGCGCTCGCGTGAGCGCGTGCTGCACCCCCGGCCGCCCCTGTACGGGCGTCCTCCCGCTGCCTTCGGTACGCCGCACGGCCCCGCCACCGGCTCTCGCGCACCGGGCCATGGCCGAACTGCCCGGCGGGGTCTTCCGGATGGGCGACGCCTTCGGGGAGGGCTACCTCGCCGACCGGGAGGGGCCGGTGCGCGAGGTGACCGTGGCCCCGTTCGCCATCGACACCACCGCGGTCAGCAACGCCGACTGGGCCGTCTTCGCGGCAGCCACCGGCTACCGGACGGACGCCGAACGCTACGGCAGCTCCTACGTGTTCCACCTCCTCCTCGCCCCGGCCGCAGGGCGCCACGTCATCGGCCGGGTGCCGGGCGCTCCCTGGTGGCTCGGCGTCGAGGGGGCGTCCTGGAACGCACCCGAGGGCCCCGGCTCCGGCATCACGGACCGGGCCGACCACCCCGTCGTCCACATCTCCCACGACGACGCCCTGGCCTACGCCCAATGGGCCGGGCTGCGCCTGCCCACCGAAAGCGAATGGGAGTACGCGGCCCGCGGCGGCCTCGACGGCGCCCGCTATCCGTGGGGCGACGAGCTCACCCCCGGGGGACGCGAGATGTGCAACATCTGGCGCGGCTCGTTCCCGCACCGCTCCGACCGGCCGGGCGGCCGCACGGGCACGGTCCCCGTCACCGCGTACGAACCCAACGGATACGGCCTCCACAACACCTCCGGCAACGTCTGGGAGTGGTGCGCAGATGCTGCCGGACCGGGTGAACGCGTCATCCGTGGGGGCTCCTACCTGTGCCACGCCTCGTACTGCAACCGCTACCGCGTCGCCGCCCGTTCCCACAACACCCCCGACTCCTCGACCGGCCACGGCGGCTTCCGCTGTGCGCGCGATCTTCCGGAAGGACGAACCAGGCAGTGAAAGCCGTCATGGTGATGTTCGACAGCCTCAACCGGCATCTGCTGCCGCCCTACGGCGCCGACTGGATCCACGCCCCGAACTTCCGCCGCCTCGCCGAGCGTACGGTCACCTATGACACCTGCTACGCGGGCTCCATGCCGTGCATGCCGGCCCGGCGCGAACTCCACACCGGACGCCACAACTTCCTGCACCGGGGCTGGGGGCCGCTGGAGCCGTTCGACGACTCGATGCCCGAGATCCTCAAGCGGCACGGCGTCTACACCCACCTCGTCAGTGACCACCAGCACTACTGGGAGGACGGGGGCGCCACCTACCACGGCCGCTACAACTCCTGGGAGTTCTTCCGCGGTCAGGAGGGCGACGCCTGGAAGGGGCAGGTCGCTGAGCCCGAGATCCCCGAGGACCTGCGCACCACCCGCAACGACCTGTGGCGCCAGGACTGGGTCAACCGCCCACACCTGGACACCGAGGCGAAACAGCCGCAGACGCTCACCTTCGACGCCGGCCTCGAATTCCTCCGGACCAACCACGGCGAGGACAACTGGTTCGTCCAGATCGAGACCTTCGACCCGCACGAACCCTTCTTCACCCAGGACCACTACAAGGACCTCTACCCGCACGACTACGACGGACCGCACTTCGACTGGCCCGACTACAACCGCGTCACCGAGACGAAGGAGCAGGAGAACCACGCCCGTTACGAGTACGCGGCGCTGCTCTCCATGTGCGACCACTCGCTCGGCCGGGTCCTCGACGCGATGGACGAGCACGGTCTGTGGGACGACACCATGCTCATCGTCTGTACCGACCACGGTTATCTGCTGGGGGAGAAGGGCTGGTGGGCGAAGGTCGTCACCCCCTGGTACAACGAACTCGTCCACACCCCGCTGTTCGTGCACGACCCGCGCCGCCCGGAGCGGGCAGGCAGCCGTGACGACGCGCTGGTCCAGACGATCGACCTCGCCCCGACCCTCCTCGACCTCTTCGGAGCCGACCGCACCCCGGACATGCAGGGGCGGCCCCTGCGCGAGACCGTGGAGTCCAGGCACCCCCGGGAATCGGCGCTCTTCGGCATGTTCGGCGGCCATGTGAACGTCACCGACGGCCGGTACGTCTACATGCGGGCCTGCCACGACGACACCAACCGGCCGCTGTACGAACACACTTTGATGCCGACCCGTATCCGCGGCCGCTTCACCCCGGCGGAACTGTCGGACCTGACCCTGGCCGCACCGTTCGCCTTCACCAAGGGCGTGCGCACCCTCAGGATCGAGGCCAACCCGTCCCCGCTGCTCGGGCCGCAGCGGTTCGGCACGCTCCTGTTCGACCTCGACACCGACCCGCAGCAGGAGAAGCCACTCGTCGACGACACCGTCGAACTGCGAATGATCCGGCTGCTGGTGGAGCAGCTGTCGGCGAGTGAGGCGCCCGCCGACCAGTACGAGCGGCTCGGCGTTCCGCGCGATGCCGGCGATGTGGGCGAGGCCCATCTCCTGGTCGCCGCCCAGCGCGAACGAGCGGAGGTGGCCCGCGAACCCGCCGCGCGATCCGACGAGTTCACCGAGGGGGCACTCAACCTCCGTACGCCGCTGGCGCAGTTGCTGGCCGAGCCGGCAGCCACCGAGGCGATCCGGCGCATCGTGCCGGGCCTGCTCGACACCGAACTGCTGACCGTACGAGGCGCCGGCACCCTCCTCCAGATCGCGGCCTTCGCCGGACACCCCGGGCGGGCACAACTCGCAACCCTCGCCGACGAACTGGCCCGGCTCTTCCCGCCGGCCCCCACACACGACCACGGAGATGCACGCCGATGACCTCCAGCACCCGACGCGACCCCTACGAAGGCTTCCCCGGCCGGATCGGCCGCACCTTCGCCGAGTCCGAACCGTCCTGGCCCCCGCCCCGCACCCCGGGGCACAAGCCACCCAACATCGTCGTCGTCCTCGTCGACGACATGGGCTACAGCGACATCGCCCCGTTCGGCTCCGAGATCGCCACCCCCACTCTCACCGCTCTGGCCGAGGACGGCGTACGCCTCAGCAACTACCACACCATGCCGCTGTGCTCACCGGCCCGCGCGGCTCTCCTCACCGGCCTCAACCCGCATCGCGTCGGCTACGCCATGGTCGCCAACTCCGACCCCGGCTTCCCGGGATACGGCATGGAGATCGCCGACGACATCCCCACCCTCGCCGAACTCCTCCACGACTCCGGATACGCCACCTACGCCGTCGGCAAATGGCACCTGGTCCGCGACTCCGCGTCCAACGCCGCCGACGACCGGGACAACTGGCCGCTGCGTAAGGGCTTCGACCAGTACTACGGCGTCCTGGAAGGACTCACCAGCCTCTTCCACCCGCACCAGCTCGTCCGTGACAACAGCCCGCTGGACATCGACGAGTTCCCCGACGACTACTACTACACCGACGACATCACCGACCAGGCCATCTCCATGGTGAAGTCGCTGCGCGCCCACGACCCCGACAAGCCGTTCTTCCTCTACCTGGCACACAACGCCGTCCACGGCCCGCTCCAGGCGAAGGCGGAGGACATCGCCCGCCACCGGGGCCGCTACGACGACGGCTGGGACGTCCTGCGCGAACGGCGCTTCGCCGCCCAGCTCGCCGACGGGCTCCTCCCGCCCGGCACGGAACTGCCCGACCGCAACAGCGAGGCCGGACTCGACGTGCCCGCCTGGGCGAGCCTCACCGAGGAGCAGCAGAAGCTCTACGCGCGCTACATGGAGGTGTACGCGGCGCTCGTCGACAACATCGACCGGAATCTGGGCCGCCTCACCGAGACCCTCGACGCACTCGGCGAGCTCGACAACACCGTCATCGTCTTCACCTCCGACAACGGTGGCACCGGCGAGGGCGGCGCCGAGGGCACCCGCTCCTACTTCAGCCGCTTCGTCCACCACCCCGCCCTCCCGGGCGACTGGACCCCGGACGTCGACCGCGACCCGGAACTCATCGGCGGCCCGCGCAGCCTGGTGCACTACCCGCGCGGCTGGGGCATGGCCTCCAACACCCCCTTCCGCCTGTACAAGGGGCACACCTACGCCGGCGGGGTCCGCGTCCCCTTCGTGCTGTCGTGGCCGAAGGGTGCCCGCGAGGGCCGGCTCGCTCCCGGCCTGCGGACGCAGTACCAGTACGTCACCGACGTCGCCCCCACCCTCCTGCGGCTGGCCGGGCTCGAGCGGCCCGCCACCCGGCGGGGCGTCACGCTCCAGGAGCCGGACGGCGTCAGCTTCGCCCCGGTGCTCGCCGACGCGGAACAGGGCTCCACCCACCCCGAGCAGTACTGCGAGATGACCGGCAACCGCAGCTACTACCGGGACGGCCACAAGCTCGTCACCCTCCACCGCCCCGGCACGCCCTACGACGACTCCGAATGGGCCCTGTACGACATCCGGACCGACCCGACCGAGATCCACGACCTGGCCGCCGAGCGGCCCGGACTCGTCAAGGAACTGGCCGCCGCCTGGGAGGAGGCCGCCTGGCGCAACGGCGTCTTCCCGCTGCCGGACGGCAGCGGGGCGCTCGCCCGCCGGAACCCGGCCGAACAGCGGCTGGCCCGTCCGCTGACCCTGCTGCCCGGCACCCCGGAGCTGGAGCGCTACCGCTCCTCCCGACTGGTCGCGCTGCGCTCCTTCGAGATCACCGTCGTGATCGACGAGACGGGGGAGGGCGTCCTGGTCTCGCACGGTGACCAGGGCGGCGGCTACAGCCTGTACGTCGAGGACGGCCGGCTCCGCCTCGCGTACAACGAGTACGGCGTGCTCCACGAGACCGACGCAGGCCGCCTGGCGCCCGGCGAGCACGTGATCCGTCTCGCGGCCACGGCGGAGCGGGGCCTGCGCTGGAGCTTCACGGTGGACGTCGACGGAGAGGTGCGGGCCACCCCGCCGAGTGTGCACCAGCTCATCGGCATGGCCCCGTTCCAGGGCATCAGCGTCGGGATCGACCGCAAGTCACCTGTCTCGTGGCCGCTGTTCGAACGCCACCGCTCCTTCCGCTTCCAGGGCCGGCTGCGCACGGTGACCTATCACCCGGGGGAGCCGGGGCCCGACTCCCCGGAGGCGGTGGCGGCGGCGCTCAAGGAAGCAGCGGCGGCGTTCGAGTGAGGCCACGGCGGCCGGGGCGGCATCAGCTGCCCGGGCCGCCGTGGGCGGTCGATCCCCCATGCGTGACATCGTTGTCGGACTGCGAAGGGTGAGGCCCGCCTTTATGGACGAAAGCAGCTGCGGGTGGGACGGGCCGGTACCGCGAGCAGCGCCGCCCGGCTCCTGTAACCCGATTGGCGGTGGCCCGCGGGCAGGGCTACCGTCGGGGGAGTGAACGACTGCGTTCACTGACGGCTTGAGTGGCAAGCAAACCCATGACGGGCTCCCACGCGACACCCCAACGGGCTGCCGAATCCCCGAGGAAGGGACGAGGCAGCGGGATCGCCCTTCTCGTCATCTGCTCCTGCCAGCTGATGGTGGTTCTCGACATCACCATCGTGAACATCGCTCTTCCGCACATTCAGACCTCGCTGGGCTTCTCGACCGAGAACCTCTCCTGGGTCATCAACGCCTACACCCTGACGTTCGGCGGACTGCTCCTGCTGGGCGGGCGCCTCGGCGACATTCTCGGCCGCCGCAGAGTCTTCATGTTCGGCGTCGCGCTCTTCGTCTTCGCCTCCCTGCTCGGTGGCCTCTCCCAGGAATCGTGGCAACTGCTCGCCGCGCGTTCCCTGCAGGGTGTCGGCGGTGCGATCGCCTCGCCTACCGCCCTGTCGCTCATCACGACGACCTTCCGCGAAGGTCCGGAGCGCAACAGGGCGTTCGGCGTGTTCGCGGCCGTATCGGCGGGCGGCAGCGCCATCGGACTGCTGGCGGGCGGGGTGCTGGTGGAGTGGCTCGACTGGCGGTGGATCTTCTTCGTCAACATCCCCATCGGTCTGCTGATCGTCCTCGCCACGCCGCGCTACATCCGGGAGTCCGAACGCCATCCCGGACACTTCGACCTCCTGGGCGCGCTCACGGCGACGCTGGGCATGGTGGCCCTCGTCTACGGATTCATCCGCGCCTCCGAGGAGGGCTGGAGCGACACCCTCACCCTGGCGGCCTTCGCCGCGGCCGTGCTGCTGCTCGGCACGTTCATCGCGATCGAGGGCCGGTCCCGGCAGCCCATCACGCCGCTGTGGATGTTCCGCGACCGCAACCGCGCAGGCACGTACGGAATGATGCTGAGCCTTGCCGCCGCGATGTTCGGCATGTTCTTCTTCCTGACCCTGTTCGTGCAGAACATCCTGAACTTCAGCCCGCTGAAGGCGGGTCTCGCCTTCCTGCCGGTCAGCGCCATCATCGCGGTCGGCGCGGGCATCGCCTCCCAGCTGCTGCCCAAATGGGGACCCAAGCCGTTCATGGTGACCGGTGCGGTCCTCGCGGCCGTGGGACTGGGATGGCTGACGCAGACGGATGTCCACAGTTCGTACCTGGGCAGCCTGCTCGGCCCGGTGCTGGTGTTCGGCCTGGGCATGGGGCTGCAGTTCGTTTCGCTGACCCTGATGGCCGTCTCGGGAGTGGAGCCGAAGGAGGCCGGCGCGGCCTCCGGCATCCTCAACACCACGCAGCAGGTGGGCGGATCGCTGGGCCTGTCCATCCTCGTCACGGTCTTCGGCACGGCCAGCCGCAACGAGGCCACCGACCAGGTGCCGAAGTTCCTGGCGGACGCGACGCCGGCCCAGCTGGCGGAGTTCCGCAGGACCGGACAGCTTCCGGGGCAGTGGGGTGACCAGGTCCTGGCGTCCGGCGTCTCCAACGCGTTCGTCGCGGCGGCGATCTTCGCTGTCGTCGCCGCGCTGATCGCCCTGCTCGTCATCCAGGTGCGCCCCTCGGACGTGCAACGCCTGCGCGGAGACGGTGTGATGCCGGGTGCGGGGGAGGAAGCGGCGGACGGCGGGCCGACGGAGGAGACGACCGGTGACGGGGCGCCGGATCCGGCCGCGCGGCCGCCGAGCGGGCGTACCCGCGACGGCCCCGGCCCGGAGCGGTGACACCCAGGTCCGCGACCCATACCGCCGGTCCGTGATCCGGCTACGCCTTGGGCGTCGGCGCCCCGGCCGCCCGCGCGGCCGTGCCGTCCTCGCGGGCCAGCCGGCTCGGCCACCACACCCGCGGGCCGATGTCGAGGAACAACGAGGTGACCAGCACCGACCGTACGACGAGCGTGTCCAGCAGCACACCCAGGGCCACTGCGAATCCGATCTCCGCGAAGACCACGACCGGCAGGGTGCCGAGCGCCGCGAAGGTGCCGGCGAGGACCAGGCCGGCCGACGTGATCACCGCTCCGGTGGCGGCGAGACCCGCCACCACGCCCGCCCGGGTGCCCTGGAGGATCGCCTCCTCGCGGATCCTCGTCGACAGGAAGATGTTGTAGTCGATGCCGAGCGCCACCAGGAACACGAAGACGAACAAGGGGAAGTCCGTGGATTCGCCCGCGTAGTCGAAGACGTGACGGAAGGCCAGCGCACTGATGCCGAGCGCGGCGGCGAACGACAGCACCACGGTCGCGACCAACAGCACAGGTGCCACCACCGCACGCAGCAGCAGCCCCAGAATGATCAGCACCACCAGAAGCACCAGGGGGATGATCAGCAGGTTGTCGTGCCTGGTCGCTGCGTCCATGTCGAGCAGCGCCGCGGTGCTGCCGCCCACCTGCGCATCGGCGCCCGGTACCTCGTGCACCGCGTCGCGGACCCGCTCCACCGTGTCCTTCGCCGCGTCGCTGTCCGCCGGATCGGTCATCGTCGCCTCGAGGATGACCTGCCCGTTCGCCTCCGGCCGCGCACCAGGCGGCGTGCCGACCGAGCCGGGCACCACACCCGGAGTCGTCGCGACCGTGGCCCGCACCGCGGTCGCGCGGCCGGCCGCGGCGACGATCACCAGAGGATCGCCGCTGCCCCCGGGGAAGTACCGGTCCTGGACCTCCTGGCCGGTGATCGAGTCCGGCTTGCCGGTGAACGAGTCGGCATTGTTCAGGCCGGAGGCGCGCAGCTGTGTCAGCCCCAGGGACAGTGCGGCGAGCACCAGTGCGGTGACGATCCAGATCGTGCGCGGGCGGCGTGCCAGCCGCTCGCCCATCCGGGCCCAGACCCCGTGCTCGGTCGGCTCGGTGGAGCCGAGGTGCGGGATCACCGGCCAGAAGACCCACCGGCCGAAGATCACCAGCAGGGCGGGGAGCAGCGTGAGCATGGCGATCAGGGCGACGGCCACACCGATCGCGGCCACCGGCCCGAGCCCCCGGGTCGAGTTCATCTCCGCGACCAGCAGTACCAGCATGCCGAGCACCACCGTGCCGCTGCTGGCCAGCACCGCGGGCCCGGCCCGGTGCAGTGCCCGCGCCATCGCCTCGTGGCGGTCTTCGTGCCGGCGCAGCTCCTCCCTGTACCGGGCCACGAGCAGCAGGGCGTAGTCCGTGCCCGCACCGAACACCAGCACCGTGAGGATGCCCGCGCTCTGGCCGTTCACGGTCAGCCCCGCATGGGCGGCGAGCAGATAGATCACCGCCTGCGCGCTGAACAGCGCGGCCACGACCGCGATCACGGGCAGCAGGAGCAGGGTGGGGCTGCGATAGGTGATCAGCAGCATCACGATCACCACGGTCAGCGCGGCGAACAGCAGCGTCGAGTCGATGCCCGAGAAGGCCTCCGCGGAGTCGGCCGTCACCCCGCCCGGGCCGGTGACGTGCACGGCGAGACCGCCGCCGCTGCTGCCCACGACCTCCCGGATGTCGTCGACCGCGGGACCGATCTGTTCCCAGCCCTCCTCGCCCATCGTGATGGGCACGAAGACCTGGGCGGCCGAGGGCGCGGTCTTCTTGTCGTAGACGGGCCCACGGGTCTGGGCACCCCGCACGCCGTGCGCGTCCAGCGTGCGCAACTGCTGTGTGTCCTCGACGATCCGCTCACGGTCCGGCCCGGTCAGCCCACCGGCACGGGCGTACACGACGACGGCGGTGATGATCTCGGGCCTGAAGTCCTTCGAGCTCTCCAGGACCTGGGTGGACTCCGCGCTGCTCGGCAGCCAGGAGGTGGCGTCGTTGTCCTGGGCATCGGTGAGCTTCTGGGCGAGTGGTGCCGCGACGACGAAGACGATCAGCCACAAGGCCACGATCAGCCATTTGGTGCGACGGCCGCAGACCAGGGCGGCCACCCCCGGCCGTCGGCGCTGCTGTACGTCCGGCATGCCACTCCCCGTACTTCGTCATGAGTGACGTCGTCATCGAGGAGGAAGGGGGCGCCGGAGCGGCCCGCAGCGCCGATACCGCAACGTCACCCGTTCCCAGGTTCCGTGCCGGTGACAGTAGGCGGCATGTCGTGAGGAGCTCCCACGACATGCCGCCGGGCCCATGGCGGGCCCCGGTTGGGCTATCCCGGCCGGCGCGTCCCTTCCACCGGACGCCCGGCGCCCGTGGAGCTCAGTCCTTGACCGTGAACCCCGCCCGCAGCAGGGCATCGTCGCGGGACGACGGACCGACGAGGAGCTCGAACGCGCCCGGCTCGACGATCCGCCTGCCCTCGGCGTCCACGAGCGTGCACTCGGAGACCGGCAGTTCGATGACGACCTCCCGGGACTCACCGGGGGACAGGGACACCTGACGGTAGGCCTTGAGCTCCTTCTCCGCCCAGGTCACGGAGGTCACCGTGTCGCTGACGTACGCCTGCACGGTCTCCAGCACGGGACGCTCACCGGTGTTGCGGACGACGACGCGCGCGCGCAGCGTGTCACCCGCGCCGAGGACGTCGGTGAGCACCTCCAGATCCGTGTACGTGACCGTCGTGTAGCTGAGTCCCTCACCGAAGACGAACGCCGGGCGCTGCGTCAGGTCGGCGTACCGGGTGCCGTGCTGGCCGCGCACCTGGTTGTAGTACGTCGGCTGCTGCCCCGCATGACGTGCGAAGGAGATGGGCAGCCGCCCGGAGGGCTCGATGAGACCGAGGGCGAGTTCGGCGACAGCCCGGCCGCCGCACATGCCAGGGTTGAAGGCGTGCACGATCGCCGCGGCGCCGTGCGCGGACGGCGGCAGCACGAGGGGCTTGGAACTGATGACGACCACGACGAGCGGCTTGCCCGTCGCCGCGAGCGCGTCGAGCAGCGCGACCTGGCCGCCGATCAGCTCCAGGGTCGCCGTGGAGCGGCCCTCACCGACGAGTTCGATGCGGTCACCCACGACCGCGACGACGTAGTCGGCGGCCTCCGCCGCGGCGACGGCCTCGGCGATCATGGCTTCGGACGGCTCCGCCGGGACGACGATCTCGGGCCGCGGCTGCCCGTCGGGGAAGAACGCGCCCTCGGGGTCCGGGCCCACGGTCAGGATGTCGGCGCCCCGCGCGGGCGTGACGGTCCAGCCGTCCGGCACCTGCTCGCGGAACCCGTCCAGCACCGTACGGATCATGGCGCGCGGATGCCCGTCCGGCAGCCAGTCCGCCTGGCCCGAGGAGCCCGCCCAGTCGCCGAGCTGAGTCTGCGCGTCGTCGGCGTTGGGCCCGATGACGGCGACCGTGCGCGGCGCGGATCCGTCCCCCGCGAGCGCGCGGCCGTCGGGACCGGCCTCGAACCCGCCGGCCAGCGGCAGCGTGCCGTCGTTGGCCAGCAGCACCAGCGAGCGGCGTGCCGCTTCGAGGTTCAGCCCGGCGTGGCCCGCGCTGCCGATGACGGCGGCCTGGCGCTCGCGGTCGGGGTGGCGCGGATTCTCGAACAGGCCCAGTTCGAACTTGAGCGTGAGGATGCGCCGGACCGCCGCGTCGATCTCCGCCTCGTCGAGCGTGCCCGCGGCGACCGCCTCCTGCGCCCCGCCGAAGAAGGCCGGCGTCGTCATCACCATGTCGTTGCCCGCGCGGACCGCGGCGGCGGCCGCCTGGGTGTGGTCGGCGTACACGTGCTGCTCCCACACCATGCGGCCGACGTTGTCCCAGTCGGTCACCAGCGTTCCGGTGTAGCCCCACTCGCCGCGCAGCACTTCGTTGAGCAGCCAGTTGTTGACCGTGACCGGTACCCCGTCCATGGACTGGTAGCCGAGCATGAACGTCCGGCAGCCCTCGTGGGCGACCCGCTCGAACGGCGGCAGGAACCATGAACGCAGCTTGCGCCGCGAGATGTCGGCCTCGCTGGCGTCCCGGCCTCCCTGGGTCTCGGAGTATCCCGCGAAGTGCTTGGCACACGCGAGGATCGCCGTCGGGTCGTCCAGCCCGTCGCCCTGGTACCCGCGCACCATCGCCGACGCGAGCTCGCCGATGAGGAAGGGGTCCTCCCCGAACGTCTCGCTCACGCGGCCCCAGCGGAGGTCCCGGGTGATGCACAGGACCGGCGAGAACGTCCAGTGGACCCCGGTCGCTGCTACCTCGACGGCGGTCGCCCGGGCGATGCGCTGCACGAGCTCCGGGTCCCAGGTCGCCGCCATGCCGAGCTGGGTGGGGTAGATCGTGGCCCCTTCCCAGAACGAGTGACCGTGGATGCAGTCCTCGGCGACGAGGAGCGGAATCCGCAGCCGGGTCCGCCCGGTGAGCGCGGCCGCCTCCAGGACCCGGTCGGGGGAGGCATGCAGGATCGACCCGGCGTGCATCTCCTCGATGAGGGGCCGTACCCCGTCCTTCGCGTTCAGCTGGAGCATCTGGCCGACCTTCTCGGGCAGCGTCATCCGGCCGACGAGGTCGGCGACGCGCTCCGGGACGGACAGTGCGGGGTCGAGGTAGGGCGGGGAGGAGCCCACGGAAGTTCCTTTCACAGCGTCGGCGGGATGGCGCGGCGCGGCACAAGTCAGCCGCAGGGATCCACCGTACGCTGAATCCCGACCGGGTGGTAAGTATGTGAGTGTGCGACGGTACGCAGGGGTGCCGTCCGACATGACCGGGAGAGTGGCGAGTGACGGGTGAGGCGCGTCGTGGCTACGCGAAGGGCCGCGCGAAGCGCGTGGAGATCCTCGACCAGGCGATGGCCATGTTCGGAGAGGTCGGCTACCGGGGTGCCTCGCTGCGCGTGATCGCGACCCGCTGCGGCATCTCGCACCCGGGTCTGCTGCACCATTTCCCCACGAAGGGGTCACTGCTGCTCGCGGTCCTCGAACACCGCGACGAGGTGGACGGGGAGTGGCTCTCCGTCGGTGATCCCACGGGTGTGGACCGCCTGCGCCGGCTGGCCGACCTTGCCGCGCTGAACGCCGAACGGCGGGGAATCGTCGAACTGTTCTCCGTGCTCGCCGCCGAGGCCACCTCCGCCGAGCACCCGGCCCACGCATACTTCGTCGAGCGGTACCGGACCTCTGTCCTGACCACCGCCGTCTCGTACACGGAAGCCCGTGACGCGGGGGCCCTGCGGGACGGGATCGACCCCGACGAGGCGGCGCAGCAGCTGATCGCGTTGATGGACGGACTCCAGACGCAGTGGCTTCTCAGCGGCTGCATGACGGACATGGCGGGCGTGCTGCGCGCCCACCTTCAGGCGCAGTTGACCGTGCCGATCTGAGCGACGGCGCGGTCCGCGGGGCGGGGCGAGAACGGCCGCCCGGCATGGAATGTATCCCTCCGCTCAAGGAGGGCGTGCCAGGTGGCGCAGGACCCCTTTACGGCTTTGTCATGTGCCGGTAACTTCCCAGCTGCAAGAGATTGCAGCAAAATTCCGGCTGATATTTCAGTCGGAACGCACCCCCATCGCTAGGACCTTGAGGCGCGTCAGGGTTTCCGGCGGGACGGCGCAGGTCCCCGACTCCTGCGCCCTGGACGCCATGGCTTCGCCGTCGCCGTGGCCCTTCCCTGGAGACACCGATGAAACGCACCCCTCACCGGCTGCTGAGACGCCCCCTCGCGGCAGCCACGGCCGCGGCCGCAGTGCTCGGTCTGTTCACCGCGCTGCCCGCCACGCCCGACCTGGACGCGAAGCCTGTCGCCGCGTCAGAGACCTCCACAACCGTCTTCTATTACACCAAGACGAAGAACTGGGCGGCCTACAACCTCCATTACGCACCGGACGGCGGTTCCTGGACCGCGGTGCCCGGTGTGGCGATGGAGGCCGCCTGCACCGACTGGGTCAAGAAGACCGTGCCGCTCGGGACCGCGCAGGGGCTCCAGGCGACCTTCAACAACGGTTCCGGTGTCTGGGACAACAACGCGGGCAAGAACTACGACCTGGGCAGCGGGAACATCACCGTCAAGGACGGGGTCGTGGCGCACAGTGACCCGTGCGCAGGCGCCACCGACCCGGACCCGAGCCCGAGCCCGACCGACGCTGCGGCGAACACCGCCTCGGTCTACTACTCGACCGCAACCGTCGGCTGGACCACCACCAACCTGCACTACCAGCCCGCAGGCGGTTCCTGGACCGCGGTGCCTGGCGTCGGCATGGAGCCCGCCTGTACCGGCTGGGTGAAGAAGACGGTCGACCTCGGCAGCGCCATCTCGATGCAGGCCGCGTTCAACAACGGCAACGGCGTCTGGGACAACAACAACGGCGGCAACTACACGCTCTCCGCCGGCGTCAGCACCGTGAAGGACCGGGCCATCGTCAAGGACGCCAAGGACCCGTGTGTCGCCGAGACGCCCGACACCGAGGCGCCGACCGTGCCCACGGGCGTGACGGCCAAGGCAGACGGCGTCGGGGTGGTCCTGACCTGGGAACCCTCCACCGACAACAAGAAGGTGACGAAGTACCAGGTCACCCGGACCGGAGGGTCCAAGGGCAGCGTCGTCACCGATGTGAGCTCGACCGTGCTCTCCGAGTCGAACCTGGAGGAGAACACCGCCTACACCTACACCGTCAAGGCGGCCGACGCGGCGGGCAACACCTCCGCGGCCTCCGCGGCCGCGAAGGCCACCACGGGCGACAAGCCGCCGGCCGCCGCCCAGGGCAGGCCGCTGGGCACCGACCCGCGCAAGGACCCCATCTACTTCGTCCTGACGGCCCGCTTCAACGACGGTGACGCGAGCAACAACAGGGGCGGCAGCCAGGATGTGAAGTCCGGCAACGCGGCCAACAACGACCCCATGTTCCGCGGCGACTTCAAGGGCCTGGTCAAGAAGCTCGACTACATCAAGGGACTCGGCTTCTCGGCCATCTGGATCACCCCGGTCGTCCTGAACCGGTCCGACTACGACTACCACGGCTACCACGGCTACGACTTCTACAAGGTCGACCCCCGGCTCGAGTCCGCCGGAGCCTCGTACCAGGACCTCATCAACGCCGCCCACGCCAAGGGCATCAAGATCTACCAGGACGTCGTCTACAACCACTCCTCGCGCTGGGGCGCCAAGGGCCTGTACACCCCGACCGTCTACGGGGTCCGTGACAGCCAGTGGAGCTGGTACTACGACGAGAAGAGCGAGGGCTTCGAGTACGACGGACTGACCGTCGACCCCAAGACCGGCAAGTCGTACTACAACGGTGACCTGTGGTCCACGGCCGAGCCCGCGGGCAACACCTGCCTCAACTGGGGCAAGCCGACCGGAGCCACCTCTCCCGAGGGCTACAAGATCTACAACTGCCAGTGGCCGAACCCGACATCGGGGATGTTCCCGAGGGAGTACTACCACAACTGCTGGCTGGGCAACTGGGAGGGCGAGGACTCCCGTTCCTGCTGGCTGCACGAGGACCTGGCCGACTTCAACACCGAATCCGCACCGGTCCAGAACTACCTGATCGGCGCGTACGACAAGTACATCGACATGGGCGTCGACGGCTTCCGCATCGATACGGCCGTCCACATCCCGCGCACCACCTGGAACCGCCGCTTCCTGCCCGCGATCCAGGAGCGCGTCACCCAGCAGTTCGGCGCCGAGGCGGCGAAGAACTTCCTGGTCTTCGGCGAGGTCGGCGCGTTCGTCAACGACAAGTGGAACCGCGGCTCGGTCAACCACTCCGCGCAGTTCTTCACCTGGAAGGAACGCAAGGAGTACGACGCCGACGACACCAAGGCCGCGCTGGAGATGTACAACTACGAGGAGCAGCTCGGCACCGGGTCGCAGCCCACGTCCACCAACGCGTTCCTGGACGGCAACGCCTACCACACCCCCGACCGCAGCCAGTTCTCCGGCATGAACATCATCGACATGCGCATGCACATGAACTTCGGTGATGCCACGAACGCGTACAACAACGGCAAGGACTCCGACGACTCGACGAACGACGCCACGTACAACGTCGTCTACGTCGACAGTCACGACTACGGCCCCAATAAGAGCAGCGAACGCTACGCGGGCGGCACCGACGCCTGGGCCGAGAACATGGCCCTGATGTGGACCTTCCGCGGTATCCCGACGCTCTACTACGGTTCGGAGATCGAGTTCCAGGCCGGCAAGAAGATCGACTGCGGGCCCAGCTGCCCGCTGGCCACCACCGGACGCGCCTACTACGGTGATCACCTCGCGGGCGACGTCACGTCCTCGGAGTTCTCCAAGGTCGACTCCGCCACCGGCGAGGTCGCCGGCACGCTGTCCCAGCCCCTGGTCAAGCACGTCCAGCGGCTCAACGAGATCCGCCGGGCCGTGCCCGCCCTGCAGATGGGCCAGTACTCCACCGTGGGCATCACCGGGCAGATGGCGTACAAGCGCCGCTACACCAGTGGTACGACGGACAGCTTCGCCCTCGTCACCGTCACCGGCGGGGCCTCGTACACCGGGATCCCCAACGGCACGTACAAGGACGCCGTCACCGGTGACACGCAGGTCGTCAGCGACGGAAAGCTCACCGTCGCCGCACCCGGCAAGGGCAACATGCGCGTCTACGTGCTGAACGGCCCGGGCAAGATCGGCGCAGCGGGTCCGTACCTGAAGTAGCCAGAAACCAGCGGTACTTCAGTCGCACAGCAGGTGCCCCGGCGGGCCGGTGACTCCGGCCGCCGGGGCACCTGCACACTCCGGGACGGCTACGAACCGCCGTCAGCCGCCAGCAGGGCCTCGCGGCCGATCATGGCGGTCGACCCCGGGGCCGTACACGCGTAGGCGCCCGCCACCGCGCCCAGACGGGCCGACCCGAGGGCGTCCCGGCCGTCGAGCCGTCCGTACAGGAAGCCGGTGACGAAGGCGTCACCCGCACCGTTGCTGTCCACCACCGGAGCCGGCGGGACCGTCGCCGGAACGTGGACCGGGTCCTGCCCGCCGTCACGGGTGAGGACGTACGACCCCGCCGCGCCGTCCGTGGCGACCACCGTGCCGGCACGGCCCTCACCCAGAATCTCCCGCATCACGGCGGGCGTGCGGTCTCCCGTCGCCGCCGCGCTGAAGAAGACGAGATCGGACCGGAGAGCGAACTCCCGCTGGTGATCGCCCAGTCCGTCCCAGTCGTGCAGATCGGTGGAGACCGGGATGCCCAGGGCCACGATGTCGTCGTAGAGGAAACGCGTGAAGTTCATGATGGACAGATGGACGTGGCGGGCACGCCGTAGCCGGGGAAGATAGAAATCCTGGCGCATCCGCAGATCCTCCGGATCACGGGCGTCGTAGAACGACATCCGCCGGCCCGTCGCGTCCACCAGGTTCACCGCACGGCGGGTGCCCGCCGCCGAGATCAGCGGGTGGAACTCCACATCGCCCTTGGCCAGCCGCTCGCGCACCTGCGCACCGGTCCAGTCGTCGCCGATGCAGTCGAGCAGCGCGACGTCCAGCCCCAGCGCGCGGGCGCCCAGGGCCACATTGCCCCCGGTGTGACCGGGCCACTCCTCGATCGGGCCGACCATCACCGAGTCGGCGAGCGGGACCGGCAGGGCGTCGACGCGGACGATCGTGTCCACCCCGCTGCCGCCGACCACCAAGACGTCGTATTCCGTTTGTTGTTGGACCACTGCTCCGCCTCTCCGTTCCCGCCGTGATCAGTATGGCCGACGTCCCGCACAGACATCCGTCTCATCAGGAGGTCCGGAATGTGAACAACGGCGTGGTGTGCGCGGCAGTCCTCTAGGGTGGGATGTGCAGCTGGTTCGCCCTGCCCGCCAGGCAGGCGCGTCGCAAGAGGGAACCCGGTGGGAATCCGGGACTGCCCCGCAGCGGTGAGCGGGAACGACCGCCGTCATACGCACTGGACCCGAAGGGCCCGGGAAGCGACGGCCAGTAGGAGTCTGCCCCGGCAGACGTGCCCGCGAGTCCGAAGACCTGCCCGCAGCCCGCACCCGAACCCTCGGATGCGGAGATCTCGGTGACCTCGTGGGCGGGTCGGCGGCAGACAGCGGGTGGACGGGCACCGAAAAGGTGCGGTGATCCGCCCGGTCCGTCATCCTTTCGCGCCCTCGTCCCGATCCGGGATCCGCAGGAGACACGCTCGCGAAGGAGAGCTACGTGACATCCGAATCCACCTCGGCGACGGCAACCGCCACCGTGTTCGGCTACCCCCGCCAGGGCCACCACCGCGAACTGAAGAAGGCCGTCGAGGGCTACTGGAAGGGCCGCGTCACCGCCGAAGCCCTCCGGGAGACCACCGCCGCCCTGCGCCGGGCCAACTGGGAGGAACTCGCCGCCGCCGGCATCGGCGAAGTCCCGACCGGTGACTTCTCCCTCTACGACCACGTCCTCGACACCAGCGTCATGGTCGGCGCGATCCCGGAACGTCACCGGGCCGCCGTGGCGGCCGAGCCGCTGGACGGCTACTTCGCGATGGCCCGAGGCAGCCGGGAGACCGCGCCGCTGGAAATGACCAAGTGGTTCGACACCAACTACCACTACCTGGTACCCGAACTGGGCCCGGACACCGTGTTCGCCGCCGACTCCGCCAGGCAGGTCGCCGAGTTCCGCGAAGCCGTCGCCCTCGGCCTGACGGGCCGTCCGGTCCTCGTCGGCCCCGTCACCTACCTCCTGCTGGCCAAGGCGGCCCCGGGCGCCCCTGCCGGCTTCGACCCGCTGTCCCTGCTGGACCTGCTGCTGCCCGTCTACGACGATGTGCTCGCCGACCTCAGGGCGGCGGGAGCCGCATGGGTGCAGCTCGACGAGCCCGCCCTCGTCCAGGACCGCACGACCGCGGAACTGGACGCGGCAGACCGGGCCTATCACCGGCTCGGCGGCCTTGACGACCGACCGAAGCTCCTGGTCGCCTCCTACTTCGGGCGGCTCGGCGACGCCCTGCCCGTCCTGGCCCGGACGCCGGTCGACGGACTGGCCCTCGACTTCACCGACTCCGGCGCCGGCAATCTCGCCGATCTCGCCGCCGTCGGCGGTCTGCCCGGCAAGCGGCTGGTCGCGGGCGTCGTCAACGGCCGCAACATCTGGATCAACGACCTGGGGAAGTCACTCGCCACGCTGGGCACCCTGCTCGGTCTCGCCGGCCGGGTGGACGTCTCGGCCTCCTGCTCGCTGCTGCACGTGCCGCTGGACGCCGCAGCCGAGAGCGGCATCGACCCGCAGGTCCTCCGGTGGCTCGCCTTCGCCCGCCAGAAGACCACCGAACTCGTCGTCCTCGCCCGCGGACTCGCGCGCGGAACCGGCGCCATCGCCACCGAACTCGCCGAGAACCGGGCCGCTCTGGCGTCCCGGGCGGGATCCGCACTCACCCGGGACCCGGCCGTGCGGGCCCGCGCCGCGGCCGTCACCGATGCGGACGGCCGACGCTCGCAGCCGTACCCCGAGCGGACCGTGCTCCAGCGCGCGCACCTGGGACTCCCACTGCTGCCGACCACCACGATCGGCTCCTTCCCGCAGACGGATGAACTGCGCACCGCCCGGGCCGACCTGCGGGCCGGGCGGCTCGACGGCCCTGGCTACGACAAGCGGATCGAGGCCGAGATCCGCGAAGTGATCGCCTTCCAGGAGGAGGCCGGGCTCGACGTCCTGGTGCACGGCGAGCCCGAACGCAATGACATGGTCCAGTACTTCGCCGAACAGCTCACCGGCTACCTCGCCACCAGGCACGGCTGGGTCCAGTCCTACGGCAGCCGCTACGTCCGTCCCCCGGTGCTCGTCGGCGACATCTCACGGCCGGATCCGATGACCGTCCGCTGGACCGCGTACGCGCAGTCGCTGACCGCACGCCCCGTGAAGGGCATGCTCACCGGGCCCGTCACCATGCTCGCCTGGTCGTTCGTCCGCGACGACCAGCCAGTCGCCGAGACCGCCCGCCAGGTCGCCCTGGCCCTGCGCGACGAGGTCGGCGACCTGGAGGCGGGCGGCACATCGGTCATCCAGGTCGACGAACCCGCCCTCCGCGAGACCCTGCCGCTGCGGGCCGCCGAGCACGCCGCATACCTGGCGTGGGCCACCGAGGCGTTCCGCCTGACGACCGGCGGAGTACGGCCGCAGACCCAGATCCACACCCATATGTGCTACGCGGAGTTCGGCGACATCATCAACGCCATCGACGACCTCGACGCCGACGTCATCAGTCTGGAAGCTGCCCGCTCCCACATGGAGGTCGCCCGGGAGCTCGCTGACCACGGCTACCCGCGCGAGGCGGGCCCCGGTGTCTACGACATCCACTCGCCCCGGGTGCCGAGTGCCGGCGAGGCGGCGGCCCTGCTGCGCACGGGACTCGACGCCCTCGGCGCGGAGCGGCTGTGGGCCAACCCGGACTGCGGGCTGAAGACCAGGGCCTGGCCCGAGACCCGGGCCTCCCTGGAGAACCTCGTCTCGGCGGCCCGCGTGGTCCGGACGGAACTGGCCGGCGGCGGCGCCGCCTGACCGGAGCAGGGGCCGGGGCCGGAGCAGCCGCCACCTGGCGCGCTCCGGCCCCGGCGGTGCGGCCCTGCCGGATGCGGCCCCGGCGGTGCGGCCGGGCACCGGGGCCGGATCCGGCAGCCCGCACTATGCGCCGAGGCCCTGCGCAAGGCCGTGTGGGACGAGCGGTCCGCCCGGGACAGGGCCCGGGGGGTGGCTGTTCTCTGCGCGCGCCCGGGATGCCTGCTGGCTATGCTCGATCAGGGGCCGACAACCTGAAACGTGGAGGCACCCATGCTGCCGCTGCCCGAACCTCGCGACTTTCCGCCGCGCATCGCCACCGGCGCGTTCATCCTCAACTCCGGCCTGGGCAAGCTCAAGGCGGACGAAGCGACCCAGCAGGGCCTGCACGGTATGGCTTGCACGGCCTACCCGTTCCTCAAGAAGATCGAGCCCGACCGGTTCACCCGGCTGCTGGCCTGGTCCGAGATCGCGGTCGGCAGCAGCCTGCTCGTCCCCTTCGTGCCGACCAGGCTTGCCGGACTCGCTCTTGCCGGGTTCTCCGGCGGACTGGTCGGCCTGTATCTGCGGGTGCCCGGGATGCGTGAGCCCGGCAGCCTGCGCCCGAGCCAGGACGGCGTCCCGCTGGCCAAGGACTCCTGGATGCTCGGCATCGGGCTGGGCTTCCTCGGTGCGGGCACACGCCGGGCCGGTTCGGCAGCGCAGCGCTGTCGCCGGCACCGCAGGTGCGCCCGCTGACCCACCCGGTCTCAGTCACGCGCCCGGGCCACCAGCAGGGCCACGTCGTCGTGGCCCTGGGGGTCGCGCAGCTCGCGCAGCAAGCGGTCGCAGGACTCCTCCAACGACGGATCCGGATCACGCAGCAGCCCGAGCAGAGTCTCCAGCCGGCTGTCGATGTCGTCGTCCCGGGTCTCCACCAGCCCGTCCGTGTACAGCACGAGCCGGTCGCCGGGCCCGAGAGGGAAGTCGACGTCGCTGAACGGCACACCGCCCACACCGAGCGGCGCGCCCGCCGGTAGATCGAGCAGTCTCGGCGCACCGCCCCTCGGGATCAGCACCGGCGGGAGATGACCGGCGGTACTCACCCGGCACCGGCCGGCGGCCGGGTCGTACACCGCGTACACACAGGTGGCGAACGGCGGGTCCAGATCGGCGGTGATCTCGTCGAGGTGCCCCAGCACCTCGGCGGGCTGAAGGCCGAGCCTGGACAGGGTCTGGGTGGCGGTACGCAGCCGCCCCATCGTGGTGGCCGCGTTGATGCCGCTTCCCATCACATCGCCCACCACCAGCGCGGTCCGCCCGTGCCGCAGCCCGATGACGTCGAACCAGTCCCCACCGACCTCGTACCGCGAAGCGGCCGGCTGGTAGCGGGACACGACCTCCAGACCCTCCGGATCGTGATGGTCGCGCGGCAGCATGCTGCGCTGCAGCGTGAGTGCGGTCTCCCGCTGCTGCCGGTACAGCCGAGCGTTGTCGATACCGATGGCCGCGCGGGCGGCCAGTTCGCACGCCAGCACCTCGTCGTCCTCGGTGAACGGCAGCGGATTGTCCGTCCGGATGAGGTCGATCGCGCCCAGGACCTCGCCTCGCGCGATCAGCGGCACCGCCAGGTAGGAGTGCGCACCCGCCTGAGCGAGCAGTGCCGCCGAACGGCTGTCACGGGCGATGCGCGCGAGTAGCGCCGCGTCGAGGTACGGCTCCCGGACCGGCCGTGCCGTCCGCACACAGCGGGTGATCAGCCGGTCGGCGCCGTACTGGGCGGCGTGGCCCGGCGGATCCGCCGCCTCCACGACGGGGTTCGGCCGCGCGGCGACGACGGCCAGGGCCTGGATGAGGAGTGGTCCCTCGGTCACGCCGGGGCGCCCCTGCAGAACACTGTCCAGGATGTCGACCGCGGCCACGTCGGCGAGCTCCGGGACGGTGACCTCGGCCAGCTCCAGGGCCGTCTGCTCCAGATCCAGCGTGGTCCCGATGCGTACCGATGCGTCGGCGATCAGTGCCAGTCGGTGCCGGGCGCGCTCCGCCTCGGCTGCCGCCCGGTAGCGGTCGGTCACCTCGATCAGCGAGACGGCGATCCCGAGCACCCGGCCGCCGGAGTCGTCCAGCCGGTACAGCGACACCCGCCAGGCACGGTCGGTGTCCGGTTCGGCCGGCGTGCGGCCCGCCACCTCGTGAGACACCTGCGGCACACCGCTCCCGAGAACCTCGCGCATCGCCGCCTCGATGGTGTCGGAGTCCAGGAACGGCAGGGCCTCTTCCACCCGGCGGCCCAGGTGCTCGGCGGCACTCAGCCCGTCCATCCGCTCCAGCGCGGGATTGGCGGCCAGATAGCGCAGATTGCCGTCCAGGACCGCCAGACCGATCGGCGACTGGTCGACCAGTCGCACGGAAAGGGCGAGGTCGCGTTCGACCTCTCGCAGTGTCGCCCCGTCCGCGGCCAGCCCCAGCGCGTAGAAGTCGCCGCGGTCGTCCTGCAGTCGCATGTTGCGGAACTCCAGCAGCCTGGAGGTGCCGTTCTTGTGCCGTACGGGAAAAACGCCCGCCCACACCTCTCCGCTGCTCATCACCTCGGTGAACAGCCTCAGCACCAGCTCGAAGTGCTGCTCGTCGACCAGCACCTGGGCGGCGAACCGGCCCAGCGCCTCGTCGGGCTTGTACCCGAGCAGCTGCTCCGCCTGGGGGCTCCACAGCACGATGCGTCCTTCGGTGTCCAGCACCATCGCGGCCACCCCGAGGACGTCCAGCAGGCCCCCCTCGGGGGAGCGGTGCACGCCCTCCCGGCGGGCATCGCCCCAGCCGGTCCGCATGTCATCAGTGCCGCCCACGGACGATCCTTCCCATGCCGTCATCGCGCCCGGACGCAGGCCCGCTGTCTCCCATGGTCGCCCCGGATCCACCACCCCCGCAGCTTCGAGGACTGCGGCGAGGGTGCCGCAGGGGGTTTCGGAAGCCCGAGGGCGGTCACCCGCAGCATAGGGAGCCGAACGGACCAACACGACCGTCAGGAGAGTGAGACCCATGGAGAACTGGCGCACACTCGCGGCCTGCCGCGACGAGGACCCCGATCTGTTCTTCCCCATCGGGAGCACCGGCCCCGCGGTGGTGCAGACCGAGGACGCCAAGGCGGTGTGCCGAGGCTGTCCCGTACGGGAGGAGTGCCTGCGTTGGGCCCTGGACAACGGCCAGGATGCCGGTGTGTGGGGTGGTCTGGACGAGGCGGAGCGACGCGCACTGAAGCGGCGCTCGCGCAGGCAGGCCAAGGACCTCGGGTAGCGACGAGGGCATCGTCACACCGCCGGCCACCGCCCTCGCCTGGTGTTTCCCGGCACAACGGGTACACGATGAGGTATGGACACCACGGCTTGGATCGTCATCGGCGCGGCTCTCGTGCTGCTCACCGTGGGCGTCGCCGGCGTCCTCCTGCTGCGGGTCCTGCGCGCCAGGAAGCTGCTGGCCGACGCAGGAATCCCGCTGCGCGACAAGGCACTGCTCTGGGCCGCGGTGATCTACACGGTGTCGCCCGTCGACCTGCTGCCGGACCCCGTCTACCTCGACGACATCGGCTTCCTGCTGCTGGCCCTGCGCTCGCTGCACGCCGCCGCGCGGGCAGCCGGAGCAGGCGGCCGCGCGGAGCGGCCGGTGGAGGCCGGGAGCCTCGCACCGTAGAGCGGTCCGTACCGCGGGTGGGGGAGCGGCGTCCGTATTCCGGCGTCCGCGGTGCTCGGTGGAACCGGACCCGTCACGCTCGTTGACAGCTGAGCGGGTACACGTCACTCTCCTGGGAGAGCGCTCTCCCATTCGGTAACGGGACACCGATCCCTCACTCTTCTGCCAGGAGAGAATGTGCACAGAGCTTGCGCAGCCCTGCCCGCGAGACCACGTCCGGGCACGCTGCTGATCACTCTTCTCGCCCTTTTGGCGTCGTCGCTCGTGATGCTGACAGCGCCCCCCGCCCGAGCCGCCGAGTCCCTTCTCTCGCAGGGCAGGAGCGCCACCGCCTCATCCCACGAGGGTGACGCCTACGCCGCCTCCGCCGCCCTGGACGGAAACCTGACCGGCACCCGCTGGGCCAGCGAATGGCGCGACCCGCAGTGGATCCAGGTGGACCTGGGAGCCACCGCCGACCTCAGCAGGGTCGTACTGACCTGGGAGTCGGCTTACGGCAAGGCCTACGAGATCCAGGCCTCCGACAACGGATCCGACTGGCGCACCCTCAAGACCGTCGCCGACGGCGACGGCGGCACGGACGAGCTGACCGTCTCCGGCGCCGGACGGTACGTCCGGATGTACGGCACCGCCCGCGCCGGCGGGTACGGCTACTCCCTGTGGGAGTTCCAGGTCTACGGCACCACCGGCCCGCCCCCGGCCACCGGCGGCGCCGTCCGGGTCACCGGTTCGCAGGGCGACTGGCAGCTGACCGTCGACGGCAAGCCGTACCAGGTCAAGGGCCTGACCTGGGGCCCGTCCGTCGCCGACGCGGCACGATACCTGCCCGACCTGAGGTCGATGGGCGTCAACACCATCCGCACCTGGGGGACCGACGGTTCCTCCAAGCCGCTGCTGGACGCCGCCGCGGCCAACGGTATCCGGGTCGTGAGCGGTTTCTGGCTCCAGCCGGGCGGCGGTCCGGGCAGCGGCGGCTGCGTCAACTACCTGACCGACGACGCGTACAAGTCGTCGTCGCTCACCGAGTTCGCCAAGTGGGTCGACACATACAGAAACCACCCGGGCGTCCTCATGTGGAACGTAGGCAACGAGTCGGTGCTCGGCCTCCAGAACTGCTACAGCGGTGACGAACTGGAGAGGCAGCGCAACGCGTACACCGCCTTCATCAACGATGTGGCGAAGAAGATCCACACCATCGACCCGAACCACCCGGTGACCTCGACCGACGCCTGGACGGGCGCCTGGCCCTACTACAAGCGCAACACCCCCGACCTCGACCTGTACTCGGTCAACTCCTACGGCGACATCTGCGGGGTCCGCGGCGCCTGGGAGGCCGGCGGCTACACCAAGCCCTACATCATCACCGAGGGCGGCCCGGCCGGTGAGTGGGAGGTGCCCGACGACGCCAACGGCGTCCCGGACGAGCCCACCGACGTACAGAAGGCCGAGGGCTACACCAAGGCCTGGAACTGCATCACCGCCCACCGGGGCGTCGCCCTGGGCGCCACGCTCTTCCACTACGGAACGGAGCACGACTTCGGCGGCGTCTGGTTCAACGTGGTGCCCGACGGCAAGAAGCGGCTCTCCTACTACGCGCTGAAGAAGGCGTACACGGGCTCGACCTCAGGCGACAACACTCCGCCGGTCATCGGCAACATGACCGTGCAGAACGCCAACGGCGCACCCGCCGGACAGGAGTTCACCGTCCGTGCCGACGTCCGCGACCCGGACAACGACCCGCTGACGTACAAGATCTATCTCAGCGGGAACTACGCCACCGGTGACAAGGCCCTGGTCGAGGCCGCCTGGCGGTCCACGGGCAACGGCTCCTTCGCGGTGAAGGCGCCGGAGCGGCTCGGGGTGTGGAAGGTCTACATCCAGGCCGAGGACGGACACGGCAACGCCGGCATCGAGACCAAGTCGGTGAAGGTCGTGGTGCCCCCGGTCACGGGCACCAACCTGGCCCTGGGCCGGCCCGCCACCGCCACCTCCGCGCAGACCGGCAGCACCGGCTGCCCCTGCACCGCGGCGATGGCGATCGACGGCCGGATGGACACCCGCTGGGCCAGCGACTGGAGCGACCCCCAGTCGATCCAGGTCGACCTCGGCGAGCGGAAGTCCTTCCGCCACCTCCAGCTGGTGTGGGACCCGGCCTACGCCAAGGCGTACGAGGTACTGGTCTCGGACGACGGCGGCAACTGGCGGTCCGTGTACTCCACGACCAGCGGCAACGGCGACGCCGACGACGTCGACCTCGCGCAGACCGCCCGCTATGTGAAGCTCAACCTCACTCAGCGGGGCACCGGTTGGGGCTACTCCCTCTGGGAGTTCGGAATCTACGCCTGACCGAGGGGCGGCGCCGGTGAGGGGCGGGTCGACGGCCCCCGCACCGGCGCCGCCTGCCGCGGGGCGTGTCGATGGCGGGACGCGGGCGGGGGAGCGGTCAAGGTGAGGGCATGAACGTCGCAGACATGCTGACCGATGGATACACCCGCATCAGGGAGACCGTGCACGCGGCCGTCGACGGCCTCGAACCCGAGGACCTCCACACCCGCCTGGACGACGGGGCAAACTCGATCGCCTGGCTGGTCTGGCACCTGACCCGCGTCCAGGACGACCACATCGCGGACGCTGCGGGCACCGAACAGGTGTGGTTCACCGAGGGCTGGGACGCGCGTTTCGATCTGCCTCTCGCCAAGGCCTCCACCGGCTACGGACACAGCGACAAGCAGGTCGGGGCCGTCCGGGTGGGCTCGGCGGAGCTGCTTCTCGGGTACTACGACGCCGTGCACGAACGGTCGGCGGACTTCATCAGGGGACTCGACGGCAAGGCGCTCGACCGAATCGTCGACGAGGCCTGGTCGCCACCCGTCACCCTGGGCGTCCGGCTGATCAGCGTCCTGTCGGACGACCTCCAGCACGCCGGTCAGGCGGCCTTCGTGCGCGGCTGCCTGGAGCGCCGCTGAAGGCTGTCCCGTGATCCCTGGCGGGACGACAGATCCTGCCTGTCAGTGCGAGCGCGGGCCCCGGCGCCGGAGCGGGTACGTCCGCCGGCCGAGCCGTCGACGCGGAGCCTCGGCCCTCCGACGGCCTCGGCCCTCCGAGGGCCGACGCCCCGGCGTGGCCGATCAGGCGGGTACCGCTTTCCCGGGGCGGGCCGGTGCCATGTCCCGTGCGATCTCGTGTGCCAGGCGACCGAAGAGCTCGATCGCCCGGTTGCCATCGTCGGACCGCCACATCAGGCTGTATCCGAGGGGGCTGTCTCCCTCCACCGGGATGTAGGAGATACCGGGGCGGCCGTGGTAGCGAGCGATGTGGGCTCCTGACAACAGGGCGCCCTTGCCGCCGGCGACGAGTGTCAGTGCCTCCTGGAAGTTGGTGACGGACGGCCCCGGCCCGATCGGCCTGCCACTGGGTGTGTGCGTCGGCAGTTGATGTTCCAGCCAGTACTCCGGGATGTGTCCCGCGATCGTCAGCAACGGCACACCGGCCAGGTCCTCAAGTGTCACCGTGCTCCGTCCGGCGAGCGGGTGCCCGGCCGCGACAGCCAGCACCCTGTCCTCGACGAGGAGTGTGGGGCCGCGGGTCAAGTCGTCCTCGTGCACGGGGAAGTCCGCCAGCTGAAGGTCGAAGTCGCCGTCCCTCAGCATCCCGTACGGGTCGGAGAGCGGCACCTCGCATACCTCGACGGCGAGTTCAGGGTTGCTGGTGCGCAGCTTCTCGATGGTCTTCATCACCATCTCTCCGGCCAACGACGTGGAGAAGCCGACGTGCAGGACTCCTTCGATTCCGCGTGCCGAGCCGACGGCACGCGCGAGGGCGTTCTCGATGCCGCGGTAGTGAGGTTCGAGGTCCTCACGGAAGCGGCTGCCCAGGCGGGTGAGGGCCACACGCCGGCTCGTGCGTGTGAACAGAGGCGCTCCCACGTGGCGCTCCAGCTTCTGGATGAGCTGGCTCACCCGGGCGCGGGAGAGATGCAGGCGGGTGGCGGTGCGGCCGAAGTGCAGTTCTTCGGCGAGTACGAGAAAGCATTCGAGTTCGTTCTGGTCCACGTACATCTCCGGGATCGCGTGGGACAGCTATCGGTAAGCCTGGCTGTCCGAACGTTGCGATCATCGCTGTTGTTCCCCTCCGGGGCGTGGCGAAGGCTTGAGGCACCACCAGAACTCACCACTCCGGAAGGAGTTCATCGTCATGAGTGCCTTGAGTACTTCGAGCGGACTGAGCGCACACAAGTGGGGCGTCCTGCTCGTGCTGTGCGGCGCGATCTTCCTCGAAGGCATCGATGTCGCCATGCTCAATGTGGCGCTACCGTCGATCCGCGCCGACCTCGGACTCTCCACCGGTGAACTGCAGTGGGTCATGAGCGCCTACGTCCTCGGTTACGGCGGCTTCATGCTCCTCGGCGGACGGGCGGCGGACCTGTTCGGGCGCCGTCAGATGTTCGTCCTCTGGCTCACCGTCTTCCTGCTGTTCTCCGGGCTCGGCGGATTCGCCACCGAGGGGTGGATGCTGATCGTCGCGCGGTTCATCACGGGTGTCGCCGCAGCCTTCATGACCCCGGCGGGGCTGTCCATCATCACCACGGGCTTCGCCGAGGGACCGGAGCGGAACAAAGCCCTGCTCATCTACTCGGGCACGGCCGCGGGAGGCTTCACGATCGGCCTGGTCGCCGGTGGACTGCTCACCGCCGTCGGCTGGCGGTGGGTCTTCTTCGCCCCGGTCGTGCTCTCCTCCCTCATCCTCGTCGCGGCCCTCGTGTTCGTCCCCAGGTCGGCACGCCCGGACAGATCCGGAAAGCCCGTCGACGCCGCCGGCGCGCTCACCGTCACCGCTGCCCTCGTGCTGATCGTGCTGGGCGTCGAGCGTGCGGCCCACGCCGGAATCGCCGCCAGCGCCGGAACGTTGCTGGCCGGGCTTGCGTTCTTCGCGGTCTTCCTCGTGATCGAACGGCGCTCCGCCGAGCCCCTGGTACGCATGGGTATCTTCCGCAACGGCTCCCTGGTGCGGGCGAACCTTTCGGCGATGCTGTTCGCCGCCGGGTTCTTCGGTTTCCAGTTCCTCGTCGTGCTGTATCTCCAGGAACTGCGCGACTGGTCGACGCTGCAGACAAGCCTCGCGATGCTGGTCATCGGGATCGACGCGATCCTCTCGCCGACCCTCACCCCACGGCTGGTCAACCGCTTCGGCACCGCCAAGGTGATCTTCGGCGGGCTTCTGCTCGCGGCGCTCTCCTACGGGCTGTTCCTCCCGCTGGGTGCGGACTGGAGCTACGCGTCGATGTTCCCGAGCCTGCTCGTCCTCGGCCTCGCGTTCTCCCTGGCGTACGGGCCGCTCACCATCGTGGCCACGGAAGGGATCGCGGAGGAGGAACAGGGGCTGGCAGGCGGACTTCTCTACACCGCCTTCCAGTTCGGTGCCGCCCTCGGGCTCTCCGCGGTCACCGCCGTCAGCGTGGCGGCGACGCGCTCGGGGACGCCTGCCGCACTGCTGGACGGATACCGGGCGGGTCTGCTCGTCCCGTTCGTGGCGGCGGTCGTCGCCGCTGCCATCAGCGCCTTCGGCCTGCGCTCCCGTCCGGGCGGCGATTCACCCCCAGCGGTGGCCGCTGCCGGCGAGCCGGCCGACGTCCCCGTCTCCCGCTGATCCCGGACTCGGCAGGACAGGCTCACCGCCGACGCCGTGTTGCGTACGACAACACCGACCGGCACGGGCAGGGACGGCCCGTGCCGGTCGGTGTTGTCGGTGTCTGATGCGAGTGCCCCGTGGGCTCACATCAACCGAGTCCCGCCTTCCGGGGGCGGGTCCGGACCAGGAGCGTAGTTCGGCTGTCGGAGCGGACCGTTTCCTGGATGGGCAGTGGGAATCCTCGCGAAATACACTGACTGGGTACTGCGGTTACCTCCGACCATGATGCCCAGTCCCGTACCCGCTTTGCTGCCCAGCGCGACGAGCATTGCACCCGAATCCCCCGGTGCGGCAGCCCCGCCAAAAGTAGGATCTACGCGTATGAGGTCCCTGAAGCAATAGAAGAATCGGCGATCGTCTCCCCATGTCTTTACGATCGAATGGACACTCCTGACGCGCCCTTCATGCAATCCGGTCATTACTCCTGCGAAAGCCACGTGGAGTCCATAGGCGGGCCCTCCGTGTGTTCCCAAATCTGTCGCCTGCGGTATGCTGTCAATGTTGGAAATTCTAATGCTTTGTTTTGGCTGAGGCCAGATAGGGGACAGTGATCCAGGTCCGATCGCGTAGCTTGTCGTGCCGGTTCGCGGAATTGCCCACGCGAGATCGTAGGTGTTGAAGTAGTAAGGTCCGAGTTGATTTGCCGGGTAGCGGAAGAGGGGGTAACCGTTCTCCATCACTCCGATCTGCATCTTCTGGCTTCTCCACTTGCCGGGTGGATCCAGCTGAAGACCTGCGGGGGGCTGGTATATGGGCGCCGCCGGATTCACCTTGTTTCTGTCAGGCATTCCAGCGGTCACGTATTTGGTATTAAAGACGTGGCCTGCGGAAAATATCCTGGCGACGCCGCCCCAATCTGCGACGGTCATCGTCCCCATCAGCATTTGTTTACCGTTGTCGGAGCGAATGCCTATTCCGAGTCCACCCCAGGCCGGACGGTCATACATGCCCTCAAAACCTTGATGCAGGAGTGGTGCTTCGACTTCTATCACATCTGTCGGTGTGAGCCCTCTTGCCGCTGAGGATCCCGGGCCGGCCGTCAAGGTCTCGACAGTGGGTGGGATGTGCAGCTCTCGCTCAGTAAGAGCGGATATCGGCTTCTTTTCCAATACCTGTACGCAGATGGCCCATTCGCGCGTTTCCCGACCGCCGACGACCTTGTATCTCATGTCGAGCCCGACGACATTCGGATCGTAAATCCAATGCGCTACGGACTCGTGCAAGCGCCATTTCGGGAATGCTTTCATGGCGTCCGTCCTTCCAGGCTGAGCCGAATGGCAATGGCGCCTTGGTCGAAATGGGGCCTTCATCGAATGGCAAGGGGGGCTTCTCGGTGAGGCGACTGCGGGAGACGGTGTGCCTGCCGCCATGCTGCGGCCCCGACCGGCTCTGCCGGCTGATCGGTCGACAAGGGTCCGGGCCCTCCATCCATCTACCCACCATGCCCGGTCTCCTGCATCTTGAGGCGGGAGTGCCGCCGTCGGGGCGTGCGTTCACCGCGGGCGCGTCAACTTCCCATGCTGAACGGCCAATCCGTCGGCCCTTCCACGTGCGACGGCTGCCTCAAGGGTGCAACGTGGAAGAGAGGGCAGCGATGGGTCACCGGACCGAACTCCGCTGGTTGGCGCAGGAATTAGGGAGTGGCCGGTGCATCGGGGGCCGCTGCCGTGGCCGTGCCCGACGGATGGAAGGAACGGGGGCGCGAGACGTATGGCCGAGAAGGTCTTCAGCATCATCGAGGTGGCGGAGCAGGACGGGAAGTGGGGGTATTCGGATATCAATTTCGCCGAGAGGCGGACATCTGATCCCCCGGACTCGGTCGGTGGGCCGGTGTGGCGGCAGGTCAGTCCGGTGGCGGTCGCGGGAAGCGGGTTGGCGGCCGTGGGATCGGTCGAGGACGATCGGCGGGTGTTCTACCAGGACCGCGGCAGAAGCGTGGTCGAGACGGTGTACGAGCCGTCGCTGCCGGACGGCGGGTGGACCGGGTACCGAGTGTTCACCACCGACATCGGTGCTCCCAGCGCCGATGTGGGAAGTGCGGTGGCGGTGACAGGAGAGATCAAGGGCCTGCGGGTCTACTACCTCGACGACGGCCGGTTCGACGGCGGCCGACGTCTGGTACGGCTTGAGGAGAGGTCGGGGGAGTGGACGTACACCGTGTGTGCCGATGCTCCGCGGGGTTCGCCGATCAGTCCGCTGGCCGCTGTCACCACCGGGCAGGGTGAGTACGTCTATTACCTGGATGTGCGGGGCCACATCATCGAGGCCTCGTGGCTCGGGGCGGAAGGCTGGCCGTTCGGCGACCTGACGTCCGGTATCGCGGGGTGCCCGACGCCTTCCCCGCTCAGCCTGCTGACCGCTGTCGGTCGCGGCGCCGATTCCCGGCTCGTGTACTTCCTGGACGAGAACGACAGACCCGTGCAGCTGGAACGCACGATCATCCCGGGTACGAAGAAGGACCCGGAGGGCAGCGTGGTGTGGCGGGTACAGAGCCTGTCCGCCTACGGTGCCCCGGCCGCGGCGGCCGGCAGCCGGCCGGCGGTCCTGCTCACCGCCGAGGGGCATCCGCGGCTCTACTACCTGGACGCCGACCGGATGGTGGTCGAGGTGGGGTTCAACGGTCATGGCTGGGACGTCAGCCATGCAGGCATGGACGCCGACGAAGGCGCGGGCGCCCCCGCAGCCGCTGACGGCAGTTCACTGGCCGCCGTGGCCCCTGCCGACCGCGCGGCGGCCCAGGTCTACTACCTGGGTGTCGCCGACGCGGGCGACGGACCGCGAGATGGTGACAGCAATCTGATCGAACTGCAGGGGTCCGGGGCCGACTGGACCTCCCGCAGTCTGGGTGCCGAGCTGGACCTGCCCGATGTCGCCACCGGCGTTCCCAGCCCGATCTCCGCCATCTACACCACCGGCCCGCGCGTCTACTACACGAGCGAGGAGTAGACGGCTCGGCCGGGCCGCCGTTACGCCCGGCCGATGGACGAAGGAGAGCACCCCGATGCGCATGAACGACACCTACCGGGACGCCGTGAGCGGAACTCTCAAGTCCGCGGACAACGGAAGCCGGACGAACATGACGGTCACCAATCGCACGCCGGTGCACCTGCTGGTCTACTGGGTGGGGCTCGACGGCCTGCTGTACGGCCGCAACAGGCGGACCCGCAAACTGGCCCCCGGTTACCCGGGCCAGGTCCTGGACCCCGGGGCGACCATCACCTGGAACAACATCGACCGCACCTACTACTTCGTTGCCAAGGTCGGGTACTCGGGTGCCTTCGCCGCGGTCTGGCGAGCCGACCGGGACAACGCCGCCGTGACCATCACCGGCCGTGACCTGCTCGACCCGGACGACATCGGAGAAGTCCCCGTACCCACCGGCTCCATGATCATTCCGGCGAACGGGCCGAGGATCCTGGTGGGGGCGGGAGTGCTGATGAAGGACCGGTTCGTCACCCGCGAGCAGTTCTGGCAGCGCCTGCCGAACTCCTACAGCCTCGCGGCGGGCGAGGAGAAGGTCGTCAACTACACGCAGACGCAGGGGATGCAGGACAGCTCCTCCGACGCCGAGACGGTGACAGGGTCGGTCAGCAGCAGTGCCAGCGCCGGCTGGGGCCCGTTCAGTGCCTCCGTCAACGCTTCTCTCAGCAAGTCCTCGACCAAGACCCAGCAGGTCACCGTCTCCACCCAGACGACGAGCTTCACGTCGAACACGTACTCCAACGAGACGGCCCACGGATGGTTGTGCCTGTACTGGCAACTGACCGACACACTCACCGTGTTCGACGAAACGGGCACTCCTTTGTCATCGGTCGTCTCCGGCGTGGGCCCCGCCGTCGTCTGGGGCCCCGTCAAGATCGACAACTTGGCGAAGGAGGATCAGGACCCGCCTGCTCTGCGTGCCGAGATCCGGGACGAGATGCCCGAGATCGTCTCCGTCCGTCCGGCATCCGAGCAGCTCCGGTCAGCCTGAGGGCTGTCCCCCTCGGCTCACCCCGAGACAGGCCGATCGAACGGCGGCACCCCGGGCAGGGTGCCCCCCGACAGCTGGAGGAGATCATGGTGACAGCGGGCGCCCGCCCCACAGGCGTGATGCCGGGCGGAGGCTACACGGCGGTCATCGAAGTGGCCCTGGAGCCGAATGGCTCGTTCCGATGGACCAACCTCAACATTGCCGCGGCGGGCGAAGTCAGAGGCGGCATCCAGAGACCCGCCCCCTTTCCGGCCCTGACAAGCGGCTTCGTCGCCACCGGATGGGGATCGGACAATCGGTGCGTCTACTACGCCGATACCGACGGTGCCATCATCGAACTGAGGACCGACGGAAGCACCTGGGCCTACAAGAACCTCACCAGTCGCATCGGCGTTCCCGTGGCCGCGTGGAACAGTCCGTTCGCCATTGCCGGGACACGATCCAAGACGATGATGCTGTACTACGTGGAAGAGGACCGTCAGCTCGTCGTCATGAAGGCCAGGGGCACCTGGTCGTTCATGATAAAACGCCGCATTCCCAAGGTCCCGGCGGAAAGCCCGCTGGCCGCACTGCAGAACGCCAGAGGCCGTTTCGTCTACTTCTTCAACAAGAACCACCACGTCATCGAGGTGGAGGGCTTCGGGCAGCCCGCAACCAGGATCACCGATCTCACCAACTTCGCGCGCCTCCCCCCGCCCTCCCCGCTCAGCGGGCTGGCCGCAGTGGGGTGGTACAACGACCACCGGCGCGTCTATTACGCGGACACCGACGACAGCCTCATCGAGCTGGGGGGCTTCGCGGACGAGCGGGACACATGGTGGGCGCAGAACCTCGCCGGTCAGGGTGTCAGGCAGCTCAAGGACGGAAGCCCTCTTGCGGTCGCACCGGCGGACCGCGGTCTGCAGGGGGTCGCCATGTGCGGCCAGGGATCCGAACCGCTCTGGGCGAGTTTCGAGTCCGGGTGGGATACCCAGGAGATCTACACGACCCGGAAGGGAACCCGCCCGGTGGCGGCCGCCAACAGCTCCGTGGCCTGCGCGGTGGGTGCCGACGGCCGCCCCTGGGTGTCCTACGTGGGCGAGGACAATCACCTCGCGCTGTGGACGGGATCGGAGTCGGACTGGAACTGGTGGGATCTGACCGCCGAACTGGACCTGCCGGCCGCTGCCGGGGAGGCCCCCCAGGGGCCGCTGGCCCTCGTCCACACCGAGCGCGGACCGCGCGTCTACTACCTCACCGACGAGCCCGAATTCTGAGTGGCTCTGCCTCGCGCGCGGATGCGCGGCAGGTGATCGGAGCTCACCATGCGAATGAACGACAACTATCTGGCGGCCCTGAACGGGACCCTCGCCTCACCTCCCAAGGAGGCCAGGGCCACGATCCTGGTCATCAACGACCTCTCGATCCCCCTCGACATCTTCTACGTCGACCAGTCGGGCGACCTGTGCGGGCCCGACGGCGACGGGAACTGGAGCGCGGGTCTGCCCGGACTCGTCATGCGGCCCAACGGCGACAACGCCGTGATCACCGGCGACTGCTGGGCCGAGAGCTACTGGCTGGCCAAGTCCCACTACTCGGGCGCCTTCGCCGCCGTCCTGCAGAACCTCGGGGGCAAGAGCACCCTCACCTTCTCGGGATTCGACCTCCTGGACCCCAACGACATCGGACCGATCCCCGAGCCCAGCGCGGACATGCTCATCCCGCAGGACGGACCGAGTGTCCTGCTGGCCACCGGTCTCGTCCAGCACGGCACCACGGTCCGCACCCCGGTGAGCATGTTCGCGGACGACCAGGCCGGGCTCGGCGTGGCCGTCACCCGTGAACAGTTCTGGCACTGCACGGGGGAGTCCTACAGCCTCGCGCCGGGCGAGACCCGGACGGTCAACTACACCGTCACCCAGGGCATGCAGGAAAGCAGTTCGGAGGCCGAGACGACCAACGCGTCCGTCGGCGTGAGTGCCGGCGCCGGATGGGGTCCGTTCAGCGCATCCGTTTCGGCCTCCCTGAGCGAGTCGTCCACCACCAGCCAACAACTCACCGTGTCCACACAGACGACGTCCTTCGTCTCCAGCACCTACCAGAACCTCGGCGAGCACTCCGAGCTCAACTTCTTCTGGCAGCTGACGGACGTCGCGACCGTCTACGACGAGGACGGCCGGCCACTGTCCTCCGTGATCTCCGGTGAGGTTCCATCGGTCGTCTCCGGCCCCTGGAACGTCAAGGAGATCGAAGGGGACAGGAAGGAACGTGAGGTGGAGAGGAAGGCCGGTCATGACCGGCCGGGCAAGGGCTGAGCGCGTCGGTCCTCGCTTCTGCCCCGCTGCCGAGGGGGTGCGCAAGGGCGCGGACCGGGCACCGACTGTCCGGAAAATGACCTTTGGTCGGTTCTATCCATGCCATTGGGCTGTGGGCCCCGGGCCTGACCGCATGTTCTGCCGGAGCGGCCGGCCGGACCCGCGAGCCCGGCGTGATCCAGCTAACGGGCTCCGGTCACCCGGCCGACAGAAACGGACGTGCCGCGCATACGGGCGTAGTGCCCCGGACCGGTCCCCACGACCCGCTTGAAGTGGCGCGTCAGATGGGACTGGTCGTAGAAGCCCACGGCGCCGGCCACCTCCGACGCCGGCAGACCCTGGAGCAGCAGCCGGCGGGCGAGATCGACGCGGCGCCCCGTCACGTACTGGTGCGGTGCCATTCCGAACTCCCGGCTGAAGGCCCGCACCAGGTGTGCGTGATGGGCGTGCAGCCGCAGCGCCGCCTCCTGGAGCGCGATGCCCTCCACGAACCGTTCGTCGAGCAGGTCCCGCAGCCGGTGCGCGATCCTGCGGTCGTGGATGTACCGCACGGGCTCCGGACGGCTGCGCAGATGCTGGTCGAGGCGATCGGCGACGAGAGCGAGACGGCTCGCCGCCTCCAGTTCGTCACCAGGGCCGGCGAGCGTCGCGTGGAGGCGGTCGATCCGGCGGCGCAGGCCCGGATCGTGCAGGACGGGCCGGTCCACGGCCATGCCCACGAGTGATTCGTCGACCTGCGCGACGTCGAGGTACAGGACGCGCTTGCGGAACCCCGCGGCGGTGGCGGCGCCGCCGTTGTGCGGAACGTGCGGGGGCAGCAGCGTCACCACATCGGTGAGGACGCCGTGCTCGTGGTGGTCGAGGTCGTAGCGGACCATTCCCTCGTCGACGATGAGCAGCGTCCAGGCGTCGTGCGTGTGCATCGGGTAGGTGTGGTCGGTGAAGTGGGCGTGGAAGACCTCTTCGATTCCCGCCACGGACGGACGCCACGCGGTGATGTCCGGTCGTGCAGCCATGATCCGATCGTACGCCCGGCGGCCGCGTCGCCGATCCGGCAGGGGCGCCCGGGAGGCCGCCGTGCAAAGTTCGTACAAGACGGGGCGGCGGACGGCCCGGCAGGCTCGGTCCCATGACAGATGAACTCGCCCCCGTCCGCTTCGACACCAAGATCGCCGTACTGCTCAGGAACGACCTGGAGACCTGGCAGCGGCTGAACGTGACTGCCTTCCTCGTCAGTGGGCTCGGCACGGCCGTGCCCGAGGTGATCGGCGAGCCGTACGCCGACGCCGACGACACCCCGTACCTGCCGATGTTCCGGCAGCCGGTCATGGTCTTCGAAGGCCCGAAGGAACTGCTGACGACGGCCCACACCAGGGCGGTCGGCCGCGGCGTCACCCTGTCGGTGTTCACCTCGGACCTCTTCGCGACGGGCAACGACCGGGACAACCGGGCCGCCGTCCGCGCGGTGCGGCGGGACGGGATGGACCTGGTCGGGCTGGCCGTGCACGGACCCCGCAACGCCGTGGACAAGATCCTCAAGGGCGCGTCCATGCACCCCTGAGCACGGCATCCGTGTGCGTGCGTGGAACACGTGGCGGCCGGCCGGCGGAGCCCTGGCCGGCCGCGCGGAGCGTTTCACACGGTGCGTTCGACGAAGTACGGCAGCAGGGAAAGCAGGTCCGCCAGGGGATCCGGGGACAGGGCCGCGCTCTCCAGGCAGGCGCGGGCGCTCTCCAGATGCCGGTCCGCCTCGGCGAGGGCCGCCGCGCGGCCGCCGGCCTCCTCGATCAGCTCGGCCGCCCGTTGGACAGTGCGGTCGTCCAACGCCTCGCCGGTGCGCAGCAGCGCGCCCAGACGCAGAGCGGCCGTGCCACCGGAGGCGAGGGCGGCGAGGACGGGGTACGTCTTCTTCCGGCGGCGCAGATCGCTGTGCACCGGCTTGCCGGTGACCGCCGGATCGCCCCAGATGCCGAGCACGTCGTCCACGGCCTGGAACGCCACACCGAGATGGCGCCCCGCCGTCGTGAGTGCATCGGTCTCCGAGCGTCCGGCGCCGCCGAGGACGGCGCCCAGGCCGGCCGCGCAGCCCAGCAGCGCGCCTGTCTTCTGCTCGCTCATCCGCCGGTACTCGTGCGGTTCCACCGCATCGGGCCCGCTCCAGGGCCGCGACTCGAAGAGCAGGTCGTCGGCCTGTCCCCGCACCAGGTCGTTGAGCGTCCCCGCCAGCAGCCGGACCGCCGGGACGCACGCGCCGCCGGGAGCCCCGGCCAGTGTCTGTACGGCCAGTGCGAAGAGTGCGTCCCCGGCGAGGACCGCGGGCCCGGTCCCGTAGGCCTTCCAGGCGGTGGCCCGCTGCCTGCGGGTCTCGTCGCCGTCCATGATGTCGTCGTGGAGCAGGGAGAACGTATGGATCAGTTCGACGGCGACCGCGCCGAGCACCGCGCTCTCCGCCTTCGCGCCGACGGCCTCCGCACCCAGGACGGCCAGGGCCTGCCGGACCCCCTTGCCCTGCGCACCGGGGGCGGCACGGCCGTCGGGCCCGTCCCAGCCGAGGGAGAACGCGGTGATCTCGGCATGCCACGGATGGAGCTGCCGGACCGCCCGGCCGAGCGCCGGACGGACGAGGTCGCGGCATCGGGCCAGTATCCGGGGCGCGTCGGTCTGCTGGGCCAGGGGCGGTGTCACCGGCGGCCGCCCGCCGCGGCCGCCGCACCCTCGGCCGGTGCCGCACCCTCGGCCGGTGTCACGCCCAGCTCCGCGTACGCCTTGTCGACCATGGCGCGGGCGTTGAGCAGCCCGATCCGGTCGAGCGTGCCACGCAGTACGTCCAGCTCCGCCGCGGTCTCGGCACGGTCGCGGCCGAGCCGGGCCAGCGACTTGACCAGCCCGAGCCGGGCCAGCGCCTCGCCCCGGGGCTCCGTCATCTCGCGGAACTCCGCCAGCGCCTCCTCGTAGACCACCCGGGCCTCCTCGTACCGCCGGGCACGGTAGAGCACGTTGGCGCGCATCTTGTGGTTGTAGGCGAGGGCGCTGGACAACTTCATCGCGCGGCAGGTCAGTTCGGCCTCGGCGAGGAGGCCGAGTGCGCGCTCCGGGTCGTTGTCCCGTACGGAGATGATGTCGGCCATCCCGCGCAGCGCCCAGGCCCGCCCACGGCGGTCGTCCGCGTCCCCGGCGAGTTGGGCCGCCTCCTCGAACATCTCCAGGGCGGTGTCGAAGGACCCGGTGTTGCGGTGGATCTGGGCGATGCCCTCCAGGGCCCAGACGGTGTGGCGCGCCTCGCCGCGGGCTCGTGCCTCGGCGAGGAGCTGCTCGTGCAGGGCGGCGACGGTCCGGTAGTCGCCCTGGATGCGTCCGGTCTCGGCGAGGCCGGCCAGTGAGTAGCCGCGTGCGACCACATCCCCGCCCGCCTTCCCCAGGTCTGCGGCCAGCCTCAACAGGCGGAAGGCGAGACGTAGTCCGCCGCGCTGCCGGGCGAGTGTCCCGCCGCTCCACAGCGCCCAGGCCATGGCTCCCGTGTCACCGGCCGACCGGGCGGCCCGGTAGCTGGCCTTCCAGGCCCGGTCGGCCTCCTGTACGTGGCCCAGCCTGCGGTGTGCTTCGGCCACTGCGAGCCCGGTGCGGGCCACTTCCTGCGGGGAGCCGGCGAGTTCGGCCTCCTTCAAGTGGCGTTCGCCCTCGGCCAGCACGTCCGTGAGGGATGCGTTCACGGACATCTTGGTGAGGGCGCCCTGGTACTCGGGCGCCAGTGCCTTGCTGTGCATGGGAGCCTTTCGCGCGCGAACGGGACGGCCCGGACACTTCTATGCACCCTGTGTATACATCATGCGTATAGGTGCGCGGTGCTCGGACCCCTGCGCTCGTGGGGGGTGGGAGGAAGTCGGTCCTGTGTGCGGCATGCCGCCTTGTTGTGGATCAAGACGGCAGATGCGCGCGGAGGGTTGCTTCGTGGTCGGGGAAACCCTGCGGAAGTGATTCCGACCGCCTGCGCCCTCGCCGTTGAGTGCCGAAGGGCGGCCGTTCGGTTCCGCGTCAGCCGGATCGGGCGACCAGGTGGCCGGTGAACCATTCCCGGGCCAGTTCGGCGACCTCGTCCAGCGCGCCCGGCTCCTCGAAGAGGTGCGTGGCACCGGCGACGACGTCGAGCCGGTTCTCGCAGCGCAGTTGGGCCTGTGCCTGCCGGTTCAGCTCCAGCACGCGGGTGTCGTCGCCGCCCACGATGAGCAGGGTCGGGGCCCGTACGTCGCCGAGGCCGTCGCCCGCGAGGTCGGGACGGCCGCCACGGGAGACGACGGCGCCGATCCCCTCGCCGGGCTGCGTGCCGATGGCCGCGGCGGCCCGCAGCGCCGCCGCGGCGCCGGTGCTGGCCCCGAACAGGCCGACGGGGACGGGGGTACGGCGCCGCACCCAGTCGGTGACGTCGACCAGCCGTCCGGCCAGAGTGGTGATGTCGAAGACGTTGGTGCGGTCGGCCTCCTCGGCGGGGGTGAGGAGGTCGAAGAGGAGAGTGCCGAGGCCTGCCTGGTTGAGGGCGGCCGCCACTGAACGGTTACGAGGGCTGTGCCGGCTGCTGCCGGAGCCGTGCGCGAACACGACGACCGCCCCGGCGTCCCCGGCCTCGGTGAGCTCGCCGGGCAGGATCACGCCACCCGCCTCCACCGCCACCTCGACGGGCGTCCGCGGGGCCTCCGCGGCCGCTGCCCGGGCAGCCAGCAGCGAGACGACTTCCTCGTCCGGGGTCTGACCGAAGTCCCGGTACCACTCACCCACGGCGGAGAATCCGTACGGTGTCGACAGGCACACCAGCTCGTCGACCTGGCCGCGCAACCGTTCGGCGGCGTCCGGCGACGCCACGGGAACGGCCAGCACCACACGTGCCGCTCCCTGGGCTCGAGCCACCGCGCACGCGGCCAGCGCGGTCGCACCGGTCGCGACCCCGTCGTCGACGACGATCACCGTGCGCCCCGCCAGCGGGATACGGGGCCGGTCGCCCCGGAACGTCCGTGCCCGCCGCAGCAGTTCGGCCTTCTCCGTGCGTTCGACCGCGGCGATGTCCGCCTCCGACACGTGGCCGCGCCGCACGATGTCCTCGCTGATGACCCGTACCCCGCCCTCACCGATGGCGCCGAAGCCCAGCTCCGGGTGGTACGGGACGCCGAGCTTGCGCACCACGATCACATCGAGCGAGGAGCCCAGTTCCCCGGCGACCCGGAAGGCCACCGGTACGCCGCCACGCGGCAGCCCCAGCACGACAGGATCACTTGCCGCCAGCGGGCGAAGGGCCTCGGCCAGCCGTTGTCCCGCGTCGGCGCGGTCGGCGAACAGCACAGGGGCTCACCCCCGGATCGGAGAAGCGGGCGGCCGCCCGGACACCTACTTCGAATCAACACCGTGCCCCGCCGGCACGCAACCGCCGGGAGCCGCCCCGCCGCCGTGAACCGAGCCGGGTCGACGCGCGGCGGGGATCCACACGTGCAATCTGCCCTTCTCGCGATTGGCCCAGGCGTATCGGCGGCACCTCGGTGTCCCGGACGAAGTCGTCCAGGACGCCGCCGTCCGGACCGGTCTGCTCCGGGCAGAAAACGAGCGGCCCGCGCTCGACGGCTACCGCACCATGCACCGCGTCGGCCCGGGGCGGCCGCGCGCTCCAGGTACGGATCGAGCACCCGCCGGCCGACCCACACAGATGGGAGGCGGCTCAGCTCGGACCCGAGCGTGCGACACGGAAGCCCGTGTCGTCGATCCGGAACGTCGGGTGGCTGCGGCGCCGCACCGAGGCCCGGCAGCTCCAGCGCTCGTCGAACCAGCCACCACCGCGCAGTACCCGGTAGGTGCCGTACACCTCGGCGTCGTAGACGTCCCAGCACCACTCCCACACATTGCCCAACGTGTCGTACAGACCCCAGGGGTTGGGCTGCCTGCTACCCACCTCGTGCGGCCGCTCCTGCGAGTTGCCGCGGTGCCAGGCGATGTCGTCGAGCCGCCCGTAGCGTGCCGCCGTCGTGCCGGCCCGGCACGCGTGCTCCCACTCGGCCTCGGCCGGAAGCCGGTACCCGCCGGAGGCCGTGTCCCACTCGACCTGCGCGGCATCGGTGTGGAGGCGGTAGGCGGGCGCCAGTCCCTCGCGCTGGGACAGGGTGTTGCAGAAACGGACGGCGTCCAGCCAGGAAACCCCCTCGACGGGCAGCAGTTCGCCCTGCGCGGTACTCGGCCGCTCGCCGGTGACCTGCGTGTACTGGGCCTGGGTGACGGGGAACGTCCCGAGCCGGTACGGCGCGAGATCGACCGTCCAGCTGTGCTGCGTGCGACGGTCGGACAGAGTCACCCGACCCGGTGGAACGTCGACCAATTGGATCTCGGTGCTGGTGTCCATAGGACGGTGACCCTATCAACGACGTTTGCAGCGGAAAGTACGCGAACCGGGTCAACCAGCCTCTCTGCCCGAGGGGTTGTGGAGCGTGGTCAGCCTGCCGAGGCCTCACGGCTGATCTGCTCGAACCGGGCACCCATGGCCGCGGCCAGTGCCTGCGCGGCCGAAAGGGGCCGGACCATGACCATCAGGTCGTCGATCTCGCCCGCCTCGTTCATGTGCAGGAAGTCGCACCCGTTGATCTCCCGGTCGCCGACCTTCGCCACGAACACGAGTGCGTGATCGCGGCCGTCGTCGCTCGCCATCTCCCGCACGTACCGGAACTCCGTGAAGACCTCGGTGACCGCCCGCAGGATCGCAGCGGTGAGGGGCCTCCCGGGGTAGGGCTTGAATGCCACCGGGCTGGTGAAGACGACGTCCTCGGCCAGCATCGCCTCGACCGCGCCGAGGTCGTGCGCCTCGACGGCTTTACGGAAGGGATGCATTCCACTCTCCATAGTCAATTTGTTGAATAGGTGTGAATGAGAATAATCGCATCGGTGTTAACCTGTCCAGATGTCTCTCAAGTACGCGGTCCTGGCGGCGCTGCTCGAAGGCGAGGCCTCCGGCTACGACCTGGCCAAGGTCTTCGACGTCTCGGTGGCGAACTTCTGGTCCGCCACCCCGCAGCAGCTCTACCGCGAGCTGGACCGTCTGGCGGAGAGCGGCCTGATCGAGGCCCGAGTGGTCGAACAGCAGCGCAGGCCGAACAAGCGGGTGTTCACCCTCACGGAGACCGGTCGCGGCGCGCTCGCCGGATTCACCGCGGAAGCGCCCCGTCCCACGGCCATCCGCGACGAACTCCTGGTCATGACCCAGGCCGTGGACGACGGCGACCGGGACGCCGTGCGCGCTTCGGTCGAGGAGCGCATGGAGTGGGCGCGCGCCAAGCTCGCCCGCTACGAGCGGCTGCGGAACCGGATGCTGGACGGCCGCGACGAGGACACTTTCGTCCGTGAGACGGAGCGCATCGGCCCGTACCTGACGCTGATGCGCGGACGGACCTTCGAGGAGGAGAACGTGCGCTGGGGGGAGCGGGTCCTGGAAATCCTGGAGTGCCGTGCCGATTCGCACGCCGCTCGCCACGAGGCTTCCTCCGGCGGGCGACAGGGCTGAGCCACGAGGGGCGTTGGTAAATGACGGCCGGATCGAGGCCGTTGTCATACCCCTCGAATACTATTTCCCGCAGGGCACGGAGCGCACGCGCTGACCTCGTCCGGCGTCGGCGACAAGCAGGACGGACCGGTCGGCAGGCAGGCCCATGTGGCCGACATCGTCGACGCGGTGGAACGCCTCGGTCTGCGCGACGTCGTTCTGGTCGGACACAGCTATGCGGGCATTCCCGTCGGCCAGGCGGCCGGGCGGATCGGCGACCTCCTGGCCCGCGTCGTCTTCGTGGACGCCTGCGTCCCGGCCGACGGTGAGTCGTTCGTCTCCGCCTGGTGGCAGGGCGCGGCCGCGCTGGAGGCCGAGATCGCGGGGAACGGCGGCTTCTGGGCCCCGCCGACGGCGGCCGACTTCGAGGGCCAGGGCCTCACCGACGCACAGACCGCTCGCATCGTGAGCAGCTCTACGCCGACCCCGGCGCCTTCCTGAGCGATACCGCGGTGCTGAGCGGCTCGCTCGGCGACGTACATCAAGTGCCTTCTCGACGGCGCCGAACCGGCCGATGACGTGGCCGCGTTGCTGACCGGTGAGAGGTGGGAGCTGGTGACGATGGACACGGGACACTGGCCGATGTTCTCCAGGCCGGACGAGCTGGTCGGCATTCTGAATGGGGTGGCAGCACCCTGACTCTGACCGGCCGTCGGCCCGCCCGGCATCAGCCCTTCCCTCTCCGGTGCAGACGGGCGGCCCGCGCGGTGAGATAGCGCTGCTCGGGGAGGCTGGTGGTGCCGGCCGCCGCGGCGCGGTACTGGACGAGGGCGGCGGGGATGTCGTCGGCCAGCTCCAGCAGATGAGCGCGTACGGCGAATACGCGGTGGTGTCCCGCCAGTGGACCGGTGCCGGGGCCTGGCCCGACGAGAGCGTCCAGGAGAGCGAGGCCGGCGGCCGGCCCCTCCGCCATCCCCACGGCGACCGCGCGGTTGAGTGAGACCACGGGATTGCCCGTCAGCTGGTCGAGCAGTCCGTACAGGGCCGAGATCTGCGGCCAGTCCGTGTCGTCGGCCCGGGCCGCGTCGTCATGGAGCGCGGCGATGGCAGCCTGCACCCGGTATTCCCCCGGGCCACCGCCCGCTGCCCCGCCATGAAGGGTGCCCGCAAGCAGCCTGACCCCCTCCCCGATCAGGTCACGGTCCCAGAGCGTGCGGTTCTGTTCGCCGAGCGGCACCAGCTCGCCGTCCGCGTCGGTACGGGCGGCGCGGCGGGCCTCGGTCAACAGCATCAGGGCCAGCAGCCCGCTCACCTCGGCCTCCTCGGGAAGGGCTCGGTGCACCTCCCTGGCCAGCCGGACGGCCTCGTCGGACAGGTCGGCCCGGCGCAGTGCGCTGCCCCGGGTTGCGGCGTACCCCTCGTTGAACATCAGGTACAGCACATGGAGCGCGGCGCGCAGCCTCGGCGCCCACTCCTTCGTACCGGGACCGGGCAGGTCGAACCCGCTGTCCGCTGCCTTCACCCGCTGTTTGGCCCGGCTGATGCGCTGCGCCATGGTCGCCTCCGGCACGAGGTAGGCACGCGCGATCTCGGCCGTGCTCAGTCCACCGACCGCACGCAGGGTCAGCGCGACGGCCGACGGAGGGGTGAGCACCGGATGGCAGCACATGAAGAGCAGCATGAGCGAGTCGTCGGACGAGGGCGTGGCGCCGGCGGCGGGTTCCCGGGCGACCTTCTCCTCGCGTCGCCGGCGGGCCTGCTCGCTGCGTATCAGATCGAGATACCGCCGCGTCGCGGTCTGCAACAGCCAGCCGCGCGGTTGCTCGGGCACCCCCTCGGCGGGCCAGTGCAGGGCTGCGGCGATCAGTGCCTCCTGGACCGCGTCCTCACAGGCGGCGAAGTCGCCCATGCGCCGCACGAGCACCCCGAGGACCTGCGGGGCCAGCGTGCGCAGCCGCTCCTCGATGGCGGGCGGGTCAGCAGCCGGGTGCCCGGCGGATGGCCCGTGACCGGCGGGCGTGGACATCGGCACTCCTTGGTCGTCGGTGTGCGCCAGTGTGACGCACCCACCCCGCGGGCGGGACGGGCGAGCCGATCTCCGCACCGGAGGCGGAGGAAACCTCCGCAACGATCCACCCCGCCCACGGGAGCGCCACCTTGCGTGCCCCTCGAACAGGGGAACAGGATGCGCGCCCCGCCCAGCTCAGGGCCGGCACCTCCTCCCTACTGTTCCCCCGTGCTGAAGAAGACGTACGGCATCGACATCACCGGCATCGACCCCAAGGACGGCGGGACTTCGTGCACACGTGAGGCGCAGTCCCGTGCGGGGCTCGGACTGTGTGACGTTCGAGCCCCGCACGGGACGGGAGCATCAGCGCTTCATGAGGGCGAAGACTCCCCAGCCGAGATACTCACGCGTGGAGCGCGCGTAGCGGGCGGGCTCGGTGGTGAGCTCCTCCCGTACCTCGGGGGCCAGTTCGTCGTCAGGGTTCCGGTCGAGCCAGCGGCGCATGCTGAGCCACTGGGCCGCGACGTACCGGTCCCAGCTGTCCTGGTCGGCCAGCATCATCTCCACGACGTCGTACCCAAGGTCCTGGAACTGCTCGATCAGGTCCGGGAGTCGCAGGAAATCTGCGATGCCCGTGGCGTGGCATGCCGTGGCGGTCTCCTCGTCCGGAGGGGTCCGCAGCCAGTACGGCTCTCCGACCAGCATCACGCCTCCGGGGCGGAGGCTGCGACCGAGCAGCTCGGTCGTTCCGGCGACGCCGTTCCCGATCCACGTGGCGCCGACACAGGCGGCCAGATCGACCGGCTGGTCCGCGACATGGCCGGAGGCGTCACCGTGGACGAACTCGACCCGGCCGGCGACGCCGAGTTCGACGGCGCGGGCTCGGGCGTGCTCGGTGAAGACCGTGCTGATGTCCACCCCGGTGCCCGTGATCCCGTGGTCACGCGCCCAGGTGCACAGCATCTCGCCCGAGCCGCTGGCCAGGTCGAGTACCCGTGTCCCTGGGGTGAGGCGGAGCGCTTCGCCCAGGGCGGCGAACTTGGCCGCGGTCAGCGGGTTGTGGATCCGGTGGCTGCTTTCGCGGATGGTGAAGATGCGGGGAAGGTCCATGACCACATTCCTTTCCGTCATGCCCCGTGGTGGGAGGAGCGGTTGATGGCGCATCGAAGGCGCGCGACGTGCATGCGTGGATTGTCGTTTGCGTGGCAGGTCCGGCGACAATCGACCCGGTGACTTCTCCGTCACAGAGCTGGGCACGTGCTGAGCGGCCCGACGCCGCCCGGACGGTCGACGCCCTTCACGCCCGGACCGGTGTCCGCCTGGCCCTGGACGGACCGTGCCCGGGCGGACAGGTCGGTGCCGCCTATGGGCGCCGGCCCGACCATCACCGCTCCGTCCTCAAGTGGCGACCACACAGCCTGGCGGCGGATATGGAAGCAGGCCCACTCGCCGTCACCGAAGTGCTGCGACTGGGCGGATATCCGGCGCCGGCAACTGAGTTGATCGCCCAGGTCGGTCACGGGGTGGTCCTTGTCCAGGAGCTCCTGCCGGGCACGAAGACCGACCGGCTTGACCACCGCAGCCCGGTCGGTCCGGGCGCTCGCAGGCCGCACGGGATCACCAGGTCAGCTGTGCGAGCCGGGCCTCGATCCGCTCGCGGTCCCATGCCCCGTCCGCGACCACCACCCGGTAGCGCCGGGTCAGCGTGGCCCCGGGCTCCAGCACGAGCTCCTCATGGAAGGCGAAGGACGGGGCGACCGCGGCGAAGGGGTCGTTGCGGACGAACCAGTGTGCGGGATGCTCACCGCCTGCCCCCGTGTGGTCGTTCTCCGGAGCGTGGGCGAAGACGAGCGTCGCATGCCCGTCCGCCCCGTCGTGCTCGCCGCTGTACGCCAGCCAGGGTGCCTGCCGCCCCATCACCTCGGGCCCCTCGCCGTCCGGGGTGAGGATCCGGCCGTCACGGAAGGCGCGAGGGCCGCGCCAGAACAGCCCCGTGTAGCCCGCGCCGTCGCGCCCGTGTGTGGTGGGACTGCCGAACCGCAGCGGTTCGTCCCGGCGGTTGGTGACGGCGGACGACCACGTCAGCACCCAGCTGCCGGACACCGGATCGACGTCGTGCACCTCGACCGTGCGCACCTCGTCGGCCCAGAGCTCGCCGCTGTACGGATGCCAGCTGAGCCGCTCGCTGACGGTGGCCCCGTCCTCCCGCACCGACACCTCGTCGAACCCGCGGTGCGCCATGGAACCCACCCGCTCGGGCAACGGCTGATAGCCCTCGCCCGGCACGTAGGTGTTGCCGCCCCACAGGTTCTGCCCCGACAGATGGGAGGCGGTCAGCTGCAGCCCCTTGTGCCAGCGGTGGTCGTTGGGACGGTAGCCCGTCACCACCCGGTCGAGAAGGGTGCGCAGCGGATGGATGTACGGCTTCGGCGCCTCCCAGGGCGCCTCGGGCCGGTACACGTACCGCAGCAGTTCGACCCCGCTGTCCGCCACCGAGACGGAGATGTGGTCGCCGTGCCGGTGCACCAGGTTCAGTCGGCCGGTCACGTGCCCGCCTCCGCCGGCTCGGGCGCCCAGCCGGGGGCATTGCCGTGCAGGGCGCTGTAGTACGGATCGCCGGGGCCGATCTCGCCGGCCCGGACGGTGTTCCCGGTGAAGGCCGCCTTGTACAGCGCGGCGACCAGTTCCAGGCTGGTACGGCCGTCGGCGCCGCTGCTGCGCGGACGGCGGCCGGCCCGCAGATCGCGGAGCAGACCGCGCAGCTGCGCCTCGTGGGAGCTCGGCACATCGGGGCCGAAGTCCCGCCAGCCGGCCACCTGTTCAGTGGTTACCCCGGGAGCGGGGGTGATCCGCCAGTCCGCGTTGCGATGGCCGTACAGATGCGTGAGCTCGACCGTGGCCCGCTCGCAGTCGATCCGGATCCGGCTGACCTCGTCCGGGCTGAGGACGCTGTTGACGATCGTGGCCATGGTGCCGTTCTCGAAGCGGACGAGCGCGGTGGAGACGTCCTCCGTCTCCACGTCGTGCACCAGCCGTCCGGCCATCGCGCGGATCTCCGACCACGGGCCCAGCAGATCGAGCAGCAGATCCATCTGATGGATGCCGTGGCCCATGGCGGGGCCTCCGCCCTCCGTGTTCCAACGCCCGCGCCAGGGCACGGAGTAGTAGGCCTCGTCCCGGTACCAGGTGGTCTGGCAGTGGGCGACCAGGGGCCGCCCCATCGCCTGTTCGGCCAGCAGCGCCCGGACATGGTCCGAGCCGGAACCGAATCGGTGCTGGAACACGATCGCGGCGTACGGGCCGCCCCTGTCCGGGCCCTCCGCCGCCTCGATGGCGTCGAAGTCCTCCAGTGACGGGCACGGAGGCTTCTCGCACCACACCCAGGCCCCGGACCGCAGCGCGGCGATGGTCTGATCGCGGTGGAAGCGGGGCGGGGTGCCCAGGGTGACAAGATCGGGACGCTCCTCGGCGAGCATCCGGTCGAGGTCCGTGTACGGGCGGCCGGCGCCCGCTTCGGCGCAGAACGCCTCCGCGGACGCGGCGTCGACGTCGACCGCCGCGACGATCTCCAGGGGCTGTTCGACGGCCAGCGCACGCAGGGCCGGCAGATGGCTGACGCGCGCGATCGCGCCGGTGCCGACGATCGCGACCCGGATCGGCCTGCTGGGGGAAGCCTGGCTGGGCGTGACAAACACCTCCACGGTGCGGAGGCGCCCACCGGATAGCAAGCGCTTTCTCCGAGCGGAAACCTAGGCTTTGTGCAGGGTGTGGGTCAAGAGAGACATCTCCTGGACCGCTGTTCGCCGGCGCCGACGAAAAAAGGAGTTGTCCAGCTGCCTGCGTAGGTTGCAGCATCTGCCCATGACCACGGACTTCGCCCACCTGCTGCCGATTCCCACCGACCGACCGGTGTCGAGCGGCCGACAGCAGCCGGGCCACCCGAGGAAGTCGCCACGCCGACGCGGATGACCGCCGTCCTGGTCGCCGGACTGCTCGCCGGGTACGGCATCGCCATGCCGGTCGGAGCCGTCGCGACCTACCTCGCCACCCTCACCACACGTACCTCGCTGAGGACCGGAGCCTTGGCCGCGCTCGGTGTGGCGACCGCGGACGGGCTCTACGCACTGATCGCCGTCGTCGGGGGCTCGACGCTCACCCCACTCATCGAACCCGTCATGCTTCCCTTCCGGTGGGCCTCTGCCGCTGTCCTTGTCGCTCTCGCCGTCCGCGGTGGCGTCAGCGCGCTCGGCGCGTACCGCGGCGGCTCCGCGGCCGGCCGAGCCGACCACGCCCCGCTCACCCCCGCACGGGCCTACGTCACACTGCTGGCGATCACCCTGATGAACCCGATGACCGTCGTCTACTTCGCGGCCCTGGTCCTGGGCAGCGAGGCGGTCGCTGCCGCGGCCCCCGCGCACCGGGCCGTCTTCGTCCTCGCCGCCTTCGCCGCGTCCGCCAGCTGGCAGTTGCTCGTCGCGGGCGGCGGGGCTCTGCTGGGCCGGGCACTGACCGGCAGCCGGGGGAGACTCGTCACCGCGCTCGCCTCCAGCACCCTCATCACGGTGCTCGCCGTCCGCCTCCTCCTCCCGTCGACCTGAACCGGACGACGGTCCGCCGTCCGCATCGCCGGGACGGGGGCGGCGGACCGCCCGGCGCGGTGCGATGAGTTCGCACCGGTCCGGGAGTCAGCATGGTGACCCCCATGCGAGAAGGCGGAGCGATGAGCACCCTGCGCGAAGTACTCGAGACGCACGTACGCGACGGATCGGTGCCGGGAGCCGTGGGCCTGGTCGCCCGTGGAGGCCGGGCGGACGTGCAGGCGGTCGGCAGGGCCGACACCGGCGGTGGCGCGCCGATGGCCCCTGACTCCATCTTCCGGATCGCCTCCCTCACCAAACCGATCACCGCGGCGGCGGCCATGATGCTGATCGAGGACGGCCGGATCGGGCTGGACGCCCCGGTCGCGCCATGGCTCCCCGAACTGGCCTCACCCGTGGCCGTGCGCACCCCCGAGAGCCCGGTCGACGACGTGGTCCCGGCCACCCGGCCCATCACCGTGCTGGACCTGTTGACCTTCCGGGCCGGATACGGATTCCCGTCCGACTTCTCGCTGCCCGCTGTCGCGCCCCTGTTCCTCGAGCTGAAGCAGGCCCCGCCGCAGCCGCAGGCCGTCGCCGCCCCCGACGCCTGGATGGCTGCGCTGTCGCGGATCCCACTGCTGCACCAGCCGGGGGAGGCGTGGCTGTACAACACCTGCTCGGACATCCTGGGCGTCCTGATCGCCCGGGTCTCGGGGCAGTCGTTGCCGGAGTTCCTGGCCGAGCGGCTGTTCGAACCGCTCGGTATGGCCGACACCGGGTTCGAGGTACCCGCGCAGAAGCTGGACCGGTTCACCAGCTACTACCGGGCCGGTGAGGCGGGGGTTCTCGAACTCGTCGACGCCCCCGACGGACAGTGGAGCAGCATGCCGGACTTCCCGTCCGCCGCCGGCGGCCTGGTGTCGACCGTCGGGGACTGGCACGCCTTCGGCCGGATGCTGCTCGCCGACGGCACCGTGGGCGACCGCCCTCTGCTGACATCCGAATTGGTGCGGCAGATGACGACCGACCATCTGACACCCGCACAGCGCAAGGCGAGTGGACTGTTCACCGAGGGACAGGGCTGGGGGTTCGGCGGCTCGGTGGACGTCGAGAGGACCGACCCCTGGAACGTACCGGGCCGCTACGGCTGGGTCGGCGGCACGGGCACCACGGCGCACATCGTCCCGGCCACCGGCACAATCGCGATCATGCTCAGCCAGGTGGAGATGGCCGGCCCTCAACATCCCATGACCATGCGGGACTTCTGGCGTCACGTCGCAGGCGAGTGAGTCCCGTACGCCCGGGAGCCCCCGGCAGGCATCCGCCACCGAGTCGAACCGCACCTCGTCGCGTCCCACGCCCTGCGTGTCCGCGTCCACCGAACGCCGCAGGGCCTCATGGAGTCCGGCCGGAGTCAGCGCACCGAGGAAGCGCGCCCCGTTCAGTACCGCCACCCACCCTCCTGATGGTCGTCCATGACATCGAGGAGGCGGTGCGGATCTTGCCGCAGCCCGAGGGGCCGACCGGCGTGACCAGTTCCCCCTCGGTGACCTCGAAGGACAGTTCGGCGACGGCGATCGTCCCGTCCGGGTAGACCTTGCCGACCTGCTCGAACCGGATCATGACTGCATGTGACGAGCCGGACGGGTCCGTCGCGCACGGGCCGGGACCGGCCGGGGCGCGGCTATGTGCTGAACTGTCCGTGAACCATCGATCCAGGAGCCCCCTTGAACAGCTATCGCCTGCCCGGACTCGTCCTCACCGACCGTCACTTCACGGTACCTCTCGATCACACCGACCCGGGTGGTGAGCAGATCGAGGTCTTCGGCCGTGAGGTGGTGGCCGGCTCCAGGGCCGGTGAGGAGCTGCCTTGGCTGGTGTACCTGGAGGGCGGCCCGGGCTTCGGCGCCCGGCGCTTCACCGGTGCGGAGGCGTGGCTGGGACGGGCGGTGAAGGAGTTCCGGGTGCTGCTTCTGGACCAGCGCGGCACCGGACTGTCCACCCCCGCCAACCGGCAGACCCTGCCGCTCCGAGGCGGTCCGCGCGAGCAGGCCGACTACCTCGCGCACTTCCGTTCCGACAGCATCGTGCGCGACTGCGAACTGATCCGCCCGCAGCTGACCGGGGGTGCGCCCTGGACCGTTCTGGGCCAGTCCTTCGGCGGCTTCTGCGCGGTCCGCTATCTGTCGGCCGCACCGGAAGGCCTCAGCGCCGTTCTGATCACCGGCGGTCTGCCTTCCCTCGACGCCCACGCGGACGACGTCTACCGGGCCGCGTACCCGCGGATCGAGCGCAAGGTCGCCGCCCACTACCTCCGCTACCCGCAGGACGTCGAGCGCGCCCGCGCGATCACCGCTCACCTTGCGGAGCACCGCCCGGAGAGCGCCGGGCACCGGCTCACTCCCGAGGGATTCCAGTCCCTCGGCATCATGCTCGGCGGGGGCACCGGCAGCCACCAACTGCACTACCTGCTGGAGAACGCCTTCGTCTCCACCCCGCACGGCACCGAGCTCTCCGACACCTTCCAGGAGGCCATGCGCACGGCCAACTCCTTCGCGGGACACCCGCTGTACGCCCTCCTGCACGAGGCCATCTACGGCCAGGACGAGCGTCCCACCGGCTGGGCGGCCGAGCGGGTCCGTGCGGAGTTCCCGCAGTTCGACGCGGCGACCGCCCTCAAGGGCGACGGCCCGGTCCTGTTCACGGGCGAGAGCATTCACCCCTGGCACTTCGACGTCGACCCCGCGCTGCGCCCCCTGCGCGAGACCGCCGAACTGCTCGCCACCCGCGGTGACTGGGAACCGCTGTACGACATCGAGCGCCTCGCGGCCAACGAGGTGCCGGTGGCCGCCGCCGTCTACCACGACGACATGTACGTGGACACCGCGCACGCGCTGAGCACCGCCGCCGCGATCCGCGGGCTGCGCACCTGGGTGACCGACGAGTTCGAGCACGACGGACTGCGCGCGGGCGGGCCCCGCGTGCTGGACCGGCTGCTCGCCCTGGTCCGCGACGAGGCCTGAGTCCCGGTAGGGCGACAGCCGGCCGGAACGGGCGGGAGTCCCCCGCGGGAACAGGCGGGAGTTACCCGGGCCGGAACGGGCGGGAGTCACCTGGGCCGGAACAGGCGGGAGTTACCCGGGCCGGAACGGGCGGAAGTCACCCGGGCCGGAACAGGCGGGAGCCGGTCGCACCTCGGGGTGCGACCGGCTCCCGCCTGCTTGTGGGCTCAGCCCTGGAGCGCGTCCAGCGTCGCGTCCAGGTTCGCGGCCGAGCGCGGGGCACGATTGTGCGGGAGCTTCGACAGCACCGCCGCCATGCCGCACGTGTTCGTCACGGCCGAGAAGACGAGACCGGCACCGACGCCGGCGGACAGCCAGCGCGCGGCCGGATGGCGCACACCCGCCAGCAGACCGGTCACCACGAGCGAACCGGCGGCGAGCCGCACCTGGCGCTCCATCGGCCAGGTGGTACGGCCGCCCTCCGGACGGTCGAGACCATGGCCCTCGCCCTCCCAGGCGGAGGTGCCGCCGGAGAGAGTCGCGGCGTCGATGTCGGCCGCCGAGAGGATGTCGCAGGCCCGCGTGGAGCGGACGCCGGAGGCGCACACCACGAGCAGGGCGCCGCGGGCGGAGGCGGACTTGAGGGCGGCCACCGCCTCGGAGAGACGGTCGAGGGGGATGTTCAGGGCGCCGGGGACGTGCCCCGAGGCGTACTCGCCGGGGGCGCGTACGTCGATCACGGTGAACTCCGCGAGGCGGGCGGCGGCCTGGGCGGGGGAGAGGGATACGGGGCTGGTCACGAGCAGTGTTTCCTTTCGTTCACCGGGTGTGAGGCAGAGACTGGGTCTCTCCTGCCCCGGACGGGCTAGAATACCCCTTGGGGTATCAAGAGGAGGATGTGTGGAACTCGACATGGCGGCCGATGAACTCAAATCGGTGCTCAATCGCCTGCGCCGCGCACAGGGCCAGCTCACCGGAATCATCAGGATGATCGAGGAAGGGCGAGACTGCGAGGACGTCATCACGCAGATGGCGGCCGTTTCGCGGGCACTCGACCGGGCCGGCTTCGCGATCATCGCGACGGGGCTTCAGCACTGCATGGCCGACGGCGGCAGCGAACCCGCGGACCGGGACCAGATGCGTGCCCGGCTGGAGAAGCTCTTTCTCTCGCTGGCCTGAGAACGAATGGCGCGCGCCGCTCTGATTCACGCGACGGAGTCGACGAGCATGAACGCGGCGACGGCCAGCAGTACCGCGCCGAAGATCCGTTGCAGCGAGTCCGTGGAGACCTTGGCAGCCAGCCGTTTACCGTCCCAGGCCCCGAGTACCGCCGTCGCCGTGAACGGGGCGATGAGCGCCCAGTCCAGCGTCGTGGGCGTGGCGAGCCGGGCGGCCAGCGCGGCCGTGGAGTTCACCGTGATGACCAGCAGACTGGTCCCGACGGCCGCCGACATAGGCACGGCCAGGACGGTGACCAGCGCGGGAACGGCGAGGAAGCCACCACCCACCCCGAGCAGACCCGTCACCGCGCCGAGCCCGGCCCCTGCCCCGGCGGCCCTCCTGACCGGCACGGCGTCCGGCTGTCCCCCGTCCGCCTGCGGGGTTTTGTCGGTGCGGAGCATCCGCACCCCGGCGACCACGGCGAGGACCGCGAAGGCCGCGGTCAGGGCCCCGGAGGGGAGCCGCACCGACAGCGCTCCGGTGAGCGCCGCCGGTATGACACCCGCCGCTGCGAAGAGCCCCCCGGTCCGCCAGCGCACCAGGCCGTCCCGGGCGTGGGCGAGCAGGCCGGTGAGTGACGTCGCGATGACGATGAGCAGGCCGGCAGTGGTGGCCGCGGCCGGGCCGAAGCCGAGCAGATAGATCAGTGCGGGCACGGCGATCACGCTGCCGCCGCCGCCCAGTCCGCCGAGCGCGAGCCCGACCACCGCGCCGGCGATCAGCGCCAGTATGAGCGGGGTCATGCGATGGTGCCCGCGTCTCCGCGCCGGTCCCGTACCGGGAAGCCCGCGGCGGCCCAGGCGGTCATGCCACCGGTGACATCGACGACGGGCACCCCGCGGTCCGCGAGGATGCGTGCGGCCCGGCGGGACCGGTTGCCGGAGCGGCAGATCACCACCACCGGCTCGTCCGCAGGTGCGGGCAGCGGAGCCCCGTCGACGAGCGCGGACAGCGGCAGATGGACGGCACCGGGCGCGTGCCCGGCGTGCCACTCGGACGGTTCGCGCACGTCCAGCAGCACGGCAGCGCCGTCGGCGGTCCGTCGCCGGGCCTCGGTGGCGCTGACCCGGCCGGGGCCGCGACGGAAGAGGGACTTCAGGGAAGACATGGAAACACTCCGAGAGGTGCGGGAGACGCGTACCGGCCGGCGGCCGGCGCCTGCGTACGGGGCCGTCAGGCGGCGGACCGGGGCGCGGTCAAGGTCAGGCCGGCCGCGGCCGCGGCGTCGAACCCGTCGTCCACCGCCACCACCTCCCGGCCTGCCGCGTCCAGCAGCGAAGCGGCGATCGCCGCCCGCATGCCGCCCGCGCAATGCACCCACACAACTCCCGGCGGCACCTCCGCCAGGCGTCCGGGCAACTCGTGCACCGGAATGTGCACCGAACCGGAGAGCGCGCCGTTCTCGCGCTCGGCGGTGCGCCGCACGTCGAGGACCACCGGTTCCTCGCCGCGCTTGCGCGCCGCCGCCAGACCGGCGAAGTCCGCGCGGCGGAACGACCGGAGCTCCTCCGGCGCGCTCACCCAGGACTCCGGCCCGCCGGTCGCCGCCGCCGCGGGCCGGCCGACGCCGACCCGGGCCAGCTCGCGCTGTGCATGGGCCAGCTCGTCGGCCGAGCCCGCGAGCAGCGTGACCGGCCTGCCCCAGGGGATCAGCCAGGCCAGATAGGTGGCGAGCTGCCCCTCGCCCTCGAAGTTGAACGATCCGGCCACATGTCCCTGGGCGAAGGTCACCCGGCTGCGCAGATCGACGACCCACTCGCCGGCCGCGAGCCGCCGGGCGATGTCCCGCGCACCGGCCCGAGCCGGTGGTGTCAGGTCCACAGGGGACGGGCCCGCCGCGTTCGCGGGTCCCATGTGCGCGTAGTACGCGGGCACGTCGTCCAGGCCGGCGAGGAGGTCGGCGACGAAGGAGTCCACGTCCTTCACCAGCGCGGCGTTGCGTTCCCGCTCGGCGCCGATGGTCGACGAGGTCCCCTCGGCGCGGGAGGAGGAACAGAAGCTGCCGAAACCGTGCGTCGGCAGCACCTCGACCGTGTGGTCCAGCTCGCCGGCGAGCCGGTGCACGGAGGCGTACTGGGCCCGCGCCAGCGTGCCGGTCAGCCGGGGCTCCACCAGATCGGGCCGGCCCACGCCGCCGATCAGCAGCGAGCCGCCGGTGAACGCGGCGACGGCGCGGCCGTTCTCCTCCAGGACGTACGCCATGTGGTGCGGGGTGTGTCCCGGGGTGGCCAGTGCGCGCAGCGTGAGACCGGCGTCGACCGGCGCGGTGTCGCCGTCGGCCACGGGGGTCCGGGCGAAGGACACCGCTGCGGCGGCGGGTACCAGATACGAGGCGCCGGTGATGCGAGCCAGTTCCAGTCCGCCGGTCACGTAGTCGTTGTGCAGGTGCGTTTCGGCCACCGCGACGATCCGTACCCCGCGCACAGCGGCTGCCGCGATGACGCGGTCGATGTCGCGCGGCGGGTCCACCACCACGGCGGACCGCGGACCTCCCGCCAGATAGCTGCGGTTGCCGAGGCCCGGTGTCTCGATGGTGTCGACGAAGAACACGACACGCTCCTTTCCAAGCGATGTACCCCCGGGGGTATTTCTTACGAGACTAGCACTCATACCCCGGGGGGTATTTTTGAGCCCGGTGAGGCGTGCGCGGCGCGGCGCCTCACCGGGCCGGGGCGGTTAGCCTGCCGACATGACGGAGCAGCTGGAATCCATGCCCACGGACTGGCAGCGCGCCCTCGCTGTCGTCGCCCACCCCGACGATCTGGAGTACGGCTGCGCGGCGGCCGTCGCCGGGTGGACCGACGACGGCCGTGACGTCACCTACCTCCTGGCCAGCCGGGGCGAGGCGGGGATCGATACGCTGGAACCGGAGAGGTGCGCGCCGCTGCGCGAGCAGGAGCAGCGTGCGAGTGCCGCGATCGTCGGGGTCTCCGGCGTCGAGTTCCTCGATCACCGTGACGGAGTGATCGAGTACGGCATCGGCCTGCGCCGCGACATCGCGGCGGCCATTCGCCGGTTCCGGCCGGAGCTGGTGATCACCCTCAATCACCGCGACACCTGGGGCAGTGTCGCGTGGAACACCCCGGACCACCGTGCGGTCGGCCGGGCCACGCTGGACGCGGCCGCCGACGCCGGTAACCGCTGGATCTTCCCGGAGCTGGCCGAGCAGGGCCTTGAGCCGTGGGGCGGCGTGCGCTGGGTGGCTGTGGCCGGATCCTCGACGCCCACACACGCCGTCGACGCGACGGCCGGCCTCGAACGGTCCGTGCAGTCGCTCCTCGCGCACCGCACGTACATCGAAGTCCTCACGGACGAGGACCCCGAGGCGTACTGCCGTACCTTCCTCACCGGTTACGCCCAGGCGGCCGCCGAGCGTTTCGGGGGCCGCCCGGCGGTCACCTTCGAACTCTTCGCGCGCTGAGCCCGGACCGCGCCCTGGCTCCATGCGGGCGCGCCGTCGTACGCTGGGCCGCGCACCCAGATCTGACGGTGTGTCAGTCAATGGGGAGGGGCTTCCGTGCTCGACATCCTGGACCACGACATCCCGCACGGCCAGGAGCGGATGTCGCTTCGGATCGAGAACGGCGTCGGCCTGCTGACGCTCTGCAGGCCGGAGCAGCTCAACGGCTGGAGCTGGGAGTCCAGCAGACAGCTCGGCGTCATGGCCGACCGGCTCCGGTTCGACAACTCGGTCCGGGCGGTCCTGCTGCGGGGCGAGGGCCGGGCCTTCTGCGCCGGGATCGATGTCACCGCGCCCGGTGGTGACATCACGGGCCGTTCGCCCGCCGAGCGTACCCAGCGCTACTACGAGGGCATCCGCTGGGTGCACGAGCGGTTCGCCGCGTTCGCCGGGCTTCCACAGCCGGTGATCGCCGCAGTGCAGGGCTACTGCCTGGGCTTCGGCTTCGAACTCGCTCTCATGGCGGACATCAGGATCGCCGCCGACAACGCCGTGTTCGCGCTGCCGGAGGCGGGGATCGGAGTGGCGGTCGACGCCGGCGGCGACATGCGGATCGCGCGCGAAGCGGGGGCGGGCTGGGCGAAGTACCTCGCGCTCACCGGGCGCCGGATCGGCGCGGCGACGGCCGAGCGGATCGGGTTGCTCCAGGCCGTCACTCCCCTCGGCGAACTGGAGGGCGCCGCGCGATCGGTCGCCGAGGCCGTGGCGGCGAACGCGCCCCTGGCCGTGCGGCACATCAAGCGGTCCGTCGATGCCTATGCCGATGCCGGAATGGGCGAGGCGCTGGACCGTACGGCCCTGGCCGCGGCCCTCACCCTCACCTCGCAGGACGCCGCCGAGGGCTACGCCGCGAAGGCGGCCCGCCGCCCGCCGCACTTCGACGGGATCTGATCCGCCGACCCAGGGCGTCCCTCCGCAGCCCGGTTCACGGCCCGTCGACGTCGGGCAGGGTGAAGGGCCCGCGGCCCAGCTGTTCGCGTACCGGTACCACGGGCGGCGCGACCAGGGAGCGCCGTTGCCAGTTCGCCCCGTCGACCACGAGCGAATGGCCGGAGATGAACGCGGCGTACGGGGAGGCCAGGAAGGTCGCCGCCCAGCCGAGTTCGCGCGGCAGCCCCACCCGCAGCGCGGGCTGCCGGGCGTCGAGTTGCCTGTCCCCGCTCCCCGTTGCGGCCCCGTCCCGGTCGAGGTGGCCGCGGATGTCGCCGGTCATGTCCTCGTGCGGCATCAGACCGGGCACCAGCCCGTTGACGCGGATTCCGTACGGTCCCCACTCCACGGCAAGGGTCTCGACCAGGTTCTTCACCCCGGCCTTGGCGGCCGCCGAGTGCGCGTATCCGGGGCCGCCCGTCCAGGCGTACGAGGCGCCGACGCACACGATCGAGCCGGCGGTCCCGGCGGCGAGGTGGCGCCGTGCGAACTCCCGGGTCATGAACCAGGTCCCGGTCAGGGTGATGTCGAGGACGGTCCGCCAGGCGTTCGGCGACAGGTCCTCGGCGGGTGACGGGAAGTTGGCCGCCGCGTTGTTGACGAGCACATCGGGCGGCCCCAGCTCCGCCTCGGCAGTGTCGAACACCTCCGTGATCCTGTCCGGGTCCCGGATGTCGCCCGGGACGGCCAGAACCCGGCCGCCGGTCAGCGGCGCCAGCTCCTCCCGGGCGGCGGCCAGCCTCTCGGCCTTCCGGCCGACGAGTACCAGACCGGCTCCCAGCCGGGCGAACTCGGCGGCGACGGCCTTGCCGAGCCCCGAGCCGCCGCCGGTCACCAGCACCACGCTGCCGTCGTACGTGCCTGCCGGCAGGGCGCTCGCGCCCAGCGGGGGAGGCGCGGCGATTCCGGGAGTGTGCATGCTCTCCGTCATGGACGCATGAGTACCGCTTCCGCCGGCACAAGGCCAGGCCCACGAGGCGAAAGGCCGGTCTTCTGCGCGACGAAAATCCAGGTCTGCGAGATGAAAGTCCAGGTACAGGCGCTGATGTTGTCCAGACCATTGACATGCAAGCGACACGATGTTGAATTCGGTGATGTTGTGTTGCGTGACTCTGGTGACTTGAGTGACCGATGGAGGACCTGTGACGCCTCGCCCACCCCGCCTCACCGCGATAGCCGCTGCGGCGGCCCTGCTCGTCGGGGGTCTGCTGACCACCGGGCCCGCCGCCCAGGCGGCCGACAACAGACCGGGCGGCACCCCGGCCAAGGCCCAGGACACTCCGGCCATCACCCCCACTCCGCAGTCCGTCAAGAACCGGTCCGACCGGATCACGATCACTCCAACCGTCACTCTGGTCACAGGGAAGACGACTGACGAGCCGGCACTCGACGTCGTGACGGCAGCCCTGCGCAAGGCCGGTGCGCAGCGGGTCGTCCGTGCCACGCGGCCGGCCGCGAACGGGCTCAACGTCCACGTCGGTGACGTCGGCGCACTGGCCGCCCAGAAGCTCGAAGGGCCGTCGGGCCTGCCCGCCGACGGATACGTCCTCGGGATCGGGGCGGGCCGTATCGTCCTCGCAGGCAAGGACACCACCGGCACGTACTACGCCGCGCAGACCCTGCGCCAGATCCTGCCGCAGCGGGCACACCCGGGAGCCAAGGTCGCCGGACTGGCGGTGCGCGACTGGCCCGGCACCGCACTGCGCGGCGTCATCGAGGGCTTCTACGGCACCCCGTGGTCCCACGAGGCCCGCCTCGACCAGCTGGACTACTACGGCGAGCACAAGATGAACATCTACGTGTACTCGCCCAAGGACGACGCCTACCTCCGCGAGAAGTGGCGCGACCCTTACCCGGCCGACCAGTTGGCGCAGATCAAGGACCTCACCGACCGGGCGGTCCAACGCCATGTGGAGTTCACCTACGCTCTCTCTCCCGGCCTGTCTGTCTGCTACAGCTCCGACGAGGACGCGCAGGCGCTCGTCGACAAGTTCCAGACGATCTGGGACATCGGCGTGCGCACCTTCGCGGTCCCGCTCGACGACATCAGCTACACCGACTGGAACTGTGACGCCGACAAGGCGAAGTGGGGGACCGGGGGCGGTGCGGCGGGCGCCGCTCAGGCGTATCTGCTGAACAAGGTCAAACAGGAGTTCATCGCCACCCACCCCGGTGCCGAGCCGCTCCAGATGGTCCCCACCGAGTACTACAACGTGGCCGAGTCCCCGTACAAGACTGCCCTCTCCGAACAGCTCGACCCGGACGTGCTCGTCGAGTGGACCGGTGTCGGCGTGGTCGCCCCGACCATGACGGTCGCTCAGGCGGACGCGGCCCGGAAGGTTTTCGGACACCCGATCCTGACCTGGGACAACTACCCGGTGAACGACTACGCGACCAACCGGCTGCTGCTCGGCCCGTTCAACGGCCGCGAGAAGGGGCTGCCGGGCCGGCTGGCCGGGATCACCGCCAACCCGATGATCCAGCCGTACGCCTCGAAGCTCTCGCTGTACACCGTCGCGGACTACGCCTGGAACGACGGAGCGTACGACCCGCGCACCTCGTGGGGCCGAGGGCTCAAGGAGTACGCGGGCGGCGACCCGCGCACCGAGCGGGCCCTGCGCGCTTTCGCCGACGTCAACTACAGCTCGGCACTCAACATCGACAAGGCGCCGGAACTGGCCGCGGAGTTCGCGGGCTACTGGAAGTCCGGTGACGCGAAGCGGCTGACCTCGGTGCTCACCGGCCTCGGTGCCGCGCCGGCCCGGCTGCGCGCGGACCTTCCGGACCGCGGCTTCATCGAGGACTCGGGCCCCTGGCTGGACGCCACCGAGTCCTGGGCGACCGCGTCGGGCACCGCCCTGCGGATGGTCGAGGCGGCCCGGGCCGGAAACGGTGACCGGGCCTGGGAGCTCCGGCAGCAGCTGCCCGCACAGGTCGAGCGCGCCAAGTCGTTCACGTACACCGGGCTCGACGGGCGCAAGGTGCCGGTCCTCGTGGGCGACGGGAAGCTGGACGGCTTCATCGAGGCGGCCACCGCCGAGTACGACCGGATCCTCGGCGTGAGCGGCCGGCCGACGGCGTCGACGAGCCTCGGTACGTACCAGAGCAACACCCTCGCCAGGATCCTCGACGGCGACGACTCCACCTACTTCTGGAGCGACGGGGCGCCCGCCGCGGGCGATCAGCTCACCGTCGACCTCGGGGAGGCCAGGGACATCGGCGACGTCACCCTCGCGATGGCCAAGCCCGGCAGCACCGACGACTACCTCCACACCGGAGTGCTGGAGTACTCGACGGACGGGCAGAACTGGACGCAGCTCACCGAGTTCTCCGAGAAGCCGGACGTCACCGCGACCGTCCCCGCCGGCACCGAGGCCCGCTACGTGCGGGTCAGGGCGACCGCCGGCCAGAACAGCTGGCTCGTCGTCCGCGAGTTCAGCGTGGCGACCACGGACGGCGAGATCACGGGCAACCCGCCGGCCGCCGCCGGATCCGCCCTGCGCTCGGCGGCCGACGGAGACCCGGCCAGTGTGTACCGGGCCGCGCGCGAACCCGCGGCCGGCGAATCCCTGGAGGTGGGCCTCGTCGCCGCGCGTGCGGTCGGTGCGGTCACGGTTCTCCAGCCGGCCGGATCCGAGGCCGCGGCCGACATCCAGCTGCGGAACGCGGACGGGAGCTGGCGGACCATCGGCGTGCTCGACGGCCCGTACACGAGGGTCGAGGCGGCGGGCCGGACCGCCGACGCGGTACGTCTCGCCTGGCACGTGGGTTCCGCGGCGCCCAGCATCGCGGAGGTCGTGGTCGGCAAGTAGCGGCCCTGTTCCGCCGTGCGCCCGGCACCGCCGCACCCTTCAGGGGCGGGGCCGGGCGCACGCTCATGCCGCGGCCCGGCCGAACCGGTCACCCGCAGGTTGTTCCCAGAGGGGCAAGCGACCGCTTAGTATGCGCCGGAGCAGTGGAAATGCCGACAGTGTTGTGGAGGCCCCTCATGCAGGCATGGCGAGTGCACCGGAACGGCGAGCCGAGCGAGGTGATGCGGCTCGAAGAGACGGACCGGCCGACGCCCGGCGACGGGCAGGTGCTCATCGAGGTGCTCGCGGCGAACATCAACTTCCCCGATGCGCTGCTCTGCCGCGGCCAGTACCAGGTGCGGCCCCCGCTGCCGTTCACGCCCGGCGTCGAGATCTGTGGCAGGACCGAGGACGGCCGCCGGGTGCTCGCCACCCCCGCCCTGCCGAACGGCGGATTCGCCCAGTACGTCGTCGCGGACGAGACGGCCCTGCTGCCGGCCCCGGACGCCTTGGACGACGCCGAGGCGGCAGCCCTGCACATCGGCTACCAGACCGGCTGGTTCGGACTGCACCGCCGGGCGCACCTCCAGGCCGGCGAGACCCTTCTCGTCCACGCAGCGGCGGGTGGCGTCGGCAGTGCGGCCGTGCAGCTCGGCAAAGCCGCCGGCGCGACCGTCATCGGTGTGGTCGGTGGCCCCGAGAAGGCGAAGACCGCCGCCGAGCTCGGCTGCGACCTGGTCATCGACCGGCGCACCGAGGACATCGTCGCCGCGGTCAAGGAGTTCACCGCCGGCCGTGGCGCCGACGTGGTGTACGACCCGGTCGGCGGCGACGCGTACGCCAAGTCCGTGAAATGTATCGCCTTCGAGGGCCGGGTGATCGTCGTCGGCTTCGCCAGCGGGGTCATCCCCACCCCCGGGCTCAACCACGCCCTGGTGAAGAACTACTCGGTCCTCGGGCTCCACTGGGGCCTGTACAACACGAAGGACCCGCAGGCGGTCCGCGACTGCCACGAGGAGCTCACCCGGCTCGCCGCGCAGGGCGTCATCAAGCCGCTCATCAGCGAACGGGTCCCGATGGACGGGGCAGCGGCCGCCGTCCAGCGCGTCGCCGACGGCACCAGCACCGGCCGCATCGTCGTCCTCCCGTCAGGAGCCGCCCGATGACCGCCCCCGACGCCGCCGAACTGCGCCGCCGCACCCGCGAACTCCTCGCCGCGCACCCCTCGGCCACCACCGCTCGCGCCGACTTCCTCAGGGCGCGCTTCGACGCCGGACTCGCCTGGGTGCACTACCCGACCGGACTCGGCGGCCTCGACGCACCGCGCTCCCTCCAGCCCGTCGTCGACGCCGAGCTCGCCGCCGCGAACGCCCCGGACAACGACCCGCGCCGCATCGGCATCGGCCTCGGCATGGCCGCCCCGACCGTTCTCGGCTTCGGCACCGAGGAGCAGAAGCAGCGATTCCTGCGCCCCCTGTGGGTCGGCGAGGAGGTGTGGTGCCAGCTCTTCAGTGAACCGGGCGCCGGCTCGGACCTGGCAGCCCTCGGCACGCGCGCCGTGCGCGACGGCGAGGACTGGGTGGTCGACGGACAGAAGGTCTGGACGTCCAGTGCCCATGTGGCGCGCTGGGCGATCCTCATCGCCCGCACCGACCCGGACGTGCCCAAGCACCGCGGCATCAGCTATTTCATCTGCGACATGACCGACCCGGGTGTCGAGGTACGGCCGCTGCGCCAGATCACCGGTGAGGCCGAGTTCAACGAGGTCTTCCTCACCGGGGTGCGCATCCCCGACAGCCGCAGGCTAGGAGCGGTCGGTGAGGGCTGGAAGGTCGCGCAGACGACGCTCATGAACGAGCGCGTCTCCATCGGCGGATCCCGGATCCCGCGCGAGGGCGGCATGATCGGCCCCGTCGCCAGGACCTGGCGCGAACGTCCCGAACTGCGCACCCACGACCTGCACCGGCGCCTGCTGACCCTATGGGTCGAGGCCGAGGTCGCCCGTCTCGCCGGCGAGCGGCTGCGCCAGCAGCTCGTCGCGGGACAGCCGGGGCCCGAGGGGTCCGGCATGAAGCTCGCCTTCGCCCGTCTCAACCAGGAGATCAGCGGCCTCGAGGTCGAACTCCTCGGCGACGACGGACTGCTGTACAGCGACTGGACCATGCGACGCCCGGACCATGTCGACTTCACCGGACGTGACGCCGGCTACCGCTACCTCCGCTCCAAGGGCAACTCCATCGAGGGCGGCACGAGCGAGGTACTGCTCAACATCGTCGCCGAACGCGTGCTCGGTCTGCCCGTGGAGCCGCGCAACGACAAGGACGTCGCCTGGAAGGATCTCTCCCGATGAGCGCACAGACCGAACCGAGCCAGGCGCCCGACCTGCTGTACTCGGAGGCCGAGGAGGACCTGCGGGCCGCGGTCCGCTCCCTGCTCGCCGACCGGTGCGACGCGCCGTCGGTGATCGCCCGCACCGAGTCCGACACGCCGTACGACCCGCAGCTCTGGAAGGGCCTCGCCACCGACATCGGCGCCGCCGGCCTGCTGGTGCCCGAGAAGCTCGGCGGACAGGGCGCCACCCACCGGGAGGCCGCCGTCGTCATCGAGGAACTCGGGCGCAGCGTCGCCCCCGCGCCGTACCTGACCAGCTCCGTCGTCGCCACCGAAACGCTCTTGGCGTTCGGCGGCGAGGACGGACCTGTGGGCGGACTGCTCGCCGATCTGGCCGCGGGCCGCAAGGTCGCGGTGCTCGCCGTGCCCTTCTCCGCCGCGGCGTCCGGCACGCCGGTGGTGACCGGAACCCTCGACGGAACACTCGGTCCGGTCGCCGACGCGGCAGCCGCCGACGTGCTGCTGGTGCCCACCACCGACGGTCTCTACGCGGTCGCCACGGACGCGCCCGGTGTCGTCGTCCAGCCGCTCGTCCCGCTCGACCTCACCCGCCCGCTTGCCACCGTCACCCTCACCGGTGCCACCGGAACCCGCCTCGCGGATGCCGCGGCGACGCGGGCCGCGGTGGACCGGGGGCTGCTGGCCGGTGCCGGGCTCCTCGCCTCCGAACAGCTCGGACTCGCCGAATGGTGCCTGACCGAGACGGTCCGGCACACCCGGGAGCGCCACCAGTTCAACCGCCCGGTCGGCTCCTTCCAGTCGCTCAAGCACCGCATGGCGCAGCTCTGGCTGGAAGTCGTGTCGGCCCGGGCGGCGGCACGGAACGCCGCCGACGCGCTGGCGACGGGCAGCCCCGACGCGCCGTTGGCAGTGGCCGTGGCGCAGGCGTACTGCTCCGGGGTCGCCGTCCACGCGGCGGAGGAGTGCGTCCAGCTGCACGGCGGCATCGGGATGACCTGGGAGCACCCGGCACACCTGTATCTGAAGCGGGCCAAGGCCGACGCGACCGCCTTCGGCACGGCGGGCCGCCATCGTGAAGCCGTCGCCGCCCTGATGGAGCTGCCGGCGCCGTAGCGAATCGGCCGGATCCGGAGCGGGGGTGCGTGCTTACGCACCCCCGCTCCGCCGTGCGCGGCGTACCGATGCGGGCGGCACGGCCGTTTCGCACGGATCCGGCCAAGGCGCGCGGAACGCAGGCCGACGGACGGGCGGCGAACGAGACAACTCTCCTCGTCCACGCCCCTGTTGAGGCGCGACGCTTCCATACTCGGTCGCGTCCGCCCGTCCGGCACGCCTCGCACCCGGGAGATTCCATGGCGTTCCCCACCCGCCGCCGCGTCGTCACCACCGCACTGGCCACCGCGGCCGCAGGTACCTTCGCACCCCTTCGAACGGCCACCGCGAGCGAAGCCCCGCCCGCCAGGGTTCCCCGGCCTCTGTTCCGGGCCCACGCGCACAACGACTATCTGCACCCGCGCCCGCTCCATGACGCACTGGCGCAGGGATTCACCAGCGTCGAGGCCGACATCTTCCTCGCGGACGGCGAACTCCTCGTCGCCCACGAGGCCACCGATCTCGACCCCGCCCGAACCCTCTCCGCGCTCTACCTCGATCCACTCCTCGCCAGGGTCCGTGCCAACCACGGGACCGTGTTCCGCGGCGACCCGACACCGGTGCAGCTGTTGATCGACATCAAGACGGACGGCGAGGCCGCCTACGCGGAACTCGACCGCCAACTCCGCCGCCACCGGCAGATGCTGACCTCCTTCCAGCACGGCAGGGTGCGGCCGGGAGCCGTCACCCCCGTCATCTCCGGCGACCGGGCCGCCCGCGCCCCGATGGAGGCCCAGCGCACCCGGTACGCCTTCTACGACGGCAGGCTCGACGACCTCGGCACCGCGGCCACGGCCTCGTTCATCCCCCTCATCAGCAGCAGTTGGACCGGGACGTTCGGCTGGCTGGGCACCGGCCCCATCCCGCCCGCCGAACGGGACGCCCTGCGCGCGATCACTGCCGCCGCGCACCGCGAGGGGCAGCGCGTGCGCTTCTGGGCCACGCCCGATGTGCCGGGCCCCGAGCGCGAAGCGGTCTGGGCCGAGCTGCTGGCGGCCGGGGTGGACCATCTCAACACCGACGACCTCGCGGGACTCGCCCGCTTCCTCCGTACCCATGACCGGGGCGCGCGGTGAGCCTGCCCGCGCCCCACGGGGCGACCTGAGGCGTCGCGACCCGTCGGGGCCGCTTCAGCCGTACCCGTTTGGCGGACACGCCAGTGCGCCGGATGGCTCCTCCGCTACGCCAAACTGACGGCGAATGCCGCAATTCCGGCGCGGCGGAGGAGGTTGGCCATGGCCATTTCGATCTCACTGGTGCTGCTTCTGCTGATTCTCGCGGTGATCTTCCTCCGCAACGGCGGACTGAAGGTCTCGCACGCCCTGGTCTGCGCCCTCCTCGGGTTCTTCCTCGCGGGCACGAGCATGGCCCCCACCATCCAGGAAGGCCTCACGGCCACCGCCGATGTCGTCAGCAGCATCAAGCCCTGATCGCACCGCCGGGCCGGTGGCTCCGTCCTGAGGGGCCGGGCCGCCGGACAGGGTCCGCAGCGCCGTGGCCAGCCGGTCCCTCGCCGCGGTCTGGGCGGCGATCCGCGCTTCGAGGACGGCCAGCCGCTCGCGGGCGATCCGCAGTCCCCGCTCGGAGTGCGGGGCAGCGACAACGTCGCCGTCCAGACAGGGCAGGAACAGCCGCACGTCGTCCAGCGTGAGCCCGGCGGCCAGCAGATGGCGGATGTTGCGGACCCGGACCACGGCCCGGTTCTCGTACACGCGGTATCCGTTGGCCGCCCGCTGCGAGGTGATCAGCCCGGTTTGCTCGTAGTGGCGCAACGCACGCGCGGTCGTGCCGGTGGCCTCGGCGAGTTCACCGATCAGCACCCCCATCACCTCCCCGTTCAGTCCTATCACGCCACTACCGCGCCACCGTCGACCGCGAGAATCGCCCCGGTGATGAACGAGGAGTCCGGTGAGGCGAGATGGACGATCGAGCGGGCCACCTCCTCGGGCCTGCCGACTCTGCCCAGTGGCGTGTGTGCCAGTTGCCACTCCCGGAGTGCTGTCAGCTGTTCCGGGGTCAGTCCCTGGTGCTTCCCGCTCGGTGTCGCGATCGCGCCGGGTGCGACCGCCACGACGCGGATGCCGCGTGGTGCGAGCTCGACCGCCCAGCTGCGCGTGAGCAGTTCCAGGGCCGTCTTGGTCGCCGCGTAGACGGAACTGCCGGGCCAGGCCCGCTGGCCGATCGACGTACTGACATTCACGATGACACCGCGAGAAGCCTCCAGCAGGGGCAGCGCGGCCTGGGAGAGCAGCATGGGTGCGACCAGGTTGGTGGCGATCTGCGGCTCGATCATGCCGGTGGAGAGGGTGCCGAGTGCGCCGCTGCGGACCACGGCGGCGTTGTTGACCAGTACATCGAGCCGGCCGTACGTCTCCTGGGCGGCCCGGATGATGCGCTCGGGCTCACCGGGGCCGGTGATGTCGGCCACCAGCGGCACGATCCGGTCGTTGCCGGCGGCGGTCTCATCGAGCGGTCCGCGGCGCCGGCCGACGGCGAGCACGGAGGCCCCGTCGGCGGCGAAGGCGTGAGCGGTGGCGCGGCCGATGCCGGTTCCGGCTCCGGTGATGGCGACGATCCGGCTGAGAGGAGCTGCTGGGCTGCTGTTCATGCCGTGATCGTGCAACCCTGCCCCCAGTGGCAAGGTCAAGCAGTGGCGTGGAAATGCGCACGAACGGTCCCGGTGGGTGCCGGAACCTGATTGTTACGGTCAAATCATCACATAGCGCCGCCCATCGAGGTCCCCGGGCGCCCGGATGTGAAACGGTCCGGTGGGGCGCGGGGCGGGTCGGACCGCGGCCTCGCCCGGCGCGGCAACGGCCGCCGGGCGCCGCACCGAGCCGGGACCCGGAGAGCGCAGTCATGTCATTCCCTCCTCCCTTCGGACGCGATCCGGGCGCCGTCCGTCACGAGCACTGCAGGAGCAGCAACTGCTGCCGGTGTCAGCAGCGGCCCTGGGCGACGGCCGTCGGCAGTGAGCGCCTCTGCGGACTCTGCGCCTCCTGCTGCCGGGAGTGCGGCCGGGCGCCGGCCCCGCACCTGGACGGTCTCGACCACGGGCTCTGCGGTGACTGCCGCGGACTGTGCGGTCGCTGCGGTACGCCGCTCGCGGCCGACGGCGAATGCCAGTGTCCGCGATGGCAGCGGCCGGGGGCCGATCCGATCGGCTACCTCCTCCATGCACTGCCGCCGCCCCTCATACGGGAGTTCTGCGGCCGCTATCCGAACGAACTCGTGGTGCTGATCCGGCGGGAGCTCGGCCGGCGCACCCCCGACCAGCTCCTGGACCGGGTCGAGCGCCGGTGGAACGCTCGCTGGTCCCACACCCTTCAGGAGAAGGACGAGGAAGGGCGCCGCCGACAGCCCTGGGAGATCGCCGAACAGCTGCTGCGGCCGGGACTCTGCGCCGAGCCGAGTTGCGAGGACGGCAGGCTGATCACCACCGACTCCCCGTGCCCGCGCTGCGTGAATCCACTGCACCGTTTCGTGCCGGCCCAGGCCGACCGCGGCGCCGCCTCGGACCGGGCCAGGACCTCGGCGGCCGCGATCAGGCGCGAGATGCTCGACCGCCGTACCGGCGGGCGGCGCTGACTCCCCGGGGCGTGGGGCTGTCCGGCGGCATTGCACCTTCGTGAAGTGTCCATGAAACGCAGTGCATTTCCATGGACACCTCAAGGGCCTCGCCCTAGCGTCGGGCGGCGGCGCGACCCCCGCCCCCGACCGAGGAGTCCGATGTCCCCGCAGCCCAGAAGTGGACCCTTCCGAGCGCTTGCTCTGGTACTTGCCCTCTGCGCCTCGGTGTTCATGGTGTCCGGAACGCCGGCCGTCGCGGCCGACATACCCAGGGCCCCCGGGCACCGGCTGGTCAGTGACTACACGGGCGGGGCGGCCACTGCCGCGCCCGTGCCGGGGCAGGCCCCGCCGCAGCACCCCTTCCTCGCCCCGAACGGCCGCAGCGGCATGCACGCCGACGCCGCGGGCAGTGGCACCTATCCGTACGCGGGGCCGCTCGGCCGGAGCCCGGAGGTCAGCAGCGAACAGATCGCGCCGCTGGGCGGCGAATGCGCCACCGCCACCTTCGACGCGGCGGGCCGGCTGATCACGGTGTGCGGCACGTTCAGCGGATTCCTGCTCAAACTCCTGGACCCGCACACCCTCGGCACCCTCGCCGAGTACGCGCTGCCGCAGCGCTCCTCGACCGTCGAGGCCATCACGCAGCTCGACTTCTCGAAGATCTTCAAGGACACCTCGGGCGGCGCCTACTTCTACCTCGACAACCAGGACCGGGTGGTCCTCGCCGACTCCCGCCAGCACATCCAACGGATCGCGCACGAACAGGCAGCCGACGGGAGCTGGCGGTTCACCGTCGTCGACGACTGGGACCTCACCGGCCAGGTGCCGCACGACTGCGTCAGCTGGACGAACCTCCACCCGAGCGGCACCTGCGATCCTGTCACCTCTGTCATGCCCGACTGGCAGGGCCGCATCTGGTGGGTGACCCGGCTCGGCCGGGTCGGCACGGTCGACCCGCAGACCTCGGCCATCCGGTCCGTGCAACTCACCGGCGAGGAGATCCAGAACTCGTTCTCCGTCGCCGAGGACGGCGTCTCGATCGTCACCGACCACGCCCTCTACAGCTTCGGGGCCACGTCCGACGGCACCCCGCGCGTCCAGTGGCGGCAGACGTACGACCGGGGGACCGGCACCAAACCCGGCTCGGTGAACCAGGGTTCGGGCACCACCCCCGACCTCTTCGGCGACGGTGACGACTATGTCGCGATCACCGACAACGCCGACGACAGGATGAACGTGCTCGTCTACCGGCGTGCCCCGGGCGTCTCCGAAGACCGCCGTCTCGTCTGCAAGGTGCCGGTCTTCGGCTCCGGAGCCTCCACCACCGACAACTCCATGATCAGCTGGGGCAACAGCCTTGTCGTCGAGAACAACTACGGCTACGAGAACGTGAGCACGCTCCTCCTCGGCCGCAGCGTCGTCGGCGGAGTCGCCCGCATCGACGTACGCCCCGACGGCAGCGGCTGCGACACGGTGTGGGAAAGCGCCGTCCGCTCGCCCTCCACCGTGCCCAAACTGTCCACCGCCAACGGCCTTCTCTACTTCTACGAGAAGCAGCCCAACGCACTCGGCATCGACGCCTGGTACCTCACCGCCGTCGACTACCGCACCGGGCAACGCCGTTGGTCGAAGCTCACCGGCACGGGACTCTCGTACGACAACAACTGGGCGCCGGTCACCATCGGCCCCGACGGAACGGCGTACGTAGGCGTCTTCAACGGCATCGTGGCGGTCCGCGACACCCGGTGACCGGGCCCAGGCGGAAGGCGGCGTTCAGCCGGCCGCGGCCCAGGCATAGCGGTGCTCGGGCCGGCCGGTGTCGCCGTACTTCAGGGTGAGGCTGATCCGGCCCGCTCCCTCCAGGTACTTGAGATACCGATGGGCGGTGGAGCGGCTCAGCCCCGCCCGGGCCGCCACCTCGTGCGCGGACAGCGGCTCACCGGCCGAGGAAAGCACCTGGCGGATCACGTCGGCGGTGGGTGCCGAATGCCCCTTCGGCAGACCCGCCGCCGGCACCGACTCCGTGGTGCGCAGGGCTCCGAAGATCTGGTCGACCTGCTCCTGCCCGGCCTCGCCCCGGCCGCTCTCCACACCCTCCAGGGTGCGGCGCAGCGTCGCGTAGCTCTCCAGCTTCGACCGGAGACCGCCGAAGCTGAACGGCTTGACCAGATACTGCAGCGCGCCGTACCGCATCGCCGTCCGCACGGTCACCACGTCGCGGGCGGCCGTCACCATGATCACGTCGGCCGGATGGCCGAGCCGGCGCAGCTGGGCCACGAGCGTCAGCCCCGTCCGGTCCGGCAGATAGTGATCGAGCAGGACCAGATCCACGTGCTCGCGTTCGAGAACGGACCAGGCCTGCGCCGCCGTGTGCGCGCGGGAGACGACACGGAACCCGGGCACCCTGGCCACGTACGCCGCGTTGATCTCCGCCACGCGGAAGTCGTCGTCCACCACCAGAACGTCGATCACTTCGCCCCTCCCGCTTCGCTCAACTGCCGTACGGCGAGCGCCTCCGGGAGCACGACGGTGAAGACCGCGCCGCCGCCCGCCCTTGCCGTGACCCGGGCCGAGCCGCCGTACCGCTCGGCGAGACGGCGTACCAGCGCCAGTCCGATGCCGCGCTCCCGGTGGGACGGGGACTGCTTGGTGGACCAGCCCTCCATGAAGATCCGCTCCCGCATCGCGACCGGGACCCCGGGGCCGTTGTCACTGACGCGCAGCACGGCTCCGGCGCCCTCGGCCAGCAGCTCCACCTCGACCAGCGTGGCGACGTCCAGGGCGTTGTCGATGAGGTTGCCCAGCACGGTCACCAGGTCGCGCGGGTCCACCACCACATCGGGCAGCCGGGTGGCGGGGGAGACGCGCAGCGCCGCACCGCGTTCGGCGGCGACGGCCGCCTTGCCCACCAGCAGAGCCGACAGCAGCGGATCGCTGACCCGCTCGGCGACCTGCTCGGCCGAGGCCCGGTGCCCGTCCGTCACCTCGGTGACGAACTCCACCGCGGCCTCGTGGCGGCCGAGCTCCAGGAGGCCCAGCAGTGTGTGCAGCCGGTTGGCGTGCTCGTGGTCCTGGGCGCGCAGCGCGTCGAGCAGGCCGTGTGTGGAGTCCAGTTCACGGCCCAGCAGTTCGAGCTCGGTGCGGTCGCGCAGCGTCACGACCGCACCGCCGTCACCGGTCGGCATCCGATTGGCGATCAGCACCCGCCCCCGGCACACGGTGAGCAGATTCGCGCCGTCCACCCGCCCCGCCAGCACCTCCGCGGTCCGGCCCGGCGCCAGCACGTCGCCCAGCGGACGGCCCACCGCCTCCGGCGTCAGATCGAGCAGCCGCTGCGCCTCGTCGTTGAGCAGCCGGATCCGGCCGCGGGCGTCGAGCGCCAGTACGGCCTCACGGATGCTGTGCAGCATGGCCTCGCGCTCGTCCAGCAGCGCGGAGATGTCGGCGAAGGCGAGACCGTGGGTGCTGCGCTGCAGCCGCCGTGACACGGCCAGGGCAGCGACCACCCCGGCGGCCAGTGCGGCACCCGCGTACTGCAGGAGGGCCGGAATGGTGCCCAGCAGCCCCTGCCGGACGCTCTTGTAGGCGATGCCCACCGATACGGCGCCGACTACCGTGCCGTGCCGGTCGCGCAGCGGGACCTTCGCCCGGGCCGAGCGGCCCAGGGTGCCGATGTCGATCTGCATGATCTCGCGGCCGGACAGCGCCGTGCTCGGATCGGTCGACACATGCTTGCTGATCCGGTCGGTCTCGGTGTGCGACCAGCGCACACCCCGGGTGTCCATCACCACGATGTACAGCGCCCCGGTGGCCCGCCGGATCCGCTCCGCCTCGGCCTGTACGGGCCCGGTGGGGCTGGGCTCCGTGTTCAGCAGCTGGTCGACCAGGCCGGGTTCGGCGGCGGTGGTCTGGGCGATGGACAGGGCGCGGCGCATCGTCTGGTTGTCGAGCTCGTGGCTGAGAGGGGCGAGGAAGAGGCCGGTGACGAGCATGACCACGCCAGCGGTGATGGCGACCTGGGTGAGCAGGACCTGCGCGAAGACACGACGGGGCCAGTGGATCCGCATGCCCTCGCCCCTCTGTCCTTTCGCCGCCTCCGGGTCTGCGTCGAGTCGCCCCGTCGCGTCGCTGCGCTGCGCTGGGCAACTCGACGCGGGCCCCAGAATCCGGTGCTCCGATTCGTTCCGTGTGCACGCAACGTAAACGCCGCCGACCGCGCTGCCTAGCCCTCGTCCCCTCTTCGTTGTCCGGGCGTGAGCACAATGGGCAGAACCTCGGCTTACGGGCACAACCCGCGCTTGTGGGCGCAAGGCTCCCGCCCGGGCCGGACCGCCCCTAACGTCCCGCCCCATGAACAGTGAATCGAGCCCCGCCATCGAGCTGCGGGGGGCGAGCAAGGCGTTCCGGACTCCTTCAGGGGCACTCCACACTGCCGTACGGGATCTGGATCTGACGATCGGCCGGGGCGAGTTCGTCGCCGTCGTCGGTCCGACGGGATGCGGCAAGTCGACCACTCTGACCCTGATCAGCGGGCTGGAGGAGCCCACCGAGGGCGAGGTGCTGGTCACCGGCGAGCCGGTGCGCGGCATCGGTGACAAGGTCGGCTTCGTCTTCCAGCAGGACGCGGTCTTCCCCTGGCGGACCGTCCTGTCCAACGTGATGGCCGGGCCCCGGTTCCGGGGCGTGCCGAAGACGGAGGCGAGGGAACGGGCCCGGGCCTGGCTGGCGAGGGTCGGCCTGTCCTCGTTCGAGGACCGCTACCCGCACCAGCTCTCCGGCGGACAGCGCAAGCGGGTCGCCCTCGCGGCCACGTTCGTCAACGACCCGGAGATCCTGCTGATGGACGAGCCGTTCTCCGCGCTCGACGTGCAGACCCGGGCCCTGATGTCCGACGAACTGCTGGAGCTCTGGGCGGGAACGGGTGCCTCCGTCGTCTTCGTCACCCATGACCTGGAGGAATCCATCGCCCTGGCCGACAAGGTCGTCGTGATGACAGCGGGCCCGGCCACGGTCAAGGAGGTCTTCGAGATCGGGCTGCCACGTCCCCGCAAGGTCGAGGAGGTGCGCCTGGAGCCCAGGTTCCTGGAGATCTACCGGGAGATCTGGTCCTCACTCGGCGAAGAGGTCCGGATCACCCGCGAGAGGGGTGCCGCGGATGCCGCCTGAGACCGTCACCGTGAAGGCCGCCGCCCCCGGGACCGGACGGACCGAGGCCAGGGCGCGTGCCGCCCGCAACCGCAGAATGCTGGTGCTGGGCAGCCGGATCGCCGTGCTCGTCGCGGTCGTCGGGCTGTGGGAGTGGCTGGCCAGGACCGCCGTCATCGATCCGTTCAACTTCTCCATGCCGTCGAAGATCTGGGACCAGATACGAATCTGGGTGACCGACGGCACCGCCCAGGGCTCCCTGTGGGAACAGATCTGGTACACCCTCTACGAGGCGCTGCTCGGCTGGGTGATCGGGGTGATCGCCGGTGTGCTGCTCGGCATCGCCCTGGGACGGGTCCGCTTCGCGGCCGATGTGCTCGGACCGTACATCAAGGTGCTGAACGCGCTGCCGCGGATCGTGCTCGCCCCCATCTTCCTGATCTGGTTCGGCCTCGGCCCCGCGTCGAAGGTCGCCTCGGCCGTGGTCCTGGTGTTCTTCCCTGTCTTCTTCAACGCCTTCCAGGGGGCCAGGGAGGTCGACCGCGACCTCGTGGCCAACTCCCGCATCCTGGGCGCCAGCAACCGCCAGGTCACCCTTCAGGTGGTCATTCCCTCCGCCACCTCCTGGATCTTCACCAGCCTGCACGTGAGCTTCGGGTTCGCCTTGATCGGCGCCATCGTCGGCGAGTACATCGGCGCGACCAAGGGACTCGGCCTGCTGGTCGCCGCCTCGCAGGGCACCTTCAACTCGGCCGGTGTCTACGCGGCGATGGTCATCCTCGCGATCGTCGCGCTGCTCGCCGAAGGGCTGCTGACCTTCCTGGAGAAGCAGCTCTTCCGCTGGAAGCCCGCCGACGCCGACACCGCGCGCTGAACTCCGGCGCCGCCTTTCCCAGCCGCCTTCCCCTCGCCGCCTTCCTCTCCCCGCGAACCCAGTTTCCGGGGAACCTTCTTCACAAGGACGTGAACCAGATGCGTATCTCCCCCCGGATCCCGGTGCTCGCCGTCGCCGGTGTGCTCGCCGCGACGAGCCTGACCGCCTGCGGAGGCGACTCCACCTCCGCGTCCGGAGACAAGAACGACCGGGTCAAGATCATGGTGGGCGGCCTGGACAAGGTCATCTATCTGCCCGCGATGCTCACCGAGCGCCTCGGCTACTTCAAGGACGAGGAGGTGTCGGTCCAACTGCTGACCGAGCCCGCCGGTGTACAGGCGGAGACCGCACTGGTCTCCGGTGACGTGCAGGGCACCGTGGGCTTCTACGACCACACCCTCGACCTCCAGGTGAAGGGCAAGCACGTCGAGTCCGTCGTCCAGTTCTCCCAGGCGCCGGGAGAGGTCGAGATCGTCTCGAACCGGGCGGCGGGCGACATCAGGTCGGCCAAGGACTTCAAGGGCAGGAAGCTCGGCGTGACGGGCCTCGGCTCGTCCACCGACTTCCTGACGAAGTACCTCGCGGTGAACAACGACGTGAAGACCAGCGAGTTCACCCCCGTCGCTGTGGGCGCCGGCCAGACGTTCATCTCCGCACTCCAGCAGGGCTCCATCCAGGGCGGCATGACCACGGATCCCACCGTGGCCACCATCCTGGACAAGAAGCTGGGCAGCATCCTCATCGACATGCGGACCCCGGAGGGCTCCAGGGAAGCGCTCGGCGGGCTCTATCCGTCCTCCAGCCTCTACATGCAGACCGAATGGGTCGACAGCCACAAGGCGACGGTGCAGAAGCTGGCCAACGCCTTCGTGAAGACCCTGAAGTGGATGTCCACCCACAGCGCGCAGGAGATCGCGGCCAGGATGCCGGCCGACTACGCGCAGGGCGGCGGCGCGGCGCTCTACGCACAGTCCATCAAGAACACCCTGCCCATGTTCACTACGGACGGTGTGATGCCCCCGGACGGGCCGGCCACCGTCGAGCGGGTCCTGAAAGCCTTCAACCCCAACCTGAAGAACGCCGACGTGGACCTCGCCAAGACCTACACCACGGAGTTCGTGAAGAAGGCGGGCTGACCCCAGCGCCCCCTCCCGCTCCGAGTGCCCGTACGCAGCCGCGTACGGGCACTCGGGCGTGAAGGGGCGGACTACTCCGCCGCGGGCTCCGGTCCGGGCTGCACGGCGTCCGGGACCGTGGCCTGCGAGCCCTGCCGGACGGCTTCCACCGCCGCCTCGTGCAGCGTACGGCTGGCTTCCTCCGACGGGCACGGCACCGGGCTGCCCGCCATCGTGAACCAGTCGGCCGCATCGGTGTACTGCACGGTGATCTGCGCCGTGCCCTCGGCCCATGTGGTGTGGACGGTGAGGTCGCCGGACAGCGGCCCGACCTCCTCGGTGAGCACTCCGCCGTGCCCCGAGTAAACTCCGCGTGTCGTCCAGGACGCCCAGGTCATGCATCCAGGCTCGCACCAAAGCCCGCGTCACGCGACCCACGGGCGACAAGTCCCGGAACGGCATGGTTCGCAGGCCGTGCCGGTGGGGCCCGTCGGCGAACCGCGGGTGGATTTGAATGAAATTTTCCGAGCGCCCGCGCTGCGGTTCCCGCAGCGGCCGATCCCCTTTCCCCTGACGCGATCTTGACGGCAAACCGTTGATCGGCGATCTCCTGGCGACGAATTCCGAAGGAAAACTGCTATTGACCTGCGGAACGCGTCGGTATTGCATGACGCGCTGGGAGCACCGGAACCATCCATCACACCTCGTCCGGAGGCGATACCGCTCCCACGCTCAGACATCGCACCTGTTGATCGGAACCCGACTCGATGACCGACACGCTCAGCGCTCCACAGGCGCTCGCCCCCGCGACCGGCCCCACCCCGCAGAAGCTCAAGCGTTCCATCGGCGTCGTCGGGGGGACCCTGCTCACGCTCTCCTGCGTGACTCCCGCCTCCACCCTCTTCGTGGTGGTGCCGGACCTGTTCTCCAGCCTCGGCACGTACACCGCCCTCACCATCGCCATCGGCTCGCTGCTCTGTATCGCGGTGGCTTTCTGTTACTCGGAGCTGGGTACCCTCATCCCCAGCGCCGGTGGCGAGTACGCCATGGTGTCGACGATGGCGGGCCGGCTCGCCGGCTGGCTCGTGTTCGTGCTCTCCCTGCTCGTCGTCATGATCGTGCCCCCGGTCATCGCCATGGGGACCGCCGACTACCTCGCACCCCTCGTCCACATCCCCGCCTCGCTCGCCGGGGCGGGCGTCATGCTGCTGGCCACCCTCGCGGGCCTTCTCGACCTGCGTGCGAACGCGTGGATCACCGGCATCTTCCTGGTACTGGAAGTGATCGCCGCCGGTGTCGTCGCCGTGCTCGGGTTCGCCCACTCCGAGCGGGGCGCCTCCGCGCTCGTGCACGGGTCCGTCGCCGCGCCGGGCGGCACGAGCTCGAACGTCACCGCCATGATGGTCGTCTCCGGGCTGGCCATCGCGCTCTTCATCACGCAGGGCTTCTCCACCGCCGTCTACCTCTCGGAGGAACTGGAGAACCCGCGGCGCAACGTGGCCCGCACCGTCCTCGCCACGCTCGCGATCTCGACGGCCGTCATCCTCGTGCCCGTCATCGCCATCACCATGGGCGCACCCGACCTCGCGGCCCTGACCTCCGGCGACCTCAGCGGCATGGTCGAGGCGTGGTCCAACTCGGCCGTGGGCACGTTCGTCAGCCTCTGCGTCGCCCTCGCCATCATCAACGCCGGCATCGTCATGGTCATCCAGAACTCCCGGGTGCTGTTCGCCTCCGCCCGCGACAAGGCCTGGCCCGCCCCGGTCAACGGGGCCCTGTCCCGGCTCGGCCGGTTCGGCTCGCCGTGGGTGGCGACGCTCGTCGTCGGCATTCCGGGTGCGGCTCTCTGCTTCGTCAACCTCGACACCCTGTACGGCGTCACTGGCGTCTCCGTCACCGCCATGTACCTGCTGGTGGCCATCGCGGCGCTGCTCTGCCGGCGCGGCTCGCACCGTGGCGCACCCGCCTGGCGCATGCCGCTCTGGCCCGCGATCCCGGTGCTGCTCATCCTCGTCCTCGCGTACATCCTGACTCGGCAGGAGACCGAGTACCTGCTCTGGACCGGTGGGATCACCGCTGTCGCCACGCTCTACTGGGCCCTGTACCTGAGGCCCCGCCGCTCGACCCGGTGGCTGGTGAGCATCCCCGAGGACGAGCAGGCCTGAGACGGGTTCTCCGGTGATCGGGTGACACCGGGCAGTGGCACGTCATGCCGGACCTGCGGCGCGGTTAGGTATGCGGGCATGACATGTGACTCCCCACCGAAGAACACGGGTTTCCTGCGCACCCAGCGCCTCCGCGCCGCCGGCGCCGCCGGCGTCCTCCTGGCCGCGGCCCTGCTCACGGGCTGCGGCCAGGACAGCGGTGACACCTCGACCGGCACGGCCACCTCGGAAGCCGCGCGCGCCGTCCCGGAGCGGACCACGACCCCCTCGTACAGCGCGAGCAAGAGCGCGTCGCCGAGCGCCGCGCTGACCAAGGACCAGAAGGACCGCAAGACACTCCTCGGCTCCACCAAGATCACCTTCGACAAGGCCGTCACGACGGCCGAGGGCGCCGTCAGCGGCGGAAAGGTGGTCGAACTCGACCTGCGGGGTCCGGGGGAGTCGGACGACGACACCGACCGGGAGAGCGCGTCGCCTACCGCGACCGCCTCGCCGTCGGGCAACAGCGCCTCGCCGACGGGGAGCGCGAGCCCCTCCCCGACCGGCACCGCTGCCTCCCCGACCGGCACCGCCGCCTCGCCCAGCGGCGCGAGTGCCTCGCCCGCCGCCACCGGCCCGGAATGGGTCGCGACGGTCGCGGCGAAGGACGGAACCGAGCACACCGTGCGCATCGACGCCGTCACGGGCAAGGTGATCAAGTCCACCGAGGACTCCGAACAGGACGCCGAGGAGAAGAGCCGTACGGCCGACTGGATCGCCAAGGCCAAGCAGACCCCGCAGCAGGCGGCCAAGGCGGCCACGGAAAAGAAGAAGGGCACGGTCACGTCCCTGGACCTGGACGAGAACGACAAGAACGTCCTCGTCTGGTCGGTGGACGTCGTCGACAAGAACTGGAACGAGACCACGGTCGACATCGACGCCGCCACCGGCTCCGTCACCGGCGAGGAGACCGGCACCGACTGACCCGGGCACGCCCGGCCCGCCGTACGCACGCATGCCCCCGGTTCGCACGGACCGGGGGCAGTCTCATGTCACCCGTCGGAGGCGGGTTCGCCACCGGCTACCGGGCGACCGTGCTGCGTGAAGACGCAGGACGCCCGGTCCGGCCGGTCGGCGGCATCCTTCTCCGGGGGACCCTCGGGTTGTCCCTTGAACTCACTGTGTGGGTGACGTACTTCTGAGTTGTCGCCGAACCCGCGTCCGGGGTGCGTTCCGGCAGGGAAAGAGGAGCAGTCCACCGGCGGGCCAGGGGTGTCCGGCGACCTCCCGCATCGGCGGAGCCGTCGCACTCGGCTGGATGGAGCAGAGCCGCGCGCACGTTGCGGACCGGCGGGCGAAGCTGGACCTTCCACGTGCTCACGTCTCAGGAGTCCTTCCGTGCTGATTCCCGGCTTCCCGCAGGTCCGCCTGCCCCTCGTCGCCCTGCTGGCCGCCGCCTGCATGGCCGGGTCGGTACTCGCCCCGGCCCACGCCGTGGACGCCCCTGCCGACCACGACCGCGCACTGCGAAGGCAGTTGCAGGAACTGACCACCGCGCCCGGCGGGCCACCCGGAGCGATTGCCGTCCTCGAGCGAGGCTCCCGCACCGAAGTCTTCCGGGCCGGAGTGGCCGAGACAGGCACCGGCCGCGCGATCGCGGCCACCGACCACATGCGCATCGCCAGCACGGCCAAGGCGTACAGCGGCGCGGTCTCCCTCCAGCTCGTCGACCGCGGGAAGCTGCGCCTGAACGACACCATCGGCCACGTGCTTCCCCGGCTGCCGCGCGCCTGGCACCGGGTCACGCTGCGTCAGCTCCTGAACCACACCAGCGGACTGCCGGACTACACCGCAGACCCGGAGTTCCTGGACCTGCTGGCCGCGAACCCCCGCCGTCACTTCGACTCCCGCCGGCTCCTGGACTTCGTCGCCGCCGAGCCGCTCGCGTTCCGCCCGGGGTCCCGGTACGCCTACTCCAACTCCGACAACATCGCCGTGGCACTGATGGCTGAGGCGGTGACAGGCCGTCGATACGAGGAGCTGCTCGCCCGGCTCGTGTACCGTCCGCTGGGCCTGCGGAGCACCACCTTGCCGCAGGGCTACCGGATGCCCGAGCCGTACATGCACGGATACGACGTCACCCCGCCGGAGCCGCCCGAGGACATCAGTGAGGCACTGAGCGCGTCAGGCGTGTGGGCGTCGGGCGGGATCATCTCGACGCCGAAGGACATGACGGCCTTCATCCGCGGCTACGGCGGCGGGAGTCTGATCTCCGACAGGACACGCCGACAGCAGCTGAACTGGGTGGACGGTGCATCCGAACCCGCAGGCCCGGGCAAGAACAAGGCCGGTCTGGCGATCTTCCGGTACACCACCCGCTGCGGTGTGGTGTACGGCCACACGGGCAACTTCCCCGGCTACACACAACTGATCGCGGCCACCCCGGACGGCAAGCGGTCGCTGACTTTCTCCCTGACCACCCAGGTCAACAAGACGAACAAGCCCGAACTGCTGGAGCGAGTACGGGCCGTGGAGGAGAACTTCGTCTGCGCGCTGTTGCGTAAGCAGTAGCCCGGATGCGGGCGGGACCCCATGTCCGGCCCCGTCCCTCATCCCCACTTCTGCCAGGGAATCGATTCTCGCGGCGCCACGGGACCCGCCGTGATCCCGCGTCCTTCGTGCACCGCTTGGCCCGATCGAGTCGTTCACGGGGACCCGTGGCACCTCTGGGCGCGCGGGGTACAACCATCCTCGCCGCCCGTGGGTCACATCAAGTGGGAGTATTCCGCTCTCAAAGACACAAGGGGGATAAATGGGAAGCATGCGTAATATCGCGGTCGCCGGTGCGCTGAGCACACTGGTCGTGGGCGCCACGGTCGTGTGCAGCACGGCCGCCTCCGCCGCACCCAACGTCACGCCGCAGGGCGTCTGCGGCAAGGCCTACAAGACAGTGAACTCGGTGCCCGTCGGTTCGCTGGGCACCGTCTACCTGACGTACAACTCCTCGAACGGGAAGAACTGCGTCGCGACCATCCGCGCCAACCCGGGCACGGCCAAGGAGGTGTCCACGTACATCTACGTGCCGGACACCGACGAGTGGGCCGGGGACTCCGGGAACTACACGTCGTATGCGGGGCCGGCCTACGTGTACGGAAAGGGCCACTGCGTGAGTTGGGGTGGCAGCATCGCCAACGTGTACGTGTCGGTGGACAACTCCAACTGCGCGGCGCGCGTCGAACACCGGGTCACCGAAGTCCGCTGATCCGGGCGTCCCGAGGCGGTCCGCCGGCCCTGTGGGAGGTGGGAGGACGCCGGCCTTCCAGGAGGGCCGGCGGGCCGCCGTAGCCGGTCACAGTGGCGCCGCCGGATCTCTCCGGAGTGACGAGGTGCGGCAGCAGTGACGATGTGCGTGGCCCGGCGGCCGTTCCTCGGAGACTGTCCGCTACAACTCATCACCGAAGGCCTCGGCCAGAGCACGCCATTCGGCTCGCGGAAGGCCGGCGCCGCCCTCGTCGGCGGTGAGCACCTGCAGCGCGACATGATCGGCGCCGGCGTCGAGGTACTGCCGAGTCCGGGCCTTCACCTGCTCGGCGTCGCCCAGGGCGAAGAGGGCGTCGAGGAGGCGGATGCTGCCGCCGGCCTCGAAGTCGCTCTCCGCGAATCCCAGGCGCAGCAGGTTGTCGGTGTAGTTGGGCAGCCGGAGGTACATCGCCAGCATGTTCCGCGCGGTGGTGCGGGCCCGGTCGAGGTCGGTGTCGAGCACGACGGACAGCTCCGGGGCGAGCAGCGCTTCCGGGCCGAGCGCCTCGCGGGCTTCCGCCGTGTGCTGGGCGGTGACGAGGTAGGGGTGGGCGCCGAGCGCCCGACCGGTCGCGAGCTTCAGCATCTTCGGACCGAGCGCCGCCAGTACACGATGCCCGGAGTCCACGGGCGGGGTGGCGGAGTCCAGCGCGTCGAGGTAGGCGACCATCGCGCTGTACGGCTTCGCGTACTGCGGCACCATCGGGCCGTGGCTGACCCCCAGGCCGAGGACGAAGCGCCCGCGGGCGCTCGCGTCGAGCGCCGCGATCCGGGCCGCCACCTCCACAGCGGTGTGGTCCCAGATGCTCAGGATGCCCGTGGCCACCGTGACCGAACGGGTGGCGGCGACGACAGCGGCCGCATCGTCGGGCGAGGGGCTGCCCCCGATCCAGAGCGTGCCGTATCCCAGGTCTTCGAGCTCGGTGACCGCCTCCGCGATCGCCGCCCTCCCCGCGTCGTCCGCCCGTGACCAGTGCAGGGCGCTGCTCCAGATGCCGACCTGTCCGAACGTCTCACGTGTCTCAGAAGTCATAGTGTGATCAACAGCGACGCGCGCCCACTATTCCTCCGCGTCGCGCTGAGCGCACGCGTTCGTGCGTTCGGTCAGGCAGCTCCTGCCGGGGCTTTGCGGGCGAGCAGCTGCACCTCCTGAAACTGCCGTCGGTCGGTGGGCCGAGGCTCGCGAACCATCCGGCCCACCTCGGTCAATCCGCACGTGCGCAGCATCGCGGCGAGGTGATCGGGCCACCACCGGTAGGCGGGCGCGACTGTGTGATCGAAGACCTGTGCCGGGTGAGACGGATCGTCGCTTGCCGAGAAGCCGATCAGGAGGTGGCCGCCAGGTGCCAGTACGCGATGGAACTCAGCCAGGATGAGGGGGAGTTCCTGGGGCGGAGTGTGGATGACGGACCAGCGTGCGAGTACGCCGCCCAGTGCGCCGTCAGCGATGTTCAGCGCGGACATCGAGCCTACGTCGAACCGCAGGCCGGGATAGGCCTGTCGAGCCAACTCGATCATCGCGGGAGAGGCGTCGACGCCGAATGCCGGCAGGCTCAACTCGTGCAGATAGGCAGTGATATGACCAGGCCCACACCCCAGGTCCGCAACCTGATCACCCCCGCTCACACTGACGAGCTCGGCGAAGGCGCCCAGGATCGCACGGTCCAGGGGGCTGTCGTGCAGCGAGTCGCGGAACAACTGCGCATAGGTGAGGGCGACAGCGTCGTAGGCCTCGCGGGTGGCGCTGAGGGCATTGTGTTCGACCATGCACGCGAGAGTAGTTCCTGGCCCGGAGACGAAGCGGAGTGAACCGCGATCCCCGCTCCTGCCTTGTCGGCCCGCCATCTTCGCTCCTGCCTGCCGGACCGGGCTTCGGTCAGTGTGCGGGAGCTGCGCCGGGCGAATCGTGTTCCTGCATGCCCCCGACAGATTCCGGAGCCGGTGACACTGCGCGCGAGCGGAGTCTTTTGCCCGTATTCCAAGGCGAGAAACACTCGAAAACAAGTGCATGACAGGCGCCGGTCAGGGCACACGATGTTCTGGAGGTTGATAACTATGGTTCCCCTGCTTCTCGTTCTACTACTCGCTCTCGTCCTTTTCGGTGCCGGATTCGCTCTGAAGGCATTGTGGATCGTGGCGGTGATCGTGCTGGCAGTCTGGCTGCTCGGCTTCGTCATGCGTTCTGCCGGAGTGGGTGGCCGCCGTGGCCGTTGGTACCGCTGGTAGGTGCCGGCGACCGGTCAGCAGGCGGGGTGGCCCCGACATTCAGTCGGGGCCACCCCGCCTGTGGGTGCCGGAGGGCGCTTGTATCCGGTCCGGCCTGCACTGGCGTGGGATTGACAGCGGACGTCCCGACGCAGGAGTCGAAAGTCCGCACAGGAATTACCGCCAAGGCAAACACGTAGATGCGCTGTCGCCCGGTCGGCATCAGCAGAGCTGACCATGCGAATGCAATTTCCGCTGGAGGTATTCAGGACGTTGACCGTCTCATCCGAATCCACGCTCAGATTCGGTGGTCATCGGTGTGGCGACCGAGGCTTCGGCCGAAGCGTTCGGAAATGGCCGGCATCAGGCTCTCGCCGTCGGCAGGGCGGTCCAGGCCGAAGACGTGTCCGGGGAAGTCCAGGTCCTTCTGGACCGCCCAGATCTCCTCGTGGTCCGCGGGCGAAAGGATGCGCGCCGTGTCGCCGACGGCGACCCAGCCGATGGGCACCATCGAGTCGGCGGGCAGCACTGTGCGCAGATGCACGATGCCGTTGATCCGCACCTCGGAGCGGGCCCCGATCAGCGCTCCGTTGAAGACGCGGCTGCCGGTGGCCAGGAAGACCTCGTCCTCGACCCGGCAGCCGGTCAGGTAGGCCGTGGGGCCCACCAGTACCTGGCGTCCCAGGATCAGCGGATCCCGCCGGGTTCCACGCAGAACCGCGTTCTCCATCACGATGCAGCCCTCGTCCAGCACCACGGGGCCGCCCTCGGCGGTGAGCACCGCACCGAACAGCACCCGGCAGCCTGCCCCCACGCGCACGTCACCGCACAACGTGGCGGTCGGAGCGACATAGGCCGTGGGATGGACCGTCGGAGAACGGCCCTCATGAGCGATCAGCATGACCGCGATCATGCCGGGTCCTGGGGAGCCGGCGCACGCCATTTCACCAGGCAGGACCGGCGCCTCTTCCGGTGGGCACCGGTGCGGGACTGCGCGAGCCGGCCCATGACAACCGGGCCAGGGCCGGACATCCGGCTCGTGAGCCAGATGTCCGGGCTTCGTCTCGCCCGAACGGCGGACGAGCACGTCCAGGAGCGGGAGGAGCGGGGGCTGTCTCCCGCCGTCGCCGCTCCACCTCAGCGGCGATGCGCCGACGGCGCTCCCCTTGGGGTCCGGTTGGGGTCCGCCCCTCCGCCCCGCTCCGGCCCGAGTATGTCGGCTGATTCGGGACAAGCGGGGACTGTACGGGCGGCGTGCCGTGTGCAGAGGAGTCGGGCAGAATGGCGAAATGTTCCTTTCACCCAGGTTTAGCATCATTCAAACCGGGCTAATCGAGCTAGCGCGACACCGTTCCGCCCCTCTGGTGTGACCGGTTATGCACTCACAGCAACACGACGGAGGGCAGCCTCATGACCGACGCTTCACGTGAGCCGACCACCACCGATTCCGGGGCCCCGGTGGAGAGCGACGAACACTCGCTCACCCTCGGTCCAGGCGGCCCGATCCTGATGCAGGACGCCTACCTGATTGAGCAGATGGCACAGTTCAATCGCGAACGGATCCCTGAACGCCAGCCCCACGCCAAGGGCAGCGGGGCCTTCGGGCACTTCGCGGTCACCGGTGACGTCAGCGCCTTCACCAAGGCGGCCGTGTTCCAGCCCGGAACCACGACCGAGCTGGTGACCCGGTTCTCCACGGTCGCCGGCGAGCGGGGCAGCCCGGACACCTGGCGTGACCCCCGGGGCTTCGCGGTGAAGTTCTACACCAGCGAGGGCAACTACGACATGGTGGGCAACAACACCCCCGTGTTCTTCGTCAAGGATCCGATGAAGTTCCAGCACTTCATCCGGTCCCAGAAGCGGCGCGCGGACAACAACCTGCGCGACCACGACATGCAGTGGGACTTCTGGACCCTCTCGCCCGAGTCGGCCCACCAGGTCACGTGGCTGATGGGCGATCGAGGGATCCCCCGCAGCTGGCGCCACATGAACGGCTACACGTCCCACACCTACATGTGGATCAATGCGCAGGGCGAGCGCTTCTGGGTCAAGTACCACTTCAAGACCGACCAGGGCATCGAGTTCTTCACCCAGCACGAGGCCGATCAGATGGCCTCGGCGGACACGGACTACCACACCCGTGATCTGTTCGAGCACATCCGCGACGGCGACTTCCCGAGCTGGACCCTGCACGTACAGGTCATGCCTTACGAGGACGCCGCGGAGTACCGGTTCAACCCGTTCGACCTGACCAAGGTGTGGCCGCACGGCGACTATCCGCTGATCGAGGTCGGCCGGATGACCCTGGACCGCAACCCCACCGACAACCACGCCGAGATCGAGCAGGCGGCGTTCCAGCCGAACAACCTGGTTCCCGGCATCGGCCCCAGCCCGGACCGAATGCTGCTGGCTCGGCTGTTCTCGTACGCGGACGCCCACCGCTACCGGATCGGAGCCAACTATCAGCAGCTTCCCGTCAACGCGCCCGTCGTCCCCGTGAACACGTACTCGAAGGACGGGGCGATGGCGTACCGCAAAACGACCGATCCCGTCTATGCGCCGAACTCCAAGGGCGGGCCCGCGGCCGACACCGCCCGTTACGGCAGCCCGCCCAGTTGGTACGCCGACGGAGACATCACCCGGGCCGCCTACGTATCCCACGCCGAGGACGACGACTGGGGCCAGGCCGGCACCATGGTGCGTGAGGTCTGCGACGACGCGGCCCGGGAACGTCTGGTGGACAACGTCGTGGGCCACCTCCTCAACGGGGTGACAGAGCCCGTTCTGCGACGAGCCTTCGAGTACTGGTCCAACGTCGACAAGTCGATCGGCGAGCGGATCGAAAAAGGGGTGCGCGCCAAGGCGGACGAGAAGGACCCGAAGGCGGCGCAGCAGAGCAACCCCGCACGACGGGACATGCAGGCCAAAGCCTGATGGCAGGTGTGCGGAGCCGCTGCGCGGCCATCACCGGCACTCCCTGCTCTGTTCGCGGAGACAGCGGAGCCAGCGGAGACAACGGAGACGGCGGAGACAGGTGACAGCGATCACCGCCGGGTGATCGTGAATGAGTGAGGGCCTTCCGGGGCCGGGCTCGTGCGGACGGAGACACGTCCACCGACCGGCGGAAGGCCCTCAGGCCCGTCATCGATCGTCCTTGGCCGAGACCGGCCGTCCGGGGCGGACGCCCCTGTGGCGTACCGGGCCGGAACCGCCGCCTGCCGTCGCGGCAGGAGCCTGGGCGCCTGCAGCCCGGATCGAGAAGCGCCTCGACTCATCGGTAGCCTGCGTCATCATGATGCGCTCGTGGATTCTGCCGATGCTGTTTGTGCTCTGCGGCTCACTGGTTGCGACCGGGCTGACCCTCAGGGGAAGCGCCGGGGAAGGCGCAGCAATCCTGCTTGCGTTCGTGCTGATCGCAGGCGTGCACTCGCCTCTGATGTTCCCGAGGTCCATCGGTGCGACGGAGGCACAGCGCCGCAGTGCGGCCGACGGGAGGCCGGTCGTGTTCTGGCGGTCGGGCTGCAAGTTCTGCCTGCGACTGCGTATGCGGTTGGGTCGCGACGCCCATCGATTGCACTGGGTCGACATCTGGCGTGACCCGGCCGGAGCGGCGGCGGTGAGGGAAGTATGCGACGGCAACGAGACCGTGCCGACGGTCTTCGTGGCGGGCCGGCCGCACATCAATCCCGACCCTGGATGGGTGCGTGAACAGCTCTGCTCCTCAGAGTGATCGGGCACCCTGCTCCGGCCGCAGGATGGCGGCGACAGCGACTCGATGCGCCTGTCAGGACGTCGCGGGACCGCTCGCCCCGCCGGGGCGTGTAGGTGGCACCCCGGCGAGACATGTCACCGTGCGTCGCGTAGCTGTAGAAGGTAGGCCGCGGTCAGTGCAACGGCCCGGTCCTCGTCATGCGACAGCTCTACGAGGGCACGTGACGCTGTTGCCCCGGGGACGGCGGCCAGCGCCTGGGTCAGCCGTCCACGTGCAGGCGCCTTTGCGGTGTCCTGGGCGAGGCGCTCGACGAGTCCGGCCGCGATCTGATCCGCCGTCGCCGCTTCGCCCGCCAGGAGACTCAGCGCATCGGCCGCATCGGTGTCGTTCTCTCCTTCCGCGATCATGTCGATGAGCGTCGGGACCGCATCGGCTGTTCCACGTGACCCGAGCGCCAGAGCCGCATACCTGCGAACCACGATGTCGGGGTTCGCGAGGGCCTGCCGCAGCTGCGCACCGGCCTCGTCGCCGGGCATCTCGGCGAGGGACCGAACCGCACGTTCCCGCACCGCGGCCACCGGTGCGGCGAGGCCCTGCGCCAGCAGCGCCGAGGCGCCGTCCCCCGATTGCGCGAGGGCCCATCTGAGGGCACCGGCAACGTTCGGCTCCGTCTCGCGCAGTGCCGCCTCCACCAGGGCCTCGACGGGCGCCGGAGTCTCGTACCCCGAGGAAAGGGCCGCGCGTTGGCGCACGCCGGCGCTCTTCGAGCCCAGTGCCTGGAGGAGCGCGACGACCTGGAGGACGTCCTCCCAGCGGGCGGGGTCCGCCGCGTCGATCCGCCGCAGCCGCGTGAGCAGCTCGGTTTCGGCCTCAATGCGTTCGCGTGTCTGACGGACGAGGTCGCCGACGAGCGCCGAGGGGGTGAAGCCGGGATCATCGAGCGCGCGCCCGATCTCACGCAGTGACAGCCCCAGCGACCGCAGACTCTCGATATGGAAGATCCGCCGGATGTCCTCGCCGGAGTACTCCCGATATCCGGAGCCCGTACGACCTGAAGGCCGTACCAGGCCGAGCGACTCGTAGTGCCGGAGCATGCGGGCACTCACCCCGGACCGTCGCGCCACCTCACCGATCAACACGTCCTATCGTCCCTCCTGGCCGGCACCGCCGAGAGCCACGACGCGTTTCGCCTCCTCGATCGCGAACTCGAATCCGGCGTCCGGGTCCCGCAGCAGTCGCTGTGTGGCAAGGGCGTGTACCCGCACGTGCGGGTCGGAGTCCGCCGTCGCAGCACGCAGAGTCGGCACGATCACCTCACCCAAGGTGATCAGCGCGCGGCTGAGACTCAGCTGCGTCTCCCGCCCACCCCGCCCGAGCTGCGTCGCCAGCACCGCGGCCAACGCGCCCTCCTCACCGTCCGGCACGAGCACGACCGCGGCCCGCCAGGCGCTGCGCGCCACCTCGGGGTCGGCGTCGGACAGCAGCGACCGTGTGATCGCCGGCCACGCCTGCCGGTCCCCGACCTTGGACAGCGTATGCAGCGCCTGGCTCCGTGCCTGCGCACGTTCCGAGCGGACTTCGCGAACCAGCCGGGGGAGTGTGACGGACACCGGGTGGCGAGTGAGCGCCCAGGTCAGCATGTCGCGGACGAAGAACTCGGGCTCGATCGCGCAACGCGCGATGAGCGTGTCGACAAAACGAGGGTCGGGCGTCGTGCCGAGCTCCAGCGCAGCCCGCAGTCGCACGGACGAACGGCCGCTCTCCAACCCCTGGAGCGCTCGGCCCGAATCCGTGTCCCGTCTCGTGGTCGTCATCTGAACCACCTCCTTGGCGAGCAGTGAACGCCTTGTCATCGTGTCAAGGTCAAGGCGGGCCTGCCGCGTGACCACGCAACAGACGTCGCCAACTCCGGCACCTGCGCCGGGCTGACGGTCTTCGACGCGTACGAACTGAGCGGCCGGCTGCTCTGGCGGGTCAACCTCGGCACCAACGTCCGCAGCGGCAGCCACTACGACTCGTTCCAGGTGTTCGACCACGACCGCCACGGCAAGGCGGAGATGGCGCCCGGACCTCCGACGGACCGAAGGACGCGGCCGGCACCGTCATCGGCGACGGGAACGCCTCGCATCTCGAAGGCAACTGCGCGGTCATCAGCGGTGCCGAGTACCTGTCCGTGTGCGGTCCCCCCGGCGCGGTTCAGGTACCGCGGCACCTGAACCGTGCCGGACAGCCACCTGTCGCTTCGCCCGGTCTTCCGCCAGTACGGCGGGTCGGGTGCCGGTGCGGCTCCGCACCGAGCTGCCGGCGGGGGTGGGGTGCCGGCGACAGGCCGCCACCCGCTCTATGCGGGGTCTGTCGTCTCGCCGTCGGCGAGGATGCCCAGTTGGCCGGCCACGGCGGTGAGTGCCGTTCCCAGCGGGAGTGCGATACGGGTGACGGCGTGCCGGTCGCCCCGGGTCAGGTCCCGGTTGATGATCAGCACCGCCTTGCCGGCCTGGGCCGCCTGACGGACAAACCGGAGCCCGGACATCACCGTCAGTGAGGAGCCCAGGACCAACAGCGAGGCTGCTTCGTGGACCAGCTCGCGGCAGTGCTCGACCCGTGGCGGGGGCACGGCTTCGCCGAAGAACACCACGTCCGGTTTCAGGACGCCGCCGCAGACGGTGCAGGACACTACGCGGAAGTCCCCGACCTGCTCGTCGGTGAGGTCGGCGTCGCCGTCCGGGTTGATCGCGGCGGCCACCGGCTCGAAGCCCGTGTTCGCCGTCTCCAGCCGCCGGGCGAGTTCGTGGCGCGAGCTGAACGCGTGGCAGGAAAGACAGACGACCCGGTCCAGGCTGCCGTGGAGTTCCACGATGTCCTTGCTGCCGGCGGCCTGGTGCAGACCGTCGACGTTCTGGGTGATCACACCCGAGAGCAGGCCGTGTCGCTCGAACGCGGCCACGGCCCGGTGCCCGGCGTTGGGGCGGGCACGGCCGAAGGTACGCCAGCCGAGGTGGCTGCGCGCCCAGTACCTGCGACGGGCCTGGGCGCTGCCGGTGAAGTCCTGGTAGGTCATCGGAGTGTGCCGGCTCAGGCTCCCGCCCTCGCCCCGGTAGTCGGGGATGCCCGACTCCGTGGAGATGCCCGCCCCGCTGAGCACCAGGACACTACCGGTGCTCAGCGCATCAGCGACCGGCTCCAGGTCCGTGGTGGCAGGGGGCAGGTCTTCGGTGGGGGACCAGCTCAGAGTGGGGCGCATGCGCATGTCTTCAGGGTACGGAACAAGGCGGCCGTCACCTGCTCGCGCCGTCGATGGCCCGCTCGGGTTGTGCGAGGAAGCCAGTCAAGGACGGGCCTCGGCCTCTGCCGGTCCTTCACCGACCGTGGCATCGGGCAGCGGCAGCTTTCGGGAAGACTTCTGGCGACAGGGTCTTTCTGCAGGACGAGTGCTCCGCGCGCTCGGACGTCAGTTTCGGCTGCTCTCGATCGCCGGGATGAGCAGCCGGAGCAGCTTCGTGCCGATGTCGCCCTGCCTGTACCTCGGGTAGTCCCCGTCGCGCGCCGGGATCACCTCCAGGTGGTAGGACCGGTCACCCGTGGTGAAGGCGAATCTCATGGGCTTGTCGTCGTCCGCCGGGTAGACGGCGAAGGAGTCTCCAGTGCCGATGTTCTGGGGGACGAGAAGCACTCCGGGGGCTTTGATCCCTGCACGGTAGTCTTCGTGGCTCACTTCTCCGACGCTCGCGTAGGAGCTACGGCTGCCCCACGTGCAGCCCCACGGCCGCTTGCCGCCAACGGGATCGGGCTGTGTTCCGGTGAAGGATTCCGTTGCACCGAAGGCTTGCCGGACGTCGTCGGCGTTCAGCAACGAGCACGCACTCGCTTTCGCGGCAGGACTCGCAGCCTTCTCACCGCTGGCGGCCGGCTCGGCTGTCGAGCAACCTGCCACGGCGAGAACTCCTGCCAGGACCAGCACATGCCCGAGACCGTGCCTGAGCCCCCACGCCGTCGCAGCCGCAGCCACCGCACCCTCCCCGTGTACGTCCCCATGAAGAAGCCCCAGCGACCGTCGGCCGCCGGGGTCAGATCGTATCCGGAGCCGACCGCGCTTGCGGGTGGTTCCGGCCGACGTCCTTCGGTGGCTGCGGCCTCCTCAGCTTGCGGTGGGTCCGACCGCTTTTCGTGCGGGGTGCCCCGGCCGGCCTGCTGCCGGCCGGGGCGGAGGTGTCCTGCGGTGTCAGGAGAGGGTGCAGCTGACTGTCGGAACGCCGCCCGAGCCCGGCGTTCCCTGGAAGCCGAAACTCGTGTGCGCACCGGGCGCGAGGCTGCCGTTGTAGGGGGTGTTCGTGACGCTGACTGCGGATCCGGTCTGGGAGTAGGCCGCGTTCCACATGTTTGTGACCTGCTGGCTTCCCGCCCAGGCCCAGCTCACCCTCCAAGCAGCGGCGCTCGTGGTGCCCGTGTTGGTCACGGTCACGTCCACGCCGAAGCCGTTCCCCCAGTCTCCGCTGACGGTGTAGGTGGCTGTGCATCCGCCGTTGCCGCCGGAGGCGCCGGACGTGGTGGCCGTCACGGGGGCGGAAGCCGCGGAGGTGTTGCCCGCCGCGTCGCGTGCCCGGACTGAATACACGTACGACGTCGCGGCCGTCAGACCGGAGTCCGTGTAACTGGTGCCGGTGGCCGTGCCGATCTTGGTGGAGCCGCGGTAGACGTCGTAGCCCGTGACCCCGGTGTCGTCGGACGCTGCCGTCCACGACAGCGAGACCGAACCGCCCGTGGTTCCGGTGACAGTGAGGCCGGCCGGAACCGAGGGGGCCTGGGTCTCGCCTCCGTCACCTCCGCCGCCGAAGCCCGGCGCCTTGATGCTCGCCAGGTAGCCGTCCTTCACGGTGTCGACGGTGGCCCAGTCGTCCTTGAGGATGCCGCCGGTGTCACCGGAGTTGGGGTTCCAGGACCAGAAAGTCCAGGAGAAGCTGTCGCCGCCGTACTGGCCCGTCGGGCGCAGGTAGTCGGCCAGTGCCTTCAGCCACTTCTGGTCGGTGGCGGACTGGAGCGTCGTGCCGAACTCGCCCACCCATACCGGCGCGATGTTCTGCTTGAAGATGTAGCCCCAGTACTTGTCCCAGACGCCGGGCATGTTGTCAGGGAAGGCCGCGTCGCTGAACCAGGGCTGCTGGGCGACACTGGTCGCGTAGTCGTGCGCCGAGTAGACGACCCGGTGCGCCACACTGAGCTCCACCGGATACTGGCCGACTCCCATGAGGTTCCCGCCCCACCAGCCGGACACCCCGTTGAAGGTCTGAACGCCCTCGACGAAGACCAGCAGGTCGGGGTTGACGGACAGTACGGCGTCGCCGCCGCGCTGTGCTGCCAGCCGCCAGTCCTTCGTGGTGTCGCCGCAGCCCCAGCAGGCGGGATCGTGCGGTTCGTTGTGCAGGTCGATGCCGATCATCGCGTCGTTGCCGGCGTAGCGGCCGGCCAGCGCCTTGAGGTTGGCCAGCCAGGTTGATTCGGGGACGGACGCCGTGTACCAGAGTGCCGACTGGCCGGCGGCGTCGGGCCGGTGCCGGTCCAGGATGACCTTCATGCCGACGCTGCCCGCATGCTCCACGATCCGGTCCATCACGTGGAGCGAGTCGAGGCCCTGCAGATCGCTGTTCATGCCCGCGGAGTAGTTGATGCTCGTGGGTGCCGTGCCGGTGAAGATGTCGTCGCTGTAAGGCAGCCGGATGGTGTTGTAGCCCAGCGACTGCATCTGGTCGATCATGCTCTTGTAGTCGCGGGACCACAGGCCGTGGGGCACGTAGTTGGACGTCTCGAAGCCGAACCAGTTGATTCCGGCGATGCGGACCGGCTGGTTGGCGGAGTCCAGGAGTTGACGGCCGCTGGTGTGCCAGTACCCGGTGCCCGGTGCGACGTCGGCAGCGGCTGCCACCTGAGAACCCGCGAGGGGCAGGAGCAGAGCGACCGCGGTGACGGTTGCCGTTCTGACCGCTCGTCGGAGGAGGCGGAGAAGGGGGAGAGGGTGAAGCACGGTGCTGGTTCCTCTCTCGTGGGCAAGGTCCGGCGACGTGATCATGGGAGCGCTCCCATTCTGTCGCGCACCGTGCCGTTGATGGCATGGGGGATGGTGATGTCGCGGGCGATCGCCGTTCCCGGCCCCGGGCTGAACTTTCGTTCTCTCCAGGGGTGGGAGCCGATGGCTCGTGACCCGGCGCCATAAAAGCGATTGAGTAATGGGCATGTCAATGGGGTGCGCAGTGTTCATCACTTGAAGGCGCGTCGCCGGACCTGGCGCCGCCCCTGACGGCGGTCCGCCGCGGCAGCCGAGCGAGGTGATCACGGGCCTGAGTCCCGCCCTCGCCGCCGAAGAGTTGCCCCGCCCGCGCTCGAAGGCGGTGTGGTCCCGTCCCTCGCGCCGTCTTCACCCCGCCCGGGTTGGATGCCGGCGCCGGTACGTCGACCTTTGCCGGGCGTGGAGCGATCGCGTCGTGTCCGTGCCCTCGGGCATCGGCCCACAGCTGTCTTTCCGGTTCCGATCCCTAACGGATGAAACGCCGCCGGATACCCGTGTGGCGGCGGAGACGATTCCCCACGCTGCTGCTGTGCACAGGATGATCAAGAATCAGGGCCGGCGCCGGAGCGTGGACGGCGCCCGCGTGGGGAAGCAGAGACAGCCGCGGAGCACACCGGCCCAAGTGCCGCGCCCGGTACGGGGTACACCTCCACGGGCTCCGTCGTACCAGCGCGCCCGGTACTGGTTCGACAACACGCTGGCGAGGGGGGTGACCGTTCTCATCGGATGGCTTGCCGTCGCCTGCCTGGCTGTTGTGATCCCGGTGAGCGCACTGCTGGTGTGGACGGACGACCGGGCCCCGGACACGGCATGGGCGAAGACGGCGGCGGTGTGGCGGAGCGTCGGACAGACCCTCAGGCTGGGAGGAGAGGTCGGCTCACCCCTGCGCGTCGCTCTGTCGGTCCTGCTGGCGTTGATGGCGCTCTTCTACGTCTCCACCATCGTAGGTCTCATCACCACGGCGATCACCGAGGAACTCATCGCCCTGCGGCGTGGCCACTCCACGGTGCTGGAGAGTGGTCACACCGTCGTGCTCGGCTGGTCGGACCAGATCTTCACCGTCGTGACCGAGCTCGTCGCAGCCAACGCCAACCAGCGCCGAGGCGCCGTAGCGGTCCTGGCCGACCGGGATGTGACCGAGATGGAGGAGGAACTGCGCAGCGGAGTGGGGGACACCGGCCGGACAAGGATCGTCTGCCGTAACGGACGCCCCACCGATCCGGCCGCGCTCGCACGAGTCAGCCCGGCCACGGCGGACGTCGTTCTGGTCCTGCCCCGTGATCACCCGGACGAGGACGCGGAGATCGTCAAGAATTTGCTGGCCCTGCGGACCGCAGTCGACCAGGACAGCCGGGTGCGGACCGTGGCGGTGGTGCGAGACACCCGGTATCGCCTCGCCGCAGAACTCGCGGCCGGCCCCGACGCAGTCGTGCTCGAGATCGACGACGTCACCGCCCGGCTTGTGGCCCAGTGCGCCAGGCAGCCCGGACTGTCCCTCGTCTACCAGGAGTTGCTCGACTTCGCCGGTGACGAGTTCTACGTCGTCGACGCACCGACCCAGACCGGCCGTGTCTTCGCCGAGGTGCTGAGGGTGTGCCCCACGTCCAGTGTGGTCGGGGTCGTACGCATGGACGGGGCCCTCCACCTGAACCCGCCGGCCACCTCGGTCCTGCGCCCGGGCGACCGGCTTGTCGTGATCGCCCAGGACGACGACACCACGGTCACCACCGGTGAACCCGCCGCGTTCGACGAGTCGGTGATGGTGAACCGGACACCGGCGGCAGCGCGCCCCGAACGGGTGCTTCTCCTGGGATGGAACCGCCGCGCCCGGCACATCGTCCGTCACCTCTCCGGCCATGTCGCTGCCCGTTCCGTCGTCCACGTCGTGGCCCACGGCGGCGAGAGCCTGGCGACAGAGGTACGAGAGGCCGCCGCGGAAGCCGCTCCCACGCTGACCGTCACCTTCGGTCCGGGCGACCCGACCCTTCCGGGGACGGTGAACGGCCTGGACCTCTCCGACTACGACGGTGTCATCGTGCTCGGCCCCGACCACGGGCCCGGCCTCGACTCACCGGACGACCGGACGCTGGTTACGCTGCTGCTCCTGCGTGACCGTGAGCGCACGTCGGGGGTCCCGGTCCGGGTGGTCACCGAGATGACCGACGACCGCAACAGGGTCCTCGCCCCCGCCGGCGTCGGCGCCGACTTCATCGTGAGCGGAAAACTGGTCGGCCTGCTGATGGCTCAGATCTCCCAGAACTGGCATCTCGCCGGCCTGTTCGGGGAGCTGCTGGCTCCGCAGGGCAACACGATCCACCTCAAGCCCGTCGGCGACTACGTCCGGGCAGGACAGCGGGCATCCTTCGCCACGGTCGTCGAGGCCGCCTCGCGCCGCGGGGAGTGCGCCATCGGATACCGCAGTCGCGGCCCTGCACGGGTGGGGACCGACCACGAGGTGCGCATCAACCCGGCCAAGGCCGAGGTCCGGTGCTGGAGCGCGGATGACGAGGTGATCGTGATGGCCGGTTCCTGACGTGACGGCGAGTCAATGTCAGGGAGCCGAACCCTGCTCCCTCGCCCCCGCCGCCCTCTCCATCCCGAGAGCCGCCGTGGGAAGTGCCCGAGCAGGCGGCTGCCGGCCTTACGTGGCCGGCCGGCCCGCCTGCTCGGCTTGTGCACGCAGAGCGCGACCTCGCTCGGCGGGGTCGTAGTTCGGTCCGACGCCTTCGATCAGCAGCAAGTCGCCCTCGATGTGGTCGGCCCGCAGGCGCAGGATGGCCCGGTAGGCGGGGGAGTCGTACCAGGCACGGGCTTCGGCCAGGTCCGGGAACTCGATCAGCACCATGCTGCCGGGCCACGTGCCCTCGACGACTTCCGCCGGCGGACCGTGGATGACGAAGCGGCCGTCGAAGGGGTCGAGAGTTGCCTGGATGCGATTCAGATACTCGATGACGTCGGAGTGATTTCGGCGGCTGCGGAGATGAGCGAAACCGTAAGCGGGCACTACGGGGTTCCTTCCCGTCCAGGGGCGCGAGCGATAACCGGAACGTAGTTGAGGATGACGGGTGGCGCGATTACCTCAGAGGTCATGGGCGGCGCACATCGGACCGACCACGCCAGCTGCCTGGCTCGAATTCCGGCCCGAACGAGGGCCACCACCAGCACATGGGACGACCTGGACGTGACCCGTACGGTCACCGATCCGGCGCCGCGGGTTCCCCGGGCACTGACCGTGGTGCGTACCACCGGGAACGCCGACCGAACGAATCCCGCTGACATGCGCTGCCGTCACAAACGGCCTACGGCCTACGGCTTCGGCGTCGACAGCCGTCCGCCGCGACCAGGCAACCGCAAGAGTGCCGCAGCGAGGGCCAACCACTCAGCGGCCCAGCGCTGCCGGCCAGGAGCCGGTCCACGGGCCGTCGCCCGACTCAGCGGCGAGCGCGGCAGGGTCCCCGTCAGTGCTCGCTGCGACGATCCAGCAACTGCTCGACGCGGTCGAACCTCTGGTGCAGCATCCGCAACTCCGTGCTGACGGCATCCTCGCCCTCGTGGGCGTAGCGCCGTACGGCCGTTCTGACCTCATGAGCCTCCTTCTGGGCACGGCCGACGAACCAGGTGGCGATGGCCGCGGTGACCATGCCGAAGGTGGTGATCCCGGCCAGCATCGTCACGGAGGCGATGACCCTGCCCCAAGCGGTCACCGGATACAGATCGCCGTACCCGACCGTCGTAGCTGTCTCGATGGACCACCAGATGGCCTTGGGATACGACGTGATGTTGGCGCCTGCCGCGCCTTTCTCGGCCGGCACGACCAGCGCTGAGCCCGCCAGCAGAACTGCGGCGGCCGCCGACGTGACGCCCAGCGCGGCGCGGAAATGAAGGGCGCGCCAACGCGGGTCGCTCAGGATATGGGTGACCCATTGGAAGAACGATTGCTGCACCGGCAAATCCCCCGGGCCGAAGTACGAGAAGGGTTCCATCGACGCTACCTGCGCGATCGTGCGGTGGCGGATCGACACACGCCGGAAAGCACTGAGAACCGCCGGCTTCCGGAACTGGCAGGCCGCCTTGCCACGACAGGAGCATCGGCTCGCGAGTCGACTCAGCGAGCAGTACGCCACCTTCCACCGAGTCGGCAAGGAGCCTGTCGGTTCTGCTCCGCACCGCAGGAGGACGGGGTGATCGACTCCGGATCGGACCAATGCGCCTTCTCGGCCCACCCGCCGATCGGTTGGCATGAGCGGCCGTCGTGGAGCGCCGAAGATGCTCGATCCCATGGGCCCGGGCAGGTCGGTTCGAGTGGTCTCGTCATCCTTCCGAGGCCGAGCTGAAGAAGCCGGCTGACACCGAGGTGAGGCGGAACGGCCGGACGGCACAGGGGGGTTCGGCCGATACCGGTCACCGGACACCGCTCCTGGGACGCCGGTGGTTTCGCCGATGGCAGCGCGTCGTCGTCCGTCGAGACTGCGGTCTCAGCTCATTGGGACACGCATTCACGGAGGCACTCCATGCGCATGCTCGCACGGTTATCCCGGCGGTCCGTCACCGCCACCGCGCTGGGGGCGCTGCTCTGCGGCGCCCTCCTCGCCACCCCGCTCGCCGCTCCGGCCACCGCTTCCTCCGTCGCGACTGCGAGTCCAACGGTCACCGTCCCGCCCGCAGGCAGTCACGGCTTCCCGTTCCTCGCCGCGGCGGAGGACCTCGGCTCGTACGGCTACACAGAGAGCGAGTACTTCATTTCGGGCACCGCCACGTCATACGCCAAGTCCGGCCTGTGGACGTCGGACGGCCGGTGGAACGTACGTGCGTCCGGCACCGCCGCCTACAAGAGCCGCCTGCTGGTACGCCGCCCCGCCGATCCGGCGAAGTTCAACGGCACGGTGGTCGTGGAGTGGCTCAACGTCAGCGGCCAGCTCGACCTCTCGCCGGACTACTGGTTCGAGCGGGACGAGCTGCTGCGTGAGGGCTACGCCTGGGTCGGAGTCTCGGCGCAGGCAGTCGGGGTCAACGGCGGGCTGGGCGAGATCAAGGGCCTCACGGGCTGGGATCCGGCCCGGTACGGCAGCCTGGTCCACCCCGGTGATGCCTTCGCCTACGACATCTTCTCCCAGGCGGGCCAGGCGCTGCGCACCCCGAACGGGCCGAACCCGCTGGGCGGGCTCCCGGTCCGGACGCTGCTCGCCGACGGCGAGTCGCAGTCGGCGGGCTTCATGACGACGTACGTCAACGCTGTCCAGCCGGTGTCCAAGGTCTACGACGGCTTCATGGTGCACAGCAACAGCGCGATCGCCTCGCCGATCAGCGGGGTGCTCGCCGACACCCTGCTGATGCCGAACCCGTCCCGGATCAGGACCGACCTGGCGGTGCCGACGTTCGTCGTGCTCACGGAGACCGACGTGCCGGGCGCCGCGACCGCACGGCAGCCGGACACCAGCAGCGTCGTGCACTGGGAGCTTGCGGGAACCGCGCACGGTGACCAGTGGGCCTTCGACGTCGGCAGCCAGACCGTCCAGAAGTCTGCGGGCTCGGCCGCGCCGTCGCCCGACTGCGCCGCCGGTTCGGCTCCCTTCAACGACGGGCCCGGTCACTGGGCGATGAACGCGGCGCTGCGCCACCTGACCGTATGGGCGCGGGGCGGTGCGCGGCCGTCGAGCGGTCAGCCGCTGAGCACCGTCCTGCGTGACCCGGCCACCGGCCTGGCCACCGGCGGTGTCCGCTTGCCGGACGTCACGGTGCCCACCCGTACGCTCACGGGTTCGCGCGACACCACGGGCAGCGGCGTCTTCTGCGGCCTCTACGGTGCCCGCGACCCTTGGAACGGGGACGCCGACGCCTGGGACCGGCACGACGACGGCGATCCGTCCGACCCGCTCTTCCCGGCCACCGCGGAACCCGTGCTCAGCCGCCTCTACCCGACCCACGCCGACTACGTGAGCAAGGTGCGCACGGCCGCGCAGATGTCCGTCAACGCTGGATACCTGTTGCCGGAGGACGCGGCGGCGATCATTGCCGCCGCGCAGGACTCGGGAATCGGAGGCTGACCCACCGGCCGTCCGCTGACCCACCCCCCGGCATCACCGCGGCGCGGGGCAGCGGTCGGCGGACAGTGGGCCGTCGGGCGGCGCTCGCTGTACAGGTCCTTGCCGAGGCCGCGGCGCCGGTGGTCGTCCTCGGCCACGCGTGATGCCACCAGTTGGCGTTCGCTCGTCCGTCTCACCCCGGCGCCGAGTCCCGACGGTCGGGGGCGTGGCGAAGAGCGGGCGGATCACGCAGGAGCGAGAAGGCCAGCCTCGCGCCCCGTCGAGCCGATGCCGGCCTGCTCCGTGACCGCGCTGCCACGCCCCGGATCGAGGTCGGCGCTGTTCGCGCGGAAGGCGGGCGGCTGCCGCCACCCTGCCCCGCCCGCCCGATGCCACGCACCCGGTCCAGGCACGGAGCGGACGTCGGGCCGGCGCTTTCGCGCGGGCGTCCGGGCCAGTCCCTGGTGCTGTGACCGCATAGGTTCACCGGGTTTGGAAGGTGTGTCCGTGAACTAATACGACTGATCAGCAGTCGAGAGCGGTTCGGTACGATAAGTCGCTTCTGCTGCGCATCAGATGGCGCATGGCCTGCGTCATTTCGAGGGGGGACACGCTGTGTCACCTGCTGTCGTCCATCAAGGACGTGTACGACGGGCGTTGTGAAAGACACTCTTCTTCCGAGATCACGGCGACCGCGAAACCGGGTACGCGCGCGCATTGCGACCTTGGTGCTCGCGCTCAGCCTGTCCGCTCTGACCGCGCCTCTGGCCGCAGCACAAACGGCTGAGGGCAGTGAGGTCCTGGCGTGGGGCCGTAACACCTTTGGGCAGTTGGGCAACGGGACTACCGCTCCCAGTACCACGCCGGGCAGTACCGTGCCCATCTCGGCCTCGCTGCCGCAAGGCACCCGCGTCACGGCGGTGTCCGGGGGCTACGGCCATTCCGTGGCTCTGACCTCAGCGGGCCAGGTCCTGGCGTGGGGGCAGAACACCGAGGGGCAGTTGGGCGACGGGACGTTCGCCAACAGCACTGTGCCGGTGGAGGTGCACCTGCCCGCAGGCGTCACGGTCACGGCGATCGACAGCGGCGACGACTTTGTCCTGGCGCTGACCTCCACGGGGAACGTTCTGGCCTGGGGTTACAACGAGTGGGGACAACTGGGTAACGGCACCACGGGCCTTGACCCCTGATGTTGGACACACGAGACACTGGATCCTGCGGATCTGAGGACGGACATCTCGTGGTCATGAAGAACTACCCGCCGGGGTTCAAGGCGGACGCGGTCGCGCTGTACGGGTCGCGGCCGGAAGCGACGATCAGGTCGGTCGCCGCCGATCTGGGGATCAATCCGGAGACGCTGCGGAACTGGGTGAGGGCAGCACCAACTACGCTGGCACAAGCCGCATAACCCGTGTTCAGGATTCGGGGTCAAGGCCCCCCATAGAACTCACCCCGGAAGGCTGACGCTTCCGCGATCGCTTCCCTCCGGACAGCAACAGGCAGCAGACTCACCCTCACGGCCTTCGTCTTGGTCACGTGCACCTTGGTCGGAGCACATGATCAGACGAAGGCCGTTCCTGCGTCCGGTGCTTGTCGGGCTTACGATCAAGTTCGACGGCCGTTCGAGGCCCACATGGGGGCGCAATGTCAGAGATCGCTCAGTGGCTCAAGGACTGGCATGCCGCACATGAACACGAGCTTCGTTCTCGGGGGATCAGCTCTGCGGTGAAGCGGCCCGTTCCAGGAACCCCGTCCCGAGGGCGGCCGAAGGCCACGGCAGTGAGCCTCACACTGGAATCAGACGAGCGCACGGGGATGGTGTTCCTCTGGGAATCGGGTGCCACTTCACTACTCTTCATCGACTCCGGAACCGAACACACCTGGCAGGACCAACCGGTGCTCACCTCCGAGAACGACCTGCCACAGATCCTGGCGCCCCTCGTGAAGCTAGTCGAAGCAGCTACCGACGGTAGTTAAAGAAAAAGTTTAGGGCGTGTATCGAAAGCGCTCGTAGTACGGTGACCATGGGCGGCCACACCAGTCCGCCGTCATCTACCTGGAGAAACGACGTCTTCCAGTGTCCGGGGCAGTGGGTAGGCGCGCTCTGTAGGAATCAGCCGCTGAGCCTTGGTGGCACGCCCGGTTTGTAGCAGTGCCGAGACCTTGCGGACCTGGGGGGTGAGGTCGGTGAGACTGACGATCCAGTCGTCGGTGAACGTGCGGATCAGGTGGCGGCCGATGCCGACCTGGATGCTGTAGTGATTCAGTGCCGCTCCGCGCGGCGAGCGCTCCGGGTCCCACTGGACATGTACGGCTGCCTGGGCCACGGCCGCCGGGTCGGCGGTCGTCAGCACGGCCTGGGACAGGGCCTCCTCCCAGCCCTCCCGAGTAAGCCGCACCGCGAGAACGCGTTCCTGACCGGGCTTGCGGGCCCAGTTGCTACGGTGCATCAGCCACATGAACGACGGCTTGATCCACGTCATCCGGTGGAACGAGAACGGCGCAACGAAGCGGCCCGCCCGCAGTGCCGCGTCAGCGATGGCAGGCGAGTACGCCTGATAGACCACGATCGTGCGAGCGTCGTAGTCGGCACGAATCTCATATTGGGGCGCCATGCGCCGCACCCTGCCATCTGGTCCGCTGGCACGGCGAGCCAATTTTTCCTTACCGCCCCCCCCAGTCGGGCCGGTTCGAATGTGCTGCTCAAAGCCACTCGTTGATGGCTGCGACGAGGACGGTCGCCTCGTAGCGGACCGCGAGTTTGTCGTAGCGTGTGGCCACGGCCCGGTGTCTTTTGAGGCGGTTGATGCCGCACTCGACCGCGTGCCGAGCCTTGTAATCCTGCGGGTCGAACTTCGGCGGTCGGCCGCCGCGCGAGCCGCGTTTCTTGCGGGTGCGGGCCTGGTCGGCCTTGTCCGGGATGGTGCAGTGGATCCCGCGCCGCCGCAGGTAGGCGCGGTTGCGACGGGAGGCGTACGCCTTGTCGGCCCGCACCTGGTCTGGCCTGGTGCGCGGCCTGCCCGGCCCGAGCCTCGGAACACGGACCTTGTTCAGGACAGGCTCGAACTGCGGAGAATCGCCCCGCTGCCCGGCCGTGATCACGATGGACACGGGCTTCTGGCCCTGTTCGACGGCCAAGTGCAGCTTGGTGGTCAGGCCACCTCGCGAGCGGCCGAGCCCGTGGTCGTCCGGCTCGACGGTGACGCCGCCCGGCGGCTCCTTCTGCAGCTCCCCTTTTTCCTCGCCCCGGCGGCATGCTGGTGGGCCCGGCACACCGTGGAGTCGACGTTGAGGTCCCAGGTAATCAGCTCTTTCGCGTCGGCCTGGGCCTGGAGCGCGGTGAAGATCCGATGCCAGGTGCCGCCCCGCTGCCACCTGCGGAACAGGTCGTACACCCGGCCCCACGGCCCGTACTCGGCGGGAAGGTCCCGCCACGGGATGCCGGTGCGGACCCGGAACCGTATGCCGTCGACCAGCTGGCGCCTGGCCCACGTCGGCGGCCGTCCGGGCTTCTTGCCCTTCGGCAACAGCGGTTCCAGCACCGTCCATTGCGCGTCCGTCAGATCTCCACGTGTCAGGAATCAAGATCATCTCATGCTCAAGATTCACTTTCGATACACGCCCTAGCTTGATCTTTAACCTGTGCGGCGGGGTCGTGGGGTCGTTGACTTCTTCTGTCTCGTGCTTGATCTGCCGACGGTGTGCACGTCGTAGCGTGGGGTGGGCCGGGTGTTTTTGCGGCCCGGTGGCCTTCCTGGTCCGGGGCGGGAGGGTTTCGGTGCGTCGGCGGGACAGGCGGCTTGCGGGCGGAGGTGCCGAAAAACGCGACGGACCCGGGCGGGAGTGAGCCTGTCGGGCGGGCTCGGTTTCTCCCAGGGGCGTCGGAGGTCGGCTGCCAGCGGGCGGGCGAGCCTGAGCTGGGTGAATACGGCAAGGATCAGCCAGGTCCAGCGGTCGGCCGCTTCCGGATGGCGGATCTTCGGACAGGTCCAGCCCAGCGTCTGTTTGAACAGGCGGAAGGTGTGCTCGATATCGAAGCGCCGCAGGAATGTCTGCCAGAGCAGGTCGACCTCGGCTGTGGTGGCGTCGGTGCCCGACCACCACAGCCAGACCGGCTTCGGTGTCGCACCGCCGGGCAGGTGGTCGACCTGCAAGCGGATCACGGTGCCCTCGATGACCGGCAGGGCACCGAGCTGAGCCGTCCAGGCCGATCGGTGCGTCAGTCTCGGGTGGAGCCGGTCCCAGGCCCGTGCGGTCGCGGTGCCGTGGAGGCGGGTCTCGCTCACTGTGTGTGCGTCCGGGGTGTTCCAGGTGGCCGGGTCACCGAAGACGAACTCGCCGCCGTGGCGGGGTGGGCGGCCCCGGACACCAGGTTCGCGTGGCGGTGCGGCCCTGCGCAGGACACGGTCCGAGCGCATCCGGCCCAGCACCTGGACCGGGAGTTCTTTCAGCAGGAAGGCCAGGCGGGGCACGTCGTAGCCGGCATCCACCACGATCCAGATGTCCGGGTCGCCGTCGTTCCATTGGCCGGCGGTGACCAGCCGCTCGACCAGGTCCCGCATCTGTCCGGCGGTGACGGTCGCGGCGTCGTCTCCGGGAGCCAGACGCAGCGCGTCCAGTGGTGCGGTCCAAGAACTGCGACCCGATTCCAGCGCGCAGATCACTGAGTACGGCCAGCCGGGAACGGGGATGTGCTGGTCCTTGCCCCGTCCGTAGGTGTGGCACAGGATCCGCTGCGGCGAGGTGTGCGCGCTGGGCCGCAGCCAGCAGGTGAGGTCGGCGGCCAGGACCAGCCGGCCGTCCGCTGCCCGTGGCAACGGGACCGAGGCCAGTGCTCGCCGCAGTCGGCTCACATCCACCCGCCCTGCGGACAGTGCGTCGTAGAGCCCACCGTGCCCACGACGGTGTTCCCCCACCAGCGACAGCTCCACCAACGACCGGACCGGCCCGTCCGCACACAGCACAGCGTCCGCCAGTTCGAACAGCGCATCCGCACGCCTGGTCAGACAGGAGTAGAACGCACCCCGGAAGCGTGACAGTTCCGCAAATGGATCCTGCCGGACAACGTGATGCAGGAGACTCATCTTCACGGCCTTCGTGCTGAGCGTTGTGTGTTCCTTGGTCGGATCACATGCTCAGCCGAAGGCCGCCTGCGTGTAGCGCAGTTACCAGTCCGAGTGATCAAGTACGAGAGATCGTTCGGACCCCGAGGTTAAAGATCAAGCTAGAAGGGCTCGGCGGCCTGGAGGAGGGCCTGCGGAAGGTAGGGGGATTCGACGCGGATGTTCCAGCCGCGGCGGCGAGCATGGCAGGCCAGTGCCAGGATGTCGAGGTTGACGGAGGCGTCCGGATCGTCGGCGCGGTCGGCGACCTGGTAGTAGGCGCGGTGGGCTTCGAGCGCGTCGGCGAGAGCCAGGTTGAAGCTCTCCTCGTCGCCCTCCACCAGTTGCGACAGCAGTACGGCCGGGGGCATGGCGAAGCCCCAGTCCTTGGCCCGCTCGGCCTGCTGCAGGGCCCGCTGCGCGGCTGCTTCGGTATCGGCGCCCTTCAGGTAGGCGTGGAGGGCTTCGCGATACGCGGTGAAGGCGGAGCCGTCCGGGCGGGCGAAGGCAGGGCCGGCAAGGACCAAGGGGGCGAGGTCCTCTCGCTCGCCGGTGATCAGGGCGAAGGCGGTTGCCTTCTGCCAGTTGCCGGCGCCGGTCTCCTCGCCCCGCACGGCCGGATAGCGCAGCGTGCGGCCGTCGATGGTCACCTCAACCTCGGTGCCCGGCTCCGCCAAGGCGATGCGGAACAGGGTGGCCCCCATCTGCGAGGCCAGCCGAAGGCTTGCGGGGCGGGCGTCCGTGGAGCCGCCGGGGATTCCCGCGCGCCACTTGAAGAGGCGCTCCTGATCAGCCATGACGCTGCCGAGCCGCCGGACGGCGAGAGGTTGTCCGTCGACGGGGGTGAGCGCCTTCCGAGCATGTTCCTGATAGATGGCCTCGATCTGCGGGCTCACCGTCCAGTCGAAGGCCGGCCGCTCCACCACCAGCGGGCCTGCGGCGAGCGCGGCCACCGCGTCCGGCCGCCGGTCCCGGCCGAACTCCGCGACCCGTGGGCCCCGGGTCTCGAAACCGGTGATCAGCGCGTGCGGGAGGTAGCCGGTACGAACGGTAGGTGCCCAGCCCAGGGTCCGGTACGCGAGCCCGGCGAGGGCCATGGGGACGAGCGGGAGAAGGGTACTCGGGGAGGCCGCCGGTCCGTGCAGGGTTGTGTGCCTGACCAGGAGGTCGGCCAGCGCGGCATCGAAGGCCTCCCGGTCCTCGGCCACCAGCGCGCGCAGCGTATGCAGCGCTACGCTGTCCGGCCGGTCCAGGAGAGGCTTGCCCGTCTCCCCGGCGCGGATACGGATGCGGCCCAGAGCCGCGTCAAGGGCGGCGAGCTTGGCCTGCGCGCTCGGCGGGTACTCCTCGTCGTCGCCGATGTCGTCCAGAACCACGGCCATCAGACCTGTGGCGAGCTCGCCGGCGGGCGTTCCCTGCACCTGAGCGGCGAACTTCGTCCGGGCGAAATGGAAGGCCTCGCCGTGCCACTTGGCCTTGTCCCTGAGGACCGACAGGCAGAGCGCGTCGATCCACGTCCCGGGTGTGACGCGCTCCTCGGGGGCGTCCTCACCAGGGTCGTAGCTCATGCCGAAGTTCACGTACTCCAGGAAGACATGGAAGCTGCAGTGCGGGTGGTACGCCGCGTAGGCGACGGCGCCGGCCGCGGCCTCGGAGGCGTCCTTGAGGGCTGCCCTGGCCTCCGCAGTGTCGAGGTCAGGTGTCTCGACGGAGAGGGCGCCCAGGTAGTCGAGGAACTCCTCGGCGATCAGCTGCCACTCGTAGGTGGTCATCCGGCCGGCCCGCGACATGGACCGCACCTGGCCCCCGATGCGGTTCGTGAAGTCCTCGCGTGCTGCCGACACGACGGGCCCGCCCACCTGGTGACGCTCTATTCGCACTGCCCTGCTCCTTGATCGGATCTCTGCGGACAGCCTAGGCGCGGGATCTGACAGGCCCGCCGCTGCCGGGCGCAGGGCTGTAGCCGCGCCGAGACCCCAGGTCGACGAGCTCCTTGTTCCGGGCCCGGTGACATCAACATCCGCTCCGGCGACGATCAGGATGACGGCCGCGAGGTGCTGACCGCCGCCCACCCGCACATGCGAGGGCGCAGACACCGTTCTGGCAGACCTCAAGGTCATGCCGTGACAGCGGGGCGTAAGTGAGATGATTCTCATGCCGTCAGTGGGCTCGCGACCGCTGACAACGCCCGAGGCGGCCGAGCAACGCCCGTCCGGTTCCTGCCGTGGGCGGGCGGCGACCACCGGCGGGTGCTGGTGGTGCTCAGATTCCCGGAGGGAAACGGCTGCCCCCGGGCGCTCGCCGAAGGCCCGGCCGACGCCGGGACGGCGAAAAGGTTGGCGCGCGGGACCGACGGAACCGGGTAACGTCTTTGTCATGTTCTTCTAGGCGCCGATTTACGAGTGAGAGCGTGACGGGCCCCTGCTGACGTCCTTCGGCGTGGCCGTCCGTCCTCTGCCGATGAATCCGTAGATCACTTCACATCATTACCGGGAGAACCCGTGACCGTGAGCAAGAACATCAACAACCCCGTGGGCATGGGCGGCGGCCAGCGCAAGAGGCTGTCCCGCGCCGAACGGCAGAACAACGGTCCGCACCGCAACCTCGACCGCCAGGGTGCGGCCGACCAGAAGGCGGAGCTGGTGCGCAAGATGCGCGAGAAGGCGGGCGCAGCTGAGGGCGCCGAGCAGGCGGGCGACGACACCGCGCAGAGCTGACGCACTTCCATCGCAGGGCGGCACCGCACGGGGCAGGGCCCCGGCCGCGACGTGCGGACGCCGTGGGGTGACACTCCAGCTGCAGATCGTGATCGTCATGTCCGGGTTGCGGTAGGTCAGCGGTAACGACTGGCCCGTGATCGTGCCTGGTGGCAGCGTGGCCAGTCGGACCCGCCGAGTCGGTGGGCGACGCTGTGCGGCGCCTGGAGGGCGACGGCGAAGAGCAGGCGCTGGATCTTGTGGCCGGTCAGCGGGATCAGGTCGTCCGGGCTCGATTCCGCCGATGTCGATGGTTGCGGCGGATCAGTAGCCGGCGGTGGCCCGGCGTCGGGTCGGTGAGGCCGATGACGGCGCAGCCGTGGGACCGACGGCCTTTCGCGCCGCGTCCGGCGGACGGTTCTGCCAGGCCCGCCTCGGGAGCTTCCTGGCCGGCGCGTCGGCGCGGTACTTGCCCGCACCGGTGGCCGGTTCGGCCGAGCAGGCCACCGCGAGGACATAGCCCAGGCCGCGTCGTTCTGGGGCCGGGCCGCCCTCAGTTTCGGGTTGCCTCGTAGACCTCGTTGCCGGTCACCCAGCCGATGTGGTGCCAGGCGTCCAGGAATCGTTCGATCATTGTGCGGGCCAGTTCCGGGCTTGGTCGCGAAAACGGTGTCCTCGCCGAGCCCCGCCGCCCTGCAACGCTCAGGGTCCGGGAGCCCGGGTCCACAAGCGTGGGACGTACACCTCCCGTCCATCGCCGCGTGCCCGCGCTCGCCCGCGTATACGAGGTGGACGGCGACCTGCGAGTTCTCGATCCGGCCGGCGGTGCCGCTGTACTGGCGCTGGACCCGAGGGCGAGGGACCACTTCACATCGCCGGTCCCGTCAAAGACCAGCACGGCATCGGCGTACCAGGACGCCCGGCACAGCAGATGCTGCATGCCGTGCGGGGTCTTCTCCCCGGCCCATGCCGTGATAGTCCAGCAGTGCTTGCGCGGCAGTTCCGACAGCAGGCCCTGCACCGACTGCCCGGCCCGCAGACGGGGTTCAACCCGGCCGAACCGGCCCGCGATGCGGCCCACGGCCACCTCGCGATGATCAACGGTGGCCGCACCCGTCTCCTCGTCGGCCCGGGCTACGGCGAACCGGCCATCGCATACGGTCTGTTGCATGACGGCGGAGAATTCGAAGGACCCAGAACCCCGGGTGCAGTTGGTCATTGGCATCATCCGCCAAGGCAACGAGATCCTGCTCGTGCAAGAGAGCCTCGGCATCGACGGAGAGATCCTCTGGTCCCTCCCCGGTGGAGGAGTGGAGGACGGCGAGCTCATGAACGAAGCCCTCCGGCGCGAACTGCGGGAGGAGACCGGGCTGCTGGTGGGTAACCCTGTACGGACCGCATTCCTCATGCACATCGACTCAGAGCAGCACCCTTCTGCGTTGGCCGTCGCCTTCGAGATCGACACGTGGTCGGGGGACGTCGCGCCCACGGACGACGACATCAAACGGGCCGCCTTCTTCCCCCTGCCCGACGCACTGAAGCTGCTCGGCGAGCTGGACAGCGCAACGCAGCGGGACCCCATCGTCGGCTATCTGACCGGGGCCATCGCGCCGGGGACCACATGGCTGTATCGCAACCGGGGTATGGAAGAGACGCTCGTCGCCCGCTGGTGACGCCGGACAACGGGCGACGAGTGAAGATCGCGATCTGCGGCCGGAGTAATGATCCGTGTCCGGTTGCTTCGCCCCGTCGGATCTGTCCGGCGGGGCGAAGTGCTGCGAAGTGGCTGGTGCCGCGCAGCGCATTCAGGAACGGCAGTTGGCCGCCGGGCAGGGTGGAGGCGGTGGCGTATCTGACGTCAGTGACGGGGAGAGCGAAGCGGCTGTCCCTCTCGCAGCAGGCGCCCACGCGACGCCGCACGCTGTTCTGCGGCGACGTACCGGTCGAGGAGGTTGCGTCTCCGTGTACAGGTCAGCCGCGTACGGGAGGTCTCGGTGGCTTTGACCGTCCCGCAGGACCCGTAGAAGGCAAGCTGCTTGACTGTTCGTCAGGTTTTTCCCTTGATGCCGGACATGTGGCAGCCGGAACGCGGAATTCCAGCCGTGTCCGTATCAAGGGAGGTGCTCGGTCGCGTGGCAGGGCGGGGGATGGGCTTTGGGCCTGAGGCCGCACCCCTGAACAACTGGCTGGAGAGCTCGGACGCAGTGAAAACTCCGTCCGCTGGAGACTCTTCGCCCTCGCACTCGCGCCCCGCCCCACACCCGCACAACCCGCCGCTCCCCGGCCTGCCGTGGCGGAGCCCCTCAAGGCCTATACGGTCCTCGAGAAGCGGCAGGCTCACCGCAACGCCTACCAGCGGTGGACCCCCGACGAGGAGGAGGACCTGCTCAACCGGTGTGCCCAGGGAGTCTCACTGTCCGCTCTGGCGGAAATGTTCGGGCGCGGTGAAGGAGCGATCGCGAGCCGTCTGATGAAGGTGGACGCCGTGGGCCCGGCTGCGGACGAAGCCGTGGAGTTCGGCGGCTGAGGGCATTAGACACAGGTGAAGGCCGGCCGCCCCGGCGTGTCTGGTTGCTGCCCCATCCTGCTGCTGTCCGGGCCTCCCCGTACGCGCACAGTTGAGGCCACGATGCTGACATCGGTGGGGCCCACGCTCAAGGCATCCGCGCGGGTCACCGTGCGAACGCCGAGCAGCTCCGTGCAGGCGAGACGCGGTACCGGCAGCTGTTCCTCGGCCTGTTAGCGGCCTGAGAGGCTGCATTTGAGCAAGGTTCTACCTCGGCCTCGGCTTCAAGGCGCCCGACAGCCAAGTCTCGGCCTGGTGGACCGAGCTGGGGGACTGCGTGGTGACGAGCAAGCCGGGGCGGACCTGCTGGGCTGTCGGCACCGCATCACTGCATCACCGGTCCGGGTGAGGTTCAATACGCTGCACGGTTCGTGAGCCTGGTCCGTCTCTCCGCCTGCGCCTGCTTGTCTCTCATGTCCGGCACGAGGGTGGCAGAAGGGCGCTGACGGCGAGTGAGGTGCCCTGGCGGACTGCGCCGGGGGTGAGAGGACCGGCCGATTCGCAATGGAACAACAAATCGTTGTTTCATTGCCAGTGCGGGGTAGAGTGACGGATATGGCACGTGATGTTCATGAGCAGGCCCGCGACCTCCTGTCCGCGCTAGGGGGAGCAGGGGAGCAGCCGACGGCGGCACAGGAGCTGCAGCGGGATGTCCTGCTGGTGGCGGGGCTGCTCACTGCAGCTGCTACCGACCGGGGTGGCAGCGGGCAGGAACCGGCGGTCACGGACAACGAGGTCGGTGCGGCCCTGGGCCTGTTCGACACGATGCGTGAGCAACTCGACCGGCTGGAGACCGAGGTCGTTTTCGAGGCGCGCCGCCGCACCATGGACTGGCGTCAGATCGCCGCCCAGCAGGGCCTGAACTCCTCCCAGGCGGCCTCCCAGCGGTATCAGCGGCTGGTGACTCGCCTGGAAGAGATTCGCCAGGGCGTCCGGTAACGGGAGATCACACACATGACGAACCAGCCCGAAGAACTGTTCACGGCCATCGACTCGCTTCTCGCCGCCGTGGACGATGGCACCGTTCTGCCCGCCCCGGCCGAACGGGTGCGCTTGCGCGAGGCGGCCGGGCTGACACCGGCTGCCGTCGCCCAGGCACTGGGCGTGCGCGTGCCGAGCATCGCTGCCTGGGAAGCCGGCCGCGCCGAACCCAAGGGCGAGCGCCTCCAGGCCTACCGGCGCCTCCTCGAGGGCCTCGCCCACCGCTACCCGGCCACCACCCCGCCGCCCGCCGCCCAAACGCCTCCCGCGCAAGCCGCCCAGACCACCACGGCTGCGCCCGCTGCACGCACAGAACCAGCTGTACCCACCGACCCAGCTGTACCCACCGACCCAACTGTACCCACCGACCCAGCGGCACCCACGGAACCCGCTGCCCCCGGTGTCCCGGCTCGGCAGGGCCCTGCGGGCCCCTCTGCCGCCCCTCCCCGCCCCGCCACCCGCGCCGCAGCGCCGCCGCACCATGCCTCAGCGACGAAGAGCGCTACGGCCGCGGCACCCGCCCTGGATCCGCGTTTCCCCCATGGCCCGCTCGCCGTTGTGGATGGCGACGGATCCGCCTACGGCACCGATGGCATCGTCCTGGACTGTCCGGCGACCACGATCCCGGACCTCGTCCAATGGACACTCACCGAGTCGGGGCTCGGCGCACCGCGTCTGCACCGCAGCGGGAGGGACTCCGACCCGCTGATCGTGCTCACCGCCACGGCTGCCGTGAAGTTCGGACTGCCCGAGCGTCTGGAGGGTCATGAGCAGCGCCGCTCCCTGCGTCTGCCCGCCGACCACCCCGTGATCAAGCAGGTCACCAAAGAGAAGTGGCAGCTCACCCAGCGCGGATTCGGCCCCTGGGCCCGCATCTACCGCCAAGCCACCGCCGGCCAGCGGCAGTGCGTCCAGCTCGCCGTCCTGTCCTGGGACGCCCTGGACGAACGCTCCTGGCCCGGCGTCACCGACATGCATCCGGCCGACATCGCCCGCGTCCTCGGTATCTATGCCCGACGCGTCATCACCCCTCGTGGTTCTACCGCCGTCTGCGGCCTGGAACTGATGACCGCGCTGCGCCCGCCCACCCGGGCAGTGCAGGACAAGGAAACCGGCAACTGGGTATCCGGCTACAACCCCGGCTCGCTGGGCTCGGAGGCGGTGGACCCGGCACCGCCGGAGGCCACCGCAGAGCATCCCGTAGTCGTGAACTCCGGCTGGGACGGCGGGTTCCTGGACGAGGAGGCCTATCAGTGGGTCCGCGACGTCGACCTGCTGACCGACGAGGAGTGCACCCTGCCGTACGCGGTCGGCCTGGACCTGAACACCGCCTTCCTCGCCGCCTCCGCCCGCCTCGTGGTGGGCCTGTCCGCCCCGGACCACTTCCACCACCCGGCCTTCAACCCGAAGATCCCCGGCTCCTGGCTGGCCGACCTCTCTCACATCGAGCTGGATCCCCGCCTGCCGTCGCCGTTCACCCCGGACGGCACCCGCCCGACCGGACCGGCCTGGTACCAGACGCACACCCTCGCCTACGCCCAGGAGCTCGGCCACCACATCACCCCGACCCGAGCGTTCCTGCGCCGCGAGACCGGTGCGTACCTGGACCCGTGGCACGACCGCCTCAAGAACGCCTACGTCGACACCCTCGCCGACCTCGGCGTCACCAAAGACCTCACCGACACCGAGTTCCTGACAGCGATGGAACACCACAAGGACACCGACCCGGCCCTGGCCGCCGTCCTCACCGCGATCAAAGCCACGGTCAAAGGCGGCGTCGGCAAACTACGCGAGCGCCCACAAGGCAAGAACTACAAACAAGGCGACCCATGGCCGGCCCTTCAGCGCCCCACCTGGCGCCCCGACATCCGAGCCGCCGTCATCTCCAAAGCGCGCGTCAACATGCACCGCAAACTAAGCAACATGGTCAAGATGACCGGCCTGTACCCACTCGCCGTGCTCTCCGACTGTGTTGTCTACCCCAGCCCGGGCGACAGCCCCCTCGACTTGCTGCCCTACGACACCACCACCGGCAAGCCCCAGCTCGGAGGCTTCCGCCTCGGCCCAGGCCCGGGCCTGGCCAAACTGGAAGGTGTCCAGACGATGCTCTGGACGGTCGACCTCATGGAGAAGAGCCTCAACCCCGCCCGCCACATCAAGGGCGGCGACGCCGTCCTGGACGAAGGAGAATGACCGTGGGGGAGATCCAGGACGCCATCGAGCGCGCCGACCGCGAAGCGTTCACCCGCCAGCCACCCATTACCCTCAAAGGCCGGATCAGCTATCTGCTGAGGCAACTGGGCAGCGCGAGGGCCGTCGCGGCGGAGCTCGGCGTCACCGCCGATTCCGTCAACCGCTACCGCCGAGGCGCCCGCAAGAACCCGCCCCAGGACATCGCCGCGAAGATCGACGACGCCGTCCGCACCCGCTGGCAGCCCCAGGTACGCAAACGCCGGCGTAAACGGGCCGCCACCACTGGCATCACCGTGGAGACCCGAGCCCGTTTCGGCTACACCGCACCCATCGGCACCACCGACGACGGACGCTTCCGCCGCCTCACCGTGCACCTCCCCCCGGCCTATGCACAACGACTCTTCGACGCCGGCAACGCCGGAGCCGACGACCAGCAGATGCGCGGCATCATCGCCGAAGGATTCAAGGAGGTGTACTTCCAAGACGGCGGCAGCCGCGCCACGGGAATCTCGGACGTCGCCATCAACGACATCGACTACCTCGACCTGGACTACTGATTCAGGGCGTATCGCGCGGCACTCGCCGGAGGCGAGCGAGCGTTGCCTTTGGCGAGTTGAGTGCTGGCGGTCGAGAGAGCCGGCGAGCCGGTCGGCTCGGGCGCCGAGCAGCTCCTTGAGTAACACGTAGCCTTCTCGGTACTGCTCGTCCTCGCTTCTCAAGGCGCAGCGTACGGGTCGAGAAACCCAGAGAAGTTGCCGTTCACGTCGAACCGTGCCCCGCGTTCGTCCGGCATCCGGATGTCGATGACGTCCTGATACCTGCCGTTGATGTTCCCGCGACCAGGGGCCACGCGGGCGCCCGGGTGGGTCAGTATCTTGACGAGCATGTCCTGCCCGACGGCGTTCCACGCAGCGGGGTCCTTCTTGCCCGACGGGGTGGGCCACCCGTGCGGGTTCCCGCCCCCCTTCTTGTTGACGTGCTTCTCCAGAGCACGTCCCGCCACCGTATGGCGACCGCCCTTGGCGTGAGGGTCAATCCTCGCGCCGGAGCTCGAGGCGGCATCCATTCCGAACGGACAGTTGTTGTTGTGCACCAGCACGGGTGTGGTGCCGGCCAGCACGTAGTACGTGTGGATGCCCTCAACCGTCAGGTCGTACGTGGGCCGCGTGCCCTGAACGTCGACTGCCGCGGCCACCTCGGGCGAGGCGCCGACACCTGTCAGCTTCTCCCCGGCCCTCAGTTCCGACGCGTTCCTCCAGCGATTCGCGGTCCGTGACCAGAAGGGGTGGTTGTCGGTCACCGTGAGAGCCGCTGGGCCGTCAGCGGTGGCGAGTTCGAGCCTGGTGAAGTTCTTGTCGGTGCTGGTGACGATCTGCCGGGTTACCCGCTGCGCACCACGGAGATCACGTACCGGATCGGTGGACAGGACACGGTCGCCCGAGCGGACTTCCTCAATGGGGCGCCGGGAGCCATTCGCGAGCAGCACCGGGGTGCCTGCCGGGAAACTGTGCGAGGTTGAGCACGGGGGCCGCTTGCGCTCCTTGCGCACCTGCGCGACCAGCTTCTTCACCTCGACGGTGGCCAGTGCGCGGGCGCTGATCAGTGAGTTGGCACGCAGCGGGATCGAATACTGCACGGCCCGTCCGCCGCTGGCCCGGGAGCGGGCCCGGGCCTCGGCCTTCTTGCGGGATTCAACGGAGGAAAAGGTGGCTCCGGCGCCGGGGTTGGAGCAGGTGAGGCTGCCGGAGACACCGGATCCGCTGAGAGAGAAGGTGCCGGGCGGGCTGGTGCAACTGCCGCCGGACTGACCGTCGATGCTGAACGTGGAGGTCATCACGGCCGTGACTTGGCCGCCCACCAGCCGGGACTTGGCGTCGCTGGCGACCTGTCCGGAGAAGCTGCTCGCGGCGGTGCAGCCGCCGGAGCTGCAGCGGACGGTCCCGGAGCCGTTCAGCGAGAGGGAGATGCCGCTGTCGCTCGCCTTGCCGAGTTCCCTGGTCTGCTTCTCGAGGGTGTCGTACATGGCGGGGGCGTCGGCTTCGGCGACCGGCTCCACGTCCAGGGCCAGGGTGTCGGCGCCGTCGAAGGGGCCTGTGTCATCGGGATCGGCCGCCGTACGCACGGTCGTGTACGACGCCGAACCCGTAGACCGGGACGGTGCCGCACCTGGCACGAATCCGCTCGGCGGCTCCAGCCTCAGCACCCGGAAGGGCTCCTTGCGGGTGATGACGAGCTGTCCGGCGGAGGTGTCGAGCGCCTGCGCCTCGGTGGAGCCCACGGTGCGAGAACCGGAGCTGTAGCCGCCGACGGGGGGATTCTGCTCAAGTTCGGCCAGGGCCTCGAAGAACTGGTTCGCCAGCTCCGGTGGCGAGGGCCTGTGCTTGGTCAGCTCGTCGCTGAGTCCGGAGTCCAGACTCTCTCCGGCGTCCCACACGCTCGGCTTCCGGGCGCCGTTCTTGGCAGCGGGGTCCACACGCCAGCGGGTGAAGGTCTTGCCTCCGACACTGAGGAACTCACGGTCGAGTTCCTTTCGCCCGAAGCCACTGCTTCCGAAGCGGCTGCCCACCGAGGTGACGGTGGCCTCGCGCTTCATCATGCCGCCGGGCGACTCGTCCTTGTAACGCAGTCCGGGAGCGACGGCGAGGCCGGCAAGGGCGAGGCGGTAGGGCTGGAGCACCCGAGGATCGGCCTTCGCGGACTCCTTGCCGTCGGCGACCGGGCCCTCGCTGTCATCGTCGCCCACGAAGAGAAGCCAGGCGAGCAGGGCCAGGACGAGTACCCCCGCGCCTGCGCTGAGCAGCGGCAGCCGGCTGCGCCCCCGTACGGGCCCCGGTGCGTGGGCGGGCACCGGCGGGTACGGCGGTGGCGGGACGAACTGTCCGCCCGGGAAGGGCGGTCGGCCCGACGGTGCCGGCGCTCCCGGCCACGGACCCCCCGGCGGCGGTCCGTACGCCCCGTGTATGTGCGGACCGTTGCCCGGCTGCTGGGCCCCCTGTCCACCCTGACCGCTGTCCTGCCCCGGCGCTGTCATGTGCCCCCCGAACTCGGCAGTCGCGGGTTCGTGACGGCGCAGGCCCCTTCCGGGCACGCCGACAGCTCCAGCTCCCGCCGCGACCTGGAGAGCGATACTCTCCACCGCAAGTCAGGGAAGGGGCAACCTCCTTTCACGCCAAGTGCTTCGGCACCTCAAGACCGAGGTCGGTCTGGCCTCGGTCTCGGAATGCCCTCCGTCGTCACGACGCTCGCAGCCGCTGTCGCCGGGGCGGCTGCCGCCGCAGCACTGGTGCCGTACCAAGGGTCTCGCTCGAAGCCGGGAGCGGGGGCAATGAGCGCCTTGGGCGGCTATTTGCTCTGCACGTTCATCCGTACGCACCTCTGCACACACGCACGCGAGTACGCCGGCAGAAGACATGACCCGACACACACCGACTCGTCAGAAACCGAAGGAGTTGTGCGGTTCTGCGTCGGTCCAGAACATCCGAGCCAGCTGCCCGATCGCACCGTCGGCGTGCGGAGTGATGTGGCCCGCATACGCCAGGTGGCGTGCCGACATGCCCCCGAAGTAGAGCGAGCTGAGCGCTGAGAGCGTGATGGTCAGGTCTGGCGCCTCGTCGGTGGGAACGCACGTCACCATGGGGCCGTCTGCATTCAAACGCCACGTTCGGTTGTTCGCCCGGCACATCCGGTCGTCGCCGATCGCGAACCGCAGCACGCCGGGCGTCAGGTACGAGCGTTGCGTCAGGGCTCGAGGGACATCGAGAAGGCGCGCCCAAAGATTGTCCGTCTGCCGGGTGATGCGCATCGCCCGCGGGTTCGTGAGCATCCACCGCAGGGGTTCATCGCGCGGCCGGCCGGCCGCCACGACGGTCTTGGTGAGATCGAAGTCGATCAGTAGTCCCCACAGCGCGCGGTAGGCCACCGGGTTCGTCGCCTCCAGGGATTCCACCACGAGTATCCCGGCATGGTCCGTGGTCGGTGACCACGGCAGCCGGAAATTGGCGATTCCGTCCACATTGCCGTGCTGGTCGCGGTGGGTGAGATAACGCAGCGGCCCGTTCGTGCCGTCTGCTTCGTCGGTCAGCCCGTCCCAGCGTCCGGGGAGAGGGCTGAGTTCCCCGACGCGGTGGGCACACACATCCGCCTGCACCAGGGGCCAGGCCTTCCTCGCCTGCGTGGCGTCGACGAGCTCCAGCGTCCCGGGATCGGGCTCTGCCGGAAGGAGGGTGGCTTCGTGACGAGCCAGCTCCCACCGGGTGCGGTAGGTCGCGGGCGAGAATCCGAACCGCCCGTAGATGCTGCCTTCGCTCGCGCTGAGCATCGCCAACGGCTCGCCTCGCTCCAGGGCCGCGTCGAACATGGCCTGCATCATTCGCCTCAGGTACCCGCGCCGGCGGTGCGTCGCCATCACCCCGGTGGCGGTGACGCCGGCCATCATCCCCGTTCTCCCGCCCGGAACCGTCACCTCGAAGGAAATGGTTGCCGAAGCGCCGACACACCTGCCGTCGACGAACGTCGCGATCGGGTGGAAGGACTCATCCTTGGTGTCGGCTGCGGCCATCCTCTCGAGCTGCTCCACACTCGCAGGCGTGCGCTGTGGGGGCCACGGCTCCGGGCCGCCGTGCCACGCCGCGTCCTCGGGCTCCCAGCTCGGCAACCCGTTCGCGAACGGCAATGCCCGGTAGTACGCAGCCATCTCGTCGTGTCGCGGGGGGCGAACTTCAGTCACCATGCCGGACATTGCAGCCGTCACCCCGCAGGCGAGCAACCGAATATCTGTCTGGGCCCGCCGACGGGCGGCCCGGGTCCTGCGGTAGCGGGCCAGCCACCGCATGTTCGCCATCAGCACCGGGTTGGGCGCTCCCACCCCTACGAACTCCCAGCCCACCGCCAGGCAGTCCCGCTCCGTCGCTGCGGACGCCTACGCGGCCGCCTCTTCGATCTGGTCACCGGCCCGGACATCGGCCACACGGGCACGTCCGTTCGCAAGATGTACGAAGCGGTCCGGCGGGGACGCTCTCCGTCGTGCCAGCGCAGCCAGAACGCGTGCGAGGCGATTCCGGCGAACGCTCGGATCCCGGTCCAGCAGGATCAGCCGGTCCCGCTCCAGCCAGGAATCGTAAAGTCCTGGCTCAAAGGCCTAGAACGCTTCGTCCCGTACACACGCGCAGGTGCTCCCACCACACCCCGGGACCATCACTCGCCCCGAGTGCTCAAGCTTCGGTGGCAGGGAACTACGGTCCGTCAGACTTCAGTGGCAATTGAACAAGATTCGTTGCAAGAGAGCATCCCAGCATCCCGTAGGGCTTTATGCGCTCCACCACTCCTCCGTGCCGCAGCCGATTTCGTGGTGCCACCATCCTTCCTCCTCCCCCTGCTTCAGCAGCCTCTTGATCCCGCCGAAGTCGGCGCCGGCAGGTGCCGTGAAGGCCACCATGGGGAACTCCGCGCTGAAGACCTCACCGCCCAGACCGAATACCGATAGGCGTTGGTGTACGGCCCGCGCGCTGCGGCCCAGCGGACCGGACGGAACGGGCACCACCCGAATCGTGCAGTTACCTGAGGAGCTGACCCGCCCGGCAGCCCAGTGGAGCCCGTCGAGGCCCGTTTCGAACCGCACGATGTCGCCCTCGGCCACACCGTCCTGAAGAAACGGAGCATTCTCCACGCGGGCCGTGTCTTCTCCAAGCCTCGTCGCCCAAAGTCCTTCGGTGTCCTGCGGGAACCAGCCCTCGCGCGGGACGAACCGAAACCAGACCTTGATCTTCTCGACCGTATTCTCCATGAAGTCATCATGAGCGGTCCGCCTTCAGGACCCAGCACGGAGCCTGACCTGCGTGATCAAACTTCGTTGTCATCAGACTGGAGTGGCAGGCTTCGATGGCAGACGAGCAAGATTCGATCTCGGAGGACAACCTCCAAACTCCAGGAAACGGGCACAACGGGCATGTTCGGAGGGGAGCGTGACGGTTTCGAGGGGAGCGGGGCATCTGTGTCACGCTCACGATCCGTCAGCGTGACCCGGATCGCGCGCGGTCGTGCCCGAGACATGCGGCCAGGGCGTGCGCGAGCCAGCCGTCGACGTCGGCACAGCTCGTGCAGCGCCTGAAGCTCGTGGGCGCGGGCCGCGATCCGGGGGCTTCGTACAGCTTGCCTTCCTGGGGCGGCAGCGGACGCGGCCGCGGCTTCGGCGGGCGCACTCGGCTTGGACGAGTGGCCGATGCATCGTGCGCCGGGGCTGGCAGGACGGCAGCGGCGCGGCCATCTTTGGCCTCGCTTTCGGGGTGAGGAATCAGGGCGGACGGAGCGCGCGCATGACGACCGAGGCGAGGAAGACCCACCAGCGCGGGTGGGATGCGCTACTCGAACCGGTGGCTGCAGGCCCTGCGTGGGCTCAGGACTGGATGGCGCTGCCGTCTTCATGGTCGCCGGAGTCGGGGAGTTCGGTGCAGAGCAGGTGTTCGGCGCCGCCTTCCAGGATTCTGGCGGTCTCGGTGGAGCGGGGGAGCATGGTCTGCTCGTAGGTGCGGATGGCGTCGTCGACGGTCGGGGAGTCGGCGAGAGCGAGGGCGAGTTCGCTGGCATCGAGCATGGCGAGGTTGACGCCAACGCCCAGCGGTGGCATGAGATGGGCGGCATCGCCCAGCAAGGCCACGGTCGGGTTGTGCTCCCAGGTATGCGGGACCGGCAGAGCCAGGATCGGGCGGTGGATGTAAGGGCCGTCGTTGTCGGTGATCAGCTGGCGCAGGCGGGGCGACCAGTGGCCGTACCGGTCCAGGAGCAGGGCGCGGATGGCGTCGGTGTCGCCGGCGGTCAAGCTGCTCTGGTTGATCCAGTCGACCGGGACGCGCTGGATGAGGTAGACGCGGATGTGGTTTCCAGCGTTGCGCTGGGCGAACATGCCGCGTTCGCCGTCGGCTGCGTGGGCGCCGCCCTGACCGACCAGTTCGGCGATGTCGGGGTGGCTGTTCTGGACGTCGTTGAACCATGCCTCCAGAAAGCTCACCCCGGAGTACTGCGGGGCGGCGGGGGACACGGCGGGGCGCACCCGTGAGAAGGCGCCGTCGGCCCCGATGACCAGATCGGTCTCGACGGTGGTGCCATCGGTGAAGTGCAGCCGACGGGGACCGTCGGCGGGACCGCTGACCTTCTCCAGAGCGCGGCCCCACTGGACGGTTCCCGGCTGCAGGGAGTCCAACAGCAGGTCTCGCAGCTGACCACGGTCTATCTCCGGCTTGAAGAGCTCGTCGGCCTCCGGCACCCGGTGGGAGGTGATGTTGCCGCTCGGGTCCATCTGACGCATTTCCTGCCCCTCGGGGCGGGCCAGCTTGAAGAAGTCCTCCAGGAGGCCGGCCTCGCGCAGGGCGATCTGGCCGTTGTCGGCATGCAGGTCCAGGGTGCCGCCCTGGTTGCGGGCGTCGGGGCCTGCGTCGCTGTCGAAGACGGTGACCGTGATGCCGCGCCGCTGCAGGATGCGGGCGCAGGTCAGCCCGCCCGGTCCGGCGCCGACGATGCTGATCCTGGCCTGGGCGGGTGCTACGGAGTTCATGGGGCCCTTCTCTGGTGCAGGAGCGCGGCCCGGTGCCGCGCAGGTGGCCAGCACTGCTGGCATAGTTCCAACAGCTACAAACATACAACAGTTCCAAATATCGTCCAGTTCGAATATTCGGGATATGGTTCGCGGCATGGATGAGACGATCGACCGCGCAGCATCGGGCGGGCGGCGCGCACGCAAGAAGGCAGCCACCCGACAGGCGCTGGCCGACACAGCGCTGCGGCTGTTCCTGGAACGCGGCTATGAGCAGGTGGGCGTGCGCGAGATCGCCGAAGTCGCCGACGTGTCGGTCTCAACCCTGTTCAACTACTTCCCCCAAGGCAAAGAGGCCCTGGTCTTCGACGAGGACGCCGATAATGAGGACGCCCTGATCCGCGCGGTCACCGACCGCCCCCCGGGCCAGACGATCCCCGGAGCCCTGCGGGCGCACCTCACCAGGTTCGTCACCTCGCCTCACACCCACGACCCGCGCTTCGCCGGACTCCAGCAGCTCGTCCAGCAGACCCCGGCCCTGCGCGAGTACGCCCGTGCGATGGCGCTGCGTCACGAGAATGCCCTGGCCCTGGCCCTGGCCGACCAGACCGGCCGACCGGACGACGACCTCCTCTGCGCCGCCTACGCGCGATTCACCCTGGAGACCCTCGCCTTCGCCGGCTCCCGCCCCGACCCCGCCGCCGCCATCGACCAGGCGTGTCTCCTGCTCGACCAGGGCTGGACGACCACCGTCGCCGCCGCGCACGACCCCGAACCCGCTTGAGCCGCAGCCGCCCCTGCCCATCGGCACAGGGCTGCTCCGCCGGCCACTCAGCCCGATCCCGGCAGTCAGCCGACACGACAGCCGGATGCCAGTCGGCGGATCACCAAGCACGAGGCAGCGCCCCGGCGACGCGCTGTCCACCCATGTGCTGGTGACGCGGCAGGGCAGCGCTTGCGGGTCCGACCCGAGCCGGACTCGACGGCACCTGATGCCGCTCGAGATGACCGCCAGTGGCAGTGAGCTGTTTCCAGCCTGGCTGCGTAGGCGCGATCAAGCGCCGGATGTACGGAGGCACTGGCTTCAAGCTCCTGCTCAAGCAGGTACTGCTTGCCTCCTGGCCTCGCTGTCCGTGGCCAGCGCGACGATCCGGAGACGGCCAAGCGAGAGATAGGGGCGCGTGGGACATTGGCCCCTTCGGCAACGACACCGCCGCCGACTTCGGGGATGACCTGCCTGACGGCGAGCCGGCGTGTTCGATCTACGGTCCGTCGGAACCGATGCCGGAGTTCCGTGCAGACCTTCGCCGACTCGCTGCCGACGCCATGGATCAAGTGATCTCTGGGTCGTCTGAACTTGCCGAGCTGTGGGGCGAAGCCGTGGACGGCTCGAAAGGGCGCACAGACGTCATCCGCCTCCGCGACGCCTTGACCAGCCGATCCAGCCACAAGGCGGGATCGCAGCGGGCCTCGGCGTTGCTGGTCCGGCAGTGCATGGCGGAGCGCGGCCACTCGAACATCCCGCTCGACCCCCGTTCCCCCAGCGCCCCCTTCGTCGACACCGTGGCGAGCTTTGCGGGCCTGGTAGCCGCTCCGTACGGGGCCGGGGAGCTGAGTTTCGGTGCTGGGAGATGTGCTGGCGGACCGGGTCGGCCGCCGTCCCACACTGCTGCGGGGCATCGCGCTCAGCGTGCCGTGGATGGCGGAGCCCGTCGGCGAGCGGCGTGAGGCGCAACGTCGCGTCGTCCCGCAGTGCGGGGCGTTCCGTTCCGGGGGACTCTGAAACCCGGCGGAAGGGAGGCGCTCCCATGGGTGACAGAGTGGTTCTGGCGGGTGTGGACGGCTCCACGTCCAGCCTTGAAGCCGTGGCGGAGGCAGCACGTGAGGCATGGCTGCGCGGCCTCGAACTGCGGGTAGTGCACGCGTTCATCTGGCCGTTGACGAAGGTGCCGCTGGGCCTCTCATCCGTGGGCCCGAACGACAGGGTGCTTCGCGACCAGGCCGAACGGATCGTGGCCGAGGGCGTCGAGCATGCCCTGGCCGAGCAGCCGGGCGTACGAGCCGTCGGCGAGGTCATCACTGGTGAGCCGCTGGCCGTGCTCGCCGCCCGTTCTCCGGGCGCCGACCTCGTGGTCGTCGGCAGTCGGGGCCTCGGCGGGATCAGCGGCCTGCTGCTCGGCTCCGTCGCCGTCCATCTCGCCGCCCACGCGCGCTGCCCGGTGCTGGTCGTGCGCGGCGTCCTGGACGCCGGTAACCCGGTCGTCGTGGGCGTCGACGGATCCGAGGACTCGGACCTGGCCCTCCAGCACGCGTCCGGCCTGCTCTCATCAAGGCCAGCGAGGAGGCCCAGTTGGTCGTCGCGGGTTCGCGGGGCCTCGGCGGGTTCGCGGGGCTACTGCTGGGATCGGTCAGCCAGGCACTGCTGCACCACGCGCACTGCCCGGTGCTGCTGGTGCGCCAGGACCTGTCGGCTGTCTCATGACCGGCGGCGTGCGGCCCGAACTGTTGACCTTCCTCGGCGGGGTCGGCACGGTCACCGGCGGCAAGTTCCTGGTGGAGGGCGATCACAGCCGGATCGGTCGACTGCGGGCTCTTTCAGGGCATCGCTGACCTGCGCCGCCGCAACTGGCGCCGCCTGCCGGCCGACGCCGACGCGGTACACGCTGTCGTCCTCACCCACGCGCACCTCGATCACTGCGGGTTCCTGCCCCGCCTCGTACGGCACGGCTTCCGCGGCCCCGTCCTGTGCACCGCGGACACGGCCCGACTCGCCGAAATCGTGCTGCGCGACAGCTCCCGCCTCCAGGTCGAACAGGCCGGGCACGCCAACCGCACCGGCTGGTCGAAGCACAGGCCCGCGCTGCCGCTCTACGATGAGGACGACGTGGAAGGCGCGGTGAGGCTCTTCACGCCGGTCGGCTTCGACACCGACACGAAGGTGGCGAAGGGTACGACCCTGCTCCTGCACCGGGCCGGCCACATCCTCGGCTCGGCCTGGGTGCACCTCACGCTGGAGAGCGGGCACACTCTCGCCGTCAGTGGCGACCTGGGCAGGCCCGGACATCCCTTCCTGCGTCCGGCGGAACCGTTCACCGGCGCTGATGTGCTGCTCATGGAATCCACCTACGGTGACCGCCGCCACGACGACGAGCCGCGGACGTGTCCTGCACCATCTGCGCCGACTGCTGCCCGACCCGCGCAACTGTGTGGTCGTGGTGGGATTCGCCGCTCAAGGCACACGGGCGAGGGACCTGATCGAGGGGGCAACGGCCGTGAAGATGTTCGGAGAGTACGTCAAGGTCCGGGCGACTGTGGCGCACGTGCCGTTCTTCTCCGCTCACGCGGACGCCGCCCAGATCGTCGAATGGTTGCGGCACGCTCCGCCCCCGAATACCACCTACATCGTCCACGGCGAACCGCACGCCGCTGAAGCGCTGCGCGGGCGCATTGACGAGCAACTCGATTGGCATGCCGTGGTGCCGCGCGCCGGGGAACACGTTCTCGTGCGGTGACGGCCTGCGTGCGTCGGTGCTCACCGGCGATGCTCCGTACTGCGCCCGGATCCGGCTGCGGTTGGTGTTGGCGTGCACGAGGCCTCGATGAACAGTGAGCCCGATGGCGCCCGCACCGTCGCGTCAGGCGAGAGGCGACATCGGCCGGCGCGTTGCCCAGCCCCGGTTTGTCCGAAGTGGCACTGCGGGCAGCTGCCGTACGTGGCTCTATCGAAGTGCATGGAGGAGCGGCCGGCGGCGTCGCCCGGCATCGGCTTTCTGCTCAGGCTGGCCAATGCTCTCGAAACAAGCGTCGAGGAACCGACCGGCGGGACTGGGAATCTGCGACCGGGCTTGCCAGAGCGCGTCTCAGCAACCCCGGATGGTGGAACTGGACGAAACCGAGTGCTGAGCCATGCTCGGTGACCACGGTGTGGGGCCGGCGGAGATGGGCCGGTCGTGCTGCCGCTGAACTATCAGGTACAGGGCGGCGAGGTCATGTTCAGCACCGCGGAGCAGTCCTCCCTCGCCACAGTCGACGGCACGGCGATCGCCTTCGAGGCCGATCGCGTCGACGACGCCTTCAGTAAGGGCTGGAGTGTGCTCCTCGTCGGAATGGGAATCGTCCGTGTCTTGGCGGACGTGGATACCGCGCGACGGCTCAGGGAGGCGGCGTACTCGACACCGTGTGCGGGGGAGGTGTGCGAGCGCGTCATGGTGCTCTCACTCCGCCATGTCACCGGCGCAAGATCATCTCCCGGCGCGCCGGGAGATCTTGGCTGAATCCGGGTTCGAGCACGTGCATCGGTCCTGGACGATCTATTCAAAGGGGTTCAGTGGTTCGTGCGCCGAGCGTGGATACCTCTCGCCCACGGTCAGGCGCTGTCAGGTGCTGCGGATGTCAGTCGTGCCGCTGGTGGTAGCGGTGCGTGCTGGGGGCAGGCTTTGAACGCCTGGATCGCCAACCCTGCGAAGCGTCGGGAGGCCATGACCTGGGCGTCGGTCGTTCTGGCATGGATCCCCTTGTTGGCCATGAGGATGAGAATGACGTCGTCCAGGACGAAGTCGGGCCGCAGGTGCCCTGCGTCCTTGGCCCGCTGGGCCAGTCCGGCGACCGCTTTCACCGTGTACTCACGGCCCGCGACATCCGGCGCCCCTGGAAAGGCCGACATGAAGGCTTCGCTGAAACCCCGGTCCCGCGCGTGCAGCTCACAGATCTTCTCGATGACCAGGCAGAGGCCACGCCATGGATCGGGATCGGCGCACCCGTCGTCGACGATGGTGCGACATGCGCGCAACTGGTCCGCGAAGGCTTCGGTGGCCAGCATCTGCTTGGTCGGGAAGTGACGGTACAAGGTGGCAGGTCCGACCCTCGCGCGTCGCGCGATCTCCCGCATCGGCGCGTCCAGGCCGTCGGCGGAAAACAGTGCTCGGGCCGCGTCGAGGATGCGCTCGCGGTTGTCCAGCGCGTCGGAACGCAGGGTGTGAGGCAAACGGTCGACCATGCTCTCACTTTACCTAAACGGACAGGGGTGTCCGTTTAGCGTTCAAGACGTAGCAGCTCGCCGTGATCATCGGGGAGCACAGCACCGGGACCGAACCTCCGGCGCTCCGTGAACCCCCTCCCGTCGCCGGTGGCGATCGGTGGCGGGCACTGAGCGCGACGGCGTTCAGCCGGTCCGAGAACATGGGAGACGACGTTGAAGGCAATTCAGATCCAGACGTACGGAGGTCCTGAAGGTCTGGCTGTTGTCGACCTGCCGGTTCCCGCACCTGCTGCCGGCCAGGTGGTGATCGCCACCGAGGCCGTGGGTGTCGGTGGCGTCGACACCGTGATCCGAAGCGGGGCCCTGGCCGCCTACGGCTTCAAGGAGGGCCACATCCCGGGCAGCGAGGTGGCGGGCACCGTGGCCGCGGTCGGTGACGGCGTCGATGCCTCGTGGATCGGCGGGCGGGTGTGGGCCTTCACCGGCACCGGGGGAGGATACGTTGAACAGGCCCTCGTGCCGGTTGAGGAGATCGTTCCCCTGCCCGTGAACCTGTCCGCAGCCGATGCGGTGACACTCGGCGGTTCCGGCGTGGTGGCCCACTTCGGGCTCCGCCACGCCCACTTCGCTCCCGGGGAGACGGTCCTGGTGCGTGGTGCGGCCGGCAGCATCGGGATCATGGCAGTGCAACTCGCCGCTCGCGGCGCCGCCGCCGCGGTGGCGGTTACCACCTCATCGGCCGAGCGTGGCGAGCAGCTGCGACGTCTCGGCGCGACCCATGTGCTGGACCGCTCCGGCGAAGGAGGGGAACAAGCTCCCGCCGGCTATGACGTCATCATCGACGTGGTGGCCGGCAAGGACATGCCGTCGTTCTTCGACCGGCTCAACCCGAACGGCCGCATGGTGGCCGTGGGCGCCGTCGCAGGCCAGCCACCGGCAGACTTCGGCACGAAGATCATGGCGGCGTTCCAGAAGTCGATGTCCTTCGCCGCTTTCAGCGCAGCCACCATTCCCGGAGCAGAGCGGCGTGCCGTGCGGAGCGAGCAGTTCGCCGCAGCGAGCCGGGGCGAGATCGAAACAGTGGTGCACGAGGTGCTGCCTCTGGACGCAGCCGTGCTGGCGCACCAGAAGATGGACGCGGGCGAGGTCTTCGGCAGGATTGTGCTGACACCGTAGTCGAAGGTATCCATGCCGGGCTGGTCCCCTGAGCAGTCGCGGCGAGGGAGTCCAATGCCGGTGCGTGAAGACAGATTTGGACTCCCTCGCGACCGCGCTCTACGTGAAGACCGATGATCTGCCGAAGGGTTCGCCGCCGAGGTCGGCGTGCGGGTCACGTGGCGGACGGGCTCGACTCCGCCTCCTTGCACGCCGCCGCATGGTTTGGGTACGCCGCGGTTCGTGGACTTCAGATCTGCCACGGCAGTGTCGTCGAGCGGCGCGTCGACCGGATCGGGCAGCACATCCGGCCCACAGGAGGTGCTCGGCGGGCACCTTGGGCCCGAGATGCCCGCGGCGTGGGCCGTGTCGCGGTGGTGAGCTTGAACCAGGCGTGGGTAAAGGTGTCGGCGGATTGTCCGGGCGGTCGGGGAAATTGAGTGGCGAGGGCCGCGCCGGCCTGGGACCCGAAGGACCGGCACCGGTCTTGGCGAACACCATGACCCGCACAATCCAGGTATCTGCGAGTTGTTCGCACGATCTGTTCCACCCCGTCCGGCCTGCGTCATAACCCTGCTTACTCAGCCGCTTCGGGACCGCCCCCACCGGAGGGGTTGTCCTCGGGCCCCGCCCGCAGCCGGACGATGCCCTGCTGGAACGGATCGTCACCGGCGGGCAGCGGACCGAGCGTCCGCGCGGGGCTTTCGTCCAGCGGCAGCGTCCAGTACGTGTCCTCGGTGGCGGAGAACCGCAGCGCGAAGATCGTCGTGTCGTCGTGGAGCCGTCCCCGTGAGTGTCGCAGCAGGCCGTCCGAGACCAGCGCGGCGACCTGGCTTGCGGACGCCACCGCGGCGGGATCGCGGACGACGGCGTCCTCCAGGAACGATCGAAGCGGGAAGAACTTACCCGCCGAGTCGCGCGCCTCGGTGACCCCGTCGGTGGTCAGCACGATGACATCGTCCTCGGCCAGCGTGAAGCGGTGGGGGACTGCGGAAGCCACTCCCGCCGGATCCAGGTCGCTGAGACCGAGCGGCAGCCGGTTGGCCACCTGCAGCACCCTGACCCCGCGCGGACTCACGACCAGCGGCGGCTCGTGGCCGAAATCGACGACGTCCACCCATGACTCGCCGCAGCCAGGGTTGGGGAATCCCATCAGCACGGCGGTCGCGAACCGGTCGGGCTGCGCGTCTCCCATGGCAACGCCGAGACGGCGCTGGCGTTCCATCCGTACTTCCAGGCGTCCGGCGACGATGCTGAGGCTCGGCACGTGGTACCCGGCCTCGCGGAATGATCCGAGGATCGCGGCGGCCGCGGCCAGGGCGCCCAGCCCCTTTCCCTGGACGTCGCCGATGAGGGCCCGAGTTCCCCAGCGGCACGGCTGGAGGTCGTAGAAGTCGCCGCCCAGCCGGGCCACCGCGTCGGCGGGGAGATAGACGTGGGCATTCTCGACGCCGTGAATGTGCGGCGGCAAGTCGCGCAGCACGGTGGCTCGGGTCGCGTCCGCGACATTGCGGATGTGCAGGATTCTGCCTTCCCGGCGCAGCCGGAGCCAGCAGGCAGCGACCGCGAGCACGCTGGCCGCGGCGACCAGGATGAAGTCGGGCAGACCGGCCCTGTATTCGTGCGACCAGGCGGCGTCGAGCCCCAGGTACGCCATGACGGAGACGAGCCCGAAGACCGCGGTCACCCAGACCGGACAGAGCGCGGCGGCGAGGCCCGGGACCATCACGATCCAGGAGAGCGCCCGGAAGTCGCCGGAGGTGTTCCAGTCGGTGAAGGCGACCGCGAGCAGCGTCGCCAGCGGCAGCAGCCATCCCACCCGGCGCCGCCTCAGCCAGGCAGGCAGGACGTACACGACCCGATCCAGTCTGCGCTCCAAGGCCTGGCGCCACCGGCCCGAGGGGCCGGGCGGCGGGCCCGGCAAGCGGATCTGCGGTGGGCGGAAGGGCGACACCTTCGTATCGGATCACGCACTGGCGCACGGCGCATCCCGTGGCCCCGCGTGCCTCACGGCCGGGGCGGCGGCGCATGGAAGTCGGGTCCGGGGCGCGTGGGCCACGTCGCGGTACAGCCCCGCCAGCAGGGCGAAAACGTCGTACATGGCGGAGTGCGAGTCATACGTGCCCTCGGGCCAGAGGTCCGCGGTGGTCGTCCCGGTGCGCCGGCACGACCACCGCGGACGACCAGGGTGCGGGTGCGCAGGTCGACCAGTCGCATAGAGCGTCTGCGGGCCAGCGGGTCATCGACGGCCAGGGCGACCCGGCACTTCTCGTGGCCGACGAGGGCGCGGTACCGGTGTCCGTCTACGGCCTTGCTTCGGCGAGACCGCCGGTGGCGGTTTGGTGTCGGATGAGTCGGAGCACGACCCAGGGGACGCCGCGGGTGGGATCGACTGGACATCTCGGTCGACTTGACTGTCGTACGCGCGCGTCAACACGCGGCCGGTGCATGCACCGACCCGCCGCCGGCCCCGCCTCAAAGGGGGTCGAAGTGGCCGAACACCCGGACGAACCCGCATGGCAGAGCCTTCTCGTCCGCCTGGTGGAGGCGGTGCACCAGGCGAGGGCGGGGGCCGCTCGCGGGGCGGGTTCACCAGCAAAGTCCACCGAGCGCGGACAGCCGCTGCCGTCCGTTGTCCCTGCTCGTCATGCCGGGACAGCGGGCGGACTGCACGCAGTCCGAGCCAGTGCTGAAAAGATCCGCATCCCACCGGCTTCGTCGAGGAACGGTACAAGAAGCGCAGCACCGTTGAGCGGGCGATCAACGGGTCCAAGCAGCACCGAGTCGTGGCAGCCGGTTATGACGGACGCGGCTACGTCTTCCTCGGGACGGCCACCGCAGCGGCCCTCACCATCTGGCTCCGCACATGATCGGCAGGACAAGTCCTGACCGACCCCGCGGTGCTCGAAGCGGCCCTGGAAGCCGGGGTCCGTCACGAGGCACCGCGTGTGCCCCGCTGCAGGCCGGGTGCGGCAACAGGCCCGGTGCCGTGCTCAGTTCGAGCGCCGCAGGGCGGGCAGGTCGGCGCACAGGGCGGTCGGGAAGGCGGGCTCGATGCGGTGCACGTCGGCGCAGCCCGCCTTCGTGCCGCGTGCGAGGGGCACCCAGCCCGACTTCTCGGCCCGGAAGAACCACCGGTCGCCGAGGCCGGCCCCACAGCCCGGTGCCTCGCCCTCGGCGCAGGCCGGGCCCATGCGTGAGGACACGTCGAACACCAGCCACTTCCCGTCGCAGTGCTCCTTGCCGCGGGAGGTGTGGTTCGGCACGTCGAGCGCTGCCACCGCCTGGTCGTAGGAGGCGGGGGTGCAGCCGGTGGGTGCCGGGTGGCAGCCGCGGTCGCCGCACAGGCGCAGGTCGGGCAGGTCGGCGTCGTCCGCGGTGAACGTCGTGTAGTTGTCCACGGCCAGTTCGCGGTGGCCGAGCGCGGACGGCAGCCGCACCTTCGCCGTGCCGGTCGCGGTCTTCGAGCAGTCGGAGTGCGGGTCGCCGGTCAGGGCGGAGAAGGTGACCTGCACCCACACGGTGCGCTCCGACGTGGAGGTCACGACCGCCTTCAGCTCGCGCGCGCAGGTCTTCCCCTTGCCGGGCACCTCTGCGTCGACGCTGAGCGCCCGCCCGCCGTCGGAGAGCCGGGCGGCGGTCACGCGGAACGGCGCGAACGTCTGCCAGTGCGGCGCTTCCGTCGTCGTCGGCGTACCGGCCCCGGCCCGCTGGGTCCCGCAGGCGCCGAGCAGCAGCACGGCGACGGCGCTCAGCAGGACGCCGGCCAGTGATCTCCTGGACTGCATGTGTTCCGGACCCCCCTGGAAACGTTCGACCCGGGCGACTATAGAACGCCGCGTACACGCGACGTGCTCTGGCGGCTCGGCAAGGCTGCCTCCGAGCGAGAGCGGCCCCGGACCCGCCCTGTGGGTCGACCGACTGGGGCCCCGTGGACTACGACAGTGCAGCGGTCGTGTCCCACTCCGCATCCGGCCGGATCGGTGCGGAGATGTACCGCCTCACCAACTCGCAAGCGTCTCGCGTGGACCGGGTCTTCGAAGCGGCCGCCCGCCTCGGGCATGACCTGCGAACCGTTCGCGCGGCGCGGTGGCAGGCTCGTGTGGCGGAGCAACACGACAGCGCGGCGCAGCTGTTCCTGGGTGATGAGGGGCAGGCCTGGCACGAGGCGACGGACCGGCACCGCTTCGACCCCCAGCGGACAGCCGCCGCGGCAGCGGCCGTGGGCGCCACTGGAGGACACTCTGGCCGTGATCAGGGAAGCAGCCCGGGATGTCGACGCCAGGATCACCACATCGTCACCTCCGGTTGGACGCCGCTCTGGGCCTGCGCTCAGGACGCGCCGAGAAGGCCGGGAGGGCAGGTGGCGGTGGTGAATGCGGGGTCTCCCGGGGGCGTCCGGGGGTGTCTCGGGGAGTGGCGGGACGGCCGCAACTCGACTGATATGTCTGTATTTTCGTCATGTGCAACCGGGGGTTGACCGTTCCTGCAAGTGGCTCTACGTTTCTCGCAGCCCACTGGTACATCGATTAACCACATGGTTAACGTCCTGGTTGGAGACATCCCGCTGTGCGCTCATCCCTGAGCCGGCGCGGTTTCCTCGCAGCAGGCTCCGGCCTTGCCGCCGCTACCGCTCTGTCCGGCTGCTCCACACTCGCCTCGGCCGATTCCGACCCCGGCACCCTGCTCGTGCACACCCAGCTCGGCACCACCGCGCCCGGTTCTCCCACCTATAAGGCCGTCGTCAAGACGTTCCGCGAGGAGAATCCGGACATCCGGATCAAGAACCTCGTCAACGGGGACGACCTTCCCCAGGTGTACGAGACCTCCCGACTGGCCCGCAAGGAGCCGGACGTGGTCATGGTCAACCTCTACGACAAGACCCTGGCCTGGACCGATGTCGGGGCCACCGTCGACGTGAAGGGCTATCTCGACGACTGGGGCCTCCGCGAGCGCGTCCTGCCCGCCGCCCTCGAGGAATGGACCGACGCCAAGGGCAGGCTCCGCGCCTTCCCGTACTTCGCCACCAACTGGCCCGTCGCGTTCAACACCGCCCTGCTCGGGCGGGCCGGCGTCGACTCCGTACCCACCACCGGTGACCAGTTGATCGGGGCCGCGCGCAGACTGCGCGCCAAGGGAATCGCCCCGGTCACCGTCGGCGGCAACGACTGGACCGGTCAGAAGCTGCTGGCCCAGATCATCCAGACCTTCCTCACGCCCGACGAGGCGAGGAAGGTCTACACGAGCGGCGACTTCAGCGGCAGCAGGGGAGCCCGCGAGGGCATCGACTACTTCGTCCAGCTGCGCGACGCCGGCGTCTTCGCCGACAAGGCGCAGGGGCTGACCTCGGACATCATGACCACGCAGTACAACACCGAGGCGGCGGCCATCCAGTCCGCGATGTCCTCAGCGCTGGCGAAGGTCTCACCGAAGGCGGCCGGACACACGGAGATCGGTGGCTGGCCACTGGCCCCCGGCGCCTCGCACAGCAAGCCGACCATCCTGCGCTCGCACACCCTCATCGGTTTCTGGATCAGCCCCAACGGCGTCAAGAAGCTGTCCTCGGTCGAGAAGTTCCTGCGCTTCATGTACCGCCCCGAGACGGTCTCGCGCTTCATCACCGAGAGCGGCCGGGACATGGCGCTCGTCACCGACACCGTCAGCAAGGACTTCCCGCTGGTGGCCAAGGCCCAGCAGCTCGGCGACGGCGTCGGCCAGGTCCTCCTGCCCGACCTGTACGTCCCCCCGACGGCCACCCAGCCGCTGATCACGGCGACCAGCACCGCCTTCACCCGGGGGACGAGCGCGGCCGCCGTGCGCTCCGCCCTCGAATCCGCCTACCGCACGGCCTGATCCGCGCGCCCGAGCCCTCTGCGAGTCCCTTCATGACGTTGCTCTCGTCCGCCCCGGGCGGCGCCTCGGTCCGCCGGCCGGCCCCGCCCTCGCCCCCTCCCGCCCGGCCCGCCCGCCGAAAGCAGGCCGGGGTCGTCCTCGCCGTGCCGGCACTGGTCTGGTACCTCGTCTTCATGGTCGGCCCCCTGGTCGCCATCTTCGTCATCGCCGCCCTGCACTGGCCGGGCATGCTCCAGCCGGTCTCCTTCGCAGGCCTCGGCAATGTCCGGACGGTTCTGGACGACCCGGTCTTCTGGGACTCGGTCGGCAACACCGCCACCCAGCTGGTCGTCGCCCTGCCCGTGATGATCGTGTGCGCGTACATGCTCGGGTACTACGTCGCGCAGAAGCCGCCGGGCCACCGTGTCCTTCGCTACCTGCTCTTCATCCCGGGACTGATCTCCACCCCGGCCAAGGCGATGGTCTTCTACGCCGTCCTCTCGCCGGACGGACTGCTCAACGGAGCACTGGACAAGGCCGGTCTGGGATCGCTCACCGATGCCTGGCTCGCCTCCCCGTCCACCGCCCTGTACTGCCTCATCGTCCTCGACGTGTGGAGCGGCATCGGCTTCACGGCCGTGCTGTTCGCCGCCCGGCTCGGCAGCGTGCCGGACGAGATAGGCGAGGCCGCCCAGCTCGACGGTGCCGGCCACTGGCGCGCCATGTGGCGCATCCACTTCCCCGTCATCCGCGACTTCGTCGGGGTCGTGACCATGCTTCAGTTCCTGTGGACACTGTTCGGCTCCGCACAGAACGTACTGCTGCTCACCCAGGGCGGCCCCGGAAGCTCCTCGACAACGTTGTCCTTCCTCGTCTACCAGAAGGCGTTCATCGCGGCCGACCTCGGCTACAGCCAGACCGTCGGCGTGATCCTGTTCCTGGTCGGTCTGGCCGGGCTGCTGACGATCCGTCGCGTCTTCCGCCAGAACTACTGATCGGAGCGGTTCCATGAAGTTCGGAAGGTCCTGGCTGCCGGCCCACATCCTCGCGTGGCTGTACGCGGCGCTCCTCGTGGTGCCCCTCTACTACCTGCTGGTCTCGGCGTTCAAGACGAACGACCAGATCTTCGGCAGCCCGTTCTCCCTGCCCACCTCGTTCTCCCCGCACAACTTCGGGGAGGCGTTCTCCTCCGCGGACCTCGGGCCGGCCATCTTCAACTCGGTGCTCGTCACCGTGGTGGCGCTGGCGCTCACCCTGGCACTCGCCATCCCGGCGGCCTTCGCCATCGCCCGTACCGAGGGACGCGTCGGCGCCCTCGTGGAACGGGTGTTCTCGCTGGGGTTCCTGGTGCCCACGTTCGCCGCGCTCTTCCCCACCTTCCTGCTCGCCGCGGCGACCGGACTCTTCCATACCCGGACCTTCATGATCTTGTTCTTGCCGGCCACGGCGATGCCGCTGTCCGTCGTGATCCTCGTCCAGTTCATGCGGACGATCCCGCGCGAGATGGAGGAGGCGGCCCGCATGGACGGCGCCTCCACCTTCGCCGTCCTGCGGCACATCTACACCCCGATGTGCATGCCCGGGATCGCGACGATCCTCCTGCTGAACTTCCTGACGTTCTGGAACGAGTACCTGTACTCCCTCGTCATCATCGGGCCCGACCCCGAACAGCGCACCGTGCAGGTGGCGCTGCCCACCCTCAAGTCCCTGACCGGCACCGACTACGGCATCCTGACCGCGGGCACGGTACTGACACTGGTCCCCGTGTGGGCGGTGTACACCGTGCTCCAGAAGCGCATGCAACAGGCACTCGTGAGCGGGGCGGTGAAGATGTGAAGGAACGTCTCAGGGGGCGTACCCAGGAATCGGACGGCATGGCGGGCACGCCACCGGACCAGGGCGTCGGCCGTCCCACGATCAAGGCCGTGGCCGCCGCGGCCGGAGTCTCCACCGCCGCGGTCTCCCAGGCCGTCAACGGCACCGGCCGGATCTCCGAGGCCACCCGCCGCCGGGTCCTGGACGCGGCCGCCGAACTGGGCTGGTCGCCCAGCGCGTCCGCGTCGGCCCTGCGCCGGTCCCGCACCCGCACGATCGCGCTCGTCGTCAGGCGCCCCACGGACGTGCTCGGAGCCGACCCGCACTTCAGCGAACTGATCACCGGCCTGGAGGGCGAACTCGCCCCCCGGGGCTACGGCCTCCTGCTCCACCTGGTCGCCGACATCGCCCAGGAGAGCGCGCTGTACGAACGGCTGGCCGCGGAGGGCCGCATCGACGGAGCCGTACTGACCGACGCGCGCGCCGACGACCCGCGCCCGCACCTGCTGCGGGAACTCGGCCTGCCCGCCGTCCTGCTGGGCGCGCCCGACTCCGAGTCAGCAGTGCCCGGCGTCGGTCTCGGGCAGCAGGACGCCGGTGTCCGCGAGGCTGTCGCCCACCTGCTGGAACTCGGCCACCGGCGACTCGCGTACGTCGCAGGCCCGGCCGAACTGGTGCACACCCGGCTGCGCCGCGCCGCCTTCGAGGACGCCCTCGTCGAGGCCGGGCTGAGCCCCGTAGCCGTCCGGCACACGGATTTCACCGAGCAGGCCGCCGTCGCCGTGACCGAGGAACTGCTCGCCCTGCCCGACCGGCCGACCGCGCTGGTCTTCCCCAACGACTCCATGGCGGTCTGCGGCATCGGCACGGCCCAGCGCCGCGGGCTCCGGGTGCCGGAGGACGTGTCGGTGGTCGGTTACGACAACCTGCCGCTCGGCCGCTGGCTCCACCCCCGTCTGACCACCGTGGACCAGCAGGTGCAACGGGTCGGTGCGGCCGCCGCCCGCGCGCTGCTCCTCCGCTGCGGCGAGGACGTGCCACCACCGGTCCTCGACGGACGCCCGAGCCTGGTCGTACGAGAATCGACCGGCCCGCTTCCCGCCGGGTTCTGAGCCATGAGTTCCCCACCGCACATGGCCCGCGGCCCGCCTCTCACGGTCCCGCTCCGTCCCGCGGCTCCGGCGCGCCCCACACCGCCGTTCACCGCCGCACCGATCCACCCCCGCACATCGAAGAGGTCAGGACCCGACCATGCGACGCCACAGCGCCCAGCTCACCCACGACTCCGCCGTTCTTCCCTGGCTCGGCGCCAACTTCTGGTCCCGCACCGGCGGTCCGCTGATGTGGCGGAACTACGACCCGAAGACCGTCCGCGAGGAACTGGCCGTCCTGCGCGACCACGGACTGAACATGACCCGATCCTTCTTCTACTGGCCCGACTTCCACCCGGAGCCAGGCCGGATCGACGAGGAGCTGTGCGAGCGCTTCCGCGACTTCCTGGACGCCCACACGGAGGCGGGGATGGGGACGGTCCCCACCTTCATCGTCGGCCACATGTCGGGCGAGAACTGGGATCCGGCCTGGCGAGGGAGCCGCGACCTGTACGAGGACGTATGGCTCGTCGGGCGTCAGGCATGGTTCGTCTCCCAGATGACCCGCCGCTTCAAGGACCACCCCGCGGTCACAGGCTGGCTGATCACCAACGAGATGCCGGGCTACGGCCGGATCTACCAGGTCGACCCGCCCTCCAGCGACGTCGTCACCGCCTGGGCGCAGTTCATGTGCGACGCGGTGCGCGCGGCGGGCGGCACCCAGCCCGTCTCGCTGGGCGACGGCGCCTGGGGCATCGAAGTCACGGGCCGGGACAACGGATTCTCGCTGCGGGACACCGCCGAGTACGTGGACTTCGTCGGGCCGCACGTCTACCGCTCCGACACGGACCGGCCGCGCCAGCACTACCGTGCCGCGTTCGAGTGCGAACTCGCGGCGGTGACCGGCCAGCCGGTCGTGCTGGAGGAGTTCGGGCTGTCGACCGACGTGGTCTCCGCGGCCAACGCCGGCGTGTTCTACCGCCAGACCCTGCACAACTCGCTGCTCGGCGGCGCCACCGGCTGGATCGCCTGGAACAACACGGACTACGACGACCTGTGGGATCAGTCCCCGTACGACCACCACCCCTTCGAGATGCACTTCGGCATCACCGACCACACAGGCCGGCCGAAGGAGCCGCTGCGGGAACTGGCCGCCTTCGCCGAGGTCCTGAAGCAGGTCGACTTCACCCGCTGCCGCCGCACGGACGCCGACGCCGCCCTGGTCGTCCCCGCCTTCCTGGAACGCGGCTACCCGTACAGCAGGCCCGCGGACCGCCCGCTGATCTTCACCTCCCTCCACCAGGCTTACGTGGCCGCCCGTGGCGCGGACCTGCCCGTGGCGTTCGCCCGGGAGGCCGACGGACTGCCCGACGACGCCGCGCTGTACCTGCTCCCCTCGACCCGGCAGGTGACCACCCGTACCCGTCGGGCGCTGGAGCGCCGGGCTCGCGAGGGCGCCACGGTCTATCTGTCGTTCTGTTCGGGCGAACACCCGGCGACACGTGGCCCGTGGTTCCACGATCTGGACGGACTGTTCGGCGTGGAGCTCCAGCTCTCCTACGGTGTCGCGGAGCCGATCGAGGACGACGTGCTGGAGATGACGTTCACGGAGGACTTCGGCTCCATAGCCGCGGGTGAGACCCTGGCGTTCCCCGTCGCCGGGAACGAGGACAGCCGCGCCTACCTGCCGGTCGTCCCGACCGGGGCGCGCGTCGTCGCCACCGACGCACACGGACGCCCGGCCCTGCTGTGCCACGAGACGGGCGAGGGCCGCACGGTTCTGGCCACCTACCCGTTGGAGCACATGGCCGCCCGGACGGCGCGGGCCAACCCGGAGCAGACGCACCGGCTGTACGCGGCGCTCGCCGAACTTGCCGGGGCCGCACGGCCGGTGACGGCCGGCTCGCCGTACGTCGCCGCCGACACGCTGGTCCGGGAGGACGGCACCCGCTTCGTCTGGCTGGTGAGCCAGTCGCCCGAGGAACTGACCGTCCGTCCGTCGGCGGACGGTGAACTGCGCGAGCTGACGGGCGGCGACCCTGTGGTGGATGTGGTGATCGCCGCGTACGGGGTGCGCGTCCTCGAACTCCGCTGACCGGCCGCCCCGCCGACCCGCCTGCCCCATCGCCCGTGAAGGTGAGCCCCCGATGTCCCAGCCGCTCTTCCGCGACCCCGAGGCACCCACAGCCGTCCGGGTGCGCGACCTCCTGGCGCGGATGACCCTCACGGAGAAGGTGGGGCAGGTCAATCAGCGGATGTACGGCTGGGACGCGTACGAGCGCGACGCTTCGGGCCATCGCCTGACCGACGACCTCCGCGGCGAGGTGGCTGCCTTCGACGGGATGGGTGCGCTCTACGGGCTGCAGCGGGCCGACCCCTGGTCCGGCGTGACCGCGGCCACGGGCATCGGCGCGGCGGACGGTGCGCGTGTAGCCGACGCCGTGCAGAGGCACGTCGTGGAGACCACCCGGCTCGGGATCCCCGTTCTGCTGGTCGAGGAGATGCCGCACGGTCTCCAGGCACTGGACGGCACACTGTTGCCGGTCAACCTGGCGGTCGGCGCCACCTGGAACCCGGACCTGTACGAGGAGGCCGTCGCACTCGCCGCCGCGCAACTGCGGTCACGCGGCGGCCATGTCGCGCTGGTGTCCGCACTCGACCTGGTGCGTGATCCGCGCTGGGGCCGCGCGGAGGAGTGCTTCGGCGAGGACCCCTACCTCGCGGCGCGGTTCACGGAGGCGCTGGTGCGGGGTGTCCAGGGGCCGCCCGGAGAATCTATCGGGCCGGACAGGGCGGCCGTCGTCCTCAAGCATTTCGCCGGGCAGGGCGCCACGGTCGGCGGCCGCAACAGCGCGGCCACCGAACTGGGCGCCCGCGAACTGCACGAGATTCACCTGGAGGCCGCCCTGGCGGGAGTCAGGGCCGGGGCGGCGGGAGTCATGGCCGCGTACAACGAGTTCGACGGCATCCCGTGCGCAGCCAACCGGGAGCTGCTCACCGGCATCCTGCGCGAACGATGGGGGTTCACCGGTCTCGTGATGGCCGATGGGCTGGCGCTCGACCGCCTGGTGCGGCTGGCCGGCGACCCGGTGGCGGCGGGTGCCATGGCGTTGGAGGCGGGGACGGACCTGAGTCTGTGGGACGACAGTTTCCCCCGCCTGGAGGAGGCTGTGCGGCGCGGGCTTGTGGACGAGGGCGCTCTGGACACCGCGGTCGGCCGGGTGCTCGGGCTGAAGTTGCGGCTCGGCCTGTTCGAGAATCCGTACACCGGGGAGCGCGCCCCCGCTCCGGGGCCCGAGCAGCTGAGCGAGCGCATCGCCCGGGAATCGGTCACGCTGCTCACGCACGACGGCGGGACACTCCCGCTCGGCGCACGCGCACGGCGGATTGCGGTCATCGGCCCGAACGCCGACTCCGTGCCGCAGCAGATCGGCGACTACACCGCGCCCCAACGGCCTGGCACGGGCATCAGCGTCCTCGAAGGACTCAAGGCGGCGGCACCCCGGGGCACGGAGATCGTGCACGCCCGGGGGACTGGTCTCGTGGGCGGCGACCTGTCGGGCCTTCCCAGCGCTGTCGCGCTCACCGCCGGGGCCGATGTCGCGGTCGTGGTGCTCGGCGGATCGAGCGCCCGCGAGTCGGGAACCCGCTTCGACGCCAATGGGGCAGCGGTCGTCACCTCGGGCAACCCTGTCGAGATGACCTGCGGCGAGGGCGTGGACCTGGCGGAACTCGCCCTTCCGGAAGGCCAGTCGGCACTCCTCGACGCCGTGATCGCGACAGGGACCCCCATCGTCGTGGTGCTGGTCCAGGGCCGTCCCTACGCGCTGCCGGACCTCGCCGGCCGGGCCGCCGCGGTGCTGAGCGCCTGGTACCCCGGCCCCTGGGGCGGGCGGGCGGTGGCGGACGTCCTGTTCGGCACGGCGGACCCCGTCGGGCGGCTGCCGGTCTCGGTGCCCCGCTCGGCGGCTCAGCTGCCCGTCCACTACAACGGGAAGGATCACGGCTACCGTGGCTATGTCGACCAGCCCGCGGCCGCCCGCCACGCGTTCGGCCACGGGCTGAGCTACACGACGGTCGAGTACGGCACACCCTGGCTGTCCCGGACGTGCGTCTCGGCAGCGGAACTCACCGCCGGCACGCCGAACACGACGCAGGCCACACCGCAGCCGCTGGTGTGCACGGTCGACATCCGCAACACCGGCGACCGGCCGGTGCGGGAAACGGTCCAGCTCTATGTACGCCGGGTGACCGGGGGTACTTCGTGGCCGCGGGTGCGGGAGCTGCGCGGCTTCGCCCGGGTCGTCCTCGAACCCGGGGAACGGGCCGAGGTCTCCTTCCCGGTGGAGGCACGGACCCTGGCCTCGGTCACGCGCGATCTGGAACGGGCCGTGGAGTCGGGGGAGTTCGAGATGGAGACGGGCCCGTCCTCCGACCGGACCCGCGGCGTCCGGCTGACCGTCCTTTCCGGCCGGCCCGACTGACGGCTGGTGCCGACGCCCCGGCCCCGCTTCCCGTTGTAGGGATGCGGCGCCGGGCCGGGCAAAGCGCACCTCGTCGCCCGGTCAAGGGTCCGGACGACCGCGCACCGTGTCTGCCGGCGAGGGGGCGCCCTTGCCGGTGAGGTTCGTCGGCGTGACCGGATTTCCGACCGGGGCCGGGCCCGTCTGCGGCTAGGGCGCGTATCGAGTCGTGATCTGGCGGTTCAGGACCGGCGGTCAGTGGCGGGAGATGCCGCAGGAGTTCGGCGCCTGGTCGACCGTCCACAACCGCTTCCGCCAGTGGCGCGACGCGGGTGTCATCGAGGCTCTGCTGGAGGGCCTGATTGCTGAAGCCGCGAAGCGGGGTGAGGTGGACCTGTCCCTGGTCAGCATCGACTCCACCACCGCGCGCGCTCACCACGACGCCGCCGGGATGCACCTGGACCAGGACGTCATCACCGCGCTGGAGAAGGCCGCCGCCGAGGAGGAGAGGGCCGGTCAAAGGGGGCAGCATCGAGGAACAGGTCGGGCAGGGCTCCGAAGTCGATCCCGAGCGGGAGGACCGATGACGTATCCGGCGTCGGTGCAGACTCCGACTGATGGCCGCTTCCCTCGGACGCTCCAGGGGCGGGCAGACCAGCGAGGTCCACCTCGCCGCCGACCGCAAGTGCTGCCCGCCGGCGTTCGCGCTGACCGCGGGACAGGCCGCCGGACAGCCCGCGGTTCATCCCGGTGCTGGGGAAGATACGGGTCCGCGGGCCCGTCGGCCGCCCCGCACCCGGCCCGAAGCGGTCGCCGGGGACAGTGCCTACTCGTGCCGTGGCAACTGGGTCCACCTGCGCAGACGCGGCATCAAGGCAGTCATCCCGGAGAAGAAGGACCAGGCCGCCAACCGGAAGAGGAAGGGCTCCGGTGGCGGTCGTCCTGTCAGTCACGACGCCGACTTCTGCAAGGAACGGAACACCGTCGAGAGCCTGATCAACAAGCTGAAAGCCTGGCGCGGCATCGCCGCCCTATACGACAAGCCCCCGGACAGCTACCTCGCCGGCCTGCACCTGCGCGCCTCGATGATCTGGATCAAACACCTCACCCGGGCCGTCGATTGATCACAACTCAATACGCGCCCTGGAACCCAAGCACCCGGCCGGGGGCCCACTCTCCTCACGCTCTGGCGGCCGCACCGCCTGCCCCCGGGCGCAGCACCGGCAGTCCGGCCCGCAGCCGTTCCAGGAACTCCGGCACATCGATGCTCTCGCCTTCCGGGTCGACGACCTCGGCGACGAACGACTCCACGATGTTCTGGCTGCCGAAGTCCGCGTCGTCATCGTCGCCGTAGTTGTCCACCAGGCGAGCGCCGGGGGCGGAAACGCGGAGATCGTGGTCGTAGTTGATGACCCATGGGGTCTCTACGGTGCGGGTCTCCAGGATGCCGTTGTTGTAGTCGCCGTAGACCAGATAGGTGAAGGTGCCGTTCTGGATGTAGATTTCGCAGTCGCCACCCTCCAGGGTCTCGGCCCGGGTGGTGCCGCCGACGTAGAGCCCCGGCAGAGACCCGTAGAGCGCGATCGGGCCGGACACCGTCAGATCGCCGGTGATCACCACCAGGTCCACGTCGTCCAGGCTCCGGATCCCGGCGACGGCGTCGAGGAAACCCCCCTCCAGTACCAGATCGCCGTCGAAGAGCAGGACATTGTCGTAGCCGCGCTCGAAGGAGGCGGAGAGAACCTGCACGAGGCGAGTGTCGGCCTCTGTGAAGGAGAGGCGTTCGGGTGCGGAGCTGTTGGCCATGTGGGCGACGATAGGACACGGGTATGACAGTCCTTCAATGTCCTTCAGGCCATCGGGCGCACGGACCGGGGGCCCGGGGCCGCGGGCGGAGTCCGTTCAGTCCTCGGCGTGCTGGTCGAGCAGCGCCGCGAATCCCTGGGCGAGCTCACACGCACGCCCGGCGTCGTGGTCGTAGCTCGTCACGGGGCCACCGGGGGTGAGCGAGAACTCTCGCCTTCCTGTCAGCTCCTGACCCTGCACATCTATCGCCCGGTGACACCGCAGCCGCTCGGGATGCGGGCCGTACCTGCCTATCGGCAGGTACGGCCCGACGAACTTCCACTCCGGATCGGTCAGTTGCATCTGCGTCGCAGGCGACGATCTACCAGAACACGTCTCCTTCCACCTCGGGGCCCGTCGTTACCGGAGCGCACCGCGTCCCCGTGGGATCCGGGTCGACAGCTGGTCAGACCCGGTCGGCGGCGATGAGAAGGTACTGGAAGGAACCGTCCCTGTAGGAGTTGATGAAGGCGTCCTCGATGCCCGTCACCAGCGAAGACGTGGCCCGCAGCTCCCAGTAGGGCAGTGTGTCGGGAGTGAGGTCGATGACGGCCTGGGGCACGAGGCGGTTGTCGGCCATGGCCCGCAGGTACTCCCGGCGCGAGTGGATGTTGCACTCGAAGTGCGCGTTGATCTGCGAGACCCACTTCGAGGGCTGGCCGTACCGCGGATTCCAGCAGCCGGTGATGGTCACATAGCGACCACCGACCGAGAGGACACGAGAGTGTTCGGCGAAGAGGTCATCCAGGTCGACGTACATGCTCGACTCGTTGTTCCACGAGGCCGCGGCCGACCCGGTCTCGAAGGGCGTGGCGAGCATGTTGCAGACACGGGCGCGGACGTGGTCCTGGATGCGTAGGTCCCGGGCGCGACCATTGGCGAATTCGGCCTGTTTGGCCGACAGCGTGACACCTTCGACCTTGCACCCGAAGCGCTGGTGCGCCATCACCATCGAACCGCCGCGGCCGCAGCCGGCGTCCACCAGGGTGTCGTCCCGCCCGATGTCACCGAGGTGCCCCAGAAGGAACTCGGCCTGGGCCGACTCCAGCCTGTGGAGTTCGGCGATCAGCCTCTTCTCGCTTGCGCTGTCCGCGGTGTCGCCGAGCGCCGCGTGGTCGACTTCACCGATGCCGTAGTGGTGGTGGTAGAGGCCGTCGACATCGCCGAGGCGTAGGTTCACGGGCCTGGCCTCCCCGTCCCAGTAGCGGGCGATGTCCCCCTGGTAGGGCGTCGCAGGGCCGGGAATGCGCAGGGTGGTGGCGGCGAGTTCGGTGTGGGTCACAGACGAGTCCATTCTCTTACCAGAAGTCGGGCAGGCTGTAGCGATAGGTGTTGGACCGGTGCCAGTGGTGGTTGCCGTCGACCCAGGCGGCCACGCCCCGGAGGAAGCGCTGCAGGCTGGGCACGGGGCAGGCGACGGCAAGCGCCGCGGCTTCGGTCTCGAAGTCGTGCATGAGGTTGTTGTGGACCTCGACCGACTTCAGATAGGCGTCCCGGTCGGACAGGCCCTCACGTTCGGCGATGACGACGGGAAGGTTCAGATGCTGGCCGGGAGTGTCGAGTTCCTTGGTGTACGAGTACAGGTCGTTCACGATCGTCGTCGCGTTTCCCGCGAGAGCGATGACCTTCTGCATGCCCGCCTGGGCATGCAGGTCCGCGGGCAGTTCGTACCCGCCGACGGTGTCGGTGATGGTGGGGCAGGGGCGGAAGTTGTTGAACTGGCGCATCGCCAGGTACTCCCACACCTCCGGGACGTGGTCCAACTGGGCCCAGGCCGCTTCGGCGAGGTACCCCATGTGCAGCCGCGCCATGTCGTGCCGTAGCCGGTCGGCCTGCGAAGGGCCGGCCGCCCGGACGAAGTACTCCATGGCCGAGCGGTAAGCGCGCCGAGGCGCGTCCGCATGGAGCGACTTCGACCACTGCGGCTGGTACTCCTCCGTCGTGTACAGGGGGTCGAGGGCGGTGTGCGCCAGCAGCAGTCGTTCGCCGAGGCCGACGGGGGAGCCACCATGGTCCTCGCAGTAGCAGTCGTCCACCGCGTTCTCCGCCACCATCAGCCGTGTGGCGAGCATCAGATGATCGATGGTGGGCGCGTCCGGATGGCAGCCGACCATGTACCGCCCCACCGAGAATCCGTCGAACTGGTCCTCCCACTCCTCGGGATACAGGGCGACCTCGTCCAACGCCCAGTCCTTGATTCTTCGGCTGACCTCCTCGACCCGCACCGGGTCGGGCTCAGGGATCGGGTGGTAGTACAGGCCCGGGACCGGCCGGCCCTCCGCCGTGTCCACGGACGGCTCCGAAGGCGCCGGCTCCTCCTCCCGCCGGACAAGACGGAGGCTCGCCGTTCCCAGGCCGCTGGGGCCGCGCAGGATCCGTTCCAGGCCGCTGCTCGTGGCAGGCGCCCCGGTCGGCGGGGCGTCGGGATGGGCCGGCGCGGGCGCGGAGACCGCGGGCGGTGCGGGTGGAAGAGGCGCGCCGGGCGGGCCGCCGGTGGCGGCCTTGATGTCGCGGGCCCGGCTCGCGGCGTCGGACAGTACATGCGCCCCGAAATGGGAAGCGGCCTCCGGCAGGCTCGTTTGCGGAGGTGTCAGCTCAGGCGCGGGCATCCATGGCTCCTCGGTGGGGGGCGGCTGTCCCGAAGCCCTCCGGGCACACGCGACCGGCCCGGACGGACTCGGGGGCGTCACACGTGCCTTGGCGGGCCGGATCCACTACTTGGGCCAGCGAGCGATCTGAACGTTCTCCAGCACGCCGACCGCGTCCGGCACGAGGATGGCGGCGGAGTAGTAGGTGCTGACGAGGTAGGACGTGATCGCCTTCTCGTCGACACCCATGAAACGGACCGACAGACCCGGTTCGTACTCGTCCGGGAGTCCGGTCTGATGCAGACCGATGACGCCTTGGTTCTCCTCACCGGTACGCATGATGAGGATCGAGCTGGTCTTCTCCTCGGTGATGGGGATCTTGTTGCAGGGGAGGATAGGGACTCCGCGCCACGCAGGCACCTGCTGGCCGCCGAGATCGACGTGGTCCGGGTAAAGCCCGCGCGAGTTGAACTCACGCCCGATCGCCGCGATCGTCCGGGGGTGTGCGAGGAAGAACTTGGAGCCTCGGCGGCGGCAGAGCAGTTCGTCCATGTCGTCCGGGGTGGGCGGGCCGGAATGCGGCTGGATACGCTGCTTGAAGTCGGCGTTGTGGAGCAGGCCGAACTCCTTGTTGTTGATCAGCTCGTGCTCCTGGCGCTCGCGCAGCGCCTCGATGGTGAGCCTGAGCTGTTCCTCGGTCTGGTTCATCGGCCCGTTGTAGAGGTCGGCGACCCTGGTGTGGATACGCAGGATGGTCTGGGCGACCGAGAGTTCGTACTCACGCGGATTGAGCTCGTAGTCGGCGAACGCTCCGGGTAGTTCGTGCTCGCCGACGTGGCCGGCCGACATCGCGATCTCTGCCTCGCCGCGATGGTTCTGCCGGAGGCGGGAATGCGATGCGAACTCTTCGATGTGGTTCCGCAGACTTGGAGCAGTGGACAGTACGGACGCGAAGTCGGCGCGCGACAGGGTGAGCAGGGTGCCCGAGGTCTCGGCGGTGGCTGTCTGCTCCCACCGGGCGTCCTCGTCGAGCAGGGCGTTCTCCCCGAACCGGTCGCCGTCGGCGAGTACGTCCAGAACGACCTCGTCGCCATAACTGCCGACGGTGCTCTGACCGATGCGCCCATGAGCGATCAGGTGGAGCTCATCCGCGGGCGTCCCACGCTCGACCAGCGTCTCTCCCGTGCGGAAGTCTCGTTGGACGCACCGATCGGCAAGGGCGGTCAGCACCTCCACGTCGTCGAAGCCGCGCAGCAGGGCCAGTTCGCCGAGTTCACGGGGGATCACCCGGACTCCGGCACCGTCCTGGACGAACTCCACGATCCCGTCGCCGACGGTGTACGTCAGGCGGCGGTTCACCCGGTAGGCGCCGCCCTTGGTCTCCACCCAGGGGAGCATCCGCAACAGCCAGCGAGAGGTGATCTCCTGCATCTGCGGGGCGGACTTGGTCGTGGTGGCGAGGTTGCGAGCCGCCGCTGTGCCCAGACTGGACTGCCGGGGCAGTTCCAGTCGTACGTCCGGACTCGGGTCAACAGTCATCAGGCAAGCTCTCCTTGGTCAGGGCGGCGACGTGCGTATGCGGACGCCGCCGGGCAAGAGGAGGGAAAAGGGTTGTAGGGACGGGAATCCGTCCAGATCCATGAGAACCCTAGAGGCCGTCCCCAGCCCGGGACCAAGGGAAATCGGCGACATTAACTCGATACGATGATCGCGGCCGCGCGATGTTTGGCCGGGTACCAGCAGGATTGAGCCGTGCTCGACGGTGCGTCCCGGTGAGCGGCCGGAGGCGCTTCCCGCACGGGGGCCGGTGAGTCGAGGGATGGCACAAGCGCCGCACAGCCGGACTGCCGCGGGGCAATCGGGCCGGCCGGGTCGGCCGGGACGACGGTCCGTGGCCATCGCCCTCCGCAGCCATCACGAACGGCCCCACGGAACTACGTCGGAAACGCGACAGAGAAGAGTCCGGCCACGACCTGGCCAGGTGTGAGATCCGCAATTGCGCGGCCGACGCTGTCCTGGGTGAGCGACGCTGCGCGAGACGCCCGTGGTGCATCGTGACTGTCCATGTTCGGCAGACTGGAGTCGACGGCCGCGGAGACCGACTTGCCGGACCGCCAGGGTTGGCCCGGTCCTCGGCCGGCCGGGGTCGGATGCCGCAGCTCGATCGCCCGACTTAGGCACCTCGGTGAAGCGGCCGGTGTCGTAAGCGCTCGTGAATTCGCCGCTGCGCGAGCGGCACGGCGAGCCGGGGCGTCCTTGCGCTTCGGGCATGGAGGGCGCTCGACGAGATCGGCTTCGGGTCAGGCCCCGCGAAAGGTTCTTGAGGGGTCGTCACGGACCCAGGCTTTCGCATAACGCAAGTCGCTGAACCCCTCTCCTGCCACCTTCGAGCGCGACCGGGTTCTGCGAGTCGATCAGCTCCTTGATGGTCCTCGCCCGGCCCGGCGCGATTTGATCTTGCTCGGGCAACGGGTCGTTTGTGGGAGGGCGGAGTGGCGGGCCATGCGCGCGCCGTTGTCCAGCCCGCACGCCATGGCCCGGCCATCTGTCTCTTCAGTCCAGGTCGGACATGTCGAGCACGAAGCGGTAGCGGACGTCGTTTCGCCGGAGGCGGTCGAGTGCCGTGTCCACCTGTGACGACGGGAGTACTTCGATGTCGGCGGCGATGCTGTTGTCGGCGCAGAATTGGAGCATCTCGGCTGTCGCAGGGCGGCCTCCGCTGCCCGCGGAGCTGAGCTTCTTTCGGCCGATGAGCAGGTCCGTGGCCTCGACGGTGACGGGGCCCAGGTACCCGAGGAGGCTGAGGGTGCCGTCCATCGCCACCAGCTTCAGATACGGGGCGAGGGCGTGAGGGGCGGAGATGGTGTCGATGACGACGTCGAAGGTGTCGCGTGCCGCGGCCATGCGCCGGCCGTCGGCAGAGGCGATGAGGTCGTGCGCGCCGAGCTTGCGGGCGTCGTCGCGCTTGTCCTGGGTGCGGCTTATGACGGTCGTGGTGGCGCCGAGTGCCACGGCCATCTTGACCGCGAGGTGGCCCAGGCCTCCGAGGCCGGCCACGGCTACGCGACTGCCGGGGCGTACGCCGAGGGACCGCAGGGGTTCCCAGACGGTGACGCCGGCGCACATCAGCGGGGCGGCTGCGGCCGGGTCGAGGCCGGAGGGGAGTGGGTAGGCGAAGGCGTCGCGCACGACGTATTCGCGGGAGTAGCCGCCCAGGGTGGTCGATCCGTCCTGCCGGTCGGTGCCGCCGTAGGTCAGAGTCGGGAAGGAGTGGCAGAAATTCTCCTGTCCGGCTTCGCACATGGCGCACACGCCGCAGGAGTCGACGATGTTGCCCACCGCGACGCGGTCGCCGACCGAGAAGGTGGTTACCTCCCGTCCGATCCCGGCCACCACGCCGGTGAATTCGTGACCGGGCACCAGGGGCGCTTTCGTGTGCTGGTCGTAGGCATGCAGGGCGTGCAGGTCGGTGTGGCACACGCCGCAGTAGTCGACCTGCACTGCGATGTCATCCGGGCGCAGGTCACGGCGCTCCAGCGAAGTGCGCCGCAGCGCCGTCGGGCCGGTCGCCTGCCATCCGGTGGTTGTTCGCATGTTTTCTCCTTAAACAGACTGTTCGGTCTGCCCGCAGTTTAAGTGCGACCGCACGTCAAGGCAAACCAACTGTTCTGTTTGGTAGGCTGCGGGCATGCCGGAACAGCCCCAGACCTCGCGAGGCGCCGCGACCTACCAGCGCATCCTGGACGCCGCCACCGAAGAGTTCGCCCAGCACGGGATCGCCGGTGCACGCATCGAACGCATCGTGACGGCGGCGCGCACCAACAAGGCGCAGCTCTACGCCTACTTCGGCGACAAGGAACGACTCTTCGACGCGATCTTCCTCAGCTCGCTGGAGCGCATCACCAACGTGGTGCCCATCGACGCCGACGATCTCGCGGAGTGGGCCGTTCGTCTCTACGACGAATACCTGCGCCGCCCCGACCTCATCCGGCTGGCGACCTGGACACGGCTGGAGCGCCGGCCTGCCGGGCACCTGGTCGAGACCCACCAGCACTACGACGACCGCAAGCTCACGGCCATCGCCAAGGCACAGGCCGCCGGGCGGGTCCGCGCAGGTGACCCGTTCGACATCATGGCCATGGTCATCGCCATGTCCATGGCCTGGTCACCGGTCAGCAACGTATATGCGGCCAGCAGCGAAGAACCCGATGACGTACATGGTCGGCGCCGCGCCCTGCTCCGCGACTGCGTCCAAAGCGCCACCGCGGCCGGCAGAGGCGACGCATCCGCCTGATGACTGCCACCAACGCCCCTGGTGACGCTCACGCATGATGCCTGGGCGCCGACCAGGACCGGAGCCCACGGGTCCACGCACGCCGGAAATGCGACTGCTTCCCCTTGCGGGGCGCGCGGGCCGGGTACCGTCGCTGGATGGACAGGTCCAGGTCGAGGCGGCTGTTCATGTCCCTCTCGAATCTGCTGTACAGAGATGTTCGGGCGGTACTCCTTCCCGCTCCCGGACCTGCCCGGCGGGATGCGGCCCTTGCGTGCCAAGGACGCTGTCGATGAGGGGTGAGGCCGCTCAGCAGAGCCTTCCCTCTGCCCTCCCCTCCGGGCGGGTGCCAGGAGGTGTGGTCGGGCCAGGGGACGTCGCCACAGCCTGGGTCTCCGACGCATCGCGTATCGACGACCTCCTCGCCCGCCGCCCCTGAACCTCGCGCGGCCGCGTCACGCTGCTTTCACCAGCGGGCGGTGCTATCGCCCGCTCGTCTCGCGCCCGGCGCAACGTGGAACTCCGAGGCGTCCGACCGAACCACCCCTGTAATCTGCGGCTGCGGGTGCTTCAGGACAGAGTGGTCGGCCTACGGGGCGGTGGGACTGCCCGGAGCAGCTCCCACAAGGGACGTGAGCCGGATGCCCATACTCCGAGGGTGTGGCGGTCGATCACGTGGAGGCGCTGCTGCTTCGCGAAGGCCACGGCCGGCGCGGTCACCCGGCCGTTCGTCACGATCACCGCGATGTCGGCTCCGTGGACCTGGCGGGCTGTGCCGTTGAGCACCTGAAGGTCGGGCGTGCCGACGGCGGACCCGGCGAGGCCGTTGCGTCTGTGTTTGCACTGGATCACCCAGCGCCGCCCATGGGGATCGGTGGCCTTCACGTCCGCGCCCAGGTCTCCGCCGCCCCCGACGCGCACCGCGTTCCGGCAGCCGTCACGGCGCATCAGGTCCCTCACCGCGTCCTCGAACTGGGAGTGGTGCAGGGCATCCAGCTGGGGCAGCTCGTAGCGCAGCCCCTGCGCGCGGACCGCTTCCCACCGTGCCTGCTGTTGCTTCTGGTAGAGCCAGCCACCGCCGGCCAGTACCGCGAGCATCCCGAGGACGATCAGAACCCACCAGTGGACCAGCAGCCAGTGGACGACGGCCACGGCCAGGGCGACGGCCAGGACCGCGGCTACGAGGAATCCGATCAGACGGTCATCCGTCCGCCGCCGCTTGCTGGGCCCGCGGGTCCGCCGCCGTACCGGTGGGCGGCGCCTGCCCACTGTCGCGCGGCCTCTGCGCGCGCGAGGACTCATCGGCCCGCCTGAGTAACGCCGCTCGTGAGCTGGCCGAGGAAGTCCATGATTCCGTGGCCCAGCGGTGTCGGTGCGATGAGCACCCCAAGCGCCAAGACGATGACGACGGTGAACTTCTCATCCAGCCGGCTCCGAGCATGCGTACGCCGCCGCAACCGGATGACGACGATGACAGCGAGCAGCACAGCCACGTTGATGGTCAGCACTCTGTGTTCAGACCTCCCCGGCCATCACCACGTGGGGCTGCACCATGCACCCCAGCGTTCTTGTGTAGCCGGGCCTCGGCGATGTTGGAGGCGGGTTACCGACGAATGGCACAAAGCCATCGGACCTGGCCGAATACCACGTGTGGCTGTGCTTAGAGGTCCCAACAAAGGCGTTGGACGTGGCCGTTGGACGTGGCGTGCGTGATGAGGCAGGTGGCACGGCCGTGCGTTCCAGGCAGCGAGCGGGCGCCAGTACGTCATGTCCGAACCGAAGCCGCGAGCGCGCCCCCGCCTGGCTGCACCAGTTCAAACGGCTCGGCACCCGCTACGAACGACGCGCCGATCTTCACCAGGGCCTGATCGAACTGGCCTGCAGTCTCATATGCCTCCGCCGCCTGCGAACTTCACCAAGCGATCAGTTGGCTACGCTGAACCACCCCGGCCGCACCTCGGTCAGAAGCGGTTGCAGCGAACTCGCTGCGGACCGCAGGTCCTCATCCGTGACGTCAACAGACCCCGGCAGGCTCAGCCCGTACCAGCGCAGCCGCCAGAGGTCGAAGACTTCACTCCCGTCGGCTGCGAAGTCCACATCGACCTCAGTGCCGTTGTTGCTGACGAAGCGGCAGCCTGCCCCATGAACCGTGTAGGAGTAGGCGCCGATGTGATCACTCCGGCTGATCCGGCGCGACCGGACCAGGCCGAGGACATCTGCCAGTCGCTCAAGTGAGGGGATCGCCACCCTCATGGCCTCGTCAATCGCGTTCAGAGCGTGGACGTAACCGAGCACGAGGTCTCGTGCAGTCCCAACCCGTTCCATACGGCGTCATCCCCCTGAGCCCGTGGCTGAAGGGATTGTTCCATGGGGCCGCCAGCGTCTCCGCAGGACGGCAGTCTGAAACGATCACTAAGTCGGGCCGCGGCGGGAGCACTGCTGGTCGGTTAACCGGTTGCGGACCTTCGGGGTGGGGTGTCTGATCCCGGCTATGACGATTGTGCTGGGAACGCCGGCGGTCGACGGTGTGCGCGAGGCCATGGCCGCGCTGCGGGAATGGCAGTACGGCGGTGCGCCGATGCAGTTGCATTCGGGGGACATCGGCTGGAACTACCGTCTCGGAACGGCCGAGACGGCCGCAACGGTCCGGACCTGGAGCCGGGACGGACGGATCCTCGCGGTCGGGATGCTGGACTCGCCAGTGGTGGTGAGGATGACGGTCGCCCCGGACGCTTTTCAGGATGAGGGCTTGGCGCGGCGGCTCGTCGAGGACTTCTCGCTGCCTGAGCGCGGCGTGCTTCCGGACGGAGCGGTGTCGATCGAGGCGCCGCGGGGCCTGCTGCTTCACGACCTGTTGACCAAGGAGGGTTGGGGCGTCGACGAGCCGTGGACGCCGCTTTTCCGCGGCCTCGCGGAGCCGGTGGAGGACCCCGGCGTGCGGATCAGGGTGATCGGCCCGGAGCAGGCGCAGGATTTCGCCGACGTCCTGCGGTCGGCGTTCAACACCTCGAGGCCTACGCGCGAGTACTGGCACGCGATGTCGGCGGGACCGTTCTACGCAGACGCCCGCTGCCTGGGCGCCTATGACGAACAGGGCAACGTGGCGGCGGTGGTGACGGTGTGGTCAGCCGGCCGGGGGAAGCCGGGGCTGGTCGAGCCGATGGGTGTACACGAGGCCCACCGTGGTCGCGGCTACGGCCGGGCGATCACCGTGGCCGGGGCGGCCGCGCTGCGGGAGATGGGCTCGTCGAGCGTGCGTGTGTGCACGCTGAGTTCCAACGTCGGTGGCGTCGCCACGTACAAGGCGGCCGGGTTCGAGGCGCAGGCGGAGGTGCGGGACCGGATCCGGACGGCCTGACACCGTGGCTGCCCGGCAGAGCGGGTCCGGGTCCCCGGCGATCGCCGGAATGGGGGACCGGACTCGGGCCGCGCGGCGTCGGGCCAGGCGCAATGGTGTGATTCAACTGCCGGGTGCTCGTGCTGATCGTGGGCGGCAGTCTGGGGTGTAGGTCATTCGGCGGCGGCGGTTTCGAGCTTCGCCAGGACGAGCAGGGCCCGCAGCAGGTGGGTGGCGCGGGCGGGGTCTGTGCGGGGTTTCGTGAGGATCCTCCAGTTCTTCAGGTGGGTGAAGGCGTGTTCGACGGGGGCGTGTGCGGCGGCCAAGCCGACTGGCTTCCTTCTCGGCGGGGGCGAGCTCGAGGGCGCGGGGGGCCTTGAAGCCGGCTTCGTCAGTTTCCCGCGCAGTGACTCCAGCTTCCCTCGCACCCCGGTGTCCAGGCCCAGCGCCTCGCCGATCTGCCGGGTGGCAACTGGACCGGCGGCCTGCCGCGCGTCGGTCAGAATGCGCTGGTAGTCCGCCGACATCGCAGACTCAGCCCCCGGCCCACGGTCGGGGACCAGCCGCACCGCCCGACCGGCCACCTGCACGACCGGCGACCCGGCCCTCGCCCGCTCGTCGGCGATCTGCTCGCTCATCCGCTGCAATACCTGCTGCGCCACGGCGAGTTCGGCCCGCTCGGCCCGCACCTCTGCCAGCTGCTACGCACCGTAGGGTTTCTTCCTCAGAGTGGGCAGGCCCAGGTTCACTGTTCCGTCGAGCTGTCCGGCGTCGATCTGACTTGGCTTGGAGTCCCTGCCAGCCGGGCTGACGCGGAGTCCTTCGATCTTGTCCCAAGGCCACGAAGTTAGCTGATCTTCGGTGTCGTCGAGGGGCGTCGTCGTGGAAGGCGACCGCGCGACGGGACCCCTGATGGATCATGGATTCTGCCAAGAAGTCCACTGATCCGGGGTCCCGTTGCGTGTCCAGTCTGCCATCACCACACTCACCCGTGCCATCACCGTCGCCGCCGGGCCCTATGCGCCAGGTCATCTGGGTGAGATGACGCAGTGCGTTCCCTTCGAGCTGGTCGAGGCGGTGTTGTCCGAGACCGGCCGGCGGCACAAGCGTCTGCGCGCGCTGCCCTCGCGTGGGGGGGTGTACTTCGCGCTCGCCCTGGCCCTGTTCCCCGACCTCAGTCGCACCGGCGTGTGGCAGCAACTGATCGCCTCCCTTGGGCCGTTGGCCCCTACGGTGTCGGAGACCGCGTTGCGCCACCTGCTCCGCCGCTTGACCCCGGCCCCGTTCAAGGCACTGTTCGAGACCCTCGCCGTGCCCCTGGCCACGCCGGACACACCCGGAGTCCGCTACCGGCGCTGGCGCACCGTGGCCTTCGACGGCTGTTCCTCGATCAAGACCCCGGACAGCGAGCGCGCCCGGGGCTGGCTCGGGAGGATTCGCTACCGGCTCGCCTGGGCCGGCTACCCCACCGTGATGCTGATGACGCTGGTGGAGACCGGCACCCGGGGCCTGCTCGGTGCCTGCTTCGGTCCCACCACGACCGGTGAGACCACCTACGCCACCCGCCTGCTCCCGCTTCTGAACACTTCCCATCTGGTCCTGGTCGACCGCGGCTTCGACTCGAACTCCTTCCTGGCAGGCGTGGCCACCGCCGGCGCGCAGTTCCTGGCCCGGCTCAAGTCCACCCGCCGACCGCCGCTGCTGCGCGCGCTGCCCGACGGCTCCTACCTGTCCCGACTGGGTACCGTGACGGTGCGCATCATCGAGGCCGACGTCACCTGCCTCCGGGTCGACGGCACCCGCGTCAGTGGCCGCTATCGCCTGGCCACCACCCTCCTGGACCCCACTGTCGACCCCGCTGACCAGCTCATACGCCTGTACGCGGAACGCTGGGAAATCGAATCCGCTTATTTCGCCCTGCGCGCCACCTTGATGAAGGGTCGCGTCCTTCGTTCACGCGACCGGTTCGGCATCGAACAGGAACTGTGGGCGACACTGACCGCCTACCAGGCGCTGCGGATGGTGATGACAGAGGCTGCCATCGCCGCGGGCGCCGACCCCGACCGTGCCGGCTTCACCCACGCCCTGACCGCCGCCCGCCGGTCACCCTGGCCAGCGGCGTGATCACCGGCCCGGAAGCCATCACCGCCACCGTACGCGGCAACCTTCTCGACGCACGGCGCCCCCGCATCAGCGCCCGCAAGGTCAAATCCCCGATCTCCCGCTACCACAGCTGGCACGGCCAGGCCCGACCCGCCACCGCGACACCCGTCGAGCGCATCGAGATCACCGTCCACGACCGCAGCGACGTCCTCACGGACTCAGCCGCCACCTCGGACAGCCAACCAGACCCACCCCGAAACTGCGGCGTCGATCCCGCCCCGGGCAGTACTTCTCCAGCGCCGGAGGACCCCGGCGGACGCTTCCAACTCGCCCTCGCCGTCATGAACAGCGACCCCGAAAGGCCATGGCACGCCCGCGACATCGCCCGCCTACTGGGCATCACCAACCTCAACAGCTTCTGCGTGCAAATGTCCCAGTGGTCCCAGCAGAACCTGATCAAGAAGACCAACCCGGCGACCTACACGCTCGCTGATGAGGCTTCGTGAAAACGGCCAGGCCTGCTCACGGCCCCACTTGGTCGAGTTTTCGACCAAGTGGGGCGTTTCAGTGAGCGGATCCGGTTTCTACCGGGCGGGACTCGTCACGGCTATAGGCGGACCAGCCGCCAACGAAGAGACGGCCGTGGCCTAGGCCTATGTGCTCCAGGGTCAGGAGGTTATGACAGGCCGTCACTCCTGAGCCGCAGTAGGAGACGACCTTCGTCGCGGTGCCCTGGTCTACTCCGGCGGCGGCGAAGTTGCCCCGGATCTCCTGCACAGGCAAGAGGCGTCCCTGGCCGTCCAGGTTCTCCCTGCACGGGACATTCACCGCACCGGGGACGTGGCCCGGACGCGGGTCGACCGGGTCCTGCTCGCCGACGAAGCGGTCGCGGTTGCGGGCGTCGACCGTCAGGACGTCCGGCCCCACTACCCCGTCGGCCTCCACCAGAAGTTCCGCCCGCCACGGACGCACCGAGAAGTCGCCATCGGCAAGCACCGGTTCGTCCGTCACCAGGGAATCGGGGTATGCCTTGAGGTAGGCCGTGAGTCCGCCGTCAAGGATCGCCGCGCGTCGGCCGGTGGTCCGCAGCATCCACACCAGCCGGGCCGCTATGACTCCGCCCTGGTCGTCGTAGGCCACGACGATGTCGCTGTCGTTGATCCCCATCGTCCGCATGCCCTCGGCGAACAGCTCGGGTGACGGCAGGGGGTTGCGGCCACCCGACACAGTGGCTGGTCCCGTCAGCCAGCGGTCGAGGTCCACGAACACCGCGCCCGGCAGGTGTCCATCTTCGTATGCTGCTCGTCCGGAACGTCCGTCCAGGTACCACCTCATGTCCGCCAGGACCACGCGTCCGGGGAGGTCGCCCAGCTCTTCAACCCGCGCGAACGGCGGGACATCCACGAGTTCACTCATGGCACGACCATAGCCAGCGGTCCAATATGCGAGCATAAATAGTTCATATTCTGAGACGCGCAATGAAGTATGCAACCAGCTCAACTGGGGACAACCAGGGAGCACGTTTGAGGCACGTCAGAGCGAGGAGTGGCCGTTTTCAGCGAGCGCCATCATCGCCAGTTGAACCTTAACTTCGTGGCCTTGGATCTTGCCCAGCCAGCCCTCACTCTCAGCTTCGGAGATACGGTCGATGGGGTTCTCCCGGACCTCCGCCAGTCGACCGCACCGGGCTGGGTCGGGCGGATGAGGGGGCAGCGGACGCAGGCTTCTCCGACACTTGCGGCTGTGACGTGCCAGAGCCTCTGATCTGCAGCTTGCTGAAACCGTATTTGGTGATGCCGGAGGAAGCACAGCGCGATGTTCCGGAGAGCATGAGCCACTTCGCCTGCCGTCTCGGTACTGTAGCTTCGCATGACCAACACCGAGATCGAGATCACCGCAGACCTGGTCCGCGACCTGCTGCAGGAGCAACATCCAGACCTTGCAGGGTTGGCCATCAGCGAGGTTGCAGGCGGCTGGGGCAACCAAATGTGGCGCCTCGGGGAAGAGCTGGCTGTGCGCATGCAGCGCATGGACCCCACCCCGGAGCTCCAGCTCAACGAGCGGCGGTGGCTACCCGTGCTGGCCCCGCGCCTGCCGCTCCCGGTGCCGACCCCGGTGCGGCTCGGCGAACCGTCCGAGCGCTTCCCCAAGCATTGGACCGTGATGACGTGGGTTCCCGGCGAGCCGCTGGACCACGGCTCGATCAGCCGCGGCGACCACGCGGCCGACACGCTGGCGGGCTTCCTTCAGGCGCTCCACGTGGAGGCGCCCGCCGAGGCGCCGAGCACTACGGACCGCGCCCATCCCCGGGACTGTACGGACAGCTTCGAGAACTTCTTCCAGGCCGTTGTCCCCGACGACATCGCGGCCGACGTCCGGTCCGTCTGGGACGACGCCGTTGCGGCGCACGCATGGGAGGGCCCGCCGGTGTGGGTGCACGGCGACCTCCATCCCGCAAACGTCGTCGTCTCGGACGGAACGCTCTCGGGCATCATCGACTTCGGCGATATGTTCGCCGGCGACCCGGCGTGGGACCTCGCCGCCGCATGGGTGCTGCTACCCGCGGGTACGGCCTCACGGTTCTTCGACACGTACGCGCATGCAGACGAGTCGGCGATCCGGCGCGCCCGCGGGCTGGCCGCTATGAAGAGCCTCTTCCTGATGCTCATGGGGCAGAACGGAGACCGGGGCCTCCCCGGCGGCAAGCCGAACTGGGGACCTGCAGGCCGGGCGGCACTTGATCGTGTTCTGAAGGGCGTTTGACGCAGGCTTCTTTGAACTTGTTCTCGATCTTGGTTGAGGGCCGTGCGGCAGCCCACCTTCGTGGGTTCATCCCCACCACGCGTGGTGGGGATGCCAAGGTCTGCGACCGTATGCTGCCCATGGCCCCGATGGAGCGGGGATGAGCTTCTCCTCGGCGCCGGCCAGGCTGACCTGGAGTGGTGTTGTGTTGCCCGGCCTTGGTTCCGGGCGGAGAGGCCGGGTGGCGGAAGGCCTCAGACTGCGACGGCGAGCAGGTCCACCACGAAGACGAGTGTCGAGCCCGCCGGGATCAACGGGGAGGGTGACTGGTTGCCGTAGCCGAGGCGCGGGGGAACGATGATCTCGCGCCGGCCGCCGACCTTCATCCCTCTGACCCCGCGGTCCCAGCCCTTGATGACCTTGCCACCGCCCACGGCGAACTTGAACGTCCGGCCTCGGTCCCAGGACGTGTCGAATTCCTTTCCGGACTCGAAGGTGACCCCGACGTAGTGAACCTGGACCACCCTGCCCGGCTTCGCCTCAAGCCCGTCCCCGACGACGAGGTCGCGGAGTGTCAGCTCGGTGGGAGCGTCACCCCGCGGAAGGTCGATCTCGGGCTTCGTCAGTTCATTCATGGCAGCCTGCCTCATTCGCTCTCCGCCGGGAGCCCGCATACAGACCAGCCAGGCGCATGTTCACTCTACGCAGTAGATCATCATGCTGTCGTGAACGCTGATCTCCTGGAGTGGATCAAACCCAACGGAGCAGGATGCTCTGCATGACCGGGGGGTACGTCATCGGTACGCTGCGCTCGTACTCGATGATGGCCAGCCCGGCTCCCCGCGTTCGCGGGTATGGCCCCTGGGCGTCGCCTGGTGGCGGATGGCCCGCTGCGCGGGAGGTCCTTCAGTCTGTGTTGACAACGGTCGTGGACTCGCTCCGAGAAGTGCCCGCAGCCCGGACACACCGCCCGTGATGGCGATACTTGAATCTCCCACCCTGCGCTCTCCGGTTCGGGGGCCTGGATGCTCACGCGGGAGGAAGACGTGGATGCTCATGCATTGTGTCGTCAGGGATGGACAATTCCAGCGATCGCCCGGCACCTGGGCCGGGACCGCAAGATGATCCGGGAATTCCGAACAGCGAGCGCGTTCCGGGGCAGCGTCGTCAGGCGCCGGGTACGTTCCTGCCCCTGCCCGGGACTCTTCGCTGTGGAGCGATGATGTGTGGGTGGTCGACTCCGCCCCGGTCGGCTGCGGCTGTTCCCGGGAGACCGCCAAGCGTTCGGACCTGGCCGACTGGGTCCCGTACGGCTACTGCGCGTCGCACTCCCGGTAGTACTGGGGCCTGCGCCTGCACCTGGTGTGCACGCTTGGCGGCCTGCCAATACTGTTCGCCCTTACCGGCGCGAAGGCAGACGAACGCGAGACTCTGCGCGACATGCTCGTTACCGCACCAGAGACCCAGGCCAGTCATCCACGACAGACGATCATCGGCGACAAGTACTGCCACGGCCGCGAGTTCGAGCACGAACTCACCGAACGTGACCTGAGGCAGCTGCGACCTGCCCGCAAAGGCGGGCCCGAGCGGCCCGATGCGCACCTGTTCAAACCACTCCGGCAAGTCATCCAGTCGATCAACCAAACCCTCAAGGGCCAACTCGACCTGGAACGACACGGCGGCATGACCCCGGCCGGGGTGACCGGCCGGGTCCTCATGCGCATCCTCGCGTCAACCGCTGCGGTCTGTCATAACGACAAACAGGGCATCTCGTCAAGCGGTCACTGACCGCCTACGATCACTGACCGCAACGAAAGCCCTTGGACTCATTCATCTAACGATCCTCGCAGGCCCCGAAATCGAGCCAGCTGATCTTGGGTCCGGACCAGCCCGACCACCCATCGGAGCCGGTCTCTTCATCGCTCACAGAGACCCCGCCCCGGTCCTGCCGACCGATATAGCGAGAAGCGGTGCCGTCCCCGCCCGACTGGACGACCTGGAGCTCGGCGCGGCCGTCGCGATCGGTGTCGGTGGCCCGCACCGCGTACACGAACGCCGAGCCACCTATGCGGATGGTGGCGGTCTGGTCACTGCTCAAGTCGCGGGCGAGAGGCCCGTAGTGCACCTCATGCACCACCATGTTGTGCTGCGTGGTGTCGCCCGCGTCGCGCTGACTGTAGAAGAGAGCCAGATCGAGGTACCCGTCGCCATCGAAGTCACCGAAGGTTCCCCGGGTCGCCATGTCTTCCTTCGGTGCGCCTTGCAGCCTCTGCCAGAGCCCGCGGGCCTCGCTGACGCCGACAGTGGTGCGGATATGGCCTCGGTGGAAGACCACTGAACTGGTGCCGTCGCGGCGCTGGTCATGGATCTCGTCCAGTTGTCCGTCCGCATCCACGTCGGCGCGCAGGCTTTTGCTGTCGACAGCGCATATGGCCATGGGTGCATGGTCACCCGGTTCGGGCCCGGTACCCAGCAGAAGCCATAAGCCTCCGGCGACCACGACGAGACCGGCTCCGGCAGCCGTGGCGAGCCGCCGACGACGACGCGTGCGCCGTCGGCGCAGCGACGCGAGCTCACCCGCAAGCGTAGATCGCTTCGGGGCGGCAGAGAACGGCATGGCCGAACCGTAGATGAATGAGAAGCCGTATCTCAACCGATCTTGGAACATGACCACTCGGCCGCTCAGCGGTGGTGGCACACGGTCCTCGACGGGCTGAGTGTTCCGCAGGCCCAGTCCGGGGTCGACAGACGCCTCAACGCCGTTGGCCTGAAACTCCCACGGGTCGGCGGTCACCGGCTTCAGTAGGACGGCACCGCGCTGGGCCACCCTCAACTGGGATGTCACCGGCACACCTTCCTCGCAGCTAACCAATCACCATTGCGGAGGCTCCCCTGGCAGGACCTGCCTGACCGGCACTGACGCAAGTGCCCGGCGACCTTCGATCGCCGGGCACTTGCGTCAGTTCACCAGCCGGAACCGTTGGATGCCTGGTCTCGCCAGCGGCGTCTGCTGGCGGATCACCTTGTCATGGGCGGCGGACCCGATTCTCGCTCCCATGGTGCGGCGACCATCGGCCGTCTCGATCACTGCCGGCCGGGTCGCGGCTCGCAATACAGTCCAGATCAGCCGTGTCTGTTCGGCGAGGGTCCGATGCATTTCCGGTCCGACTTCGGGCTCGAACCACCGCACTGCGAGTCGCCCGCTCTCGAAGAACTCGCCCTGTTCATCCGTCCTGAGACGTGAACAAAGCAGCTGGACGACGGCTCCTATCGGCGGTCCGCACGGCGCGCTGACGCCTGGAGCTGGAATGATCGTTGGCGGCAGGGAGGCGCCTGCCGGGAGGCCGAGAAACGCTTGCGTGCTACCGCGGCTCAGCGCGGACTCGATCGAGGACTGCAGGTGCACTTGGTGCAAACCAAGCGGCCCCGGGTGACTGCAATGCCATCCGGATGCGGGAAGCACCTCGGCAATCCGTTGCCCCAGAACCACCTCATCAGCCGGCATGAGCCATGTGTCCGTCGTTTTCGTGCGAGACCCCGCGATTGCCATGAGGTTGCCAGGGGACTGTGATCTCGCGGACCAGCCTCTGCTTGATAGCCCAGTAGAGACACCGGCCGACATGACCTACCGCGACGCGGCCAAGGAAGTGCTGTTCCGGATGCGGCTGATGCACCCCGAAATCACCGTCGTCTGGGCCGACTCCGGCTACGCTGGAAGGTTCGTGACCTGGGCGAAAAGCACCTCGGTCTGACGCTCAGACGACCGCCGAACACACCGGGGTTCGTCATCCTGCCCCGCCGTTGGTGGTCGCACGGTCGCTCGCCTGGAGCATGCACGCCCGCAGGCACACACGCACGCGACTACGAACGGCTTATCCAGCACTGTGAGTTGCTGATCACCTGGGCCGCGACTACGCTCATTACCAGGTGAATCACCCGCAGAGGCGGGCAAACGGCATCTCGCGAAGCGCAACGAGACTGATCATTCTGAGGGTGGCGATCGCCACCGCCTCCCGCTCCTCGGTCCAGAGTTATAGCGGGCCCAGCACCTCACTGGGTACGGCTGCCAACTCAAGGGTTTCGAGCACAGTGAGCAACTGCCGTTCCTCGTAGCGGAAGTGGCTCTCCATGATCGCGGCGATACCTACGAGGTGATGGTCAAGCTCCTCAGGCGGCGCGGCCCGGTCGACCGCGGTACGAAGGCCGCCGATCAGGTGGGCGATCATCGAATGATCCTGTTCAAGCGAGCGCAGCACAGGGCGCAGCTCGGGGTGCGCAGCCGCGATGGCCGGGAACAGAGTACGGTCTTCGCCCTGGTGGTGGCTGTCGAGAGCCGTGCAGAAGCCGTGGCAGTACAGCAGCAGTTCCCGGGTGGCCGCCTCACCGGGAGTGCCGTCGGCAAGGGAGGCGCGGGTCACGGACAGCGCTTCCCGTAGTCGGCGGTGCACCTCACGGAGTTCTTGGCTCCAGGCGACGAGCCTGGTCGTCTCGCGCTCAGTCATGCGAGAGGGAAGGGTGCAACGAGTACATCGTCGACCTCCTTCGATCCGGCGCCTCCATGCCTGACACGGTCTGCCACCGGCACGCGACGCTTCCCACACACTACCGCGCCTGACGATGCGACGTGGTGGTTCGGGACGGGGTCACCTGCTCCGCGCTCGTGGGCCACCTGTCGGTGGTCGAGCCGAAGCGGTTGCCCAGCTCCTGGGTGAAGTGGGAGGGGCCCTGACCCTGAATCCTGAACACGGATATGCAGTTGGTGCCAGCGTAGTTGGTCTGAGTTGAAGGGTGTTCCCGGAGGCGATCGGTGATCGCTGTCCGAGGCGGGAGTGCGGCGTGGGTGTTGGAGCGGGGGAGCCATCTGAAGGCGTCGAGTCGGCCTCGCGCTCGTTGGGCCGGCTCTTTCGTCCTTGCAGGGTCCCGCGTTTGAAGGTCGCGTTGAAGGGCTCGGCGAGTGCCTTGTCCGCGCTGGATCCGACCGCGCTCATGCTTCGCCGAACCTCTGCTGACCTGCAGGCTTGGGCGAAGGCCCTGCTCGTGTACTGCTCCGGTTCAAGGAGTCGTTGCGACACTGCCTGTCAACGAGCGTAGTTGTTCGGTGGATTCCTCGCCGGGTGGCGTCCTGTCGAGGGTCTTGTGGGGTCGACCATTCAGGGTGAGTGCGACGGCGTCGCGGTCGGTGCAGGCCCGGCCGGTGCGGAGGCAGGCTGTCAGCTCGCGCTTCAGCCCTCCGCGCCCTGGACGTAGTGGGCCTGTGGATCGCCTTGTGGGAGATGCACATCGTCTCATCGTGGAGGGAAACGACCGGGGAGGCGGCGGGCGATCTGTTCCGGGCTCCAGGAGGTTGCCCTGCGCCGGTCCTGGCGCTGGTCGTGCCGCCGCCGGATCCACCGCGTCTGCGGTCCTTCGACCGTGCTGCCGTCCGTGGCGGTGACCGAACCTGCGAGCCGGTTCTGCACGTACTCATGAGCGTTCATTCGGGGCCGACTTGTACGTCCTGGGGCGGCGGGCCTGCCAGTCGGCGTGCCACTCCGCGACCGAGGCCGATAGTCCAGACGCCCACATCGGTCGCAGTATTGATTGCGCCGCAGTTGCCGGAGGCCGTCCCGGCGACCTCAATGGTGGCCGCCCAGCCCGCAGCGCCTCCCGTGCTCGTCCCGGTGCCACAACCCCCTCCTCGATGAGTGAGGTGTTGCGACGACCACTTGAATCCGCCTGGTTTACCGGCACCCGGGGCTCGCGACGCCGTTAATGGTGTCGATCGGCGGCGCGGCCGTTCTCGCGGCATGCATAGTCGCCATTGCTGTTCGATGGCGGGCAAGCCCCGTCCTGGGCCGGGCATGCTGGGCTTGCCCACCGCGCGGGCAAGCCCCGTCCTGGGCCGGGCATGCTGGGCTTGCCCACCGCGCGGGCAAGCCCAGCACCGGTCCCGGTCTCGGGGTCCGTCCGGGGCTCGCCGGCCACACGCCAGGGGCGGCCCCTCGTCTGCTCCCACCAGGGCAGAGGCGCATCAGCGGCTTCGTCCAGTTCTTTTGGTTCTGGCTCACTTTCCGTGGAGTATGCACCCTGAGTCACGGTTGTCGGGTGAGTGGGCCCTGGGGGAAGTTGCCCGGAATATCGGCCAGTACCCCCATCGGTGAGCAGGGCGCCTCACCTCTGATGCTGATGGCGAAGTCCCGGCACAAGAAGCCCGAGAACGTCCGCCGGCACTTCAAGCCGTCCCCGGAGGCGATTGCGGTGCTGACCAGCCTGCTCGCACCCGGGGGCGGTCGTACCAGGTGATGAGCACCGGTGGCATGGCTGTCCAGCGGGCTCGTGGCGCCGGGCCAGCCGGTCCGGCATAACCTACCAAGAAGATTCAAACAGTACTATTCGTTCAAAAATTCAATAGATGGGGCAAGGTCGCTGCTTGACTGGCGCATGTGCTGGTGGCGTGGCCGTCGAGTCGAGGAGTGCCCATGACCGAAGAGGTGCTGGCGAGCTGGAAGGACGGCCCAGCCCGCCGAGTGATCTTGGACTTCGTCCAAGCGGCGACGACGCCGGGGGCGTCATTCGTCGAGGTAGCCGACCGGATCGCCACGTTCGACAACGACGGCACGCTATGGGTCGAACAGCCGCTGCCCCCGCAGTTCGACTTCGTGTTCCGCAGGTGGGGGAAAGAGGTGGAGGCCGCCCCGAACCTCGCCGACCGGCAGCCGTACAAGGAGTTGATCGAACGGGACCAGGGGTTCTTCGAGGGTCTGGCGACGCAGGAACCGCAGGTGGTGTCGACCCTGATGGAGGCGTTCGCCCGCTCGTGGGCCGGCACGACACCGGAGGAGTTCGACGCGCAGGTGCGCGAGTGGATGAGGACGGTGAAGCAGCCGAAGCTCGGCGTCCCCTACGTCGAGCTGGTCTACCGCCCGATGCTGGAGCTGTTCGACCTCCTGCACGCGCACGACTTCCGGGTGTTCGTGTGCTCAGGCGGCGGCCGCGACTTCATGCACGTCTTCGCGGAGGAGACCTGGGGGATCCCCAAGGAAAACGTCATCGGCTCGGCAGCCGCGTACACCTACGCCGACGGGAAGCTCGTCCGCTCCCACGAGCTGCTCTGCGACCTGGACCTGGGGGCGGGTAAACCCGAACACATCTTCGCCCACACCGGCCGGCTGCCCGTCCTCGCGGGCGGCAACGCCGACGTGGACATTCAGATGCTCCAGAGCGCCCGCTTCGCGCTGCTCGTCAACCACGTCGACGAACAGCGCGAGTTTGCCTATACCAAGGGCGCCGAGACCTCGCTCACGAAGGCCGAAGAGCTCGGCTGGACCGTCGTGAGCATGAAGAACGACTGGACGACCGTGTTCTGACCAGGAGGACCTGTGAGTGACCTGACCGCCATCGACGTCCTCGTGAACCCGGACGAGCACACCCTCCGGCACGCCCGTGCCTGGAATGCCCGGATGCGCGAGGGCATCCCAGGCGGCTTCGCCCTGGACGCCTCCCACCAACCGCACATCACCACCCTCCAGCGCTACGTGAGCACCGCCGAGCTGGACGACGTCCACGCCGCCATCGATGACGTCCTGGCCGCGACCGACATGGGTGCGCTCTCATACCGGGCGGTGGCAATCAAGCACGCCGACTGGGGAGTGCCCGGCCAGGGAATCGCGGTCGTCCTCGTCCAGCCAAGCGAGCAGGTGCTCGACTTCCAGGCTGCCCTGCTCACCGCCATCACTCCCTTCACTGAGTCCGGCGGCACGTCCGCCGCCTTCGTCACCGACCCGGGCGAGGACATCTGCCAGAGCACCCTCGACTGGGTCGAGCACTACGTGCCCGCCCAGATCGGGCCCGGGAAGTACACGGCCCACATCACTGTCGGGTTCGCCGGCCTCGACGACCTGGAGGCCATTGAGGCCGAGCCGTTCAACGCCTTCGACGTCCACCCGGCTGCCGTCGCCGTCTACCAGCTCGGCAACAGCGGAGCCGCCCGCAGACTCCTCACGAGCTGGACCATCCCGCGCTGACGGCAGGTCCGGCGGACCGGGGCCGGGAGGCGACGTCAGGGACGTGCCAGCTCTCAGCCCACCTCGGCAACGGCAGGGTCGCGCAGGGGCCGCATTCCGGCGGGCAGGTCGGGGAGTTGGAATGAGTACCGTCCCATCATGCTGACATGGCGTCGGATGAGGGGGGAGAGGCGGGCAACGTCCTCGTCGCGGACGTCGAAGCCGTCAGCGCGGAGTTGGGTGACAGCGGAGACCATGTACCGCGTGTCGAACAGCACCAGCGCGTTCAGTACCAGGCCGAGCGCGCCGATTCGGTCCCCCATGCCATCCTGGTAGCGCTGGTAGAGCTGACCGGCCCGGCCGTGAAGGATCTTCGCGCGAGCGCGTGCCGCCCTTCTTGGAGGTTGGCCTGCACCTTGATCTGGCGGCGGTATCCGGGACGGCGAGGCTCCGGGCCCCGCCAGAAGCATGCGGCGAAGGCGTGCTGAACTGGGGACCGACGCCCGCGAATTGACGGGGTGGGGCGTCTGGTCCGCGCTGCTCGCCTCCCGCCTACGCGCCGCCGAGCCCGAGGGTGGCCGATGGATCGTCGCGGAGACCGGAGCGGAGGGCCCCGGCGAGCACAACCCGCCCCTGCACAACGTGCTTCGCACCGGCTTCGAGCCGATGTACGACCGTACTCTGGCTGACTCGAGCCTCGGTCTCGTGGCACAAGGAACGGGCAGGACCACCGCCCAAGGCACTTCACCCGCGCAGGGCAAAGCCCGACAGGGGTTCCGACTACTGACCAGTGCCCGAGACGATCCATGGACCAGGAGGGGGCCGTGACCGCCTCCCTGAAGACATGCCGGCGTCGTGAGGCTGACCGACTCTGCCATCAGCTCGAGACCGAGCATGAGCCGCTGGGCAGCAAAGACGGCGCCTGCTGCGAGCTGCGAGACCCTGCAACACCTGTGGGATCTCAGATCGGTTGGCCGAATCTGACGGTCGGTGGCCATTGCGTGGCCGATCGGCCACGGAGCTGAGGCTGGCTGGGTAGCCTGTCAACTCGTTGGAAGCAGCCACACGTGGGACAGGTCCTCGGCATTGGGCAGTGTCTTGGTGGCGCGGCCAGCCTGCCACTGGTCCGTGTTAGGGATACGCATAAACCCTTCTTGCTGTCCCAGTCAGTGTTCGCCGTCGGTGTGACGAAGCTGTTGAGGGCCTGGAGTGGTCAGCTGCTTCGCTTGACCTGTTGCGCTCAGCCGCTCCGTGACGGACGCCCCGACGGCTGCGAGCCGCTGTGTGATCCGGTCGAACAAGTCCGTCAGAGGCGCACCGACGTCCTGGCCGAACTGAGTCAGCCCGTAGGTGACTTGGGGTGGCGTCGTCGGCTCGACCTTCCGCCAGACCAGGTCGTCCTGGACCAGTGCGCGCAGTGTCTGAGCGAGCATCTTCTCGCTGATGCCCTGGATGCTGTCGCGCAGCTCGTAGAACCGTAGGTCGGTGCTCCGCAACGAGATCAGCACCCAGATTCCCCACCTGCTGGTCACGTGGTCGACCACGTCGCGTGCAGGGCAGTCGGTGTGAAACACCTCATACCGCTTGCCCGCCTCAGCTTGCGTCAGCTGCGCACCTTCACTCATATCCGGAGCTTACCTCTGGGTATGTTCTTACGAAAAGTAAGCCCGCCTCCTAGCGTCAATTGCCGCAGTGCACAACGGACTAGGAGCTGAACATGATTGTGGTGACCGGAGCTACCGGGAATGTGGGCCGGCCTTTGACGCAGGCGCTGGCCAGCGCGGGGGAGCAGGTGACGGCGGTGTCACGGCACGCGGCGGAAGTGCCTGACGGGGTCCGGCACGTGCCGGCTGACTTGGCCGATCTGCAGGGCCTCACCCCTGCTTTGAACGGGGCGAAGGCGCTGTTCCTCCTGCTGTCCGGCGACCTGCACGCCCCCGAAGCCAGGCCGACCGACATCATCGACCTGGCCGCTGCCAGCGGGGTCCGCCGAGTCGTCCTGCTGTCTTCGCAAGGCGTGGCGACCAGGCCGCTCGGCCCGTCGCGGATCGCGATGCGCGCGGTGGAGGAGGCCTTGAGCGAGTCCGGCCTGGACTGGGCCGTCCTACGACCGGGCGGCTTCGCCTCCAACGCCTTGGCGTGGGCGGAGTCCGTCCGCACCCAAGGGACGGTCGCCGCACCCTTCGGCGATGTCGGGGTGCCGATCGTCGACCCGGCGGACATCGCCGAGGTCGCGGCGGCCTGCCTGCTGGACGACCGGCACACCGGCGGAATCTTCGAGCTGACCGGGCCCGAGGTGATCACGCCCCGTCAGCAGGCTGAGGCCATCGCCGCCGTGCTCGGCTCGCTGGTGCGGTTCCACGAACTCACCCGTGAGGAGGCCAAGGCCGCCATGACCCAGTTCGTGCCGCCTAAGCTCGCCGACGACACCCTGGACATCATCTCCGCCCCGAACCCCGCCGAACTGCGGATCAGCCCGGCCGTGGAGCGAGTCCTCGGTCGCGCTCCGCGCCGTTTCAACGACTGGGTCGCCCGTAACATCGCCGCTTTTCACTGAGGCACAACTCAGCTGAAGCGCCCGGGCAGCCCTGCGCGACTACGGCCGCACGGGGCTGCCCCGCAGCATCACCGCCCACCAACATTCAAAACTCAGAGCCGGAGCGACTGGCAGGGTCCAACTGGTCTCCTGCGCGGGGGATCCCTTAGCAGGGGAGCAGGGGAGCAGGGGAGCAGGGGAGCAGGGGAGGGAGTCGAGGATCTTCGGCTGTTTCGGTCCAGGTGCGCGGACGTCAGATTCCAGGGAGAGGGGCGATGGGGCCTTGGGCCTTGACCCTCGATGTTGGACGATCCTGAGGCTCTGAAGACGGACATCTTGGCTTTGTCGAGCAGTAGTGGTTCTGGCTCAACTTCGGCGCGATGGCGACTCTGAGTGACGGTTGGCGGCTGCAAGTTGACGCGAGAAGCAGACCGAAATCAGATCATGATCGTGGCGGTGGGGCTGACAGTCTCCTCGTCGAACATCGACGTGGCGACCCTCCACACCGTTGCCAGCTGCGAGTGGATCAAGCCAGCCGCTCCGCCTGATCGGGGACTTCGGCACCGGCAAGGTCTCAAGAATCGAGCACGGCGGCGACGCCCTCGATCTCGACGAGCTGGTCCTTGTAGCCGAGCACGGTGACGCCCATCAAGGTGCTGGGGACGTCATGGTCAGCGAACAAGTCCCGGACCACCTGCCAAGCAGCCACCAGGTCCTCCCGCCGGGCCGATGCGACGAGGACCCGGGTACTGATGACGTCCTGCAGTGACGCACCTGAGGCAGAGAGAGCGGCCTGCATGTTCTCCATGGCTTTCGCTGCCTGGCCTGCGTAATCCCCGATCGCTGCTGTGGAGCCGTCATCGTTCAGCGGACACGCCCCAGCGAGGAAGATCAGGCGGGACTCGGCGGGCGCAGTGGCCGCGTAGGCGTACTCGGCGACGTCGGACAGGGAGGCGGAGCGGATCAGAGTGATGGCACGAGCCACGGTTGGCGGGTCCTTTCCCATCGGATGCTGAGCTGGGACATTCTGCAACGGCCAGTTGGCTTCCGCTTTCCATTTTTTCGCCGCCCCACGGCCACGCCGTCATTTCTGCTCGACATTCCCACACCGGATGATCACCAACTGACTCCGGAACCCATCAGGAAGCGCTGTTCCTGGAGATCAACGTAGCCAGACATCTCGTGGTCATGACGAGCTACCCGCCCCAGTTCAAGGCGGACGCGGTCGCGCTGTACCAGTCGTGGCCCGAAGCGACGATCAGGTCGGGTCGCCGCCGCTCTGGGGATCAATCCGGAGACGCTGCGGAGCTGGGTCCGGGCTGCCGGAGCGGGTCGTCCCCGGGGACGACGTTGGCAGGAACCGGCCCAGTCGCCGGCCCTGTTGGAGGCGGAGAACGCGGCTCTGCGGAAGAAGGTCCGTGAGCTGGAGGAGGAGCGCAAGATCCTGCGCAAAGTGGTGAAGTACTTTGCCGGGGAGACGCGCTGGTGAACCGCTTCCGTCGCGTCGCCGACCATCAGCGCCGTTACGGCGTGAAGCGGCCGTGCAGCATTCTAGGCATCAGCTGCTCGAGCTGCTACTAATGGCGCCGGACGGCTGCAGACCGGGCTGCTTGGCAGGCGGCCGACGCGCGGCCGGCCGCCCGGATACAAGTAGTGCACCAGGAATCTGACGGCACCTACGGAGCCCGCGGCTCACCGCCGAGCTCCGCGAGACGAGCGTTGAGGCGGTCAACCACAAGCGTGTCGCCAGGATCATGCGGGCGTCCGAGGTCGAGGGAGTCCGGTTGCGGCGCCGGCACCGCACCACCGTTCCCGATCCGGTCGCGGACCGGGCGCCGGACCTGATCGGCCGCGATTTCACCGCCCCAGGCCCCGAACACGAAGTGCGCCGGCGACATCATCTACCTGATCTACCTGCCTGTCGGCGGCGGGAAGTTCTGGTATCTGGCGACCGTCATCGACCTCGCATCGCGGTGTCCGGCCGGGCTCCACTCCACAAGGCGTGCGGCATTCCGTCCTCCAGGCCCCCTGAGCGTGTGCGGGCAGTTGGGTCTCAGATTTCGCGGCACAGTCTCATCTCCGATGGCACATCGGCGGCACTTATGCCGTCTTCGTGAGATTCGCTGGTCGGGGTTCTCACCCGTGCGGGTGGCGGGGTTCCGGCCCGCTCCGCCCGTCAGCACCTGGCGGGCACCCTTGGCTGTACGCGGCGTTGCCCATCTAGCGGCGGACGCGATGGACGGTGTCCGTGGTGGAGGGACAGGCTCGCAAGCGCATCCCGGATTACATCTTGACCACTGAGCAGGGTCCGGTAGTGGTGGATGCGGAGCTGCACCGGCGGCTGTCCACCCCAGTGGTGGCGTTCACGTCCGCGTGGACCCGGCAGACGGTCGAGTCGCGTGACGGGCGCTCAGCGCCTCGTCTCGTACCTGGTCAGGATCACGCCGCAGGGAAGCGTCCGCGTCTCCACCAGGTTCAGGTTCACCCAGCTGTCCAGCGCGGTGAAGAACGGCGTGCCGACGCCCACCAGCACTGGCGCGGTGGCCAGCGCGTACTCGTCAATCAGCCCGGCCCGCATGGCCGCCCCGGCGAGCGTCGCGCCGCCGATGGCCATCGGGCCGCCGTCCTCGGCCTTGAGCCGGGTGATCTCGGCGACCGCGTCGCCGGTGACCAGGCGGGCGTTCCAGTCGACCTTGTCGACCGTCGAGGAGAACACCACCTTCGACATGTTCCGCCAGCGGCGCGCGAACTGGATCTCCGCCGCAGTGGCGTTGGGCTGCTGGTCGCCGGTCGGCCAGTAGGAACTCATCGTCTGCCACAGCTTGCGCCCGTACAGCGACAGGTCGGTCGCCTGCAACTGGTCGGACCAGAACTGGAACAGCTCGTCACTCGGCACGCTCCAGCCGATGTCGTCGCCGGGCGCGGCGATGTAGCCGTCCAGGGTCAGGTTCATGCCGTAGATCAGTTTCCGCATGGCGCCAGCCTTCCGTGAGTCGGTCTCCCGCGCACAGACCGGCGCGGCGCGGGAAACTCATCGGTGCGCGATCTGAGCTCGCATGTAGCCCTCGTGCTCGGTGACTCAGCGGCAGACTCATCGTTCCGCCGAGGAAATGGCATCGATCTGAGACTGATCTTGGATGACATCGCGGTGAGACAACAGAGAACCGGCAGAGAACCAGCAGGTCACAGAGGATCGACATGTCATCGACGGCGAGAACCTACACCGCGGGAACAGCACGCACCCGGAAGACCGGAGCGACTGACGGCAGATCACTCTGCCGCATCAGGTTCCTCCGACGTAGCGTCACAGGTAGGCGATGGCTGACCGGAAGTTCATCGCCTGGACCCGCGTGCGAGGCGGTTACTTCGGGGCGCCGTGGCGCAGGCCGTCAAAGAGGAGGGCGGTGATCTGCCGGGCCTCGATCAACCAGCCTTCCGTGGCGCGCATTCCGCAGACGCCGCCCAGGGCACGCAACAGGGTGGAGCCGGTGACGTCGTCGCGGACGGTGCCGGCCGCGCTGCCGGCTTCGAGCAGCAGGGAGAGAGCGTCGGCCATACGAGTGCGTGCGTCGTCAAAGACCGGTGAGTCCGTTGCCATGATGCCCTCCAGAACACTGGACATCCCCTTGCCCACCGCCGCGTGGTCCACGAGCAGCAGCAGGAAGCGCCGCAGTGCCTCCTCCGGAGCGTGATCGTCCAGCAGGTCGCCGGGTGCGGCACACAGGACGTCGACCTCTGTGCGGTAGACCTCCTCGATCAGCGCCTCGCGGGTTTCGAAGTGGCGGTAGAGCGTTCCGACGGCGACGCCGGCGCTGCGGGCGATGTCCTCCACGTGCGCGCTGGTGTCACCGCCGAGGAACGCCTGGCGGGCGGCGGACAGCAGTGCCTCCCGGTTACGGCGCGCGTCGGCGCGCAGCGGCCGTGATGCCGTCACAAGAACCTCCATAAGGTGAGTCCGGTTCCGTTTACGTGTACCGTTTCCGGAGTCCGGTTCATCTTACGGAAAAGAGATCACGTGCCCCTCACGGACAACAGCCTCGACGGCCTTCGGGTACTGGTCACCGGCGGCAGCCGGGGCCTGGGCGCGGCGACTGCGCGCCGCTTCGTCGCCGCGGGCGCGACCGTGCTGACGGCCTCCCGTAGCCGACCTGAGGAGGACAGCGGTGCCACATTCCTCGCGGTGGACCTCTCCACGCAGCAGGGTGTGGCCGAACTCGGCCACCGGGTCGTGGAGCAGGTGGGCGGCGTGGACGTGCTCGTGAACAACGCGGGCGCGGCGAGCGCCCCGGTGCCGACCCTGAGCCGGTCGGACGAATCCTGGCAGGCGGACCTGGGGATGAACCTTCTCAGCGCCGTGCGCCTGGACCGGGCCCTGGTGCCGGGAATGGTCGAGCGGGGCTCCGGCGTCGTCGTGCACGTCTCCTCGATCGCCAGCCAACTGCCTCAGCGCACCGAGGCCTCCTACGCCGCCGCCAAGGCCGCGCTCAACACCTACAGCCGCGAACTGGCCACCGAGGTCGGCGAGCGTGGGGTGCGCGTGGTCTGTGTCCTGCCCGGCTTCGTCGTCACCGGCGGTGCCACCGCCCACCTGAAACACATGGCAGAAAAGCAGGGCATCACCACCGAAGAGGTCACACAGCAGATCGTGGACCACCTGAAGGTCCCCATGGGCCGCCCCGGAGATCCCGAGGACGTCGCCGAGATGATCGCCTTCCTCGCCTCCGACCGCGCGAAGTGGCTCACCGGAGCGCAGTTCCGCGTCGACGGCGGCATCCTCCCGACCGTCTGAGTACACCGACGACACGAACAGGACACCCCATGCCCATCACCCTGACCTCCGTGATCATCGATGCCGCCGACATCGAGAAGGAGAGCTCCTTCTGGCACCGGCTGCTCGGCGGCTCCGTCACCCCCACGCCGACCCACCACTTCGTTCAGGCCCCGGTCTCCCGGTGATCGTCGTTCAGTCGGCCCCCGGACACACCGCCCCGAACTGGCCGGACGGCACCTCCCAGCAGATGCACCTCGACTTCGGTGTCGACGACCTCGCAACCGTCGACCGCACGGCCACCGAAGCCGGCGCCACCCGACTGCGACCCACCGACGAGGTCACCCCGGAAATCCGCACCGGCAGTCGTATCTACGCCAGCCCGGCCGGACACCCCTTCTGCCTGCGCTCGACCTGAGCCGGTCACCGTCCGCCGAGCCGGGCCTGTCGCCAAACGATGGCACCACTCAAGTGATCAACGCACCACCTACGTATGACTACGTGGTCGTGGCGGCGCAGGTGCGTGCTGCGATCTTGCCGAAGGCAGGAATCCCCAGGTGGATTGTCCGCTGAGTTGGGTTCGGCAGCTCCTTGGCACGCGCCCCGGTCGACACCCACACTGCCACGAGCGCCCTGTCACGATCATGCTTCAGCGCGTCGAACAAAGCATCCGGGATCAGGCGCGGAACATGGCTGGGCACCCGGGCGGGTAACGCCCTGCCGCTCACCCCGGAACGGTTCCATCCATGGTGAGTGTGAGGCTGGTCACGATGCCGAGAACCATCAAGGGGGGAAGGGATTGAGCAATGGCCTGTTGCCCGCCTCCCGATGAAAATCGTAGAACGTGCGCAGCACGGTCTTTATCTAGCGCTGCCAAGTCTTGATGCAGTTCACGCCCCTGTTGCTTGTTAAGGGAAATCAGGAATGTCGCTTGGGCGTCGACGCCCACGCGGGAACGGGGTTTGTGACGGATCTTGTGGGTCATCGCCGCATTTCAGAGGCACACCCGCGCTGTTCTGCCAGCGGTGAACACCGGCCCGACCGGGCTCGACGATCATTACAGTCCAGTCTCATGACGACGGTTACAACGCGCACGGTCGAGTACCCGGCCGACGGTCTGACGATGATCGGGCACCTCGCGCTCCCGGCCGGTGGCGACCGCCGGCCCGCGGTGCTGCTCGGACCAGAGGGCATGGGGCTCAGCGACGTCGAGCGCCGCCGGGCCGATGCTCTCGCCGAGCTGGGATACGTAGCGCTGGCCTTCGACCTTCACGGCGGGCGCTATTTGGGTGACCCCGAGGAGATGCTGGCCCGTTGCATGCCGCTGCTCGGCGACCCCGACCGGATGCGGGGCATCGGTCATGCGGCGCTCGACGTGTTGCGCGCCGAACCGCGGACCGACCCCGGCCGGATCGCCGCCGTCGGATACGGCACCGGGGGCGCCGTCGGGCTGGAACTCGGGCGCGATGGCGTCAACCTGCGCGCGATCGGGACAGTCAACGCACTGACCACGGGCCGACCGGGCGAGGCGGCGCGCATTCGCTGCCCGGTGTGGGCCGGGGTCGGGTCGGAAGACCCGATCATGCCGCCCGCGCAACGGGACGCGTTCACCGCCGAGATGCAGGCCGCGGGCGTCGACTGGCGCCTCGCGGTCTACGGCGGCGCCTTGCACGCCTTCCACCACCCGCCGGTCGACCACCCCGTGGTCCCCGGCGTCGGCTACCACCCACAGCACGCGAAGCGCGCCTGGCACGACGTCATCGACCTGCTCGCCGAGTGCTTGCCCGTAACGGAGTGATCTGGTCAGCAACCGCGATTCCGCGCCGCGAGCCAGGCCGGCAGACCGCCACCGGCTCCGGTTTGTAGGACATCACCGCAGCTCAGTGCGTTGTGGCAGAGGGAGTCCCTGTTCGATGAGCAGGGGCTTCCCTCGTGTGCGGGGTGTGATCGTGAAGGAGTAGGGGCAGGCAGCGGGCGGCTTGTTGTTGATCGAGGAGGTCGGTCACGCTCAACCCCGTAGATCCGGTTGGCGCCGCGTTCGATCTGGCACATAGCCGTGGTGACGTTCACCAGCGAAAGGCCAGTCCGAACCAGAGCGTGAGCTGCGAGCCCTCCCCGGCGCTCCGCCTGCTCCGGTCGAGAGCGTCGTCCACCACCTCGGCGCTCGGCCCCGCGGCGATGCGGTGGATGGTCAGTTCCGCCAGCCTTCCCACGTTCTCCGTATGCAGTGAGGCGGACAGCCCGACGAAGGCGATGACCAGCGGTATCACGGCGAGATCGGTCTGCAGGGCGAGCGCGCGGGAGTGGCTGAAACCGTCGGCGTAACGGAAGCGGACGAAGGAGTCACGCACCAGTGGCCAGCGACCGTAGCGCCGCAGCGACGCCAGTGCCTCGTCGGCGGAGAGTTCGTCACCCGCGATGTCGCGGGTCTGCGGGACGCGGGTCGCGGTTCCCATTCTCACTCACCCCCGGACGGCAGGAGCACGGTGAGGGCCCCGGGCTCGACTTCGGCGACGAGCCACCGGCCCGGTCGTACAGAATCTCCGTCGATCTCGCGCGGCTGCACCGGGGAGAAGCGGATTTCGGCGCGGCGGAAGGTGAAGTACTCCACGGGGGTGCCGGCGCCAGTGCCGGTCTCGGTGCCATTGACGGGCGGGAAGTTGCCCTGCGCGGAGGGGCGAGGTTGTTTCGGGCGGCCCCGCAGCAGTATCCCGATGACACGCAGCCAGCCGGTGGGCCCGTGCGGGTCGAAGACGGCGAGATCGAGTACCCCGTCGTCGGGTTCGGCAGCGGGGACGAGGGCGGTACCGCCCTGCACCTTGCCGATGTTGGCGAGGAGCACCGTGCGCGCGGTGCGGCGCAGGACCGGCCCGCTGTCGAGCCGGATCGACACGGCCATCCGAGGCGCTTGCAGACTGCGGACGCCGGCTACCACATAGGCGGGCCAGCCCAGAACGGACTTCGCGTGGTCTCCGGTGTTCTCCAGCATCGCAGCGTCCAGGCCGGCGCCGGACATGGCGGTGAAGCGGGTGGCCGGGAGCGAGTCGCCCTCGATCCGCCCCATATCGATCCGGTGCGCGCCACCCGAGAGCGCGGCGGCCAGAGAGTCTGCGGGTTCCAGCGGCAGCCCCAGGTTCCGGGCGAGCAGGTTGCCGGTGCCGCAAGGCACCACGGCCAGGGGCACCCCGGTGCCGGCCAGCGCGTCCGCCACGGTCCGTACCGTTCCGTCGCCACCGCAGACCACGACCAGAGACGCGCCTTCACGCACCGCTGCGGCGGCCTGGCCGCCGCCCGGATCGTCGGCAGTGGTGGCGACGAACTCCGCGGCACGGCGACCGTGTTGTTCCAGGACCAGCCGCAGGTGGTCGCGTTCCGCATCGCCCGTGACGGTCGGGTTGACGATGACGACGGTGTGGCCTGCGACGCGTTCGGAGCGTTGCTCCGCTGCCTCCAGCGCGACCTCCATGGCGTTCGACGGCGCAGGGGCGGGGCTGTGACCGTCGGTCATCAGGGCGCGGCCGACGATCAGGAGCGACAGGCCGCCGTTCAGCAGTCCGCCGACGACATCGGTGGGATGGTGCATCCCCCGGTAGAGCCGCGCGACCGCCACCAGCAACGGTACGAGAAGCAGCAGGCCGCCGACCGCCCTCCGCCAGGGCCCCCGGATGCGGGAGAGCGCCAGGACGGCGAGACCCGCGTAGAGCGCCGTGGCGGCACCCGTGTGGCCGGAGGTGTAACTGGCCGTCGGCGGCGAGGCGTCGAGGCGGTCCACATCCGGCCGGTCGCGGTCCACGGACGTGGAGATGACCAGGAACACCAGCGCCTGGAGCGAGACCGACACGGCGAGGAAGGCCGCCTCCCGCCACTTCGGCAGCCGGGGTATGAGGATCAGTCCCATACAGGCCAGGACGGTGACGATGATCACCGTGCCGGTGTTGCCGGCCTCCGACGCGATGAGTGACGCGTCGCTGAGGGCCCCTGTGCGTAGGCCCTCGAAACCCTCGTTGACATGGTCCTCGATGGTCAGTGGCCATCCTTCATTGGCGGGCCCGGTGATCAGGAGACCGAGCCCCACCATCAGGGCGGCCTGACAGACGGTCAGTACGCCGATCCGGACCGCGGCCGACCCGCTGCCGCTGGTCAGGGCGGGCGATCGTCCGGGGCGGAAGCCAGCAGGCGGTGCCGTGGTCGCTCGGACCGGTCTCTCGGGCAGGGCGGTAGGCATGGGGCTCCAAACTTTCGGCGTAGCAGGGCTGCTGTGGTGGCCGACTGATGGCTCGGACCTCCCGGTGCTCCGCCGTGTGCCCCGAAAGCCGTCCGTGTACGCGTACGCCTCCCGCCCCCCCCCACGTGCCGGTGGGGCGGAACTTCCGCGGTCGCCGTCGTTCGCCGGTGTGACGGTCGTGTGCCGGGATCGGAGCGCCCGTTCGACTGCCGAGATCCTGGGGCTGACCTGGGGCTGATTGGCTCGGGCGCGGCGCGCCTCGACCACGGCGGCGATCGCATGTGGAGGATCGATGGGGCGCTGGTCTCGAGAGGGGCCACCCGGCGCCGCTCCACCGCGTGAAGAGAGACCCGGTCATGAAACCGTTGAGCGCCCCGCAGTTCCAGCCCCCCGCCACCTGGGTGCGGGTGCCCGACAGGTACGACGCGCTCGGCGTCGTCCCCGGGGCGGCGTGACCGCCGCCCCGCGCGGGGGAGCGCCCGGTGGTGGCCGTTACGGTGAGGCGTTCTTCCGCCCCGAACAGGCGGGAGAGGGTGAACGCATCGATTTCGGAGCCCTCGCCTACGACGACTTCACCATGGCCCGGCTGCGGGCAATCGGTGCGGGCCCCGGATGGCGCTGCCTCGACGTCGGAGCCGGCACGGGCACGGTCTCCTGTCGGCTGCTGGATGAAGCCGGGGTGGAGAGCGTGCTCGCCGTGGACCGCGACGTGCGGTTCCTCGCGGAGCGGCCCGTGCCCGGGCTCGACGTGCTGGAGGCCGATGTCACCGCCCCGGAGTCTGTCTCCGGCCGCTTCCAGCTGGTCCACGCACGCTTTGTGCTGATGCACCTGCCCGAGCGGGACCGTCTGATCAGGGCATGGGCCGAACTTGTCGCGCCCGACGGTGTGCTGGTGCTCAGCGACGCGGTCGACCTCACGAGTGACCGCACGCCCGGTACGCCGTACACCGCGGCGATGCGGGCGATGTGGCAGGGGCTGCGGACAACGATCGGTACCGATGTCTCCTGGGTGCCGTCGTACCCGCAGATGTTGCGCGGGGCGGGGCTCACGTCCGTCGCCGCTGAAATCCATGTGCCGCCGCTGCTGCCGGGCAGCGCCCTCAGCAGGTTCTGGGCGGATACGTGGGAGCGCAGCAGAGCGGCGATGGTCGCCACCGGGCTCGTCGACGATGCGGCCATTGACGTGGCGGTCCGGTATCTGGGGTCCGATGAATGCGCCGCGCTGTCGGCCGGCATGTTCACCGTATGGGGACGTAAGCCGGAGGCGAGTGCGGGATGAGCAGCCGCCGGCCAGGCCTCAGCCGTACCGCTCAGGGCGCCCGTTCAAGTGCTCAGGTTCGTGCCCGAAGAAGCAGGCTCAGCGGGCCGCGGCCGGGTCCCGGTGCGGCGCTCTGCCGCGTCGGCACCGGGTGGCGGTTGAGTGTCACGGCAGCATGTTGCGGTTGAAGAACTCGGATTCCTTCGCGGTCCGCTCGTCAAGGCGTCTGCCTCGATCGCGGGGGGACCGTTCGCCAGGGCACGGGTGTGGGGCCCTCGGGCGCGGGTAGTCGGAACGACGTCCGGAGCCTGAATACCCGTGAAACCGGAGGATGGCCATGGCGGTGCCGAAGACGAGCGTGCTGGTACTGGACTGCGCAGAACCGAAGGAACTGGCCGACTTCTACGCCGTGTTGCTCAATGCGGAAGTCCATGTCAGTCATGATTCCGATATCGTCGAGGTGGTGGGTCACAGCGGGGCGCATCTCGCGATCCGCAAGGATCACGGTTACGCGCCGCCCAGTTGGCCGCGGCCCGAAGATTCCCAGCAGGCTCATCTGCGCATTCTGGTGGCGCGGGAGGACATGGACGAGGCGGAACGCGAGGCCGTCGGTCTCGGCGCGCGTCCTCTGGACACGAAGGACAACGGGGGCGTCCGAGACACGCGCCTCTATTCCGATCCCGCCGGGCACCCCTTCACGTTGGCCACACCTGGCTGATCCGCGGTACGGGCCCGGCCTCTCCAGCTGTGCGGGACGGACCTCCGGTGATCCTCCGAAGCACGCATGACGTGCTCGCGAACGCGCGAACCCATGAACCGAACCCGTGAACACACGAAGGAGTCCTCATGTCCTCTTCAATCGTGGAGACCGTAGATATGAAGGCCCCGGTGGCCGTCAGCTGGGCACTGTGGAGTGATGTGGCGCAGTGGCCCAGGTTCCTGAGCCATGTCCAGCGCGTCGATCCGCTGGACGAACGCCGGTTCGCCTGGCAGCTCGCACTGCCGGGGGTCGACAAGAGTTTCGTCGCCGAACTCACCGAGGTCACAGTGGAAGACCGGATCGCCTGGAAGACGACGGAGGGCGTCCATCACGCCGGTGTCGTCACCTTCCATCGACTGGACGAGGAGTCGAGCCGGCTGACTCTCCAGGTCGAATACGACCCCCAGGGATTCGTGGAGCACTTGGGAGCCCTCACCAATCTCGACTCGGTTCTTGCCAACTACGACCTCGGTGAGTTCCAGAAGCTTGCTGAGCGGACCGCCGCAGGCGACGCGCGCTGACCGTCGGACTCCGGCCTGCCCCGGCCGTCCCGATTCTTCCTCACCGCTCCTTCACCGGGGCGTGACCGCTCGCCGGATTCCGATTCCTTCCGTGTACCAAGGGCGCGCCATCGTGCAGGAGGCAAGGGTCCAGTCCGGCGTGATGGCCCAGCCGCAGCGCGTCCGCGCAGTGGCTCGGGGGATCGGCGCGCCCGGGGCAGGCCGGCTGCGTCGGCCGGCGAGCAGCATCCCGGACGCACGCGTGCCGGTCGTCTGCCTACCGGCGAACGGGTGAGGAACGCCTGATAGACCGAGGCGGCCGAGGCGTGGGAAGCCGGGGAAACGCAGGGGTTGCGGGGCAGTACCTGGCCTCCGCAGCACATGACGGGCCCGTTTCCCAGGGCCCCCGACGGGATACACGCGTTGCATGAACACCACTGGGGCGTGGGGACGCCTGATCTGCACGCTCCGTACGGTCCTGCCGTCCGACGCGGGGCCGGGACATGTATTGCTCGCGATGGACCGCATTGAGCGTTCCGAGCGCGCCGACCGCCTGGCCGACGCCTTGCGGCGGACGGTCCGGGCCGTGCCCATGGGACGGGGGAGGGACGTTCTGCACGGACGGTGGCTGGGCCATCCCGTGCATCCGCTGATGGTGCAGTTGCCCCTGGGCAGCTGGATGTCCGCCGCCGTTCTGGACTGCCTTCCGGGCAAGCAGCGAGCGGCGCGGACCTTGGTCGGGGTGGGGCTGGTGGCCGCGCTCCCCGCGGCGCTGGCCGGCTGGACGGACTGGGCGGAGCTGCGCCGACCGCAGATGCGCGTCGGGCTGGTGCACGCGGCCAGCAACGCGGCAGGTGTCGCGCTCTACGCAGTCTCATTTGCCGCCCGTACCCGCGGCCACTTCGGCCGAGGCCGGCTGTGGGGCCTTGCCGGGCTCACCGCGGTGAGCGTCGGCGGCGCCGTAGGCGGTCATATGGCCTTCCGCCAGGCATCGGGAGCCAACCACGCTGAACACATTCCCGACGTCGTCGGGCCGGGCTGGCACCGTATCGGCGATCTGTCGGACTTTCCGGTGGGCGAGCCCGTCCGCGCCCACGTGGGCGACGAGCCGGTCGTGGTGGTACGCGAGGAGGCCGGCGCCGTCCATGTCCTGGCTGGCCGGTGCAGTCACATGGGTGGCCCGCTGTCCGAGGGCGAGCTCATCGACGGCTGTCTCCGCTGTCCCTGGCACGGCAGCGCCTTCCGTCTCTCCGACGGCTGGAACGTCACAGGCCCGGCCACAGCTCCTCAGCCCCATTTCGTCACCCGCATCACCGACGGCGTCGTGGAGGGCCGCCTCGGCAATCTGGACGAGACCGAGGCTTCGAAATCCGACGGCGCCGAGAGCGAACGGTAGACGAGGGGAGCGTTCGGCTCTGCTGTGTTCGGTCCCGAGTCCATCGTCGTGGGCGTGACCGGGCGGCTCGGCTGAAGGCTGCCGTGGGGACGTCGTGGAGACGCTGCGTTCGGTTTGACCCCCGGGGCCTGGTCCGCGACGGTCAAGATCTGCTGAACTCCTCCGACGCGGCGGTCTTCCGACACCGACACCCCGATTCGAGACGTCGGCGAGTGGACACACCTGCCAGAAGCCGTCCGCGACCACCGCACCACGCCCTGAGCTCACCCATCCAGCAGATCCCGCAGAACCTCGTACTGGTCCGGGCGGGCAAGGCTTCGAACCACTCGACACCCTGCCCGATCGGGCGCAGGCTCTGCGCGAGCTCGTTCAACATGACCGTGCGTTTGTCCATCCGCCAACCTCCGCGATCCGGCTGATGTCAGTAGCCCCGAAGGCCGTCGAAGCAGATCGCGAAGTGTGACTGGAGTATTAGGACGTATACGCCGCTCCCAGCACGTCTCCAAGAATGAGGAAGTACGGCAGCGGCGCGGTCGGGGGGCCTTTTTGAGCTGGGTTGCCTGCAAGCTTGGAGTTTCTGTCGAGGTTTGAGGTGAGTTCACAGAGCCACAAGTACCCCAAGGGCCCCTCGCGGACGACGGCTGCTCCGAATGGCATGGTGAGCCGAGCCGACAGGGCGGACGCCGCAGTGATCCGGCTCGGCTCAGGGGAATGACCGAGGAGCGGGTGCCAGGCCCGTCCTCGCTGATCAGTGGTGGCCATGGGCGCTGCTGGACGCTCCGCCGAAGAGTTTGGCAAGGGCACGGAACGGAAGCGTGACGACCGTGGCTATGGCGCTTCCGATGGACCTGAGAACATCTGCGATGGCTTTCAGCACGGTGGAACCTCACCTAGAAATTTTACGCGACCTGGGTGCTTGCTTCAGTGGACTGCTATTCAGCGGATACCCGGATGCGGAGAGTGGAAACAGGTGAGATTCCGGGAATCGCTGGGCGACTCCGCGTTCTTCCCTGAATGCTGCAGGCCCCTCGGTTTTCCGGGGACACTTGAAGGGGAGGCTATTCCTGTGGAGTCGTCCTGCACGTAAGGTGGTGTTGAGAGAGGAGCAGCACAGAAGTCGGCCGACAGTTGAAGAACCCGGATTCTTAAAGTCCAGGAATGCCCACAGTGGCACTCCAACTGCGCCGCAGGTCGTGCTCTTCACACGCTGGTCATCGGCGCTCAGCACGTCACCTCAGAGGGTGGGCCATAGGCGCGGGCGCGGTCAGATGCCGACGTTGAAGTATGCGGCGCGGCAGCATCGAAAAGGCGATCATGAGTGGGTCTGTGCGACGTCCTGCGCGGCGGTGAGTCCCTCGATGCCCGTGGCGCCATCGATGATGGCGTGGGTGGCGCCGCGATGAACGGGTGGTCCTGCTCGCCGGGCACCGGACCGGCCCGGTGAGCCCCGATTTCAGGCGCCCGGGAGGAAGAGGCAGAACGGGTGTCCGTGGGGATCCAAAGGTGTGAGCAACCGGGAGCTCCTCGAAGCTCTGCACCGGGCGGCAGACCTTCGGTGAAGCCGCGGTGATCCTTCGGCTGCCGCCCTTTCGGCCACAGCCATCATGGCAGAGAGCAGCGGTTCAGCAGGACAGAGGCGTGCAGGGCATCCATCCCCCGCTCCAGGAGCAGAAGTTGGCCGACGCGGTGCCTGTGAAAGGGCCTGGGCCGTCCCCGGCCGGCTTCGTACGCCGTCCATTGGCCGAGCAGCCTGCGTCCGGGCGCTGGCGGACCAGGATCGTCCGGCTGACGGGGTGGACGGGTTCCTCGTCAGCCTCGGCGCCCCGCTCCCCATGTCACTCAATCCGTCACGATCCGCAGCCTCCCGACCTGTGCGTCTGGGAGGCCCGCTCACGGTAGCCACCACCAGCGCGTGCAGCACTCGGGGGTGGCGGCATTGCGAGACGGCAACTGTGCCCGTGAGTTCTGCGCCTGCCCGGCCAGGACATCGACTGACAGGTAAGCCGGTCGCTCTTCGCAGATGCACGGCCTGCTCCACGTCCGACAGGGCATGGCGCCGATGACCCGGTGGTTCCGGTGACCGTGCTGCAGCTCCGAGACCTGCAAGTGGTGAATATCAGTCCTCGGGAACCTGCGGAAAGCTGACCGGACATGCGACGCGCTGTAAGGTAGGGAAACAGCACTTGACCTGCAAAAACGCAGGCAGGAAGCCTAGCCCGGGAGCAGCTCCATGATGCGCACCATGTTCAAGTCCAAGATCTAGCTATTTGGCGTTTCCGCAGGTCAGAGGCATCGTGTGCCCCCTTCAGGTCAGCAAACGGTCAGCATGCGTCCCGGACGTGTCCCCGCTTGCTGACCTGCGACCTGCAGTGCGGCGCCTGAGCACGATTCTTGGGCTGGAACGGATGGTTCATCGCGTGGCCCGACAGCTCGCCCGCGGCATGGGGTCCTTCTTCAAGGACTGCGGCTGCACGAAGCCGACCCGCTGCCCTCACCAGTACTCGATCCGCTTCCGGGACGCGCTCGGCAAGCAGCGCGAGGAGTCCGGTTACGGCACGCAGGACGACGCGATCGAACGCCTTACGCAGCTCTACTCGGAGAAGAAGACCACAGCGCCGACCGTGGCGGCGGCCCGCCGTGAACTGGGTCAGCTGACGGTCGAGGAATACGCGAAGCTGTGGCGTCCGCGGCAGCGCAGAATGACGGACTACTCCACCGGCTGGCACGTCGACAGCTCAATTAACGTGCACATCGTCCCGCGCCTGGGATCGCGGAAGCTGAACTCGGTTACACCGATGGTGGTCGAACGCTTCCTGGACGAGATGCAGAGCGACGGCGTCGGCCGCGGGAACCAGGTGAACATATTCCGAGTCCTCAAGACCATCCTGCGGGACGCCTACACCAAGGGGGCCATGGCGGACGACCCGGTGAAAGGGATCCAGGAGCCCGAATGCGTTCGGTCAACGGTTGCCATTCCCTCTCTCGCATACGTGACGAAAGTACTGGCCGTCGCCGACGAGGACCTGGCGCTGGAGATTGTCATGATGGCGGGATGCGGCCTGCGCAACGGTGAGGCGCGGGCGGTAAACGTCAACAACGTCGTGGCGCAGGACGTGTACCGGGTGCGCGAGCAGATCCATTCCAACACGTTGAGGCCGGCGAAGCTGAAGCACCGCAAGGCGGGGGAGTTCCGGGAAGTGCCGCTGCCGCGGTCGGTGCGAGAGGCGATCGAGCGGTATGCGGAGAAGCACGGCACCACGAAGGACGGCTACCTGCTACGCGGCCCGGGCGGCTACTTCACCGAAGGCATGGAGCGGCGCCGCGTGAAGAAGCTCTTCACGGACTTGCCGCCGGAGGTAGGGGTGGGCATGTACGGCTTCCGTGATGCCGTCGGTGTTGGGGTTGATGGAGCGGCGTGCGGGGCTGGCTGGTGGGGGAGAACGGACGGTTCATGCCCGGGCCCGGGGGCGTCGGCCGGGGCGCTTCTCCGGCCAGCGCGGGGCATCGCCGGCCAGGCGCCGCCTGATCGTGGCTGCCCAACACGCCATCTGCTGGTGGTGATCGGGGCGGCGTTCGTGGTCGCGGTTGAGGCGCTGATCAGGCAACGGGCTCCCTTGGTCGGGTTGGTGTCGCAACCGCGTCGCTGCCAAGGGGTCCCTTCTTTCATGCCCTCGGCCGCACCCGAACCTCCGGCCAAACGCTCACCCGCGCCACACACCTCGAACGAAATCCGGTTTGCCACAAGGCGCCAACACACCGGATGGGCTGCGGCCACCACCCATTCTTTGCAGCCCTCAGGCCGAAGGCCGGCCGTATCCGAGCACGTCGCGGACTGCCGATTCCGGTGATTGTTCCAGGCGCGAGGTCTTCCCGGACCGGATGGTCGAGGAGCGCTATGTCAGCTTGGCTGTCACCACCTGCTGGTACAGCGCTGCACATCTTTGGCGACCGCCGGCGGACAGAGGCGCCGTCAATTCTCGGTTCTGGCACCTGGTAGGCGTCGACTCGCTTGGTGAGGTTCTTTGACTGTGTCGGATCCTCGCGCAGAGCTCGGACGGCGGCGGCGAATGGCCCGGCAAGCCCAGGAGGAGGACATCGCCTCGGTGATCCCCTGCTCGGGCTACAGGAACCGCGCACAGCGCGACGTGACCGCCACCTACGGGCCTCCCGCATGGGGGACGTGCCGGCAGACCGCTGGCATCGGAGCCCGGGAATCCCTTGCGCTCAGCAGCAGCCAGGCCTTGCGGGGCTAACCCCGCCGGGTGGCACTGTGCTATCTGGCAATTTTCCGTGTGAGGTGCGACACAGTGCGTCACATTGCGAAGGGATGTGACACCGACGTCATGAGTAAGAGCGGAAGGACAGCAATCGGCTGTGGGTCGGCTGATCTCTCAGCTCGGTGACATGTCCGTCCTTCTCGGCTCAGCCGGGAGGTTACTCCCCTGCTTTACCTGGTCAGCGCGTTCGGCAGGGAGGTGGAGCTAGGAAGCGACCGAGGTCCGCCCCGCTGCGCCCCGCACGGAGTGGTGACCTGTGGCGGCGTCACATTTGCCGCCCATCGTCCCATAACCAAGTCAGCGGGCGGTCCTTGTGCTGCTTGCCCGGACATGTGCTCAGCGCTGCATCCAAGTCCTGACCGGATCGTAAACGGGCAGGTCAGACATTGAATGGGGTGTCTTTATGTGAACAGGGGAGGGGGGTGCGGGGCTAATTCCTGGCCGTACCAAAGTGTTCACCACCACCCCCTTGCTGCCTGGGCAACAAGGGGGTGAACCAGCCGGGACGTTCGTCGTCAAGCGTTCGCGAATCCGTTGGAACAGCCCCCGACCGGGAGCCGGATCGGATTTCGCGAGAACTCGAGGGCGGGCTCCGGATTGCGGACTGTGGCCCGCGCTCAACCCGAGCGCACCACCAACAAGGAGACCTGTCGTGTCCTCGCTCGCCCTGCTCGTTCTGCTGCTCCTGGTCCTCGTCGTCGCCCTAGTGCTGGGCGCCCTGGGATACCTGGTCCACCGTCACCCGGTGCTTGCGACGCCGGTGATGGTGGCCATCGGCGGCGCTGGCCTGCTCGCGGCCTGCATCGTCCCGATCGCCGTCCGATGACCGGGCGGCAAGCCGCGCCTGCTCACGGATGGGCGAGTCTGGGACCGGCCTCGGCCGGGAGCCCAGGGACGGTGCGGGGGCCGCCCGGTTGACCAGGCGTGGTGAGTCCCACTCACCAGGCGGAGCGGTACTCACCACGGGCCGTCGGTGAGTGCCGCTCACCACCCCGGCCGCGTGCGCCTCCGGTCCCTGCGGTACGTCACCGGGTTGACCTACCGCGATGAGGACCAGGAGCGCGACCTCGACCGGATCGGGGGCAAGGGCTGGCTTCCGCCGGCCCTTGCTCGCTCGCATGTTCAGGCGGTGGCAACGGGCCTGGACATGAGCCGCCCGGAACTGATGCACAAGATCGCCGCCTCCGAAGGCTCACTCAGCCTCCACGACCTGGCCCGCTAAGGAGGCCTGACCTGCGAAGGGTGGAAGGAGGTGGAGCGCCGGGGCTGGGAACGGTTCAGGACGCTGTCACTGCGGATCCACCGCCCCGATCATGCCGCCCTGCGCGACATCGAGTCCGCAGCCCGCACCTGTGCACGCAAGGACGTCCTGGACGTCCTGGACGTCGACTACCTTCAGCTCGTCGAGATGGCGCGCATGAATGTTCCGAAGTTTCCGCCCATTGATTTCCTTATTGTGCATGCCGGACATCGACGACCGGCCGCACACTTCGTTGAACGTCGGGTCGGTGCCGTTGATGCTGAATAGGTGTACCGCCGTATCCAGCTTTTTCGCGTAGGTGCCGATACATGCATTACCGGTGGGGGTCGTGCTGCCGGCCAGCACTGCGGGGTTCAGTCCGTTCCCGGCCGCGGACATGCCACCGCTGTTGTACGACGAGGCGAACGCGAACGCGTCACAGTTCAGCTCGCCGGACACGTCGACCAGGACCCGAACACATCACCCACTAACTCCGCCAACTCACCCCGGAGCCGCTCTACATCCCCCAGCTTCACACCCTAGGGGCGCCCACCACCAGGCAAGATCACTCAAGGTAACGAAATGCTACTAGGCCGTGTTTTGGAAGTTACTGGTGTGCTGGGTGGACCGTCGGGGAAAGTCGCGGGCGGCCATCCAGATCGCGAGGGCCCGGGCTTGCGGTTGCCGCTGCGGCAGCTTCTACCGTCTTTAACAGGGCCGGAGAACCGGCCCGATGACGCGATCGTGAGGGAGACAGCGATGGACTGGCCTATCGCGGAGGTCGCTCGGATGTCGGGCGTGACCGCCCGGACCCTGCGGCACTACGACGAGATCGGCCTGCTGCCACCCGCCCGGATCGGTGCCAACGGCCACCGCTACTACGAGGAGCATCAGTTGCTGCGGCTGCAGCAGATTCTCCTGCTGCGGGCGCTGGGCGTAGGACTTCCCGAGGTCGGCCGGATCCTGGCTGAGCAGGTCGACGAGGTGGACGCCCTGCGCGGACACCACCTGCGGCTGCTTGCTGAGCGGGACCGGATCGACGCCCTGGCCGGCACCGTCTCCCGCACGATCGCCGAACTGGAACAGTCCAGAAAGGACGGCAACCCCATGACCATCAACCGACCGGAGAACCTGTTCGAGGGCATCCAGCCCTCCCAGTACCAGGAGAGCCTGCACGACTTCCCCGGGCACGCCGAGGAAGTCGCCCGAAGGGTCGCCGTGATGACCCCGCAGGACATCGAGGCCGGGCAGCGCGAGCGAACGACGCAGATGATCCTGCTGGCCGACCTGATGGCCGCCGGCCACCCGGCCGACGCCGCGCCCGTGCAGGCCCAGATCGACGCCCAGTACCAGGCCATGACCGAACTGCGACCCGTGTCGGCCGAGGAATACCGCGCCGTCGGGCGCTCCTGCGTGGACAACAGCGCCTGGCGCTCCGCGTACGAGGCAATCGCACCGGGCCTGGCCGCGTACCAGCGCGACGCCATCGAGGCGTATGCCACAACCCGGCTCAGCTGACTGGGCGCCGGGCTGTCACAAGGGGACCAGCCCGGAAAGCAGTCGGTCCAACAGGCTCACCTCGCCCGGCCTACCAGTTGCCGAGCGAGGTGCTGCCCGTCATCGTGACCATCGAACCCAGGCCGAATGAGTGCCTCCCAACGAGCAGAACGATCGCTGCTGGCACTCGCGGGCAGAGCCACCCGGGGATGGCACTTACGCCAGGTCAGAGCCATTCGTTGATAGCTGCGATGAGGATGCTTGCCTCGAAGCGGACCGCAAGTTTGTCGAACCGGGTCGCCACCGCCCGGTTCCGTTTCAGCCGCTTGATGCCGCACTCAACCGCGTGCCGGGCCTTGTAGTCCTCGCGGTCGAAGGCCGGAGGCCGCCCGCACAGCCGTTCCCCGGCGTTTACGGTGGCCGGCCTGGTCGGCACGCTCCGGGATCGTGCAGCGGATTCCGCGCTTTCGCAGGTAGGCCCGGTTGGCGCGTGAGGAGTACGCCTTGTAGCCCCGCACCCGCAGCGGCCGGACACGTGGACGGCCAAGTCCGGTGCGAGGCACCCTGATGCCATCCAAAACGGCGGCGAATTGAGGACTGTCACCACGCTGACCTGCGGTGACCAGCAAGGACAGTGGCCGCTGGCCCTGCTCACACGACAGGTGGATTTTGGTGGTGAAGCCTCCCCGTGACCGGCCCAGGCCGTGGTCGTCTGGCTCCGTGCGGGTGCCGCCCGGCGGTTCCTTCTGAGCCCTTCCGTCCCGGCGGGCGCCTGCCGCGTGCTGATGGGCCCGGCAGATCGTGGAGTCGATGTTGATCTCCCAGATGATGAGCCCGGCCGCGTCCGCACGGACTTGCAGCCGGGTCAGCAGGTCGGACCAGGTACCGTCACGTTGCCAGCGGCGGAAGAGCCCAAAGACCGTCTGCCACGGCCCGTACTGCAACGGCATATCCCTCCACGGAGCACCGGTCCGCACCCGCCACCGGATCCCGTCGATCAACTTCCGCCGGCCCAACGACGGCCGCCCCACCAACACGACCGGCAACAGCGGTTCCAACACAGCCCACTGCTCGTCAGAAAGATCCCCTCTCCCCACACCGAGATCATCGCCATGCGGGACGGGGTACAGAGCCGACTTTCAAAACACCTAGCGGCTGAGCATCGCCAGGAGCGTGCGCCGCGGCAGCAGGCGGGTGGCGAGGACGAAGAGCGAGTTCGCCCGCCCGGGGACGACGGTGGGGCCGGTGCGGCGGTCCAGGGCGCGCAGGGCGGTGCGGACCACTGCCCGCGGGCTCTGGACCAGGGCCGCCGGGGCGTCCTGGTGACGGGGGGATCCGGATCCGGAGCCGGACTCGGACTCGGACCCGGTCCGGGACTCCGGCTCCGACTCCGTGGAGGTCGGGCCGGGGCACAGGGCCATGACGTGGACGCCGAGGGGCCGTTGTTCGTGCCAGAGGGCTTCGGAGAAGGCGGTCACGAAGGCCTTGCCGGCGCTGTAGACGGCGAGGCCCGGGGCCGGGGCGTGCGCGAGGGTGGAGGAGACGTTGATGAGGGCGTCCCCACGCCCGGCCCCGGAGAGGAAGGCGTGCGTCAGTACGACGACGGCCTCGGCGCCCAGCCGCACGGAGGCCAGCGCCTCCTGCGGCAAGGTCCCGGTGAAGGGGCCGTGGTGGGCGGTGCCGGCATTGTTGACCAGGAGGTCGAAGGGGCGTCGGGCCAGCTCGGCGGTGACCAGCTCCTGGCCTTCGGGGGTGGCGAGGTCCGCGACCAGGTAGCGGTGGCCCGGGCCGAGCTCCCGGACGAGGGCGCGCAGCCGGTCCTCGCCCCGGGCCACGGCGGTCACCGCGTAGCCGGCCAGGGCGAGTTCGCGGGCGAAGGCCAGGCCGATGCCCGAACTGGCCCCGGTGACCAGGGCGGTGCGGGCGGTCACTTCTCGGCCCCGGGCACCGTGTCGGGCGACAGCAGGAAGGAGATTTTCTCCATGACCGGCTGGCGCTGGGTGTTCTGGAATGCGGCGATCCGCCACTGCCCGTCGCGCTCGCGGGTCAGTGTGTACGTCTGGACCTTCGACAGCTCCTTCGGCCGGCTGCCCTCGTAGGTGTCGCCGCGGCTGGTGACGATGGCTGCGTTGGGGCCGAGGAAGCGGATGCCCAGGATCGAGTCGGCCAGCTCCGTCCCCTTGACGAAGCCGCCGAAGAGGGCCCGGTGGGCCTCGGTGATGTCGCTGCGGCCCTGGTAGTGGGTGCCGACGTAGGTCGTGTACGTGGCGTCCGTCGTGAAGAGAGCTCCGTACCCGTCGGCGTCGGCGGCGCCCCATGCCCGGGCGAGCGAAGCCAGTACGCCGCAGACGGCGTCGCGGTCACTGGTGGTGGAGGCGGGGCCCGCGCCGCTCGAGGCGGGGGTGACGGCCGTGCACTCGGCGGTGCCGGCGGCCTTGACCTCCGAAATGGAGTCGAGCCACAGGTAGCCGCCGCCGGCTGTGAGTCCGAGGGTGAGAGCGGTGGCGACGAGGGCGCGCTTCAGGGTGCGCCGCCGGGAACGGTGCGCGGTCGGGGCGTCGGCTGCGCTGGCCCCCTCGCCGGTCCGGTCGTTGATCTGGCTGCTGATCTGGTCGGTGGTCATGCGAGCTCTCCGTAAGGTCGTTCGGGTGTCGGTGGGCGCGGATCGGCTGCGCACGGTCAGTGCTCGGCGGCCGGGACGAGACCCGGGGCGAAGCGGTAGGACACGGCCTCCATCAGCGGCTTGCGCTTGGTGTTCTGGAAGGCGGCGATCCGCCACTGTCCGTCCGCGCCGGCGGCCGTGTCACGGACGAGGACGTACGTCTGGATCTTGCTGAGCTTCTCCGGGCGCTTGCCCTTGTAGGTGTCCCCGCGTCCGTTCACCACGGCCACGTCGGGCCCGTAGAAACGGACGTCGAGGATCTCGTCGGCCAGCCGGGTGCCCTTGAGGAAGCCTGCGAAGAGGGTGCGGTGGCTCTCGACGATGTCTCGGCGCCCCTGGTAGAAGGTGCCGACGTAGGTGATGTACGTGGCGTCCTCGGTGAACAGCTCGCCGTACGCCCCGGCATCGTGCCGCTCCCAGGCGGCGACGAGCCGGTCGAGCGCGGCCTGAACGGAGGCGACGGACTCGCTGGTGGACTGCATGACGGACCACTCCCCAATTGGCTAAACTGATGCAGATGCTGATCGAACGCAGTATCTGCATGCGTGCAGATATAAATGTAGGAGGCGATCCCGAGAATGGCAACAGGCGGCGACGGCCCGAACGCGCACACGACCTTCCGGCAGTACCTGGACGCCGTCGGCCTCCAGGGTCTGGCCAGTGCCGAGGCGGCCGGTCTGCACACCTCCGAGTGGTACGCGCTCAGCCTCATCACCCTGGAGGGGAGCCTGTCCTCCGGCGAGCTCGCCACCCGCACCGGGCTCACCACGGGCGCGACGACCCGGCTCATCGACCGCCTCGAACGGGCCGGCTACGCCCGCCGGGCCGCCGATCCGAGTGACCGGCGCCGGGTCATCGTGGAGCCCGTGGCGGACGCGCTGGACCGGGTCGAGGACGTGGTCGGGCCGGCCCGCAGGCACATTGCGGCGGTCATCGGCTCCTATACCCCGGAGCAGCAGGCCGTGCTCTTCGACTACTTCGCCCGCGCCGCACCCGCGTTCCGCGCGGCCACGGAGGAGATCCGCGGAGCCACCGCGCCCCGGCGGGGCAAGGGGCGCACGGAGAAGCCAGGCTGAGCCCAGCAACTCCCTCTGAACTGCGGCTCTATCGGCTCGTGCGGGGCCACCACCTCAGGGGGGCAGCCCCGCAAGCCCGAGTTTCGCACTCGACTTTGAACGAGCGATCGAGCACCCGGACACGGCAGCAGGAGAGGACTTCGACGTCATCGTCCACCTGCGTACAGCGCGAGCCTGCTCTTGCCGTCGGAGAGCGCGAGGTGGCGCAGGGCCTCGTCAGCTGCGGCAGCGACCTTGGCGGCCTGCGTCTCGCGGGCCTGCTTGGCACGCGCGACGGTCAACTGCGCGTCGGCCAGGTCGAGTAGCGGGTGAATGGGCACGGGCTCCCGCTGCCCCCGGGTCTCCCCGCGGGCCTTGTCGGCGGATCTGCGCCTGCAGGGCCCGCTCGGTCCCGGCGGCCGCGGCCGCCGCCTCATCCTCGCGCCGCGCATTGACGGGGCCGGTGGCGATGAGCCGGGCCAGCTCCTGGGCGGCCCGGTCGCCGTACGGACGCGGGTTCCAGGCCCGGACCCCGGCGAGCTCCCGCTCCTCGCGCATGTCGGCCAGGCGCCGCTTCTGCTCGTTCGTCAGCCGGTACTCACGCTCCTGCGGTTGGGCCTTGCGCTGGTGTGGGTTGTGGAGTGTGGTCGACCGGGCGCGGGCGGCCTTGGCGACGACGTTCCGGGTCCGGGTCGGCGACGGCACGACGGTGGGGGCCGGCGGTTCATGGAGCAGTAGGAGACCATCGCGGCCGGGCGCGACTGCCCGAGATACCGGGCGAAGGCGTCGATGGCGCGTTCCAGGCTCTCCTTCTCGGTGTGGGCGTCACCGAGCCGGGCGAGGTGTCCTCGCTCTCGATGTCAGCGAGTGGCAGCCACAGGTGGTTTGGCCTTCTTGCCCCGGGTCAGCCCGGGGTACGTCGCGAATGCGTTGGCGCAGGGCCCGTACAGCAGGCTGGTGTCGCAGGTCATCCCTGGGAGGCGGCGATCGTCATCGCGCATCCCAGCGACAGAGCCCCGGAGGCAACCTGGTCCGGTGTCAGCCACGCGGACACGTGGACGTCGTCCTGGCCGCGCGCCCGGGTGCGCCACGTGATCTCGATCCGCCCGTCCTCGGCAATCTTGCTGACGATGGCCCGGTAGCCGTTCAGCAGGTCCCCGCGCCTGCTGCGGTAGTCATTGCACCCACCCGTACGGTGTCGCCAGTGGCCAGGGTGAGCCGGTCGCCGCCGGGCAGGGCGTAGGTGTACTCGGTGCCGAGTTCGCCGGCGGCGCGGCGGATCTGCTGTGCGCCCGCGTTGAGCGCGTCGACGTCGCCGTTGCGGGCGGCAAGTACCACCAGTTCGTCCAGGGGGTCGTAGGTGTCGCGCCACCCGTCGCGACGGAGCTCGTCCCACGCGGTGAGGATCAGCGAGCGGACCTCGTCCGCGCTCTCGGCGGGATGGACGCGGCCGCGGTCGGCAAGCAGATGCAGCGCCTGGTCGCCGGTCCGCCAGACCTCCAGCGCGTGCCGTTCGGCGGCGTCCTCCTGTCGGCGGTTCTCCCGCAGCGCGAGCCCGCCTACCAGCCGGTGGGTCCTTGAACCAGCCGCCGGCCGTGATGGCCTGGAGCTGGAGAGGGTCGCCGATGTCGATGATCTGCGTGCGGTGCGGGCCGCCTCGGTCATCAGAGCGGCTGTGGCCCGGTCGTCCACCATCGTCGGCTCGTCGATGACCAGGACGTCGACGCCAGTGAACCCCGCGCCGATGCGCATCTGCTGAAGCCAGGCCGCGACCGCACGCGCCGGGATCCCGGACGCCTGGGTGAGGCCCTGCGAGGCGGCAGCGCTCACAGCCGGGTCACCCCGCGCGCTGCTTGAACCCCACCGCGACCTGAAACACGTCGACCGTGGCTGCCGACTGATCGGGGGTCAGCGCCGTGCGGCCTTCGCCGTGGCGGGCGAGCGCTTGGCCCAGGATCTACTCCTCGACATCGAGGATGTCCTGGGTGGTGTAGCAGGCGGTCGACGTCATGACGGTGGACCCGTAGTCCGGCACGCGATCTGCGTACCCGGCGACGTCCAAGACGTCGTCGGCGATCTCGTCCGGGCGGCCCGGCTCGTAGGTGTCGAGCCCGTACTCCAGCGCATTGCCGACCCCGCGAGCAGCTGCGCACGGCTGAACATCCTGTCGCTGCCCTTCTCGTGCTGCCGTTCATCCTCGTTGTCGGCATCGTGGCCAGGATGATCAGGGCAATCTTTCCAGGTGGCAGTGTCCGCCACCTCGACCGTATCGCTTTGAGATGGCGGCGCAGCAGGTCGGCGAGGAAGGCCAGGGTGTGCGTGGACAGCGGCAGGCGGCACTGGCAAACCAGGGACACGGCGGCCCCCGGCCCGGCCTTTGGCATTCGTCCCACACTTCCAGCAGCCGCTGTGGGAAGCTCGGTTACGCCCCGTCGCTGTGCGGCCTGGTCACGCGCGGGTGGTGCACTTCCCGTCGGGGCGTTTGTGGCAGCCAGCCGCGGTCGGCCAGCTTCGTGAGCTTCCCGCGCAGCGGGTCCAGCCTGCCCCTCACCCCGGTGTCCAAGCCCAGTACCTCGCCGATCTGGCGGGTGGAGACCGGGCCGCCAGCCTGCCGCACGGCGGCCAGGATGCGCTGGTACTCCGCCGGCACCACAGACTCAGCCAACCCCGGCGCACGATCCGGAACCAGCCGCACCGCCCGACCCGCCACCTGGACGACCGGCGACCCAGCCTCCATGCGCTCGTCAGCGAGCTGGTCACTCATCCGCTGCCACACCCGCTCGGCCACGGCGAGCTCATCCCGCTCAGCCCGATACCTCCGACAGCTGCTTGACCAGCTGTTCTTCTAGCCCGTCCAGCTTCGCACGCCGCGCGGCGATCAGCTCCAGCACTTCGCGATCCATCATGCGCCGGAGCGTAGGAACGGTACCCGCGACGACGGACGGGAATCCGTAAACGCACCCGATCTACACCCCCAACTGCCGCCCACGACCAGCACGAGCACCTCGAACCGGCGTCACACCAGCACTCTGACCAGCTACTTCAAGATGGCGCAGCCTCTCGGATTGGCCTGGGGCCGGCATTGTCCAGCCCGGGGCAGGACGTGTCTGGTCCGGTCGGTGTCGTGGTGATCCCTACGACACCTCCGACCGTGCGAGGTCTTTGTAAAGACTGGTGGCGCTGGGCGCCGGCCGGTCCTCGCCCGTTCTGCCCCCACGGGCCCGTCAGGTTCGGGATCCTCGATGGGGGACCGTCCGCAATCGCCTGCGCTATCTGATGGAGCTGGAGGGCCGCCCGGCTGCCGACCGGTTCAGCCCTCATGCCCTGCGGAGGGCCTGCGCGACCCACAACTACGAGCGCGGAGTGGACCTGGTGGCCATCCAGCAGCTACTCGGTCACTGGACCGTCAGTTCGACCATGAGATACGTCCGGCCCTCGGCCACGTTCATTGAGGACGCGTACTGACGCGCCGTGACCAGCACGCTCGGCGAGCTCACCGGAGAGGAACCCACGTCGGCGGGGAGGTGGCGGAGGGTTTCGTCGCGACTCTTGTCGGGGTGGGCGGTCCAGCGGCCGTCAGCCCAGGTGAGGTCGGGGCCGATGATGACCCCGGCATCGTGGGCGCGCACGTGCGGTACTTCCACGCGATCGCCTTCAGGGTGCGGCGGTGGTTCGCCCATCGTCGCCCGCGGACCGGATCGGCCGACATTAGCGGCTCGATCCGGTCCCACATAACATCACTGATCACCAATCGGACAGACACATCCGATCAACAGCTCAACCCATCAAAGAGACACGCTCTAGCTGGGGCAGGGGGCCTTGGCTAGCTGGGGCACGAGGCGGAAGCGGCGGTGTGATAATGGATGGCCACCTTGCCCTTGCCGGTCCGGCACGGGGAGCCCGCCGGGGCGGCGCAGGCGGACATTGGGCAGGCGTGCGCTTCCAGGCCCTTGAACTCGTCGCTCACGAACCGGGACTGCAGGCGGGGGTGGGGGCCGCCACGCCTTGATCGGACGACCTCTCAGGCGCCATGGCCTCCGTGACGCTCAGCTCCTGGGTCCCTATGACAGACAGCAGTTCCAGTTGCTCGGCTCCTGGGCTTCCGGGTGGGGCGGTGAACCACAGCAGGCGTTGCCGTCCGTCCTCGCTGAGGAGGTTGTAGCAGTCGAGTTCGATGACGCCGAGCATGGGGTGGACGATCCTCTTGTGGTCCTTGCGGCGCACCGCGACGTCGTGGGTGTCCCAGAGGGCTGCGAACTCCTGGCTACGGCGGCGTAGCACGGCGATCATCTCCGTGACCTCCGCGTCCCGGCCGCGCCGGGCAGCCGCTGCCTGGAGGTCGGCCACGAACACCCGGGAGTGGTGCGGATGATCCTCGGGCGGGAAGATCTCGCGAGTTTGCGGGTCGGTGAACCAGCGGTACACGAAGCTCGCCGCCGGGCCGCGGCGTGCCGGGGAATTGCCGAGCAGAGTCAGGGCCAGGTCGTTTTCCACCAGAGTTTCGTGCAGGTCGGTGATGACGCGCGCGGGGGTGTTGGACAGCCGGTCCAGGAGTCCGAGGAGCGCGGGCTGCACGTGTGCCGATGGTCCGTGTGCTGATGGGGGGATCGGCCGTTCGGCCAGGTGGAACAGGTGGTCGCGCTCGTCGCCGTTCAGGCGCAGGGCGCGGGCGAGGGCGGCCACGGTCTGGGTGGAGGGCTGCACGCCGTTCTTCGCGCTGCCACGTTCCAGCTCGGTGTAGTAGTCGGCTGACAGCCCTGCCAGCTGCGCGACTTCCTCGCGGCGCAGCCCGGGGACGCGCCGTCGCGGGCCTCCGGGGAGACCGACCTCGGCGGGGCGGATGCGGTCGCGGCGTGTCCTGAGGAAAGCGCCGAGTTCTGGAAGGTTCACCCCTCCATGGTCGCTCGTACGCCGGAGCACAGCCAGGGGGTGGCGTCCCCTGGGTAGACGCAGCCCTGGCTGGGGACGGGGAACCGGACGATCGTGGAGGACGCGGCAGGGCAACGGCAAGACCGCGGCCCAAGCCCCCCACCCACCCCAGGAGTCAGCCATGCCCATCCCCACTTCGCCCGGCGGAACCGCTTCCCCCAGCGGGACCACCTCCCCCGACGGGACCGCTGCCTCGGCCCAGTCCTCCGCCTCACCCCGTGTCGCGATCGTCACCGGTGGCTCGCGCGGCATCGGCCGCCGGACCGTCGGCCGGCTGGCCGCCGACGGGTACGCCGTCGTGGTCGGCTACGCCGGCAACCAGGACGAGGCTGAAGCCGCCGTGAAGGAGGCCGTCACCAGCGGCGGCAGGGCGATCACCGTGCGCGCGGACGTCGCCGACGAACACGCGGTCGCAGCCTTGTTCGACGCGGCCGAAGCAGAGTTCGGGGGCGTCGATGTCGTCGTGCACGCGGCCGGGCGGATGCACCTGGCGCCGATCGCCGAGCTGGACCTGACTGTCCTGGACGATCTGCACCGCACCAACATCCGCGGCACGTTCGTCGTCGTCCAGCAGGCCGCCCGTCATGTGCGCCCCGGCGGCGCGATCGTGACGTTCTCCTCGTCCGTGGTGGGGCTGGCCTTCCCTGGCTACGGCGCGTACGCCGCCAGTAAGGGCGCGGTCGAGGCGCTGACGCTGATCCTGGCCCGGGAGCTGCGGGGCCGTGACATCACCGCCAACAGTGTCGCGCCCGGTCCCACGGCCACCGACCTGTTCCTGGACGGCAAGGACGAGGAGACCATCGCCTGCCTGGCCGCCCAACCTCCGCTGGAGCGCCTCGGTACCCCTGCCGACATCGCCGAGGTCGTCGCCTTCCTGACCTCCCCGGCCGGCCACTGGATCAACGGACAGGTCATCCGCGCCAACGGCGGAATCATCTGAACCGCCCGCAGCCACCCCCTCGATCAACGAATCGATCAACGAAAGGGCCCGGTCATGGGAAACGACGGAACCGGGAAGGTCATCCTCGTCGCCGGGGCCTCCAGCGGTATCCGTGCGTGCTCTGGCCCTCTCCGGTCACAGCGTGTACGCGGGCATCCGCCAGATCGCGACCCGCAACGCACCGCGGCGGCCGACCTGACGCGCTATGGCACCGACCACCGGGTCGACGTGCACGCCGTCGAGCTGAACGTCACCTCCCAGGACTCCGCCGACGCCGCAGTCGACCGGATCCTCGCCGAGCGCGGCCGGCTGGACGCGGTCGTGCACAACGCCGGGCACATGGTCCTGGGCCCCGCCGAGGCGTTCACCGCCGAGCAGTTCGCGGACCTGTACGACGTGAACGTTCTGGGCACCCAGCGCGTCAACCGCGCCGCCCTGCCGAAGCTGCGTGAGCAGGGCTCGGGGCTGCTGGTGTGGATCGGCAGCTCCAGCACCCGCGGCGGCTGCCCCCCATTCCTGGCCCCGTACTTCGCCGCCAAGGCCGCGACGGACGCCCTGGCCGTCAGCTACGCCGCCGAGGTGCTCCCGTTCGGCATCGACACCGCGATCGTGGTGCCCGGTGCGTTCACCACCGGCACCAACCACTTCGCCAACGTCGGCGCCCCCGCCGACGCCGACTGTGCGGAAGCCTACGACCAGCGTCACCGACCCCTTACGGGCGATCTGAGCAAGCGCCTGGCCGCGCGCTCATCCCTTCGGACGCCGATGTGACCGAGGTCGCCGAAGCCGTCGCGCGACTGGTCGCGATGAAACACGGCACTCGGCCGCTGCGCACCCACATAGACCCCAGCCGGGACGGCAGCGAAGTCGTCTCCGCGGTCGCCGACCGCCTCCGCGCCGACTTCTTCCGCCGCATCGGACTGGACAGCCTGCTCACCGCAGGCAGCTCCCTGTAACACCCCTTGTAACGCCCCACTGAGAGAAGGAACAACCAGCCATGCCTTTCGCGAACTTCAAGGTCCCCGAGAAGACCCTCACCCCGAAGCAGAAGGAGGAGATCGTCACCCGCACCACCGAGCTGTACGTCGAGATTTACGGTGAGCGCGCTCGCAACAACACCATGGTTCTGGTCGAGGAGGTCGCCGACGGCGGCTGGGGCATCTCCGGCAACGTGCTGACCCTGGCCATCCTCGGCGAGGCAACATCGACCGGCACCAGCGGCGCCTGACCGCACCGGCCGTCATTCGGCCAAGACAACACCCGGAAACCGAGGACCCCCGGTCGGCGTTGAGGACCCGAGTGCGGGCCGCGGCGCCGTCGAGGGGCGCGTCGGCCAGGCGGGTGGCACGAGGAGCCATCAGGAGGCCGACTGCCAGCGCGGTGGCCCCCACGCCGAGGCAGAACGGGCAGGTGACCAGTTCTCCGACGGCGTGCTGCAGGCCGCTGCCGCGGACGTCCTCCTGGAGCTCTGCCGGGCCCGACGTGCCCCGGTACCGCGCGAACGGCGCCCTCAGCGGGCTGGTCACCGGGTCCTTGGCGAGCAGCCGGGTGACCTGATGGGTCGCGCCCGTCAGGAGCAGCAGATCGAAGGCGGAAGGCGGCGGTAGCGGGCGCTGCCTCGCACGCACCGCCGCGACCAGGCCGGCCCCGATTACGCAGATGGAAAGGCAACCAGACCGGCGAGCGCCCCATCTTTCTGCCGTAGAGCCCCGGCAAGTCAACGTCGTCGAGCGATGCTTCAACCGACTGAAGCAATACCGCGCGATCGCCACCCGCTACGACGAAACCTGTGAATCCTACGAAGCGGCAGTCACCATCGCCTCACTCCTTCTCTGGATTCGCCCCCTTTGAAGACACTCCCTAGCCCACCGCCCGGTGTGCCAGCGCCTCCACCTGGACAGTGGTCGTAGCCGGCCCGGCTCCCGCCTCGGATACCGTGTTCCTCTACGGGGCGCCATAACGGATGTGACGCCCCCCACCGGAGGTAGTCAGCGTATGAGTTCAAAGCGCAGCAAGAATCCAGCCCTGCCCGTACTTGACGACGCATTCCGACTCGCGTCGGTCAAGGACGCAGAAGAGTCCACCCGTGACTTGGCCGCGCGGCTGGCCACCACCGAGCTGCGCCGCGTTTCCCACCCGGGCCGGGTCACCTGGGAGCCCACCGATCAGGCCGAGCCCGTACCGGTCCCGCCGACTGTGGTCGACGGTGACGGGGACCTGTGGCTGCGGGACCGGGGCACTGGCACCTGGACCATGCCCGAGTTCAACCCGAAGGAGTTCCCGGCCCGCTGTGGCGAGGTTCTGACGTGGAACCAGCTTGCCAGCGAGTTCGGCCCGCTGACCGCACTGGCCGACGACCGCCGCATCGGCGGCGGCCGGCGCTGACCGCGCAGCCTTCTGGGATGACCGCGCCCCTGAAGCGCCCGTTACGGGTAGCTGGGAGCTGCAGCTCACCGCCGAGCTCGATGATGGCGGCGAGCAGGTGGGCGTGGTGGTGGCGTGCGACGGCCTCGAGCAGCGTGGTGCGGGCCTGGCGCCACCCGATGCCCTCGGTGCGGCCGGCATCGGTGGACCAGCGGATTAGCGGTCGGCCTTCAGTTGCCGTGGTGAGCACGCGGCCCAGCTCGCCGATCGACTGCTGCCAGTCGGCCAACTGCCCGAGCAGGCCGCGCACCAGCTCGTCGACGGCGGCCGCCGGGCCGGCGCCGAAGGCCCGCGCTTCGGCGGCGGCCTCGGCGAGGACGTCCTCGTCCAGGTCCTCGAGGGCCTCACGCCACGCAGCGGCTGCAGCATCGAAAGCGGCCAGGGCGACACGTTCAGTGCAACACCGCCGCGCATCGCGCTCTGAACTGCGGTGATGCCTCGGATAGAGGTTCGTGAAACCGGTGTGCACCTCGCGTTGCAGGCCCGCGCCATGTCCGGGCGGAGCCGCCGGCCGCCGACGGCACGAGGCCCCGGGCGATGACGCCCGGGGCCTCTCGGCGCACTTCGCTTGGCCGTCCTTTAATGACCAGCCGCAGCCGGTGTCACGCCCAGTCCACGTCCAGCGCCGCGATTGCGGCGAGTTGGTCAGCGGCGAGCTTCTCGCGCCTCGCGCGTGTGTTCGAAATCCATACGCCGAGCTTCACGATCACCGGCTGTGCCTCACCGTCGACCGCGATCGGCTCACCGCGGCCACGTGGCACCGCCCGGTCCGCGCCTTCCCGTTCGACCCACTGCGTAAGGGCTGCCAGGCCGGGGACTGTAAAACGTTCGGTGTAACTCCCGATCATGGAAGATGCATCGATGACGAGCGACAACGTGACCGAGGCCGAACCTGGAGAGCCGTCTGAGGCGGCGCCAGCGAAGTCTGTGGACACCCGGCTGATTCATGAACTGGTGGGCTGGGCTCAGGCCGAGGGCCTGCAGCTGACCGGTGAGGGCGGGCTACTCCAGCAGCTGACGAAGCGACTCCTGGAGTCGGCCCTCGAGGGCGCGATCACCGACCATCTCGCCTATGACAAGCACGATCGGCGGGAAAGAACGGCGGCAACTCACGCAACGGCACCCGCGCCGAGACCGTACTGACCGATGTCGGCCCGGTGGAGATATCCGTGCCCCGCGACCGCGAGGGCTCCTTCGAACCGAAGATCGTCAAGAAGCGCCAGAAGCGCCTGTCCGGCGTCGATGAGATGGTCATCTCACTCGCGGCGAAGGGCCCTGACCACCGGTGAGGTCCAGGCCCACCTCGCCGAGGTCTACGGCGCCGACGTGTCCCGCCAGGGGATCTCCACGATCACCGACAAGGTCCTCGAGGGCATGGCCGAATGGCAGAACCGGCCCCTGGACGCCGTCTATCGGTGGTCGTCATCGACGCGATCCACGTGAAGATCCGCGACGGCGCGGTCGCCTACCGGCCCATCTACGTCGCCCTGGCGGTCACGGCCGAGGGCCGCCGGGACATTTTCGGGCTGTGGGCCGGCGACGGCGGCGAGGGCGCCAAGCACTGGATGCACATCCTCACCGAGATCAAGAACCGCGGCGTGAACGACGTGCTCATGCTCGTCTGTGACGGGCTGAAGGGGCTGCCCGACGCGGTGGAGACGGTCTGGCCGAAGACGATCGTGCAGACGTGCGTGGTCCACCTGCTGCGGAACTCCTTCCGCTATGCCGCCCGTCAGGACTGGGACAAGATCGCGAAGATCCTCACGCCCGTCTACACCGCGTCGAGGATGCCGCACTCGAGCGGTTCGCCGAGTTCGCCGACGCCTGGGGCAAGGAGTATCCGGCGATCGTCCGGCTCTGGGAGAACGCGTGGGAGGAGTTCACGCCGTTCCTCCGCTTCGACACCGAGATCCGCCGCATCGTCTGCACGACGAACGGGATCGAGTCCGTCAACGCGCGGATCCGGCGGGCGGTCAAGGCCCGCGGACACTTCCCTAACGAGCAAGCCGCCTTGAAGTGCGTCTACATGGCGATCATGTCGCTCGACCCGACCGGCAAGGGCCAGGCCCGCTGGACCATGCGCTGGAAGACCGCACTGAACGCCTTCGACGTCACCTTCGATGGCCGACTCTCCGCAGCCCGACAGTAACCCTCAACAACACGAGATACACCGTTCGTTTGACAGCCCGGCTCGACTCATGGACGTCATTCGATTTGGGCTGCAGCGTGCGCGCGGAAGATGCTCCACTGCTTGAGGCGGGCGACGCCGCGTTCGACGGGAACGCGTGCCGTGGCATGGCTCGGTTGACGGTGCGTTCGGTCGGTGTCAGCTCTCCTCCGGGCGGCCGTTTGCGGCCGGTGGTCACCCAGGGGCCGGCGCCCTGGTAGGCGTGGTCGGCCAGGACGGGGACGCCTTGCCGTTCACGGATCCGGATGATCCGGTGGGTGCGGCAGCGGTCAGATCGTGGGTGGTCCCGGCAGGGCCGGGGACAGCCACAGGGTCCGGCCGTCTGGGTCGGCGACGACCTGGAGGTTCACGCCGTGGCGGCGGTGCTTGTGGGAGTAGTCGGCCCGGCGGTCCCCGACGCGGTCGCACTCGGCGAGGGTGCCGTCCAGCAGGACGTGGTCGGGCTCGGTCTCGTGCAGGACCTTCAGCAGGCCGGGAGCCTGCGCGGCGAGCAGATCGATGACCATGTTGGTGTAGGCGTGCGCGGTTCCCACCGAGCTGCCGAAGTCGGCGGCGATAGGCGTGAACGGCTCGTGCTTGCGCAGGTACACGAGGGCGACGGGCCCACGTTGGTGAGGCGGGAGCTTGCAGCGGAGGTCCTTCTCGCGGGTGACGATGAGCATCGTGACCCATTCGACGAGCAATGATCACAGAGCCGGGATGCGCTTGCCCGGTCCAATTGCCTTGCCGTCCTGACGCCGGCCCGTGATTCTGGGCAGGTGCCAGGACAGGGGAAAAGAAGGCGGCGACAAGAGGCCGCGAGGCAGCAGCTTGCCGCTCGCACCGCACCGGACGCGGGGCAGTGGGAAGTGATTGTTGAGACTCGGGACCAGACGGAGATACGTACGCAGTTGCGCGTTCTTCGGAAGGCAGGAGTCGACGGGGCGATGATCCGGATCGACACGCTGTGCGGGCGCCTGGCGCTGCCGACCACCTATCGGCTGAGCCGGTTCGTGACAAACCCCGGGTGGGAGTCCGAGTGCGGGCACTCTGGTCATTGATCTTGTGGCAGGTCGAGGTGAGTTGACGGATGCGGCGTGTGAGCCAATAGAGCCCCTGTTGCCGCGTGTGGATGGACGTGGTCGTCCATGGCGTGATCACCGGCAGGTGGTCAACGGGGTGCTGTGGCGGCTGCGGACCGGTGCGCCGTGCCGCGATCTGCCCGAGCGATACGAGCCCTGGCAGACCGCCTACGAGCGGTTCGCCCGCCGGGAAACGGACGGGACCTGGGCGAAGCTGCTGGAACACGTCCAGGTCCGCGATGAAGCGGCAGGCCGGGTGGAGTGGACCGTCTCCGTTGACTCCACGATCAACCCGGCCCACCAACACGCGGCCGGCGCCCGCAAAAAGGGGCCGCAGATGGGGACGAACTGGAAGATCCGGGCCGTTCGCAGGCGCGCCAGGTACTCGGCCGGTCCCGGGGTGGGCTGACCACCAAGGTCCACGTCGCCGTCGACGGGCAAGGCCTCCCTCTGTCCATCGTGCTCACACCCGGCAACGTCAACGACGCCACCGCCTTCGGCCAGGTCCTCGACAGTATCCGCATCCCGCGCGCCGTTGCGGGCCGACCTCGCACGACACCGGCGCGGGTGCTGGGCGACAAGGCGTATTCCAGCCGGGCGATACGCCACCTGCTGCGGCGCCGGGGCATCGTTGCCACGATTCCCGAACGCCGAGACCAGATGGCCAACCGCCGGCGACGTGGATCCCACGGCGGTCGCCCACCCGCCTTCGACAGGGACATCTACCGCGACCGCAACGTGGTCGAACGATGCTTCGCCCGCCTCAAGCAGTTCCGTGCGATCGCGACCAGGTTCGACCAGCTCGCCGATCGCTACCGGGCTGGAATCGTCCTGGCGGCTCTGATCCTGTGGCTCAGCGACCCCGCTAGATGATCATTTGTCTGACAGGCCTTAGCGACAGCGACTCGACCTCGCGGCATAAAACGGAAGTGTCGGACCTCTAGGGGTCACTCCAGTGCCGCGCCACAACGGGAAGTTCCTCGCCCGGCTGCTGACTGCCCACCAGCGGCGGTTTGCGAACCCCATGAGCTCTGGCCCCTCGGCGGCCGTCGGCCCGGCCGTCCTCTGACCCCCGCCGATGCCTTCGAGGCATGCCGTCGAACCCCCATTGGTCTTCGACGGCAGCACTGCGCGTACCCAGAATGCGGGCACCACCCCTTCGCGTTCCCGAGGAGTTCACTGTGTCCCCCTTGTACGCCCGGCGCCGCTGGGCCCTGTTGACCGTCCTCGTACTGGCACTTGCCCTCGTGCCGTTTTCACCGCTGGCGGCGAGACCCGCGTCCGCGGCGTCCGCCGTGCCCGGTGATCCGCTCACCGGCAGCGGTGCTGTGACCAGGTCGGTGCTGGCCGCCGCCGACCTGACCCGCGGCGCGGCCACCGGCACCGTCGCCAACGACGCCTTCGCGCTGCCCGCGGCGGCCGCCGCCCCGACGCACTCCTTCGAGGGCACCCTGAAGCTTGACGGCTTGGCCACCGCAGGCGGCTTCCGCGCCGTCAAGGACCCCTACCACTACGCGGCCACCGCCGCGCTCAAGCACCTGCCGCCGGTGAGCATCGACCTCGTGCAGAACGGCAGCCACGTCATCCCTGCAGTCCGCGGCCTGCAGATCACCAAGAGCGCGTACTGGAACCTGATCGTCGGGGGCGGCCGCGCCTGGAACGAGAACGGCGACGGCGGCCGCACCCGCGTCTCGCTGCCCTTCGCGCTGGTCGAGCGCAACGCCAACTGCGTGCACAACGGCCTGCTGACCTTCCTCTTCGACGGCAGCAAGATCTCCCAGGTCCGCTACCAGATCACGCACGAGACGTGCGAGTACTTCCAGTTCGACATGTGGGGCCAGGTCGGTGCGACCTACTCCCGGCACACCGTGACCGGTGACACCAAGCTGAACAACGCGTACGCCGCCGAGGTCGCGGGCCGCATCCCGACCAAGCCGATCAGCGCGCTGAGCACCGACTACCCGAACGTCGGCATCGACACCCGCGCGTTCGGCAGCGGCATCACCGCCTCGGCACTGAGTACGTATGGCGTGTCCTACGGCGGGGTGAACTACGTTGGCGCGTGTAGAACCCGGCAGGGCGCGTACCCGTACTGCAACCAGATGGTGCTGCCGTCGTACTCGCTGGCCAAGACGACGTTCGCGGGCATCGTGCTGATGCGGCTGACGCAGGTCTACGGTTCGTCCGTGCCGTCGCAGCTGATCCGCGACTGGGTCAGCGAGGCGGACACCTCCGCCTGGAACGGCGTCACGTTCCAGGACGCCGCGAACATGGCCACCGGCAACTACTCCTCCAGCGCCTTCGAGGCCGACGAGGCCGGCAGCGGCATGATGGCGTTCTTCGACGCCGAGGCGTACGGGCCGAAGATGACCGCCGCGCTGGCCTTCCCGCACTCCGCCGAGCCCGGCACGAAGTGGGTCTATCACTCCTCCGACACCTTCGTGCTGGCCCGGGCGATGCAGAACTACCTGGTGTCCAAGGCCGGCGCCGGCAGCGACATCTACCGCTGGATCCGCGACCAGGTGCTGGTCCCGCTGCACCTGAGCCCGGACGTGCTCACCACCGAGCGCACCGACAACAGCGCCACCGGGCAGCCGTTCGGCGGGTACGGCCTGTTCTACACGCAGGACGACATCGCCAAGGTCAGCCGGCTCCTGAACGCCGACGTCGGGAAGATCGGCGGCGCGCAGAAGCTCGACCCGACGCTGCTCGCCGACGCGATGCAGCAGAACCCGGCGAACCGCGGCATTATCACGACCGTCGACACGACCGGCAAGACCTACCAGTACCAGGACGGCTTGTGGGCCCGGCGGTTCACCTCGGCGGACAACCCGGTGTTCACCAACCCGGTGTACGTGCCGTTCATGTCCGGCTTCGGCGGCATCACCGCGGCGATGCTGCCCAACGGCGCCACCTACTATTACTTCAGCGACAACGACGAGTTCGACTGGACGGCGGCGGCCGCGCAGGCGTACAAGCTGCCCGCCACCGGCGGTGGCGGCGGGACGTGCATGGTCGGCCAACTGCTCGGCAACGGCGGCTTCGCGACCAGGACGACATCGCCGCGGACGGCGGACGACAAGGTCGCCAGCAACCCGGGGAAGTGCCGCACAGCGGCACATGATTCGCCTGGATCGACGGCTTCGGCACCACGCACACCGACAAGCTCACGCAAACGGTGACGATCCCGGCCGACGGCTGCCACGCTCACCTGGCCTTCCACCTGCACATTGACACCGCGAAGACGCAAGCCGTCGAACCCCCGACACGATGGCCACCGCCGTGCTGGACTCCTCCGGCACCGCGCATCCGCTGGCCACCTGGTCCAACACCGACGCCGCGCCCGGCTTCACCTTGCGAACCTTCGACCTGTCGGCGTACGCCGGGCAGAATGTCACGCTGCGCTTCTCCGGGACGGAGGACTTTTCGCTCCAGACGTCGTTCGTCATCGACGACGCGTCGCTGAGCACCAGCTGAGCACCCGCTCGCGTACCTGCTGGGCCGCCGGCACGGTCTCCGCTGTCACGGGCGCTCCCGCTTCCGGGCGTCCGGGGCGGGGGCCGCGCTGACCCCGTAGCGCTGCACGAAGTACGCCAGCAGCTAGTGCATCACCTCGACATCGATTGCGTGCGTCAGCAGCGTCATGTTACTGAAGGCCTCATCGGGGTCGAAGCCGGCTTCTCGAAGATCTGCTTCGGCGGGCGTCGAGACGCTGGTGCACGGGCTCGGGGATGCGGATGCCCTCGTTGTAGTTGCCGATCCTGGTCGGGCCGTTCCACAGCATGGCAACACCGCAGTCACGGCCGACGCGGGGGAGAACGGCGCCGGGTGTCTCTCAGCAACGGAATATCCCGCTGCTCAACTCCTGCCGGCACCCCCAGCGAGATGGAAGGACGCAGGACGGCCAGCGACGTCACGTTCGACGTCACCCATGGTCAGAAGGACCCCTGAGACCGGGTGCGTCAACCGCAGTTGACGCACCCCGCTGGCGACTCATGGGAGGGGGCCCGGCATCTGCCGGGCCCCCTCCCACGTTTCTCTGCCGTCAAGAGCTGTCCGCCCGCCTTGCAGGGTGGGGTCCCGCAATTCAGACGCCGGACCCGCTCCTGGGCCTGGCCCCCAGCCGGGTCAACCTGAACAGGGTGATCACGCACTAGCCGTCCCGGCCGCCGGCGCCCTGCGCCCGCTGCGCGCCCGGACGCGCTGGAGCTGGACGAGGTCGACGGCGGCGTCCAGAAGTGAGTGGAGGCAGCCTGAGGCGCTGGCCAGTTCGCGTCCCGCCGTGTTCAGGCTCGGTACGCGGGAGTGTGGTTCAGACGCTGACCTGGGGGTGTTCGGGGCTGAGGTAGTGGACGGTGCTCCCAGCCGAGTGCGCGGTGAGCAGGTCCCGCAGCTCGCCGACGGCGGTTGTGAGGCGGTGTCCGTCCCGGGTGTGGTGGAGGGTCTCGAGGACGAAGGCGACGTGGGTGGAGTCTTCGGTGACGCGGGTGCGGTGGGCGTCGCGGTGGTTCCAGTGGCGGGTGAGCACGTCGGTGGTGTCGCGGTAGATGATCTCGCCGGGCTTGGGGTGCTCGACGGTGTCGGGTTCGCCGAGCGGGGTGAAGGTCTCGGTGCCGTCGGCGTGCCGGATATCGACGTCGCCAGTGACGTGGCCGAGGTCGAAGGCGCCGGCGGGCAGGGCGTGGCGCACGGAGACCGTGTTGTAGGAGTCGACGGCCGGGTTGATCCGGGGCAGGGTGCCCTTCTTGGCCATGCGGCGGCCCAGCGCGTCGACGCTGGGACGGATGCGGCGCGGGTTGGTGCCGAAGGAGCGGTAGGCGGTGTGCCATGCCTCGATGCGCGGGTCGGCCTCGTCGGCGGGGGCCCAGGTGCCGGCCGCGAGCTGCTGTTCCAGGTCTTCCAAAGTGGTCGTGGTGACCGGCCAGGGCTGGTGGCCGCGAAGGCCGGTGGCGGTGACGACGGCGATGAGGGTGTCGGGGAAGGCGTCCGCGACGGCGGGGCTGATGCGGAAGGTGGTCATCGAGAGGGTCCGTTTTCGGGAGTGCGGGCGGGGGGCGGGGTCAGGCTCTCCAGGAGCCGGTGTGGTCCAGGCGGCGCAGTTGCTGCGCTGCGGTGGGCGCGTCCAGGCCCTGGCCGCGTTCGGTGAGCCGGCGGGCGGTGTCGGTGCGCTGCTCGACGGGTTTGTGGTCGTCGTACTTGAACTTTGCGCAGACCCAGGTGACGTCCAGGCGCAGGCCGCGGATGCCGGGCAGCATCCGCCCGTAAGGCGGCTGAGCGGGGTCGATGGGGGCGTGGTCGCCGTCGGGCTGGAAGTGTGACATCTGCCGGCGCAGCAGTGCCGCCTTGTCAGCCGGGTCGTCGACGATGGTGGCCTGGCAGGTGAACTGGACGGCCGCGTAGTAGCTGGTGGGGAGGCCTTTCTCGGCTTGTGGGGTCAGGTGAGGGCGAGGAGGCTGACGGCGACGGCGGCGGTGCCCAGGCCGACCAGCTGGGTGCGGTGGATACGCTCGGCCAGGACGCCGCGGGCGAGCAGGACGGTGCCGGCCGGGTACAGGGCGGTTATCACGGCAACGACGGCCAGGTCGCCGCTGCGGGCGGCGAGCAGGAACAGCAGGTTGGCCACCGAGTCGAGCACGCCCGCCGCCGCCGACATCGCGTAGGCGGGCTTCTCTGGGCCCAGCCGCCTTGACATCAGCCCGGCGGCGGTCAGAGTGACCGCGGAGGACACGGCGCGGCCGACGATCAGCGGGCCCACCCCGCTGTCGGTCGGCGCCTGGTGCAGGAAGATGAGCTGCAGGGCGATGGCGGCCCCGGCGCCGAAGGCCATCAGCATCGCGGTCCGCGACGGGCGCATGTTGCCGGCGCCGTGTCCGGCGCTGATCAGTACCACCGCAGCGAGCGCCAGCGGCAGGCCGATCAGCCCGGCCATACCCAGGTGCTCGCCCTGCAGCAGTCCGACACCGACCGGCAGCATCGCCGAGATGAGCGCGGTCACGGGCGAGAGCACGTTCATCGGGCCGATCGCGAGGGTGCGGTAGAGCAGCGCGAACGCGGCGGCCGACGCGACACCGGAGGCGGCACCCCACGCGAGGGTCGCGGGGGCGAAGGAGGCGCCGAGGAAGGGCCACAGCAGCAACTCGACGGTGAGCGAGGCAGGAGCGGCGATCATCACGGTGTGCAGGACGTGGGCCTTGCGGGCGCTGAGGCCGCCGAGGAAGTCGGCGCCTCCGTAGGCCAGGGAACTGCCCAGGGCCAGCAGCAGAGCGATCACGGGTACATCCCTTACTATCAATGGAACGACTACACCGTACAACGCACCGACCGGAGATCGTCAACCGAACGACCGCACGGTGCATTGCAGTGATCCACCTAGAAGGGGGGCGACAGCCGATGACCGAGACCGAGGCGGCACTGCGGACGCTCGCGCACAACGTCCGCGCGGCCCGTACCCGCGCCGGACTCTCCCTGGACGAACTCGGCCGCCGCGCCAAGGTCAGCAAGGGCGCCCTGGTCGCCCTGGAGAAGGCTCAGGGCAATCCCAACTTCGCCACCCTGGTCCGCCTTGCCGACACCCTCGGCGCCTCCGTTTCCGCCCTGATGGAGGGGCGGTCCGAGGAACGTGTCCGGGTGGTGAGCGCCGCCACCGTCATGCCCCTGTGGAAGGGCGAGCGCGGCAGCGAAGCCCGGCTCATGCTGACCACCAGCGGCCCGTCAGCCACCGAGGTCTGGCGCTGGACGCTGGAACCCGGCGAGGAATACCCCAGCCACCCCCACCAGGCCGGCGTCGTGGAGACCGTCAACGTCACCGCCGGGCAGATGGTGCTCGTCGTCAACGGCACCGACCACCCCGTCGAGGCGGGGCAGACTGCCACCTTCGACGCTGACGCCCCTCACACCTACCGCGGCTCGGGCACCGAGACCTGCCACCTGATCATGACCGTCCACCTGCCCCCCGGCCCCGCGTAGTCCTGGGCGGGCCGGGGTGTCCACACCGAACCATCCCCTGTCTGTCGTCAAACGATGGCGAGCTCAGGCGGTCAGCGCATCACCCTGTTCTAAAGGTCAGCGTAGATCTCTACCGGAGTGCGGTAGCCGTGGGTCTTGCGCGGACGGGGGTTGAGTTCGTGAGCGATGGCGTCCACGTCGGCCTGGTGAGGGCCGTGGTCTGTAGTCGTCGCTGCAGTTCATAGGCGGGCGGCGACCTGTGGCCCATACCGCTCGACACAAAAGCGTGACAACCCGGCGGCGAATGCCTCGATGCTGCGCAGCGCATAGTGGCCGGCGTCCCACGCCGCGTGGAGATGGATCTGCAGCGGTTCGCCCGTGCTGTCGAGGATCAGCAGCGGGTGCAGGTCGAAGCGGGGATCGTCGGAGACCACCGCGGCACCATGGCCCGAAGCCGCCATGGCCTGCGCGACGTGCGGGGTGTCGCATTCGAGCATGATGTCGTACGAGGCGTCCGCATCCTGCACGGCATGGTCCAGGATGCGGCGGGTGCCGTGCGCCGAGGTGAGGACGATGAGGGGTTCCGCGGCAAGTTCCCTGATGGTGACGCGACCCCGGTCCGCCCAGGCGTGGTCGGCACGGACGTAGGCCCACAGCGGCAGGCGGGCCACCGGGAGCCCGGCGAAACGGCGCCTCGGAGGTGCCGAGGAGATGGCTACATCGGCGCCCCTCGCAAGGGCCTGGTACGCATGTGCCGGACTCTCCGCCTGCACGGTGACGAGCGGATCCTCTGGCCCCCAGGTGGCCAGGAACGGCGCGATCACGTCGGTGATGGTGGTGGGCGGCGCCGCCACGGTGATCCGCATGGCACAACCGGCAGCCAGCGCACCGACTGCGGCCTCGGCGGTGTCCGCGCGGGCGACCAGGTCGCGGGCCAGAGGAAGGAAGCGCCGGCCCGCCGCCGTCAGGACCATCTGCTTGCCGCCGCGGTCGAAGAGCGTCATCCCCAAGGCCCCTTCCAGGCCGCGCAGTTGGCGCGACAGTGAGGGCTGGGCGACGCGGACCACCTCGGCAGCCTTGGTGACGGAACCGGTCTCCACGATGGTCAGGAAGTAGCGCAGCACTCGGAGTTCCATGGCGGTGGTCCTTCGGGAGACGGAGGAGGCATGACACCTTCATGCCTCAAAGGCATGATATTCAACCCTGCCAAGTATTTGAAGCTATGACTGACTGGCTGCATTCTTGGCCCACCGGAATTTTCGGTTATCGACACCCGAATCTCCGTCGACTTCTCCGCGTACAACAATCCTTTCGATTGGCTGGTTCCCGCATGGCCCGCCCCCTTCCCTTGATCCTCGCCCAGGCGCCCGGCCGCCCGGCTGACGACCTCGCTGGCTTTGCCACCGACGTTGAGCGGCGCGTGAAACTGCACGCACCCGGCGCCCTCGTCGTCTACCCCGAACTGCACCTCGGCGAGAGCGCCCCCGGCGTCCCGGCCGCCCCGGAGGAGGGGGCCGAGCCGCTCGACGGCAAACGCAATGCGGCCTTCGCCGAGCTCGCGGGTGATCTGGGCATCTGGCTGGTACCCGGCAGCGTCTACGAACGAGGCACCGACGACCACGTCCACAACACGACACCGGTCTATTCACCACAGGGTGAGCGCCTCGCCGCGTACCGCAAGATCTGCCCGTGGCGCCCGTACGAGACGACCACACCCGGCAACCGGTTCGAGGTCGTCGACCTGGCCGGGGTCGGCCGCATCGGACTGTCCATCTGCTACGACACATGGTTCCCGGAGATCTCCCGCCATCTGGCCTGGATGGGCGCCGAGCTGATCGTCAACGTGGTCCGTACGTCGACGAGCGACCGCGCGCAGGAAGTCGTCCTCAACCGCGCCAACGCCATCACCAATCAGGTCTTCGTCGCCAGCGTCAATTCCGCTGCCCCATCCGGGACGGGCCGCAGTCTCGTCATCGATCCACAGGGCACAGTGCGCGCCGAAACCGTCGATGCCGGCAACTCCACCCTCACCGACGTGATCGACCTCGACGAGGTCAGCAACGTCCGCCACTACGGCACCGCCGGCCTCAACCGGATCTGGGACCAATTCCGCCCCGGCGACCCAGCCCTCGAACTCCCGCTCTACGGGGGCCGCATCGACCCCGCCACCTGGAACCCCGCCCACACCACCGAGGAGCCACCACGATGAACAGCGAGACCACAAGGAACACCATGAGACTGAAGGGCGACCTGAGCCTCCTCTCCGTCGTCCTGTTCGGCCTGGCCTACATCTCCCCAGGCATCGTCGTCACGATGTTCGGCGTGGTCGCCGCCACCAGCGGCGGCGCGGCCCCGACCGCGTTCGCCATCGCCACCCTCGCGATGCTGCTCACCGGGCTGAGTTACGCGAAAATGGCCCGCGCCGTGCCCGGCGCAGGGTCGGTCTACACCTACGCCCGCAAGATGCTCGACAGCCGCATCGGTTTCCTGTCCGGCTGGGCGATGCTGCTCGACTACTTCTTCATCCCGATGGTCGGCTGGCTGATCACGGCGATCTACTTCAACGCCCAGTTCCCTGAGATACCCAAGTGGGTCTGGCTGATCGTCTCGGTGGGCATCACCACCGCCATCAACGTCTTCGGCATGAAGCTCGCGGACCGCGTCAACAAGGTCCTGATGTTCATCGCTCTGGGGTCGCTGATCCTCTTCGCCACCCTGTGCGTCGTCTTCCTCGGCAAGCACGGCTCCTCCGCCCCCGCCACGGACGCCTTGTGGAACTCCGGCACGTCGATCGGGGCGGTCACAGCGGCCGCCGCTATCGCCGCGTACTCCTTCCTCGGCTTCGACGCCGTCTCCACACTGGGCGAGGAGACCAGGGGCGGGGCCAGGACGATCGGACGCGGCATCATCGGCTGCGTCATCGCCGCCGGAGCGATCTTCATCGTGCTGTCCTTCGTGATGCAACTAGTCCACCCCGGCGCGAAGTTCGCCGACGTCGACGCGGCCGCCTACCACCTGAAGGTCCAGGTCGGCGGCGAGACGTACGCCGAGATCATCAACTTTGTCACCATCGCCGGCTCCATCGCCTCCTGCATCGCCCTGCAAGCCTCCGCCGCCCGCCTCATGTACGTCATGGGACGCGACGGCGCACTGCCCAAGGCCGTCTTCGGCAAACTGTCGAAGAAGACCGGCACGCCCGTCCTGAACCTGCTGCTGACCGCGGCCGCCGGTGTCATCGCCATGAAACTCGACCTGACCACAGCCACCTCATTCATCAACTTCGGCGCCTTCCTCGGCTTCACCCTGGTGAACGTCTGCGTGATCGCCCACATGGTGCGAGAGCGCAGACTCGGCCGCACCCCCAACCTCTTCTCGTACCTGGTGATGCCGGCCATCGGCGTCGGCGTTTCCCTCTACCTGCTCACGAGGCTCGGTGACGTCGCACTCCAGATCGGCGGCGTCTGGCTCGCGATCGGCGTCGTCTACCTGGCCGTCCTGACCAAGGGTTTCCGCCGACCCGCACCTGAGATGACCTTCGACGACGACACCGCGGCCACGGACAGAGTCACCGCGTAGCTCCCCTCCTGATGAGAGGAGACGAGGATGCCCCCGACAACTGCTGAACCGGTGCACGACCGGAGCCTCGGAGACCTGCCGATCCACCGTGATGTGGTGCTCGACGGACTCGATGCTCCGCAGCACGCCGCCCGTACCGTCCTGGCCGACATCCTGGACGGCAAGGCGGAGGATCAGCTCTTCGGCGCCATGCTGGTGGCCAGCGAACTCATCGCCAACGCCATCCAGCACAGCAGCGGTGCGGTCCTCATAAGGGTTGAGGCCTACGAGTTCGGTGTGGCATTGGGCGTCGTCGACCGCGGGCCGACATCACTGCCGTACCTGCCCGACCTTCGAACCTACCTGTTGACGAAGGGACCGGTGGCTGCAAGCGGGCGCGGCCTGTTCACTGTGGACAGCCTCGCGAGTGCCTGGTCGGTCGAGGAGACGGAGAACGGAAAGATCGTCATCGCCATACACCCTTCCGGCAGGCCCTCGTCGATGACCCCTCTCGACCTCACACGACGCCATCTCGGCCGACGACTCTTCGCCCATCCTCTCGGCGCAACTGCGGAGCCATCGGGCTGTCACAGGGCGCTGAGTCAGAGACGGACGACGGGCGCTTCCTCGATGGCCTGCGCCGCGCCGTCAAGCTCGGTGCCAACCTCCTGGACACCGCAGAGTCCTACGGTGCCGGCCAGCCCGGGAATGAGCGAGAGCTCGGTGGAGGGTCTGCTGAGTCGGTGAGAGTTCACCGCCCGGTGGACGTCGGATCGGGGTGGTCACCCACGGGCCCGCACCGATGTAGGCGCGGTAGGGCAGGATCGGGACGCCCTGGCGCTCGCAGATCCGGATGATGCGGTGGGTGGGGGGGCGGCGGACAAGTCGTGGGCTCTGCCCGGCAGGGCCGGCGAGATCCGCAGCAGGCGGCCTTCGAGATCGGTGACAACCTGCACATCCACGCCGTGGCGTCGGTGCTTGTGGGAGTAGTCGGCCCGCCCGTCGCCCAGGCGGTCGCACTCGCTGAGGGTTCCGTCTAGGGGGCGTAGTCGGGGTCGTGTTCGCGCAAGGTCTTGAGCAGGCCCGGCGCCCGGTCGGCCAGCAGTCGCACGACCGCGGCGATGTAGGCATGGGCGGTGCCCACGGATATGCCGAAGCCAGCTGCGATCTGCGCGAGGGTGTCATGCTTGCGTAGGCAGGCGAGAGCGACCAGGGCACGCTGGTGCGGCGGCAGCTTGCAGCGGCGGTCACTCTCACGGGTGACGATGAGCATCGTGATCCACTCGACCAGCGCATGAGGCAGGTCGAGCACGGAAGGATACGGAACCAACACGGCTCCCGGACCGACAGGTTGAGGCTTCGAACACCTCACCCAACGGCGCGGGAGACCTGTCCATTGCGGGCACCGAGGCCATCACCCGATCGGTGGCCGCGCCGAAAAGGCTCCCTACGCTTTCCTGCGGGATGTGGTGAGCCCTTCGTATGGTTGACCGCCCAGGGGTGCCGGGTGTGGTTCAAAAGGCTCTGCCGTTTGTGGCTTCCACTGATTGGCCGCCCGGTGCCCCACGACGACTCGGCTGCCAGTTAGGAATTGCGAATGATCGCTGAGTAGGGAATCGACAGCGAGGTCGTCCGTCGGAAGACACCAGCACCACACCGCGCGGCTTGACAGACCGCATTAGGAATCAATGCCCCGCTCGGTGGCCTCGCGGGCCAGCTCCGGGCCCGACCAGCGCGACAGCGGCACTCCGCCCTCGGCAGGCAGCCGGCAGGCCAGCGCCTTCACCTCGGCGGCCTGCAAGGGCGTAAACGACGACGGGCGGCCGGGCCGTGGGCGGTCCCTCAGTCCGGCAAGTCCCTGTTCGGCGAAGCGGTGCAGTCAGCGGCGCACCGTGTCCAGGTGCAGGCTCGTCTCCCGCGCGATGCGGGCGTGGGAGCGGCCGCGCGCGACGTGCAGCACGATCTGCGCCCGCACCCGCTGCTGGTACTCGCTTTTGTGGCCCCAGGCCATCTTCTTCAGCCGCTTGCGGTCTGGGGGGTGAGAAATATTGGACAGGCGGCGGCAACAGGCACGACAGACGGGCCAACTCCTGGTGTGCGAGGCCCGCTAGCGGGCAGTTGGTGGCCAGGTCAGCGGGGCCCGGAGAGCAGCGCGTTGAGCTCCGGGAAGGCGATGCCTTCGGCGAGAGAGTCGTAGCCGCCGGTGCCGAAGAGGTCCTGTGCGGCGCGGCGGGCAGCAGCGTAGGCGGCCTGCGCCACGCCCGATCCGAGACTGACGCGAGCCACGCCGAGGGCACCGAGCTCGGCCACCCTCGGGGTGCCGGGGCCGGCCATGACGTTCAGAGGTACGGAGATGTCCCTGGCCAGCGCCTCGATGGTGGCGGTGTCGGTGACGCCGGGAACGAAGATGCCGTCCGCGCCCGCTTCGACGTACAAATGAGCCCGAGCCAGGGTTTCCTTCAGCCGGGTGTCCGGGTCGCCGAGCCCGAGCAGGAAGGTGTCGATACGGGCGTTGAGGAACAGATCCGCGCCTGCTCGGTCGGCACTCTGCCGGGCCGCGGCCAGGCGCGACGCGAGTTCTGCCGCGGGCCGGGTGCCGTCCTCGATGTTGACGCCGACGGCGCCCGCCGCGAGGACCCCGGCGACGGTCTCGGCGACGTCGGCGGCGTCCTTCCCGTACCCGCCCTCGATGTCAGCGGTGACCGGCACCGCGACGGCAGCGACGATCCGGGCGACCAGCTTCAGCGCCCGTTCGCGGGTAAGGATGTCGCCGTCCGGAGAACCCAGCGACCAGGCGACACCGGCACTGGTGGTCGCGATCGCGGGGGCGCCCGCGGCCTCAATGACGCGGGCGCTCGCAACATCCCAGGCGTTGGCGAGCGCGAGGGGTGCAGCTGGGGTGTGCAGGGAGCGGAAGAGGTGGGCATTGGCCGGCTGCGTGATGGTCATGGACGCAGTCAAACATCGACTACTGCCCATCTTCTGGCAAGAATCCGACACAGACGTCGACTTCGAAACCGGCCCATGGCCCCGGCTCCGAAGTCAACCCCCGAAAAATTTCCGGAGCAGACCACTGAACGGCAGGTCAGTACCAGGGGTAACCACGTCACGGATTGACAGCGCAAATATGGGCCCTGCTTGCTCTCTACGGAAGCCGGTCGTCGCGGACTTCGGCCCATCGCAGCGAGTCGCGGATGCCTTCTGCAACTGAGTACTGCGGTTGCCAATCGAGGTCGTTTGCTGCGCGGTCGCTGCGGGTGTAGGCGCCGGCGACGTCGCCGGGCCGGGAGTCGATGTCCCGGGCTTTCGCTGGAGCCTCCACGACCTGGTTGACGGCGTCGACGAGCTCGCGGACCGTGGTGCCGGTGCCCAGGTTGATCGCCTTGGACGTGGCTTCTTCGGTGAAGAGCTTGTCGAAGCGCTGCAGGGCGGCGGCTGCGGACGCCAGTGCGTGCGACGGGGGCTGCGGCTACTGCCCGAGCCCGTCGCGAGATCGCTGCGCAGGCAGGTCGATGCGTCCGGCAACAGCATCACAGGCAAGTCCAAGCAGACTGGCGGCGGGTACCGACGCCGCGCCCCACCCCGGCCGAGGACGGGAGTACCGTGAAGACATCGGGAGAATTGTCTCCGACGGCTCATGCGCCGTGGCGGCTCTCGATCGAGAACAGGGCCGGAGGCGATCATCAGTGATCATGAAACCTATGCCCGGCGAGAGGGCCCATGCCCAGCGCTGACGAGTCCTCCCAGAGCCCGGTCGGAGCAATCGGAAGAATCACCGTGGGGATCCCTCCGGATGGACCGGGTGAGGTTTTGGTGGCTGTGCGCGGAGGCTCGGAGACGTACGCGGCGTGGTCGCGTACCGACACCACCCTCGCCAGAGACACACGGGTCATCGTCATCGACTCCATTTCGGCGCGCTCGGTGATCGTCGAGCCGCTGCCGTCCTGAATGGTTCTGCAAAAGGTCTGAAAAAGTGAGTTGCGTCCCGATGCTCGACGGGAGTTCTCTCATGTTGTTCTGGCAGGTCCCCGCGCCCAATGAGGCCATGCTCATATCCGGTACAAAACGGCAGGCGCAGGCGACACAGTTCCGTATCGTCACAGGCCACGGCAGTTTCGTACTGCCTGTGAAGCAGAAGGCCCGCATGCTGTCCCTGGCACTGCGGGAAGCGGAGATCGCGGAGGACTGCGTAACCCAGCAGGGCATCCGACTGAGCGTGCGCGCGGTCTGCGTGTTCAAGGTCGGTGACGACGCGGTCTCGATCGCCAACGCAGCCCGCCGCTTCCTCTCCGAGCAAGAACGGATGGAGGAGCTCGTCGGCCGGATCTTCGCCGGCCACCTCAGGTCCATCGTCGGAGGACTGACCGTCGAACAGATCATCCGAGAACGCAACCGGGTCGCCCAGGAGGTGATGGCGGGCAGTCACAGCGAGATGGAGAAACTCGGCATCGTCGTCGACGCGCTCCAGATCCAGGAGATCGAGGACGCCACCGGATACATCAACAACCTTGCAGCTCCGCATGCCGCCGCAGTCGCCAGCCAGGCGCGAATCGCCCAGGCCAAGGCCGACCAGGAAGCGACCGAACGAGAACAGCAGGCGGCCGCCCTCAAGGCGGAGTACGAGCGGGACACCGCGATCAAGCGGGCCGGGTTCCTAGCCGAGACCGAGCAGTCCAACGCCCGCGCCGCCCAGGCCGGCCCGCTCGCCCAGGCCAGAGCGTCCCACGAGGTCATCGAAGAACAAACCGCGCTCGCCCAGCGCCAGGCCGAACTGGCAGCCCAGCGCCTCGAAGGAGAAGTCAGGCGCCCGGCGGACGCCGAGGCATACCGACAGCGCACCCTGGCCGAAGCCGCCCGGGACCGTGCCAAGTTCGAGGCGGACGGCAACGCCTACACCGAGCGGACTCTCGCGCAGGCCCAGGCCGACGCGAACACCGCCCGCGCCCTCTCGCTGCGCGATGGTAACCAGGAGTTGATCGCCGCCAACCGTGTGGTGGAGAACCTGCCGGCCCTCGCCGACGCGGCCGCCCGCGGTATGTCGAGCGCCACACTCACCGTCCTCAACGGCACCGAGGGCGTCAATCAGATCGCCGCGGGCGTGGTGGGCCAGGGCCTGGCCATCCTTGATGCGCTGCAGAACACGAAAAGTCCTGCCGTCAACGGGAAGAGAAGCGTGCGGATGCCCGGCCCGACCCCGTAGCAGCCGGCCCCCTTACGCCCCGGTCCATCTGCCGGGCGTCCGGTCGGCGGGAACCGGCCTTCGTGTCCTCGTGAGCCGCATTGCGGACTGGTTATGCAGGAGGCTTTCCCACCAGCGGCCGACAACGTACTCCGGGATGAACACGCCCCCCCCCACATCGTGGGGCTCTCGCGGGAGAGTATTACCGCCGGGTGAGTGGCGTTGACGATGGCGCCGTGAGTGGGCAGGCGCCGGCGGGGAGAGGCATGGGGCCACGCCGCACACCCACCCAAGGAGCCCTGGATGAAGCGCGCCACCATGGCCACAGCCTGTGCCGCCGCACTGTTCGCCGCTGCCCTGACCGGGTGCTCCGACAGTACGAGCGACACATCGGAGGAGGCATACGGCTCCACCCCGAGCGCCTCGCCCTCGAAACCGGCCACCGTCGACACGAAGTCCGTGGACAAGCTCGGCGCCATCCTCGTCGACGAGAAGGGCCGCACCCTCTACCTCTTCCTCGCCGACAAGAAGAACAAATCGAACTGCACGGGTGACTGCGCCAAAGCCTGGCCTCCGCTGCTCAGCAAGGGGGACGCCAAGGCCGGCAAGGGCGTGAACCAGAAACTGCTCGACATCACCAAGCGCTCCGGCGGAGACCAGCAGGTCACGTACAACGGCCATCCCTTGTACTACTACGCCGGCGACAAGAAGCCTGGCCAGACGAATGGCCAGGCCCTCGATCAGTTCGGCGCCGAGTGGTACGTCCTGGACGCCAAGGGCAAGCAGGTCGAGAGCTGAGCCGGTAGAACGGCATGAGTTCGCACCAAGGCGAAGCCGACCGCAAAGCCTTCGCAACCAGTGCCGTGCTCGTCGTGCTGCTGCCTATCGCGGTAGCTGTCGGGATCTACCTATTCGGAGCCCACCACACCCCGCGCTACTACAACGGACTCTTCGGGGAGCATGGCAACGCCGCAGTCGAACTCAAGGCCCAACTCAGCACCACCCTGCTCGGCCTCGCCCTCATTCAGCTCGGCCTCGCCCTGTGGATGTACGGCCGCGTGCCCGGTGCCTGCTCCGCGCCCCGACCGGTGCGCCGGGGACACCGCGTGCTCGGGTTCCTCAGCTTCCTCTTCTCGCTACCGATCGCCTACCACTGTCTTACAACCTACGGGAACGAGACGACGTCCCCGCGGGTCGCGATCCACTCCTTCGCCGGATGCGCCCTCTACGGTGCGTTCGTGGCCAAGGTGATCGTCGTGCGCAGCAGGCGCCTGCCCGGCTGGCTGCTCCCAGCGGTGGGCGCCCTGCTTGTACTCGGTGTGGCCCTCCTCTGGTACACCGCCGCTCTGTGGGCCCTGAACGGCGACTCGGCACCAGGCTTCTCCTCCGTCTGAGGGCGCCCGCTCCGGGCATCACGGTGGGCGTTGGGCTGTCCTGTACTGGGTGCGGAGTGGAGCGGACCCCGTCCTGCCACAGGGGGTTCGCGTCCGTGCGACAAGGCTCCCCGGACTGGGCCGACAGCGTCATACATTCCCGCAGGCAGACACCGCTGTCCTGAACCGGGCGCCGTTGACGGACGCCGTTGGCGAATTCGGGGCCCGGCTGACGTCGGCCTTCAAGGCGCGGTTGTGGTCTTGGAGGCCGAGGTGTCAGTGCCTTCGCTGCGGGCCCGGCCGGACTGGTCCTCGCCCTGGCCGTCCCCGAATCCGCCTTCGCCGTTACCGGCGACTTCTGTCACGCCTTCACCGACGACAAGGGCGAGGCGCTGACCATCGCCCCGCGCCACCCGGCCGGCGACGAGTGCATCAACCTGCCCTACGTCGGCAGCGAAAGGGTCACGGCCGGGCACTCGCCCCACAACGACACCGACGAGTGGGCGACCGTCCACGAGGGAACCTTCACGGTCATGGACAGACCCTGAGGGCTGGACAGGAGCATCCCCCGCTGTCGGAAAGAGCGAGCGTCAGGCGGTGGCGCGCAGGTGTGTTTGCGCCCACGCCTCGAACGTGGTGAGGGGGATACCGAGGTCCCGAGCGAATGCCGGAAGGGCGGGCTGAGGGGACTCGTTGATGTGTGCCTGTCCGAAGCCCATGTCGGGCATCCCGGCGGCGGTCGCCTCCTCCTTGGTCAGGTCGGGCGCGGTCAGCTCCGTGCCCAGGTTGCGGGAGAGGACCTCGGTGATGTCTGCCATGGTCAGGCTGTCGCTCGCCAGCTCCAGCTCGACCCCGTCGAACCGCTCCGGCGCTGCGACGGCCGCAGCGACTGCCTTGCCGATGTCCTCGACCGCGACGAGCGACAGCCGGGTCGCGGGCTTCAAAAGGCTCACAAGGCCGCCCTCGACCCCGCGGGGGAACATGATTTCCGCGGCGGGGAGGAAGTTCTCCATGAAGAAGCCCGGTTTGATCAGCGTCCAGTGCGCGAAGCCCGCCTCCCGCACCCGGTCCTGGATCCCGGCCTTCGCTGCGTAGTACGGCTCCATCCAGGCCCAGTCGTCCTTGACCCAGTTCATGTGCTGCCCGGCACCGGAGACAGAGGTGTGCACGAACTGCGGCACTCCAGCAGCTTTCGCGCCCTCGATCAGGTTGACGGCCTGTTCAACCTCGCCTTCGAAGGCGCGTCCGTTCACGTCAGGCATCTGGACCGAGAAGACGGCGCGGGTTCCTGCGGCGGCCCTGGTCAGGGAGTCGCGGTCGTCGAGGTCGCCGGTGACCAGTTCGGCGCCGAGCGTCTCGACGGCCTTCGCCCGCTCGGTCGCGGGGTCGCGGACCAGCGCCCGGACCGGAACGCCCGACGCCAGCAGGGCCCGGGCGGTGGCGCCGCCCTGCTGACCGGTGGCGCCGATGACCAGGACGGGTGCGGATTCTGTAGTCATGGTGCTCCTCGGATGGTGGCGCACAGCTAAGTGGCGAGGCCCGCCACTTACATTCCGGTACGATACGGAGGGCCCCGCCACTTAGCAAGCTCGGAGATGACGCCATGACCGTCCAGCGCGCGGACGCCCGGCGCAACTACGCGCGGATCCTCGCCGTCGCCGAGGAGGAGGTCGCCGCGCACGGCCGTGACGCGTCCCTGGAGCAGATCGCCCGCACCGCAGGGGTCGGCTCGGCCACCGTGCGCAGGCACTTCCCCGGTCGACGCGCACTGTTGGAGGCGGTGTTCAGCGAGCGGATCGAGGTCCTGTGCGCCCGCGCGGGCGAGTTGGCCGGAGCGGCTGACGCGCGAGCCGCGCTGCTGGAGTGGCTGGGCGCGCTCACCACGTACGCCGCCTCCGCACGGGGAATGGCCGACGCGCTGGTCCAGGACGGCATGATGGACGACCCGGAACATGTGAACGCCTGCTCGGCGAAGCTCACCGGGGCGGCCGATCCGCTGCTGCGGCATGCCGTGCGGGCGGGCGCCGTGCCGCCGGACGTGACCGTCGCCGACCTGGTCACGCTGGTGACGGGCATCGCCCTGGCCACGGAACACCACCCGGACGCCGTCGCCGAGGCGCACCGATTGCTCGGCCTGACGGTGGGGGGAGTCAGCCCCCGGAGGTGAGACGAGGGTGCGAGGCCCGCACCCGGGCCTCCCGCCCGGCAGCACTTCGTCCGGCCGGATGAACTCCGACGGGACGAAGTGATCAATGCTGGGCCCCGAATTCGCAAACTGAGGTGACCCCGGAGTGTGGACACAGGGGTTCATGCTGCGAGTGGGAGTTGAGCTGTCTTGTGGTGCTGCTGTTCGAACTCCAGCGGGGAGAGGTCGCCGAGCGCGCTGTGTCGGCGTCGGGCGTTGTAGTAGGTGAGCCACTGGAAGATCTCCAGCCTCGCCTGCGGCATCGTCAAGAACAGCTTCCCGTGCATCGTCTCGCGCTTCAGTCCCTGCCAGGAACTCTCGGCGAGGGCGTTGCCATAGCTCGAGCCGATCCTGCCCATGCTCCTGCGGATGCCGTGCCGGTCGCAGACCTGGGCGAACGCGGCGGACGTGTACTGCGAGCCCCTGTCCGCGTGGAAGATCACCTCGGTGACGTCACCGCCGCGGGCCGCGACCGCGGCCTGGAGCGCGTCGATGGCGAGCTCGGCCCGCATGTGCGGGGCCATCGAGTAGCCGAGTACCCGGCGCGAGCGGATGTCCATGACGCAGGCTAGGTAGAGCCACGCGGCTCCGACCTGCGCATATGTGATGTCGCCGCACCACTTCTCGTCGAGTGTACTGGCGGTGAAGTCCCGTTGGACCAGGTGCCACCGGCGGCGCGAGGTGGTCCGGGATCGTGGTGCGCTTCTTCTTGCGCAGGTGACGGCCGACGATGCCGTGCTTGCGCATTAGCCTGGCCACGCGCTTGCGGTTGACCGTGTGGCCGAAGCCGCGCAGTTCGGCATGGACTCGAGGCGCGCCGTAGGTCCCGCTGTGTTCGGCATGGATTTCGCGGGTCTCCTCGACCAGCACGTCCTCCGCGGCCTGCCGCCCCGCCCGCGCCTCGGCGCCGGCGATCCACCGGTAGTAGCCCGAGCGGGAGACCTCCAGCAGCCGGCATATCCGCTTGATGCCGAACACCTCGGCATGGGCGGAGAGGAAGTCCCAAGCGGCGGTCTTCCCTCCATCTCCCGGGCAAAATAGGTCGCTGCCCGCCGCAGGATCTTCCGCTCCAGCTGCCATTCCTTCTCCGCCTTGGCCAGCCGCGTGTTCTCCGCCCGCAGCCGGGCCAAGTCGGCCTCGGTGTCCTGCGACGCGCCGGCAGGGGCCGGACGGCCGTCGGCGTCACGTACCCAGGTCCGCAGCGTCTCGGGGTTGACGTTCAGATCGGCAGCGACGTTTTTGAACGTCCGCCTGCCGGCCGAAGCCCGCCACAACGCAAGGAACGTGCCGGCCTCCGCAGCGAAAAGGGCATCCGCTGGGGCGGACGCCCCCTCAACACCGCAGCCTGACCAACTGCGAACCGCAGCCCCCGAGCGCCGAAGGGGCAAGTTCAGGAGAAGGACAGCGACAGAAGGATGACTCAGGAGGCGGACGCCTCGATCTCCCCCGCAAAGACGATGACCTGGTCGATGAGGCTCCGCCGCAGATGGACGACGTCCGTTCCCGCCAGGCGGAGGCCTCCATCCGGCGTGGTGAAGACCCACTGGTACCGGGCCCACTCGTCAGGCATGTCTACGGCTGAGCAGCGCACCATCGTGCCGGTCCCCGCTGGGTGGCGCCGGATGTCCAGCACGAACCGCTCGACCGCCGCGATTCCTTCGCTGCGGCCCAACGGCCCCCAGAAGACCACGTCTGAGGTCAGGGCCTGGGAGAGCAGGGCAGTCACATAGCTGTCGTCTGAGGCGTTGAACGCGGAGATGAACGTGTCGATCGCGGAGCGTGCGGTCTCTTCTTGCATGCCCCAGTAGTACCAGCCGTTTCGCGTGCGCTCGTCCCGCGAGCCGCCTTCCGATCACGGTGAACCATCCCGGTCACAGCACTAGGTCCTGTTTCTCGGATCCCCTGACTTGAGCGGGGTGTTGGGGCCAGGCTGGCTGTATGGGCCGTGGGGATCTGACGAATGCGGAGTGGGATCGGCTGGAGTCGTTCTTGCCTCCTGGTGGTGCGCGTGGAGGTAGGTG
>NZ_JBIUUC010000014.1:0-239957 GCF_044742205.1 Streptomyces sp. NPDC087901
TCCAACGTCAGGTCATCGGCGAAATGCCGGTCACCGGTCGCGTCGGGCACGTACTTCACACAGACAACGATCCTCAAGCTCACGCCGGCTCTCCTACTGCATCGTCATTTCCGGGCTGCCTTGTTGCACGCAGCATAGGCGCCTGATGGGGCGATTTCCGGTCGGGGCGACCGACGCTCCGACCGTAATATTACTCGCCAGTACACCCATTGGGTGTCCATTAAGCAAGCGCTTTGCGCTGTGATCTGGCCTACGCCCGGCGCCCAGGTGCCGCGGCGGATCTCAGTCTCGCAGAGCCGTGAACCTGCCCTGGTGATAGACGAGCGGCCTGCCGCCGCCGGCCGGGTCGCCCACGACCGCCTGCGCGATCACGATCCGGTGGTCCCCCGCCGGAATCCGTGCCACGACCCGGCAGACGAGCCAGGCGAGCACGCCGTCCAGCACCGGGACACCTTCCGGTCCGCTGCGCCAATCGGTGGACGGACCGAAGCGGTCGGCACCGCTGCGGGCAAAGGTGGCGGCCAGCTCCCGCTGGTGCTCGCCGAGTATGTGGACGCCGATGTGGTCGGACTCCGCGACGACCGGCCAGCTGGAGGACGAGGTGCCCACGCCGAAGGAGATGAGCGGCGGATCGGCGGCGACGGAGTTGAGGGAGGTGGCGGTGAAGCCCACCGGCCGGTCACCGGCGGCGGTGATCACGGCGACACCGGCGGCGTGCTGCCGGAACACGGAACGCAGGAGGTCCGGGGATGCCGTCCGGGGAGTACCGGTCTCGGGTGATGCCGTCATGGAGATGTCCTTCTGCGCGTCGGATGTGCGGGGCCGTGGATGCTCAGGCATCCGGACAGCGCGCACTCGCGTGGCGGGCGAGGTCGATGTGGACCCGGCCGTAGAGAAGGAGTTCTGGCGGCATAGCGTCAGAGTGACGATGTGTGGCACGTGCAGTCAAGAGCGTCCCACAAGGTGGGAGAAGCATCACGGTCCGTCACATCGCTTGCCCCAGCGCGGCGACGACGTCGACGGTGCGTGGCTGCCCGACAGCCCGGCGGACGACCAGGCCGGAGGCGTCGAGGACCAGAACGGTCGGGGTCCGGCTGATGCCGAGCGCGCGCACAAGAGTGAGATGCGCCTCGGCGTCGATCTCCACATGGGCGACGCCATCGACCATGCCGGCCACCTCCGCGAGGGTGCGGCGGGTGGCCCGGCAGGGCTGACAGAACGCGCTGGAGAACTGGACGAGCGTGGCCCGCTTCCCCAATTCCACGCCGAGTTGGGCTGCATCGAGCCTGTCCGCATGTGCCCGCTCGTCCACCTTCGGCCTCCTGTCAGAGCTCTACGCAAAGGATCAGCACCCGCGGCAGCCTGGGCATTCCCCACCGTTCCACGTGACGAGAATCTCGCGCCTCACGCCCGCCGAGACTGGCCACCACGACGCGTATGGGGCACGATCGGCCCAATGCCGAAAACCTACGGCTGCGTAACTTCCGCCGGGAGAACCCTCCCCAGGCGCTGAAGAAGGGTCTTCTCCAGATGGCAGAACTCGTCTATCGGCCGGTCATCGGCGCCGCTCGTACGTTTTTCAAGGCGCTCGACCTGAAGATCGACACTCAGGGTTCGGAGCACATCCCGAAGACCGGTGGCGCGGTTCTGGTAAGCAACCACATCAGCTATCTGGACTTCATCTTCACCGGGCTCGCGGCGTTGCCACAGAAGCGCCTGGTGCGGTTCATGGCCAAGGAATCGGTGTTCCGGCACAAGGTCTCGGGCCCCTTGATGCGCGGCATGAAGCACATCCCGGTCGACCGCAAGCAGGGCGAGGACGCGTACGAGCACGCGCTGGCCTCCCTGCGTTCCGGTGAGATCGTCGGGGTGTTCCCCGAGGCGACGATCTCGGAGTCCTTCACCCTGAAGAGCTTCAAGTCGGGTGCGGCACGCCTTGCCCAGGAGGCCGGCGTGCCACTGATCCCGATGGCGCTGTGGGGTACCCAGCGCGTGTGGACCAAGGGCCGCCCGCGCAACTTCAAGCGCAGCCACATCCCGGTCACCATCCGGGTCGGTGAGCCGGTGGAGGCCCCCACCGACCAGTACGCGGGCGCGATCACCCGTCGGCTGCGGGAGCGTGTGCAGGAGCTGCTCGAAGCCGCCCAGCGCGCCTACCCGGTACGCCCGAAGGACGCGAATGACACCTGGTGGGTGCCCTCGCATCTCGGGGGTACGGCTCCGACAGCCGCCGAGGTCCGCGAGCGCAGCTGACAGAGCTCTGCGGGGCCGCGGCTGAAACGTCACTCCGGCGTACGGACGCGGCCCCGGCGGGCCCTCCGCGGCCTCGGCGGAGCCCGGCACCGGCCGCTTCCAGCCACTCGTGGTCAGAGCTCTGTGGGCAGCAGGCGCCAGAGCTCCGCCCGGTCGCCGGCCGTCCGCAGGGCGCGCAGAACCTCCGGATGCGGTGCCGCGTAGAGCATCGGGTAGTCCACCTCGTTGAACTCCGGCCGGACAGGCCAGGCCAGCCGCTCCCCGTCCAGCGAGAACCGGGCGTCCACACCCGGCCGGTTGCCCCGCGGGTCCTGTCGGTCCCAGCGCGCCCGGCCGGGAAGCCGCAGTGCGATCAGACCGTGGAGCACTCCGGGATCTCCGTCGTCGTTCGCGAGCCCCTGATAGCAGAGGGCCGCGGGGATACCCTCCGCGCGCAGCAGCGCGGCCAGGGCGTGCGCTTTCGCGTGGCAGATGCCGTTACGGGTGTCGAGGACGTCCGAGGCGCGCCAGGCGACCCGCATGTCACCCGAATCGACGGAGTGGACGACGGTGTCGCGCACGAAGCAGAAGGCCGCCTCGGCGTATGAGTATGCGTCTGTCGACTCGGAACGCAACCGTGCGGCCACCTCACGCACCAGCGGGTGTTCATGGTCGATCGCGTCGTCGACGGCCAGATAAGCAGAGATTTCCGAGACCTGCTGTACGAGCTCCATGGCCGCAGAGCATAAGGAAGCGGTCGACCGGAAGTCAATGGATTTCCGGTCGACCGCATATTCATGCACCAGTGACTACTGTGTAGCCATTTCTTCCTTGAGCGCGAGGACGAACGCGTCGACATCGTCCTCGGTGGTGTCGAAGGCGCACATCCAGCGCACGTCGCCCGCCTTCTCGTCCCAGAAGTAGAACCGGAAGCGCTTCTGCAGCCGCTCGCTCACCGCGTGCGGCAACCGCGCGAACACGGCGTTGGCCTGGACGGGGTAGAGGATCTCCACGCCGCCCACCGCCCGGACGCCCTCGGCGAGGCGCTGGGCCATGCTGTTGGCGTGCCGGGCGTTGCGCAGCCACAGGTCGCCCGCGAGCAGCGCCTCCAGCTGTACCGACACGAAGCGCATCTTGGAGGCGAGCTGCATCGACAGCTTCCGCAGATGCTTCATCGCCCGGACGGCGTCCGGGTTCAGCACCACGACGGCCTCGCCGAAGATGGCCCCGTTCTTCGTCCCGCCGAAGGAGAGCACGTCGACGCCGACGGTGTTGGTGAACGTACGCATCGGAACGTCCAGGGAGGCCGCGGCATTGGCTATCCGGGCCCCGTCCAGGTGGACCTTCATACCGTGCCCGTGCGCGTGCTCGCAGATCGCCCGGATCTCGTCGGGCGTGTAGACCGTGCCCAGCTCGGTGTTCTGGGTGATCGAGACGACCTGCGGCATGGCGCGGTGCTCGTCGTCCCAGCCGTACGCCTGCCGGTCGATGAGCTCCGGTGTGAGCTTGCCGTCCTCGGTGGGCACGGTGAGCAGCTTCAGCCCGCCGACCCGTTCCGGCGCGCCGCCCTCGTCCACGTTGATGTGGGCGGACTCGGCGCAGATGACGGCGCCCCAACGGTCTGTCATCGCCTGGAGCGAGACCACGTTGGCGCCGGTGCCGTTGAAGACCGGAAAGGCCTCGGCCGTGGGCCCGAAGTGGCTGTGCATCACGCGCTGGAGGTGACCGGTGTAGTCGTCCTCGCCGTAGGCGATCTGATGGCCGCCGTTGGCGAGGGCGAGGGCCGCGAGGATCTCCGGGTGGGTCCCCGCGTAGTTGTCACTGGCGAATCCGCGTACCTGCGGATCGTGATGACGACGCGCGTCGGTCCTCACGGTTGCGGGGTCAGCCACAGGCGCTTTCCGTTCACTTCCGGGGCGGGCCTGTCCCAGACGCCGGCGATGGCATCGGCCAGCTCCTTGACGTCGGTGAAGCCCGCGAACTTCGCATTAGGGCGCTCGGCGCGCATCGCGTCGTGCACCAGTGCCTTCACGACCAGGATCGCAGCCGCGCTCTGCGGCCCCTGATCGCCCCCCGCCTTGCGGAAGGCGTCCGCGAGGGCGAGGGTCCAGGCCTCGGCCGCCGCCTTCGAAGCCGCGTAGGCGGCGTTGCCCGCGGTGGGGCTGCTCGCACCGGCAGCACTGATCAGCAGATAGCGGCCGCGGTCGCTGCGCTGCAGACCGCCCTGGAAGGCCAGCGAGGTGCTCTGGACCGTGCGGATCAGCAGCTTCTCCAGCAGCGTCCAGTCGGCGAGGTCGGTCTCGGCGAAGCTCGAGCTGCCGCGCCAGCCCCCCACGAGGTGGACCAGACCGTCGATCCGGCCGAATTCCTTCTCCGTCTTGGCTGCCCATTCACGGGCGGCACCGAGGTCGAGCAGGTCGACGGTGTCCCCGGTGACGGTGGCGCCGCCGTGGGCGTAGCGGGCCGCGTCCACCGCCTCGGCGAGCCGGGTGGCGTTCGCATCCGAGGCGACGACGACCGCGCCCGCCTCGGCGAGGCGGAGCAGTGCCGCCCGGCCGGCCGGGCCGGCCGCGCCCGCGACCGCGACGACAGCGCCTTCGAGGGCGCCGCTCCCGCTGCCCTTGCCGTTTCCGTTCATGGCCACCGCCTCCTCATGACGTGCGCTCACGCGGCCGCCTGCCCGGCGTCCGCGGCGGTGATCCCCTTGGTGGAGGCGATCACGTTCTTCAGTTTCTTGGAGAGCGCCTCATAGAACATGCTCAGGGGAAACTCGTCCGGAAGCACGTCGTCGACGAGCTTGCGGGGCGGCTGGGAGAGGTCCAGTGCATCGGGACCCTTGGCCCAGCGCGACCCGGGGTGCGGCGCGAGATACGTGGCGACCAGGTCGTACGCGGCAAACCAGTGCACCAGCTTGGGGCGGTCGATGCCGTCCCGGTACAGCTTCTCGATCTCGGCGCAGAGCTGGTTGGTGACCTGGGGGGCCCGCTCCCAGTCGATCTTCAGAGTGTTGTCCGTCCAGCGCACGACGTCGTGCTTGTGGAGGTACGCGAAGAGCAGCTGGCCGCCGAGACCGTCGTAGTTGCGGACACGCTCACCGGTGACGGGAAAGCGGAACATCCGGTCGAACAGCACGGCGTACTGCACGTCACGGCCGTGGGCGTTGCCCTCGGACTCCAGCTTCACGGCCTCCTTGAAGGCGGTGAGGTCACAGCGCAGCTCTTCGAGCCCGTACATCCAGAACGGCTGGCGCTGCTTGATCATGAACGGGTCGAACGGCAGGTCGCCGTGGCTGTGGGTGCGGTCGTGGACCATGTCCCAGAGCACGAAGGCCTGCTCGCAGCGCTGCTGGTCGCCGACCATCTCGCGGATGTCCTCGGGCAGCTCGACGCCCAGGAGCTCGACGGAGGCCTCGGTGACGCGGCGGAAGCGGGCGGCCTCGCGGTCGCAGAAGATGCCGCCCCAGCTGAAGCGCTCGGGGGCCTCGCGCACGGCGATGGTCTCAGGGAAGAGCACGGCGGAGTTCGTGTCGTACCCGGAGGTGAAGTCCTCGAAGGTGATGCCGCAGAACAACGGGTTGTCGTAGCGGGTCGCCTCCAGGTCGGCGAGCCACTCGGGCCAGACCATCCGGAGCACGACCGCTTCGAGGTTGCGGTCGGGATTGCCGTTCTGCGTGTACATCGCGAAGACCACGAGGTGCTGGAGCCCGTCGACGCGGCCCTTGGCGGGCTGGAACGCCAGCAGCGAGTCGAGGAAGTCCGGGACGCCGAATCCGTCGGCTGCCCAGCGACGCAGGTCCATGACAAGGGCGCGGTGGTACGCGGCATCATGCGGGAGCAGCGGTGAGAGCTGCTCGACCGCGACGGCCACCCGCTCCAGGGCGGTCTCGGCCGCCGCCGGGGCGGGCGCGCCCTCGGCGTCGAAGTCGATGGAGCCGTCCTTCGACTGCCAGGGGCGGATCTCCTCCACGGCACTCTTGAGCGCGGGCCAGGCCGGGTGCTCGACCACCCGCTGGGCGGAAGCTATGTCGCCGGCGGCGACGTCGTGCACAAGAATTTCCGTCATAACACTTCCTCCACGGGAGAACCTCGCGTCAAGCAACCGTATCTGTGTGCGGCTCCCCGAGACAAGTGGGGTCCTGGAAATTATCCGGCCCACCCCCCATGGTCACCGCGATTTTTCCTGTCAGCCAGCGCCTCGACGAATCCTTCCGTGCACGAGCGAGCTCCGGCAGCGGAGCTGCGGCCGGAAGCAACACGCACACGCCACACCCCTTCGCACGCCTGTCCGGCAACCCCGCGCAGGACACGCTCACGCATGAGTGACAGAGCTCGCGGCGGGCGGGCCCTTGCCGGTAGGACGGACGGCGTCCGCCCCTCGTACGCACTCGGGAGAAGCCGCGCGTGAGCATCCGTGCCGTCCTGGTCGCCGCCGTCATCACCGGATTCCTGCTCGGCACCGCCGACGTCCAGGGACACGGTGCCACTCCCCCGCGCACGGCCGACCCCCACTCCGCGACGGAACACCGGGCAGCCGGATCCACGGTCATGCCGTAGCGCCGCGTGGGTAGGCACACAGGGAGAAGCCGTCGACGGAAGCGAGAGTCCCTTGTCTTTTCTCACCATCGGTCATCGCGGGGTGATGGGTGTCGAGCCGGAGAACACGCTGCGGTCGTTCGTCCACGCCGAACAGGCCGGGATGGACCTCATCGAGCTGGACCTTCATCTGAGCAAGGACGGCGCCCTCGCCGTCATGCACGACGCCGAGGTGGACCGGACGACCGACGGCAAGGGCCCGATCGCCGAGAAGACCCTGGCAGAACTGCGCGAACTCGACGCCGGACAGGGAGAGCGGGTGCCGGTCTTCGAGGAGGTCCTCGACGCCGTGCGCTCCCCGTTGCAGGCGGAGATCAAGGACGTGGCCGCCGCCCGCACCCTGGCCGAGGTGATGCGGCGGCGCGATCTCGTCGACCGCGTCGAAGTGATCTCGTTCCACGACGAGGCGATCGCAGAGATCACCCAGCTGGTGCCGGGGGTGCGGACCGCCCTCGTGGCCAGCCGCTGGGGCAACGACCTGGTGGACCGTGCGAAGGCGGTGGGCGCCACCCGGCTGGTGCTCAACGTCCGGCGCATCACGCTGGAACTGGTCGAGAGGGCCCACGCCGACGGGCTGACGGTGGTCGGCTGGGTGGTCAACACCCAGGACCATCTGCGGCTGGCGCGCGGGCTCGGGCTCGACGGCGCGACCACCGACTTCCCGGAGATCCGCCGCGCGGGCCGTTTCACCGCGTAGCCGGCCCGCGGGATCGTGGTCACCGCACCCGCGGGATCGTGGTCACCGCGTAGCCGGCCCGCAAGCCTGGGGTCAGTCCTCGGGCAGGTCCTTGACCAGCAGTTCGAAGGCGAGGTCGTCGCGCTGCGGGATACCGAAGCGCTCGTCGCCGTACGGGAACGGGCTCAGCTGTCCCGTGCGGCGATAGCCGCGGCGCTCGTACCAGGCGATCAGCTCGTCACGCACAGAGATCACCGTCATGTGCATCTCGCGCGCCCCCCAGCTCTCCCGGACGGTGCGCTCCGCCTCGGCGATGATCACCTTGCCGAGCCCCGAGCCCTGGAGCGAGGGGCGGACCGCGAACATTCCGAAGTAGGCGGCCTCACCGCGGTGTTCGAGCTGGCAGCAGGCGACCGGCGCGCCGTCACGTTCCACTACGAGAAGCCGGCTGCCGGGGTCCTCCACCACGTCGCGCACTCCCTGCGGGTCGGTGCGCTGCCCCTGCAGGATGTCCGCCTCGGTGGTCCACCCCGCGCGGCTGGAGTCACCGCGGTACGCGGACTGGATCAGCTCCACGAGCGCGGGCACGTCCGCGTCGGTCGCGTCGCGGAAGGTCAGCTGACCCGAGTTGCGGGGCGGGGCGGTGTCCATGGTGAGGCTCTCCGTTTCTCTGCTGTCGCCGTGCGGCAGCAGCGTAACTCCCGAGTGCCGGTCCAGGGGCGGGCACCGGTCTCTGCGCTGAGCAGCCGGAACCCGACGAGCCGGCACCTCGGCGCTGCGATTCACCACCGCCGCGCGCTCCCCCTTTACTCCAGTGCGCCGCGTACGGCCGTCCCGGCGCGGGCATCGACTGGACGACGGCGATGTCGTTCGCCCGGGGGGGAGGTTCCGCTGTGCACGGACCTGCGATGTCCGGCTGGCTGCTGATGGCGTTGTGCGCGGTGACGGGCGCGTACTGCCTGCTGCGGGCCCGCGGCAGGAGCGGTGAGGAACGCAGGACGGCGCGAGCGGAGGCGCTGATGGGCTTCGGGATGGCCGCGATGGCGGTGCCGGCCGCCGTCGTCGCACCGCCCGCGTGGGGATGGGCGTCGTACACCGTGCTGTTCGGCGTCGCCGCGTTGCGCGCCCTCTGGTTCTCGCGCCGCAGCGGCCACCATCTGCACCACCTGGTCGGCTCGTCCGCGATGGTCTACATGTCCGTCGTGATGGCGCGGTCCGGCGGGGCGGGACACGGCGGTCACGCATCGCACGCCATGGCCGCCGCAGGGGGCGTTCCCCTGCTGACCGGGCTGCTCCTCGCCTACTACGCCGTATACGTGCTGCGCTCCGGCGCCCGGCTGATTCCGGTACCGGCGACGACGGCCGGGGGCGGAGCCATGGCCGGCGGCCCGCCCCCGGGCGGCTGGGGGGCGCGGCCGGAGCTGGCGCTGGCCTGTCGGCTGACCATGGGGATAGCCATGTTCGCCATGCTGCTCACCCTGTGAGACAGGGGGACCGGCAAACCGTGGCGTACGTCACTTGCTGAGCGCAGCCATACCCGCGCGTGCCATGCCGCTCATAGGCTGACGCCATGTTGGTCTCCCTCGCGCTGCTGCTGCTCGGTGCACTGGCCGCTGTCGTGACCCCGCGTCTGATGGCGCGGGCCGAATGGCCGGAGCGCGAGCCCGTGGTGGCGCTGTGGGTCTGGCAGTGCGTGGTGGCCGGTGTGCTGCTGTCGTTCGGGCTGTCCATGACGTTCAGCGCGGCGGCAGCCTGGCAGGCGGTACGCGGCCAGATGTTCGCACCCGCCCCGCACGCCGTCGTCGAGGCCTACGCACTCGCGGCCTACGGGCCGTGGTCGGCCGTGATGGCCGTACTCCTGGCCCTCGGTGGCGTGTGGACGGCCGCGATGCTGACTCGCGAGATCCGCCGCGTACGCCTGGACCGCCGGCGGCGGCGGGACGAACTCCTGGTGCGCTCACCGCTGCTGCCCGGCGAAGTGCCGGGCAGCGGCCGGCTGGTTGTTCTGGAGGGGGAACGCCCCGACGCCTGGTGGCTGCCCGGCACGGCGCCCCGGCTCGTCATCACCACAGCCGCACTGGGTCGGTTGAAGGGCCGTCAGCTCGATGCGGTGCTCGCTCATGAGCAGGGGCACGCGAACGCGCGCCACGACTGGCTGCTCAACTGCTCGGGGGCGCTGGCATCCGGGTTTCCGCAGGTTCCGGTCTTCGCGGCGTTCCGCGGCGAGATGCACCGGCTCGTCGAACTGGCCGCCGACGACATGGCTTCCCGGCGCTTCGGCCGGCTGACCATCGCCCTGGCTCTGGTCGAACTCAACGAGGACCGTGGAGTGTTCGGTCCCGGCCCGACGCCGGATGCACAGATGCCGTTGCGAGTGAACCGGCTGTTGGCGCCCGCGGGCCGGCTGACGGCCGGCCGTCGGCTGCGGCTGGCCGCGGCAGCCACGCTTCTGCCGGCGATCCCGCTCCTGGTGGCGTTCGTGCCGGCGCTCAGCGCACTGGGGTAGGCAGCCCCGGATACTGGCCGTGCCGGGGCAGGCCCCAGATCACACGGGCGGGCGACTCGGCAGCAGTCCGCCACAGCACGCGCAGAACAGTCCCGACGCGCCGGGATGGCCGTGCGCCCCGCCCGTCGGCAAGGATCCCCTCATGCACTCCCCGCCCCTCACCCCCGCACACCGCGCCCATACCCGCCCTCCGGCACCGTGGGCGGGAATCGTCTGCGGGATCCTCGCCATGGCGCTGCTGGGCCTGGTCGCCGCACGGTGGTCGCCCCTGATGCGGCTGGACCGTGACATCGCCGGAGCCCTGCACCGGCGGGCGGTGACGGAGCCCGGCCTCGTCCATGTGAACCGGGTACTCACGGACTGGCTGTGGGATCCCTGGACGATGCGCGCGCTGATCGCCGTCGCCGTGGTCGTCCTGTGGCGGCGCCGGGACCGGGTTCTCGCGGCCTGGGTGGCGGTGACAAGTCTGGTCTCCAGCCTTCTCCAGCAGGGCATCAAGGCCGCCGTCGGCCGGGAGCGCCCCCGATGGCCCGACCCGGTGGACTCCGCCCACTACGCGGCGTTCCCCTCCGGACACGCGATGACGGCCATGGTGAGCTGCTGTCTGCTGCTGTGGCTCCTGCACCGGTCCGGCACCCGCCCCTGGATCCGGCGGACGGCCCTGGCCGCTGCGGGAATCTCGGTGCTCGGCGTCGGTCTGACCCGGCTCTACCTGGGCGTGCACTGGCCGTCCGACGTACTGGGCGGGTGGCTGCTGGGAGCCGCACTGACCGCCTTCGCGGTAGCCGGATACGAACGGTTCGCCTCCCGCCATCTCACGGACGAGGATGGCTGACCAGGCATCCTTGCCCCGCCCACGGCGCGTCGACGAGGATCGGGCCATGCCGATCAAGGGTGCGCTCTTCGACTTCTCCGGGACACTGTTCCGGATCGAATCCGTCCGTTCCTGGCTCGCCGCGACCCTCGCCGAACGAGAGGTGAGCGTGGACGATGCCGACTTCGAACGGTACGTACAGGAACTGGAGGCCTCCGGCGCGCTGCCGGGCGGCCCCCCTCCGCAGCGGGTACCCGCAGGACTGGCGTCGGCCTGGGCCTCGCGCGACGAGAGCGCGCACCGGCACCGTGAGGCGTACACCGGCCTGGCCCGCCAGGTGGAGCTGCCGGATCCGGGACTCTACGACGCCCTGTACGACCGGCACCGGACCCCGGCCGCCTGGCGTCCGTATCCGGACGCCGAGGAGGTGCTCGCCTCCCTGCGCGACCGGGGCATCGCGATCGGCGTGGTCAGCAACATCGGGTGGGACCTGAGGCCGGTCTTCCGGGCGCACGGTCTGGACGCCTACGTGGAGGCGTATGTCCTGTCCTTCGAGCACGGCATCAAGAAGCCGGACGCACGTCTCTTCCACACGGCCTGCACACTTCTGGGACAGGATCCGACCGATGTGGTGATGGTCGGCGACGACCGGGGCGCGGACGGCGGGGCGTCCGCACTGGGCTGCGAGGTACGGTTCGTGCAGCATGCGCCGGTGGACGAGCGGCCGGACGGGCTGCGGGAGCTCGGACTGGCCACCGAGGTTGCCTGAATGACATGTGAGAGATGTCCCTGACGCGCCATGGGTCGGATTGTCACATCGGGGCCTTAGCCTGGTAGCTATGCCCCCGACTCCGTGCCCGTCCGGTTCCGTGCGTTCCGCCGCAATGGTGAATGAAGACATTCGCGACCTGTGGCAGCGCTCGGGCGGATGCCTGTCCCCGGAGGACGAGGAGGAGTACCAGCGACTGCTGGTCGAGTGGGCCGCGGCCACCGGCGGCAGCGCCAGGTCCGCAGCCTGAGCCACCTGCGCCGCCTGAGCCACCTGCGCCGCGCGAGCCACCAGCGGCACAACGGCCGGCGCAGGTCCGGCCTGCCAGTCTGATCTGCTGCGGAGCCGTGTTTACGGTTCGCTGTGCGGCGGCCGTCGGCGCGCCGCACCCTGGAGGCATGACTTCTCCGCCGATCGTGATATTCCGGCCGTCCCCCTCCGGCGGGCGGCGCGTCACCGTGCAGCGCGACGGGCGGGTCCAGATACTCGGTCTCGCACACTCGGATCACGATGTGATCGTGTTCCTGGAGGGTGCGGGGCTGGACGACCCCGAACGGATTCTGGACAGCCCCGAGTGGGTCGAATGGCGGGGCGGCCGGGCGCACCGGTACGAGGCCGCCTGAGACGTCTGATTCCGGCGATCCCCTGCGTCGCCGGAACCAGCCGGTCACCCCGGCCGGCCGCGCCGGCCGAGGACCGCGCGACGGACTGCGTACGTCAGCCGGCCGGTGCGGGGGTACAGCATGTCCCGGCGTGGCGGATCGGTCAATGAACACACACGCCGCACGAAAGCCGGTCCCGCCGGGCGGAGACCCGGGCGGGACCGGCTGTACGGTCCGGCGGTCGGCCGGCCACCGGGTTCAGCGGCCGGCCGACCGGCGGGCACAGCAGACTCAGAAGGTTCAGCGGTCGAAGTAGTCGGGCTGCGTCTGGACATTGAGCTCGTCCGTCCGCACCCGCTTCGCCGGGTCCGTCCGCCGGTCGTCGATCTTCAGGACGTCGAAGCCCTTGGCTATGTCGTTGGAGTAGATGTAGCCGTTGTAGTAGTACGCCGACCACGGACCGGCCGTGGTGACCTCGTCGGTACTGACGGGACCGCGCTCGAAGAAGCCGATCTCCTTCGGGTGGGACGAGTCGGTGAAGTCCCACACCGAGACACCGCCCTGGTACCAGGCCTGGACCATCAGGTCGCGGCCCTTGACCGGAATGATCGAACCGTTGTGGGCGACACAGACCTCGGTGTCGGCCTGCGGACGGTCGATCTTGAAGTAGCTGCGGAAGACGAGCTTGCGGTGGTCGCCCTTGCCCACGATGTCGTAGATGCCGTCGGCCCCGCGCTTCGGGCCGATCTCCTCGTTGCAGGTGGCCGCGCCGCCGCCGCCGAGCTCGTCGGTGAAGACGACCTTGTCCGCCCGCTGGTTGAACGTCGCGGAGTGCCAGAACGCGAAGTTCACGTTGTCCTGCACCCGGTCGATGATCTTCGGGTTCTCAGGGTCCTTGATGGAGAACAGCAGACCGTCCCCCATGCAGGCACCGGCGGCCAGGTCCTTGGACGGCAGCACGGTGATGTCGTGGCAGCCCGTGGTCTTGGAGACGCCGGGGTTGGTGGGACCGCCCGGGTTCCCGCCGTCCGGGAAGAGGACCGGGAAGTTCACGATGCGGGCCTCTTCGGGTGCCTTGCGCGGCACCTTGATAACGGATATCCCGTCGTGCGGCGGCTGGCAGTCCGGGAACGTCGTGTTCGGTGAGTACGAGGAGACGTACACGTAGACGTTGTTGCGCTCCGGGACCAGCGTGTGGGTGTGCGATCCGCACGCGGTCTCGACGGCGGCGACGTACTTCGGGTTGCGCTTGTCGCTGATGTCGAAGACCTTCATGCCCTCCCAGGAGGACTTCTCCGTGGCGGGCTGGGTGGTGCTGGAGCACGAGTTGTCACTGCGCGAGGAGTCCGTGGACAGGAACAGCAGGTTCCCGGATACGGAGATGTCGTTCTGCGATCCCGGACACAGGACCTGGGCGACCGTGCGCGGCACCTTCGGATTGCTGATGTCGAAGATCCGGAAGCCGTCGTAGTTTCCGGCGAAGGCGTACTTCCCCTGGAAGGCCAGGTCCGTGTTCAGCCCCTGGAGTGCGTCCTTGGGGACATTGGCGAGGTGGGTGATGTTGCGGCTGTGGACGATCTCGTCCACTCCGGGTACCTCACCGCTCGCGATCGCGGCGGCCGCCTCCGCCTGCCGGCTCGCGGAGACATCGGTTCGGCTCGTGGTCGCGTCACCGGGATCAGGTGTCGCGGCCGCGGGCCCGGCCATAAGCAGAGTGGCGAAGAGCCCGGCGGCGGCTGCCGCCACGCCCAGACGTCTGCGCCGCACCGGGATGGTGTGCAACGAGGTCACTGCGTCCTCCCATGGATCCGTATGTAGTTGACCGGTTCACGGACTCCGGCAGTATCGTCCTTGCCATGGGCATCTCAACAGATGGCAACAGAGACGTAATGAAAGTTTTTGATCAAAGCTGTGCGTTGACGTGCTAGGACAGAGCGCAATCACTCCTACTCCAACGGAGGTCGCTTTGTTGATTTGCCGTCAGACCCTGCGGTTCCGTGGATTCGCCCTCGGTGTGGCCGTCGCGGCAGCCGTGCTCACCTCGGCCGGCTGCGACGCGGGGAGTGGTGACAGCGGCTCGAAGTCCGGTGCCCACGAGGCCGGTTCGGTCGTGGCGCCCGGGAAGCCGGGCGAACCCGCACGGACGCTCTCCCCCTCGGAGGCCGTCAAGGAGGCCGGGGTGGACACCCCCAACTCGGCGGACGTCCGGTATGTCCAGCTCATGATTCAACACCACGCACAGGCACTGGAGTTGACGGCACTCGTTCCCACCCGCTCCCGCTCGGCCACGGTCAAGAGGCTCGCCGAACGCATCACCGCCGCCCAGCAGCCCGAGATCGGGGCGATGGAGGGGTGGCTCAGCCGCAACGGCATGTCCGGGCAGTCCGGCAAGCACGACCACGGTGCGATGCCCGGCATGGCGACGGCCGGCCAGCTGGAGGAGCTCAGGGCCGCGAAGGGGACTGCCTTCGATCAGTTGTTCCTCAAGCTGATGATCACCCACCACCAGGGGGCGGTCACCATGGCGACCGACGTCCTGTCAGAGGGGAACAATGTGCAGGTCGAGGAGATGGCCGGCGACGTCGTGGCCCAGCAGACCACCGAGATCAACCGGATGCGCGCTCTCTCCTCCTGAGGACTGACGGCACCGGAAGCGCACATCTTCCCCAAGAGCACGGGGCGCGCCTCTCCCCCGCCGGGCCCGCCGGTGCGATGCTGGAGACACCCTCAGGGAAGAGGTGCGCCGTGCTTCGTGTCGCCGTCGTCGGCTCGGGCCCCAGCGGGGTCTACACCGCCCAGGCCCTGGTGGCCCAGACCCTGGTGCCCGATGTGAGGGTGCATGTCCTGGACCGGCTGCCCTGTCCGTACGGACTCGTGCGGTACGGCGTCGCACCGGACCACGAGAAGATCAAATCGCTACAGCAGAGTCTGCGGGCCGTCCTGGAGCACGAGCACGTCACATTCATCGGCAATGTCGGCGTGGGCGGGGACGGAGTGCCGCCCGGGCGGCTGGCCGAGCTCTACGACGCGGTCGTCTACTGCGTCGGAGCGGCCACGGACCGCCCGCTGGGCATCCCCGGCGAGGAACTGCCCGGCAGCCACTCGGCGACCGAGTTCGTCTCCTGGTACAGCGCCCACCCGGATACGGCCGCCGGCCGCTTCGCGCTGCGCGCCCGTTCGGCCGTCGTGATCGGCGTCGGCAACGTGGCGGTCGACGTGGCGCGGATCCTCGCACGGGGTGCCGATGAGCTGCGGCCCACCGACGTGCCGCAGCCCGCGCTCGGTGTGCTGGCGGAAAGCCGGGTGCGCGAGGTGCACATGGCGGGCAGGCGGGGCCCCTCCCAGGCGCGGTTCACCACCAAGGAGCTCCGCGAGCTCGGCGGGCTGCCCGGGGCCCGGATGGTCGTGGACCCCGCGGAGCTCGCCCTGGACCCGGCGTACAGCGGCACGGACCCGGACTCCCCGCCGCTGCCGGCGCTGGTACGGCGCAACCTCGACGTGCTGCGCGGATGGGCCAGTGAGGCGCCCGGGGCGGGCGACAACCGGCCCAGGACCATCGGGCTGCGGTTCTTCCTGCGCCCGGTCGAGCTCCTGGAGCGCGACGGCCGGGTGGCCGGTGTCAGGTTCGCCCGGACGGCCCCGGACGGCAACGGCGGGGTGCGCGACACCGGTACGTACGAGGAGATCGGCGCCGAGCTCGTCCTGCGGGCTGTCGGCTACCGGGGCATGCCGCTCCCCGGGCTTCCGTTCGACGCGGTGCACGGGACCGTACCCCACCGGGCCGGACGGGTGCTGAGGGACGGGGTGGCGTCGCCCGGGGAGTACGTCGCGGGGTGGATCAAGCGCGGACCCTCGGGTGTCATCGGGTCGAACCGTTCGTGCGCGAAGGAGACCGTCGCGTCGCTGATCGAGGACGCACCGCTGCTCGTGGGGCGCGCGTCGGCCCCGGATCCACTGGCCGTGCTCCGGTCCTGGGGGCTGCGGCCGGTGGAGTGGGACGGCTGGCTGTCGATCGAGCGGGCGGAGGCGACCCTGGGGCGCTCGCTCGGCCGGGGGTCGGTGAAGATCCCGGACTGGCCGGGGTTGATGGGGGCGGCAGGGGGCGGCGATCCGGTGTGACGGCCGGGCGCGGTGGCCGGCCTGGAGCAGCCCTGGACCGTCAGCCCGCCTCGAGGCGGTCCGCCTGGAGGTTCGCCGCTTCGAGCACGCGGTCGAGCAGCCCGGGGAAGAGCGCCTCCAGGTCCTCGCGCCGGAGCCCGTTCATCTTGGCCGTCCCGCGGTAGATCTGCTGGACGATGCCGCTCTCGCGGAGCACCCGGAAGTGGTGCGTGCTGGTGGACTTGGTCACCGGGAGGTCGAACCGGGAGCAGGTGAGCTCGTCGTCGGCGGCAGCCAGTTCGCGGACCACACACAGACGCACCGGGTCCGAGAGCGCGTGCAGGACCGACTCCAGCCTGATCTCGCCCCGCGCGGGATGGGCCAGCGTGCGGGCGCCGGCTGCCGGGGCGGTGACTGCCTGGTCGGTGGCGCTGGCAGGGGTCACGGTCGCTCCGCATCGTCGCTTCGTCCGGGGCTCACCATAATACGAGCCCTGTCGTAGTTAGCCGAATGAGGACAGAATCCGACCTGATGGACGAATAGCGTGGTGTGAAAGCCGGGCACGGGCCCGGCCCCCTCAGGAGGCGCAGTCGGATGACGGACACCCCGCAGAGCGCACGTCCCTTCGCGCGGACCGCCGAGCTCGAATCATGGCTTGAGCAGCACCACGCCGACCGGACCGGGCTCTGGTTGAAGATCGCCAAGCGCAACTCCGGCGTGGAGTCGGTGAGTGCTGCCGAAGTCATCGATTCCGTGCTGTGCTTCGGCTGGATCGACGGGCAGCGCAAGTCCTTCGACGAGGTGTACTACCTCCAGCGGATCACGCCCCACCGCCGCCGGAGCCCGTGGTCACTGATCAACGTGGAGAAGGTCGAGGCGCTGACCGAAGCCGGGCGGATGCGTGCGGCAGGCCTCGCCGAGGTCGAGGCGGCACAGTCGGACGGGCGGTGGGCGGCGGCGTACCCCTCACAGAGCAAGGCCACCGTCCCGGCCGACCTCGCCGCGGCCCTGGAGGCGGACGAGCCGGCGCGGCTCTTCTACGAGCAGCTCAGCAGGTCGGACCGCTATCTGGTGCTCCTGCGTCTCATGACGGCGACGAGCCCCGAAGTCAGGACGGCCCGCCTCCAGAGGGCCGTGGCCTCTCTGGCGGCGGGCCGGAAGGTCCGCTGACGTCGGGTCAGCCGCTCAGCAGCTCCGGGTCCTTGGCGAGCGAGGCGAGCCGACCGGCGGGGTCGGCGACCAGTCTGCGCGTCGTCAGGTCGAGGATGCCGGCCACGCCCGTGATCTCGGCCGCCACCGTGCCGTCCTCCTTGAGGATCTGCTGGGCGACCGTGAACGTCTTTCCCTGCCCGTAGTCGAACCGGCAGGAGACCCGTACCCGTTCCCCGCCCCGCAGCTCCCTGCGGAACTTGACCGTGACCTCCAGCGCGACGGGCCCCACTCCATCGGCCAGCAGCTTCTCCTGGGGCAGTCCGGCGGCCCGCAGCAGCTCCCAGCGCGCGTGCTCGGCGTACTGGAGATAGACGGCCTGGTTCAGATGTCCCTGCGTATCGAGCTCGTAGCCCCGTACGGTCACGTCCACAAAAAAGGTCATGGACATCGAAACAGCCTGTCCCATTCCCGCATTCCCGCACCGGCCCGCCCGCCCGGGTGGCGCGTCGGTTCAGTCCGTCGCCGCGGTGAGGTGCGGGAACCTCAGCTCGGTGCGGCTGGAGAAGACTTCGTCGGGGCGCAGGACGGTGCCGGGGTAGCCGGGCCTGTTGGGTGAGTCGGGCAGGTGCTGGGTCTCCAGACAGACGGCGCTGTGGCGTTCGTGACGCCCGCCGTCGGGGGCGGCCAGGGTGCCGTCCAGCTGGTTGGCGGTGTAGACCTGGATGCCCGGTTCGGTGGTCCACACCTCCATGATCCGCTCGGCGCCGGGGGCGGTCAGCCGGGCTGCCCGGCGCAGGCCGGCCGGTGTGCCGGAACCGTCGAGGACCCAGCAGTGGTCGAAGCCGCCGGCTCGGCGCAGTTGCTCGTCCGGGAGCGCGATGCGTTCTCCGATGCCGTGCGGGGCGGTGAGGTCGAACGGGGTGTCGTACACCGCCTCGGCGGGGCCTTCCGGGATGCCCTCGTCGTCGACGGGGAGGTAGCTTCCGGCGTCCACCTGGAGCGTGTGCCCGCGGATGTCGCCCTGTGCGGCGAGGTCGAAGTAGGCGTGGTTGGTGAGGTTGACGACGGTGGGCCGGTCCGTGGTGGCGGTGTAGTCGAGGGCGAGGGTGCCCGCCGTGTCGAGGGTGTACGTCACGGCGACGTCCAGCGCACCGGGGAAGCCCATGTCGCCGTCGGGACTGTGCAGGGTGAGCCGGAGCACCGCGGCCGTGTCGGTGGCCTCACCGGCGGCTTGCCAGACGCGGGTGTGGAAGCCGTCCGGGCCGCCGTGCAGGGCGTGGCCCCGGTCGGTGGCCGGGATCCGGTACGCCACCCCGTCGAGGACGAAGCGGCCCCGCGCGATGCGGTTGGCGAAGCGTCCGATGAGGGCACCGAAGAACGGGTTCTTGCCGGTGTAGTCGTCGAGGGAGACCAGCGACCGCACCACCGACGCGGGCGCGCCCCCGGTGTCCGGCACGGTGAGACGGTGCAGGATGCCGCCGTAGGTGAGAATCTCGGCCCGGACCCCGGTTCCGGAGTCGAGCGTCCAGACATCGACGTCCGTGGGCCCGTGGGCGCCGAACGGTGTGCGGTTCACGGTGGGGCGAGGCATCAGAGATCCTTGGGACGAGCGGACGGCCGGGCGGGGCGGGGGACGGCGGGCCCTGAACAAGTCGCCGGACTCCCCATGAGGCAGAGGAAGTCCGGCGCCGGAGCTACGGTCCGGCGGGCTCGGCGGGGGGCCGGGCAACGGTGGATTCGCGGACGACGAGGCGGTATCCGGGCCGGGGGCGCCGGGGTTCGGACACCGGGTTGCCGGAGAGGCGCTCGACGAGGCTGTCGACGGCCAGCCGGGCGATGGCCTCCTTGTCCGGGGCCACCGTGGTGAGCGTGGTGGCCCCGTAGAGGCTCTCCTCGATGTTGTCGAACCCGACGACGGCCACGTCCTCGGGGATGCGCAGCCCCCGTTCGGAGAGGGTGCGCATCGCCCCGATGGCGATGAGGTCGTTGTACGCGAACACGGCGTCGGGCCGTTCCCCGCGGTCCAGGAGGGCGGCCATGCCGGCGGCCCCGTCCTCGCGGCCGTAGCCGTCGGTGACCACGACGAGCGACTCGTCGGCCTCGATGCCCGCGGCGGCGAGCTCCTCGCGCCAGCCGCGCAGCCGCAGATGGGCCGGCTGGCGCTCCCGGCCGGTGCGCGAGCCGAGGAAGGCGATCCGGCGGTGGCCGTGGTCGATGAGGTGGCGCACGGCCTCGCGGGACGCCGCCACGTTGTCGATGGCGATGTGGTCGTAGGGAGCCTCGTACTCGCGCTCCCCGAGCAGCACCAGGGGCGCGGTCTCGGTGCGTGCCATCAGGTCCTCGGTCTCCAGATGGATCGGGCTGAGGATGAGGCCGTCGATCACATGGGACCGGAATCCCTGGCTGACCAGGAGCTCCTTCTCCCGAAGTCCGCCGGTGTGGTCGACCAGCACGGTGTAGTCGTGCCGGGCGGCCGCGTCGACGACCTCTCCGGCCAGCTCCGCGAAGTACGGGTTGCCGAACTCGGGGACGGCGAGGGCGATGATGCCGGTGCGGCCCTTGCGCAGATGGCGTGCGGTGAGGTTCGGCCGGTAGCCGAGCTCGTCGATGGCCTGCTGCACCTTGGCCCGCATCTTCGGTGTGACGTGCTGATAGTTGTTCACCACGTTCGACACGGTCTTGATGGACACGCCCGCCCGTTGCGCAACGTCCTTGAGGCTGACGCCCACGGCACTCCCTGAATCGACTTGTCGCGTGTTGACGCGCGGTGGCCCGGCTCTGCCGGTTCGGCTCGAACGGTGCCGGGGCTGCGGCCCCGGCTCCGGATCAGGTGGTTCTGCGGCTGCGCGCCAGATAGCGCTGGGCCACGACGACAACGATAAGGAACCCTCCGCTGACGACCGACTGGTACGAGGAGTTCAGCGAGCCGATCTGGTTGATCAGATTCTGGATGACGGCCAGCAGCAGTACGCCCCAGAGCGTGCCGCTGATCGATCCTGCGCCGCCGATCAGGAGGGTGCCCCCGATGACGACGGCGGAGATCGCGTCGAGCTCCATGCCCACGCCGACGATGGTGACGCCGGAGGAGAGCCTGGCGGCGTTGAGCGCGCCGGCGAGTCCGGCCAGGAGCCCGCTGAGCGTGTAGACGAGGATCTTGGTACGGGCGACGGGCAGGCCCATCAGCGTGGCCGCGTCGCTGCTGCCGCCGACCGCGAAGAGCGTCTGCCCGAACGAGGTGCGCTGGAGGAGCAGTCCGCCGATGCCGAACAGCACCAGGGCGATCAGGATCGGGTAGCCGAAGCCCCAGACGCTGCCCTGTCCGAGCTCGGCGAAGGCGGAGCCCTTGGGAACCAGATAGGTGGTGGCGCCCTCGTCGGTGAACGCGAGGAGCAGGCCGCGTGCCCCGAGCAGGGTGGCGAGCGTGACGATGAAGGGTGCCATCCCGGCGCGGGCCACGAGGAAGCCGTTGAGCAGTCCGATGGCACCGCACGCCAGGAGCGGGACGAACAGGGCTGTCAGGAAGCCCCATTGCGAGGCCCAGGCGGCGAGTACACCGCCCAGGGCGAAGACGGACCCGACGGACAGGTCGATGCCGCCGGTGATGATGACCATGGTCATGCCGAGTGCCACCACCGCCAGGAACGAGGCCTGGATGGTCACACCGCGGGCGTTGTCCAGCGTGGCGAAGGTCGGGTAGATGAAGGACGCGACGATCACGACCGTGAGCAGGACCGCGAGCACGCCCTGGCGCTGGAGGAGTTCGGCGATGCGCTGCCCGGCCGCGGGGCGGGATGCGCCGCCGGCCGCTGTCGGTGTCTTCAGCGGTGCCGGGGTCCGGACCGCGGGGGCGGGTGAGGTTTCGTTCATCGGGACCGACGCTCCCGGGCGACGTAGACGGCGGCGATGATGATGGCCGCCTGGGCGATCTGTGCGGTGGAGTCGGGCAGGTCGTGCTTGACGAGGGTGGCGCGCAGCAGCTGCATCAGCAGGGCGCCGGCGACGGTGCCGAGTACCCGGATGGAACCTCCGTTGAGCGGGGTACCGCCGACGACGACCGCCGTGATGGCGGAGAGTTCCATGAGGGTGCCGAGCGAAGAGGGGTCGCTGGCGGTGAGCCGGGCGGTGGCCAGAATGCCCGCCAGGGCGGCCAGGACGCCGCAGAGCACGTACACACCGATGAGCACGCGGCGTACGGGAAGTCCGGCGAGGGCGGCTGCGGAGCGGTTGCCGCCGATGGCGACGACCTGGCGGCCGAAGGTGGTGCGCTGGACCAGGAACGCGACGGCGACCGCGAGGACGGCGGCGATGAGCACGACCAGCGGAATGCCGAGGAAGGAGCCGGTGCCGAGCGACAGCAGGTCGGGGTTGACGATCTGCTTGAGCTGACCGTCCGCCATGACCAGGGCCAGGCCGCGGCCGCCGACGAACAGGGCGAGGGTGGCGACGATCGGCTGCAGCCCGACGAGGGAGACCAGTGAGCCGTTGACCGCGCCTACGACGGCTCCGGCCAGCAGCGCCATGACGAGGGCGGGCACCAGTCCGTACCCGAGGTACAGCGGCAGCAGCGCGGTGGCCAGCGCCATGGTCGAACCGACGGAGAGGTCGACGCCCTCGGTGCCGATCACGAGCGCCATGCCGAGGGCGACGATGACGATGGGCGCGACCTGCACCAGCTGGGTGCGGAGGTTGTCCGCGGTCATGAAGTGCTCGGTGAACAGGGCGTTGAAGAGGAGGACGACCGCGACGGCGAGATAGACGCCGTACTCCTGGTACCAGGCGGGGTCGCGCAGCCGGGCGAGCGGCCGGGGTGCGGGGGTGGTGAGTGCGGCCTGGGTCATCGGGGGTCCTCCTTGGCGGCCGGGGCCTTGCCTGCCAGTGCCGGTGAGTGGTCGGCGAGGACTTCGAGCAGATGGCTCTCCGCCACTTCGTCGCCCGCCAGTTCGCCCGCGACCGCACCTCCGCGCAGGACGACGATGCGGTCGGCGCCCTCGATGAGTTCCTCGATGTCGGAGGAGATGAGCAGGACGGCGAGGCCCTCGCGGGCGAGGTCGTCGATGAGACTCTGGACCTCGGCCTTGGCGCCGACGTCGATGCCGCGGGTGGGTTCGTCGAGCAGCAGGACCTTGGGCTCCAGGCAGAGCCAGCGGGCCAGCAGGACCTTCTGCTGGTTGCCGCCGGAGAGCTCGCCGACCTTCTGCTCGGGGCTCGCGGCCTTGATCCGCAGCCGCTTCATGAAGATGTCGACGATGCGGTCCTGCTTGGCACGGGAGACGATGCCGGCACGGGAGAGGCGGGGCATCGCGGCCAGCACGATGTTCTCGCGGACCGAGAGGCCCGGCACGATGCCTTCGGCCTTGCGGTCCTCGGGCAGCAGGCTGATGCCTGCCCGGATGGCGCCCGCGGAGGTGAGGCGGCGCAGAGTGCGGCCGCCGATGCTCAGTTCGCCGGAGTCCAGGCTCAGTGCGCCGGCCAGGGCCTTCGCGGTCTCGCTGCGGCCGGAGCCGAGGAGTCCACCGAGGCCGAGCACCTCACCTGCGTACAACGACAGGGATATGTCGTGGAGCTGGTGGTCGCGCGAGAGGCCGGTCGCGGTGAGCACGGGAGTACGGGAGGCGTCGTGGCCCTCGGAGCCGAAGTTGGTGAGGCCGGAGCGCCGGACCTCGGCCATGTCGCGGCCGAGCATCATCGAGACGAGCTGCATGCGGTCGAGGTCGGCGAGGTCCCCGGTGTGGATGTGGCGGCCGTCGCGGAGCACGGTGACGCGGTCGCAGATCCGGTAGAGCTCGTCCATGCGGTGGCTGACGTAGAGCACGGCGATGCCGCGGGCGCGCAGGTCCTCGATGACCCGGAAGAGGGTCTCGACCTCACGCGGCTCCAGCGAGGAGGTGGGCTCGTCCATGATGACGACCTGGGCGTTGACCGAGACGGCGCGGGCCAGCGCGACCATCTGCTGGGTGCCGATGCCGAGGGTGTGCAAGGGCCTCTTCGGGTCGACGCGTACGCCGAAGCCGTCGAGCAGTTCGGTCGTCTCGCGGTGCATCCGGGCGAAGTCGATCAGGCCGAGCCGGTTCTTGGGCTCACGGCCGAGGAAGATGTTGCGCGCCACGCTCATCAGCGGGACGAGGTTCACCTCCTGGTAGATCGTGGAGATGCCTGCCTGCTGTGCCTCGAACGGCCGGGCGAAGGCGATCTGATCACCGGCCAGCCGCAGTTCGCCCTCGTCGGGCCGGTAGACGCCGGTCAGCACCTTGATCAGGGTGGACTTCCCGGCGCCGTTCTCCCCCACGAGTGCGTGGGTCTCCCCGGCGCGCAGGGAGAAGGAGACGTCGTCGAGGGCGACGACGCCGGGGAATCGCTTGCTCACCGAGCGGGCTTCGAGGACGGCCGCGGAGTCCGGCCCGGCGCCGGGCCCGGCGGCGGGTCGCGCGTCGGCGGCCGGGACGGGTGCCTCCTTCGCGTCGGCGGCCGACTGCGGCGGCTGCGGTACTGCTTCGGGTGGTGCCATGGCTGTTCTTGGCCTTCCGCTCTTCCAAGGGTGTGGGCCCGGGGCCGCCGTGACGGGTGGCAGCGTCACGGCGGCAGGGGGTCCGGCAGGTCCGGTACGGGCCGGGGCCGCGTACGGATCAGTACGCGGCCGGCGGCCGTCCGTCCGGGCAGGTGGGGCCGGTCTCGGTCAGAACGCGCCGCCGAGTGAGGCCTTGGCGTTGGACTCGTCGTACGCGCGGTCGGTGATGATGACGTTCTCCGGGATCTCCTCGCCGCCGTAGAACTTCTGGGCGGTCGCGAAGGCCAGCGGGCCGAAGCGCGGGTTCGACTCGATGACGGCGTTGTACTCGCCGTTGACCAGGGCCTGGACGGCGTTGCGCGTGCCGTCGACGGAGACGATCTTGACGTCCTTGCCGGGCTTCTTGCCGGCGGCCTTCAGCGCGGTGACGGCACCGAGGCCCATCTCGTCGTTCTCCGCGTAGACGGCGGTGATGTCGGGCTTGGACTGGATCAGCTGCTCCATGACCTGCTGTCCCTTGTCCCGGGCGAACTCACCGGTCTGCTGGGCGACGATCTCCAGGCCGGGGGCCTTGGCCTTGAGCTGGTCGACGAAGCCCTTGGTGCGGTCGGTCGTGACGTTGTTGCCCGAGGCGCCGAGGAGGATGGCGACCTTGCCCTTGCCGCCGGTCGTCTTGATCATCGCGTCCGCGGCACGCTTGCCCTGCTCCACGAAGTCGGAGCCGAGGAAGGCCACGTAGTCCTTGCAGGCAGTGGAGTTGACCTTGCGGTCGATGGTGAGGACCGGGACCTTCTTGGCGGCGGCGGCCTTCAGTGCCGGCTCCAGGCCGTCGGAGTTCAGCGGGGCCACGATGAGGAACTGGGCGCCCTGGGACAGCATGTCCTGGATGTCGCTGATCTGCTTGGACAGCTGCGACTGGGCGTTGGTGGTGAGCAGCTTCTTGACGCCGACCTTCTTGGCCTCGTCCTTGATGGACTGGGTCTCGGCGATCCGGAACGGGTTGGCCTCCTTCTCCGACTGGGAGAATCCGACCACGGCGTTCTTCAGGTCCAGCTTCGGCGCACCGTAGGTCTGCAGCGAGCAGCCTGAACCGGAAGAGGACTCCGGGGACTTGGCCGCCTGGGCGCCCTGGCTGCTGTCGGTGGTCGCGGTGTCCGAGGTCTCCGACTTGGAGCAGCCGGAGGCGGCCAGCGTGGCGGTGGCGGCGAGGAGGCAGGCCACGGCGAGGGTACGGGTTCGGCGCTGGATCATCATGCGCGGGAGCTCCTTGGCGGGATGACGGCACGCCGATGGGCGTGCGGTCGGGCATGGCTGGACGATGCATCGGCTGCCGCTCGGCGGCTGATGTCACTGCATTCCTCACGACCCCGCTAGCTGGACGAACTGCGGTCGTGAGAGTCTGCGCGGCCTCTCGGCGGCTCGGTTTACAACGTTATATAGGCGCCGTGGCGCAGGCGGCAAGAGCGTTGTCGATGCGTTTCCAAAATGTGTCGGAGTCACGCGGCACCGACGGACGGCTCCCGCCCACCAGCTGCCGCCGCACCCCTGGACAGTCGCCTGACGACGTGCTGTCATACCGCCGGTAGCCACTTTTCCAACGTTGCAAGCACGGTGCCGCGCCACCCCTCCGGTCGCGACGGCGTGCCTTGCCATGCGCGCGTCCGGAACCCGCCCCGGGGGCCGGTGGGCGTCATGGCAGACCCGCACATGTCATGTGCCGAACCCGAGCCGGAGCCCCGAACGGCCGGCCGAGAGCAGGAGCCCTCCATGCCCCTGAACCGCAGACAACTCATGGCCGGTGCGCTGGCCACCGTCGCCGCGACCACAGCCGCGTCCGGCCGCTGGGCCACCACGGCGACCGCGGCCGAGCACCGGGCGAAGCCGGCCAATGGCGGCCACTACTCCCCCAATGCCGCGCCCCTGCACCCGACCGCGTTCCTCAAGCTCCCGCCCGGCCGCGTCACCGCGCGCGGCTGGCTGGCGGGACAGCTGAAGCTCCAGCTGGACGGATTGTGCGGCCGCTACGAGGAGTTCTCGCACTTCCTGGACTTCACCGCCACCGGATGGGTCCGCCCCGAGCTCGGCGGCTGGGAGGAGGTCCCGTACTGGCTGCGCGGCTACACCGACCTCGCGATCGTGACCGGTGACGCCAAGGCCCTGGCCGCCGTGCGCCGCTGGTTCGACGCGATTCTCGCCACCCAGCAGTCCGACGGCTTCTTCGGACCGAAGCCGCTGCGTACGTCCCTGAACGGCGGCCCGGACTTCTGGCCCTTCCTGCCGCTGGTACAGGCCCTGCGCTCCTGGCAGGAGTACTCCGGCGACACCCGTGTCATCCCGTTCCTCAGCCGGTTCTTCCGGTACATGAACGCGCAGGGGCCCGGCGCCTTCAACACCAGCTGGATCGCCCTGCGCTGGGGCGACGGCCTGGACAGCGTCTTCTGGCTCTTCAACCGCACCGGCGACACCTTCCTCCTGGACCTCGCCGACAAGATCCACGCGAACGGCGCCGACTGGGGCGACAACCTGGTCAACCTGCACAACGTGAACATCGCGCAGGGCTTCCGCGAGCCGGCCCAGTACGCTCTGCGCAGCGGTTCGGCCGACGACACCCGGAACACGTACGGGACGTACGGCAAGGCCATGAACCAGTACGGACAGTTCCCCGGCGGCGGCTTCGCCGGGGACGAGAACGCGCGCCCCGGGCACGGCGATCCCCGGCAGGGCTTCGAGACGTGCGGAATCGTCGAGTTCATGGCCAGCCACCAGCTGCTCACCCGGATCACCGGCGACCCGCTCTGGGCCGACCGCTGCGAGGAGCTGGCGTTCAACTCGCTGCCCGCCTCGCTCGACCCGTCAGGCAGGGCGGTCCACTACATCACCAGCGCCAACAGCGTCGATCTCGACAATGTGCCCAAGACCGGCAGGCAGTTCCAGAACGGCTTCGCCATGCAGGCGTTCCTGCCCGGCGTCGACCAGTACCGCTGCTGTCCGCACAACTACGGCATGGGCTGGCCCTACTTCGTCGAGGAGCTGTGGCTCGCCACCCCCGACGGCGGTCTCGCCGCCGCGATGTACGCGAGCTGCGAGGTCACGGCGAAGGTCGCGGACGGCACCGAGGTCACCGTCACCGAGGAGACGGGCTACCCCTTCACGGACACGGTCACCCTGACCCTGAAGTCACCGAAGCGCCTGCGATTCCCCCTGGTGATGCGCGTTCCCGCCTGGTGCGACAGCCCGGAGATCGCGGTCAACGGGAGTCCGGTCGACGCCCCCGCCGGACCCGCCTTCACCCGGGTCGACCGCACCTGGACAGACGGCGACAAGGTGACGCTCCGCTTCCCGCAGAAGACCACGGTCCGCACCTGGGAGCAGAACCACGGAGCCGTGAGCGTGGACCGCGGACCGCTCACGTACTCCTTGCGGATCGGTGAGGAGTACCAGCGCATCGGCGGCACCGACCAGTTCCCGGAGTACGCGGTGCACGCCACGAGTCCGTGGAACTACGGGCTCGTCCTCGACGACCGGAAGCCGGCCTCCTCGCTGCGCCACCACACGGTCCGCCACGTCAGGGACGCCAACCCCTTCACGCTCGACGGCACCCCGCTGACCATGACCGCGAAGGCCCGCCGGATTCCGGAATGGACTGCGGACGGCGAGCACGTCGTCGCCCCGCTCCAGGACGGTCCGGCCCGCAGCACCGAGCCGGTGGAGGAGATCACGCTCGTCCCCATGGGCGCGGCGCGGCTGCGTATCACGTCCTTCCCCACAGCTGGCCCAGGTGCGGAGCCCTGGCTCTCCGACCGCTGGTACCGGATCCGCAACCGCCACTCCGGCAAGGTCCTCGGGGTCGACAACATGTCCACGGCCGACAGCGCCCACGTCGTCCAGTTCGGTGACACGGGCACCGACGACCACGACTGGCAGCTGGTCCCCGAGGGCGACGACTGGTACCGGATCCGCAACCGCCACTCCGGCAAGGTTCTCGGCGTCGACAACATGTCCACCGCCGACAGCGCCCACGTCGTCCAGTTCGACGACAACGGCACCGACGACCACCTCTGGCAGCTGGTCCCCGAGGGCGACGACTGGTACCGGATCCGCAACCGCCACTCCGGCAAGGTCCTCGGCGTCGACAACATGTCCACCGCCGACAGCGCCCACGTCGTCCAGTTCGACGACAACGGCACCGACGACCACCTCTGGCAGCTCGTCTGACCCCTGGCTGTTCCACGCAATCCCGCACTGCTCCCCGCACCGCCCGGCGCGGGGAGTTTCCCCCATGCGGGGGCCGACCGAACGAAGGAGACGACCGATGAGCCGTTTACGTACGCCCGGCCGAGGGCCGTGGTGGAGACGCACGATCGCCACGACCGGACTGCTGGCGCTGGTGTCCACCGCGCTGGTCGGGGCCGGCTCGACGCAGGCCGGCGCCGCGTCCTGGGCCCCCAAGCCCTCTCCCATGACGACGCCGTGGACCAGCCAGGTCCCCGTCGACAAGCCGCTGCCCGAATACCCGCGCCCCCAGCTGACGCGCCCCGAATGGGCCAACCTCAACGGCATCTGGGACTTCGCGGTGACCGGCCGTGACGCCGGGCAGCCCGCGTCGTTCCCCGATCAGATCCGGGTGCCGTTCGTCGCCGAGTCCGCCCTCTCCGGCATCCAGCGCAAGATCACCGAGAACGACAAGCTCTGGTACAAGCGCACCTTCACCGTGCCCGCCGACTGGAACGGGCGCCGGGTCGTACTCAACTTCGGCGCATCCGACTGGCAGACCACGGTGTGGGTCAACGGCACGCAGGCCGGGGTACACAAGGGCGGCTACGACTCGTTCGCGTACGACATCACCCCGCAGCTCAACGGCGGGACGAACACCGTCGTGGTCTCCGTGTACGACCCGACGCAGACCGGCGGCCAGGCCGTCGGCAAGCAGCGCATCAACGACGTGCAGCCGCACAGCGGCGGCGGCATCTTCTACACGGCGGCCTCCGGCATCTGGCAGACGGTCTGGCTCGAGCCGGTCGCGGCGGCCCACATCACCCGCCTGGACATGACACCGAACCTCGGCAGCAGCACCCTGCGCGTGAAGGTGCAGGGCGCCGCCGCGGCCGGGCGCAGTGCCCGGATCACCGTCTCCAGCGGCGGGACCGTGGTCGGCACGGCCACCGGGACCGTCGGCTCCGACATCTCCGTACCGGTGCCGAACGCGCATCTGTGGAGCCCGGAGGACCCGTACCTGTACGACGTGAGGGCGGAGCTGCTCGACGGGTCGGCGGTCACCGACTCGGCCGGCAGTTACGCGGGCATGCGGTCGATCGCCGTGGCGAAGGTCGACAACGTCCTGCGCCCGGTCCTGAACGGGAAGTTCGTCTTCCAGACCGGCACCCTGGACCAGGGCTACTGGCCGGACGGCATCTACACCGCGCCGACCGACGCCGCCCTGAAGTCCGACCTCCAGGCGCACAAGGACCTCGGCTTCAACATGGTCCGCAAGCACATCAAGGTCGAACCGCAGCGCTGGTTCTACTGGGCGGACAAGCTCGGCCTGCTGGTCTGGCAGGACATGCCCGCCATGGACACCGGCAAGAGCCCCGGCACGGCGGCCCGCACCCAGTGGGAGGCCGAGTTCCACGCGGTCATCGACCAGCACCGCAGCTCGCCCTCGCTGGTGATGTGGGTCGACCAGAACGAGGGCTGGGGGCAGTACGACCAGGCGCGGATCGCCGATGAGGTGAAGGCGTACGACCCGTCCAGGCTGGTGAACAACATGAGCGGCGTGAACTGCTGCGGCTCGGTGGACGGCGGCAACGGGGACGTCATCGACAACCACGTCTACGTGGGACCGGGCAACACCGCGCCGACCGCTACCAGGGCGGCCGTGCTCGGTGAGTTCGGCGGCCTCGGCTACAAGGTGCCCGGCCACGAGTGGTTCCCCGGCGGCGGATTCAGCTACGAGGACCAGGCGAGCGTCTCCGCGCTGAACAACCGGTTCGTCGGACTGCTCGACAGCATCCGCGTCGGACAGTTGCCTGCGGGCCTCTCCGCCTCCGTCTACACGGAGATCACCGACGTAGAGAACGAGGCGAACGGCCTGCTGACCTACGACCGCCAAGTGGTCAAGGTGGACGCGGCGCGGGTCCGAGCCGCGAACCAGGCCCTCATCAACGCCTCTCGGAATCCCGCCCCACCGGTGACCCTGCCCACCGGGCAGTACAAGTCCCTCCGGGTCACGACCCCGGGGTACACCGACAAGTACCTGCGCCACCAGGACGCACTCGCGTTCACCGCGGTCGTCGACGGAGCGAGCGGTGCGCTGCTGAAAAGCGACGCCACCTGGAAGATCGTCACCGGGCTGGCCAACAGCAACTGCTACTCGCTGGAGTCCCGCAACTATCCCGGGGAGTACCTCCGTCACCGGGACTTCCGCGTCAGGCGCGACGCCGACGACGGCTCGGCGCTCTTCAAGGCCGACGCCACGTGGTGTGCGGTCGCCGGCACGGGCGGGGTGCGGCTGTCCAGCGCCAATCTGCCGGGCAGCTATCTGCGCCACATCGATTCGGAGGTGTGGCTGGCCACGCCGGGCGGTACGCACGCCTGGGACAACCCGGCCACCTTCACCGAGGACACCACCTGGGCGGTGGAGGCACCCTGGGCGCCGTGACCTGACGCCACCTGTCCCCGGCCACGGCCCGGACTCGACGCTCCTGCGTCGAGTCCGGGCCGTGGCTCCACCGCGTCACTCCGGCCGACGCATTCAGGCCGGGGCCACGTACGTGTGCAGCAGCGCCGTCCGGCCGTCGGCCGTCGTCCAGTCGCCCGGGCGGCTGCCGACACGGCGCCACCCCGTGCGTTCGTAGAGAGCGATGGCTGCCCTGCCGCCGTCCTCCACCTCCAGCACCGCTCGCAGGCCCTCGGCTGCCGCAGCCGTCGTCGCGGTGTCGAGCAGCACACGCGCCACGCCTCGACGGCGGGCCGAAGCCGTGGCGAACAGCCGTCCCACCGAGGCCAGTTCCTCCGGCGGAAGTCCCGTCTGCGCCGCCAGGACGTGGTCGGTACAGGTCAGTGCCACATGCCCCAGGACGTCCGGGCCGGCCGCGGCCACCCAGGCGTCCAGCATGCCGTCGGGCGTCAGCCAGCGTCCCGGGTCCGCCGGCCACTGGGCCGGGTAGCGGTCCGCCTCGTGCACGGTGGCCAGCGCCTCGACGCATGCGGCCAGATCGTCGTCGCGACGGCGACGGGTCTCCATCTCTCCCCTTTCTCGGTTTTCTCCGTCCTCACACACCGTGCCGTCCCGGTGCCCCCGGTCGCCATGAGGGTGCAGCGGTTGCGAGTCCGGGTCGTGTGCGCGTCGCGGGTGGCGGTCGCGAGGGTCGTCATCACCTGTCGGCGCTGTCCGGCCGGACCCAAGGACGGACCTCTCGGTGTGGCCGGTCACGGCAGGATCTCGACGTATCCGTCGGTTCCGTGCACACGGATCCGCTGCCCGTCCCGGATCAGCCGGGTGGCCTGCTCAACGCCCACGACAGCAGGCAAGCCGTACTCCCGGGCGATCACCGCACCATGGGTCATCAGCCCGCCGACCTCCGTCACCAGTCCCGCGATGCCGACGAACAGCGGCGACCAACTGGGGTCCGTGAAGGCCGTGACCAGGATGTCGCCTGCCTCGAGATCGGCCTCCGCCATGTCAAGGATGACGCGGGCCCGTCCCTCGACGGTCCCGGCGGAGACCGGCAGGCCGACCAGGGCCCCGGCCGGCACGTCGTCGCGTCGGTACGCCCCGGTGACGGCTTCGCCGTCCGAGGTGAGCACCCGGGGCGGTGTGAGCGCGTGATACGAGCGGAACGCGTCCTTGCGCTGCTGGATGAGCCGGTGGTCCGCCCGGTTCGAGCGCACGACGTCGTGGAGTTCCTGGAACGTGAGGAAGAAGACGTCCTCCTTCTCAGGAAGCACATCGGCCCGCACGAGACGGTCGGCCTCCGCCAGCAGGGCCTCCTTGTAGAGGAAATAGCGGCTGATGATGCCGTACTTCGGGTACTCCCGGTACCCGATGAAGGTGCGGACCCGGTCGATCATCCGCTTGGTCTCGTCCGCTTTCCGGTCCCCGTCCGGCAGGGCCCGCAAGCGCGACAGCACGTCCTGTTCCATCTTCTGCGCCCTCTGCCGCCCCTGCTCGAAGCGCCGCCCGGCGGCGCCCGGCTCGAAGTTCCTGACGTTGTCGAGGATCACGGGCACGAGCGTGCGGGGGCGCTCGCGCCACCGCGGCCTCGTGATGTCGATCTCGCCGACGCAGCGCATGCCGTACCGGTCGAGATAGGCCTCGATGGCGTCGCGCGCTCCGGCCCCGCCCGCGAGCTTCGCCAGTTCGTCCAGGAAGGCTTCGTCCTCGGCGGGCTCGACACCCCGGAGGAACGCCACCACCTCCGGATACGGCCGGATCACGTCCGCGACATCGAGCAGCGCAAGTCCCATCTCCGAGGTGATGTTGTCGGGGGCGGACAGCGTGAGCGTGTCAGCCGCGTTCTTCTCGCCCAGCCACTCCCGCAGCTTGTCGTTGAGCCACCAGGTGGCCTCCATCCCCGCCATGATCACTTGCATGCTCAGCGGGTCGCCGAGGACGCGCTTGTGCTCGTCGAAGGCCTCCAGCAGGAATTCGAACAGCGCCGTTCCGGTCTTCGTCCGGATGTCGCGTTCCAGGACCGCGACGGACTCCCGGCTGCGCTCGATCAGCTCGGTGACGATGGCCGGATCGGTCTCGATCGGGGCGGGCGCAGCGCCGGCCGGCGGCCCGCCAGGCGCCGCGTCCGGAAGCGACGGGACGAAGCCGTCGCGGCCCAGGACGGTCTCCAGGGCGTCCCTGACCAGCGGATCACCCTTCCCCATGACCTCCAGGAGACCGGCACGGCTCGCGGGCGAGGCCAGGCGCCGGGTGACGTCGACGAACAGCCTCCCCCCGGCCTCGTGCATCGCCACCATGGCTGTCAGCTGCCACATGGAGAATCCCAGAGGTCTCATGGGGTCGGTCATCATCTGCTGATGGCCGACGGAGACGTAGACGTGGTTCTCCTCGTCGCCGGTCTCGGGGACGGGGAACAGCGTCGTGATCGGCCGGCTCTGAACGATCTGGAAGCTGTCGTCGACCAGGCACCATTCGATGTCCTGCGGGCGGCCGAAGTGTGCTTCGATCCGCCGCCCGAGCCGCACGAGCCGGACAGCCTGCGCATCCGTCAGTGCCGGCTCCTCCTGCCGCTGCGAGTCGATCACCACTTCCTGGGTACCGCCGCCCGGCAGGGCGTGAATGGCACGCTGTTTGGCGGCGATCGCCTTCTCCACGACTTCGCCGTCCCGCACCTTGAAGACGTCCGGGTTCACCAGGCCGGAGACCAGCGCCTCGCCGAGGCCGAAGCCGGCGTCCACGGTGGCGACCGTCCGGTTGCCCGTGACGGGGTCGGCCGTGAACATGATGCCGGCCGCCTGCGGGAAGACCATCTGCTGCACGACCACGGCCATGTGGACCGTACGGTGGTCGATGCCGTTGCGCCGGCGGTAGGTCACGGCCCGCTCGGTGAACAGAGAGGCCCAGCACCGGCTGACGTGCTGGAGGACCGCCGTCGGCCCCATGACGTTCAGGTACGTGTCCTGCTGGCCGGCGAACGAGGCCGTCGGCAGGTCCTCCGCCGTGGCGCTGGACCGGACGGCGTATGCGGCCTGCTCGCCGAGTGCGGCCAGCGCGCGGGTGATCGCCGCCACGAGATCGTCCGGGATGGCGATCCCTTCGATGGTCAGGCGGATCTGTGCGCTGAGCGTGCGGACGGCCTCCCGGTCATCCGGGTCCACGCGTGACAACTGCTCCAGCAAGTCGACGGTCTGCGGCGCTTCCGCCATGATCCGGCGGAAGGCGTCCGTCGTCACACAGAAGCCGGCCGGCACACGGATGCCGTCGATCCGCGACAGCCCGCCCAGGTGCGCACCCTTGCCGCCGACGACCGCGACCTGCGTCTCGTCGGCCTCTTCCAGATCCCGCACGTACTGCTCAGTCATTGCGATACCTCCGAAACAGCCGTGCTCCGTCGTACTGCGGTGGCCGGTCGAATCACCGGCACCTCCCACTCTGTCGAACCTCTTGTCGAGCACGTCCTCGTCCCCGGGCGCCGTACCTCCGCCGAGCCGGGCGGCGCGCATTCCCGCACCACCGCCCCGAGCACGCGCGACCGCACTGCGGGTCCCCGCACTGATTCGACGTCACCGCATCCCGCATACGCCGACAACAACACACGCACGTCGCACTCCGATTTCCGCAGGTTGTGGCACCGGCCGACGATTCTGCGCCATGGACCGGGCCTTGCGGCAAGCCCCCCGGCGCGCTATATGTTGAGAGTGGCAAGGAGAGAGTTCTCTCCTTGCCTTTGCCATGTCCAGCGCCCTGAGCACCGGCCGGACGTGGAGCCCTTGACCCTCACGTGGCGTCAGGCTGCATAGTCGGTGCCGTGGATGATCACTGGACCGTGGGGCGCGTGGCGGAGCTGGCAGGCGTGAGCGTCCGCACGCTGCATCACTATGACGAGATCAAGCTCGTGCGGCCGTCGGCGCGGACCGTGGCCGGGTACCGGGCCTATTCGGCCAGCGACGTGGAGCGGCTGCGGGAGGTGCTGGCCTATCGACGGCTGGGCTTCGCGCTGCGGGAGGTCGCGGAACTGGTCGGCGACCCGTCCACCGACGCGGTCGCGCACCTGCGCCGGCTGCGTGGGCTGCAGTTGGAGCGGCGTGACCGCGCTGACGCCATGGTGGCGGCCATCGACAGGGAACTCGAGGCACGGGCGAAGGGACTGAAGGTGACACCGGAGGAACAACTGGGGATGCTCGGTGCACGTCTGTACGACGCGATCGGCGGCGCCTACACGGCGACACGGCGTACCGAGCCGCGGATCGCCGCGCAGATCTGGGACGCGCTCGGGGACGCGCGGACGGTGCTGAACGTCGGGGCCGGCACCGGCTCCTACGAGCCTGCTGACCGCGAGGTCACCGCGGTGGAGCCATCGGCGGTCATGCGGGGACAGCGGCCTGCCGGCTCGGCGCTGTGCGTGGCCGCCGCCGCGGAGAGCCTGCCGTTCGAGGACCGTTCCTTCGACGTCGCGATGGCCGTCTCCACCGTTCACCACTGGGGGGACCCGATAGCGGGGCTGCGCGAGATGCGGCGCGTGGCCCGCCGCGTGGTGGTGCTCACGTTCGACACCGACGAGCCCGGATGGCAGGACCGCTTCTGGCTCACCCGCGACTACCTGCCCGAGTTCGCCGACGTCCTCGCGGAGTTCCCCTCGCTCGGTGGCATGACCGACGCGATCGGCGCACGCGCTGAGCCGGTCCCCATCCCGTGGGACTGCGCCGACGGCCTGTTCGAGGCGTACTGGCGCCGGCCGGGGGCGTATCTGGAGGATCACGTACGCCGTGGGATGTCGGTGTGGACGAGAGTCGGGCCGAAGGCCGAGCAGCGGGCGGTACGAAGCCTCGGCGACGACCTCGACTCCGGCCGGTGGGACGAGCGCAACAGCGGCCTCGCCGACCTCGACGCGGCAGATCTCGGCCTCCGCCTGCTCATCGCTTGAACCGCCTGCTCAGCGCTTGAACCGCGTGTCAGCGCTTAACCGCGTCGCACAGCTTGAACCGCGTCGCGGTCTTCGGTGTCGTGGCGACTCCTGGGCATCCCGCCGGTCGTCCCGGGTGCCGGCGCTTCGACCCGGTCCGGAACAGGCCGGCGAGAGTACGGGAGCCCGCGTCCGGGCCGTCGGACCCGTCTCATCGCCCAGCCCGCCGAACCGGCTGGACATTGCCGATCCACCGGCGCCGCTGCCCGTTGCCGCACGGAGCGACAACAGGCAGCGGCTCAGTGGTTGAGCTCTTCGCTACTTCACGAACAGCTGCCGGCTACGGCTGCTCGGTGTCGTGCAGCGCGCTCACCTCGTCGCCGGTCAGCGCCCTGTCGTAAACCGCGACCTGGTCGACGGAACCGTTCCAGAAGTCGGTGTTCCCGCCCGACCACTTGGCGCGGCCCACGGACAGCGCACCGGTGCTTACATCGGCGGTCCCGGCTGCCGCGGTCGCCGCGAGCTTGCCGTCGACGTACAGCTTGATCTCGTCACCGCTGCGTACGCCGACCACGTGGTACCACTTGCCGAGCTCGGGCTTCATCTCCAGCCGGGCGCGGTGGGCGCCCGGAGTGGAGAAGGCGAACCCGCCCTGACCGTACTGAAGGTAGAACGGGTTCTCCTGACGCCGCCCGTCCTGGCTGACGACGGTTGCGTAGTTGCCGGGAAGCGCGTCCAGCGACGCCCAGGCCGACACGGTGTAGTCACCGGTGGTGTCGACGGCCGGGCCGTCGGTCTGCGCGAACTGTCCCTCGCCGTTGAACTTCAGCGCGGAGCCCCGCACACCGGGCGCCCAGGACGTTCCCTCGGAGAGGGTGAGGTCCTTGTGGTTCGGCCCGCTGTCGGCGGCCTTGGTGCCCTCGTTCTCGTTCAGGGACCAGACGCCGCCGCCCTTGATCTCGTCCCGCTCGCCGGCGGCCGCGCCTGCGGCGATGACCTCCCGGTTGATCTTCCGCACCTGCGCGGGGTCGACCTTGATCTCCCGGCGGTCATACGTCCAGAGCCCGTTGAGCTCGTTCTCGAGGTCGGTCACCTGGGTGTAGATGGAACCGGAGAGTTCGGCGCCTGCCGCCTCCAGGTAGTGGGTGCGCGTGTTCTCCACGTACTTGGCCGTCAGGGCGTCCTTGTCCGCGACACCGCTGTAGATCGCGGTGGGCGCGCCCGGCCACATGTGGCCGGGCATCCGCAGGGTGAAGCCGCCGTGCTCACCGTCCATCGCAGCACGGTTGTCGTCCGGGAAGGCCGGGTCGGTGTTGTTGTAGTCGTGGTGGTCGATGATGTCGCCCTTGCCCGAATCGCCCTTGGAGTTACAGCAGTTGACACCGCTGTGGGCGTTGACGACGCGGGAGGGGTCAGCGGCCTGGACCTGTTCGGTGATCTTGCCGGTCTCGGTGCGGTCCCACTCGCCCCAGCCCTCGTTGAATACGATCCAGGCACCGATCGAAGGGTAGTTGTGCAGCTGCTTCATCACCTCGGCGCCCTGGTCGAGGAAGGCCTTGTGGCCCTTCTCGCCGGTGAGGTTGCCGGAGACGAAGTCCTGCCACACCAGAAGCCCCATCTGGTCGGCGTGGTAGTACCAGCGTGCGGGCTCGACCTTGATGTGCTTGCGGACGGAGTTGAAGCCCAGGTCCTTCTGCGTCTTCAGGTCGAAGAGCAGGGCGGAGTCGCTGGGCGCCGTGTTCAGGCCGTCGGGGTAGAAGCCCTGGTCGAGCTGGGCGAGGGAGAAGAACGGCTTCCCGTTGAGGACCAGCTTCTGGTAGCCGCCGACCTTGGCGACACCGAAGGACCGCATGCCGAAGTAGCTGTCGACGGTGTCCTTGGAGCGGCCGTCCTTGAGGGTGACCTCCAGGTCGTAGAGGTACGGGTCGTCGGGCGTCCACAGATGCTGCTTCGCGACCGGAACGCTCAGCTCACGGTTGGCCGGGCCGGTGACCCTGCCGACGACCTTGCCCTTCTTGTCGCGGGCGACGGCGGTGATCCGGGCGGAGTCCGAGGCGTTCTCGGAGTTGACCGTCAGGGCGAGCCGCCCCTTGTCGATGTCCGGGGTGGTCGTCAGGGAGTCGACGGCGGCCGGGGCGACGGGCTCCATCCAGACGGTCTGCCAGATGCCGGACGAGGCGGTGTAGAAGATTCCGCCGGGGTTGGCCGACTGCTTGCCCGTGGGCTGGTCGGGTCCGGTGGTGTCGGTGACCGCGACGACGATCTCCTGCGGGCCGCTGCCCTTGACGGCATCGGTGATGTCCGCGCTGAAGGCGGTGTAGCCGCCGGTGTGCTCGGCGACCTGCTTGCCGTTGACCCAGACACGGGCCTGGTAGTCGACGGCGCCGAAGTTGAGCTTCAGCCGGTTGGCCTTGCCGCTCTTGTCGCCCTTGTCGCCCTTTACGGACCAGTTCTTCGGGACGGTGACGAGCTTGCGGTAGAACATGTGGTCTTCGTGGCGCTCGAGCCCCGAGAGCTGCGACTCGACAGGGAACGGCACGGTGATGCGCTCACCTAGCGTCTTCCCGAAGACGGGCTGCTCGCCCGCCGCGGCTCCGGCGAACTCCCACGGGCCGTTGAGGTTCTTCCACGCATCGCGCACCTGCTGCGGCCGGGGGTACTCGGGCAGCGGGTGGTTGCGGTCGAGCTTGTCGCCCCAGGTGGTGGTCAGCCGGTGCGTGGACAGGTTCCCGGCCGTGCGGCTGATCTGCGGAACGGCCTTGCCGCCGACCTGGAGGCCGGCTTCGCCGTCGTACGTGACCCGGACCTGCTGGCCCTTCTGGACGGGGCCGGTCAGGGTGACGATCAGCGCCTTGGGGTTGCCGGGCGCCCGGGCGACGGACTTCACCGGGATCGGCGAGGTGTCCGCCTCGATCGTGAGGTGGTCCCCCAGCACCGAGAAGTCGCTGACCTCGTCCTCGAAGACCGCCTGGAGCTTCACACCGTCGTCCGCGACGCTCAGCCCGACCGGGTAGACCTCGAAGTCGGCCGGCGGGGTGAAGGCCGACTCGGGCACGACCTGCCTGGCGAGCGTCGGGCTGGACCAGCGCAGGAACATGTTGGCGCCACCGGTGTCCTGGAACATCTCCAGCTTGAACACGTGCGGCTCGCCGGCCTTCAGCGCGATCGGCTTGCCGGTCTGCTCGTTGTCCCAGTCCGGCTCCCAGTGGTCGATGACCACCTGGCCGTCGATGAAGAGCCGGAAACCGTTGTCGCCACTCGCCGCGAACGTGTAGTCGCCGTCCTCGGGGGCAGTGATGCTGCCGGTCCAGCGGGCCGTGGTGTTCTCTGTACGGCCGGTGGTGGACTCGAACGTGCCGGTGAGGCCGGGGAAGTTGATCTGCGGGTCGAGGGCGACTCCGCCGAGCTTGTCGAAGTCCCGCGCTCCGGGCGCGGACATGCTGTAGTACTCGCCCTTCAGCCCGTGGACGGCGGTGGCCGGATCGGCGGCCGCGAACGCGGACGTGGTCGCCGAGGCGGTGGTGGCAGCTGTGGCCGGGGTGGCCGCGGCGGCCGGGACCAGGGTGGCGCCGGCGGGTATCAGAAGTGCGGCGGCGCAGGCCGCCGTTCTGAACACGGCGCGGGATCGGGGCATTTGTCGTCTCAAGGCGTCGTCCTGTCGAGAGAGCTGAAGCGCCTCGAACCTGTGAGGCGCTGCACACAATCGAACATTGAGCCACAGCACCAAACGCAAAACAACAGTCGTGCACGGGAAATTTTCAACGATATAAATTAGCCGGGGCGGGCCCGCTCCAGGCCTGTGCCGGATCCTCGCGACCTGGGTGCGGGGATCCGGCACAGGGGTACCGTCCGACTACTGCGGCAGTCCCGAAGGGGCCGTGGCCCACGAGGTGTCAGGCGACCCGGACAGCCGGTAGACCAGCTTCCCGCCCCTGGCCAACAGGCTCGCGTCCGTCCACGACCGGTCGTGGTCACGCCCGTCGACCGTCACCGCATCGATGTACGGATGCGCCGCGTCGGCCGCCGGGGCGGTGATCGTGATGTCCCGGCCGTGCGGCCGGTCGATCACCGCCTTCGGGAACAGCGGGGCGCCCAGCAGCAGTTCGCCACCGCCCGGCGTCTGCGGGTACAGGCCCAGCGCGGAGAAGACGTACCAGGCGGACATGGTGCCCAGGTCGTCATTGCCCGGCAGACCGCGCGGGCCCGTGCCGTAGACCGTGTTCAGGATCTCGCGTACCGTCTCCTGGGTCTTCCATGGCTGCCCGAGAGCGTTGTAGAGCCAAGGGGCGTGGATGCCGGGCTCGTTCGTCGGGTCGTAGCGCAGCGCGTCGCCGCCCTTCACCGACCAGGAGCCGTCCGCCTTGTGGAAGAAGCCGTCCAGGCGACGCGCCGCGACGTCCCGGCCGCCCATCGCCTCGGCGAGACCCTGTACGTCCTGCGGGACCATCCAGGTGTACGTGGCGCTGGTGCCCTGCGCGAAGCCGCGGTCGCTGCCCGGGCTGAACGGCGTGACCCAGGAGCCGTCGAGGTTGCGGGCCTGGATGTAGCCGTTGGTACCGGCCCCGTCCGTGGCCGCGGGGTTGTACACGTTGCGCCACCAGCCGCCGCGCTCCTCGAACGCCTTGGCCTCCGCGTCACGCCCGAGCAGGTGCGCCCAGCGGCCGAGCGCGGCGTCGGCGACCGCGTCCTCCAGAGTCTCGGCGGCGCCGCCCCAGCAGTGGCAGACGTCCTGCGGCGCGTAGTGCGACTCCAGGTACTGGGCCAGGTTGGGCCGCTGACCGGTGCACTGGCCCGGACAGCCGGCGTCCGAGAGCCCGTCGTCGACGGGGACGGTCGCCTGGCGCGCCAGCGACTCGTACGCCCCCTCGTAGTCGAAGTTCCGTACCCCCATGGCGTAGAACGTGGCGAGGGTGGCCGCGGTGGGGTCACCGGTCATGACATGGGTGGCGCCGTTGATGTGGACCCAGCGGTCCCACACGCCGCCGTTCTGGCGGGCGAAGTTGTACAGCGACTGGGCGAAGTCCCCGGCGATCTCCGGTTTGAGGAGGGCCAGCAGTTGTATCTGGGCCCGGTACTGGTCCCAGCCGGAGAAGTTGCTGTACTGCGCCCCCTGTCCGCGCTCGATCCGGTGCGGCCGCCCGTCCATGCCGGGGTAGCGGCCGTCGGTGTCGCTGACCAGGTTGGGCTGCATCAGGGAGTGGTACAGCGCGGTGTAGAAGGTGGTGCGCTGGGCCTCGGTGCCGCCGCCCGTGCGTACGGAGTTCAGTTCCCGGTCCCAGCTGCGGCTCGCGGCGGCCGCGACGTCGTCCACCCCCGCACGCGGGGCGATCTCCGCCTTCAGGTTGGCCTCGGCGCCCGCCTGGCTGACGTAGGAGATACCGATCCGCATGCGGACGTCGTTGTCGGACGTGGTGTCGAAGCCGACCCAGCCGCCCGATCCGCGGCCCGCCCGGTCCGCTCCGGTGGCGTAGCCCTCGCCGCCACTGCCCGTGGTCGAGCCGGGGGCGAGCGTGCCGTCCTTCCAGGTGCCGGTGGAGGAGAAGGCTCGGTCGAAGGAGGCGCTGAAGTAGAGCCGGTAGTAGCTCTTGCGGTTGTTGGTACCGCCGTTGGCGCGCCGGCCGCAGAAGGCGCCGGTGAGCACCGAGCCGGTGACCTTGCGGTGCGCGGTGTCGATCCGGACCTGGGCGTCCTCGCTGCCGTTGAGCGAGTTGGAGACCCGGAAGAGAAGGTTGGCGGGCTTGCCGGCCGGGAAGGCGAAGTCGGCCACGCCCGCACGCCGGCTCACCGCGAGGTCGGCGGTGGCCCCGGAGTCGAGACCGAGGGTGTAACGGCCCGGGACGGCGCGCTCGTTGTCGTGCGAGAAGTTCGCTGCGTAGACGGCGTCCTTGGTGTCGGCGGACGGCGACGAGGTGACGTCCCCGACGAACGGCATGACCGGGATGTCACCGGCCGCGCCGGGGTTGCATCCTGCGCCGTTGACATGGGTGAGGCTCAGTCCGCGCAGCCGGGTGGCGCCGTACTCGTAACCGTTCGCGGCCCCGGTGCTGGTCTGGTCGCCCGTGGTGCTCGTCGGCGACCAGGCGATCATCCCGTACGGGAGGGTGGCACCGGGAAAGGTGTTGCCGCCGTTGGCGCTGCCGATCAGCGGGTCCACGTAGGCGGTGGGGCGGGTGACGGGCGCCGCGGCCTCGGCGGCGGGGGGCAGGACGGCGGCGGCCAGCGTGCCTGTGATGACCACGGCGGCTGTTCGCGCGGCGAGGCGCCGAGTCGCGGTCAGCGGTCTGGGGGGCATGTCGCGGTACCTTCCGGGAAGTTCGGACAACGTTGTCACAGCCGGGGTCCAGACGGTGACAACAGTGATCGATTCGCGGCCGAGCGTAGATCCCCGTGGCGCAGGAGGGAATGCCTCAGCCGCCATCCCGGGTGAATGCACGGTGAACGGATGCCGCGATCCGGACGGCACGCACCCAACCGCCCTCCCCGCGCGCCCCGGACCGGCCGTCGGGGGACGGCCGGCCGGGGACCTGCGAGAAGGGCGGAGGAGCGTTCCGGATGTTCGGTCAGATCGCGTAGTCGTACTGCTCGGGGGCGTGCACGGTACCGCTCAGCTCGCGGGCCGCATACCGCACCCATGACGGGTTGCGCAGCAGTTCGCGCCCGAGGAGCACGGCGTCCGCGCTGCCTTCGGCGAGGATCTTCTCCGCGTGCTGCGGGTCGGTGATCAGGCCGACGGCCGCGACGGGAAGCGAGGTCTCCCGCTTCACGCGCTCGGCGAAGGGGACCTGGTAGCCGGGTCCGGTCGCGATGCGTGCGCGGGGGGCGTTTCCGCCGGTGGAGACGTCCAGCAGGTCGACTCCGTGCGCCCGGAGTTCCCCGGCCAGGCGCACGGTCTCGTCCGCGGTCCAGCCCTCGCGCTCGTCCTCGGCGTTCTCGGTGAGCCAGTCCGTGGCGGAGATCCGGAAGAACACGGGCAGGTCATCGGGCCATACCTCCCGTACGGCGTCGACGACCTGGAGGGCGAAGCGGACCCGGTTCCCGTAGCTGCCGCCGTACTCGTCGGTGCGGTGGTTGCTGTGCGGCGAGAGGAACTGACCGATGAGATAGCCGTGCGCTCCGTGCACCTCGGCGACCTGGAAGCCCGCTTCGAGCGCGCGGCGCGCGGCCTCGCGGAAGTCGGCGACGACTGCCTGGATCTCGTCGACGGTCAGCTCGTGCGGCACCGGGTATCCGGTGTCGAAGGGCAGCGGGCTGGGGCCGACGGGCGTCCAGCCGTGCGCTTCGGGGCCGACGGGTCCGCCACCGGTCCAGGGGGCCGCGGTGGATGCCTTGCGGCCGGCGTGTGCCAGCTGGATTCCGACGGCCGAACCCTGCGCCTTGACGAAGTCCGTGATCCGGCGGAACGCCGCGACCTGGGTGTCGTTCCAGATGCCAAGGTCGGCCGGGCTGATGCGCCCCTCGGGACTGACGGCCGTCGCCTCGGTGAGGATCAGACCGGTGCCGCCGGTTGCGCGGGCGGCGAGATGCGCGAAGTGCCAGTCGGTGGGGACACCCACGCCGGGCCCCTCCGCCGCGGCGCTGTACTGGCACATGGGTGCCATCCATACCCGGTTGGGCACGACAAGCGACCTCAGGGTGAAGGGCTCGAAAAGGGCACTCACGACGGACTCCGTTTCGCCGGGTACGGAAGGATCGCTAGTACGATACATCCCGTACTACGACGTCCGTCAAATTACGACGCCTCTCGTACAAGAGGGCGGAACGGAGAGCCGCGGCACCACGCCCCTCAGGTCAGGAGCCCCTCAGGTCAGCGGGTACGACGTACGGCCGGACGCTTCGTCGATCTCGTCGTGGGCCTTGGTCAGCAGCTTCATCGCCAGTTCGTTGAGTGCCCTGGCCCCCGCGATCTCCTCGCCCACCCTGGGCTGTTCGGAGTCCGAGGGATGGCGGCTGGCATAGCCGTGGGCGCGGACCTCGCTCCCGTCGGAGAGCCGCACGAGAGCGGCCGCGCGGGTGCGGTGGGTGTCCTCCTCGAATTCCAGCTCGATGTGCCATCCGACAGCCGTCTGTGTCATGGCGCTCACCTCCGGAGCCTCCCCTCCAGGGTGCGCCCCGCACCTTGGTGGCGCGCGACGGGACGGGGCGGCATGCGGACGGATACGCGGGCGCCCGCGGGCTCAGGCCCCGGGCCGGCGGCCGCGGCGGCGCAGTGTGATGAGGGCGTCGGCGTCGTAGAGCTGGTTCCAGCTGCGGCCGGCGCCCGACTTCCAGGTGATGTGGGCGGTGGCACCGTCGATCCGGACGGCGTCCACGGTCATGGCGCGGTCGCCGTCGCGTACGTCCCCGCGGCGCAGTTCGTCCGCCCTGACCGTGACCGGGTCCGCCGACCGTGCGCTCTCGGCCTCTTCCGCCGCGAGGACGAGAGCGGTGGCCAGTTCCCGGGCCCGGGCAGGGGTGCAGATCAGCGAGAGCTCTCCCGTCGGTGTGCCGGCCCTGATCTCGACCCCCGCACCGACGGGGGTGATCTCCAGGTGGCCGGCCGGCGCACCGGTGTCGTCGTTGCCGCTCTTCATTCGCTCTGCTCTCCCCTTGCCCGGACCCCGGGCTGCTCAGTGCAGCCGGAGGCTCTCCGGCGGGCCCAGGTAGCTGGGCTTGAGGCCGCCGGTGTCGACCACCAGGTTCTGCAGCACCACCGTGGGGTCGACCATCCAGAATTTCAGCACATGCACACCGGCGGCGGTGATGTGGTGCACCGTACTGGTGACGTTGACGTTGTCGGAGGTGTTGCGGGCCCACTGCGCGTTCATGGTGCCGTCGTCGGCACCCGTCACCTTGGTGACGTTCACCGGCTGCGGTGCGGCGTCGTCGAAGGAGACCGCGTACGTCAGTCCGTCGGTCGGCAGCGGATTGTTGCGGGGCGACAGATACGCGTGGACGGTGACCGGGCCGGTCGTGAACAGGCTGACCCGGTACTCCAGCCGCGGGCTGTTGCCGCCCGGCGTCTGCCGGGCGGCGGTGACCGGGAAGGGTTCCATCCCCGCGCCGGTCCGGCCGATGTCCGGAATGCGCTGCCAGCTGATGCCGCCGCCGTCGACGGCCCGGCTGTAGTGGTCGGCCTCGACGGAGACGTACCCGTTGGCCTCGACGAAGCCGTCCAGGCGTGAGCGGGACAGCTCCGGACGGTCGACGACCGCCTTGACGACCACCTCCGCCCCGTCCGGCCCGCTGACGGTGACCGGCACCTCGGTGACCCCCTTCGGAGCCCTGGCCCAGTCGACGCGCAGGGTGATCCGGTCCTGCCGGCCGACCCGGCCCCGGACGCGGTCGGCGGTCAGCCAGGAGGCACCGGTGCGCACGCGGTAGTCGAACGGGGCGCTGCCCCGGTTGAACACCTCGATGTACTGGGCGGGCTGGCTCTGGTACGGGCTGAAGACCGGCAGCACGGCCGGGCTCTGCTCGTGCGGCCACCATGCGGCCGAGCCGTCGACGGCCACGCCCATCTCGGCGCCGGCCGGCAGGTCGATGCGCTTGACCGCCGGGAAGAGCACGTCCTTGAGCGCGACGTTGTTGATCTCGGGCTGCTGCCAGGGGGCGTTCGGGCCGTAGCGGGCCACGTCGCCGTAGTCGATGTGCGGCTGGGTCTGGAAGCCCTGCCACTTGCCCCCCGCGACCTGGGTGTTGAAGCGGTCGGCCAGGGCCAGGTCGTCGGCGAGCCGGGCCTCGGCGGCGGCCGCGAGGTCGTTGGTGAGAGCCCGGCCCTGTGCGGCGTAGTGCAGGTTGGTGAACTCGGCCTCGCGCAGCGCGTACAGATTGGCGGTCGCCTGCACCTCGTAGCCGACCAGTTCGTACCAGGCGTCCTGGGTGGAGGCCGGCAGCCTGCGCCCGACCCGTTCGGCCTGGGCTCCGAGCGCCCGCCATTCCTCGGTGACCCGCTCCAGTTCGCGGTAGTCGACGATGCTGAACGGCGTCGCCCGGTCGTCGTAGACGATCGCCGAGCCGTCCGTGGCCGGGTCCTTCGCCGCGTCGACGGTGATCTTCCGGTTCAGGAGCTCGGGCTTGCGCCGCGACTGGAGCCGGGCGTACGCGCGCAGTACGGCGGCCACGTCGGCAGCCTGCTTCTCACCGAAGTTCTGCCGGGCGTACCGCTCCTCCCACTCGGGCAGCCGGTCCAGGGTCCAGCGCTCGGGGTTCCAGGCGTACTCCAGGAAGAACTGCGTGGGCAGTTCGTTGCCCTTGAGGTCGCCGACGTTGGTGATCCACAGTCCGTGGTTCCCGTAGGCGACGGACTGGTGGAGCTGGTCCCACATGTTGGGCAGGGAGGCGGTGTCCACCCACTTGTAGTTGCGGCCGACCCCCACGTAGTCGAAGTGGTAGTAGAGGCCGTAGCCGCCTTCGCGGGCGTCGTTCTTCAGGTCGGGCAGCTTGCGGATGTTGGCCCAGTTGTCGTCGGTGAGCACCACCGTGACGTCGTCGGGGACCCGCAGTCCGCGGTCCCAGTAGCGCTGGACCTCCTTGTAGAGCGTCCAGACCTGCGGAATGGTGGTGACGTCCTTGCCGGAGACCTCGGCCAGGATCTGCCGCTGGGTGGCGATGATCTCGGTCATCAGCTCGATGCCGTCGCCGTCGGGCAGGCTGACGTCGCCGTTGCCGCGCATGCCGAGGGTGACGACGCCCTCGAAGTCCTCGTCCTTCATCCGCCGGATGCCGTCGGCCCAGTAGGCCTTGATCGCCTCGGCGTTGCGGCGGAAGGACCATTCGCCGGTGCCGCCGTAGGGATCGTGGCCGGGGGTGGTGACGGTGCCCGCGCTGTCGCGTACCGCCGCGACCGCGTGGCGGTTCCACTCCTCGATGCCGCGCATCATGGGGGCCTCGTGCGAGGTGCCCATGACGACGCCGTACGCCTTGGCGGTGGCGTGGTTGAGCGGGTCGTCCTCGGCGAACGCGCGCCCCCAGACGGCAGGCCAGAGGTAGTTGGCCTTGAGCCGGAGCATGACCTCGAAGATCCTGGCGTAGAAGTCGGCGTTGAAGCCGCCCTCGAAGCCGGGCGCCTTGCCGGGGCCGAAGTAGGCGGGAGCCCAGGTGCCGAGCGCCGGGTTCTCGTCGTTGACGAAGAAGCCGCGGTACTTCACCGCCGGGGTGCCCTGGGTGTGCCGGCCGGGCAGCACATGTATCTCGTCCCGTTGTACGGGGACTACGTCGTCCCACCAGTACCAGGGCGAGACACCGATCCCGCGCGAGACGTCGTACGTACCGAAGATCGTGCCCCGCTGGTCGCTGCCCGCGATCACGAAGGCACGGTCGACGCCGGGCAGCGGCTTGTCCACGACGGTCTGGAGGCTGGTCTCCCACTTGCCACGGATCGCGGAGACGTCGAGCTTGCCCCGCGCGATGAGTCCGTCGATCAGCGGGCTGCGGCCCACGGTGCCGATGATGGTGATCTCGCGCCCCTTGGGCGCCGCGCCGTGCGAGAGCGCGGGACGGACGCCGGTGACCCGTTCGATGTCGCTCTGCAGGTCCCCCGCCACGCGGACGACGCCGGCCCAGTCGCGGTCGCTGACCAGGATCGGGGCCGCACTCCCGTTCCTGACCAGTGCGAAGCTGCCGCGCCGGGAGGTGAACGAGATGTACGCGCCGGGGTCCGTCGGCCGCGACGCAAGGCCGCGCCCGGTCGCGGATGCCTCTGCGGACAGGCCGAGGAGGGAGCCGAGAGGTGTCGCGGTGAGTGCGGCGAGGCCCAGTCCGAGCCCCAGCACTGCTCTGCGGCCTGTGTGCTGCGGGACGTTGTCGTCCATACTGCTCTCCTATTTGTTCATACTCATGACAAATTGGGTCGATGGCTGCCCGGAACAGTTCTCCGGGCATGGGCCGTGCCGGGTCAGCCGGCGGAGCCGGGCACCACGGGCTGCGGCTGCACGGCCGCGGCGGGCTCGTCGTCGCCGTCCGGGCCGGAGACCGCCGCGACGATCGCGTCGGCCGTCGCGTCGGGTTCGGGGGCGAGGAGGCCGACGACGACGTACACCACCAGCGAGGTCACCAGCGGGGTGACGATGATCAGGGTCTGGTCGGTGCTGTCGAGCACGAACTTCACCAGGACGTAGCCGATCAGCCCGAGCCCCCAGGAGGACAGAGCCGCCCGCGGACCGCACCGGCGGAAGAGGGGAAGCAGACCGAGAAGCATCGGGATGGAGATCGGGCCCATCACGGCGGCGACCAGGCCGACGATGATGCCCAGCACTCCCCCGAAGTGATCGGCCTCGATGGCGACGACCATGCTGATGCCGATGAACACGACCGTGCAGACCCGGGCGATGAGCAGTCCGGTCGCCGGGGGCAGGTTCCTGGCGCCGCGGACGAGGGCCGGAATGATGTCGCGGGTCACGACGGCGGAGACCGCGTTGGCATCGGAAGATGCCATGGCCATCGTGTGCGAGAACATCCCCGCGAGAGTCAGTCCCACCAGACCCGCCGGCAGATACGACTCCGCCATCAGCGCGTAGACCTTCTGCGGGTCGGTGATGTCCGGCAGCAGCACGGCCGCGGCGAGCGGCGGGAACAGCAGGACCGCGGGCCACACCACGTACAGCACGGCGGACAGTCCGGCCGACCGGCGGGCGGCCTTCGGGGTGTCGGTGGCCATGTATCGCTGGGCCAGGTTCCACATGCCGCCGTTGTACTCGAAGAGCTTCACCACAACGTACGCGCCGAGGAAGGTGGCGGTGTACGGCCCGACCAGCGGATGGCCGTGTCCCTCGGGCAGCCGGTGCCAGATCGTGCCGAGGCCGGATATGCCGTCGCCGAGCCTGTCGAGGACGACCCAGACCATGGCCAGGGCCGCGAAGCCCTGGATGATGAACTGGCCGAAGTCGGTGAGCGCGTCGGCCCACAGCCCCCCGACGGTGCAGTACAGCAGGGTGACCACGCCGGTGATCAGGATGCCGGCCGTCATGGACATACCGGTGAACACGTTGAGCAGGATCGCCACCGACGCCCATTTCGCGGCGACGTCGAAGACCTTGAGCAGGGCACCGCTCCACGCGAGCGCCTGCTGGGTGGGGACGTTGTACCGCTTGGCGAGGTACTCCAGCGGCGAGGCGACGGCGTACCGCTGCCGCAGCCTGTTCCAGCGCGGGGCGAACAGCCAGGCACCGACGCCGGTGCCGAGGGCGAGCGGCAGGAACGCCCAGACGTAGACGGTGATTCCGTAGCTGTAGGCGATGGCGGCGTACGCGACGAACACGGCGGCGCTGTACCCGGACATGTGGTGGGAGATGCCGGACAGCCACCAGGGCATCCGGCCGCCACCGGTGAAGTAGTCGCTGACGTCACCGACGCGCTTGTGCGACCAGAGACCGATGAGCAGCATCACCAGGAAGTAGCCGCCCAGGGCGGCCCAGTCGAGAGGGGCCATGAGAGATCCTCGATGTCCTGTGAAGGGGTGTGGGGCCGCGGAGCCGGTGGCGGGCTCCGCGGCGGGTCACCAGCGCGGTGACTTCTTCTCGTAGCCCGGGTCGATCCGCTGCATGTAGCCGGTGTCGTCCCGGTTGCGCAGACCGCAGCCGAGGTACTGCTCGTGCAGCCGGGCCAACGCGTCCCGGTCGAGCTCCACACCCAGCCCGGGCCCCTTGGGGACCCGGACCGCTCCGTCGGCGAACTCGAGCACGCCGGGCTCGACGACCTCCTCCGTCTTCCATGGCCAGTGGGTGTCACAGGCGTAGGTGAGGTGGGGTGTGGCGGCTGCCAGGTGGGTCATCGCGGCGAGACTGATGCCGAGATGGGAGTTGGAGTGCATGGACAGCCCCATGCCGAAGGTGTCGCAGATCCCGGAGAGCAGTCTGGAGCGGTGCAGACCGCCCCAGTAGTGGTGGTCGGAGAGCACCACCTGTACGGCACGCTGCTCGACGGCGGGCGCCAGATGCTCGAAGGCGACGACGCACATGTTCGTGGCGAGCGGGATCGGGGTCTGCCGCGCCACCTCTGCCATCCCCGTGAGTCCGGGCGTGGGGTCCTCGAGATATTCGAGGACCCCCTCCAGCCGGCGTGCCACCGCCACCGAGGTGGGCACGCTCCAGGCCGCGTTCGGGTCCAGCCGGAGCGGCACGCCGGGGAAGGCGTCGCGCAGGGCGAGGACCGCCTCGATCTCCTCCTCCGGCGGCCAGACGCCGCCCTTGAGCTTGACCGCGGTGAACCCGTACTCGGTGATCATGCGCCGGGCCTGGGCGACGACGGCGTCCGGATCCAGCGCCGCGCCCCAGTCGTCGGGGTCGGCGCCCGGGTGTCCGGCCCACTTGTAGAAGAGGTAGGCGCTGAACGGGACGGAGTCCCGCACCGCCCCGCCCAGCAGATCACTGACCGGGCGGCCGGCGGCCTTCCCCTGAAGGTCCAGACAGGCGACCTCGAACGGGGAGAACACCCGGTCGACGGCGCTGCTGGCCGTGATCATCCCGGTCAGTCCCGAACCGCCGGTGCCGTCGTCCCCGGCAAGGGCCTCGGCCACCTTCCGGTGCATGGCGCCGAGTGCGTACACATCCATCCCGGTGAGGGCGTCCGCGGCCGCCCTCAGGCGGCGCAGATGACTCTCGTCGGCGTAGGTCTCGCCGAGCCCGACAAGCCCTTCGCCGGTGTCGACCTCGACGATCGCCCGTAGTGCGTACGGTTCGTGCACGCCCACGGCGTTCAGCAACGCCGGGTCGCGGAAGGCCACCGGGGTGATTCTCACCCCGGTGATCCGGAGGCTGTCAGTCATCGCGGCGCCCCTGTGTGGCCGTTGTCATCGCATCCTCATCGGTCCCGGCCGGCGGCAAGCTTCAGGTCCTGGCTCATGGCGTTGTACGCGGCCTTGGCCCGGTAGTTCTCGTCGAGGACGTTCGCCGCACCCTCGCCCGTGAAGACGCCCGGAACCCAGGAGTACTTGTCGGTGAAGCCCCACACCGTGAAATCGGTGCAGTGCTCGGTCAGCAGGCAGCCCCGCAGCAGTACGTCGTAGGCCTCCGCCTGTGCCTCCAGCTCGGTGTTGTCGGCGGGCATCGGGATGCGGACGTCGGCCTCGGTGATCGCGGTCTCCAGGCCGAGGTCGTCGAAACGCTTCATGTTGGCGGCAATGTCGTGCGGAGCGTTGTACTGGACGTCCAGGTGTCCCTGGATGCCGACGCCGTGAACCGGCACGTGCTCCCTGCGGAGCTGTGCGACGAGGTCGTGGAGGGCATTGCTCTTGGCGTTGACACCCTCGACGTTGTAGTCGTTGATGAAGAGCGTGGCCTTGGGATCGGCCTGGTGCGCCCAGCGGAAGGCGTCCGCGATGTAGCCGGGGCCGAGCTTCTGCAGCCAGATGCTGTCGCGCATGGTGCCGTCGTCGTTGAATGCCTCGTTGACGACGTCCCACTGCCAGATCTTGCCCTTGAAGTGGGTCACCTCGTCGGTGATGTGCTTGTGCAGGATTTCCCGCAGCTCATCGGCCGTGAAGTCGCCGTTGTTCAGCCAGGCCGGAAGCTGGCTGTGCCAGACCAGGGTGTGGCCCCGGACCAACTGGCCGTTCTTCTTGGCGAAGTCCACCAGCTCGTCCGCGCCGGACCAGTCGTACGTGCCGCGCTGCGGCTCGACGACCTCCCACTTCATGACGTTCTCGGGGGTGACGGAGGTGAACTCGCCCGCCGCCTTGGCCCGGTAGGGCGCGTCCGCGGCCAGTGCCGCCATGTCGACTGCCGTGCCGATGCGCAGGCCGGCCCGCTTGCCGAGGCTGCCCAGGGTGTCGCTGACGGGGGGCTTGGGCTTGCCGTGCGATCCGGAGTGTTCCGGGGCCGCGGAGGCGCTGAGGGTGAAGGAGGAGACGAGCAGGGCCGCGGCGGTCGTGCCGATCACGGCGGCCTGGGTTGTCTTGCGCATGACATATCCCTTTCGGTGGGCGCGTGTTCGCCGGAACCTGAATGCCGGAATCGACGCGCGTTCGATGAAGATGCTTCGAAAGTTTCGTGAACCTCCCCGCATCCGGCGGGGAAGCCGCTCGGGGCAGCGGGGAGGTTCACGAAAAGGGATGGTGCGGCTGTGCGGGCGGTGCCGGTCAGCGCGCGGCCGGCTCCGGTACGGGTGCGGGCTCGACCGAGGTGCCACAGACCAGCCGTCGCCGGTGGTCGACGATGCGCTCGGGGCCGGTGAGCCGGAGCCGCAGGGTCCGGCGGATCCCGGCTGTGTCGCTGGAGGTGGCGAGCCGCAGTTCGAGGTCGCCTGGCTCGACGACGCGACGGCCGCCGATGCCGGTGAAGGACGCCAGATCCGCGTGGAAGCGGAACCGGACCCGGGCGGCCGCGCCGGCGGCGAGCGGGACCTTGGCGTAGCCGATCAGCCGCGCCTGCGGCCGGGTGGTCTGGGCAACCGGGTCGTGGAGGTAGAGCTGCACCACTTCGGCACCCTCGCGCTCCCCGGTGTTGCGGACCGTGACCTCGACGTCGGTGGAGCCGTCGGTGGGAATCTCGGCCGGGGCAGGATCGCCCTGCTCCCAGTCGAAGGTTGTGTACGACAGACCGTGCCCGAAGGGGTAGAGCGGTGTCGGGTCCAGGTTGCTGACCCCGCTCACCAGCCCCAGCGGCGGCTGCAGATACGTCCACGGCTGACCACCCGGACCTTGCGGCACGCACACCGGCAGCCGGCCGGAGGGGTTGACCCGGCCGGAGAGCACTCCGGCCAGCGCCGGACCGCCCTCCTCACCCGGGAAGAAGGCCTGCACGACGGCTGCCGTCCGGTCCGCCCACCGTCCCAGCCCGTACGGGCGGCCCGTCAGCAGCACCAGGACCACCGGGGTACCAGTGGCCAGCAGGGCCTCGAGGAGCTCGCCCTGTACACCGGGCAGCGACAGATCGGCCGCGTCGCAGCCCTCGCCGGACGTGCCGCGGCCGAAGAGACCGGCCCGGTCACCGAGCACGGCGACGCAGACATCGGCGTCCCCGGCCAGGCGGACGGCATCCGCGATGCCGGAGGTGTCCGTGCCGTCCACCTCGCAGCCGGCGGCGAAGTCGACGCCGGAGCCGGGGAACTCCCCGCGCAGCGACTCCAGCACCGTCGGCACGTCGATCCCCATATCGAACTCGGGGTGCGAGACGCCGACGTGGCTGGGGAAGGAGTAGCAGCCGAGCATGGCCAGCGCGTCGTCGGCACGGGGCCCGACCACGGCGATCCGCCCTGTGTCCCTCAGCGGCAGAGTGCCGCCGGGGTTGGCGAGCAGCACACAGGCCTGCTCGGCGAGCTCCCGGGCCAGGGCCCGGTTCTCCGGCGGGTCGAGGTCGACGGTGTCGCGGGCCTTCTCCGGGTCGGCTCCCTTCAGCGCGGCGGGCAGCGGCGACCAGTCCGGGTCGAGCAGTCCGAGTTCGCACTTCTGGAGCAGGACGCGGTGCAGGGCACGGTCGACGAGCGCCTCGTCCACCGCCCCGTCCCGTACGGCGGCGACGAGGACGTCGCCGTAACTGCGGACGGTGGGCAGTTCCACGTCGACGCCGGCTCCGAGGGCGAGCCGCGCGGCGTCCACTCGGTCGGCGGCGACCTTGTGCAGGGTCTCCAGGAAGCCGATGCCGAAGTAGTCGGCGACGACGGTCCCGGTGAATCCCCAGGTGTCCCTGAGAAGACCGGTGAGCAGGGCCGGGTCGGCGGCCGCTGGCACGCCGTCGATCTCGGCGTACGAGTGCATCACCGAACGCGCCCCGCCCTCCAGCAGGGCCATCTCGAAGGGCGGCAGGATCACGTCCGCCATCTCACGGGCCCCGGCCCGCACCGGCGAGAGGTTGCGGGCACCGGCCGAGGCCGCGTAACCGGCGAAGTGCTTGAGCGTGGAGATGATCCCGGCGGACTCCAGTCCACGGACGTACGCGGTGCCGATGGTGGCCACCAGATAGGGGTCCTCGCCGATGGTCTCCTCCACCCGGCCCCAGCGCAGATCGCGCACCACGTCCAGGACGGGCGCCAGCCCCTGGTGGACGCCGACTGCGCGCATGTCGGCGCCGATCCGGTGGGCCATCTCGGCGACCAGCTCCGGATTCCAGGCCGCGCCCCACGACAGGGGGACGGGGTAGGCGGTGGCGCCCCATGCGGTGAAGCCGGCCAGGCACTCCTCGTGGGCGAGGGCCGGGATGCCGAAGCGGCCGGCCTCGGCGATCCGGCCCTGGGCGCGGGCCAGGGCGAGGGCGCCGACGCCGGGGTCGACGGGGGCGGTGCCGAACGGCCGGGTGAGCTGGCCGAGGCCACGGGTCGTCAGGTCGTCCCAGTCCACCGGGTCGACCATGTCGTTCTGGTGCGGGGCGACCCCGTCGCCGTCGGCGTCGGCACCCACCCAGATTCCGTACAGCTGAGCGGCCTTCTCCTCCAGGGTCATCCGGGGGACCAGGTCGGCCACCCGCTCCTCCGGGGTGAGGGAGGGATCGCGCCAGGGGCCGTCGACGGCGGGTGCCGCTTCGGTCCTGCGGGCGTGCGGGACAGGGGGGATTGCCATGGCGGCAGGGGTTCCTCTCAAGAGTGCGGTGGTACGGGCGGCATGGAGGCGCTACTTGCCGCCCACCCCCATCAGTCCGTTGACCAGTGCCTTCCGTGCCACGAGGTACACAGCGAAGATGGGCACGACGGAGAGCACGATCGCGGCCAGCACGGCAGGGATGTTCATCCCGAACTGGGACATGAAGTTGAAGAGACCCAGCGTCAGCACGCGGTTCTCCTCCGACTGGGTCAGGATCAGCGGGAACAGGAAGCCGTTCCACGCCTGGAGGGCCGTGTAGATGGCCACGGTGCTGATGCCCCCCTTGGACATCGGGATCGCCAGCTGCCACAGCATCCGCAGCGGCGTGGCGCCGTCGAGTGCCATCGCCTCGTACATCTCCTCGGAGACGTCGCGCATGGTGCCGCTGAGGATCAGCACCGCGACCGGCATCGCGAACGCCGCGGTCGGCAGGATGATCGCCGGCAGGCTGTCGTACAGGCCCATCTTGCTGATCAGCAGGTAGAGCGGCACGATCACCGCCTGCGCGGGGATCGCGACGCCGAGCAGGAAGGTCCGGAAGGCGAGCGAGGAGAGCCGGCTCCGGGTCCGTACCGCGACATAGGCGACGGGTACCGCGAGCACGAGCACGATGACCACGGTGGACACCGCGACGATCGCGGTGTTGGTGAGCATCGTGGAGAAGCCGCTGTCCAGCACGGTGCGGTAGTTGTCGAGCGTGGGGTTGGTCGGGACGGCCAGCGGATCGCCGTTGAGCGCCTCGTCCTGGCGCATGAGCGACGAGGAGATCAGCGTGTAGAGCGGGACGAGCACAAGCACGAGCCAGACCATCGAGCCCAGACCGGCCAGTGGGTTGCCCCACTTCCTGCGGCGCCGGGCGGCGGCCAGCCGGCTTCGGGTCACGGGCGACGTGGGGCGCGCCATGGGGCGGGTGTCGATCGACATCTCGTCACATACCTTCCCGGGTGGACCGCATGTTCCCGAAACCGCTGAAGCGCACGAGGATCAGCGACAGGGCGGTGGCCACCACGACCAGGGCCGTCGCGATCGCCGCGGCATAGCCGAGGTCGTAGGTCTGGAAACCGGTCCGGTACATCAGGTACGGCAGCACGGTGGTGTCCGTGCCGGGGCCGCCCCTGGTCATGATCAGTACGGTGTCGAAGTAGGTCAGCGAGCCGACGATCATCAGGACCGAGGAGGTCGTGATGGTGTGACGCAGCTGCGGCAGGGTGATGTGGAAGAACTGCCGGAACATGCCTGCCCCGTCGATCTCCGCCGCCTGGTACAGGACCTGCGGGATCTGCCGGGTGCCGCCCTGGTAGATCAGGGTGTGGAAGGGCATGAACTGCCAGCCGCCGACGAACGCCACGGTGAGCAGTGCCCCGGTGGACGAGCCCATGACGTTGGGGTCGATGCCGACCCAGGGCCCGATCTTCTTGATCACGCCGAAGTTGGGGTCGAGCAGCGCGTGGAAGAGCATCGCGATGGCCGTGGTGGAGAGCAGCAGCGGAATGAAGAAGACCGCGGAGAGCACGGCCCGGCTGCGCTGCTTGCCGGCCGCCCAGACGCCGAGCAGCAGCGCCACCGGGGTCTGGAACGCCCAGCTGACCGAGGTGAGCAGCAGGCTCAGCCAGGCCGCCTGACGGAACTCCGGGTCCTTGAACAGCCGGGTCCAGTTGTCCATGCCGATCGGTGTCGGGGAGTTCAGCCCGTCCCAGTGGCAGAAGGAGAGATAGACGGCGATCGCCAGCGGGACAATCGCGAAGAGGGCGAAGAAGAGGATGCCGGGCAGGGCCCAGGCGACCGACGGGCGGCCGACGTTACCGGCGGCCGCCTTCCTTCCTCCACGCACCTTTTTGTACGAAGAGACGTGGGACATTGTTACTTGACGGCCTTCATAGCGGCGACGAACTGCTCGGGCGTGGACTTGCCGGCGAACAGCTTGCTGATCTCGGTGAGCAGCGGGGTGGCGTACCGGGACTCCAGTGCCTGGTCCCACGAGAGCGTGAAGCTCGGGGCCTTCTGGACCATGTTGTACTGGTCGGTCGCGTACTTCGGGTTGGGCGATCCGCTCAGCATGGAGGCGGCGTTGGACGTGGTCGGTACGTCACCGTTGTCGACCAGGGCCTGGGCGTAGGACTTGGAGGCCATGGTCTTGAGGAAGGCTATGGCCTCGTCCTTGTGCTTGGTACGGGAGTTGATCGACCAGTAGTTGGTCGGGTTGCCCACCACGTCCGCCGGGTCTCCGACGCCGCCGGCCACGGTCGGGAAGTTGGCCCAGCCGAGGTCGTTCTTGGCGAACTCCGGCGCCTTGCCGAGCTGGGTCGAGTACTCCCACGAACCCATCAGGTGCATGGCCGCCTTGCCCTTGCTGAGCAGGGTGGGGGCGGCACCGCTGCCGTAGTCGACGGAGTTGAAGTTCTTGCCGAAGGCTCCCCCGTCGACCAGTTCCTTGACGGTCTGGGCGGACTTGAGGACCGCGGGGTCGCCCCACGCGGAGGAGTCCCCGTTCTGGATCTTCCTGAAGACCTCGGGGCCGCCGATCCGGTCGAGCAGGTACTCCATCCACATCAGCTCGGGCCACTTCTCCTGGCCGCCGAGCGCGAAGGGGGTGATGCCCTTGGCCTTGAACGTGGTGATGGCCTGCTGCATGTCCTCCCAGGTCTTGGGAGCCTCCAGCTTGTTCTCGGCGAAGAGCTTCTTGTTGTAGAAGAGCATCACGGGCTGCATGCCGCGCATCGGCACCCCGTAGATCTTTCCGTCGAGGCTGCCCGCCTCGACGATGGACGGGAGGAAACCGTCCTTGAGGGTGGCGTCGTTCTTGACGGTCGAGGTCAGGTCGACCAGCTGGCCCGCGTCGAGGTACGGCTTGATGGAGCCGCCGCCCCAGTTGTAGAAGATGTCCGGGGCGCTGGGCGAACCCATGGCGCTGCGCAGCTTGTTGACGTACTCGGTGCCCGGTACCGGGATCAACTTGACCTTGACCTTCGAGGTCTTGTTGAACTCCTTGACCGCCGCCTCCTGGATCTTGACGGCGTCGTCACCGTAGACGTACGCGGTGAGGGTTCCGCCGCCGTCACCGCCGCTGTCGCCGCCCGATCCGCAGCCCGCCAGCACGCCTGCCATGACCATGGCCGCACCGGCCGCGGTCCATCTCGCCGCACGCGTACTCTGAGTGAATATTCCCGACCGCATGACCGCACCTCTGTCGAATGTTTCGGCGTTGCTTGCGAATGTTGCCGGAACCGTACGGTCGTGTTTCGGGCCAGTCAAGGGGTCGGGCGCGGAGAATTTTCCTCAGGGACCCGCTCCTCCCTCCTGGCACCGGGCAGTTACGATTCCCTGTATGAGCCCCGCAAACGTCCAGTCACATCAGGAGAAGGCGCCTGCCGGCGAGTCGTCGGACGGCACCGCCACCCTGGCGGAAATCGCCCGAGCGGCCGGAGTCTCGGCTCCGACAGTTTCGAAAGTGCTGAACGGGCGTGCCGACGTCGCCCCCGGCACGCGCACCAAGGTGGAGGAGCTGCTGCTCCTGCACGGCTACCGCCGCCGGCGCGGTTCCACGACCCAGTCGCAACTGATCGATCTGGTCTTCCACGAGCTGGACAGCGCGTGGGCGATGGAGGTCGTGCGCGGCGTCGAGAACGTCGCGCGCGAGGAAGGTCTGAGCCTGGTGCTCTCGGAGAGCGCGGGCCGCCTCACCCCGGGGCAGACCTGGGTGGACGGCGTACTGGCCCGCAGGCCGGTCGGGGTCATCCTGGTCCTGTCGGACCTCACCGCTGCCCAGCGCGCCCAATTGACCAGCCGCAGCATCCCGTACGCGGTGGTCGACCCGGCCGGTGATCCTGGCGACGACGTCCCGTCGGTCGGGACGACGAACTGGCAGGGCGGGCTCGCCGCCACCCGCCACCTCACGGGGCTCGGGCACCGCAGGATCGGGGTCATCAGCGGACCGTCGCGCATGATGTGCAGCCGCGCCCGGGTGGACGGCTACCGCGCCGCCCTGGAGACCGCGGGCCTGCCGATCGACCCCGACCTGGTCCGCGAGGGCGAGTTCCAGCACGAGGCGGGCTACGCCACGGGCATGGAGCTGCTGCGCATGGCCGACCGGCCGACCGCCATCTTCGCCGGGAACGACCTGCAGGCGCTCGGCGTGTACGAGGCCGCGCGCGAACTGGGACTGCGCATCCCCGAGGACCTCAGCGTGGTCGGCTTCGACGACCTGCCGCTGACCCGGTGGATCGGGCCGCCGCTGACCACGGTGCGCCAGCCGCTCATAGAGATGGCCGAGACAGCGGCCCGGCTGGTCCTCGACCTCGGCCGGGGCCGGCAGCCCGCGACCACCCGGGTCGACCTGGCCACCAGTCTGGTGGTGCGCAGCAGCACGGCCGCCCCCGGCCGCTGAACATTCCCGTTGCGACGGCGGGCGCACGTACGTACCGTCGCCCGGCATGAAGACTCCTGTCCTGCGCACGCGGCGATTGCTGCTGGAGCCGTACACGCCCGCCGACGAGGAAGAGTTCGTGGCGCTCTTCCAGGACGCCGGCGTGGCGCGCTGGATGGGCGACGGCCTGGCGCCGGAGGCCGAGGACCGGGCACTGTTCGGGCGGCTCTTCACGAAGGTGTACGCGCAGGACCTGTTCGGCGTGTGGCTGGTGCGGCACGGCGGGCGCGCGATCGGGCACGCGGAGATCAAGCCGTCCCCCACCCCCGGGGTGGACGGCCACGAGATCGTCTATGCCGTCGCACCCGCGGCGTGGGGGCAGGGGCTGGGCACCGAGATCGCCGAGACGTTGGTCGCCCATGGCTTCGGCACCCTGGGCCTGGCCGAGGTGCACGCGACCGTGGACGCCTCCAATGAGGCGTCGCTCGCCCTGCTGAGCCGGATCGGCTTCCGTCATGTCCGTGACATCACCGAGGACGACGGGGCCACGACCCGCCTCCTGACCCGCCCGAAGCTGCCCTGAGCGGACCTGGACGCCAGAGCCCCCGCCCCTGCTTCGCGGCGCACGCCGCCGCCCACGACGGAAGCGGCAGTGTCCGGAGCCGTCCTGCGCGCCACTGTCAGTGGCCGGGTGCAGACTGGCCCGTATCCGGCACAACGGCGTTTCGGGAGGTTCGGTCATGACCGATGTTCTGCTCACCGTCGGCACCCGCAAAGGGCTCTTCATCGGCCGCAGGCGCGGCGCGGAGTGGAAGTTCGAGGGCCCGCATTTCAATGCGCAGGCAATCTACTCGATCGGCATCGACAAGCGCGGAGACGTTCCCCGTCTGCTGGTCGGCGGCGACAGCGCACACTGGGGCCCCTCCGTCTTCCACTCCGACGATCTGGGTGCGAGCTGGGTCGAGCCGAAGCAACCGGCGGTGAAGTTCCCGGAGTTCACCGGGACGTCGCTGGAGCGGGTCTGGCAGCTGCACCCGGCGGGCCCCGAGGCGCCCGACGTCGTGTACGCGGGCACCGAGCCGGCCGCCCTGTTCCGTTCGCGGGACAGGGGCGAGTCCTTCGAGCTGGTGCGCCCGCTCTGGGAGCATCCGACGCGCTCCAAATGGGTACCGGGCGGCGGCGGCGAGGGGCTCCACACGGTACTGACGGACGAGCGGGACCCGCAGTCGGTCACGGTCGCCGTCTCCACGGCCGGTGTCTTCAGGACGGCGGACGGCGGCGAGAGCTGGGTCCCGGCCAACAGAGGGGTGTCGGCGGTCTTCCTGCCCGATCCGGACCCGGAGTTCGGTCAGTGCGTCCACAAGGTCAGCCGGGACGCCGCCGACCCCGACCGGCTCTACCTGCAGAACCATTGGGGCGTGTTCCGCAGCGACGACGCCGGGGACCACTGGACGGACATCGGCACGGGCCTGCCCTCCGACTTCGGCTTCGCGGTGGCGGCGCACCCGCACCGCGCGGACACGGCGTACCTCTTCCCGATCAACGCCGACGCCGACCGGGTGCCGGCCGAGCACCGCTGCCGGGTCTTCCGGACCACCGACGCGGGCAACAGCTGGGAACCCCTGTCGTCGGGGCTGCCGGACGGTGCGCATTACGGCACGGTGCTGCGCGACGCGCTCTGTACGGACGACGCCGATCCGGCCGGCGTGTACTTCGGCAACCGCAACGGCGAGGTGTACGCGAGCGCGGACGACGGGGACAGCTGGCAGCAGCTCGCCTCGCATCTGCCGGACGTGCTGTGTGTCCGGGCGGCCACCGTCGAGGGGTGACCCGGGGGCGCGCGCCGACGGTGAACCGGGGGCGCGCCCCGATGGTGACCGGGCGTCGTTCCGGCGGTGGGCGGAGGGGTCCCGCCCCTGACAGAGCGGTGCGGTGACGGGTCCGACTCTGGCAGGCCGGTGCGGTGACGGGCCCGGCTACGGCAGGCGCCAGTCCACCGGCTGCGCCCCCTGGCGGGTCAGGAGCTCGTTGGCCTTGCTGAAGGGTCGCGACCCGAAGAAGCCGCGGTCCGCCGACATGGGTGACGGGTGGGCGGACTCGACCGCCGGGAAGTCCCCCAGTGACGGCAGCAGATTCCGTGCGTCGCGGCCCCACAGGATGGACACCAACGGGGTGCCCCGCGCGACCAGCGCCCGGATGGCCTGCTCGGTGACCTCTTCCCAGCCCTTGCCCCGGTGGGCGGCGGGCTTGCGGGGTGCGGTCGTCAGTGCCCTGTTCAGCAGCAGCACGCCCTGCCGCGTCCACGGGGTCAGGTCGCCGTTCGACGGGCGGGGCAGCCCCAGGTCCGTGTGCAGCTCGCGGTAGATGTTCTCCAGGCTGCCCGGAAGCCCGCGAACCTCGGGTGCGACCGCGAAGCTCAGCCCGATGGCCATGCCCGGTGTGGGGTACGGGTCCTGACCGACGATCAGCACCCGCACCTCGTCGAAGGGCTGCTGGAACGCGCGGAGCACGTTCGCCCCCGAAGGCAGATACGTGCGGCCCGCCGCGACCTCCGCACGCAGGAAGTCCCCCATCTCGGCGATGCGCCCCGCCACGGGGGCCAGTGCCTGGGCCCAGCCGGGCTCCACAACTTCGTTCAACGGTCGCGCTGTCACAGGACTCACCCTACCGGCGTAACGGCAGGTGCCGTGCGAGTCCCCCGCCCCCGGTGAACTCGCAGGCCGGACAGGACTGTCGCGACACCCCAGGCGCTTCGCGAAGCGCCTGGGGATAGGCTGCCGCCGTCATTCCTCTGCTTACGGGAGCCGCTCCATGGAGTCACACCGGCATGCGCCCGGGGAGTACGTGCTCGGGGTCGACTCGGGCGGTTCCGGGCTGAGGGTGGCACTCGGCACGGTGGGCGGGGACGCGGCCCTGGACACAGTGGTGTGCGCCGAACCGGTACGGACCGGGCCCTCCGGCATCGACGCCGCCCACCTCCTCGATCAGTTGCTGCCCGCGGCCCGGCAGCTGCTCGCCCGGCACGGCGGCGGCGGCCTGATCGCCACCGCGGCCATCGGGGCGGCGGGCATGGCCACACTCGGCGAACAGCTGCGCGCCGAACTGCCCACGGCCCTGGCGGACGCGCTCGGGCTTCGGCAGCTGGCGCTCGCCGCCGACGCGGTGACGGCGTACGCGGGGGCGGTCGGACAGCGGCCCGGAGCGGTCGTGGCAGGCGGCACCGGTCTGATCGCGCTGGGCACGGATCTCACACAGTGGCGCAGGGCCGACGGCTGGGGTCATCTGCTGGGCGACAGCGGAGGCGGCGCCTGGATCGGGCGGGCCGGGCTCGACGCGGCGATGCGCGCCCATGACGGGCGGCGCGGCGGCTCCCCGGCCCTGCTGGCCCGGCTGGAGGCGGTGTTCGGCCCGGCGGTGGAACTGCCCGGCCTGCTCTATCCGCGTACCGACCGGCCCGCGGTCCTGGCCTCGTTCGCTCCCGAGGTGGCCGCGTGCGCGGCCCACGATCCGGTCGCCGAGGAAATCCTCCGCGACGCCGCCGAACACATCGCCGCAGCGGCCGCCGCCGTGTGCCCGAAGGCCGGAGCGGACGACGAGGAATGCGAAGTCGCACTCACGGGTGGCCTGTTCCTGATGGGCGAGCCGCTGCTCGTACCGCTGCGCGAGGAACTGGGACGGCAGCTGCCGCACGCACGGGCCGTCCCCGGTTCGGGTGATCCGCTGACCGGTTCGCTGCGCATCGCGCAGGCGCTGGCCACGGAGGGTCTGCGGCTGCCGCTCCATCCCACGCTGCTCCGGGTCACCGTGTCAGGGCAGGAACCCGGTACCCCCCAGGGGGCCACAGAGCGGGGTAGTCGACCGGTAAGCCACTGATCGGATAAATACGGACAGACAACGCTCGACCGGCCCCTCCCTGAGCAGCGGGGTACCCAAAACCAGTAGCATGCGGCGCCATGAGCACCCCCACTGGGCCCGCTTCCGGCCTGCCTGTACGAATGCCGCGACCTCGCCAGTCCGGACGGCACCGCCGCCCGGAGCCCGTGGTCGCACCTGAGGGCGCTGCCGCGCTCGTTCTTGCCGTTCCCGGTACCCCCTCCTCGGCCAGCCGCAGTCTGGCCGAAGAGGTGATCAGCATCGCCCGCTCCGAGCTCCCCGGTCTGAACGCCCTGATCGGCTACCTCGACGGCGACGACGCCGAGTACCCCACTCTTGCCTCCGTTCTCGCACACGCCGCCGCCGAGCGCATCGCGCGCTTCGAGCAGGCCAAGGCCGTCGGCCGCGAGGTCGCCGAGCCCGAAGGCCCGGCCGCCGTCGTGGTGCCGCTGCTCGCGGGACCCGACAGCACGCTGGTGCAGCGGATACGCCGTGCGATCGAGGACAGCCAGGCTCCGGCCGAGCTGACCGATGTGCTCGGCCCGCACCCGCTGCTCGCCGAGGCACTGCACGTGCGCCTCTCCGAGGCCGGTCTCGCCCGCGCGGACCGCGCCAGGCTGTTCACCGTGGCCACGGCCGCCGACGGCATCGTGCTGGCCACCGTGGGCGGCGAGGAGGCCGTGCAGGCTGCGGGGATCACCGGCATGCTGCTGGCCGCGCGGCTGGCGGTGCCCGTGATGGCCGCCGCGCTCGACGTCGAGGGCTCGGTCGCCTCGATCGCCGAGCAGCTGAGGGGCTCCGGCTCGCTGCAGCTGGCCGTGGCGCCCTACCTGGTGGGTCCCGAGGTGGCCGACGGCCTGCTGGACGCCGCGGTGAAGGAGGCGGGCTGCGCGAGCGCCGAGCCGCTCGGCGCGTACCCGGCGATCGGCAAGCTGGTGCTGTCGATGTACATGACCACGCTGGGCATCGCTCCGGCGGTGGCTCAGGGGGCTCAGGTCCACTGATCCACGCCGCAGGCCGGGTGCGCCGTCCATCGCGGGAGCGGGGTGGCCGACGCACCCCGCTCCGCCCGTGACGCACATACGCCCCGGGGCCCGTTCACGGGCCCCGGGGCGTATGCCGTTCCTCAGGCGAAGATCACGCAGGAGGCCGCCGGGACCTCCAGGGACCCCTTCGGCGCCGGGACACCGGTCTCCGGGTCCACGGCGAACCAGCTGACGTTCCCCGACCGCTCGTTGGCGGCGTACAGCCGCCGGCCGGTGGGGTCGAGGGCGAGGTCGCGCGGCCAGTGCCCGCCACAGCTCACGGTCGTGACCAGGGACGCCTGCTCCCCCGTGGCGTCGAGGGCGAGCACGGAGATGCTGTCGTGCCCGCGGTTGGCCACCCAGAGGAACCGGCCGTCGTGCGCGACGACGACCTCGGACGGATAGCTCGCCGGGCCGGCGGCGCCGCGCGCCTCCGAGGGCAGCACGGGCGCCTCACCGACGGCTTCCAGGAGCCCGGCGGCGGCGTCCCACCGGCACACCGTGACGGTGGGCTCCAGCTCGTTCAGCACATAGGCGTGGCCGCCCGCGGGGTGAAACGCGAGATGGCGTGGCCCGGTGCCGGGCCGCAGCACCGTCTCACCGTGCAAGCGCAGCTCCCCGGTGTCCGGTTCGAGCGCGCAGATCCGTACGGAGTCGGTTCCGAGGTCGACGCTGAGCACCCAGTTTCCCGACGGGTCGGGGAGGACCTGGTGGGCGTGCGGTCCCTCCTGGCGTGCGACGACCGGACCGCTGCCCTCGTGCGCGAGGACACAGCCGGCCTCGCCGACCGAGCCGTCCGCGAGCACGGGCAGGACGGTGACGCTGCCGGAGCCGTAGTTGGCGGTGACCACATGGCCGCCCGCCAGTGCGAGGTGGGTGGGGCCGTTGCCGTCGACCAGCCGGGTCTCCCCGAGGGGCCGCGGGACGTCCTGACTGATGTCGAGGGCCGCTGCCGCACCCTTCTCGGTCTCGCTGACCGCGTAGAGAACCGCGCCGCCGGGGCCGGTGCCCCGGCCGAGCGCGAGGTAGGAGGGATCGGGTACGGCGTCCGTCGCACCGAGGACGGTGAGCGCCCCGGTCTCCTCGTCCACGGCGGCGACGGTGATGCCGCGCCCGCCCGCCGAGGTGAACGACCCGATGAATGCCCGCCCGGCACCGTTGTTGCTGTCCACCGCACTGCCTCTCTCCGCCGACTGACCGCGACGACGACGGCCGCCGCGATCTTCCGCGGCGACCGTAGCAGTGCTGCCTTTTGGTCTGGACCAGGGGTACGGAGTCAGGGGTACGGAGTCGGGGGCGGGATGGACCGGGTTGCGGGATCAGGCCGGGAGGAGAGGCGCGCGGGGCGCGGCGTGGAGAGGTGCGGCCAGTTCGGCGAGTGCGCGCTCCAGGCCGTGGAGGTGGGCGAGTGCGGGCGTGGCTGCCGCGTGTGCCGGGAGGCCCCCGGTCACCGTGGTGCGGGCCGGGCGCTCGGGCGCGGTGAGCGCCTCCACGGCGCTCTCGACGCGCCAGCAGGCCGCGGCGAGCCGGGCGTCGTGGGAGGCTTCCGGGTCCGCCGCCACGGAGGCCAGTCCGCGCACTTCACGCGCACAGTCGTCGAGCAGGGCGAGCACGTGCCGTGCCCGTCGTTTGCGGGCCCTCATCGGGTTGAGCGGGTGCACCAGCGGAGCGAGCGACAGGCGCACCCGGCCGAGGATCGCCTCCAGTTCACCGACCCGCCGCGGTGGGTCGGCATCCTCGCTCCCGGCGAGCCGTGCGGCCGCCTCCGCCGTGCACGTGTGCACGCACCGCAGCGCCCGCTCCACCCACACCTCGGTCACCGAGTGCGTGGTGACCGGCAGCACGAACAGCACCGCCAGTACGGCACCGAGCGCCCCGACCCCCGTCTCGGTCACCCGCAGCATGAGCAGATCCGCGTCGAGCACACCGAGCAGTCCGTACAGCATGCTCGCCATCACGGTCACGGCGAGCATCATCCAGGTGTAGGAGACAGCGGCGGCATAGAAGATCCCGAACACGCTGATCGCCACGACCACGGCGGCCACGACCGGCTCGTGGTGCAGCGGCACAGCCACGGCGAAGCCCATGCCGATCCCGAGCACCGTCCCCAGGAATCGCCTGAACCCGCGCACGACGGTCTCACCCCTCGAGGTCGTGGCCACGAACACCCACCAGGTGGCGCCGACCGCCCAGTACCAACGCTGGTCGGAGAGCACCTGCCCCACGGCGAGCGCGAACCCTGAGCCCAGCGTCGCCTGCACGGCCTGCCGTGTCGTGATCCGCGCGAGCCCCGCTCCCCCGGCAGGGAGGGCGACTGCCACGGGTGCCGCAAGGCGCCGCTCGTAGCACCACACCCCGAACCGCACCACCGACGACGCGACGAGCGACAGCAGCACGGCCACGTACAGCTCGGGCAGCCGGCCGGGAACGGTGTGCAGGAACTGGGCGGAGAAATAGGCCATGAAGCCGAACACGCCCAGCGAGTGCCCGCGAGGTCCCCACCGCCGCGCGTAGACCCCCGCCCCCACGACCGCGAGGAACGCCAGGTCGCGCGCGACGGGCACATCGTGCAGCACGGCCGCGAGCGTGAGCACCGGGAGGCCGACGACGGGGAGGAGCGCGGTCGTGGCCGCCTGTCCACGCACCGTCGGGTCGGTCACCGTGAACAGGGCGAGCAGCGCGGCCAGGCCACCGGTGATGGCCGCCGCCAGCGAGTGCCCGGCCGCCCCGCACAGCGTCACGGCGAGCCCGATGCCGAGCACAGCCCGGGACGCGAACCGCAGCCGGATCCGCCCCGGATCGTGTGCGACGAACGCCCTCTTCAGCACGTTGCCCCGCCCCTTTCGCGCATGGATCAGCGCAGACATGAAAAAAGCGCCACACAGATCCCGGGGGGACCCGCAGCGCCATTGATAGAACCATTCCAGCACCTGAAGAGCTAATGGTTCAACTTGGACCAGCACCTATGGACCAATGGCCCATGATCTCCACACCTTGCCGGGCCACAGCAGAGCCAACGGACCAGCCTGCCGCGACGCCCTCACTCACCGGACCCGATTGCGTTCCGCGCTCGCGGGCCGCCCTTCCGGTCCGAGGCCCGTGGGCGCAGGATGCCCCGGGGCGGATGGAGCCGCCGGCCGGGCCCGGGGCCCCGTCGAAGAACATCTCCTCGATCCGGACGTGGTCGTGGAACCACTCCAGGTGCCGCATGTTGGACACGGCGGTCCGCATACTGGATGTTTTCGGGCGTTCCGACAACGGAGGGGGTCCCCCCAGCCATTGAGGCTACGGGGGAGAGGTGCCGCAGCTGTCGTCGCGCGCCCGTCAGGGATTACGGGGCAGCCCTTAGCGCCCGGCCGTGTCGTCGGGCCAGATGCCTATGTGATCGGGTTCCAGCTCCAGCATCACCCGGTCACGCATGCCCAGGGCGTCGGTGTGACCGGCGGGCAGCTGAAGGCGGCCCGCGCGGTCCAGCATCGCGTACTCCCTGGCCACCACCGATTCCTCGCCTGTCGACGCGTCGACCTCCGTGCGCCGCAGGGTCTCCGTGGAGGTGCGACCGTCGCGAATGGCCACCGTGCGGCGGACCTCGGCGGCCACCGACTGGTCGTGGGTGACGACCAGGATCGTCGTGCCGAGCTCCTGGTTCGCCATACGCAGCGCGGCGAAGACCTGCTCGGCCGTCTGGGAGTCGAGCTCTCCCGTCGGCTCGTCGGCGAGCAGCACCGACGGTTCGTTCGCCAGTGCCACCGCGATGGAGACGCGTTGCTGCTGGCCGCCGGACATCTGGTGCGGGCGGCGGTCGCGGCAGTCGGCTACCTCCAGCAGGGAGAGCAGCGATTCGGCGCGCGCGGCCTGTTCGGCCTTCTTCCTGGTACGGCCGGCAAGCTGCATCGGCAGCGTCACGTTCTGCACGGCGCTCAGATACGGAAGGAGATTGCGTGCCGTCTGCTGCCAGACGAAGCCCACCACCTCGCGCCGGTAGCGCAGCCGGTCCTTCGCGCTCATGGTCAGCAGATCGCACCCGGCCACCTTCGCGGCGCCGGCCGTCGGCTCGTCCAGACCCGCCAGGACGTTCATCAGCGTCGACTTGCCGCTGCCGGACGCCCCGACCAGCGCCATCAGCTCCCCCTCGCGGACCAGCAGGTCGAGCCCTTGCAGCGCCTGCACCTCGACTCCGTCCGTGGAGAAGATGCGGACCAGCCGGTCGCAGGTGATCAGCGCGTCGTGGCCGTACTCGGGCCGGTCGCGCCGGGCCGCCGCCCGGCGTTCCAGCTCGCCGAGGGTGACGCCCGTGGAGGACTCGGTCATCGCGTGTCTCCTACCCTGAGTTCGGTCGTTGTCGTACGCCGGGTGATCATCCAGGCCTGCGCGGCGGCCACCGCCGACGCGATCGCCACCACGCCGAGCGCGGGCAGCAGCAGACTCACCGGATCGGCGCGCAGCTGTACTTGGCCGAGCGATGCCGCCTGCCCGGCCAGCGCGAGCCGGCCGAGATCGATTCCGGGAGCCAGCAGCAGGATCGCCACCCAGCCGACCAGCGCACCGCCCACGGCGGCCAGCAGAGCCTGCGGGAGGTTCTCCAGGATCAGCAGACGGCGCCCCTGCCGTCGGGTCAGGCCCATGGTGCGCAGCCGAGCCAGCATCGCGGTTCGCTCGGCGGAGGTCTGGAGCAGTGAGAGCACCAGCGCGAGTACCGCGTACCCGGCTCCCGCTGCCGCGGCCACCGCGTAGATCCGTTCGGCACCGCTCTGCACGGGGGACGTCGTGAACCTGTCCCGTTCTTCGGAGCGCAGCTTCACGGTGCCGGAGCCCGCTGCGCGGGCCGCTGACTCGAGGTCGGCGCCGGCCACGGAGGGCCCGGATATCAGCAGCATGGAGGCGGGGTGCCTGCCCTGCAGACCTGCTGCGTCGACCACCAGGAAGTCTCCATCGGTGACGGCGGGAGTGGTGGTGCGCACCATGTCCACGCGGACCGAGAACGGGCCGCCCGCCTCGCCGATCTCCGCCGTCCGGCCGTGCAGCCGCTCGGCGACGGCAGGGGAGGCGAGCGCGGGCAGCGCTCCGGAGGTCTTCCGCAGTTCGGCGGCCCGGAACGAACCGAGGCCGGTGCGGCCGGCAAGACGCGCGTACGAATCGGGGTCGACGGCAAGCAGCGTGACGCGCTCGAGCCGGCCGTCCCGCAGGTCCAGGTCGAACTCCCGGTATACGGGCGCGACATCGCTCACCCCGGCCACCTTCCGTACCGCCCCGGCCAGCTTGTCCGGCAGCCCCTGGTCCGCATCGATCCGGGCATCGGCACCGACGGCGGCCAAGGACGCCCGGTCCCGGGCATCGGCGACACCGGAGAGTACCGAGCCGCCGAACGCCACCGTGGTCAGGGCCACGAGCAACGCCAGCAGCGGAAGCACGGTGGTGGTGGCGGAGGAGCGGCCCGCACGGGCGAGTGACAGAAAGCCGACCGCGCCGCGCCGCCGCGCCACCGGCAGCGCCACGAGCCGCAGGGGCAGCGGATACAGCCGTACGAGCAGCAGCGCGGCGATCACACCCACCAGTACCGGGGCGGCGCTGATCAGTGCGTCCGCGTCGCCGTCCGAGGTGCCCCGGCGCCGCAGTGCGGTGACGGCTGCCACGGTCAGCACCAGCAGCGTCAGTTCGGCCACGGTCCGGCGGCGCGACGGCCTGGCCCGTACGAGATCGTCCCGGTCACCGTGCAGGCGCGGCCGCCGGTGCAGGAACGCCGCCCTCAGCGGGAGCGTGGCGCAGGCGAACAGCGCGACCGCGGCCGAGGCGAGCAGCGCCGGCAGCGTCCGGCCCTCGGGGACGACGACGAGCGCGAGCGCGCAGCCGAGTGCCGCGCCGGCCAGCACGGGAGCGGCGACCTCGGCGAGCAGCCGCCACGCGATACCGCGGACCGAAGCGCCCCGCGAGCGGAGCAGAGACAGCTCGGCGTTCCTGCGCGAGGCGGCCAGGCCGGCGGTCATCAGCAGGACGACACCCGCGACGCTGCCGATGCCGAAGGCCGCGACGGCGACCACGGGGTTGATGGCGGCACGGATGCCGTCGAACTCGATGAGGACGTCGTCCAGGCCGGTGCTGGTCTCCAGCTGCGGCGCGACCTCTGCGCGCAGCGCGCTCTGCAGCGGGCCGTGTTCGAGGGAGGCGATCGTCTGCGTGATCCGGGGCAGGTCAGCGATGTCCATCCCGGCCGGGTCGGGAGCGACACGCCAGTAGGCCTCGGTGTCCACGGTCATGGACAGCAGGACGGGTGCCGCTTCGGGGGCCAGCAGCAGTGCGCCGTGCCAGTACGGCAGAGGGGGCTGATCCGGAGTGTGGAGGTACGTCGGCGTGCGCAGCACGGGTTCGACGGACCAGTAGCTCTGCTGCGGCCGCAGCGGTTCGACGATGCCGGTGACACGCACGGCGAGGGGTGCGCCGTCGGCCCGCGGCACATGGACGGTCGAGCCGGCCTTGATGTGCAGCGACCTGGCAGTGGCGGAGGTGACCGCTGCCTCGACGGTGGCGGTGTCCGGGGTGACGGACCCCGCGGTCGCCCTGGGCAGCTGTCCCGAGGTCAACGTGGAGTGCTCGGCGACTTCGGTCTGGGCGGACAGGGTGAATACCGGGCGGCCGCCGTTCAGCTCGGGCAGCCACTCGTCGGTGGCCTCCACCGGCTTGAGGGTGCGTGCTCCGTAGGTGGACTGGCCGGTGTCGACGCGCAGAGAATCCGGCAAGGCGGCCAGGACCTGCTGGTAGTTCTCGGTCAGCCGAGGGGCCCGTAGCGCCTCGGTACTCTTTTCCGGTTCACCGTCCACGTCCTGCCACGGATCGCTGCTCAGCTGGATGACGCTTCGACCCGGTGAGGCGGCACTCACCTCGTGGCGCAGGCCCCGGCTTTCGTACGCGTCCACCGCGCCCGGGAACGCCGCGGCGAGGAACGAGGTGACCAGGACGAGGAGCAGCAGGGCGACGGCGGGCCCGGGTGCCGTACGCAGCCGGGTGCGGACCCAGGGGGCAGCAGCCTTCATATCACTCGCCTCCCTGGACACGCAGCGCCGCGGCGGGATCGCCTCGACGCATCGCCAGCGCTGCCACGATGAGCACGGGTGCGGCGGCGACTCCCGCGACCAGCAGCGCCACGCGCCCGAGCGGCAGTTCCACCAGCACACTCGGAGCAGGCTGTGTGGCCTGTCCGGTCAGCACGATCAGTGGTACGACGGCACGGGTGAGCACCGCGCCGAGGGCGAGCCCGATCAGCAGCCCGAGCCCGATCAGCAGTGACTGCTCGACGGCGAGCAGCCGGGCCAGTTGGCGCCGCGGTGCACCGAGCGCCCGGAGCACCGCGAACTCCGCCGAGCGTTCCCGCAGCGTTCCCACCGCGCCCACCGCGAAGCCGACCGCGGCCAGCGCCCCGGCGACGAGGGCCACCGCGAGCAGCGCCGACTGCGGGCCCGCGCCGAGCGGATCGTCGTGCAGGTCCTCGGCTATCTCGTCACGCACCTGGATCTGGGTCGGGTCGATCTCGGCCCTGTCGCGCAGGGCGGCCGCGACCTCTTCCGCGGCCCCGCGCTCGGTGAACAGCCACCATTCGGTGGGCGGGAACGCCGAGTCGGGACGGGTGGCGAGCACCCGGTTGACGGCTCGCAGATCGATCAGCAGCGCGCCGCCGTCGGTCGCGGGCGTGGCGGCCGGGCCGAGGGCGCCGGCACCGGGCCCGGTGGTCGGAACACCGCGGAGGGCGCCCACGATCTTCACCTTGACGGGGCCTCCGGGCATCGGGATGTCGATCATGGATCCGGTCTTCGCACCACTGGACTCGAGGAAGCGGTCGGTCGCGAGCGCGGCCGGCGGGGCCGGTTCCTCACGCTTGGCCGTGACCCGGACGGTGACTGTGCGCTTCGGGCCCCATTGGTCCTCGAACACCACTCTGCCCGTGTGGTAGGAGACGTCAAGGGGTGCCCGGGACGACGAGCCCACGGCGGTGATCGCGGGGCCGCGCTCGTTCCTGGACGAGTCGGGCTCGATGCTCACTGTGGCCTTCGCCTCCCACGCGAGCTCCTTCGGCACGGTGACCCCGCGGGTGGCGCCGTCCGCGGTGACCGAGCGCATCCCGCCGATGGTGAGCCGCTTGGCGGCGATCCGGTCCGGATAACCCGCCTCGTCGAACTCCACCCCGGTCAGCGCCAGCGGACCCGCCGGCCTTCCCGCCGGGGCGTCTGCCGCCTTGGCGAGGTCGACGGTCATCGCGTGCGGCTTGCCGTCCGCCGCGGGTGTGTCCGACTGCAGCCGGTAGGGCACTCCGAAGCGGTCCTCGAAGGTGAGGGTGACGGTCGTGCCCTCTCGCTCGTGCGGGCCGTCCTCGGCGGCGCTCCGGGTGACATCGAGGACAAGGCGCACCGTGTCATCGGGCAGCAGCACACCCGTGGGTGCGGTCTTCCCCGGGCGCAGGGTCCTCAGCAGCTTGCCCGGGTCGGTGTCGGCCAGGTCGTCCCGCAGCCGCAGTTCCGTGCCTGCGAGCCCGGTGTCGAGCGCGAGTACGGTGGCCTGGCGTCCGCCCGAGAGACCGAGCCCGGTACGGGCGGCCGGCACCGCTGCCCGTACGCCCGGCATCCCGTCGTACACACCGCCCTGGCCGAACTGGGAGGTGCCGCTGCCCAGTACGCGTACCGGGGCGCCGGCCCGGAAGTCCGCCTGGTCGTCCTGCGAGCGGTCCCAGGACGCGCCCTGGCCGATCGCCAGCATGCCCATAGCGACAGCGAGCACCAGCAGCAACACCGGTCCTGCGCCGCGCAGCGGTCTGCGGCTGATCTGCCAGCCCGCCAGCGGGACGGTCAGGCCCCGGCCCGCGGTCGCCCGCCGCTCGGCGAGCTTCGCCGTCGGCGGCAGCAGCCGCAGGGTGAGGACGGTCCCGGCCAGCAGCGCCAGCGCCGGCGCCACGACGAGCAGCGGGTCGATGCCCAACTCGCCCTCGCGGTCACCGCTGAGGGCGCCGCCGCCCGAGGTACTCCGGTCCAGCTGCCAGAACGCGACGGCTGCGACGGCCACGAGTGCGATGTCCGCGCCCGTCCGCAGCGGGGCGGGCAGCGTGCGGCCGCGCCCGCGTGCCGCCACTGCCGCGGTGAGAGCCGGGGCCACCACGGCCGCGGCACAGGCCAGCGCCGCCACCACACCGACCAGCCAGACCCCCGCGGTCGGACCGGTGTCGACCCGCAGCTCGATTCTGGCCAGCAGCCCCTGGCCGGCGAGCAACCGGGTGAGCGGCCCTGCGAGCAGCGGCGCGCACACGGCGGCGGGCAGCGCGAGCAGCAGCGCCTCCAGGGCGGAGAGCGCGGCGAGACGGCCACGCGACGCGCCGCGGGCCAGCAGCACCTGGGTTTCGCCCGCGCGTTCCGTGCTCAGCAGCCGGGCCACCAGCAACAGCGTGTACGCGGCGAGCAGCACCAGCTGCAACGAGATGATCAGCAGGGTCGCCCTGGACACGAGCAGCGCCCGCTCCAACGCGCCGAGGACGGCGGGCAGCGAGGTACGCGTGGTGACGCCGTTCTCCAGCCCCGGCTGGGCGGCGACGAGCTTCTGGCTGTTCTTCGCGGCCGTGCGCAGTGAGTCGATCCGGTCGGCGCCGAACGCGGCGAAGTCGGCTGTGGCCAGCCAGGACACACCGCCGTGCGTGATCCGGCCGGACCCGAAGGCCGCGGTGTCCGTCAGCAGCGGCCCGTACGTCAGAAACGAGTCCTTGTGCACACCGCGCCCGCCCAGCTCGTCCAGCTGCCAGTACGGATCGTTCCGGTCGACGGGACGGTAGACGCCGGTGACGCGTATCCGCACCGCGGGACCGCCGAGCCGGTCGGCGAGGGTCAGCACCCGCGGCCCCGGCAACAGTTTCAGCTGCGTCGCGGCGGCCTCGGGCACGGCGACCCCGACCACTTCGCCCTGTTCCGCCGACGGCCAGGCGCCCTTCGTCAGGCGGACCCGCGAGCGGTCCACCAGGGCGAACGTGGTGAGGTCGGGTTCGCCCTCGCGGGCGGCCGGCGGCTGCAGACCTCGCGGCAGTGCGTACGGTCCCGAGCGGTCGAACTGCCGCAGGGTCACCGGCAGCCCGTCGAAGGACTGCCGGGCTCCGCGCCGGACCTGTACGGCCGCGACACGGTCCGCCTCGGGACTCTCCGCCTTGATGATCAGCGAGGCGGAGGCCGCGTCCCTGGTCTGCAGGGCGTGACGCAGACCGGCGTCCCCGACGGAACCCGCGAAGGCGGCGAGGGTGGCCAGTACGGCGGTGGTCAACAGCACCGCCAGCAGCGCCGCCGTGACCAGCAACCGGTGTGCGCGGACGCGCAGAAACACAAATCCCGTCACCGGTCTCCCCCGAAGCGCCTTGTGCACATCCCCCGAAAACTCTTTCGAAGGGGATGTTTACAGAGACTGCGCTCGGAGAACACCGCTCCCAGCCATGACTTGATCGGATTGTGACCGGATTTCGGTGCGTGAACACCGAAATGCGGCACTCCGGCCGTGAGTCAGACGTGCTCGACGATATGGCCGTCGTTGAGTTCGAGCACCCGGTCGGCCAGGCCCAGCAGCTGGGCGTCGTGCGTGGCGACCAGCGCCGTCACGCCCTCGGCCCGCACCACGGCACGCAGCAGCTCCATCACCGCCAGCCCGGTCTCCGCGTCCAGCTGGCCCGTCGGTTCGTCGGCGATCAGCAGGGCGGGCCGGTTGGCGAGTGCGCGGGCAATGGCGACACGTTGCTGCTGGCCGCCGGAGAGCTCACCGGGCCGCTGCTCCGCATGGTCGGCGAGTCCGACCAGCGCGAGGAGCAGCTCGACCCTCTCGTCGCGCTCCTTCGGATCGGTTCGGCGCAGGCGCATCGGCACACCGACGTTCTCGGCGGCCGTCAGGATCGGGATCAGACCGAAGGACTGGAAGATGAAGCCGATCCGGTCGCGGCGCAGCTCCAGCAGGCCGTCCTCACCGAGGTCCGCCAGACCGGTGCCGCCCACGGTGACACGGCCCTCGTCGGGGGAGTCGAACCCGCCGACCAGGTTGAGGAGTGTCGTCTTGCCGGAGCCCGATCTGCCCTTGAGCGCGACCAGCTCACCGTGCGCCACGTCGAAGGAGACGCCGCGCAGGGCGTGGACGGCGGCGGCCCCGGAGCCGTACGAACGATGCAGGTTCTCAACCCGCACCATGGGTTCCCCGTCCCTGCCCGCCGCGACGGAGGTGCCGGAGTGCGCGCTGATGTTTTCTGTCATGAAGAGCCCCCCGTGCGGAATCGGTCCGGCCAAGTATGTGCAGGGGCATGCGTCCGGGCAACGGCGGGTGGCCGCCGGAAGTCCTGCGGCCGCGGTGGGCCCGTCCGGCATCGGAGGACGCGGCCGTGCGTCGCTCCTTCGGCAAGCCGGCCGGGGCCCTCCACCTCGTCGCAGTGCCTCCGCAGCCCCGCCACGAGACTGCCCCGCCGCGGGGGAGGTCCGCAGTCGTGAGCGCCGGGCAGGGTGGCCTCACCCCCCCTTCTCCCATCGGCCCGAGCCGCTTGATTCCGGCAGCCGCCGCTCCGCACCGACGGCTCCTGACGGTATGGACACACCGAGTTGACATCACCACGCTCACCCTTGGTCTAGACCGCAGAACTCTCCGGACATCACCCCACATCTCCAGGAGCGACGTATGCGCAGAAAGATCACTTCCTTACTGACCGGGCTCGGCCTGGCCTGCGTGGCGCTGTTCGCCACATCCGGCAGCGCGCAGAGCCACGGCTACACCGACGCGCCGATCAGCCGCCAGCAACTCTGCGGGATCGGCACCGTCAAGCACTGCGGCCAGATCCAGTGGGAACCGCCGAGCGTAGAGGGGCCCAAGGGCTTCCCCACCCGCGGACCGGCCGACGGTCACATCTGCTCGGGCGGCATCGGCCGCTTCTCCGAGCTCGACGACCAGCGGGACGGCGCCTGGCCCGCCACTCAGGTCTCCGCCGGGCAGAACTACACCTTCCGCTGGCGGATCGAGGCCCGGCACGCGACGACCGACTTCCGGTACTACATCACCCGGGACGGTTACGACCCGTCCCGGCCGCTCACCCGGGCCGACCTCGAACCGCAGCCGTTCCTCACCGTTCCCTTCGGCGGCAGGCAGCCCGGCTCGACCGTGTCCCACTCGGGCGTGCTGCCGCAGAAGGCCGGCAAACACCTGATCCTCGGCGTCTGGACGATCTCCGACACGGGCAACGCGTTCTACGCCTGCTCCGACGTGAACTTCTGACGCCCCCACCGCCCCCGGCCCCGTGCCCGCCTGCGCGAGGAGCCGGGGGCGGACCTGGGACGCGGCGGACCGGCAGTGCGCCATTGGTACAGTCGCTGCCCCGACCGACGTACCAGGGAAAGGCCGGCGGACCATGGCGGTGGACGCACTCGACACCCGGATCCTGCGGCTTCTCATCGAGCAGCCGCAGACGAGCGTGCGCGAGTACGCACGGATCCTGTCGATCGCCCGGGGCACCCTCCAGGCCCGTATCGACCGCCTCGAACGGGATGGTGTGATCACCGGCAGCGGCCCGTTCGTCTCCCCCGCCGCCCTCGGCCACCCGGTGCTCGCCTTCGTGCACCTGGAGGTGACGCAGGGCCATCTCGACGATGTGGGTGAGGCGCTCGCCGCGGTGCCGGAGATCGTCGAGGCCTTCTCCACCACGGGAGGCGGCGATCTGCTGACCCGGGTGGTGGCGCGGGACAACGGGCACCTGGAGGACGTGATCCAGCGACTGATCCAGCTTCCGGGCGTCGTCAGGACGCGGACCGAGGTGGCCTTGCGCGAACGGGTACCGCACCGCTTGCTGCCGCTGGTGGAGTCGGTGGGCCGGACCGCTCCATCCGGCCGGGGCTGATCGCCTCACTGGGATCATGGCTGCCATGAACTCATCACCTGCAGGGGCCCCTTCGGTCATCTTCGACCTGGACGGCACCCTCGTGGACAGCGAACCGAACGCCTACGAATCGGTTCGCCTGCTGCTCGAACGGTACGGCGTGCCCGACTTCACCTGGGAACAGAACGCCCGCTTCATCGGGATCAGCAACCCCGAGGCGCTGACCGTTCTGCGTGCCGAGTACGGCATCGGCGCGTCCGTCGACGAACTGGTGGCGGGTCAGGACGCGCTCTATCTGGACCTGGCGAGGAAGTCGACCGAAGTCTTCCCCCGCATGCGGGAGTTCGTCGAGCTGCTGCACGGCCGGGGCATCGCCATGGCGGTGGCGTCGGGCTCGTCCCTGGCCGGGATCGAGGCCGTACTGACGAGCACCGGCCTGGGCGCCTTCTTCACCACGTACGTCTCCGCCGACGAGGTCAGGCGCGGGAAGCCCGAACCGGATGTGTTCCTGGAGGCCGCCCGGCGCCTGGGTGCCGCACCTGCCGACTGTGTGGTGGTGGAGGACGCGGCACCCGGCGTGAGGGCCGCGCACGCTGCGGGGATGCGCTGCATCGCGGTCCCCTACGCGACGGCGGGCGCCACCGATCCGGTGTTCGCCGCGGCGGGGCTGCTCTTCCCCGGCGGGCAGGGCGAATTCACCGCGCAGGCCACGTATGCATGGCTTTTCCCCGGAACCGCACCGGAGCGGGGCCGGCCGGGTCCGGCTGCCTGACCCGGCGGGCACCGCCGTCGCACGACGCCTGCCGCCCCGTCACCGTGCGGGCGGCCGGGGCGGGGTGACGGCCGGTCGCCCCGGGTCCGCGCGCCGGATATCCTGATCTTGCCGCGCTCCCCACCCCGTCCCTCGTTCCGGGCGAGGTCGCCGCCGCGGCGGCCGGAGCGGTCCTCGGCCCGGGCTTTTTGAGATACGCGAGCTATTCGAGATAGGTGTGCACAGGGTGCTGGTTGCTGGTCGGTACCGATTGATAACCGCCATCGGCCGTGGCGGGATGGGTGAGGTCTGGCGGGCTACGGACGAGGTCCTCGGCAGGGCCGTGGCCGTGAAGCTGCTGCTGGGCGAACACGCCGACGAGTCGGCGACCGCACGGTTCCGGCTGGAGGCCCAGACCGCCGCCCGGCTGAGCCACCCGCATCTGGTGGCCGTGTTCGACTTCGGGTCATGGGAGGACCGGCTCTTCCTGGTGATGGAACTCGTCGAGGGCAGGAGCCTCTCCGACCTGCTCCTGGCACAGGAGCGGCTGGGTCCGGAACAGGTCGCCCGGATCGCCGGCCAGGCGGCCGCCGGACTTGCGGCGGCCCACCGACAGGGCATCGTCCACCGGGACATCAAACCGGGGAACCTGATGCTGGACGCCGAGGGCTCAGTCAAGATCGGCGACTTCGGGATCGCCCAGTTCGTCGACGACCCCTCTGCCGCCCTCACCACGACGGGTCACATCGTCGGCACGAGTCTCTACCTCGCTCCGGAACGGGCCCTCGGCCGCACCGCAGGTGCCGCCTCGGACATGTACTCCCTCGGCTGTGTCATCTACCAACTGCTGCTCGGCCAGCCGCCGTTCCGCTCGGACACCCCGACCGCGACCCTGTACCAGCACGTGGACACGCCTCCCGTGCCGCTGCGGCAGCGGGGGGTCGACATGTCCGCGGCCTTCGACTCGTACCTGTTGGGCCTGCTCGCGAAGCAGCCCGAAGAGCGGCCCAGCGCCCAGCAGGTCGCCGACTGGTTCCAGAGCGAAGCCTGGCGAGGGCGGGCGGAACCGCTGCCGCAGCACCGGCCCGCTCCCCCGCGAGCTCCGGCCGCGGCCTACGCGCCGACGACGGCGCCTGCCGCGCAGCGCCCGGGTGCGGACTCCGGCGTTCCGACGACGTACCGGCTGCCCCAGGCGCACGGCCGGGGCCGGCGTGCGGCGGGCAGACCCCGGAACAACCGGCGGCGCAGCACCCGCGAGGCGATCAGACGCCGGCCCAGAGTGGCCAGCGCCATCGCGGGCACGATCGCCTTCCTCGCCGCCGTCTACCTGGGGATGAGCCTGTTCTCGCCCGAATCCAGCTCGGCCACCACCCCGGACGGCGGCACCTCCACGAGCGGGCCGCCGTCCCCCGCACCCGGCCGGTAGCCGGGCCCGTCACCAGCGGTCGTGCACCGCCGCACGGATCCTGCGGTCGTAGAGGTCCCGCACCGCGTCGAGCGCGCTCTGCGGCAGCGGATCCAGCGCCGCCGCAGCCGCGTTGGCCCGGGTCTGCTCCACCGAACGGGCCCCGGGGATGACGCTCGTGACACCGGGCTGCTGAATGATCCAGCGCAGCGCCGTCTGTGCGGGCGTAGCTCCCTCGGGAGCGAATCCCGCGAACTCTGCCGCCGCCGCCAGCCCGGTGCCGTACTCGATCCCGGAGAAGGTCTCGCCCTGGTCGAACGCCTCTCCATGCCGGTTGTACGTGCGGTGGTCCTCGGGTGCGAAGACGGTGTCCGCTGTGTACTTCCCGGACAGCAGCCCGGAGGCGAGCGGCACACGGGCGACGATGCCGACCCCGGCCGCGCGCGCGGCCGGCAGGACCTCGTCCAGCGGCTTGAGGCGGAACGGGTTGAGGATGATCTGCACGCTCGCGACACCGGGGCGGGCGATGGCCGTCAGCGCCTCGGCACACGTTTCGACACTCACCCCGTAGGCGGCGATCCGCTGCTCGGCGACCAGCGTGTCCAGGGCGTCGTAGACCTCGTCCGAGGAGTAGACGGCCGTGGGCGGGCAGTGCAGCTGCACGAGGTCGAGGGTGTCGACCCCGAGGTTGGCCCGCGAACGGTCGTTCCAGGTACGGAAGTTGTCCAGAACATAGTTCTCCGGCACCTGCTCGGCGCGCCGGCCCATCTTGGTCGCCACCAGGACGCCCGCGTCGGGGCGCTCCTTCAGATAGCGGCCGATGAGCTGTTCGCTGCGTCCGTCCCCGTACACGTCGGCGGTGTCGAAGAAGGTGACGCCCGCCCCGACGGCGGCGTCGAGGACGTCGAAGGCGTCGGCCTCGCGGACCTCGCCCCAGTCCCCGCCGAGCTGCCATGTGCCCTGCCCTACGACCGATACGTTCCGTCCGGTCCTGCCCAGTTCTCGCTGCTCCATGACGATCATGCTACGTCCGCCGGGTGGCCGGTCCAGGGCGCCGCCGCGGCGGCCGGAGGCACCGGGGCGGGACACCTCGTTCCCCGCCCCGGCCGGCGGTCAGCCGGCGTCCTGCCCCAGTGCGGTCAGCCGCGCGGCCTCGTCCTCGGTGAGCCGCAGGGCGCCCGCCGCCACGTTGGCTTCCAGGTGAGCGGGGTTCCCCGTGCCCGGGATGGCCAGGACGTGCGGACCCCTGCGGAGCGTCCAGGCGAGCCTGACCTGGGCGGGAGACGCGTCGTGGGCCCGGGCGATGTCGAGGAGCACCTCGTGCTCCGCGGTGATGTCCGCGCCGGCCTCGCGGCCCCCGGCGGCGATCGCGTAGAACGGCACGAAGGCGATGCCGAGTTCACCGCAGGTGCGCAGGATGTCCTCGGAGTCGGCGCGCCGTTCGCCGATCCCGTATCTGTTCTGCACGCAGACGACAGGTGCGATGGCCCGGGCCTCGGCGATCTGGTCCGGCCAGGCGTTGGACAGGCCCAGGTGACGGATGAGGCCCTCCTTCCGCAGGTCGGCCAGCGCACCGAACTGCTCGCTGATCGGGGCGGGCCCGTTCATCCGCAGGTTCACCACGTCGAGGTGGTCGCGGCCGAGCTGCCGGATGTTCTCCTCGACCTGTCCGCGCAGTTCCTCGGGCCTGGCCCAGTTCAGCCAGTCGCCGCCGGGGCCACGGCCGGGGCCGACCTTGGTGGTGATGACCAGGTCGTCCGCGTACGGACCGAGGGCCCGGCTGATCAGTTCGTTGGCCGAGCGCAGTGGCGAGAAGTAGAACGCGGCCGTGTCGATGTGGTTCACGCCGAGTTCAACGGCCCGGCGCAGCACGGTGATCGCCCGGTCCCGGTCGTGCGGGCCTCGGTCGTTGCCGAACGCGGCACCGTTCTGAGTCAGGCGCATGGCGCCGAAGCCGATGCGGTTGACCGTCAGATCGCCGAGATTCCAGGTACCGGCAGCCGCTGCGCCGGTAGTTGCCGAGATCAAGAGTGAAGCCTTCCGTGTGAGCGATGATGCAGGAGCGGCCAAGTGATGGTGCGCCAAATAGCTTGCATGACACGCCGCTTCATGATATGTTGGCGCCAACGCGTCTGTCGCTTCAATCACTTGGTGCGAGTGCAGGATAGATCCGTTCCGACATTCTGTCCAGCCCTCTTCCACCCCTCGTGCTTCAACAGTCCGGTCGGCCCCCCGCTTTCGCGCGGATCGCCGGACTGCACGACGGCTCCGTGCACGGCTGGGCCGAGACCCCGGTCGCACGACTTCGGTACGGATGCGGCGCCTCGGGCGGCGCCCGGTGACCACCGCGACATCCCCCTTCACCGCTCCTCCCTGTGTGCCGGCTGTGCGATCGCACCATGGCGACTTGACCAGACTTGCCAAGTCCCTTGCCTGCACTCCCAGTTCGTTGACGAGGCCATGGCTACGTGTGAGTGTTCGGTCGCCCGATCACGGACACCACCTGGGCGGACGACCGGCACCGGCAGCACGGGCGGGTCCGTCTCCCCGTGCCGCTGCCCGTGACCGAGGTCCCCACGAACCGAGGAGCCTCGATGAAACGCAGACCGATGACGGCCGGGACAACCCTGGCCGTCCTCGCCGGAATGCTGGTCGCCACCAGTGGCCAGTCAGCTTCTGCAGAACCGTCCCCGCCGGCCCCGACCGCACTCTCGGCTGCCGTGTCGGCAGCCGACCGGGCAGCGGCCAGTGGTCTCGACGCCCTGGCCAAGGGGCCCGAGGAGCGGTACGAACGCCAGATGGTGACCCCCTGGGTCAATGGGCTCTACTCCATCGCGTACGAACGCACCTACCGCGGCCTGCCGGTCGTCGGCGGTGACGCCGTCGTCGTGGCCGACTCCAAGGGCCGCATCCGCGGATCCCAGTCGGCCGTCTCCCGGCGCATCAACGTACCGGTCACCGCGACCGTCTCCGCCGGGGCCGCAGAGACCGCCTCGCGCAAAAGGCTCCGCACGGTGGAGCGGGTAGACAGCCACCGCCTGGTCGTCCGGGCCACCGGCACGAAGTCCCGGCTGGCCTGGGAGACCGTGCTCACCGGCCGGACCGCGAAGGCACCGAGCCGGCTGCACGTCTTCGTCGACGCGGGCACCGGTGCGGTGCTCGACAGCTACGACGACGTCAAGGCCGGCACTGGCAACAGCCAGTGGAACGGCCCGTCCCCGCTGTCCATCAACACCACGTCCTCCGGCGGCAGTTACTCACTGCGCGACCCGGGCCGTCCCGGACTGAGCTGCGCCGACTACAGCACCGGGAGCGTCTTCACCAAGTCGAGCGACTCCTGGGGCACCGGCAGCGCGTCCAGCAAGGAGACCGGCTGCGTCGACGTGATGTGGGCGGCCCAGCACGAGTGGGACATGCTGCGCGACTGGCTGGGGCGCAACGGGCACGACGGCAACGGGCGCGGCTGGCCGGTCAAGGTCGGACTGAACGACGTGAACGCGTACTGGGACGGCTCCACCGTCTCCATCGGCCACAACAACGCCAACCAGTGGATCGCGGCGATGGACGTCGTGGGCCATGAGTTCGGCCATGGCATCGACCAGTACACGCCCGGCGGCGCGAACAACGAGTCCGGCCTCGGGGAGGCGACCGGCGACATCATGGGGGCGCTGACCGAGGCGTACACCAACGAGCCCGCCCCGTACGACGACCCGGACTACACCGTCGGCGAGAAGATCGACCTGGTGGGCGACGGGCCGATCCGGATCATGTACAACCCCGGGCAGATCGGCGACCCGAACTGCTACAGCTCCTCCATACCCAGCACCGAGGAGCACGCGGCGGCCGGTCCCCTCAACCACTGGTTCTATCTGCTCGCCGAGGGCTCGAACCCCGGCGGCGGCAAGCCTTCCAGCCCCACCTGCAACAGCTCCACCGTCACCGGTGTGGGCATCCAGAGTGCCGGCAAGGTCTTCTACGGCGGCATGCTGCTCAAGACCAGCGGCATGACGTACAAGCGCTACCGCACGGCCACGCTCACTGCGGCCAAGACCCTCGACGCCACCTGCGTGCTGTTCAACCGGGCGAAGTCCGCCTGGGACGCGGTCAGCGTCCCCGCCCAGAGCGGCGACCCGACCTGCGCGCCGAACGGCAACAACGACTTCTCGATCTCTCTGGACCCGGCCTCCGGCTCCGTGAAGCCCGGCAGTTCGGTGACCGCCACGGTCCGGACGACCGTTTCCTCCGGCAGCGCGCAGAGCGTGAACCTGTCCGCGAGTGGCCTGCCGAGCGGCGTGACCGCCGCCTTCAGCCCCTCCTCGGTGCAGTCCGGCGCGACGTCGGTCATGACCGTGTCGACGACGTCGGCCGCAGCGCCCGGGGCGTACACCTTCACCGTGAAGGGCGCGGGCACCCAGGAGCACACCGCCCAGTACACGCTGACCCTCACCGACGGCGGCGGTCCCGGTGGCACGCCCCCGGACATCAGTGTCGCCAACGTGCAGGCCCACCTCGCCCAGCTGAACACCATCGCCTCGCAGAACGGCGGCAACCGGCGGGCCGGCAGCAGCGGTTACACCTCCTCGCTCGCCTATGTGAAGGGCAAGCTGCAGGCGGCCGGCTACACCGTCAGCGAACAGACCTGCACCACCTGCACCTACCGCGGCAACAACCTGATCGCGGACTGGCCGGGCGGTCCGGCCGACCGGACCGTGATGTTCGGCGCCCACCTGGACGGAGTGTCCGCCGGTCCCGGCATCAACGACAACGGTTCCGGTTCCGCGACCCTGCTGGAGAACGCACTCGCCCTGGCCCAGCAGAACCCGACCATGACCAAGCATGTGCGCTTCGCCTGGTGGAACGGCGAGGAGCAGGGTCTGGAGGGGTCCGAGTACTACGTCGGCCAGCTCACCGCCGCCCAGCGGACCGCCATCACCGCGTACTACAACTTCGACATGGTCGCCTCCACCAACGGCGGCTACTTCATCAACAACCTCAACTCCGCCGCATCGGCCCCGATGAAGGAGTACTGGACCTCGCTCGGCCTCGCCCCGGAGGAGAACGTCGAGGGCCAGGGGCGCTCCGACGACTACTCGTTCCAGCAGGGCGGCATCGCCACCTCGGGGTACGCGACCGGCGCCAGTGACACCAAGTCCTCCGCCCAGGCCACCAAGTGGGGTGGCACCGCGGGCCGTTCGTACGACCCGTGCTACCACCAGTCGTGCGACACCACGGCCAACATCAACGCGACCGCGCTGGACCGCAGCGCGGACGGGGTCGCCTACACGGTGTGGAAGACGGCCGTCGGCACCACCGCCCCCGCCGACGACTTCTCCGTCTCGGTGAACCCGGTGTCCGGCAGCGTCCAGCCGGGCGCCTCCCTCACGGCAACCGTGTCCACGGCCACCACCGGCGGTTCGGCGCAGAGTGTGCGGCTCACGGCCTCCGGTGCGCCGAGCGGGGTCACCGTCTCCTTCGCCCCGTCCTCCGTGCAGTCGGGCTCGTCGTCCACGATGACCGTCTCCGCCGGGGCCCAGACCACCGCGGGTACGTACACCCTCACCGTGACCGGGACGGGCACCGCCACCCACACCACCACGTACTCGCTGGTCGTCGGGGGCGGCGGCACCTGCCAGGCGCGGCAGGTCGTCGCCAACGGCGGCTTCGAGAACGGCACGACGCCGTGGACCCAGTCTGACGGGGTCATCAACAACAGGACCTCCGAGAAGCCCGCACACAGCGGCGCCTACCAGGCCTGGTTCGGCGGCTGGGGCAGCACCCACAGCGACACCGCCACGCAGTCACTGACGGTTCCGGCGGGCTGCGCGACGTACCGGCTGTCGTTCTACCTGCGCACCGACACCGCCGAGTCGGCGGGCGATGCGACCGCCTACGACACGTTCACCGTGAAGCTGGGTTCCCGGACGCTGGCCACGTACTCGAATCTCGACGCGAGCAGCGGCTACGTCCAGCAGTCCTTCGACGTCGGCTCCGCCGCGGGGCAGACGGTGACGCTGGGGTTCACCAGTAAGGAGGACGCCTACCTGCAGACCAGCTTCGTCCTGGACGATGTGGCACTGGACGTGAGCTGATCCACCGCCGGGGGAACAAGGGGGCGGGGCGTGATCCTCACGCCCCGCCCCTGCGTGTCAGCGGACCACCACCGCCAGTCTGCTGACGAAGTCGTCGGTCTCCGGGCTGCCGGCGGGGCGGGCCGCCAGTCTGGCGTGGAGCCCGCGCAGCTCCTGGCCGAGCAGCGTCGCCGGATTCACCTCGGTGGTGTCCAGGACCGGGCCTGCCACGGCGTGCGCCGCCGCCGGGTCGCCGGCGCACGCGTGGGCGTCGGCCATCCGGGCCAGGAACAGCATCCGCGCCGAGTGCATGCCGGGTGGCAGCAGGCCGAGCGCTGTGCGGGCCGCCCCGACGGCGCGGAGCGCGAAACGACGGTCACCGGTGGCCACGGCGAGATCGCGCAGTGCGCCGGCCGCACCGGACTCCACGCGCAGGCGTACCGACGCGACGGAGAGCCAGGGCGCCTCCGTCTCGTCGCGTTCACCGGCCCGGTCCATCTGTGAGCGGGCCCGGTCGATGTGCCTCAGGGTCCGGGCGGCGTCGCCCCGGACCGCGTGCCCGCGCGCCTGGTACAGATCGCTCATGGCGCCCGCCCAGTGCCGGCCCGCGGCGGCCTGGCCGATGGCCCCACCGTAGGCAAGCGCCGACGGCCCGTCACCCTCCAGCCGGGCCAGGGTGCTCATGTCGCTGAGAGCCGCGACCTGTGTCCCGACGTGACCGGCCATGGCGGCCCACAGCAGTGAGCGGTCGAGCCAGGCCATCGCGGTCCCGTTGCGGCCCCACAGCAGCCGCAGACAACCGGCCGACTGCGCGTACTCGGCTGCCAGAGGGGCCAGTTGACGCTGGTACGACGCCGCAGGAAGCGCCATCCAGCGGAGCATCGCGTGCAGGGTGCGCTCGACGACAGCGGTCGCTCCCGGCCAGGCACGTTCCTCGTCGGTGCGCAGACAGACTGCGAGCAGGGCCGTCAGCGCGTGCACCGTGTCGCTGTCCAGGGCAGGGCGGGACTGCGTCTCCGGGCCCAGTGCGCAGAAGGCCGCATGCAGGGCGATGACGTCCGTGAGTGCGGGGACCGAGCAGCCGTCCCTGCCGTGCACCGGGCAGACGAGTCCGTAGGCGGGCAGGCTCGCAGGAAGGACGGTCCCCGGCGGAAGCATCGCCAGAAGCGCTCCCCCCGCGGGCTCCCCGGGCAACGGCCCCCGCCGTACGGCGGCAGGCGTGCCGGGCCGGCCTCCCGCGCGCTCCCGTTCCTCCGCCGCCTCGCAGGCCGCCAGCAACTCTCCCTCGGCCGACAGCAGTTCGTCGAGCCGACGGGCCAGCGGCAACGACGTCCTGCGGCTGCCGTGCTCCAGTTTGCTGATCGCAGTGTGGTCGTAGCCGACCCTGGCACCCACCTGGGCCTGTGTGAGCCCGGCCCGTCTGCGCCACTGACGTAACCGGGTACCGAACGACCGCCATACCTCGGCGGTACGGGCGTCCGCCGGCACAGGACCCATGCCCTCGCTCACCCGGAACCCCGTCGCGCCTGGTCAAGGACGCCACGCGTACCACGCTCACGGCTCATGCCCCGGAGGATAGCGAGCGGCCGTGCCCGCTGTCCCCCACGTGTCGACAAGATGTCCGGTAACAGGCGCAGCGGTTGCCGGTGCACGCGTCCACCGATTCTTCACGCAGGTTTCCCCAGCCACTCCGGTTGCGGTGGCAACGGCATGCCGCCCCTCCCCCGCATCTTCTGGCCAAAGCATCACCATCTGAACCGACGAGCCGTCAGACCTCGCACAGTGAACGCATCAAGGCGTAGGCAATGAGGTCAATCGTGAGATATCAGTCGTCAGTTCTTGTTCTAAACAACGCCGGTTCAAGCGGGTGTTGCACACCTATTGACGCGTGGGGACGTGAAGGAGAAGTATCCCATCGGCCGGAGAGAGCGCTCTCCGGCTTCGTGTCGTGCACCCGTACCGCGACTCAGGAGACAAGCCCCCATGTACGCACCCCCCTTGTTCCACAGACACGCGCCATCGACCGGGAGAAGACGGACCGGCGTGCTGGCCGCCGTCACCGGCCTCGTCGTCTCGCTGCTGGCCTTCATGCCGTCCACCTCCGCGAGCGCGGCACCCTCGCTGCTCTCGCAGGGCAAGACGGTGACCACCTCCAGCCAGGAGAACGACGGCAACCCCGCCACCGCCGCCGTGGACGGCGACAACGGCACCCGCTGGTCGAGCGCGTTCTCCGATCCCCAGTGGATCAAGGTCGACCTGGGCTCCGCCGCCTCGGTCAGCCAGATCGCGCTGAAGTGGGAGGCCGCCTACGCCAAGAGCTACCGGATCGAGTTCTCCACGGACAACAGCACCTGGAGCACCGCCTACTCGACCGCGACGGGCCCCGGCGGCACCGAGACGCTGAACGTCTCCGGCACCGCCCGCTACGTCCGGCTGACCGGCACCACCCGCGCCACCCAGTACGGCTACTCCCTCTGGGAGTTCCAGGTGTTCGGCACCACCGGCGGCGGAGGCGGCCCGCAGATCCCCGGCGGCGGCGACCTCGGCCCGAACGTCCTTGTCTTCGACCCGTCGACACCGGGCATCCAGGCCAAGGTCGACGAGATCTTCAAGCAGCAGGAGTCGGCGCAGTTCGGCACCGGCCGCTACGCGCTGATGTTCAAGCCGGGCACGTACAACAACATCAACGCGCAGATCGGGTTCTACACCCAGATCGCCGGCCTCGGCCTCAAGCCGGACGACACCACGTTCAACGGTGATGTGACCGTCGACGCCGGGTGGTTCAACGGCAACGCCACGCAGAACTTCTGGCGTTCGGCCGAGAACCTCGCGCTCAACCCGGTCAGCGGCACCGACCGCTGGGCCGTCTCACAGGCCGCCCCCTTCCGCCGGATGCACGTCAAGGGCGGGCTCAACCTCGCACCGAACGGCTACGGCTGGGCGAGCGGCGGGTACATCGCCGACAGCAAGATCGACGGCCAGGTCGCGCCGTACTCGCAGCAGCAGTGGTACACCCGGGACAGCTCCATCGGCAGCTGGGGCAACGGCGTCTGGAACATGACGTTCTCCGGCGTCGAGGGCGCACCCGCCCAGAGCTTCCCGAACCCCCCGTACACCACCCTCGACACCACCCCGGTCTCCCGCGAGAAGCCCTTCCTCTACCTGGACGGCAACGACTACAAGGTCTTCGTCCCCGCCAAGCGCACCAACGCGCGCGGTGTCTCGTGGAACGGCACCCCGCAGGGCGAGTCCATCCCGCTGAGCCAGTTCTACGTGGTCAAGCCCGGTGCCTCCGCCGCCACCATCAACGCGGCCGTGCAGCAGGGCCTGCACCTGCTGTTCACGCCCGGGATCTACCACGTGGACCAGACGATCAACATCGACCGCGCCAACACGGTCGTGCTGGGTCTCGGTCTCGCGACGATCATCCCGGACAACGGGGTCACCGCCATCAAGGTCGGTGACGTGGACGGCGTGAAGCTCGCCGGACTGCTCGTCGACGCCGGTCAGCAGAACTCGCAGGTGCTGGTCCAGGTCGGCCCCGACGGCGCCTCGGCCGACCACGCGGCGAACCCGACCACCGTCCAGGACGTGTTCGTCCGGGTCGGCGGCGCGGGCGCAGGCAAGGCCACCACCGGCATGGTCATCAACAACGACGACACGATCGTCGACCACACCTGGCTGTGGCGCGCCGACCACGGTGACGGGGTGGGCTGGGAGACCAACCGCTCCGACTACGGCCTCCAGGTCAACGGTGACGACGTGCTGGCGACCGGCCTGTTCGTCGAGCACTTCAACAAGTACGACGTGCGCTGGTCCGGCGAGAGGGGCAAGACGATCTTCTTCCAGAACGAGAAGGCGTACGACGCCCCCAACCAGGCCGCCGTCCAGAACGGCAGCACCAAGGGGTACGCGGCCTACAAGGTCGACGACTCCGTCACCACCCACGAAGGCTGGGGACTGGGCAGCTACTGCTACTTCAACGTCGACCCGACCATCCGTCAGGACCACGGCTTCGAAGCACCGGTGAAGCCCGGAGTGAAGTTCCACGACCTGCTCGTCGTCTCCCTCGGCGGCCAGGGCCAGTACGAACACGTCATCAACAACACCGGATCCCCCACGTCCGGTACAACCACCGTCCCGTCGAACGTGGTGTCGTTCCCCTGACGCATCGTGTGAGGTGAACGAACGTCACGGGGCCCGGCAGTTGCTGCCGGGCCCCGTCCCGTCGGCGTTCGACTACTCGGACGGCGGCCCGTCGAGCGCCTGCTCGGACCAGATGACCTTGCCGCGCCCGGTGTAGCGGGTGCCCCAGCGCTCGGCGAACTGTGCGACCAGGAACAGGCCCCGTCCACCCTCGTCCGTCGTCGCGGCATAGCGCAGGTGCGGGGAGGTGCTGCTGCAGTCCGACACCTCGCAGATCAGGGCCCGGTCGTACAGCAGCCGCACGCTGATCGGCTCGGAGCCGTACCGGATCGCGTTGGTGACGAGCTCGCTCAGGATCAGTTCGGTGACGAACCCCTCCTCGCCGAGGCCCTGCTCGTTGAGCCAGCGGATGGCCTCCTTGCGGATGCCGCCTACGGCCGAGGGGTCCGGGTCCACCTGCCACTCGACGCGGCGTGCCGGGTCCAGGGTGCGGGTGCGGGCGACGAGCAGGGCGACGTCGTCGCCCGGTCGGGTGGGCAGCAGGGCCTCCAGCACGTCGTCGCAGGTCTCCTCCGGTGTGCGGTCCCGGACGGCCAGGGCGTTCCGCAGCTGCTCCATGCCCTCGTCGATGTCCCGGTCTCGGCGCTCCACCAGACCGTCCGTGTACAGCACCAGGCGGCTTCCCTCGGGCACCTCCAGCTCGGTCGCCTCGAAGGGCATGCCGCCGATCCCGAGCGGCAGGCCGGCCGGGATCTCGGGGAACTCCACGGTGCCGTCGGGCAGGACGAGTGCGGGCCCGGGGTGACCGGCCCGGGCCACACAGACGCGCCCGGTGACCGCGTCGTAGATCGCGTACAGACAGGTGGCCCCGGTGATCGCCCCGCCGCCGGCCGTCCCCTCCTCCTGGTCCATCCGGAGGACGAGTTCGTCGAGGTAGCCGAGGAGTTCGTCGGGCGGCAGGTCCAGCGTGGAGAAGTTGTGCACCGTCGTGCGCAGCCTGCCCATGGTGGCCGCGGCGTGCAGCCCGTGCCCGACCACGTCGCCTACAACGAGCGCGACCCGGGCACCGGACAACGGGATCACGTCGAACCAGTCCCCGCCCACCCCCGCCTGCGCCGGCAGATAGCGGTAGGCGACGTCCAGGGCGTTCTGCTCGGGAACGCCGCTCGGGAGCAGGCTGCGCTGCAGGGTCACCGCCATCTCGTGCTCACGTGTGTAGCGCCGGGCGTTGTCGACGCTGACCGCCGCCCGGGCCACCAGTTCCTCGGCGAAGGACAGGTCCTCGGTGTCGAAGGGGGCCTCGTTCTGCGCGCGCCAGAAGTTGGCCATCCCGAGAATGACGCCGCGCGCGTGCAGGGGTACGGAGAGCAGTGAGTGGAATCCGTACGCCAGGATCCGCTCCGCCTGTTCGGGGTCGGGCAGGCGCCACTGCTGGGACGCGGTCAGGTCCGGCACCAGCCAGGTGTGGCCGCTGCTGCTGCCGATGCCTTCGGCACTGGTGGGCACGAATCCGATGACACGGCCCAGCGGGTAGAGCGGATGGTCCGGGCCGACGCCGCCCACGGCCGTGCGCCGCATGTCCATGACGCCTCCGGAGGGAGGCTGCGGTTCCTCCCCGCGCAGTACGGAGTCGGCGAGGTCGACCGTCACGCAGTCGGCGAATCCGGGCGCGGCGACCTCCGCCAGCTCCTGCGCGGTCGTGGTGACGTCGAGCGTGGTCCCCATGTGGGCGCCCGCCCGGTACAGGAGCAGCAGCCGCTCGCGTACGGTCTCCGCCCTGCCCATGACAGCCCGGAGCTCCGTGGCATCCCGGAGGGTGGCGACCGTGCCGGGCGGGCCGCCGCGCTCACCCGTGGGGCGGAGGTTGACGGCCAGCAGCCGGTTCCCGGCGGACCGCACCTCGTCCGTGGCGGCCCGCCCGGAGGCCAACAGCTCCGCCGTACGGGGGTCCAGTCCCAGATCCGCCACGGCGCGGCCCTCGGCGTCGGTGGGCAGGTCCAGGAGCCGGCGGGCCTCGTCATTGGCGAGGACCAGCCGGCCGTCGGCGCCGATGATGAGGACGCCCTCGCGGACCGCGTGCAGCACCGCGTCGTGGTGTTCGTACATCCGGGTCATCTCGGCCGGGCCGAGGCCGCGCGTCTGGCGGCCCAGACGGCGGCTCACCAGGGCCGCGCCGCCCGCCGTGAGGGCGAGTGCGGCCACCGCGGCGCCCAGGGCGAGCGGGATGCTCGGGTAGGCCAGCTTGTTCACCGTGTCGACCTTGATGCCGACGGAGACCAGTCCGGCGGCCGTGCCGTCGGGCCGCTGGACAGGCACCACCGAATTGACAGCGAGTCCGCGGCTGCCGGTTACGGTACGGGTGATGGGCTTGCCCTCCAGGGCCTCCTTGTACGGGCCGAGGATGTGCTTCCCGATCAGTGCGATGTCGGGGTGGGTGTAGCGGATGCCGTTGGCCCCGGCCACGACGACGTATTCCACTCCGGTGCTCCGCCGGATCTCCTCGGCGCGGGGCTGCAGGAGGACGGTCGGGTCCTTGCTGTCCAGGGCCGCCGCGATGCCGGGCGCGTGCGCGAAGGTCTCCGCGACACTCAGCGACCGGGCCCGGGCCACGTTCATGGAGTCACGTCTGCCCTGCACCACCAGAGCGACGACGGCCGTCACGATGAGCAGCGTCACGATTCCCAGCATCAGGAAGAAGACCTGACCGGCGACGGTGTGGACCCGGAAGTGGGCGCGCAGCCGACGGCCCGGTGAGGACCGCCCGGGATTCGGGCCGGAAGGTGCAGGCTCGTCACCGCCCGGGCGTCCGTCATCGTGCCGATGCGGCTGCCGGGCGGAGTGGTGAAACCGCGTCCGGAACCGACCTGTGCCACCCACATCTTCAGGTTTAACACGATTTGGCGGCCCCGCCCGTTCGGGGCCCAGCTGCGTTCATGACCGCCGGACGTCCGCTGGACGTGTGAACGGCGCACCGCCAGGGCATATGACGGATTAACGACAGGAGGTGGTGTCAGTGGGCCGCATCAGGATCGTCCGACGTCCCCAGCTTCCCTCCCGGCCACAGCCGCCGCTCGACCTGCGCACGCCGTCCGGGCGCCCGCTGCCGTACTGAACCGGCTGCTCCGGCGCCGCTCAGCCATTGCCCTCGGGGCCGCACTCAGTGCGGCCCCGAGGCGCGTTCCAGGGCGTTGCGGGGCGTGCGCCGGGCGTGTTCCGGGCGTGTTGATCGCCCCTGCCGCGGAGCGGCGCGAACCGGCAGGATGTCGGTGTACAGGTCGCCGTCCGCGGGCGGCGCAGGCCGTACCAGGAGAGGGTTCCCATGCGGGAAGCGCACGCAGACCGGTCCACCCCCGACGAGCATTCCACCCCCGGCCCGGCCGAGGACGCGGAGGTGATCGTGGTGGGTGCGGGGCCGGCAGGTTCGTCCGCCGCCTTCCACCTCGCCAGGGCGGGCGTCGATGTGCTGCTGCTGGAGAAGTCCGCGTTCCCCCGGGAGAAGGTGTGCGGCGACGGCCTCACCCCTCGCGCGGTGCACCAGCTCATCCGGATGGGCGTCGACATCAAGGCACCCGGCTGGACGCGGTCACGCGGGATGCGCTGGGTGACCGGGGACCGGCAGGTGGAGATCGACTGGCCCGCGCTGGGCGGCTACCCGGACTTCGGCCTCACCCGCAGCCGGCACGATTTCGACGACATCCTGGCACGGCACGCGGTGGCCGCCGGGGCCCGGCTGCGCACCGGCGTGAAGGTTACGGAGCCGGTGACCGACCGGACCGGCCGGGTCATCGGTGTCACCACGGTGTCGGGGACGGCGGAGCCTGTGGTGCACCGCGCTCCGGTCGTCATCGCCGCCGACGGCGCGTCCGCGCGGCTCGCACTGGCAATGGGGCTGCAGCGGGACACGAAGCGGCAGATCGCCACGGCGGCCCGACGCTACTACCGCAGCCCCGAGCGTTCCCGGGAGGAGTTCCTGGAGCTCTGGGCCGATCTCCGCTTTCCCCGGAGCGACCACTATCTGCCGGGGTACGGCTGGATCTTCCCGATGGGTGACGGCCGGGTCAACGTGGGACTCGGCGCGATCCCCCATCGCCGCCACGGCAAGGCCGACCTGCGGGCCACCCTGGAACGGTGGCTGGCGCGGACGCCACAGGAGTGGGGGCTGCGCGAGGAGAACGCCGAGGGGCCCGTCCGCAGCGCCGCGCTGCCGCTCGGCTTCAACCGTCACCCGCTGTACACCAGGGGGCTTCTCCTCGTCGGCGACTCAGGGGGCATGATCAGCCCCTGGAACGGTGAGGGCATCGGCCAGGCGATGGAGGCAGGAGAGGTCGCGGCCGAGGCGACGGCGCTCGCGCTGGCCCTGCCGGCCGGCCCGCGGCGGGAGAGGGCGCTGCACCACTACCCGGTCGAGATGAACCGCCGCTGGGGCAGCTACTACCGGCTCGGCAACACGGCCGCCGACCTGGTCTTCAGCCGCTCGGGGTTCCAGCCCGTGCTCAACCGCTACGTGATGGGCTCCCCGTTCCTGCTCAACACCCTGGCCCGGCTGCTCACCAACCTCACGGACAAGCCCTCGCGCGACGTGATCGACCATGTCCTGAACACCGCGGTGCGTCTCGTCCCCGCTCCGGACGCCCGCCGACGCTGACCGGAATTCCCGGTACCGCAGGGCCCGGCGGAGCCGGGGGTCCGGCGTACTCGCCGGGCCCCCGGCTCCGCCGCTGTTCTTCCGCGGCTCGTACGGCCGGCTCGGACGCCGGCGTCACCTGGGCCCGCCGACGCCGCCCGCCCGGGGGTGGCGCCGGCGGACTGCTCCGTACCGAAGGCGCGCAAAAAAGGTGTCGACTCCTGCGGTGACCACCTTCGCCACGTCCGCGGGGTCGAGCGGCCGGGTGCCCAGTGCGCTCATCCCTGGCAGCTCCTCTTCGCACTCACCGCGATCGTGCCGGCGATCCGGGTGCTGCCGGCCGACCCACCGCCGGGCGGCGACCGGCGCTGGAGCATCCGTTGACCGCCGGGCTCGACGACTGCTGGGCCGCACTGAGTGGGACCGCCGGGAACGCGCAGGAGATGGGTTGCGGGTTCAGGACCTACACGAAGGGCTGCGGTGATTGATTCCCGCGCACATGCAGATCGTTCCCCGGGGCACTGATCAGGTGGTCCGGAGCTGCGGCGATGACGGTGTCGAGCATGGTTCGCGACGCCTGCAGCTCGTTGATGGCCTCAGTGATGCGTTCGCGTTCTCGCTGCAGCTCGTTGATGGTGTCCGAGCACACGGGGGTGAGGGCCGGGCCGTCGACGCAGACGCAGGGCAGGATCCTGGCGATGATCTTCGTGGCCAGGCCGGAGGCCAGCAGGCTGCGGATGCGCCGCACCGTGTCGATGTCCACCTCGTTGTAGACGCGGTAGCCACTGGGGAGCCGGGTCGGGTGGAGCAGGCCCTGTTCCTCGTAATAGCGCAGCAGCCGTTCGCTGACGCCGGTTCGCCGGACCATCTCTCCGATGCGCATGTGACCTGCACCTCACTGCGTTGACTCTCACATTGATGTGAGACTTTAGCGTCGGCCGTATGACGACGAACAGCGCGGTCCCTGGCGGTCACGGTCGCCGGACGCTGGTGCCCCTGGGGATGCTGGGCATCGCCCGCCACCGGGCCAGATCCGCTGGGCGGCTGCCGCCACCGTACTCATCCTCGGCGTCGTCGACGCCGCCCTGATCCCGCTGCTACAAGACCGTGCACTGGCGTCCGCCCCCGAGGCGCCCACTCCGGCGACGGCGACCTGCCGTGGATCAGCGCGCTGATGACGCTCGCCGCCGTCGGCCTCGCCGCCGCCGCCCGGCGACGCCGTGTTCAGCCCCGCACCCCGATGACCTGCTGCGTCCAGTAACCCCCTGAGAACCCGAAGGAGAGACATCCACATGTCCTCAACTGCTCTGCCCTCTTCCTCCCTTGGCCGCATCGTGCGCGGCACCGGCCCGGGCCTGCTGCTCGCCCACGGCGCCGGCGGCGGCATCGACGCCAACTTCGGCCCCATCCTGGCGAGCCTCGCCGCCCACCACACCGTCGTGGGACCGGACTACCCCGGCACCGGCCGCACCCCCCGCGCCGAAGCCCCCCTCACTCTGGACGCCCTGGCCGACTCCCTGGTCGCCACCGCCGTCGAGGAGAACGTGGACACCTTCGCCATCGCCGGATACTCGCTCGGCAGCCCCGTCGCCATCCGTGCCGCCACCCGCCACCCCGACCGCGTCACCGGCCTCGTCCTGACCGCCGGCTTCGCCCACCCCAACCCGCGGTTCCTGCTGGCCGCCCGGCTCTGGCGCGACCTGCTCCGTTCAGGCGACCTCGAGCATCTGGCCGCGTTCGTGTCCCTGATCGGGCTGAGCGCCCCCACCTTGGACGCCGTCGGTCAGGACGACCTGGACACCGCCCTCAAGGCCACAACGACCACGATCCCGTCCGGCACACTCGAGCACCTGGACCTGCTCATCGACCAGGCTGACGTCCGCGAGGACCTGGCTGCCATCACGGTGCCGACCCTGATCATCTCCACCACGCTCGACCAGTTGGTCACGCCCTACCACCACCGGCAACTCGCCGACACGATCCCGGGCGCCGAGTACGCCGAACTCTCCACGGGGCACCTGCCTTTCGTCGAACGCCCCGAGGAATGGTCCGCGCTCCTCCTCGGCTTCCTGGACACCGCCTCTGCCTGACGGCGGCCCCACGGCCGCCCGGGATGGGCGGTGGGCAGGGATCGCGCTGAACTCCCGTTCCCTCCGGTGCCGGTGACGTCGCAGGCGTCATGACCTGGCTCCGAACATGGCCCGAGAAGCAGTGTCTTGCACTCAAGCCGCACTTCATCATTGGCGCCGGTCAGCGGCTTGAGTGTGGGGAGTACCGGGCGGTCGAGTTCTCCACGATGCCGTTTCACCCTCCGAGAAGCCTGAGCACTCGGGGCCAACCATCCTCCTGTGCACGGGCGTTCCCGGCCGTAGTCCCACCGAGGTCCATGTATCCGTTCGAGATGGGGTTCTTGGCGTAGCGGGCAGTGGGGCTGTACGGGTACCAGCCGATGTGGTGGCCCGCGTTCTTGTAGACCAGGGCCTCGCGCAGAGCGCCCTGGCGCGCATGGTCGCGTTCGATGTCGCGGGCGGCTTCGGCAGAGGGCCAGAGCCTGTCTTCGTCACCCGCGATCGCCAGAACGCCGCCGTTCACGTGGTCGAGCGGAATCGGATAGAGATCGACCGGCTTGTCGTCCCGCGTCCATGCCACGCCATGCGGGTAGCCCGGCGTGGTGTTCCGGGAGGGAGCGTAGAGCACAAGATCGCTGACGAGGCCGGGGTATGAGTGAGCGAGAAGTTGGGCTGCCTCCGTCCCACGGGAGACTCCGATCACGGCAGGTCGCCGAGTCCCTGTGCCGTAGTTCCGGTCCAGGAACCGGACGGCCGTGGCGAAGTACTCCAGTTTGATGTTCTCCAGACTCTCCGGGCGCCCTGGGCAGCCGAAGTAGCACAGCGCAAGAACAGGGTGCCCGTGGGAAGCGAGCAACGCGGCGGCGTACGGATTGCCGGAACCGCCCTCCGAGCCGCCGATGGTCAGGACCGGCGCACGTCGTGGCGAGTGGGGCGGCGGCAGATAGAGGGCCCCGTACACGCCGTTCCTGCCCCCGCTCAAGGCCTGATAGGTCGTGCCTTCGCTCATCCACGTACGCGTCAACGAACGCGTCGCGATCTGCTTGCCACCCGCCCTCACAGCGAGCGTCACGTTGTACGACGCCTGCTGTTCCGGCACCTTCGGGAAGAACGCCGCCTTGTCCGCGTCCTTCTGATCCGGCCTCATGGACCAGAACAGCCCCATGCCGTCAACGCCGTGGTAGGTGCCTGAACCTATGCGTGCCCTGTCCAGGTCCACTGTTCCCGCATCGTCCGCGGTGACTACGGCCCGGCCTGTCCACCGAACGTCTTGACGGTCCACTGAGCCTGCTGTGACGGTGACCTCCTCGTGCGGGTGCAGGCCCGAGACCCGGATCCGGACCGCCTCGTCGGCCAGGGACTCAGGCCGATCCACCTGGATTCGTGCCCGTGCACTGTGCTCGGGGCCCGACGAACACGCACCCGCGCCCGACAGCGCCAAGCAGCAGGCCATCACGACTGCACAACTCCGCCACACCTCAAGGACCTTCACACCCACGGCGCGCCCCCTCGAATCCGCTTCACTGCAATAGCTGCACAGGGAAGCCAATCACGCGGGACGGCCCTCCTTACCGAAGTCCGTGCAGCCGGAGACGAACTCGTCGAACCTTGGACACCCGTTTACCTATGCCGCGTCCACTGCGAGCGCCGGGGCGCAGATCCAGGTGAATTTGCCAAAGACTCCGACTCCGACTCCGACTCCGGCATTCGTCATTCCGAGCCGGTCAAGGAGTTCGCATGCCGCCTGCCGGGCGGGCGCCGTAGTCCTCACGGGTGGTACGGACGCCGTCGCCGTCAGGGGCGGCCCACCGGGCGGCAAGAAGCAGGGCGATGTCGTCGGGACGGTCCGCGGCCTGCCTGGCCCGGCCGATCACATGGTCCGCCGTTTCGGCCAGGGAGGCCGGCCCGAATCCGGCGATCGTGCTGCGCAGCCGCTCGACGCCCACGTCGATGTCCGTACCCGACTCCTCGACCATGCCGTCGGTGTACAGCGCAAGCATCGCTCCCGGGGCGAGGTCCAGTTCGGTGACGGGGTAGGCCGCTTCGGCGTCGATACCGAGCACGATGCCACCCGGCAGGTCCATGACCTCGGCCGTGCCGTCGGGCCGGCGCAGCACGGGCTGCGGATGGCCGGCCCGCACGGCCAGCGTGCTGCCGGTGGCCGGGTCCAGGACGATGTAGCAACAGCTGGCGAACTGGCCGGGATCGAGATCGATGAGCAGCCGGTTGGTGCCGCTCATCACCTCCTGCGGATCGTGTCCGCTGAGCGCGAAGGCCCGCACCGCGCTGCGCAGTTGGCCCATGGTCGCGGCCGCTGCGACACCGTGGCCCTGTACGTCCCCGATGACCAGGGCCAGCTTCCGGCCGGTCTCGATGACGTCATACCAGTCGCCGCCGACGTCCATGTCCTGGGTGCCGGCGAGGTAGCGGCCGGCGGTGTCGACGCCCTCCACGACGGGCAGCCCGTGCGGGAGCAGGACGTCCTGCAGCCCGCGGGCAAGGGCCGCCTCGGTGTCGTACCGCTGTGCTCGTTGCAGGGCCTGGGCGATGAGGCCGGCGAGGGCCGTCAGGACCGTGCGCTCCTCCGGGCTGAAGCCGCGCGGCTGGTCGAAGCCGAGGATGCAGGAGCCGACGTGCCGTCCGGACGCGATCAGGGGCAGGAAGGCGCGCGCGCCGACGTCGGTCTCCATGGGGATGCCGGGGTACGCGGCGGCCAGTCGCTGCATGGATTCGAAGAAGATGGGGCGCCCGGTGGTCAGTGTCTCGACGCCTGGGATGCGGGCGTCCAGGGCGACACCGTCGAACCGGTTCAGGAAACCGTGGGGGAAGCCGGTCTCCCACTCCAGGTAGAGGTGGCGCTCCTTCAGCAGGTAGATCGCGAGCTGGCGGCCGCCGAAAGCGGGGAGCAGTTCCTCGGTGACCACGGCGGACACCTGCCGGGCGGTGACGGCCTCGGTGAGGGCGATGGCCAGCGCGACCGGCCTGTAGAGCGCGGCGGAGCGGTCGGCCGGAGAGCCGAGGCCCAGCCCGGGCGAGACGACGGACCCCGGCGCGTAGACCGGCTGTTCGGCAGGGGCGAGCACGGCGGTCAGGCCGTCGTGACCGGGGTACAGGGACACGGAGAGCCAGGGTGGAGGGGTGCGCCGGGCCAGGAAGTGGACCGGGGCGTCGGAGAGCATCGCGGCGCGGTAGTGGTCCTCGTAGGCGGGGTTCGCGAACCACGGCAGGGCCTCCCAGAGCACCCGCCCGACCAGCTCCGACCGGGGGCGGCCGAGGATCTCCTCGGCCAGGCCGTTGATGTAGGTGATCCGGGCGAAGCGGTCGAGGGAGAGGATGCCGCGCGGCAGCCGGTCGGCAGCCTCGGCGACGACCGGGCCGATGCCCAGGTCCACCAGGAAGCCGGTCAGATGGGTTGCCGCGCCGGTATCCCCGCCCTTTCCCCGGCGGCCCGAGACCTCCAGCAGGTGCGAGCGTCCGTCGGGACCGCGCAGCCGCATCCGGCGGACGACCGGCCCGCCGGAGGCCGCCGCCTGGCGGGCCAGGGCCCACAGCCCGTACACATCCTCCGGCGCCAGCCGCGCCGCCAGTGCGTCGATGGTGCCGGGGAACCCGTCCTGCCCGGTGCCGAGGATGGCACACAGCTCGTCGTCCGCACCGACCGCTCCGGTGTCGAGGTCCCAGTCGAAGCGGCCGATCCGTACGGGGGGTGAACTGCCTGCCGGCAGCTGTACGGGAAGCGGCTCCTCGTCCCACTCCACTGCCGTCCCCGCGGACTGCAGGCCGGCCAGCGCGGAGCCGAGTCCTTCGGCGATGCTCCGCAGCCTTTGCCGGTCGGCGGTCTCCACCGGCGCCCCGGGGGTCGCCGCGCGCAGCACGACCAGGACGCCGACCGGCTTGCCACCGCTGACGACCGGCATGTAGAGGGAGCCGAAGGGGAACGGCAGTCCTGCCATCAGCTGCGGGAAGCGACGCATCGCCTCCTCCGCGTCGGCGAGGTGCACGGCCCGGCCCGACCGGAACGCCTCGGCGACCGGGAACGGCCGGTTCACATGCATCCGCCACCAGGGACGGAACAGCGGCCCGGGCAGTCCCGCCAGCACCGCGAGCCTCAGGAGGCCCGGGGTGAGGGAGCGCAGGTAGACGCCGCCGGCTTGTCCGCCGGTGGATTCGATCGCGTTCACGACAGCCTGGGCGAGCGCCAGCGACAGTTCGTCCGGCGCCCGGCCGGTCCCGAATCTCCCGGACACACCGCCCCCCTCACTGAGCGGCTTACGCCGGACCGCGCCGTACCAGGTCACACAGCCAGCATGCTCCCCGGCCGCCGTGACGCGCACTTCGGAGCGTGCGACGCGGCGGCCGAAATGCACCCTTCGTACTTGTATGCAACTCTGAAGGCGGCCCATCGTCCGACATCCGCACAGGAGGCACGATCATGGGCAAGAAGCAGAGCCGGCAGAACCGCGGCGCCCGCAGCGGAGGTCATGAGCACTCCGCGACCACGGAGGCCAAGGAGCAGACAAGCGCGGCACCCGCGCCCGACGCGGTGAAGGCGATCTCCGAGCAGGTCTCCCACAAGCGCGAACGGAAGTTCGGCCACAACTGAGCTCCCTCCACCCCGGCGCCACCACGTGGCGACATGACGAAGGAGCGGCAGCCACCGCGAGGACGGCGGCTGCCGCTCCTTCGTCATGTCCCGACCGACGCACATGACCTCCGCCCATTCGGGCGGAGGTCCTGCGCGGGTCCCTGCGCGGGTCCTGCGCGAGGGGCCGGGCGGAGGGTACGGCGCACTATCGCCCGTCGGAGGGCGGCCGGCGGTCACCGAGCTGGTCATTGAGCTTCTGCTGAGCGGAATCGACCTGGCCGCTGTACTTGTCACCCGTCTTCTTGTCGACGAAGTCGCCACCCTTCTCGACTCCCTGGCGGGCCTGGTCGGGGTGCCCCTTGATCAGGCCCTTGATCTTGTCGAGCATGCTCATGACTTTCCTCCTCATGGAACGCTGACCTTCCCAGCATCCATGCGATACCCCGGCGCCGCACGCCGGGGCGACGCCCCTCCCGCCGGCGGGAGACGGCCGGCGGCCGGGCAAATTACCCATAGGTATGTAGTGACTTCTCACGCCACGGCCAGTAGAACTCGTTCCCATTCGATCGAGAGTGAGGAACGTCACATGGCGGATTCGAGCTTACCCCACAAGGGATCGAGCAGTGTCTCACGTCGCAGATTCATGGCTAGAACAGGTTTCATCCTGGGAGCCGCTGCGCTCTCCGGTCACGCCACCGCCGCCCAGGCCCGTACCACCGGCGCAGCCGTGATCGGCAGCGGGGACCATGTCCCCGTTCTGGTGATCGGCACCGGGTACGGAGGTTCCGTCGCTGCCCTGCGGCTCGCCCGCGCAGGGGTCCACGTCCACATGGTCGAGATGGGAATGGCCTGGGACACCCCAGGGGCGGACGGCAAGATCTTCGCCAACACGACAAAGCCCGACGGCCGTTCGTACTGGCTCCGCACTAAGAGCAAGCAGCCCCTCAGCAACTTCCTCGGGTTCCCCATCGACAGGGCGATCCCCCGCTACACCGGCATCCTGGACGCCGAGGACTTCAGCGGCATCACGGTGTACCAGGGGCGCGGAGTCGGTGGCGGGTCGCTGGTCAACGGCGGCATGGCGGTGACGCCCAGACGTGAGAACTTCGGTGCCGTCCTCCCGTCGGTGAACGCCGACGAGATGTATGCCACCTACTACCCGCGCGCCAACGCCGGGCTGGGGGTCGGCACCGTCGACCCGGCATGGTTCGACAGCGTGGACTGCTACCAGTACGCCCGGGTCGGCCGGAAGCACGCCCAGCGCTCCGGTTTCCCGTTCGTCTTCGTGCCCGATGTGTACGACTGGGACTACATGGAACAGGAGGCGGCAGGCACCGTACCGAAGTCGGCCCTGGACGGTGAGATCCTCTACGGCAACAACTACGGCAAGAAGTCGCTGCAGAAGACCTACCTCGCCCAGGCCGCGGCGACGGGCAACATCACCATCTCGCCGCTGCATCAGGTGACTTCGGTCGCTCCGGCGTCGGGCGGCGGCTATACGGTCGTCATCGACGAACTCCGCACCGACGGGAGCGTCGCGACCACCAAGACGGTCATCGCGGACAAGGTGTTCTTCGCCGCGGGCAGCGTCGGTACGAGCAAGTTGCTGACCCGGCTGAAGGCCACGGGAGCACTGTCCGGCCTGAACGACGAGATCGGCAAGGGCTGGGGCGACAACGGCAATGTCATGTGCGGCCGCGCCAATCACGTGTGGGACGCGACCGGCGCGGTCCAGTCGAGCATTCCGTGCGGCGGCATCGACAACTGGGCCGCCGGGGGCGCGTTCGCCGAGGTCGCACCGCTGCCGACCGGGATCGAGACGTTCGCCTCGTTCTATCTGTCGATCACGAAGAACCCGAACCGTGCCCAGTTCTCCTGGAACGCCGCCACGGGCAAGGTGGACCTGAACTGGCAGACCGCCTGGAAGCAGCCCTCCATCGACATGGCGAAGACGATCTTCGACAAGATCAACGCCAGGGAGGGGACGATCTACCGGACCGACCTCTTCGGCGTCTACAAGATCTGGGGCGACCACCTCACCTACCACCCGCTCGGCGGCGCGGTCCTCGACAGGGCAACCGACAACTACGGCCGCCTGCACGGCTACACGGGCCTGTACGTCATCGACGGCTCGTTGATCCCCGGCAACACCAGCGTCAATCCGTTCGTCACCATCACGGCGCTCGCCGAACGGAACATCGAGAAGATCATCGCCACCGACCTGTGACAGCGGGTCAGAACGGGCGGGACCTCCAGTAGGAGGCGACGGGCAGGCCTCCTACTGGACACGCGCGCTGCCGGGCCTGCCCCGCCGACAGCCCCTTCAGTGCCCCGGCAGCACGCACACGGCGTCGAGACCCAGCACGTGGTTGAGCCGGCCGAACGCAAGCCATGAGCCGATGCTCATGCTCAGTTCGACGATCTCGTGCTGGCTGTAGTGCGCGGTCATCCGGGTCCAGAACGCGTCGTCCAGGCCGTGATGGTCCAGGGCGTACCGCTCGGCGTACTCGGCCGCCAGCCGGGTCCGGTCGTCGAAGGCCTCGGTGCTGCGCCAGTCGCTCACCGCACCGGCGAACTCCTCCTCGACCTTCCGACCGTCACGTTCGGTGCGCCAGTCCAGGCAGAAGAGGCAGCCGTTGATCTGCGCGATGCGCAGCCTCGCCGCCTCGAACTCACGGAGCCCGAGCGTCGTGTGCTCGTACACCGACAGCGAGAAGTTCGCGGCGGCCATGCCGATGCCGGGGACCATGTCGCCCCATACGTAGCCGATCGGTTCCTGGCCCTCGGGGATGTCGATGATCATGGCTGCTTCCTTCCGAATCGGCCGGCTGCGGGACGCAGGGGGACGTCGAGGGCGTCGTAGAGTCCGGGGTCCGCGTCCACCAGCCAGTCGATGGCGTTCACCAGCCGGCCGACCGCGGTGGCGTTGCCGCCGGCAGAACGGTTCTCGCCCTCGTCGGTGGCCTCGACGGTGACCTCGATGCGCGGGCGCCCCTCGATGATCACCCGGTGGGCACCTGCGCCGTCGGGCGGCGACGGCCAGTCCGGGGCGCACGACGGATGGATGCGGGTGATGTGCTCGATGACGATGCGGGGCTCGCCCTCGACGATGCCCTGGACCTCGAAGCGGACCGCGCCCTGGGTGCCGGCCTCGAACTCGCCCATGGTCCTGGTCGTGACGGTGGTTTCGAGCGGCCGCCGGGCCATGGTCTCGCGGATGTCGTCGAGCTCCACGCCCAGGGCCCTGGCCATCAGGCGTATCTGCCCGCCCCACACCATGGTCGGCACGGAGGCCGCGAGCATGAGCGGCTCGTACTCCATGGGATGACCCATGCCGATCAGGTGGCGGACGGAATCGGGCTGGTCGTAGGTGGAGTAGTCGAAGATCTCCTGGCAGCGGATCACGTCCACCGTGGAGCCGAGTCCGCTGATCAGCAGGGGCAGTACGTCGTTGCCCCAGCCGGGATCGACGCCGGAGACGAAGAGCGATCCGCCACCGCCGGCGACGGCGGCAAGCACCGGTTCGCGCAGTTCGGGCGGGGCCCCGCGCTGGTCGTAGAGCGCGTACAGCGCCGGGGTGACGACGACGGCTCCCCCGGCCACCGCCCTGGTGATGTCGGCCAGCGCCTCGTCGGGGCGGATGTCGCCGGAGGCCGCGTAGACGACGGCTCGGGGAGCGGTGGCCAGCACCGCGTCGATGTCGTCGGTCGCGGCGACGCCCAGATCGCGGTCGAGGCCGGCGAGGGCGCCCGCGTCACGGCCCACCTTGCCGGGGTCGTGGACGAGTACGTGCGCGAGTTTCAGGGCCGGATGGGACTCGACCGCGCGGATGGCCGCGCGGCCGACATTGCCGGTACCCCAGACCACCGTGGAAATCATGCGGCGGAGGGTAGCGCGCGGGATGAAAGGTTCATAGTGGCATCGCGCACCGGGTTGGGCGGGTCCCGGGGCGGGCCCGTCGGGCCCGCCCCGGTCCGCTCCGCAGGGCGTCGCTACTCGTCGATCGTGGCCCCGTATCCGGCGCCCGTCTCCGGACCGCCGAACGGCCGGGCGTCGAACGTCCACGAGCCGGAGGCCGTCACGCCGCCCGAGCCGGCCGAGAACACCCAGACGACACCGTTGCCGGCGTTCTCTCCGGGCGCGGCGGACAGCAGACCGAACCGCCCGTCCTTGTCGGGATCGGTCAGCCGCACCTGGCCGCCCCAGCGGTCGCCCTTCTCCGGCGCGCCCGGCACGTTCAGCGAGTCCTGGTCCCATGAAGCGGCGCCGGTGGCGGTCAGTCCGCCGGCCGCACCGCGCAGCACCCACACGGCGCCCGCGTCGGCGACCGTGCCGATGTCCTCGCCGGGGGCGCCGATCGCCACATCCGCGTACCCGTCGCCGTCGGTGTCCGCCACGGAGAGGTCGGCGCCCCAGCCGTCGCCGGCCTCCGGGACTCCGGGGACGCCCGTGGTGTCCTGCGTCCACCAGACGGGCGGGGTGCCCGGGCCCTCGGCACCGACGGGTCCGTCGCCCAGGCTGCCGTAGTACACACCGACCACGCCGCCGGTCATCGACTCGCCGCCGTCGTCGGGGCTGCCGGGCTCCCCGGTGACGAGGTCGTCGTAGCCGTCGTTGTTGATGTCGCCGGAGGCGACGGCGGGGCCGCCGCGCAGATCGTGGTCGTACCGGAGTCCCTGGACCTCGCCGAGGAAGAGCGCGGACCAGCCGTGCCCCGGTTCCCCGCCGACGGTGACGCCGGAGATGACGAGGTCGGCGAGACCGTTGCCGTCGTAGTCGCCGGTCGTCATGGCCCGGGGCACGATCTCCCGACCCGGGGTGCCGGGGATGCGGCTGCTGCGGGAGGTGGGCGCCGGTGCCCCGGCCTTACTCCGGGCCGCCGCCTCGTACTGGTAGAGAGTGAGGTCGGTGCGGTCGGTCACGGCCAGCTGGTCGCCGGGGATGTCGGGGCTGAAGTGCGCCGCGGCGAGTGCACTGCCGAACCTGGCACCGGCGACGGGCTCCTCGGCCTGCAGCCAGTCGCTGTCCGCGCCGGAGAGCCCCTTCGCGGAGCCCCACAGGACAATGGTGCCGCCCGCGTCGGTCACCGGTTCGATGTTCTCGCCGGGGAGGCCGACGACGGCGTCGTCGTACCCGTCCCCGTCGAGGTCGCCGGAGGCCAGGGCGCGGCCGAAGCCGTCCCCCGCCTCGGCGGCGCCCGGCACGCCGGTGGTGTTCTGGCTGAGGACGGCGCCCCGGGTGGTGCCGATGCCGCCCGGCCCGCCGTACTGCACGGTCACGTAGCCCGCGCCCTTCTTGCCGCCGACGGTCCCGCCGGGCGCGCCGATGAGCACGTCCTCGTAGCCGTCGCCGTTGAAATCGGAGTTGCGGTCGTCCGCGTGCGTTCCGCCGGGGGCGCCGGCGTAGGCGGAGGGCGCGACGACCGCGGCCCCTGCCATCAGGAGGAATGAGGCCGCGACAACGGCGGCCGAACGGTGGGTGCGCACGAGCGGCTCCTCGGTTCAAGGATGACCGGGCGAGGGCCTGTCGGACCATGATCCGCCCCCAGGCCCCTGGTCCGGGGGACGCCGGGAAGAGCCCGTTGTCCTCCTGGCGCCCTGTTGGACCGGCTCTGCGGCACAAGGGTTGTACGGCATCGCGAAAGGGGTGGAAGGGAGCAGCTCAGCTCCCTTCCACCCCTGTTCACGATTCCGCCCGGAAGCGGGGGATCGCGGTGGGTCAGTAGGCCCCGAAGACGTTGTCGATCGAGCCGTACGTGGCGGCCGCGTAGTTGCACGCGGCGGTGATGTTGGCGACGGGGTCCAGGATGTCCAGCGAGGTGCCGGGCACGTGGTAGGCGTCGAACGTGGGCTGGATGACCTGGAGGAGGCCCTTGGACGGGGTGCCGGCGGCGGCGTTCGAGTCCCAGTTGTTGACGATCTGGGGGTTGCCCGAGGACTCGCGGATGACGTTGCGGTGGATGCCGTCGTAGCTGCCGGGGATGCCGTTCTCCGCCATGACGGCGAGGGACTCCTTGATCCAGCCGTCGAGGTCGTCGGTGTACGCCGTCTCGCTCTGCGCGGGGGCGGTCTCCACGGTCTCCACGGCGACGGGCGTCGCCGTCCGCTGGGAACGGTCGGCGCGGTCGGTGCTCTCGGCCCGGTCGGCCGACGGCTGCGAGGTGCTGCCGGAGGTGTTCTCCGCCTTGAACTCGCTCTTGGTCGCGGCCTTGGGGGCGGCGGCCGCGGACTTGGCGCCGATGGTCAGCTTCAGGCCCGGGTGAATGAGGTCGGGGTTGCCGCCCACCGCACTCCGGTTGTCCTGGTACAGCCGCTCCCAGCCGCCACTGAGGGAATGCCCCCGGGCGATCTTGGAAAGCGAATCACCGGAGACCACGGAATAGGTGGTGGATTCGGCCTTCTGTACGGCAATTTCCTTGCCGGTCACGGAAGTCGGGGCTGCGGCCTTTTCTGCGACGACCGCCTGAGCGGGGGCGGCAGAAGCCGATCCGGCCGCGATCAGGGGGAGTGCGAGAACGACTCCGCCCGCACTCACGGCGATGAAACCGCGGGTCAGGGAGGTGGACTTGGAACGACGGTGCTGACCCTTGAAGGGCATGGCGCTTTTCCTCTCCGCCGCCTGCGAGGTGAGCTGTCGGGTTCGGACTGGAGATGTCCGGCCGCACATGGCGACTTCACCCCTAGCCGCTCCGGATTCCGGACCGGCGGCAAACCTGGGTCCCCCGCTCCTGCCGCACGTGATGTGGTCGGGTTACCGGACGGCGGCAGGATTCGGCGTTCCATCCGGATTGACGGTGACCGTAAGCGAGAAAGGGCGGACGAAACAAGCCCGGAATTCCTGATCACAATTGATTTGCAAGATCAATAAAAGGAAATATGCGACGCCGGTCACATGCGGGCGGGTCAACTTTCTTGGCGCGACAGGGAACCGAAGCCTCCGGTTGCGCGTCCGGGGCGGGAAACGTGACGCTGGCCACTGTGCCCGAAAGGGGCGATTTGCCGGGTATTAGAAAGGTGCGCCTCACGAAAAAGCGACCTCGATGAGCATTTCCGACACTTCTGAATAATCGCCCAATCAGGACATTATGGAGCGAGTGTCGGCTGTGCGGCCGCACCGGTCCGGCTGCGCGCCACCACGACCGGTGAGCCGTCGCCCGGGGCGCGGAGTATGTCCGCGTCGAGCGCGTACAGCTCCTTCACCAGGGCTTCGTCGACCGTCTCGCGGGGCGCACCCTGGGCGATGACGCGGCCGCCCTTCATGGCGACGAGCAGATCGGCGTAACGGGCCGCGGCGGCGAGGTCGTGCTGGACCATGACGACGGTTCGGCCGGTGGCCGCGACCTCGCGGACGAGTTCCAGGACCTCGACGGCATGCCCGAGGTCGAGGGCGCTGGTGGGTTCGTCGAGCAGCACGACCGGGGTCTGCTGGGCGAGGACCATCGCGAGCCAGCAGCGCTGGCGCTGGCCGCCGGACAGCCGGTCGATGCGCTCGCCGGCCAGTGCGGTGGTGCCGGTGGCGTCGAGTGCGTCGCGCACCGCCTGCTCGTCCTCGCGCGACCACTGGCGCAGCAGCCCCTGGTGCGGGCTGCGGCCATAGCGGACCAGACCGGCCACGGTGACCGCCTCGGGAGCGCGCGGCGACTGCGGCAGCAGGGCGACATGGTGGGCGGCCCGGCGCCGGCCGGTCTGCCAGATGTCCGTCCCGTCGATCAGCACCGTGCCGGACTCGGGCCGGTGGAGCCGGGCGACGGTGCGCAGCAGGGTCGACTTCCCGCAGCCGTTGGGACCCACGATCGCGACGACCTGTCCGGCGGGGACGGTGAGGCCGACGTCCTCGACGACGGGGCGGCCCGGGTATCCGGCGTGCAGACCACGGACTTCGAGGCCCGCCTTCGTACCGGTCGGATTCTCGGTCATGTGCGGCTCACGCCTTTCCGGCGGCCGGGTCGGGCCGCAGCAGTACCCACAGGAGGAAGGGGCCGCCGAGGACGCTGGTGACGACCCCGACGGGAAGTTCGACCGGAGCGGCGACGCGTCCGATCGCGTCGGCCGCGGCGATCAGCGCGGCTCCGGTCAGCGCCGAGCCGGTGACCGGCACGCGGGTGGGGCCGGTCAGCCGCTGGGCGAGGATCGGCGCCGCCAGTGCCACGAAGGCGATGGGGCCGCCGACCCCGACCGCCGTACCCGCCAGCAGTACCGCGAGGACGAGAGCGACGGTACGCACCCGACGCAGATCGACTCCGAGAGAACTCGCCACCTCGTCGCCGAAGCGCAGCAGTTGGAGGCGGTGCCCGGCCGCCAGCGAGAGCGGGACGAGGAACAGCAGGGCCACGGCCAGCGGCACACCGGCGTCCCAGTCGCGCCCGTTGAGGCTGCCGACGGCCCAGAGGAACACTCCGCCCGCCGTGTTGTCGTTCTCGCGCGACATGATCAGGTCGCTCACCGCGCCGATGAAGGTGGAGACGCCGATCCCGGCCACCAGCAGCCGGTAGCCGGCACTGCCCGCTCCCCCGGCGCACAGGACGACCAGGACCGCGGCGGCTACGGCACCGAGCGGCCCGAGCCACCAGTTGCCGACCATGCCGGTGGCGGACCCCGCGGCGGCGGCGACCACGGCCGCGGTGGCGCCCTCGTTGACCCCGACCAGGTCCGGCGTGGCGAGGCGGTTGCCGGCCAGGGTCTGGGTGAGACAGCCCGCGATGCCGAGGGCGGCGCCGACCAGCAGACCGGTGAAGACACGGGGGAGCCGGAAGTCCCGCACGATCATGACGGTGCCGGCATCGCCGGTTCCGAGCAGTCCCGAAAGGGTCTCCGGCAGGGTCATTCCGGTCGAACTCGCCATCACCGCAAGGGTGATCAGGAGTGCCAGCAGCGGAATGAGTACCGCTGCGGCCAGCGCGCTGCGCCTCGGGAGGAGCCAGGACAGCGTTCCGGTGCGGAGCACCACGCTGTCCGGAGGGGTCACGTCCGTCATGCCGGGACCCCCGCGGTGGACAGCCGGGAGGAGCGGGCGATCCACACGAGCAGAGGGCCGCCGACGAAGGCGAGCAGCACACTGACCGGGGTCTCCCAGGGCCGGATCACGATCCGGGCGAGAATGTCCGCGATGATCATGATGTCGGCCGCGATCAGGGCGGCCAGGACGAGTTGGGCGGTCATCCGTGCTCCGGCCAGCGCCCGGGCGGCGTAGGGCGCGAACAGCCCGAGGAACGCGATGGGCCCGGCCACGGCGACGGCACATCCGGCGAGCAGTGAGACGGCCCCGGCGACGACGAGGCGGATCCGGCCGGGATGATGGCCGAGGGAGCGGGCACCGTCGTCCCCGAGCCCGAGCGCCGCCAGCGGGCGGGAGCAGCCGAGCGCGGTGAGCAGGCCCACCGCGATCAGGGGCAGCAGGGGCAGCAGGTCGGAGTTCTCGATGCCGGCGAGCGAGCCGATCGTCCAGTATCGGTAGGTGTCGAAGGTGGACTGAGTACCCAGCAGGACGTACGAGGTGAGGCCGTGGAAGGTGGCGCCGAGCGCCGATCCGGCCAGGACGAGCCGCAGCGGGGAGCCGCCGCCGCGTCCGGAAGCGGCGAACAGGAGGACGGCCGCGCTGGCGACCATGCCTCCGGCCAGGGCCCACACCAGCAACGAGGCGGGCGAGTCCGCCCCGAAGTAGGTGAGCCCCAGCACCACGGCGAAAGCGGCCCCCGAGTTGACGCCGAGGAGTCCCGTCTCGGCGAGGGGGTTGCGGGTGGCGGCCTGCAGGAGACACCCGGCCGTCCCCAGACACGCCCCGACCAGGACCGCGGCGAGCGTGCGCGGAAGGCGCACGTCCACGACGGCGAGGCGCAGTTGAGCGTCCGCGCGGGCAGAGGGATCGCCGACGAGATAGTCCCAGGCGCCTCCCGCCGAACTGGAGCCGGTGCCGATGAGCAGGGACAGCAGGACGAGGGCCGGCAGCAGGAGCACAAGACCTGCGGCCGGCCACGCGGCCGCTGGTCCCTCCCGTGGCGGGGTTTCGGTGGGGCGGGTTTCGGTTTCGGGCCGTCCCCCTTGCACGATCGACATATGGTTAGCCTAACCTAAGTAGACCGGGCCGGACGGCGGCGGCCCCCAGGGCTCCCCCATGTCCTGAAACCGCGTCAATCGCCCTGCTCTGCCCCCTTTCGGTGCGGCGGAGCAGACCCCGGACCGACCTCACTTCACTCGAACACAACGGAGATTCCAGACCATGGACCCCCATTCGGCCTTCCCTTCCCGCGGCCTCGTCCGCCCCTCGGTGGCGGTCTCCCTGATCGGCATCTGTGCCCTGGCGTTGACCGCCTGCGGGTCCTCCGACGCTTCGGAGGGGTCTGACGGTTCGGGCGCGTCCAAGTCCGCGGCGACGACTCAGGTGACAGACGCGACCGGGACGTCGGTGAAGGTGCCCTCGTCACCCCAGCGTGTGGTCGTCCTCAGCGAGATGGACCTGGACGCGGCTCTCGCACTGGGCGTGAAGCCGGTGGGCCTGACCGCCGGCCGCGGCCAGAAGGGCGCTCCCGCCTACCTCGCGGACCGGGCGAAGGACATCCCCGTGGTGGGCGCGGTCACCGGACCGGACATCGAGAAGGTCGTCCAGGCCAAGCCGGACGTGATCCTCGCCGGCCAGCTCGCCGACGAACAGGTCCTCCAGCAGCTGCGCAAGGTCGCGCCCACGGTCGTCACGATCGACGGCACCAAGGACTGGAAGAAGGCGCTCTCGCTCACCGGGAAGACGCTCGGCAAGGGCAACCAGGCCGAGGCGTTCCTCGCCGACTACGACACCCGGGCCACCACCCTCAAGAAGGACCTGGGCGCGGAGGCCGGCAAGAGCGTGTCCGTCGCCCGCTACTCGGCCAAGGGCTCGGCCGTCATGCAGCAGGGCGTTTTCATCAGTGACGTCCTGAAGGACCTCGGCTTCACCCGCCCCGGCATCCAGAACGAGAAGGGCGAGGGCCACTCCACGCCGATCAGCGACGAGAGCCTCAAGGAAATCGACGGGGACTGGCTCTTCATCGGCACCCTCACCTCCACCGGTTCGGACCAGGACCTCGTGGACGAGCTGTCCAAGAAGCCCGCGTACAAGCAGCTCAAGGCCGTGAGCAACGGTCATTCGACCGTGATCGACGGCACCAAGTGGACGAGCTTGGGCGGCGCGCAGGCGGCCGTCTCGGTACTCGACGACATCCGCAAGGCCATGGTCAAGTGAATCCCGCCCCGGAACTCACCGGCCGGCTCGCCCTCGTGACGGGGGCGGGCCGCGGGATCGGCGAGGCCGTGGTGCACGCGCTCGTCGAGCGCGGTGCCCGTGTCCTGGCCACCGACGTCGCCCCCGACGGCGTCAACGCGCTCGCCCGGAAGTACGGCGAGCAGGTCACGGCCCGCACCCTCGACGTCACGGACTCCGCAGCCGTGGAGACACTCGTCGCGGAGGCCGAGGACGCGCTCGGCCCGCTGGACATCGCGGTCAACGTCGCCGGAGTACTGCGATGTTCGGCCGTCGCCGACCTGACGGACGAGGACTGGGCAGCCACCTTCGCCGTCAACACCAACGGGGTGTTCCACGTCTCACGGTCCGTCTCGCGCCGGATGGCCGGCCGTCGAACGGGAAGCATCGTCACCGTCGCGTCCAACGCCGCGGGCATCCCCCGCACGGACATGGCCGCGTACGCGGCCTCGAAGGCCGCCGCCGTCATGTTCACCAAGTGCCTCGGCCTCGAACTGGCGCCCCTGGGAATCCGCTGCAACACCGTCTCACCCGGTTCGACCCTCACCGACATGCAGCGTGGCATGTGGCCGTCCGGCGACGCGCAGGACGAGGAGGCCGCTGCCCGACGGGTCATCGAAGGGGACGGGGCGAGCTATCGCACAGGCATACCCCTCGGCCGGATCGCCGACCCGTCCGACATCGCCGACGCCGTCGCCTTCCTCGTGTCCGACCGCGCGCGCCACATCACCCTGCACGACCTCTACGTAGACGGCGGCGCCACGCTGCGGGCCTGACCCGCCCCGCCCGGCACCGCCTCCACGTGGACGGCGGTGCCACGCCGCGGGCCTGACCCGCCCGCCACCTTCGACAGCGGATCGCAGTCCTCCCCCACTGGAGCCAAGAAGACATGTCTGCCTCACTGCGCGTACCCACCGCCCCGCACCGGGCCGCCCCCCGGACCCCCCCTCCCTCCTCGCCCGGTGCGGCCACCGCACTGCTGGACGCCTACCGGCCCGGCACGGACCGCTTCCTCGCCTCGTCGCGCCGGACCCTGCTCGCATCCGGCGTCGCAGCCGAAGTCCCCGACGACACAAGGCCGTTGACCACCCGTGTACGCGAGGTGCTCGCTGCCCGGCGGCGCGCCGGCGACCCGGCGCCGATCGTCGTGGGCGCACTGCCCTTCACACCGGGCGCCCCCCACTCACTGGCGGTCCCGCAGTCCGTCCGCCGGACATCGGCCCTGTGCGAGGACCCGCTCATCGCGCTCCCCGGCCCTTCGGCCGAGCCGGGCACCTGGCAGACCCGGGAGGTCCCCGAGGCCGGCGCGTACACCGCGGCGGTCGCCGCCGCGGTGCGGCGGATGCGCGCCGGGGAGTTCGACAAGGTCGTCCTCGCCCGCACCCTGGAACTGACCTCCTCGCACGAACTCGACCTGCCGGGCATGCTGCGCCGGCTCGCGCAGCACGACCCGAAGGGCTACACCTTCGCCGTCCCCAGCGGGCCGGGCCGTACCCTGATCGGTGCCAGCCCCGAACTCCTGGTCGCCCGCGCCGGAAACGTACTCACGGCCAATCCACTGGCCGGCTCCGCTCCGCGCAGCGAGGATCTGGCCGAGGACGTGCGGCGCGCGGCCGCGCTGCTGGAGTCTCCCAAGGACCTGCACGAGCACGCCGTGGTCGTCGCCGCCGTGCGGGAGGCTCTCGCCCCGTTCTGCGTGAGCCTCGACGTCCCCGAACGCCCCACGCTCGTACGGACCGCGGCCATGTGGCACCTGTCGACGACCGTCACCGGAACGCTCACGAACCCCGCCACCTCCTCCCTCGACCTCGCTTCGGCGCTGCACCCCACGCCCGCGGTGTGCGGCACCCCGACCGACACGGCTCGCGCCGTCATCGCGGAGTCGGAACCCTTCGACCGCGGCGCCTACACCGGCATGGTCGGCTGGCAGGACGCGGACGGCGACGGCGAATGGGTCGTGACGATCCGCTGTGCCGAGGCCGAGGGCCGCTCGCTGCGACTGTTCGCCGGCGCCGGTGTGGTGGCCGCTTCCTCGCCCGAGGCGGAGACCGCGGAGACCGCTGCCAAGTTCCGCACCTTCCTCAGCGCCGTGGGGGCCACGCTGTGAGCGCCGCCCCGCACGACGACGCCCCCACCTGGCCGGCCGGCTTCGCCGAGCGGTACCGCGCGGCCGGCCACTGGCGCGGCGAGACGTTCACCGGCGTGCTCCGGGCGCGCGCCGCCGCCCACCGCGACCGTGTGGCGGTCGTCGACCCCGCGGACGGGCGCCGCACCCGGACGTACGGCGAACTCGACGAGCGCGCCGGCCGCCTGGCGGCGGGGTTCGCGGCCCGGGGCATCGTCAGGGGCGACCGGGTCGTCGTCCAGCTGCCCAACGTCGCCGAGTTCATCGAGGTCGTCTTCGCCCTCTTCCGGATCGGTGCGCTGCCCGTCTTCGCCCTGCCCGCCCACCGGGAGACGGAGATCGGCTACTTCTGCTCGTTCACCGAGGCCGTCGCCTATGTGATCCCGGACCGGCACGCCGGCTTCGACCACCGTGCGCTGGCGACCACGGTGAAAGCGCGGACTCCCGGACTGAAGCATGTGTTCGTCGTCGGTGACCCGGGTGAGCACACGGCGCTGTCCGACGTGCCGTGCGAGGACTCCGGTCCGATCGACGGGCCGGAGCCGCACGACCTGGCCTTCCTCCAGCTTTCGGGCGGCACGACCGGGGTGCCGAAACTCATTCCGCGCACGCACGACGACTACATCTACTCGCTGCGCGGCTCCAACGAGATCTGCGGCGTCGACGAGGACACCCGCTTCCTCGTGGTGCTGCCGGCCGCGCACAACTTCCCGATGAGTTCACCGGGCTGGCTCGGTGCGCTGTACGCGGGCGGCACGGTCGTCCTGTGTCCGCGACCCGATCCGGCGACGGCCTTCCCGATCGTCGAGCGGGAACGCGTCACGATGACGGGGATGGTGCCGCCGCTCGCCCTGGTGTGGACCGAGGCCGCGCCGGACGCGGAGCAGGACCTGTCCAGTCTGGAGCTGGTCCTCGTCGGAGGTGCCAAGTACAGCGAGGCGGCGGCCCGTCGGCTGGAGCCCGCGCTCGGCTGCCGGCTCATGCAGGTGTTCGGCATGGCCGAGGGCCTCGTCAACTACACCCGGCTGGACGATCTTCCGGAGACCGTGGTCACCACGCAGGGCCGGCCGATCTCCGATGACGACGAGATCCGGATCGTGGACGACGCCGGACAGGACGTCGCCGAGGGGGACTTCGGGCACCTTCTCACCCGCGGCCCGTACACGATCCGCGGCTACTGGCGCGCCCCCGAGCACAACCGGACGGCCTTCACCGAGGACGGCTTCTACCGCACGGGCGACATCGTGCGCCGCACCGCGAACGGCAGTCTCGTGGTCGAGGGACGGGCGAAGGACCAGATCAACCGGGGCGGCGAGAAGGTCGCGCCGGAGGAGATCGAGAACATCATTCTCGCCCACCCCTCCGTGCACGACGTCTCGGTGGTCGGTGTCGCCGACGCGTACCTGGGCGAACGCACGCTCGCGTACGTGATCCTTCGCGACGGCGCCGAACCGATCAAGCCGGTCGCGGTGAAGCGGCACGTGCGCGAGTGCGGAGTCGCCGCGTACAAGGTTCCCGACCTCGTCGAGTTCGTCGATGTCTTCCCGCAGACCGGGATCGGCAAGGTCAGCAAGAACGGACTGCGCTCCGGGTCCTCCCCCGGCTCCCCCAGCTCCGCCTCCGGGTCCTTCCCCGACTCCCCCGACTCCGTCTCCGTCTCCGCTCCTGGCCCGGACTCCGCCTCCCACTCGGGCTCCGCTCCCGCCGAACAGCACCGAGTCCGCTCCGCGCGGCACTGAAAGGCCCTCCCATGGCACTTCCCGCCATCGCCCCCTACCCCCTGCCCCGCGTGGACGAGCTTCCCGTGAACCGGGTCGCCTGGACCGTCGATCCGGCGCGCGCCGTACTGCTCGTCCATGATCTCCAGAACCACTTCCTCGGTGCGTACCGCTCCGGCGAACAGCCGCTGACCGGCATGCTCGACAACACGGCCCGCATCATCGAGGAGTGCCGCGGCGCCGGCATCCCGGTGGTCTACTCGGCGCAGCGCGGCGGCCAGACCGCTGAGGAACGCGGGCTCCAGCTCGACTTCTGGGGCCCCGGCGCGGCCGACGACGCCGAGGCCCTGGCCATGCCGGACTCCGTCGCGCCGGCGGCCGGTGACACGGTGCTCACCAAGTGGAAGTACAGCGCGTTCGTCCGTACCGACCTCGAAGCCCTGATCCGGGAGTCGGGCCGGGACCAGCTGGTGATCACGGGTGTGTACGCCCACATCGGAGTGCTCATGAGCGCCGCGGACGCGTGGATGCGGGACATCCAGGCGTTCGTCGTGGCCGATGCCGTCGCCGACTTCTCGCGCGAGGACCACGACATGGCGCTGCGCTGGGCAGCGGGCCGCTGCGCGGCCGTGACCACCACCGACGCCCTCCTGAAGGAGATCTGAGTACCGTGGCCCTCACCCTGGAGCAGATCCGCAACGATGTCGCCGAGTCCCTGGGCGAGGAAGCCGCGGACATCCCCCTCGACGAGAATCTCCTCGACTACGGCCTCGACTCGGTCCGCATCATGGCGCTGCTCGGACGATGGCGTCGCGACCACGATGTGCGGGCCGACTTCGCCGATCTCGCCGAACAGCCCTCCATCGAGGCCTGGTCCCCGCTGCTGGGGGTCTCATGACGGTCCTGCTCACCGACGCGACCGGCACCACGACGGACGGGCCGGGCACCGAACTGCCGTTGACGGCCGCGCAGTCGGGCATGTGGTTCGCGCAGTCGCTGGATCCGCTCAGTCCGGCGCAGAACACCGCGGAGTGCCTGGAGATCGACGGGCCCCTCGACCCGGAGGTGTTCGCCGCGGCGCTGCGCCGGGTCACCGCCGAGGCGGACGCGCTGCGCGTCCGGGTCGAGGACGGGCCGGAAGGTCCACGCCAGATCGTCGCGGCCTCGGTCGGCCTCCCGTTCACCGTGCACGACCTGCGGGGCGTGCCCGACTCGGACCGGCAGGCAGAGGCGTGGATGCGCGCCGACCTCGCCGAGCCGTGTGATCTGGTGGCCGGACCGTTGTTCCGGCATGCGCTCTTCCGCGTCGGGCAGGAGCGCTGGCTCTGGTACCAGCGGATCCATCACCTCGTCATGGACGGCTTCGGCTACTCGCTGCTCGTCCGGCGCACGGCCGAGATCTACTCGGCACTCGTCCGGGGCGGGGATCCCGGGCCCCGGCCTTTCGGAACGCTCACCGACCTCGTCGCGCAGGATGCCGGCTACCGGGCGTCGGAGGCGTTCGCGGCAGACCGCGCCCACTGGTCCGATGCTTTCGCCGACCGGCCGGAGGTGCCGAGGCTCGCGGGCCGTGGCGCGCTGCCGTCGCGTACGTTCCTGCGCCGCACCGCCCACCTCGGACCGTCGGCCACCGAAAGGGTGCGGGAACTCGCGACGCAGCTCCGGGCGACCTGGCCGGAGGTGCTGATCGCCGCGCAGGCGCTCTACACCTCCCGGGCCACCGCCCGCTCCGAGGTGGTGCTCGGGCTGCCCATGATGGGCCGGGTGGGATCGGTCGCGCTGCGCGTACCGGGCATGGTGATGAACGTGCTCCCCCTGCGGCTGACCGTCACCCCGGGCGCGAGCTTCGCCGACCTGGTGCGCCAGGTCGTGGTGGGCATCCGCACGGTCCGCCGCCATCAGCGCTACCGCTACGAGGACATCCGCCGCGATCTGCGGCTGCTCGCCGAAAGCCGGGGCCTGGTGGGCCCGCTCGTCAATGTGATGCCCTTCGACTACGACGTGGACTTCGCGGGCGCGTCGGCCCGGGCCCGCAATCTGTCCGCGGGCCCGGTCGACGACCTGACCGTCAACATCTACGACCGCGCGGACGGCCACGGGCTGCGCATCGACCACGACGGCAATCCGGCCCTGTACGACGAGGACGCGCTCGCCGCCCATCAGGAGCGCTTCCTGAACCTCGTGGAACAGCTGACCGCGACGGACCCGCACACCGCGCTCGCCGCACACGGCATCACGGTCCCTGCCGAACACGACCTGGTCGTCCAACAGTTCAACCGCACGGAACGCGCACTGCCGCCGACGACGCTGATCGGACCGATCGAGGCGCAGACCGCCCGCACCCCGGACGCGACCGCGCTGGTGTACGAGGGCGTCTCCCTCACGTATGCGGAGCTGAACACCCGCGCCAACCGGCTGGCCCGGCACCTGCGGACGCTCGGCGCCCGGCCGGGTGCCGTGGTGGCGGTGGCGGTCCCGCGCTCGGTGGAACTGATCGTCTCGCTGCTCGCCGTACTGAAGGCGGGAGCCGCCTATCTGCCGCTCGATCCCGAGTACCCGGCGGAGCGGATCACTTACATGCTGCGGGACGCGGCACCCGTCTGTGTCGTCACCGACCGTGCGGACCGCCTCCCCGACGACGCGGCCACGCAGCAGGTCGTCCTGGACGGCCTGGACGTCTCCGGATACCCGTGGTGCGATCCCTCGCGCCCGCTGACGCCCGCACACCCCGCGTACGTCATCTACACCTCAGGATCCACCGGCCGCCCCAAGGGTGTCGTCGTCTCGCACGGCGCGATCGACAACCGGCTTCGCTGGATGCAGGACACCTACGGACTGACGGCGGACGACCGGGTACTGCAGAAGACGCCCTCGTCCTTCGATGTGTCCGTATGGGAGTTCTTCTGGCCGCTGCGCGAAGGTGCGGCGCTGGTCGTCGCGGAGCCGGGCGGTCACAAGGACCCCGGCTATCTGGCCCGGCTGATCCACGAACAGGCAGTCACCACCTGCCACTTCGTGCCCTCGATGCTCCAGGTCTTCCTCGCGGAGGCGGACCCCGGCGCGTGCGCCGGGCTGCGCCGCGTGCTCTGCAGCGGGGAGGCGCTCCCCCGGGAGACCGCGCACGCCTTCGGGCGCGGACTGCCGCATGTGGAGCTGCACAATCTGTACGGGCCGACGGAAGCGGCCGTCGACGTCACCTTCCACGCGTGCGCGACGCACGACACGGGGCCCGTGCCGATCGGGCAGCCCGTGTGGAACACCCGGCTCTATGTGCTCGACGCCGCGCTGCGGCCCTGTCCGCCGGGGGTGCCCGGCGAGCTGTACCTGGCGGGCCGCCAGCTGGCAGACGGCTATCTGAACCGCCCGGAGCTGACCGCCGCCCGGTTCGTCGCCGACCCTTTCGGGGCCCCTGCCCAACGGATGTACCGCACCGGGGATCTGGCGCGCTGGACGAAGCAGGGCGAGGTCGAGTACCTCGGACGTACCGACCACCAGGTCAAGCTGCGCGGGCAGCGCATCGAGCTCGGTGAGATCGAGGCCGCGCTGGCCGCCGTGGCGCGGGTGGACGGGGCCTGTGCCCTGGTGCGTGAGGACCGGCCCGGCGAGCAGCGGCTCGTCGGTTATGTGACGGGAGCCGCCGACCCCTCGACGGTGCGGGCAGCACTGGCCCGCGCGCTTCCGGAGCACATGGTGCCGTCGGCGGTGGTGGCGCTCGACGCCTTCCCCCTGAGCCCCAACGGAAAGCTGGACCGCCGCGAACTGCCCGCCCCGGTCTTCACCGGCGGCGGAAGCGGGCAGCGGGCGATGAGCGCCGGCGAGGAGGCGCTGACGCGGCTGTTCGCGGAGGTGCTCGGGGCCGCTGCGGTGGGCCCCGAGGACGCGTTCTTCGATCTGGGCGGGACCTCACTGCTCGCGGTCCGGCTCGTGGCGCGGGTGCGGGAGGAGTTCGGCACCGAGCTGACGATCGGTTCGCTGTTCGAGGCGTCCACACCTGCCGCGCTCGCCGCCCGGATCGACGACGCCGGAACCGCGTCCGCGGACGCCCTGGACGTCGTCCTGCGACTGCGTGGCGGCAGCGCGCGAACACCGCTGTTCGCCATCCACCCGGCGGGCGGCATCGCCTGGTGCTACGCCGGGCTGTCCGCCCGGCTGGGCTCGGATCAGCCGTTGTACGGCATCCAGTCACGCGGCCTGGTCCGCGACGAACCGCTGCCGCGAACGCTGGAGGACGAGGCCGCCGACTACGTCCTGCGCATCCGCGAGGTGCAGGCGCACGGCCCCTACCGTCTGATGGGCTGGTCGGTGGGCGGGGTCCTCGCGCACACGGTGGCGGTGCTGCTCCAGGAGAGCGGCGAGAAGGTGGAACTCCTGGCGCTGCTCGACTCCTTCCCTGCCGAGCAATGGCGGGAGCGCCCTGCGCCGGAGGAGGGCGACGCCCTCACCGCGGTGCTGCGCATGGCGGGCTTCGAGCGCACCGGCGAACGTACCCGTGAGGACGTGCTCGCCACGCTGCGCCGGGCGGGCAGTCCACTCGCCGGGCTCGAGGACCGGACTCTGTCGAAGATCGTCGACATCGTGCCCAACCATGCCCGCATGATGCGTGAGCATGTGCACCGGGGTTACGACGGCGACCTCTTGTTCTTCACCGCGGCCGCTCCGCGGGCGGAGGACTGGCTCACCCGTGAGGCGTGGCGCGCCCATGTGACGGGCACCGTCGTCAACCACGATCTTGACTGCACGCACCCGCAGTTGCTGCAGGACCGCTTCCTCGACACCATCGCGGCCGTGCTCGCGGACCGGCTGAAGGAACTGGACGCCTGACCGGCACCCCGCCTCCGCCCGCGCAGGTCAGGCGGAGGCGGTGCCCGGTGTCAGCAGGTCCGTCAGACCGTCCGCGAGTTCCGTACGCCAGCAGAGGTAGTCGTGACCGCCGTTGAACTCCCGGTAGGAGGCGTCCTGGTAGCCGGCGGAGGCGAGCGTGCCGCGCAGTCGGCGCGCAGCGGGAAGAGCCACCCACTCCTGCTCACCGAAGGAGAGCCAGAACCGGACCGGCAGGCGCGGGGATTCGGCGATCCGCGCGGTGAGCCACTCCGCTTCCGGGCCGTCCGGCCACCAGAACGAACCCGACTGCGCCAGCACGTTGCCGAACCGGCCGGGCGCGGTGAGCGCCGCGTAGGCGGCGGTGAGTCCGCCCAGGCTCTGTCCGGCGACGACGGTGCGTGCGGGGTCGTCCGTGACCGGCAGACGCGTGGCCGCCCAGGGCAGCAGTTCATCCGTGAGGAACGCGACGAAGTCCGGGCTGCAGGCAAGATCCGACCAGCGCGTGTCCGCGTCGACGGACTCCGGCAGCAGGGCGACGAGCGGGGGGATGCGCCCGTCGGCGATGAGGTTGTCCAGCAGATGGGCGAGACCGAGGTGCGGCTGCCAGTGCTCCCCGTCCAGGACGACGAGCACCGGCAGTTCGGTCGCCCCGTGGGCGCCGGCGGGCCGGTACGTCCATACGCGCCGGCTGCTGCCGAGGTGCTCGGAAAGGACCTCGTGCGCGGACGCCTCTCCCCGGGCGACGTCCGGTCGCGGCAGCCAGTCCCGGGCGCTGGGGGCGGCAGGGAGCTCGGCGTAGGAGACCGGGTCACCACTCCAACGGCGGGGAAGCGAACGGTGGTTGAGTGGATCATGGCGACGCAGGGTGCGCAGCCGGTGCCAGTAGTCGGCCGCTTCGGGGCCGGGGCCCTCGCCCTCGTCGACGTAGAAGTCGTACGTGCCCCGCCAGTCGTGCCGCAGGCGCAGTGTCCAGTGCCAGACATCCGTGCCGGGCACGTGCTCCATCAGGTTGCCCTCGGGGGCCCGCGGGTCACCCAGCTTGTTGGGCAGCACCTGCACAGCGCGGGTGCCGGGCGCGCCGCGCCAGAGGAACGTCACGGCGACGTGGCCGTCGCCGCCCAGCGGGTCCGGCCCGACGAGCGGCGTGCCGGATCCGGCCACCCGGGCCCAGAACTCCTCGGCTTCACCGGGGCCCGGCAGGGCGCACACGGGGTCCATGAGCCGCGTCAGCGGGTCCGGCCGCACCGTCCTGGGCGGTCGCTTCGGGGCGTCCTGGGGCGGTACAGACGTGATCATGAAAAGTGGCTCCGAATGACGAGGCTTTCAACTTAGGGTCACCTTACCTTTCGGCACCACGGGTCCACCACGGACCCGTCGCGGACCCGTCGCCGACTCGTCACGGGCATACACCACCTCGCGACCGCGCGTGGGCCCTCAAGCCATTTCTCACATTCTTAGGTTAGGCTCACCTAACTTGGTGCTCAACGCGGGCTTGCCCCGACGCCGTTGACTTCGCACCCCTGAACCACCCCCTCCCTCACTCTCCGCCTGCCAGGAGCAGCCCGCCATGAACCCCGACAGACCCTCCCGCGCCCCCATGCCCGCGACCGCCTCCCGCGCCAGAATCAGCCGCATGGCCGCGCTGGCAGCCGGTGCGACGCTCGGCCTCGGCGCCCTGGCCGTCCCCCTGGCCACCGCGAGCAGCGGTGGTACGCCGACCGGGAGCGCGCTCGCCCTCGTGGCCGACACGACCGCACCCACGGTCGTCCTGGGCGCGGCCACGGTGAAGCCGGGCGGCGAAGTACCGTTCACCGCTTCCGGATTCCCCGCCGGCGCCACACTCAGTGTCAAGTTCGACGACAAGACGCTCCTGGGGCAGTTCCCCGTCGGCGACGACGGCAGCGTCGCGGGCGCCGTCACCGTGCCGACCGACGCCGCGGTGGGCGGCGAGCACTGGCTGCGGTTCCTGGCGCCACAGACGAGCGTCAGAAGCGAGAACCTGTCGGTGACGGCCGACGCGCCGTCACCGACCCCCACACCCACACCCACACCCACACCCACACCGAAGCCCACACCGAAGCCCACGGCCACCGCGACCCCGCCAACCGCGCAGCCCACGGTCCGGCTGAGTGGTTCCGAGGCCACGGCGGGCGGCAAGGTCTCCTTCACCCTTTCCGGGTTCGTCAAGGGCCAGAGCGTCACGGTCAAGCTGGACGACAGCGAGATCATCGGGCAGTGGACGGGCGCGGTGAGCGCCGCAGGCACGTTCTCCGGCACCGTGACCCTCCCGAAGTCGACTTCGAGCGGGGCGCATTGGCTGCGCTTCCTTGCTCCGAACCCGTCCACGAGCCTGCGCGCCGACTTCTCGGTGAAGGCCGCGGGCACGGGCGGCACGGGCAGCACCGGCGGCTCGGGCACGGGTGGTGGATCCGGCGGGACGACGGACACCAGCGGCACGACGGGCGGCTCCGGCACCGTCGGCGGCTCCGGCACCACGGGCGGCTCCGGGGGCAGCGCCGCAGCGTCCGCCTCGATCACGGCGGGCTCACAGGTCGCCGCCGGCGGCAAGGTCTCCTTCCGGGTGACCGGCTTTCCGGCCGGGGAACAGCTCACCGTCAAGCTCGACGACTCCGAGATCATCGGGCAGTGGCCGGACGGCATCGGTGCCGACGGCACCCTTTCCGGCACCGTGACGATCCCGGCATCGGCGACGAAGGGGGCCCACTGGCTGCGCTTCCTCGCCCCGAATCCGTCGACGAGCGTCCGGGCGGACTTCACTGTCACCACCGGCACTTCCGCAGACTCTTCGGCCACCGGTGGCACCAACGCATCCGGCGCCGCGGCCACCCCGGTACCGGCGGCGTCGGGCGCACCGGCGGCCGCCTCCAACTCCCGTGGCGCCAAGGCCGAGATCACCGCCGGCCAGGTACAGGCGGGCGGCACGCTGCACTTCGCGGTGACCAAGTTCCCGGCCGGCCGGACGGTCACCGTCAAGCTCGACGACGACGCGATCCTGGGCCAGTGGAAGACCGACGCGAAGGGTTCGTACGAGGGTGATGTGACCGTCCCGGCCGGTACCTCGACAGGGGCGCACTGGCTGCGCTTCCTCGCGCCGGAGCCGGCCACCACGCTCAAGGTCGACTTCGAGGTGACCGGAGCGGACGGCACTCCGGGCAGCGCCCCGGCATCGGGCGGCGCCGCACCGGACACCGCACCCCTCACCACCACGGCCGCGTCCCTGGAGAGTTCCGTCTCGTACGCGACCATCGCGTGGTCGGCCGCGGCCGCGGCGGTGGGCGGAGCGGCCGGCGCCGCGGGCACGACTCTGTTCGTGGTCCGCCGTCGGCGCCCCACCGCCGACCAGGGCTGACGCTTCCCGAACACCCCTCACGCCCAGTCGAGTTGTTAGTCAGATCACACACCTGAAAGAGCGTTACTTAGGTAAGGCTAAGCTAAGTTTCAGGAGTACAGATCCTCATTGAACGCACTCAGGAGTTGACCTCAGCATGACCTCACCCACCCGCAGTCCGCGTCGCACCGGAACCTGTGCGGCCATCGCCGTCGTGCTCGCCGCAGGCAGCACCGCGGCACTGACGGGCACCGCGACCGCGCAGAGCCGGCCGACTGCCTCGGCGGTCACCACCGCACCGGTCGCCGCCGGCCTCTACCAGTCCTCCTACTCGGAGCGGAACCACGTCCTGTGGACCACCTCCTCGGTGGGACGGCCCCCGGTGACGAACTCCGCCCTGACGAAGGTGGACCCGCTGACGCTCAAGGTGAAGGCGACCTACACGCCGCCGGTCACCGACGCGGCCACCGGCGCGGTCGAAGCGGTCTACGGGGTGGCGGTCGACGACGAGCACAACACCGTCTGGACCACCAACACCCGTAACAACTCGGTCGCCGTCTACAGCCAGCGCACCGGCAAGCACCTCGCCACGCTTGCGAACGTGGCCCACGCCCGGGAGATCGTCGTCGACGAGCGCCACGACACCGTGTGGGCAAGCTCCTACGGGGACGGCACGCTCGTCGCCTTCGACAGCCGCACCCTCAAGGAGAAGAAGCGCGTCACGGTCGAGGGTTCGGGCCCGGCCGGCCTGGCCCTGGACGAGAAGTCCGGCACCGTCTACGCCGCTGACCTCACCAACGACCAGATCATCCAGGTCACCACGCGCTCCACGACCCCGCGGCTCATCCCCACCGGTGACGGCCCGATCTCCGTCTCCCTGTCCCAGGACGGCCGCACCGCCTACACCGCCAACCAGACCGGCGGGGACGTCTCGGTCGTGGACCTCCGCAAGGGCCTCGTCACCAAGTCCGTGGCCACCGGTGCGGGTCCGCTGTCCGTGGCCACGGACAACCGCTCGGGCAACGTGCTCGTGGTCAACCGCACGGACGCCACCGTCTCGGTCGTCGACCCCGGCAGGGGCAGCGTCGTGGAGACCGTGGCCACCGGCGCCAACCCCAACCACATCGAGGTCGCAGGCGGCTCCGCGTACGTCGTCGACAAGTCCGGCGCGGGCGCCGACGGCAAGGACCAGCTGCACCGCATCCGCCTCGCACGCTGATCCCTCATCACCCTCCGAAGGGGTCCGCCCCACCGTGTCACGCGGTGGGCCGGACCCCTTCGGCGCCATCGGGCCGCACCCCCGGCCCTCAGCCGGCCCTCACCCGGCCAGCAGCGCTTCCAGAGCCACCGCGGTATCCGGGTGTCCACCGACCAGGGCCACGCCTGTCCGGCCGGAACCGGGGCTCTCCCATGTCCCTTCACAGCCCAGCAGAGCTGCCACCGCATCGCAGGTCCCGGGGTGTGCGGCCAGCAGCGTGCACCCACGGGCGGTCTCCCGACGGCCGGCCACCGGCACCTCCGGCTGCACGCGCCACGGCGGTATCCACGTGTCAAGCGCTCCGAGACGGCCGGGGAAGGTCCGTCCGGCCTCGCGGATGAGCAACGGGGCCAGGTCGGCGCCGCCCGCACGCAAGGTGGTGACCAGGGTCGGCAGCCAGGGCAGGAGCACCGGGTCGGGCAGCCGTCCGAACGCCTGCGACACCGCCTCCACCACGAAGTCCGTGAGCCCGGGAACGGGTTCCAGCGCGTGGACCAGACCGCTGAGGTAGCGCGGGTACGCGGGCACCACCAGGGGGTTGCCCAGCAGTTCGTCGCACCGCGACCGCAGCTCCGCACGGGAGAGTTGCCCGAGCTGCACCTGCGCCGCCCACAGCAGCGCCGTCCTCGACGGCTCCCGCGGATGCGACTGGGCCATGGCCAGCTGGAGCTGGGCGCGGTCGCAACCCAGCGACAGGGCCAGGTTCTCCATGCTGAAGAGGAAACCGAGCATCGCCGCCACCTGGCGGACTGTGGCGTCGTCGTCGGTGAACGACATCGGCAGCAGGGTGCAGTAGTGCGCGTACCCGGTCTTGACGAACGACTCGATCCACGGCGGCAGAACCGGCTCGTTGGTGCGGTAGTACGCCAGCAGCCGTCGTACCCGACGCAGCACCTCCGGTGCACCGTCGACGCTGCGTTCGGACGCCAGCACCTCCAGCGCACGGGTGCCCAGCTCGTCGGCCAGGCGGCTGCTGCGCAGGTACAGCGTCGCGTCCTCGACGGCTTCCAGGACACTCGCCGCAGTGGCCTGCGGGGCGTACGCCGTGCGGCGCAGCCGCTGCTCCAGGACCTGCTCGATGCTGACGCCCTCGTAGCCGAGCTCGATGAGGGCCCGCTGGTGGGTGCCGAGCGCCAGGTCCCACGACTCCTGGATCGACCGCTCCCCCAGACTCCGCTCGCCCATGATCGGCCGCGCGACGCCCGGTGGCAGCAGCCGGCGCAGCATCCACAGGACGTCGGAGCACCTGGCCAGCTCCGGCCGGGAGGCGATGTCGAGGAGCGCCCGCTGCACACCGCGCTGTTCGAGCCGCAGATTCAGGGCCGCGAGCCGGTCGTGCACATCACGGGCCAGCGGCGGCAGGGCGTCGTAGCCGACCTGGCCGACCCGGTCGCCGCCCATCATGATTTCCACCAGACGGCGCACATCGCGCCGGCCCGGCACGGTGTCCTTCTCGATGCAGGTGACGGCCGCGTCCTGGAAGTCGTACGGCGTCGGCCTTGCCCGGTCGCGCATGCCGGCCAGCAGGATCGACGTCTCGAACACCGCGATGGCGTCGGCGGTGGAGGCGAGATAGCCGTTGCGGCGGGCGGCGCGCACGATCTCCACGCACCAGCCGAGCAGTTCGGCCTCGTCCAGCCGGTCCAGGACGGGCGGGCGCCGGAGGAATCCGGACAGCTTGTCCGAGGGTTCGGCCGTCGGTCCGGGGACCGGCGCGGCCACGGCCTTCCTGACCCGCGGCTTCTTCCCGCCGGCCTGCCCGGCCAGGCGGTACGGCTCCACGCGGGTGCGCCGGACGTTGTTCGCCCAGACTGTCGCGGCGATCGACACGGACCCGGCGGCGAGACCGAACTGCGCCTCGATCGCCGCGTGGCTGGACGGGATCAGTCCGTGCTGCCACTTCGTGGCGGTGCGCGGGGAGATCTCGAAGGTGTCGCTGCCGTGGACGCCGAACTCCTCGACACGGCTGGCAGCGTGGAAGGCACCGCAGATGTAGAGGCCGTCGGCGGGGTCGGTACCTGTCGCGGCCAGATGGGCGCGCATCCGCGTCCACATGTGGCGTTCGCGGTCCTCGTCCACGCGTACCCGGTGCGGGTCGCCCGGAGCGAGGTGCCGGAAGAGGCTGCCGATCAGGAGCATGACCTGGCGGTAGGTGTCGTGGTCGCCTACGCCGAGGGGGAGCTCCACGTACTGGTGCCACCACTCCGACCAGTGCCGCACCTTGCCGTGACGCAGCAGGTGCTCCTCCAGTTCGGCGAAGCGGGGCCGCAGGTCGCCGATCCCCACGCCGACCGCGTCGCCGTGCAGTGCGGCCTCCTCCTCGGCGGGCGGTGCGTCGGAACCGGGCGATGCCGGGTCGTCATCGAGGTGCTCCGCCCGCGCGTCCCACTGGTAGACGTGATCCGACGAGCGGTCGACGAGGACCAGTTCCACGCCCGGTGTGTCCAGTGCGTAGGCGATCGCCTGGTACTCGGCCGAGGCCTCGGTGATCGGGGCGACCACCGACAGCGGGGCCCATTCGGCCGGGAAGCCGTCGGTCTCCGTCGCGAACGCCTGGACCGCCACGGGGAGTCTGCAGTTGCGCAGCTCGGCCAGGAGCGGAGCCATGTCCTCACACAGCTCCAGGTAGACCACCTTCGGCTGCTTCTCCCGCAGCCGGCGCGCCATCGCGATCGCCGAGGCGGGTGAGTGGTGACAGACGGGAAAGATCTCCAAGGGCTCCCGCACAGCACGGTCCACGTCGTCGACGATGCCGAGGAGGATGCCCTCCAGGGCGTCGGGTCCGTCGGCGAACGTCGCGGCGGCCTCCTGCAACTGCGTGCGCAGCTCCTCGAAGCTCCGCTCGTGCGTGCCGGTCACGACAGGGTGGCGATCGTCTCGCGGCCGCCCTCCAGGAACTCGGGCCAGGATCCGCCCTCTTCCTTGCTGCGGGGTTCGACGACGCCGTGCAGGTACTTGTTGAGAATGGCCAGGTCCTCGGGATCCCGCCGGGCCAGCGAGCCGACGAGCGAGGATGCCAGCGTGCGGGCGGTCAGGTCGCGTTCACCGAAGAAGTTGCCGTGCAGGATCGCGTCCTCCAGCACGCCGATCTGTTCGGCCGTGGACAGGGCCGACTCCAGCTTCTCGTCGTCGCTGCCGGCCGCGGCCGCGGAGGCGCGCAGGTCGGCGAAGCTCTGCAGCAGCACGTCGAGGAGCGTCGGGGGCACGTCGAGCTCGATGCTGTGGCGACGCAGCAGTTCCTCGGTACGGAAGCGGACGATCTCCGCCTCGCTCTTCTTGTTCGTCACCACCGGGATGCGTACGAAGTTGAAGCGGCGCTTGAGCGCCGAGGACAGGTCGTTGACGCCCCGGTCACGGCTGTTGGCCGTGGCGATGACCGAGAAGCCCGGCTTGGCGAAGACGATGTTGTCGCTGTCCAGTTCGGGCACCGAGATGTACTTCTCGGACAGGATCGAGATCAGCGCGTCCTGGACGTCGCTGGTGGAACGGGTCAGTTCCTCGAAGCGGCCGATCGCACCGGCCTCCATCGCCGTCATGATCGGTGAAGGGATCATGGACTCCCGCGACTGTCCCTTGGCGATGACCATGGAGACGTTCCAGGAGTACTTGATGTGGTCCTCGGTGGTGCCGGCCGTGCCCTGCACGACCAGCGTGGAGTTGCGGCAGATCGCGGCGGACAACAGCTCGGCCAGCCAGCTCTTGCCGGTGCCGGGGTCACCGATGAGCAGGAGGCCTCGGTCGGAGGCCAGGGTGACGATGGAGCGCTCGACGAAACTGCGGTCGCCGTACCACTTCTGCGTGATCTCCCGGTCGAGGCCGTCGGCACGCTCGGAGCCCAGGATGAAGAGGCGGACCATCTTCGGCGAGAGCCGCCATGAGAACGGTTTGGGGTTGTCGTCGACGGACTCGAGCCACGCCAGTTCCTCGGCGTACTTGATCTCGGCGGGGGCGCGCAACAGGTCTGACATGAGAGGCCCTTTCTAGGCGAGGAACGTCTTGAGCTCGTGGACGAGCTTGCGGATGTGGCCGGAGAGCACCGGCGTGCCGAGGGCCTTGAAGCGTTCGCGGAACCAGGGGTTGACCTCCTGGCGCCCGGAGCTGGTGACCGACCCGACGGGGATGAACTTCACTCCGGAGCGGTGGACGGCCTCGATGCCCTCGAACAGCGGCTGCGATCGGCCGAACTCGTAGAAGTCGGAGATCCACACCATCACGGTGTCCTTGGGGTCGGTGATCTTCGGGCGGGCCATCGCCATCGCGACGGGACCGTCGTTGCCCCCGCCGAGCTTGGTGCGGAGCAGCGTCTCGAAGGGGTCGTGCACCCAGGGCGTGAGGTCGAGCGCCTGCGTGTCGTACGCGATCAGATGGACGTCCACCTTCGGAAGTCCGGCGAAGACCGATGCCAGGATGGTGCAGTTCACCATCGAGTCGACCATCGAGCCCGACTGGTCCACGACGACGATCAGCCGCTGGGGTGTCGTCTTGCGCGCGGTGTGCCGGTAGTAGAGGCGGTCGACGTACAACCGCTCCTCCTCCGGGCTCCAGTTGGTGAGGTTCTTCCAGATCGTGCGGTCGAGGTCGAGATTGCGGAACACCCTCTTGGGCGGGACGGAGCGGTCCACTGCGCCCACCGTGGACTTCTCCACCTGGGTGCGCAGCACTTCGGCGACCTCGTCGACGAAGCGGCGGATCAGGGCCTTGGCGTTGACCAGGGCGATACCCGAGAGGTTGCTCTTGTCCCGCAGCAGCTGCTCGATCAGCGACATGCTGGGGGTGAGCTGCGCCGCGAGTACGCGGTCGGCCAGCACCTCCCGCAGGTGCATCCGCCGGACGAGGTCGGCTTCGAGGGCGCCGAGCTCCGGCCCGATCGTCGGGATCAGCCGGGCAAGGTCGGGATGCGCACCAGGTCCGGATCCTCCTCCCCCGGTGCGTCCGCCCCGCAGTTCGCCGGGCGCGCAGCCGAGCGCACGCTCCAGCCACCCCGCATCGGACTGCCAGCGCGCCAACTGCCCGGCGGTGACGGTGCCGGAGCCGGAGGCGAAGACGTTGAGGAGCACCTTCGACACCAGTGCCGCCCGCCGCACCTCGGCGGCCCGGTCCCGTACGCCGTCGTCGGGCCCGGGGGCCATCAGGCCGTCGAACTCGTCGGCAAGCTCGGGATGGCGTTGCACGACCGAGTCGACCGAGGCCTGCGGGTCCAGCAGTGCGGACGGCAACCGGAGGTCCTCGACGACGGCGAGGCTCGCCGACTCCAGCGCGGGCTGCTCCTCGGGGTCGAAGAGCCTGGCGAGGAGACGCCAGTACAGGACCTGACGGCGGTTCTCGTGCGGATCGGCCTCGGGCGTGCGCGGAGACGCCGACGGGTCCGGCACGGACGGGTGCGGTTCCTGTAGTGCCTGTGGTGCGGACGGCTCCGGCACGGACGGGTGCGGCGCGCACGGCTCCGACAGGTCGGTCATATGCTCCGTCATTTCCGCAGCAGCCTTCCCGCGCGCTCCCTGAGGACGGCGACGGCGTCGGTGGCGGCCTTCTCGGCCCTGACACCGGCCTTGTCGGTCGTGCCGCCGGCCCAGCCGCCGGCGTGCAGGGCGACGCCCTTCTTCCGCACGGTCGTCTCCACGGCCAGGGGCTGGAGGCGGTAGCGGCCGGCATCCCAGCGGAGCAGAGCGATGCACGCGCCGGACGCGGCGACGGCTTCCGGCGTGAGCGGCCCGGCGGCCGGGATGCGGTCGGTGTCGACCTCCAGCGGGTGGCCGGCCACGGTGAAGGTCAGTGCGCCGTCGTTCTGTTGAACGGCGTATCCCTCCAGGAACACGGGCACGGCGATGCGCGCCGGATGGCGGTCCAGCGGCGCCGTGACCGCTTCGGTGGCGGCGGGCAGGGCGACGCGGGCCGTGACAAAGGCGTCGGCGCTCTCACCCGCACGCGCATGTGCGTCGCGCCAGATCAGGTCACCCTCACCGGTGACCGGCATGGCGTCGAGGTCCATCGAGCGGCCTTCGCCGACGGCTGCCAGAAGGGACATGTGCGGACGGAGCAGCTGCCAGATGCCGGCTCCGACCACCGTGTCGGGCTTCGGCACCGCCATGCCGGCCCGCACCAGCCGGGGTGCGGTGCCGTCGGCGGGCTCGAACACGGCGTGGACCTGAGCCTGTACAGCGGTGGCGTGTTCGTGCAGATCGACGCCGAGGGGCAGGAGCCGGCCGGTGGCCGTGCCCGTCACGGGCACCTCGGCGGCGCCGGGCAGCGTCAGCAGCATCGCCCGGGACCACAGGTCGGCCCAGCGGCGCGTCGGCACGCGTTCCAGCGCCGCACCCGGGCAGGATGCTGCGAGTTCGGCTGCGAATCCGTCGAGCAGGGTCGCGAGCCTGCGCAGAGCGGGGTCCGGGAGCATCGCGGAGACGACGGGCGCCGCCCCCGAGACGACCTCGTGGTCCATTCCCTGCCAGCCGACGCGCGCCAGATCGGAAAGCCAGGAGCGGGCCGCGGCCGACAGATTCACCGCCGGCCGGCTCTCGGCCGCCGGCATCTCCGCCGCGACGCCACGCGCTCTGCCGGTCGCTTCGCCGACGCGGCTCATCAGGGCGTCGTGGACGGAGCCGAGCAGCGCGGTACGGGCCGCGGCGAGGGCGGTGAAGTCGTCCTCGCCCGCCGATCCGTCGGCAGCCCGGCCGGCCGCATCGGCAACCCTCGCGGCCAGTGGTGTACCCGCGACGGCGTGGCCGAACTCGGCGAGGGCCGCGGCCCGGTCGGGCCGGGGACGGAGCAGACCGTCGACGAGCGCCTGGTCGAAGGAGTCGACGGCCGCCAGTGCCTCGTCGAGCCCCGGGACGGTTTCGAGGAGCAGATCCGTGCGCATCACGCCACCGTCCTCGTCGGCGGGAACCACTGCATCTCCGGCAACGGTGCCGCGCTCGGCGCGAGTTCCAGATACGCCAGGTGGCGCAGGAACCGGCTGAAGACGGGGGCTGCGTCCTTGGTGTCCGCCTGCTCGGGGCGGGTACCGCTCATGCCGGCCTCGACATTCGACGCGCTCGGCTGCTCCCCGCTCGCCGTCTCCACCTTCAGGTAGCGGGCCACGCGCTCGGCGCCGTACTGCAGCACCGCCTCGTTGATCAGGGCCCGGATGTGATTGCAGAACGAACCCCGCGCGCCACCGCAGGGCCGGTTGTTGTTGGTGCTGCAGGCGAACGCGTACGTGCCGGACGCGACCGACGAGACGTACACCCGGCCGATGTCCGAACCGCTCGACACCACACCCTGCAGTCGCCCGCCGGCCAGCTCGACGAACGGGACCTTGGCCAGTTTGCGTGGCCGCGCGGGTGCTGTCACCCGTGCCGTGCTCGACCTCTCCCAGTCCGACAACGCACCATCTCCTATGCACCGAGGGGGCGTCCACGCCACAGTGGCGGAACACGACTGAACCTACGTGCGACCACTGACAACGCAGGTCGCTCACGTACTCGGGGCAGGCCGGTTACCTGCTCGGGGCAGGCCGCTCACGTACTCGGGGCAGAACGCGTGGAACACCGCCGCCGCGCCCGGCACCTCCTCGGGCGGTGCGTGACAGCGCGGCAAGCAGGTTCTCCCGACCGGGGCACGGCCGAATTGCGGCCTACCGGACCCGACGGCCTGTATGGACCCTGTCGTGTATGGGGGACAACGAGAATTCCGCCACCGGTCCGGACCGACCCGACGACGCATCGCAGGCGGCCCTCGAAGGTGCCACCGCACCGCCTCCGCCCGCCCCGCCCGAGTGCCCGCACTGCGGCCTCACCCTGGACCGCCGCCCGACCCACTACGACGGGCACTGGGTCTTCCTCGAACCCGGAGTCGTCGTCGCCGCCCACACCGTCCCGCCGCGCCGACGCTGGATCCTCACCCCGGACGGCAGAGCCATGAACCTGTGGGACGCCGAACCGCTGCCCGGCGCTCACTGCCGCATAGCGCACCGCGCCGTCTGCCCCTGCCTTGCCCGCGAGGACGCCCCCTCATGGATCACCGCCCTCCGGCGGAGGAACGACCACCGGGCACAGCGGCTGTTCGACGTCCCGGACACATGGGGCCTGCCCGACGCCGGCTGACGGACGTCCGGCGCATACGGGCGCTGCGCTCACGTCAGCCGGCGGACGAACGGCTTCCGGCCCATCTCCGGCTACGCGCCCCAGGTCATCAGGAAACGACGCCGAAGGGCAGGAGCTGCGGGCGCTTGGCGGTACGTCCGTCGCCCGAGGACCGACCGCGCAGCCGGCGGCCCAGCCAGGGGCCGAGGAAGGCGGCCGCCCACCGCAGTTCGGCCCCTGCGGACCGCAGCCCCTTGGGGAGCACCTGGGGCGGAAGGGGGTGCGTCCAGGCGTCGTCGCTTCCTGGCAGGTCGACGGCCTGGGCGACAGCAGCAGCGATGCGTGCGTGGCCGAGGGGGCTGGTGTGGAGCCGGTCCACGCTCCACAGGCGCGCATCGGTGGCCACCGGGTGCAGGTCGATCTCGGCGACCGCGACCCCGTGGCGGGCCGCCGCGGCACGGATATGGGTGTTGAGGTCCGCCACCCGGGACCTGAGAGGCCGGGCGGCAGGCGCCACCTTTCCCACGTCGGGGAAGGTCAGGGTTGCCACCTGGGCCCCGGCGGCCGTCAGCGCGGCGAACATCTCCTCCAGGTGCCCGACCACCTCCGCGGCGTCGAACCGCGGCCGGAGCACATCGTTGACCCCGGCGACGACGGTGGCCAGGTCGGGGCGCAGGGCCAGCGCAGGGCCCAGCTGCTCCCTGTGTATCTGTCCGGCGACACGCCCTCGGACGGCCAGATTCGCGTACTGAAGACCCGGGTTGGATGCCGCGACATGCTCGGCGAACCGGTCCGCCCAGCCCCGCAGGCCCACGGTGTCGTCCCCGTCACCGATCCCTTCGGTCTGGCTGTCGCCCAACGCGACGTACCGCAGGTACTCACCGCTCGGCATGGATTGCCTGCCTTTCCCGCAGCACGGCCGTGGTCCGCAGGCACCAGTCCCGGTGGCCCTGCTCGAAGGCCACACCGCGCAGACACGTCAGGTACGGCCCGATCCGGTCGCCGTGGCGGAGGAACTCCGCCTCGTCCGCATCCCCGCGCATCTGGCGCAGCAGCTTGTCGAGGAGCCCGATCTTCGCCTCGGCCGCGGACACGCGCTCTTCGAGCTGTTCGATCACCCGCGCGGTGCCGACGCGGTCGGCGGACTGGACCTTGACGAGCAGGTCGTCTCGGATGAACGACGGCTTCGACGGAGTTGCGGCGAATTTCTCCAGCTCGTCACGACCGGCGTCGGTGACGTGGAAGAGACGTTTGTTGGGCCGGGTCTCCTGAACCACCTGCCGCCCGGCGACCAGCCCTTCCTTCTCCAGCCTGGCCAGCTCCGTGTACAACTGCTGGGGCAGGGCATGCCAGAAGTTCGCTACGCCGACGTCGAACGCCTTCGCCAGTTGGTATCCGCTGTACTCGCCGTCCAGCAGCGCCGCCAGCACGGCATGTCGCAAGGCCATCGAAGCAGCCCCTCCTTCTCCTCGCCGGTCAGCCCGGTGGCACCGGCCGCGATGCATCGTACTCAAGGATATGACTAGTCATATCCTTGAGTACTGCGGATGGCACATCACAGCCCGCCGTCGACCTGCCCGCCTACCCGTCCGCCTGCCTGCCCCGCGCGGGAGGTGTCGGCCGTGGTGTGGGTCAGTCCCATTGGTCCTGGTTGATGAAGCGGCTGAAGCCTCGCCAGGAGTTGGGGCCCATCACGCCGTCGATGGGTCCGGTGTAGCCGTGGGCTGCGGCCAGTCGTTGGACCGCTGCCCAGGTGTTGGTTCCGGGTGCGCCGTCGAGGGGTCCGGTGTAGCCCCAGTTCCGCATGTTCGACTGGAGCGCGGCGTAGGTGTTGGGGCCCGGGACGCCGTCGATGGGTCCGGTGTACCCGGACTGGATCCGTAGCCAGTTCTGTGTCCGCTTCCACATCACCGGGCCCGGGACACCGTCCTGCTCCGTCGACGTCTTCGGCAACCCACCACCGGTCGGCGGGTCGGTCGGCTCGGTGAGTTCGAACGCCCAGGAGCGGGCGAGGTTGAGATCGACCGGAGAGGCGCCACCGGCGGACCCCACGGAGGTGTACTGGTGGGCCGCCCAGTCGGGGTAGCGGCCGCCGAGGTCGGGCGCACCGGGCCAGGTGCCGTCGTTCGGCCCCCAGGAGGCTGCCCACAGATGGGCGCCGGCGGCGATCGTGCGGCTCCAGGCGCCGGACCGCAGTGCGCCGGTGCTGATGTAGAACCAGGGAACGTAGCTGCCGACCCGCTCCCGCACGCGGTTGAACCAGGCGGACACATCCGCGTCGTCCCACAGACGGGTCGAGTCGTCCAGCACCTCGACATCCAGCGCGAGTACGTCCCCGACCCGGTAGTCGTGCAGATGGTCCACGAAGTAGTCGGCGGCAGCAGCGGGGGCGAGGAAGTCCCCCGACAACCAGTAGTGGCCCACCCGCAGTCCGGCGGCGCGTGCTCCGTCGACATGACCGGGATAGGAGGACGTGGTGTAGGGGCCCTCGCTGAGCTGGCACCCCCCGGCCTTGGCGATGACGAAGCGCCGGCCCTCCGCAGCCACCCGGGCGTAGTCGATGCCCTGCTGGTAGTTCGAGACGTCCACGCCTTCCAGGTCCGCCGCCTCGGTACGGGCCGGAGCGTCGGCATCCGCGGCACCGGTGGCCAGGACGATTCCGGCCGGGGCCAGAGCCGTCGCCACGGCGCCTCGAATCAACGTTCTCCTACGCATGTCTCCTCCGGTGGGGACGGGATCCCGACGCGGATGCGCCGGGGGTGAACCTGTCATGCGCTTATCAAAATCTATGCGCGTAGGTTACCGTGGCCCCGCACCCCTCTGCCAGGTCAAGTCGCAGCATTCACAAGGGAGTTGGCGTGAGCGAGCACCATGGATCCGAAGACGGCCGGGAGATTCGGCCGCGGCTCGAGATAAGCAGGCGCACCCTACTGCGCAGCTCGGTCACCACACTCGGCCTGGCGGCCGGAGGCGTGCTGTTCTCGGGCAACCCCGCTCAGGCCCTGGACATCTACAACCCGTTCAGCGGCTATCAGATCACCGGCACCTGGCAGGACCACCTCGACAGCGGCTCCCTGGGCGGAATCGACTACGGGATGGGAGTCGGCACCTCACTGCCGGCCGCGGGCGCCGGAGTCATAACAAACATTCCGGACAACGGCACCGGTGGGCACACGGTGACCATCACCCACAGCGACGGGTACCGGACGCAGTACATGCATCTGTCGCAGTTCCTGCTGGCCAACGGCACCTCGGTCGGCAAGGGGGGAATCGTCGGCCGTTCCGGAGGTGCCGTCGGTGCGCCCGGTTCCGGAAGCTCCACCGGGCCGCACGTGCACTGGCATCTGATCACCCCGGGCGGCACCCGCGTCAACCCGCTGAACTACCTCGGGGGCGGTGGTGGGTTGCCGAAGACGTCGACGGAGCAGGACGGTGTCCCGGGCCCGGTGATGTGGAAGCGGACACAGAACTGGCTACGGATCCAGTCCGGGTACACCGGACCCATCGACGGCGTCCCGGGCCCCAACACCTACGCCGCGCTCCAGTCGAACATGCGGAACTGGGGCTACACCGGACCCCTCGACGGCGCACCCGGAACCAACACCTGGGCAGCGGTCCAACGACTTGCCGCAGCCCACGGCTACACCGGACCCATCGACGGCGTGATGGGCCCCAACTCCTGGCGAGGCTTCAGCCGCTTCATCAACCAGGACCAATGGGACTGACCCACACCACGGCCGACACCTCCCGACAAGCGGCAACAGAAAACCCCCGGTCCACATTTGTGGACCGGGGGTTTTTCCGGGTATATTGATTCTTTCTGTGCGCCCACAGAAAAGGCCCCACTCGGGGGGCCACTAAGCAAGACCATATCCGGCAGGGAGCAATTTTGTCAACTCGGGAAATCGATGAATTGCAGAAGGAGCAGGAATTCATCGACCGGCTCTACGACCGTGTCGACGCGCTGCGCGGAGTCACCGCTCAGCACGTCGAGGACGCGCTGACGCCGGTCGGCAACGGGCTGCAGGCCCGTCTCGAGCGCGATGTGCTCGTCGCCGAACGCTCGGGTCTGCTGGCCGCCCTGAACGCGGTGGACGGCTCACTGTGTTTCGGTCGCATCGATCTCTCCGACGGCACCGCGCACCATATCGGCCGCATCGGAATCCGCGAGGACGACACCGCGCACACGCCGCTGCTGATCGACTGGCGTGCGCCGGTCGCCCGCCCCTTCTACCTCGCCACCGGCCACACGCCCATGGGGCTGCGCCGGCGCAGGCACATCACCACCGAGGGCCGCGCCGTCACCGAGCTTCACGACGAGATCCTCGACGTCGGGGACCGGCAGCGCACCGGCTTCGAGGACCCGAGCGGCGACACCGTGCTCCTCGCGGCCGTGAACTCCGCCCGGACCGGCCGCATGGGCGACATCGTGCGGACTATCCAGGCGGAGCAGGACCGCATCATCCGCGCCCCGCACCGCGGTGTGCTCGTCGTCGAGGGCGGGCCCGGTACCGGAAAGACGGCGGTGGCACTGCACCGGGCGGCCTTCCTCCTGTACGAACACCGTGAGCTGCTCGCCAAGCGCGCCGTCCTGATCGTGGGCCCCAACCCGGCCTTCCTGAGCTACATCGGCGAGGTGCTGCCCGCCCTCGGCGAGACCGGGGTGCTGCTCGCCACACAGGCCGAGCTCTTCCCCGGCGTCCACGCCCACGGGACCGACACGCCCCGCGCCACCGCAGTCAAGGGCGCCGAGCCGATGGCGGAGGCGCTCGCCATGGCCGTACGCGACCGGCAACTGCTGCCCGAGCCCGGGGCCCCGCTGATCATCCGGCACGACGACGGGGACCTGATCCTCGACTGGGAGATCGCCTACGAGGCCCGGCAGGCTGCACGCGAGACCCGGCTGCCGCACAACCTCGCCCGCCCGCACTTCGCGTTCCGGATCATCGACGCCCTCACCGCACAGCTCACGGAGCGCATCGGGGCCGACCCGTACGGAGGTCCCAACTTCCTCGGCCCCGACGACATCGCCCAGCTCGGCAAGGGTGTCGCCGTCAGCAAGGCGGTGCACAGCGCCGTCGACGAGCTGTGGCCGCCGCTCACCCCGGAGGGGTTCCTCAGCGACTACCTGGCCGACCCCGTCTACGTACCGGCCGAGGACGCCGAGGCGATCCGGCGCGCGCCGGGCGACGGGCGGTGGACCCCCGCCGACGTACCGCTGCTCGACGAGGCGGCGGAGCTCCTCGGGGCCGACGACAGCGCCGAGCGGGCGGCCGCTGAGGCCGAGCGTCAGGAGCGGATCGCATACGCGCAGGGCGTGCTGGAGCTGTCGAGGGGCTCGGAGTCGTTCGAGTTCGAGGACGAGGAGTCCGAGGTCCTGGCCGCCCACGACATCATCGACGCCGAACGGATGGCCGAGCGGCAGGAGGAGGCCGACCACCGCAGCGCGGCCGAGCGCGCCGCCGCAGACCGCACCTGGGCTTTCGGGCACATCATCGTCGACGAGGCGCAGGAACTGTCGCCGATGGCGTGGAGGCTGCTGATGCGCCGCTCGCCCACCCGCTCGATGACCCTGGTCGGCGACCCCGCGCAGACCTCGGAGGAGGCCGGCGTCGGCTCGTGGGAGAAGATCCTCGGGCCGTACGTCGCCGACCGGTTCGAGCACGTCGCGCTCAAGGTCAACTACCGTACGCCCGCCGAGATCATGGAGCTGGCCGCCAGGGTGCTGCGCACCCGCGACCCGTCCTTCGAGCCGCCCGCCTCGGTGCGGTCCACCGGCGAGGTGCCGTGGGTGCGGGAGGCCGGGGCCGACCTGGCGGGCGCGGTTGCCCGGGCGGTCCTGGAGCTGACCCCCGAGGAGGGACGCCTCGCGGTGATCGCGCCGCGGGCGCTCCACGGGGAGATCAGTGCCCCGCTGGAGGGTGTCACGGCCGGCGCCGAGCCCGATCTGACCCACCCGGTGGTGCTGCTCGATCCGCGGCAGGCCAAGGGGCTCGAGTTCGACCACGTGCTGGTCGTGGAGCCCGCACTGTTCGGAACCAGTGACCTGTACGTTGCGCTGACCCGGGCCACGCAGCGCCTGGGCGTCATCCACCGGGAGGAGCTGCCCGAGGCGCTGCGCTGAGCCCACCCGGGCGGCCGGCCTGAGCGCCTCGGACCGGTTCAGCCATCCGCCGGGAGAGCCAGGCCAGTGCGGGCGGCATCCGGTACTCCACGGCGTGGTGACCCGCGTCGAACAGTTCGAAGCGTATGACGTCCTCGTCGGCCCCCAGCCTCGACGAGGACGTCACGGAAGGCCTGCGCCCCCCAGGTCCAGGGCTCGGGAGCACGACCCGGCGGACCGCCGCAGCCTGCTCGTGACCTTGACCGGGCACGGACACGAGGCGTGGTCGTCCACGATCGGCGACCAGATGGCGACCGAACACGCTCTCCTGGCCCCGCTGTCCGAAGCCGACGGGAGCAGCTAGTGGTCCTGCTGCGCAAGGTCGCGCCGGCGGCGGAGTCGGAGGGCTCCCCTTTGATGCCGTCCGTAGACTGATCCTGGCTCGAGTTCCCCTCTGCGGCCGACCCGTTGTTCCAGACGTCCGGATCGGCGTCGGGATCGGCGTCCGGATCTCAGCCGCGTCGGTAGCCGACGCGGCAATCTGCAGGGTCAGGCCAGATCGGGGTCGGTGAGGTCGAGGCGCAGCTGGTTTCTCCAGTCATTGGTGAAAACGGCGGTCGCTCCCTCATAGCGCACCCCCACAAAGGGGTTCGAGTTCCACATCACGGCCACCCACCGCAGGGACTGGTCGATGCCCAGACGGGCGAGGTAGCCGACGTTACCCATCCCGCTGCCGCCGCCGCACATCCATCCCGTTCCGTCCGGCAGCAGGCTCTCGAAGTGAGGGTTCGCCTCGGTCGTGCCGCTCACCTCGATGAGCCGGGCCACGTCGACCGGCCCTCCGAGACGGAACGGGATCGGCTGGCCGGCGTCTGGGTGGTAATCCCCGGGACCGTCCACATGCACCTCCAGGCCGGTGTCGTCCGGCCGGTACAGCGCGTCGTCGTAGGGCATCTCTCCGGCCGCCCACAGCCGCATGACCATTCCCACAGACCCACCCCGCCGACTTCGTGATCCCGTACGTACAGCACGAGTTCATCGATTACCCGCACAGCACATCATCGCGTGCCCTGGCAGTGGCGCTCCGGCCACACGATTCAGCGACCGCTCAGCCGAATTCCGCCTTCGGGAAACACGCGGTGATTCCGACGAACGCGGCTGAGCGGCCGAAGGGGCAGGCTATTCGCGGCCTGCGCGGCGGAGCTGTGCCGAGAGGTGATGCTGGAGCGGCCGGCCGACCGCCGCGAGGTCGTGGACGAAGTCCAGCGTGCCGTCGTCCGTCAGCGTGTAGCGCCGGCGGGTCGCGTCGACTTTCTTGGCCGTGGGAGCGAGGGCGACTTGATGGGTGGCGAGGTCCGCCACGCCGTCGACCGCACGGCCGGTCATCATCTCCGCTACACCGGTGGGCTGAGTGATCAGCGCTTCCACACACCCTTCCGGCTGCATCCGCCACCAGCCGCTCTCCCGCGCCGAAGGCCGCAGCGGCTCGCCGTCCGCGTCCAGCAGCCAGGCGCGCGCCTCGTAGTGGAGGAACGGCCGCCCGTCATGGCTGAAGGTGACCTCCTGGCCATAGACGAATTCCTCCTCAAGAGTCGGATACCCGCCGCGCCCCCGGCCGGTCCAGCTGCCCAGGAAACCGAGCAGTGGCTCCAACAGGGGGTGCGGCGCGGGCAGTTCGTCCGGCCGAAGGGCATCGCCGAACGGGTGCTTCCGGGCGGGGTCGGGCATGAGGTGCGCTCCTGGGTCGGGGCCATTTCCGGTGGGCAGCCTAACCAGGCCGCCCGCCTACGCGACGGATCACGCGGCGAGGGGGCGGCCGGCTTCGAGGATCCACACCCGCACCACAGCTGTCGCCCCCCTATGAGGGGCGAACTATGCGGGGCGAAGAACGGGATCGATCTCCGCCAGACCCTTCTGCAGCCGACGGGCCCCCCGGGCGACACGGTCGTCGGTGCCGTCCGACAACTCCTCGCAGAGCCGTAGCGCCTCGTCCAGGTCGTCCGAGAAGATGCTGAAAACGTCGAAGGCCGCGGTGTGGATGTAATCGGCGTGATTGTCGTTGGCGACTGCCAGTGCGGACGCGACCATCGTCAGTCCCGCCCTGTCCTTTCGCCGAAGCAGTCCCTCAGCGGTCCGCCGGGTGACGAAGGTGTCACCGGAGTCGAGCAGAAGCCTCAGCAGCGGCTCTACAGCCTCTTGCATCTCGGCGAACCCTGCCAGACTGTGGCCGGCATCCGCTCTGTCACGCCAGTCCCCGCTCCGCCCGAGTTCGCCAAGCGTCGCGACGACCGCACGCCGCAGGTCACTGTCCACCATTTCCCCTCACTCGCGCGATGCCGGTCGGAATGCCGTCGAGGCGCCCTGCCGGACGTTCGCCGGGACAGCCCTTAGTGGACATCGACAGTGAAGGTGGACGTGCTGCCGTCGGCAGCGGTCAAGGTGACAGGCCCGAACGTGATGATCGCGACGGAGCCGGCTCCCGGACCCCGATAGAAGCCGGCGGCCCCGGTGATCCGGACGGCCAGACCCGCGAGGGTTGCCGCGGCCTGCTCGTCGGCCTCGGTCTCCGGTTGGGCCAGTGTGTGGTGGCCATGTGTTTCTGCCCAGTCCCGGACGCTACGGGCGCCGCGACTCATCGCCGGGAGGATGCTCTCGTTCGCCCAGGCCCACAGCCATGAGCCCGACGAAGCGCTGAAGCTGGCCAGGATCTGCGCGGGCGCCGTCGCGGTCCTGTCAGGGAAGGTCCATGTGATGAGGCCGGTCCTCTGGTCCAGTCCCCAGCGGTCCGCCGAGCCCAGCCCCCAGGACATGTGAGCACGAGCCAGCTGGTCGATCATGTCTTCGCCCTGGAGCGACAGCGTGCTCAGGTCAGCCGGATCCACACCCTGAGCAGGACTCTCCGGCTCACCGGCCCGCTTGAACAATCCCATGCCGTGAAGTCTGCCAGAGGCCACTGACCAGCCGGCAGCACCCCTGTGCCCGGACACCACGCCGCAGCGCGCAGCCCGCACGGCCGGGACGGTCCCCTGCCATCCGGCGCGAACCCGCCGAGGACCGGCGGCCCGGCGGCGGCCCGGGCCGGCCCTCGGGGGCCGGCCCGGACTCATGCTCAGACGAGGTCGAACCGGTCCAGGTTCATCACCTTGTCCCACGCGGCGACGAAGTCCTTGACGAACTTCTCCTTCGCGTCGTCGCTCGCGTAGACCTCCGCGACTGCGCGCAGCTCGGAGTTCGAACCGAAGACGAGGTCGGCGCGGCTGCCGGTCCACTTGATCTGCCCGGTGGCGGCGTCGCGGCCCTCGAACGTGCTCGCGTCGTCGGACGTGGCCTTCCACGTCGTGCCCAGGTCGAGCAGGTTGACGAAGAAGTCGTTGGTCAGGGACCCGGGCGTCTCGGTGAGGACACCGAGCGAGGACTGCTGGTAGTTGGCACCCAGGACACGCAGACCGCCGACGAGAACCGTCAGCTCGGGGGCGCTCAGGTTCAGCAGGTTCGCCCGGTCGAGCAGCAGGTACTCGGCGGGCAGCCTGTTGCCCTTGCCGAGGTAGTTGCGGAATCCGTCGGAGGACGGCTCAAGCTCGACGAACGACTCCACGTCCGTCTGTTCCTGCGACGCGTCGACGCGGCCCGGGGTGACGGGGACCTCGATGCCGAAGCCGGCGTCGCCGGCGGCCTTCTCGACGGCTGCGGCGCCGGCGATCACGATGAGGTCAGCGAGCGATACCTGCTTCCCGCCCGACTGGGCGGAGTTGAAGGCCTCCTGGATCCCCTGGAGGCTGCGCAGCACCGTCGCCAGCCGGTCCGGGTCGTTGACCTCCCAGCCGTTCTGCGGTTCGAGGCGGATGCGTGCGCCGTTGGCGCCGCCCCTCTTGTCGCTGCCGCGGAAGGACGAGGCGGACGCCCACGCGGTGGAGACGAGCTCGGTCACCGACAGGTCCGAGGCGAGGATCTGCGCCTTGAGAGCGGCGATGTCCCCCGCGTCGACGAGTTCGTACGTCCGGGCGGGAAGCGGGTCCTGCCACACCAGGGTCTCCGCCGGGACCTCCGGGCCCAGGTAGCGGACGACCGGACCCATGTCACGGTGCGTCAGCTTGAACCACGCGCGGGCGAAGGCGTCGGCGAACTGGTCCGGGTTCTGGTGGAAGCGCCGCGAGATCTCCTCGTAGGCGGGGTCGAGCCGGAGCGAGAGGTCCGTCGTCAGCATCGTCGGCGCGTGGGTCTTCGACGGGTCGTGCGCGTCGGGGACCGTGCCTGCGCCCGCGCCCTCCTTCGGCCGCCACTGGTGCGCGCCCGCGGGGCTCTTGAACAGCTCCCACTCGTAACCGAAGAGGATGTCGAAGAAGCTGTTGTCCCAGGTGGTCGGGGTGTCGGTCCAGATGCCCTCGAGACCGCTGGTGATGGTGTCGGCACCCTTGCCCGTGCCGTACGTGCTCTGCCAGCCGAGGCCCTGCTGCTCCATCGGGGCGGCCTCGGGGTCGGGGCCGACGTTGTCCGCGGGTCCCGCACCGTGGGTCTTGCCGAAGGTGTGACCGCCCGCGATCAGGGCGACCGTCTCCTCGTCGTTCATCGCCATGCGGCGGAACGTCTCACGGATGTCGCGGGCCGCGGCGACCGGGTCCGGAGTGCCGTTGGGACCCTCGGGATTGACGTAGATGAGGCCCATCTGCACCGCACCGAGAGGGTTCTCGAGCTCGCGGTCACCGGTGTAGCGCTCGTCGCCCAGCCACTCGGTCTCGGGGCCCCAGTAGACGTCCTCGTCGGGCTCCCACACGTCCGCCCGGCCGCCGCCGAAACCGAAGGTCTTGAGGCCCATCGTCTCCAGGGCGACGTTGCCGGTGAGGACGATGAGGTCGGCCCACGAGAGGTTCTTGCCGTACTTCTTCTTGACCGGCCACAGCAGGCGGCGGGCCTTGTCGAGACTCGCGTTGTCCGGCCAGCTGTTGAGCGGGGCGAAGCGCTGCTGACCGGCTCCGGCGCCCCCGCGCCCGTCGCTGATCCGGTAGGTGCCGGCGCTGTGCCACGCCATCCGGACCATGAACGGGCCGTAGTTGCCGAAGTCGGCGGGCCACCAGTCCTGCGACGTCGTGAGCACATCGGCGATGTCCCGTTTCACCGCCGGGAGGTCGAGGCTCTTGAACGCCTCGGCGTAGTCGAACTCCTCACCGAGCGGATTGGCCACGGCAGGGTTCTTGGCGAGGATCTTCAGGTTGAGCCGCTCCGGCCACCACTGGCGGTTGCCGCCGCCCTGGGTCGGGTGGGGCGCGCGACCGTGCGCGACCGGGCAGCCACCGGCCTCCTCTGTCTTCGGGTCGGTGACGATCGCGTCGTGGTTCTCAGTCATGGAAATCCTTCCGGACGGGGCGGATCACGGTGCTGAGGAACTTCGGACGGTGGAAAGGCAGGGCCGGGATGGCGGGGCGAGCGGCCCGTCTCCTGAAGTCACCTGCTTTTCCGCGCTGCTGTCCTGTCCCTTGGCTGTTAGCCGGAACTGATCCTACGATGGACATAGTCCAAGTCAATACGAACGACAGGCGTGTACGGATCCATTCGCAGGACTACGCACAGATGGGCTGGTGGGCATGAGTGACCTGCTGCAACGGCTTCGGGCACGTGGCTGGCGGATGACAGCTCAGCGCAGGGTGGTCGCCGAGGTACTCGCCGGTGAACACGTCCACTTCACCGCGGACGAGGTGCTCGCCCACGCAGTTTCCCGGCTGCCGGAGATATCCCGCGCCACCGTCTACAACACCCTCGGCGAGCTCGTCGCGCTCGGCGAGGTGATCGAGGTGGCCACCGACGGCCGCGCCAAGCGCTACGACCCGAACGCCCACCACCCCCACCAACACCTGGTGTGCTCCGGCTGCGGCGCCATCCGGGACGTCCACCCCGTCGGCGATCTCCTGGCGGAACTCCCGGAGTCGGAACGGTTCGGCTTCACCGTCTCCAAGGCCGAGGTGACCTACCGGGGCCTGTGCCCGGGCTGCGGCCCCGCCCGGCCCGTACGGATGACCTGACCCGCACGGACAAGCAGACCGCCCGGGCGTAGGCTTCGTTCACCATGGACGCGGCGGGGGCGGAGCGCATGACGGCTGAGTCGGCACAGAGGTGGGAATCGATCCTCGATTCCGTTGTCGTGTACGCGCAGGGCGCCCTCTGTCGTCGCCTGGCCCGGGGCGGTGTGCCGTCCGACGGCCGGGTGCGGGTGACGGGGCTGCCCCGCTCACTGGACCCGGGCTCGTTGCGGGTCAGGGTCCTGGGCACCCCCGGGGCGCGTGTCACCGAGGCCCGGGTGGAAGTCGAGGCGGAGTTGCCGGGCACGGACGCTCCGGACCCGTTGCGGCGCGAGTACGAGCGGCTGAGCGACGCGTACACCGCGGCGCAGGGGCGCCGGGACCGGCAGTTGAGCGTGATCGAGGAGGTCAGGGCTCTTCACCCGGTCCCGCCTGCCCGCAAGCGCGAGGACCCGCACCGCCGCACCCCGGCCGACGCGTGGCTGGAGCTCGCCGACTTCGTCGACGAGCGGCTGACGGGGCTGCACAACCGCCTCGCCGAGCTGGAGGATTCACTGCGCGACGTCGAGCACGATCTCGCGGTCGCCGCGGACAGGATCGAGCGCGCATCCACCGACGCACCGTCGGCACACGTGGAGACCACGGTCTGCGCGCTCCTGACCCTCGACGGTGCCGGTGGAGCGGGCGACGCCGAAGTGGAGCTGGAGCTGGAGTACGGGGTGCCGGGCGCTGTCTGGGTGCCGGCGTACCGCCTCACCCGCCGTCAGGGCGACGGCAGCGGGCACCTGGTGCTGCGCGCCTCGGTCGCCCAGCGGACCGGCGAGGACTGGACCGGCGTACGCATCGCGCTGGCCACCGCCGACCTGCGGCGCCGCACCGACCTGCCGAGGCTCCGCTCGGTACGGATCGGACGCAGTCAGCCCGCCCCCGCACCCTCGGGCTGGCGCGAACCCCCGGCCGGACTCGTCGACCTGTTCAACGGATACGACGGGGCGGGCCCCGGCCCGGAGAGGGCCACCGGACCCGTGGCTGTCGGGGCCGCCGGCGCTGCACCCATGGGCGCAGCGGTTGAATCCGCGTACGGCCCCGTTCCGCCGCCTCCCCCGCCGTCGCCGGCGGCGCCGGGCAGCTGGGGCGGCGCTCCCCCGGAGGCATTCGGCAGCGGAATGCCTGACCTCGCGCCGCCGCTGACGGGCCTGCCACGCAACAGGACACGATCCGGCGCCGGCCCTGTCGGGGGCGCACCCGCACCCCCGGCTCCCGGCATGGCCGCGCCGCCGCCTCCGGCGCCGGTGGCCGGTCCGCCGCAGCCGAGCGGCGCCGAACTCGATTACGCCGCCCTCGCGTTGTGCGGCCCGGACGAGCAGGGCGGTCGCAGAGGCCGGCTGTTCCCCGGCTCCCGCTTCGACCCGGTGGCGGCCGAGTACCGCCGCCGCGCCGAAGCGGTGGCCGCACTGCCGTTGCCAGGACAGGCCGTGCGGCCCCGCGAGTCGGCCGGGTCCTTCGACCACCGCTTCGACGCCACCGCGCGCGCCGACATTCCGTCGGACGGCACCTGGCACACCGTCACCGTCGGCGAGATCCCCGTCGGGCTGCGCACCGAGTACCTCTGTGTGCCGTCCGTGGAGCCGGTCGTGTACGCCACGCTGCTGCTCTCCAACGCCACCGACCAGGCGCTGCTGGCCGGTCCGGTGGAGGTCACCGTCGACGGCGAGTTCCTGCTGACCGCCGCGCTGCCCACGCTGGCTCCCGGCGGTGTCCGCCGGGTAGGGCTCGGGCCGGCCGAGGGCATCAGGGTGACTCACCGCACGAACGTGCACGAGTCGACCTCGGGCCTGCGCAACAACACCACCGTGCTCGACCACCGCGTCCACGTGGAGCTGGCCAACCGGCTTGCGAGGCCCGTCACGGTGGAGGTTCACGAGCGGGTGCCGGTCACCTCCGAACCGGACGTCAGGATCGAGGAACGGGCCGACTGGACGGCACCCGCCGACGGTGCGGGCCCGGATCGGCACGCCCCGGGCACCCGGGTCTGGCGACTGGATCTGCCCGCAGGCGCCACTGCCGCTCTCGACGGCGGCTACGAGATCCGCATCCCGACCGGCAAGGCCCTGGTCGGCGGCAACCGCAGGAGCTGACACACCCCATGTCCACGGACCCGAAGCCGAACCCGGTCGCCCTTCCCGTCACCGCCGTCACCTGCCTCGAGGATCGCGCCCACATCGAGCGCGCCGTCGTGCTCGACCTGAAGGCCGGCGTCCAGCGGCTGCTTCTGGGGCCGGTCAGTGCGCTGGCGGTCGACCGGACCCTCCATGCCGAGTTGGCCTCCGATCACCCCGCGACGGTGCTCGACGTGCGGATCGTCCGCAGCTGGACGCCGCGCGAGCCGTCGCCGCCCACGGCCGACGACTCCGCTCTGCGCCACCGCGTACACACCCTCGCAGGGGAGCAGCTGGCCCTGGGACAGCGCCGCGACCGGCTCCACGCCCGCCTCGGCCTGCTCGGTCGCCTCGCCACCGATCTGCTGCGGGAGATCGGCGAAGGCGCCGGGTCCGGGGAGACGGAGCAGGACCGCTGGTCCCGCGAGCTGGACCGGGTCGATTCCGAGCGCGACACGCACGCTGAAGAACTCCGGGCCGTGGAGGCCCGGTTGGCGTCGCTCACTTCCGAACTCTCCGACCTTCAGCGGGCGCTGCAGCTCTCGGAGGAGGAACCAGCAGAGCTGGTCGGCCATATCGAGCTGACCGTGGAGGCCGCAGCCGCCGGACCTGTCGGGCTGCGCCTGAGCCACCTCACCCCGTGTGCGCTGTGGCGCCCCGCCTACCGGGCCGTGCTCGACGGGGACTCGCTGACGCTGGAGACCGACGCGATGGTCTGGCAGCGCACCGGTGAGGACTGGTCCGGCGTACGGCTGACCCTGTCAACGGCCCGTTCGGCGCTGGCCACCGAACCGCCACGGCTGGACGAGGACCGGCTGACGCTCAAGGACCGCTCCGCAGCGGAGCGCCGCACGGTCGACGTCGAGCTGCGCGAGGAGGAGATCGGGGCCCTCGGGCCGGCCACGGTGCTCGGCCTGCCGGGGGTGGACGACGGCGGCGAGGCGCGGGTACTGAGCTCCCCCACGCCGGTCTCGGTGCCCGGTGACGGCCGCGCCCACCGGGTGCGTCTCTCCGCATTCACCGCGACCGCGCCCAGCGAGTACGCCTGCTCACCGGAGTTGTCCCCCCTGGTCACCCAAGTGGTGCGGTTCGACAACCTGTCCGGTCACGCGCTGCTCGCCGGGCCCGTGGACCTGGTTCGCGGCAACGGATTCAGCGGCCGCGGCACGCTGGACTTCACCGCCCCCGGCGCCCCTGCCGAACTGGCCTTCGGCAGCTGCGACGACTACAGGGTGGTCCGCCATGCGGAGGAGTCCCGCGACACCGCCGCCATCACCCAGCGGACCGTGATCACTCGCACGGTCCGGCTGCACCTGTCCCGGTTCTCCGCCCCCGGCGAGCAGGACGACCGGGTGGTCGCCCTGCGGGAGCGCGTTCCCGTCTCCGAGGTCGCGGCGGTGACCATACGCGTACACAAGGATTCCTGCTCCCCGCCGCCCGACACGATCGACGCCGAGGGCATCGCCCACTGGGACGTCACCCTGCCGCCCGGCAGCCGCCGCACGGTGACCCTGGTCTACGAACTGTCGGCGAGCGCCAAGGTCACCGGGCTCTGAGTCCGACAGGCCACTGCGCGCCCGGCGCGGTGGCCCTTCCCCGGCCCGCGCCCTCGCCGCGCGGCGTCACCTCTCGCCGCGGGCGGGCCGCCAAGACACCGGCGGCTCCGTCCCGGCTGCCTCAGGACGGCGGCGGCGCGGCCCGCTCGGCCTCGCTCCGGAGAACGCAGAACTCATTGCCCTCAGGGTCCGCCAGGACCGTCCAGCCCGCGCCGTCGGGTTCCCGGCGATCGGCGACAAGAGTGGCACCGAGACTCAACAGCCGCTCGACCTCCTCCTCGCGCGAGGTCGTCGGGCGCAGGCACAGGTGCATTCTGTTCTTGACCGTCTTCGGCTCCGGCACCTGGTTGAAGTGCAGCAGCGGGCCCACCGGCAGCAACACTTCGGTCTCCGGGGCTCCCGGTCTGTCCTCCGGATGCAGCGGGCACCCCACCACCTCGCTCCAGAATCGAGCCAGGGCATAGGCATCCGCACAATCGATCGCCACGTTCTGCACCACCGAGATCATGCGGATGAGCCTGCCCCAGGCAGCGCCGGCTGCGCCAGTCGTCTCACCGGTCGCACCTCGCCGTCACCGTACGGACACCGCAGTGGCACCGCTCTCTGTCCGCACGGTTCGGTGTCACTCCCACGAGCCGTACCCGCCGTCCACGCGCACGGCGTTGATGCCGCTGATGTGCCGCGCGCCGCAGCGATCCTGCGGGAGGACGAGCTGCGGACCGGCGTGGTCGAGCCTGGTGCCGTCGATGGACGCCGCCAGCAGCACCCGGGCCCGCCCGAAGCCGGGATCGATCTCGGCCCAGGACAGCAGGGCGTGGTGGCCGTCCGCGCCCGACACCGCGATCAGGAAGCGCAGGCGGTCCTTGCGGCGGGTCAGGTCGAAGCGGGGCCCGGCACTCACGAGCACGTCGTGCAGCAGCGGTCCGGTGAAGCGGTGGTGCCGGATGCCGCTGGTGGCGCACTCGAAGCTGACGTCGGACTCGTGCTGCGGCCTCGAGAACAGATCGGGCACCGTCAGACGGGCCGGACGGGACAGATCGCCGGTGAGGGCGAGGTCCGGCACCGTGCCGGCGGTCGTACCGGCTGCTGAGAGGGACTGACTCACGGACTACCACCTCCCGGGTGACCGTACCCGGACCCGCACCCCGTACAAACGCACATACCACCTACGGCAATCACGATTCCGACTCATGCGAAGCAACAGAAGACTTTTACCTCGCATCTGCGGAAGTATTATCAGCGCATGCGCACCCGCCGCGGATGCAGTGATCGATTCGGCCGACGTGGCCGTCGAGAGACCGCAGAGGGTCCGCCAGGACCACAGGTGATTGTGTCCGTCAGGACAAGAGGGAGCAGACCCGTGATGACCCGTACCGTGCGCCGGACCCGCCGGACGCTTCAGGTGGCCGGTGCGGCAACCGCCGCCCTGCTGGCTCTGAGCGCCTGTTCGTCGTCCGAGGACACCTCGTCGGCGGCGCCGGGCTCCTCCGCGTCCACCTCGTCGGAGAAGCTGTCCGGGACGGTCACCGTGTTCGCCGCCGCCTCCCTCAAGGAGAGCTTCACCGCCCTGGGCAAGGAGTTCGAGAAGGAGCACCCCGGCACGAAGGTCACCTTCAGCTTCGGCGGCAGCGACTCCCTCGCCGCGAGCATCACCGGCGGTGCCCCGGCCGACGTGTTCGCCTCTGCCAGCCCCAAGACGATGAAGATCGTCACCGACGCGGGGGGCGCCTCCGGCGCGCCCGCCACCTTCGTCCGCAACCAACTGGAGATCGCCACCCTGCCGGGCAATCCCGACAAGATCACCTCGCTGAAGGACCTCACCTCGTCCGGTCTCAAGGTGGTCCTCTGCGACAAGGAGGTGCCCTGTGGCGCCGCCGCCCAGAAGGCCCTCGACGCCGGCAAGCTCAAGCTCACCCCCGTTTCCTACGAGCAGGACGTGAAGTCCGCTCTGACCAAGGTCGAGCTGAAGGAGGCCGACGCGGCCGTCGTCTACAAGACCGACGTCCACGCGGCGGGCGACAAGGTGGAGGGCGTGGACTTCCCCGAGTCCGCGGACGCCGTCAACGACTACCCGATCGTCCAGCTCAAGGACACGGAGAACGCCGATGCCGCCAAGGCGTTCATCGCCCTGGTGCAGTCCTCAGAGGGCCAGAAGGTCCTGACCGAGGCCGGGTTCCTCAAGCCGTGACGAAGCCCGACAAGGCCGACGCCGCGACCAGCGCCCTCCGGGGTGGGCCGCGGCGCCGGCGCGTCCGGACCGGCGGCAGCCGAGCCGTGCCGCTGCCGCTTCTGGTGCCCGCACTGCTCGGCCTGGCGTTCCTGATCGTGCCGCTGCTCGCCCTGCTCGTACGGGCTCCCTGGACCAGCCTGCCCGAGCTGCTGACCAGCGCCGAGGTATGGCAGGCGCTCCAACTGTCGCTGGTCTGCGCCACGGCCGCCACCGCGGTGAGTCTCGTCATCGGTGTGCCGCTCGCCTGGCTGCTTGCCCGCGTCGAGTTCCCCGGCCGCGGCCTCGTGCGGGCGCTCGTCACCCTGCCGCTCGTCCTTCCCCCCGTGGTCGGAGGTGTGGCGCTGCTGATGGCACTCGGCCGCAACGGCATCGTCGGGAAGACGCTGGACGACTGGTTCGGGATCACCCTGCCGTTCACCACGGCGGGAGTCGTGATCGCGGAGGCGTTCGTCGCGATGCCGTTCCTCGTGATCAGCGTCGAGGGGACCCTGCGCGCTGCCGACCCGCGCTTCGAGGAGGCTGCCGCCACGCTCGGCGCCTCCCGCTTCACCGCGTTCCGCCGGGTCACGCTGCCGATGATCGCGCCCGGCATCGCCGCGGGCGCCGTGCTGGCCTGGGCTCGCGCCCTGGGCGAATTCGGTGCGACGATCACCTTCGCCGGCAACTTCCCCGGCCGAACCCAGACCATGCCGCTGGCCGTGTATCTGGCGCTGCAGAGCGATCCGGAGGCGGCCATCGCCCTCAGCCTGGTCCTGCTCGCCGTGTCCGTCGCGGTGCTGGCGGGCCTGCGCGACCGTTGGATGACAGCAGGATGACCCAGACCCCCGATTCCGCCCGCAGCGTCCGCTCCGGCGTATCCGATGAGGGCCTCGACGCCCACCTCGTCGTCGAGCGCGGCGCCTTCCGTCTCGACGTGGCTCTGACCGTCGCACCCGGCGAAGTCGTCGCCCTGCTCGGTCCCAACGGCGCCGGCAAGACCACTGCCCTGCGCGCCCTCGCCGGCCTGACCCCACTCACCGACGGCCATCTGCGGCTGGACGGAACCGTGTTGGACCGTATGCCGCCGGAATCCCGCCCGGTCGGCGTCGTCTTCCAGGACTACCTGCTCTTCCCGCACCTCACCGCCCTGGACAACGTGGCCTTCGGGCCCCGCTGCCACGGCGCGACCAGGACGGCGGCCCGGGCCCAGGCCGCCGAGTGGCTCGACCGGCTGGGTCTCGCGGACCACGCCGGCGCCAAGCCACGCAAGCTGTCCGGCGGCCAGGCCCAGCGTGTCGCCCTGGCCCGCGCGCTGGCCACCCGCCCGCGCCTGCTGCTCCTGGACGAGCCGTTGGCGGCGCTCGACGCCCGCACCCGCCTGGAGGTCAGATCGCAGCTCCGGCGGCACCTGGCCGAGTTCGAGGCCGTCGCCGTCCTGGTCACACACGATCCGCTGGACGCCATGGTGCTGGCCGACCGCCTGGTCGTGGTCGAGGACGGCCAGGTCGTACAGGAGGGCGCACCGTCCCATATCGCCCGCCACCCCCGTACGGACTACATCGCTCAGCTGGTCGGCCTGAACCTCTACCGGGGCACAGCCGACGGCCACACCGTCCGCCTCGACGCCGGCCCTTGCCTCACCACCACGGAGGCCCTGTCCGGCCCGGTCTTCGTGGCCTTTCCGCCGAACGCGGTCACCCTCCACCGCGAGCGGCCCGCCGGCGCCAGCGCCCGTAACCTCTGGCGCTGCGAGATCGCGGGCCTGGAGACCCACTCGGACCAGATCCGCGCCGACCTCACCGGAGAGCTCCCCCTCACCGCCGACCTGACCACAGTCGCCGCCGCGGAACTCGACCTGCATCCGGGCGCGGCAGTCTGGGCGACGGTGAAGGCGACGCAGACCCACGCCTACCCCGTCTGAGGACGCCCGGGCGGGGACACGTTCACGGTCTGCGAGGCACCACCCGCTGATGAGGTCGACCGCGGTCTCGCTCGCACCCCTGTGAGAAGGCACCGCCTGCTCATGCCGCAGGTCAGGCCCGCTCCAGCACCTCCGCGCAGAGGCCGCCGCCGAGGCGCCCTGCGCCCGAGGGCCGCAGCGTCGAGATGAGCCGGCGACCTCACATGCCGACGCCGGGACGTGTGCGTGAGGTGTAATCCCGGGCGCTCCCGGGGCGTGACGGAGCGGAAACCCGATCTTTCTACGGTGCTGGTCATGGGATCGGCTGCAGCGAACTGCGCGGGCCCGCTCGAACGGTACGCAGGCCGGAAAGTGGAGGTTCGGTGCCAGCTGGCTCGAAGAAGGACAGTGTCCGTACGGTCTGTTCGTACTGCGGGGTCGGCTGCGGAATCGTGCTCGGCATCACACGGAACCCCGCCGACGGCCGAAGTCGCGCGTCGAAGGCCTCCGGCGACAAGGCTCACCCGGCCAACTTCGGCCGCTTGTGCACCAAGGGCTCGACGAGCGCGGACATGATGGCCGCGCCAGGCCGTGCGGCCACGGCGCTGGTGCGCACGGAGCGGGGCGCCCAGCCCGCCGAGAAGCACGTGGACGAGGCGATTGCGTCGGTCGCCGGCAGGCTGCGGACGATCCTGGACGAGCACGGGCCGGACGCGTTGTCCTTCTACGTGTCCGGGCAGATGTCCCTGGAGGCGCAGTACCTGGCGAACAAGCTGGCCAAGGGCTTCGTCCGGACGAAGCAGATCGAGTCGAACTCCCGGTTGTGCATGGCCTCCGCGGGAACCGGATACAAGCTGTCGCTGGGCGCGGACGGCCCGCCCGGCTCGTACCAGGACTTCGACCGCGCGGACGCGTTCTTCGTGATCGGCGCCAACATGGCCGACTGCCACCCGATTCTCTTCCTGCGCATGATGGACCGGATCAAGTCGGCCGGGGCCAGACTCATCGTCGTCGACCCGCGCCGCAACGCCACCGCCGACAAAGCCGATCTCTTCCTCCAGATCAAGCCCGGCACCGACCTCGCCCTGCTCAACGGCCTGCTGCACCTGCTCGTCGAGAACGGCCACACCGACGAGGCGTTCATCGCCGAGTTCACGGAGGGCTGGGGGGAGATGCCTGCCTTCCTCGGGAACTACCCGCCCGAGAAGGTCGCGGAGATCACCGGCATCCCCGAGAGCGACATCCGGCAGGCCGCGCAGTGGATAGGTGAGGCGGGTGAATGGATGAGCTGCTGGACCATGGGCCTGAACCAGTCCACGCACGGCACCTGGAACACCAACGCCCTGGTCAACCTACACCTCGCCACCGGCGCCATCTGCCGCCCGGGCTCCGGGCCCCTCTCCCTCACCGGCCAGCCCAACGCCATGGGCGGCCGGGAAATGGGTTACATGGGGCCCGGCCTGCCCGGCCAGCGCTCCGTCCTGGTCGAGGCCGAGCGCGCCTTCGTCGAGAACCTGTGGGGTATCCCCGAAGGCTCCCTGCGTACCGAGGCCGGTCACGGCACGGTCGAGATGTTCGAGCAGATGGCCGCCGGCGACATCAAGGCGTGCTGGATCATCTGCACCAATCCTGTCGCCTCGGTCGCCAACCGCAAGACCGTCATCGCCGGCCTGGAGGCGGCCGAACTCGTCATCGCCCAGGACGTCTTCGCCGAGACCGAGACCAACGCCTACGCCGATGTCGTCCTGCCCGCGACGCTGTGGGCGGAGTCCGACGGCGTCATGATCAACTCCGAGCGGAACCTCACCCTCGTACAGGGCGTCGTCGACCCTCCCGAGCAGGCGCTGCCCGACTGGCAGCTGATCGCCCGGGTCGCCTGCGAGATGGGTTTCGCCGACGCGTTCACCTACGCCTGCGCCGAGGACGTGTTCGAGGAACTCAAGCAGGCGTGGAACCCCAGGACAGGATGGGACCTGCGCGGCGTGACCTACGAACGGCTTCGCACCACCCCCGTCCAGTGGCCGGCACCGGCCGCAGACGGTCCGGACCGCAACCCGATCCGCTACCTCAACGACGGCGTCAGCCAGACCCTGCTGGAGCGCGAGGACAGGACCCGCCCCCGTCTGGCCTTCCCGACCGCGAGCGGACGCGCGCAGTTCTTCGCTCGCCCGCACCTCCCGGCGGCGGAACTCCCCGACGACGACTACCCGTTCGTCCTCAACACTGGCCGCCTGCAACACCAGTGGCACACGATGACCAGGACCGGCAAGGTCGCCAAGCTCAACAAGCTCAACCCCGGTCCGTTCGTGGAGGTCCACCCCGAGGACGCCGCCGCCCTGGGGATCGGGGAGGGCGATCACGTGGAGGTCGCCTCCCGCCGGGGGCGCGCCGTACTCCCCGCCGTGGTCACCGACCGCGTACGTCCTGGCAACTGTTTCGCACCGTTCCACTGGAACGATCTGTTCGGCGAATACCTCAGCATCAATGCCGTCACCAACGACGCAGTCGACCCGGTCTCCTTCCAGCCCGAGTTCAAGGTCTGCGCCGTCACTCTCGCCAGGACGGTCGCCCCCGTGCCGGCTGCCCACCCGAGCACCCAGCCGGAGGCCACCCCCACCCCCGCGCCGGCACCGGCACCGGCACCGGCCGCCGCGGACTCCCCCGTCCACGCGCTCGCCACACTGTTCGGCACCACCGGCCTCGCCCCCGCGCCCCTGGCCGAGCACGAACGCCACTACCTGTCCGGCTACCTTTCCGGCCTCGCCCTGACACCACCTGCCGGACGCGTGCCCGTCCTGCCGCCAGGCGCCCCCTTTGACCCGGGCCACGCCCTGTGGGTAGACGGGGTCCTCGCCGGCATGTTCTCCCGCACCGCCGTGCCCGCTGCCACGGCTCCCGCCCCCGTGCCCGCGGAGGCCGGTGCCCCGGCCGCCGACAGGACCGCACCGGCCCGCCGCCTGGTCATCCTGTGGGCCTCGCAGACCGGCAACGCCGAGGAGTTCACCACAGGCGCCGCCGCCCGCCTCGCCCAGGCAGGCCATGCCCCCGAACTGCGCCCCATGGCCGAGGCGTCGCCGGCGCACCTCACCCCCGACACGGACCTACTCCTTGTCACCAGCACCTTCGGTGACGGCGACGCACCCGACAACGGCGCCGACTTCTGGCAGGCGCTGTCCGGCCCCGACACAGGACGGATGGAGGGAATCCGGTACGCGGTCCTCGCGTTCGGCGACTCCGACTACGCCGACTTCTGCGGCCACGGCCGCCGGCTCGACGAACGGTTCGACGCCCTCGGGGCCACCAGGCTGATCCCCCGTTTCGACTGCGAGCCGGACTTCGAAGAGGCCGCCGAGCAGTGGCTCGACCAGGTCGTCAGCGCCCTGACGGCAGCCGCCGGCCGACAGCCTGTTTCAGCGGGCGCCGACGGAACCGCCGTCGCCGAACCCACCGGCGCGACCGCCCCCACCATCGTCACCCCGCCCCCCGCCCCCGCACCGGCCGGCTACACCAAGGCATCGCCCTTCGCCACCCTGCTCGTCGGCAACAGGCGGCTGAGTCTGCCCGGTTCCGGGAAGGAGGTCCGGCAGTTCGCCTTCGACACCCGCGACGGCACACTCGCCTACGACGCCGGGGATGCTCTCGGCGTCCGGCCGACCAACGGCACCCCGCTCGTCGCCGAATGGCTCGCCCTCACCGGACTCGACCCAGCCGAACCGGTCGACCTCGGCGACGGCTCACCCATCCCCCTCGAAGAAGCACTGCGCACCCGCCTGGACATCTCCCGCATCACCACCGAGCTGCTCAAGTTCACCGCTGACCGCACCGGAAGCCATGAACTGAAGCGCCTCCTGCGCGCCGACAACAAGGACGCCCTCGCGAAGTGGAGCTGGAGCCGCCAGGCAGCCGACGTCGTCGCGGCATTCCCCGTCCGGGCTTCGGCGGCGGAGTGGGCGGGGGTCCTCAGGCGCCTCCAGCCCCGTCTGTACTCCATCTCCTCCAGCCCGCTCGCCCACCCGGGCGAGGTCCGCCTCACGGTCTCCGTCGTCCGCTACACCAACGACCTCGGCCGGAACCGTAAGGGGGTGTGCTCCACCTACCTCGCCGACTGCGCGGACGACGGCCCGGTCCAGGTCTTCGTGCAGCGCTCCCCGCACTTCCGCCCGCCCGCCGACCCCGCCACCCCCATGATCATGGTCGGGCCCGGAACCGGCGTGGCCCCCTTCATCGGCTTCCTCGAAGACCGCCAGGCCCGCGGCCACACCGGCCCCAACTGGCTCTTCTTCGGCGAGCAGCGCCAGGCCACCGATTTCTACTACCGCCAGGAACTGGAGGCGTACCGGGCATCCGGCCATCTCGACCGCCTCGACCTCGCCTTCTCCCGCGACCAGCGCAACAAGGTCTACGTCCAGGACCGGATGCGCGAACACGGCCCGCGGCTGTGGCAGTGGCTCCGCGACGGCGCCCACTTCTACGTCTGCGGCGACGCGGCGCGCATGGCCAAGGACGTCGACCACGCGCTCGCCGGCATCGTCGCCACCCATGGCGGAATGGAGAACGACGAAGCCGCCGCCTACGTCAGGCGCCTGGCCGCGGACAAACGCTACGTCCGCGACGTCTACTGACGGCACGTCCTGCTCGGGCGGCCCTTGTCCTGGTCCCCCGACGGCCTGAGCCCGCACGCGGCCGAGGCGGCCCTGCACGCGTACGCCGCGACCGGCAGCCCCTGCGCGACTCCGCCGCCATCGCCGCGCTCACGAAGCGGGCGGGCTGGGAGGTCCACCGGACCATCGCGCTCGGCTGGGGCGCGGAGGCCGCAGTCCTGCGCCGACCCTGACATCCCCACCCCTCCAGGCCCTGGCTGGGACGCGGTTGGCCGATCCGGGATTCCCGGAGCGGCCAACCGGCCGACGTTCGGCGCGGCCGTCCCCGCAGCCGGCGCAGGGCGCCGCGCGACGTTGCGCTTCCGCGACTTCTGCACGGAGTTCGGATTCAGGCCGCGTACGAGGTCGCTCAAGTGGCCGACCGTCAAGGAGCCCCACGCTGACGGAGCATGGCGAGGCGTCGATGTGGATTCCGCCGCATTGCGCGCAGGTCGTTGACCGAGCAGGTCCGCGCGCTGCTCACGTGTCCGTGACTGCGCAGCGTGAAGTCGCCGCCCGCGGACCTGCTCCATGCTCCCCGTACCGCTCCCGGCCGTGACCCCGTTCTCGCTCACCTCCGTCACACACCATCTCGACCCACTTGTACGATTTTGAGTCGACGGGCGACGAGACACCCCCGGCAATGTTCGAGATGCAATAAGGATTGATCATGGCGCGCGTACAAACAGGCTGCCCCGACTGCAAGCGATGCACCAACAGTGCCGTCGGTGAAGGCGCCCGGAAGGCAGGCCGTTGGACCGCGGGCATCGCGACCATGGGTCTCAGCGAAGCAGGCATGGCGTTCACGCGTAACTGCCGAGGGTGCGGGCACGCCATGTCTCTCCACGACCGCCAGGACAACGGCGCGCTCACGCGAGACCCGGATCACCGTGGCACCCCGGTCGTATCCGGGCACGCAGCCCCGTACCCGCCCGCCCCGGCTCCCGCGTGGGGTGCACCCGCGCCCGCGCCCGCCGCTCCCGGGTGGGGAGCACCTGCCCCGGCTCCGGCAGCCCCCGCTCAGAGCTCGCAGGAGATCATGGATCTCCTGCGGCAGCTCGGCGAACTGCGCGATGCGGGTGTCATCTCTCCGGGTGAGTTCGAGGCGAAGAAAGCCGACTTCCTCCGACGGCTCTGACCTCACGGGATTCACCTGACGGGCCCAAGCGGCAGGACGGTTGCCGGGCGCACCCGGCAACCGTCCGCAACGCTCCCGTCAGCTGCGCCCGGCCCATGCCGTCCATTGCGGTGTGAGCGGGACGCCGAAATCCGTCAGTTTCTCCAGGACGTAGTCCCTGGTCTCATCGGTCATGAAGGCGCAGGCCGCGTCGAGCACGTCCAGGTCGTCGAGCAGGAGCTCCAGCACCTGGAACCAGAACGCGTCGTTCAGTGTCGTGTCCGTGCTGCGCAGGCCGAGATCGACGTATGCGAAGCAGCGGCGCAGGAGATCCTCGTGCGCTGACGGACGCCGTAGCGCGGGCATCACCAGTGGGTCGGCGAAACCGTCCCTCAGGAGCGGGAAGAGAAGCACTTCCCCGTCCGCGTCCTCCTCCGCCAGGAGCCGAACGGGCTCCGCGGTCTCGGGCACCATGTCCAGGAGAATCTCCTGCACGTTCGAACGCGTCATGGTGGACGCCCGCATCCATTCACCTTCTCGATAGAACCGGCGGTGCGAGAGTACAACGCGCCGCCCCGCCCCTCGCCGCCTCGACGACGGGAGCGGGGCGGGGCGGCGAGGGGGGTCAGGCGATACAGGCGTTCGGATTGTCGTCACACGGGGACGACATGCTGCTGTCCTCCACCCCGAACGGATCGACTATCCCCTCGAACATCTCCCACAGACCGCCGCCCCAGCCGTGCTCCTCGATCAGGGCCGGCGCCTGGGCCACGGTCAGCACTCCCCCGGCGATGCCGAACCCCTTGGCGAATCCGCTGACATGCGGTGCCTCGCCCTTGGGGACGGGCCAGGGGCTCTTGCCACGGATCTCGAACTTCCGGCCGGTGAGATCAGCCATCTCGGGCTCGTCGAGGACCTTGGCACGGTTCTTCGTCAACGTCGCCTGCAGGAGCGGGTTCTCCGCCACCATCTTCCCGTAGACGCCGGTGAGGTCCTCGGCGTTCAGGGCCTTCCACAGCTCGGCCGCTTCGCTCTTGGCCACCTTCATGTCCTCGTCGGAGAGCATGACGTCAGTGGCCTTGGACTTGCCCTGTTTCGCCCTGACCCGGGCCTCCCTGTCCTTGCCCATCACGTCGGCCAGTCCGCTCATGGCAGCCCATCCCTTCTCCAGGTGCCAGAGCTTCACGGTCGGCTGTCCGTGGTTGAACTCGTTGATCAGAGCCGTCGCGGTCTTGCCGTCACCGAGGCCGCCCAGCACCTGCGGCCGGAGGTAGAGGTTGGACAGGATTCCCCGGAGCTTCGTGTTCTGAACATGCGGAGGGCTCGCCCGGGGCTTGTTGAGCCCCGGATTGTGTGCCTGGCGCGCCTTCTGCGCCTCGTACGCCTGCCTGTCCGGGTCGTAGAGACCGGTGGGGTCGCGATGGGTGACGGGGTTGTTGCGGCTGTAGGCGTAGCCGTTCATCTGCAGGGGGTCGGCCGAGTCCATGACCGGGTCCGCCGAGATGAACCGTCCCGTCGACTGGTCGTACTCACGGGCTCCCAGATGGGTCAGGCCCGTGTCCTTGTCGTCGATTCCGACACCCAGGTAACTGCGGCTGTCGGGCCAGGTGGCGGGCTGGGTGCCCCGCGCCTCTCCGTACGGCTTGAACGCCCGGCGTGTGAGGGGCTGCCCCGCGGCCATCTCGACCGCGGTGGTCCCGGTACCGAGATGGTCGGCCAGCAGAACGTGCAGCTTGTGGCCGGTGATGGCGCCGTTGACGGTCGACCGCACCACGGTGGGGGCGCCGTCCTGCGTGTACGCGCGGGTGGCTCGCGTGATCTTTCCGCCCGCGGTCCTCAGCTCGGTCTCCCCCAGGTACAGGACACTGCCCGAGGGGGTGGACTCCAGGATCCGGTTGCCGTCGGCGTCATAGACGTAGGTCGTCGTCACACCGTCGGAGGTGATCTTCTCGAGCCGGTTCTCGGGGGTCCACTCCAGGTCCTGCGTCACGTCCGCCAGATCACGGACCTTCGTGTTGCCCGCCAGGTCGTAGGTGTAGCTCGCGCCCCGGCCGGCCGGTGTGGAGGTCACGTCGGTCAGGGTGTGCGGCTGAGTGACGGTCGTCGGCGAGGTGCCGTTGCCGGTGACCGTCGTCCCGTAGCCGTAGGCGAGCTTCGTGACCTTCGTGGGGTCCAGCGGGCTGTGCTCGGTCATCCCCGCCCGGTTGCCGATCACATCGAAGGTGTAGCTGTCCCAGTAGGACGTCGGGCCCACCGCGACGGAACCGGTGGCCGGACCCGCGGCGGCGAGCGAAGCGGCCAGGGCCGGGTCGGGGGACGACGAGTCGGTGTCCTCGGCCGCGTCCGGAGCGTCGGCGACCGGACCCGATGCGGGCTCGGCGTCCGTCCGGTTTCCCCACACCGCACCGCCTGCGGCCTTGCAGCCGGTCCCGTTGCCGCTGCCGAGCGTGGTGACGGAGGACGTCCACGCGTGAACGAGCTCGCCCAAGGCGTCATAGGTGAAGCACTGGTTGTCCCAGACTGAGGTCGCTCCGTCGGTCACCTTCCGCGCGTCGGAGGTGACGTTGCCCGCGATGTCGTAGGAGTAGAAGTCGTCCGAGATCCGGTGCGAGTTCGCGGTCTCACGGTCGGCCACCTTGCGCTGGAGACGGCCGGTCGTCTCGTCGGTGAAGCTGGTCGTCCAGACCCGGTAGGGCTGCGGGCCGCTGACCGTGCGCAGCGTCTCGCCGTACGGGGAGTAGGTGACGTCGGACGTGTACCAGTTCAGTCCGGACGTCGACACGGGCTGGCCGTCGCTGTTGTACCGGGTGACGACCTTCTCCGCGGCCAGGCCGCCCGCCGCGGGCAGCGTCGCCGAGAGCTGTTTGCCCGTCGCCGAATACGTGTACGCGTAGGTGTAGGTCCCGGAGACACCCGTGGTCATGGCGTTCGCCGGGATCACCGTCTGACGGCCGGTGGGCCGGTAGTCGGTGTCGTATCCGGTCACCTTGCTGATGTAGTCGCCGCTCTTGTCGTGGCGGATCGAGGCGACCGGCTTGCCGAGGGCGCCGGCGGCGTCGAAGGTGAACTCCTTGACGGGAGCGGCCGTGGGTGAACCCTCGCGGACCGCCTTGACGCGACCCAACTCGTCGTACTCCGTGTAGGTGATGCCACGGCTGTCCTTGACACTGGTCCGCCGGTCGGCGCCGTCGTAGCCGAACAGGCTCTCGCCGGTGTCCGGGTCCGTCGCGGTGACCGTCCGGCCGCGGGTGTCGTAGGTGTACGTCCAGGTGTTGCCTGCCGGGTCCGTGACCTTCTTCCGGTTCCCTCTGACGTCGTACTCGTATTCGGTGCCGCGCCACTGGGAGGACTCGGAATTCGTGTACTGCTGGATCTCCGTGACGCGGCCGCGAGCGTCGGTCCAGGTGTTCGTCGCCGGTGCCGCGCCGCCGGCCGGCGCGACGTAGGTGCTGGTGTCGTGGTAGGCGGTGACGGAGGCGTACTGCGGTTCGCCCAGCAGGATGGAGGAGACCCGGACGGGCCGCTCCAGACCGTCGTAACGGGTCCTCGTGAGGCTCGGGACAATGCTGTCGGACGCACGCTTGAACTGGGCGGCCTGCGGGTCTCCGGCGGTCAGGTAGGGCTTGGTCTGCTCACGGACCAGGCCGTGGTCGTTGTAGTACGTGTCCGTGATGATGCGCCCCGGACCGCTCGCGTCGCTCTGCGTCTGGACCTGCCGCATGAGCCCGTCGTACACGGTGACCTGCTTGGCATAGCCTCCGTCGTCCTTGAGGGTCTGCACGGTCACTGCCGTCGGTCTGGTCACGGTGGGCGTGGCGACGGCCATCTGATAGGCGATCTGCACGTTGGGCGACTGGGTTCCCGCCGAACGGGAGGCCGACCACCCCTTCACCAGCCTGCCGAGACCGTCGTACTCCATGCGTGTCACCCGGCCGTTGGCGTCGGTGACGGTGAGCGGAAGGGCCCGACCGGGGTCGAACGTGGTGACCTCGGGGTGTCCCTTCGCGTTGATGGTCCTGATGGACGTGACCGGGCCGCCGCTGTCGGCCGGGGTGTACTGGGTCTCGGTGACTCCGCCGTCGGGCTTCTTCAACGTGCGGACCCGCCCCAGCGGGTCGTACGTCGAGACGGTGAGAACCGAGTGGGCGGTGCCGCCGCCGTCGATGTCGGCGACGGTGGTGGGCAGCCCCTTCGTCGGCACCGCGCCCCACGCCAGGCCGTCGTAGGAGGTCCGGAGCGATCCGGTCACCTCGGTGGCCGGATCGGCCGCTTCGAACGCGGCGCACGACGTGGCGGTGGAGCGAACGGACTTGGCCAGGCCGATCAGCCCCTTGTCGGGGTTGTGGACGTACTCCGTCCGGGCACAGGTGTAGTCGCTGAGGGTCTCGCCCGTCCCGTTCGGCTTGACGACGGCGCTCTCGACCTGGACGGGGAGCCCGTAGTCCGGATCGACCTCGGTCCGGGTGCGCACGGCCCGCCAGCTGGTCTCGACCGTCTGGATCGCGTCGGACCGGGCGATCCCGGTGCGGTGTGCCAGCAGGGCCGCCGCGCCGCCGTCCCGGTCCCGTGACGCCGTCTGCTTGGACCAGGGGTAGTTGAGGGTGCGCGAGAGAACGCGGCCTCCGCTGCCGTCGTACGTGAGCGTCTCGGCGACCATGCCGGCGTACTGGTCCTGGTCGTCGGCGAGGAGTGTGACGGCGTTCTTCGAGTCCTTCACGGCGCCGCCCATCCCCTGGAAGTACCGGGTGACAGCGTAGGACTGGGTCTGCGGGCTGCCGCTGGAGGGCACGTTCTTGCTGCCCTCGACGGTGACCACCTGCCGGTAGCCGCGCCAGTCGCTGTAGGTACGCAGGTCGGGCTTGGAGAACTCGTCGTCACTCTTGGCCCAGGCGGCGCCGCTGTAGTTGTACTTGGTGGTGATGCGGTCGGAGACGCCGGTGATCTTGTCGGTCTCGGTGACCGAGTCCACCACGTACTTGTTGAACCAGGAGAGCGCGGGCTTCTCGTCCTCGCCGTCCGGGGACCAGCGGGTGGGGAAGCAGGCGTTCGTGTTCTTGTCCTGGGCCACCGATGGCTGGGTACGGCAGCCGCCCTTGTAGATGACCTCGATGTCCGCGCCGTGTTCGGTGGAGATCGCTCCGATACGGGGCCGGGTGAAGCCGGGGCGCGGGTCGGACGACGAGGTCGGCACGAGGTTGCGGAGCTGGCGGTCCTTCAGGTAGCTGCCGAGGGGGTGATCGGCGGCGACCACGTACGGGGAGAAGCTCACGCCCGCGTCCGAGAGCAAGGTGCCGGCGGAGTCGCCCGGAGCGAAGCCCCTACGGGTGATCTTGTTGAGCCACAGGCCGGGCGAGGTGTCGTACCAGTCGCGCGGGAAGCTCTGCTGGAGGCCATAGGTGTCGACCTTGGCCAGCGCGGTGCTGCCGGGCCGGGCCGACTCGGTGGTGACGGACTCCAGCCGCTTCCTGCTCCAGAAGGACGGAAAGGCGGGGCAGAGCTTCGAGTCGGACTTGCAGTTCAGGTTGCCGGGGGCGTCCCACCAGGGGCGGTAGGAGGCAGGATCCTTGGTGTTGTTGAACGCGGCCTCGTCGCAGGCGGAACCGGCCGCCAGGCAGCGTTCCTTCACGTTGAACACGACGCGTGCGGAGGGCGAGGTGAGCGAGGTGGTGCGCAGACCGTACTCGATGCTGGTCGGGTAGCCGCCGCGGATGTACTGCTCAGGTGACTTGAACTTCTTGTTCGGGGCGTAGTAGTTGGTCTCCTGGGCCCAGTTGATGATCATCGCGTTCCCGTGGACGTCGACGACCTTGTCCAGACCCCAGTACCAGGCCTGCTGCTTCTTGGTGGAACCCTCGGTGCAGCGCGAGTCGGCGAACGCGGCGGCGTGGCAGGGCTCGCCGGGGTGGTTGCCGTAGACGGGCACGGTGAACACGGACTTGGTGTCGGCGTGCCCCCCGCCGACCTTGTTCAGGCCGAACGAGTACTGCATACCGTCGGGCAGGGTGACGAGCCAGTACTCGCCGTTGTCGTCGCCGTTGACGCCGTCGCCGGTCTTCAGCTCGACACGGGTGCCGTCGTCGCTCTTCGGGCGGTAGGTGTTGGTCGTGCCCACCCTCACCAGCTCGATGGTCTTGCCGCCGAGGGACATCACGGCGTTGTAGGACACCCAGCAGAGGTCCGAAGTCTTGTACTTCTTCTCCTTGTTGTTGGGAGCGCCCGCGTCCGTGTCCTTTCGGTCGTCCTGGCAGGTCCGGTAGCGACGCTCGATGTGGCCGGGCTCGTAGTCCCAGCCCTCACCGATCCATGACGCCTGCGGGGAACTCGTGGAGGTCTTGCCGTCGACGGCCTGGGACGAGTAGTCGAAGGAGATCTGCGGGGTCGGGCCGGCCGGCGGGGCCGGGACCGTCAGCGGGTAGGACCACGTGAACGCGCCCGAGGAACTGCCGGCCGCCCACTTGCCGTCGCCGATCAGCGGGGTCGCCTTGAACGAACCGCCTTCGCCCGCACCGGAGTCGACCGCACCGACAACAGCCTTGTCGCCGCCCGCGGCAACCGTGGTGGCGAACGCGGTCCGCTCCGCGGTCGGGGACATCAGTGGAGCGGAGGCGGGCGTCACCGTGCCGTCGGCCGCGGTGTCGACCGTAGCCGTGAGCGTCCTGCCACTGGTGTCGTTGGTCGTCTCCAGTTCCTGGTAGGTCCGGCATTCCTCCAGGTCCGGGGTGGTGAGGTAGCACTCGGGGAACTGGACGAAGCGCAGACGGGAGGCCCAGTCCGCGCCGTAGAGGTTCTGGTACGCCTTGTAGTCGAGCTCGACGGAGACAGGTACCGAGGCTCCGGCGGGGGCGGTCACGGTGAGCACCGCGCCGTCGACTCCGTCGGCTGCCGGGGCCGCCCGGTCGAGGATGCCGACCTGCCAGGTGCCGGTGGGCATCTCGGCGCCGGGCGCGCGGCCCAGTCTCACCGGCAGGCTGCCGGCCGGGACCGGTGCGGGATCGGTCTCGGCGGCCGAGGCGGACTTCGCGCCGGATGCCTTCTGCTGGACCGCGCTGCCGAAGGTCACTGGCGCGGTGTCACCGACCGGAGGGCTGGTCGTGCCGGCGGGCGCCTCCGTGGTGTTCTCCGGCGCCTCGGCCGCGATGCTTTCGAGGTTGGCATCGCGCGTCGATCCGTCGATCAGCTTCTCCTGGCCCAGCTTCTCCAGGACGAGCTCCTCGCGTGGCACCTCCGCCTTCGAAGGGTCGGGCGGGAGGGCGAACGCCTGCACAGGCAGCAGAGCGAGCATCAGACCGGTGGCGATGACCGTGAACACGGCGGAGCGGCGGCGCCTTGGGCGCACGGACGGCAGAACGGGCACAGCGTGGTCCCCCCGGACGACAGGAGCGGCGCCTGCCAGTCCACAGGCAATGCCACTTGCTACGAAGGCGTTGATTCTGTGGTCACGCTGTGAAGAAAAGCCAGGCGAAATCGCGCATGCGTGATCATGATCACATCAGGTAAGCGATCAACTGCAACAAGTGCCATACAGAACGGGCGAAGCTCCCGCCGCACCCGATGAGCGACTCAAGTGGATCATTGGGATCCCATCCCCCACTTCCCCCCTGAAAGCCCATCAAATACACGTCGGATTCGTACCTTTGACCACGGAAGGCGCACTTTCCGGCACCCGTGGAACCGCATCGACGGCACGTCCGGGCTGCCGACGGCTTCCGCACCCCACTCCACGGAGGGGCACCGTCCGGCTGCGGTCGGCGACCGCCGGCAGGTGACGCGGTGCCGTTCCTGGGTCATGATCTGCTCGCGTCTTCACACTCTGTGCACAACGGCGTGAGGCGTGAAGGAGAGGAGTGACCGGTCGGCGGTCCGTCACCGAGCCGGTATCAGGGGGAGGAAAGCGCGCGTATGAAGAGCAGTTGGCGGCCCACGGCCAGACGCAGGACGGCTGCCACGATCACGGTGGCCGCGATCGTGGCGTCCGGGATGACCTATGCCGGGCTCCACAGGTCCGACGCCCCAGCGGGCCGGAAGGCAGCACCCGACCGCGCCACCGCTGCGCCGCTGGACGAGGCGGGGGCGGCATCGAAGGCGGGCAGGACCGGTTCACCGGTGGAGGCGTCGGCGCTTCGTACCGCGTACTCGACGACCTGGGCGCGCCCGGACGGTCTGCTTCAGCGCCGCATTCACACCAGCCCGGTACGGGCCAAGGTGGGGGGCCGCTGGAAGGCCATCGACCCGAACCTGTCCCGGGTCGATGGCGGCTGGTCCCCGAGAGCCACCAACACCCGCATGACCTTCTCTCCCGGAGCGGCGGGCAACGGTTCGACGCGGGCCTCGCGAGCCACCATTCGCAGGACCTCCCTGGTCACCGACGCGGGAACGGCCGGCGGAAACGCGCTGGTGACCCTGACGACAGGCGGCCACGACATCGTGCTGACCTGGCCGGGGCCCATCCCGCAGCCCATCATCGACGGCCCCCGTGCGCTGTATCCGGAGATTCTGCCGGGTGCGGACCTCCTGCTGACGGCGGACGACGGCGGGTTCGCACAGCTCGTCGTGGTGAAGAACCGTCAGGCGGCCGCCGATCCCCGCGTGGCGCAGCTCTCGTACGGCCTGTCCTCGCCCGACCTGCGCTTCCTGCTGGACCCGACCAGCGCGATACTCAGCGCCGTGGACGCCGAGGGCGAGGAAGTCGCCGTGTCCCCCACGCCGTTGATGTGGGACAGCTCCGGGACACCCGCGACGTCCGACGGCGCCGCGGGCTCGTCGGATCCGCCGCCGAGCAGCGAGCCCGAGCCGACCGACACGCCCGGTGGCGGATCCGTCAGCGAGGAGCCGTCCGCCTCCCCCGAGCCGACCGGCACCGTCAACGACGGTGACCAGGGCGACACCTGGAACGAGGTGCTCACCGAGGCGACGGACGAGGCGCCCGACCCCTCCGCCACGGAGCCGGCCGGAACCGAGCCGCCCGTGCCGGCCGAGCCCACCCCCGAACCCACCCAGACCGGGCCGGCCGCGACGCTCTCACTGACCGCTCTGTCCGGCCCGCAGCCCGATTCCCGCGGAACCCTGGTGGAGGCCGATCTCTCGGGCAGTGACTGGCTCCTGACACCTGATCAGGCATTTCTGACCGACCCGGACACCGTGTACCCGGTGTTCATCGACCCGTCGGTGAAAAAGCACACCAACGACTGGACCACTGCCTACAGCCGTCACCCCAGCGCGAACTTCTACAACGGACGGAACTTCAACAAGGGCGGCACGCACGAGGCCCGGGTCGGCTTCGAGTCCGACACCTGGGGCACCTCCCGGTCGTTCTTCACCATCGACTGGGACGCCGACCTCAAGGGCGCCACCGTCCACGAAGCGACCCTGCGGGTCCTGGAGACGTACGCGTGGTCGTGCAGCCCTCGCCGGATGGACATCTATCTCACCGGTGAGATCAGCTCCAAGACCACCTGGAAGAACGCACCGAAGATGACCAGCGCCAACAAGCTGGCCAGCCGCAGCTTCGCGCACGGCTGGAAGTCCGCGTCCTGCCCCGACAAGTACGAGGCGTTCAACGTCAAGCCGACCGCCCAGCGCGCCGTCAACGGCGGCTGGAAGACCATGACGCTCGGCTTCCGTGCCACGGACGAGAGCTCGCAGTACTCCTGGAAGAAGCTCCAGGCCGACGGCGGCAACGACCCCTACGTCGACCTGCTCTACAACCGTCCGCCCGCCGCACCCACCGCTCTCGACCTCGATCCTGAACTGAGCTGCGACACCACGGCGCCGTACGTCAATGTCGCCGCCTCACAGATCACGTTCTGGGCCAACAGCTCCGACAAGGACGGCAACCTCGCCACCGTCCGCTTCGAACTGTGGCCGACGGGCGGCAGCGGAAACCTGCTCGGCTCCAAGGCCAACGTCTCCGTCGGCAGTGGGACCTCCTCGGCGCGCGTCCACACGAGCCCGCTGGCCACCACCGGCCTCAAGAACGGCGTGACGTACTCCTGGCGTGCGCGATCGGTCGACAAGTACGGCGCGACATCCGGCTACACACCGGCATCGGCCGTGCCATGCCGGTTCGTCTTCGACAACGCCAAGCCGTCACCGCCGGTCATCACCTCACCGCACTTCCCCGACGCCGATGGCGCGGACGACGGTTTCGGCAATGCTCCCGAGGACTCGAAGTGGAGCACGGTCAAGTTCGGCACGGCCGGCACCTTCGTCTTCAAGGCCGCCCAGACCGACGTGGTGAAGTACGAGTTCAGCTTCAACCAGGGCTCGTACGTCTTCGCCGCCGCCCGGACCAACGGCGCAGCGGTCACCACGCTGACCACCGTCTCGAACGCCAAGCCTCCGCTCGCCGGACCCAACGTCCTCTACGCGCGGACGGTCGACGACGCCGGGAACAGGTCCGAGCCGCGTAAGTACCTCTTCTACGTCACCCCGCGCGACCAGGCCGACGCCCCCGGCGACTTCGGCGGCGACAAGCTCCCCGACCTGATGGTGGTCGACGGCAACGGCGACCTGCGCGCCTACCCCTCCGAATACACCACCGACCTCACCAAGGGCACCGGCCGACTCGGCTTCTCCGGATCCGCCGGCTACCAGGACAACCCGGCCAAGGATCCCCGTGGCGACGACGGCGAACCGGCTTACGTCGGCGCGCCCAGGGGGTACTGGAAGAACACGCTGATCACGCACCTCGGTGACATCTACGGCGGCGACGGACTCCAGGACCTCGTCGCACGCCGGGAGAACAAGCTGTGGGTCTACCCCGGCGACGGCTACGGCGCCGTCAACATCGAGAAGCGCCAGGAGATCCTCCTGCCCGCCAACGCGCCCAAGCCCGACACCATCACCCAGATCGTGTCCGCCGGAGATGCCACCGGCGACGGGCAGGCCGACTTCTTCGCCACCGTCGGTGATGCCATCTGGGCCTTCGTCGGCTACAACGGCGCCACCGTCGACCGGGCCGTACAGCTCTCCAGTTCCCCCTGGACCGCTCGCGACATCGTCACCGTGCAGGACATCACCGGTGACGGGGTCACCGACCTCGTCTACCGCTCCGACGAGTCCGGCCGCCTCCTGCTGCGCACCGGGAAGAAGGCCACGGGCGGTGGCGTCGACCTCAACTCGCTTGCCGCCGCGGTCAACTCTGCCGATGGAGCGGACAGCGTCTACGGGGCGAGCGGCTGGGGATCCGCCTCCATCCGGTTCCTCTTCGGCACTCCCGATGCCAACGGGGACCAGATCCCGGACATCTGGACGCTCAAAACCGATGGGACCGTACGCTTCTACGCCGGTTCCCGGACCGCCCTGTCGGGGTCCGGAACCCAGATCGTCACCGGGTGGCAGAACAAGATGGCCATCGGCTGACACCCGGGGCTGCGCGTCCGCAGGTCCGGCCGGCCACGGCCGGACCTGCGGACGCGTCAGGCCCCATGACCCGCCCCGCATCAAAGGGGCGTGCGCTCAGCAGGCAGGTCCGCTGTTTCCATCGGGCTGTGCGAGGATGCGCCGAAGCCAGCGGGTACGGGCGTCCCGGGCGTCCTGGCTGAGAGCTGCCCGTGGTGCGATGGTGTCGAAGCCGTGGAAGGCTCCGGCCATACATGCAGTTCGGCTTGGCCACCGGCCTGCCAGATCGCATGGGCGTAGGCCACGCCCTCGTCCCTGAGAGTCTCGGCCGATCCGACATCGATGTAGGCCGGGGGCAGCTTCGACAGATCCTCGGAACGCCCGGGAGCCGCATAGGGCGACAGGTCCCGGGCTCCGTACCGTGCACCCAGCACTGCCTGCCAAGCCGTTGCGCCGGAGGTTCGGTCCCAGGTGTCGACTCCGGCCATCTGGTGGCTGGAGAAGGTGTTGTTACGGTCGTCGAGCATCGGACAGAGGAGCAGTTGCCCGACCGGCGCGGGCCCGCGCCGGTCACGGGTGAGCAGGGCGAGCGCCGCGGCGAGTCCGCCGCCGGCGCTCTTTCCGCCGACAACGATGCGATCCGCGTCAACGCCCAGCCGGGCCGCGTGCTCAGCCACCCAGACGAGTCCGGCGTAACAGTCCTCCAACGCTCCCGGGTGCCGCCTCGTTCGGCGGGATGGCCTGTCATGAGTGCAGGCAACGCTCGCCCGAAGTCCATGTGGCGCAGTCAATCACCGGCCGGGCGGCGGCCACAACGCCCCGGTGAACGTCACAGGGCGGGATCATCAGGGAGCGTGAACGTGTAGGCACGCTGCGCGGCGCAGCCCTGGCAGGTACCGGCGAACCGGGAGAGGAGGCGATCTTCCGCCCGGGAGAGGATGTTGCGCCAGAAAGGGGGTGCTGGTCCACACCCGAGCGCCCCCCTTGATTCAGCGTTCCGTCAGTACATGCAAGGTAGTTGACCGCGCCTCAGCCTGTCGGGGCAGGCTGGAATGTGTGACCCGGCCATGTCCCAGCGGGGCCGCCGCGCCTGGGACCGCCGCTCCTGAGGGTCCGGAGCTGAGGGTCCGGAGCTGCGGGGGTTGACCTCAAGTCAGGTTGAGCTCCTAGGTTCGGGTGCGCCGATGTCGACGTATCGGAGAGGAAGAGCCATGAAGACGCTGGTGTTGGGAAGGACGCCCGCCCGAGTGACGGCGGTGCTGGCCACGCTGCGCGCGGACGGTTTCGCCGCGGAGGGAGTGAGCACCGACGAGGAGGCCCGGAAGCTGTTGGAGGCCGAGGAGTTCGGAGTGCTGATCATTGGCGGGGGCGTGAGGCCGGACTCCCGCGCCGCGATCAAGGAGTTCGCGGCGGAGCACCGGGTGCGGCGGGTGATCGACGGCGCGCTGTCGGAGCCCTTCGACGCCTACGTGCGGCGGGAGTTCGAGCCGCTGATCCGGGAGGTGGCCTCCAAGGAGTGACAGCCGGTCCGCCCAGGCGTCGATCCGCACGAAGCCCGTACCGCTTCAGCTCGATCGCCGAGTGCCAGGGCACAGGAGGACCTCGGTCCGTCGGGCCGGGGCGCGCGCATCCCGTCCCCTGTCCGGGCGCGCGCCCGGGCAGGGGACGGGATCAGGGATCAGGGGGTGACGATGGGGAAGTTGGGTTCGGCGGTGTCGAGGAAGTCGACGAGCCTCTGGAGGACGGCGGGGTCGCCTTGCGTGGTGATGCCGTCGAGCCCGTGGCCGGCGACGACGCCGAGCAGCTGGGGCTTGGTCAACGACAGGGTGAGGTCGGGACTGCCGGTGATGGCGGCGCCTTCACTGGTGCGGTAGGTGAGGGCCCCGTTGGACAGCGTCAGATGCCAGGTGCGGTCGAGGTCGGTGAGGTGCCAGTCCATGGTCAGACCGGTGTCCCAGGCACGGGGGCCGTCGATGCGGATGGCGAGGGTGTCGATGACCTGGTCGACGGAGAGGGCCATGGCCATCTCGGGGTTGCCGAGGTCGACGCCGATGGTTGCCAGGGTGCCGCGCAACTCCATCGCGGCGGTGAGGTAGAAGTTGCGCCAGGTGGCGTTCTCCGCGCCCTGTCCGAGCCGGTCATAGACACCGGCCAGGGCGTCGCGGGCCCCCGCATGGCCGGGTTCGGCGAAGACGGCGTGGTTGAGGAGGGTCACGGCGAAACGCAGATCGCCGGCGTCCGCGTACTGTCGCCCTTTGGCGACCAGGGCCTCGATGCCGCCGTAGTCGGCGGTGAACCGCTTGGCCAGCTCGGTCGGCGGGTGCTCCCACAAGTGGGCGGGGTTGCCGTCGAACCAGCCCATGTACCGCTGGTAGATCGCCTTGACGTTGTGGCTGACCGATCCGTAGTAGCCGCGGGCGGCCCAGTTCTTCTCCAACGCCGGGGGCAGGGCGAAGTCCTCGGCGATCTCCGGACCGGTCAGCCCCTGGTTGAGCAGGCGCAGGGTCTGGTCGTGGAGATAGGCGTAGAGGTCGCGCTGGGCGCTGAGGAACGCGGTGAGCTCCTGCTCACCCCAGGTGGGCCAGTGGTGGGAGGCGAAGACGACATCCGCCTGCCCCTCGAACATCACCAGGGCCTCGTTGAGGTAGTGCGCCCAGATGCGGGAGTCGCGGACGACCGCGCCGCGCAGGGTGAGGACGTTGTGCAGTGTGTGGGTGGCGTTCTCGGCCATGCACAGCGCCCGGTGGTCGGGGAAGAGGAAGTTCATCTCCGAGGGGGCTTCGGTGCCGGGGGTCAGCTGGAAGACGATCCGTACTCCGTCCAGGGTGAGTTCCTGACCGGTGTGGGTGATGTCCACGGTCGGGGCGACGAGGCTGACCGTACCCAGGGAGGTGGCATTGCCCAGTCCGCAGCCGATCTGTCCCTCGGGGCTCCTGGGCAGCCGCATGCCGTACATGAACACCCCGCGGCGGCTCATGGCGTTGCCCGCGTACACGTTCTCCGCCACGGCGTGCTCCATGAACCCGGACGGGGCGACGATGGGGATGTCGGTGACCCCGTGGGGGACGATGGCGCGGGACCCGCCGAAGTGGTCACCGTGCGAGTGGGTGTAGATCATCGCCGTCACCGCGCGCTCACCGCGGTGTGCGCGGTACAGGGCCAGACCGGCCGCGGCCGTTTCCGTGGACATCAGCGGGTCGATCACGATGACGCCGCTCTCCCCCTCGACCAGCGTCATGTTCGACAGGTCCACGCCCCGGACCTGGTAGATGCCCTCGGTCACCTCGTACAGGCCGCTGCGCGCGCACAGCCGGCCCTGACGCCACAGGCTCGGGTTCGCGGTGTCGGGACAGTCGGCGTCCATGAAGTCGTACGCCGAGGTGTCGAACACCACCTTTCTCGACTCGTCCTTCACGACCGGATCCGGCAGCGCCGCGATGAATCCGCGATCGGCGTTCCTCTCGGCAGTGGTGTCCTCGAACGGCAGGTCACTGACACGCATGGGCTCTCCCCGGCTCATCCTCATGAACACGTACGTAACCCATTCACCTGTACAGACCACGCGGCCGCTCGGACGAGTAGCCCGTACGGGTGGCACCCGCCGGCGCCACCCGTACCGGGAAGTCGCTCCCCCCGTATGCGCTCCCCCCGCTGCCGCGGCCGGGCACCGGCCCTGCAGTCGTGACCGCCCACCGCATCCGGTGATTCGGCTCTGCTTCCCCCAACCCGCCGCTGGCGTGCTCCGCCTGCAATGCGCTCGGCCCGACCACCCGCACCACTCGGCCGGGACGGGGGCAGGCGCGTGCCCGCGCCTGCCCGGCTGCCTGGCCCCCGCGGGTCCACCGGACCTGACCCGACGGTTCCCGCGCTGACGGCCGCCACCGGCCGCTACTCCGTGCGGAGCGCCGTGGCCGTACGGGTCTTGGCCGCCCAGCCCGCCGGGAGCATCGCGCCCACCATGGCGATGGCGATGCCGGCCAGCCCCAGCAGGACCAGTTGCCCGGGTTCGTACACCTCGAGGATCGACGGCGGCAGATTGGTGCCCCCCGCGTGGCCCATCACCGGCAGCACATAGCCGTGCAGCGCGTACCCGGCCGGGACGCCGATCAGGCCGCCGAGCACACCGATCCCGGCAACCGAGGCGAGCACGAGGCTCACGGTCTGCCGCGGGGACATGCCGAGCGCCTTGCAGACGCCGATGTCATGAACGCGTTCCCGGGTGTCGAGGACTACGGAGTTGAGCACTCCGAGGCCCGCGACCGAGACCAGCATGAGGGTGAGCAGTACGGCCATCGCGTTCAGGACGAGGATCATGTTCTCCCCTTGGGAAGGGGAGTTGGCCATGACGTCGCCGCCCATCGGCTGCACCACTGAGTTCAGCTTCTGCGCGTACTCGGCGGAGGAGACGCCCGGCTTCACCTCGATGAGGAAGTCCTGGGGCTCGGCCCCGGTGAAGGTGGCGAGGTCCATGGTGAGACGCAGGCCGCCGTCCGAGGTGTCGAACACCTCGCCGACGATCTTCAGGGGCTTCGTCTGCTTCTCGTAGGTCACCTGGACCGTGTCACCGATCCTGGTGCCGGTGCGCTCCAGGAAGCCGGTGGGCACCACTGCCTCCCCCGGTGCCGCGAACCAGCGCCCGGAGATCATCTCGTAGCGGCCGGAACCCGTCTCGCCCTGGTAGAAGCCCGCCCGGACCGTGCCGGAGATCCCGGGCACGATGACGTCGTCCTGCGTCAGGCCGTAGTACGAAGCGGTGCCGGCCTGCGCCTCGATGGCGGCGCGCACCTCGGCGGGGTCGGCGTTCGGAGCCGGCCGGCCGCCGGGACGGGGCTGGCCGCCCTCCGGTCTGGAGGCGATCACGGTGACCTCCGCCCGCTCCTCGGGATCCGCCGCGGCGCCGACCGCGTTGAGGGACGAGGTCAGCCCCAGCGCGAAAGTCGCCGCGACCGTGCCGAAGGCCACCGCGAGAAGCAGCGCGAGCGCACGGACCGGGTGGGCGAAGGGGCTCGCGAGGCCGTACGTCACCGCTCGCGGCAGCGGCAGCCGTCCCGCCGCCCGGTGTGCCCACTGGCCTCGCCCGGAGCGTGGCGCCCGGCCGACCGCGATGGCCTCGACGGTACGCAGCCGGCCCGCCCGCAGCGCGGGGACCAGGGCCGCGACGCCGACGATGAGCACGGTGACGGCCACCACCAGGACGTCCACCCACCAGGCGACGGAGAGCGAGGCGGTGCCGTACACCGACTCGGTGTCCGCCAGCAGCGGCACGGCGAGGAGGTTGCCCAGGACGACGCCCAGCGCGATACCGGCGCCGGCCGGGATCAACGCCTGGGCCACATAGGCCCGGACGACCTCGCGCGGGGTGAAGCCGATGGCCTTGAGGATGCCGATCCGGCGCAGACCGGTGCCCACCGAGCCGCTGATCACGCTGCCGACGATGATCACCGACATGATGATGCCCAGCACGCCGAAGGCGATCAGGAACGGGATGGTCGGCGCCGCGCCCTGGTCTGCGGCCCGCTTGGCGTCCAGCCAGGACTGGGTGCCCACCAGTGCCCCCGACGGTACGGCGGCGGCGAGCTGCTTGCGGCCGGCGGCGATCTGCCCCTTCGTCCCCGCGGAGTCGAAGCGGTAGAGCATCTGACTGGTCTCCGGGCTGTCCTCCGAGGCCAGCGCGCCGACCTGGGCGGGGGTCGCCCAGGCGTCGGCGGTCCTGGCGGCCGAGATCGCGAGGCCGACGACGGTCAGGCCCGGGCTGTTCGCGGCGTCCGAGGCCTTGAGGACCATGCCGAGCTCGAAGTCAGGTCCGGCGACGGACGCGGTGAGCACGATCTCACCGGGCTTCTCGGCCCAGCGGCCGGAGCTCAGATTCAGATCGTCCACCTTGCTCTGCGGACCGGTCCGTCCGACCAGCGTCAGCGGCGTCATGTGACCGCCTCGCTCGTCCACCGGGCGGATCGTCGTGGTCGGATACGGGCCCGCGCTCGCGCTGACCCCGGGCAACTGCCCGGTCTCCTCGAGCTGCGCCGCACTCACGTCGTCCGGATCGAACTGCGCGGTGATGTGCGCCCCGCGCTGCTCGGCGAAGGCGTGGTCGAAGGGGGCGTCGGCGGCAACCATGAGCGACCCGGCGACCACCGCCGAGGCCGCGGCCATCATCGTGGCGATGGCGATCACTACGGTCTGCACCCGGCGTCGGCCCACACCGGAGCGCACGACCCGGCCGAGAACGCCGCTCATCGGACGGCCTGTGCGTGCGTGTCGAGCGCGAGGTGCCCGTCGACCAGGTGGATGGTGCGGCCGGCGCAGGATTCCGCGAGAGCCAGGTCGTGTGTGACCAGCACGATGGTCTGCCCGCCACGGTGCAGATCCACCAGCAGCTCCCGTACGTCCTGGCCCGAGGCGCTGTCGAGCGCGCCGGTGGGCTCGTCGGCGAGCAGCAGCGCGGGCCTGTTGACCAGTGCCCTGGCCACCGCGACCCGCTGACGCTCGCCCCCGGACAGCCGGCCCGGATAGGCGCGGGCAAGCTTGGAGATGCCCAGCACCTCCATCAGCTCACCGGCGCGGACCGCTGCCTTCTTCCTGGCCGTCCCGGTCAGCTGGGCGGGAAGCTGGATGTTGTCAGTGACGGTGAGGTCGTCGAGCAGATTGAAGAACTGGAAGACCATGCCGATCTGCTCGCGGCGGAAGCGGGCCAGGGCGTGTTCGCTCAGCTGGTCGATCCGCCGCCCGGCCACAGTCACGGCGCCTCCGGTCGGCTTGTCCAGGCCGGCGACGAGGTTGAGCAGGGTGGACTTGCCGCTGCCGGAGGGGCCGGTCACGGCGAGTGCCTCGCCCTCGGCGACGCTGAGGTCGATCGGTCCGAGCGCGGGAGCACCGGCGCTGTCGTAGCGCTTGGCCACGCCCTCCAGTTGGATCACGTGAGTCATGGGAGTTGTCCGTCCTTACGGTCGAGAAGGCGCACATGTCTTGGTCGGCCCAGCGAACGTAGGGGCGCGTGCACTTGGGGCGCGTCGTCCGCGGCACGGACATCCGGCCCTCCTCTCGGAGGAACCGGCCGCGGGGTCATCCCTGCGATGTACGCCTGCGGGACGGTGCCTTGGTCACGAAGACGGACGCGCCTCCGGGCCGAGGAGCCGCACAATGTGCTGATGGAGACGGAAGACCGGCGTCGGTGGGTCGGGCAGCTGCGCGATTCGCTGCGCCCGGAGCCCAGACCTGCTCCGCCCTCGCCCGGGGCGGTGCGCTTCGACGTGGTGCTGGCCCTCGTGCTGACCGTCGTTGCGCTGTTCTGGGTCGCGCGCTATCCCGACGCCGGACACCTCGTCCGGATCGACCAGGACGCCTTCTCCCCTCCAGGCCCCGAGCGCCCCATCGTGGTGCAGGAGGCGGAGCACTCGTCAGTGATCTGGCCCTTTGTCGTGCTCTCGTCGCTACCGCTGGCGGCCCGGCGCCGATATCCGCTGGCGGCGTTCGCCATGGTGATGTTCGCGACCCTGGTCATGGTCGACGACGCCTCCTGGATGAACGTGGTGACCTGCGTCATCGGCGCGTACAGCGCCGTCGTCCACAGCCGCTACCGGATGCGGGCCATGGCCGGAATGGTCGTCGCCGCCGTCCTGGCCGGCCTCGCGTTCCGGGAGACGGAACCCATCCTGCCGGGCTGGTCGAGCCCGGCAGTCGTGCTGTTGATCGCCGGGGTGGTGGCCAGTCTCGTCCGCTTCTGGCAGCGGCAGCTGAGTGCGAGCCAGGACCGCTACGCGCAGCTGCAGGAGGCTCAGGAAGAGGCCACGCGCCGGGCCGTCGAGGAGGAACGGGCCCGGATCGCCGCCGAGTTGCACGATGTCGTGACCCACAATGTGAGCGTGATGGTGATTCAGGCGGGCGCGGCACGCAAGGTGATGGATGCGGCGCCCGAGCGTTCGAAGACAGCGCTGCTCGCGGTCGAGGCCGGGGGGCGGGCCGCCATGTCCGAACTCCGCCATGTGATGGGCCTGCTCGCAGCGCCGGACAACGAGCGACCCGACGGCTTCGAACCCCAGCCCGGGCTGGGGCAGCTCGACACCCTGGTGGAGCGGGTACGCGCCGCCGGGACACCGGTGCACATCGCCGTGACGCTGCCCCCGGAACCGCTGCCGCGCGGGGTGGACCTCGCGGCCTATCGCGTCGTCCAGGAAGCGCTGACCAACACGATCAAACACGCGCCCGACGCCGAGGCATCCGTGACGATCGGCTACGCCGAGGACTGGCTGGAGATCGAGATCGCTGACACCGGCGGAAAGCGGGACGCCGTGCCGGCGGTAGGCAGCGGCAGCGGCCTCATCGGACTGCGCGAGCGGCTGGCGATCTACGGCGGCGAACTGACGGCCGGTCCGACCCTTGCCGGCGGCTACCGGATCAAGGCCCGTGTCTCCTGGCGGATCGCATGAGCCGGCCGAGCCTGCGCGCCGTCGTCGCCGACGACCAGGCCCTGGTGCGAACGGGCTTCGGGATGATCCTGGCCGCGGACGGCATCGAGGTGACGGCCGAAGCGGCCGACGGGGCCGAGGCGGTCGCCGCCGCCCGTCGCACACGGCCCGATGTCGTTCTCATGGACATCCGGATGCCCCGGATGGACGGCATCGAAGCGACCAGGCGAATCCTCGCCGACGGCCGGGACAGCACCCGCGTCATCATCCTGACCACCTACGACCTCGACCACTATGTCTACGCCGCCCTCACCGCCGGCGCCAGCGGCTTCCTGCTCAAGGACGTCAGCCCCGAGCACCTGGTGGCCGCCGTACGACTGGTGCAGTCCGGGGACGCCCTCCTCGCACCCTCGATCACCCGCCGTCTGATCGAGCGCTTCGCCAGCCGCGAGGAGCCGGGGGCCCCCACCGTGCACCGCGAACTGTCGGACCTGACCCCGCGCGAGCTCGAGGTGCTCCGCCTGCTCGCGACCGGCCTCAGCAATGCCGAACTCGCCGAGCGCCTCTTCCTCAGCCCGACCACGGTCAAGACGCATGTCGGCCGCATCCTGTCGAAGCTGGACCTCCGTGACCGCGTACAGGCCGTGGTCCTCGCGTACGAGACAGGGCTGATCGTCCCGGAAAGCGGCGCCTAGAAGGCGTCCCGCGTGGGGAGTTGGCGGTGCCCAGCAGGTGCGAGCGGTGTTGACCACGGACGCCGGAAGCCACGCTTGACGGGTGTTCTGCCTTCCCGGCGTCGGGAGTTGCAAGGGGGGATGGGGGCCAGGCGTCGGGGCTGCGGTGAGAGCCCGGGGGGCGTGTCTGGTGAGGAGCCTCGCCGGTGGGTTACGGCAGGGGATCTTTTGTCACGCCAAAGGGTTACGCAGGCAACCTTCCGTAGGTGCCGTCCGTCATGTACGGCATGAAAATCTCATTTCTTATACACAACGCATATGGGATTGGAGGGACGATCACCACGACGTTCAACTTGGCTGGAGCGCTGGCCGATCGGCACGATGTGGAGATCATCTCGGTGCTCCGGAGCCGGGAACGGCCGAACCTCACACCCGACCCGCGCGTGCGGCTGCGGCCCCTGGTGGATCTGCGGCACGAGAAGAACGACCCGCGGCATCTGACACCGGCGAAGGTCTTTCCCTCGTCCGAGTACCGCTACCGGGAGTACAGCGCGCTCACCGATGAGCGCATCAGCGAGGCGCTGGCCTCACTCGACGCCGACGTCGTCGTGGGTACCCGCCCCGGCCTCAATGTCCACCTGGCCCTCCAGGCCCCCGCGCGGACGGTGCGGGTCGGACAGGAACACCTCACGCTGGACAACCACCCGCCGCGGCTGCGCAACGTGCTGCGCCGGGTCTATCCGCGCCTGGACGCGATCACTCCCGTCACGGAGGCCGACGCCGCCGCCTACCGACGCAAGATGCGGCTACCCGGCGTGCGCGTGCAGGCGCTGCCCAACAGTGTCCCGACCCCCACCCTCCCGCCGGCGGACGGTCGCGAGCGTGTCGTGGTTGCCGCCGGACGGCTGGTGCCGGTGAAGCGGTTCGACCTGCTGATCGAGGCCTTCGCCGCGGTCGCCGCACAGTATCCCGACTGGAAGTTGCGCATTTATGGCAGAGGCGAGGAGCAGGAGCGGCTGCGTGGACTCATCGACCGGCTCGGGCTGTACAACAACGTGTTCCTGATGGGTGCGGTGACCCCGATGGAAGCGGAGTGGGTCAAGGGCTCGATCGGGGCGGCGACCTCCAGTTTCGAGCCCTTCGGCATGACCATCGTCGAGGCGATGCGCTGTGGGCTGCCTGTCGTGAGCACCGACTGTGCCTACGGCCCCGGCGAGATCATCGCCCCCGGTGAGGACGGCAGGCTCGTTCCCGTCGGAGACAGGGACGCACTGGCCGGCGCCCTGCTGGACCTCGTGGGCGACGACGAACTGCGCCGGCGCATGGGGCGCACCGCGTTGGAGAACTCCCGGCGTTACGCCCCCGCCCCTGTCGTGGCCCAGGCCGAGCGGCTGTTCGAGGAATTGCTGGCGGCCCGGAGCGCGGGCCGGCCTGCGCGCGGAACGGAACACGCCTTGGTGAGCAGCGGCTACGCGACCAGGGACACCATGCTCGTCGCGGCCAGCAGTGTCGTGAGGGCCGTACGGAAGGCGCGGCGATGAGTGGCAGCGACGGCGAGGGCGTGAACGGACCGGTGGAGAAGCCCCGCGGGGAGGTGACGGTGGAGGAGGAGGGGCGGTTGCTCGTGCGCGTACGGTTACCCCTGCCCGCCTCGGCACGTCCCCGGCTGCTGCTTCAGCTGCGCCCGAACAAGGGGAAGCCGGAGGAGACCGGCCGCTACGTCGAGCTGGAGCCCGCGGGACAGGACCAGTGGCGGGCCGTGGTGGAGGCGGAACCTGCTCTCGAGGAAGGCCGCTGGGACGCCTACGTCGTGGGCGCGCCGGGCGAGGAGCGCACACCGCTGTTGCCCGGCCTGCGTGATCTGCGCGCGCTGGTGTCCGGCGGGGGCGACGGCCGGTCCACGCCGGTGGCGGTCCGGATCCCGTACGCCACCAAGGACGGCCGGCTCGCCGTACGGGCCTGGTGGCGGGCCAGGCACGCGGAGGCCGGCCGGATCGTCCTCGCGGATGACTCGATGACCGTGACGGCGCGGCTGTTCGGCGCCCGGCTGGGTGAGGGCGCGGCGGTGTCGCTGAACCGACGGGGGCAGAACTCCACCGTACGGCAGATCGCACTCCGGGCCGAGGGGGGCCAGGACTTCTCGTTCACCGTCGACTACGGGGACCTCGTGGCGGAAGACGGAGGGCCGGGCGCCGGGGAGGCACCGGTGTTCTGGGATGTGTACGTCCGCGCGGCCACCGGCACCCCACGGATCCGGGTGGCCCGGCTGCTGGACGACATCGCGGACCGCAAGGCGGTCTTCGTCTACCCGGCCGCCGCACTCGACGGGGTAGCGGCGCGTCCGTACTACACGGTCGACAACGACCTCTCCGTGGAGGTCGCACCGCGGCGCGCACGGTGAACGTCGGTACGCGGCAGCTGTGTTGACTGATCGAGAGACAACCTCAGCGCCCGCGTGTTGTTGACGGACCGACAGGTGACTCCGACCTGCTGCGGGGTTGGGCCACCGACAGGTGGCTTCAGCCCGCCGCGAATTGAGCCGCCGCCCGTTTGCCGCCCCCGCTGCGCGCAGCGGGGGCGGCAAACGGGCGGCGATGGAGATCCGGCAGCCGGCTCGTCCTCACGGCCTTCGTCGTGGTCACGTGCATTCCTTGGTCGGAGCACACGATCAGTTGGAAGTGAAGACGCCAAGCCGCCCTCAACTCGGTACCGGGGCGGTCGCGTCGGCCCGATTCCTCCGAACGCTGCGCTCGGCACTTCCCGGGCAAAGTCGGTGAGTGCCGAACATTCACGCCGGAATCTCTCGGCAGCCGCCCACCGCGTGAGGCATGGACTCGCGGGTCGGAGTGCTTGGACTTTCCGACGCCGGTGCCTCGGCGCCCGAAGCCCCCACCTGCTTCTTCACTCGTTCATCCACCACCGCGCGGCAGCAGCCTCGATTGAGAGGTCTACACCTCTTGACGGTGCGAGGGTGCGCCGCAACCCTGTGGGCACCGCTCTTGGAACGCTCTGAGGGCTGTCTCCACCGATCGGCGAAGGCAGCTCCTGTCCCTATTCACGCCCATCCCCCCGGAGAGATCTGTGAATCAACGGAAACCGGCGCGTAGAGCAATTCTGGGCAGCTTCCTGCTCGTCCCTCTTCTCTCCATCACCGGTACTTCCCCCGCCGCTGCGGAGGTCAACACAGCGCCTCCCGGCGTGGTGCCCGCTCTGCAGCAGTGGACCGGTGGCACAGGCAGTCTCACCCTCACCTCGTCGAGCCGCATCGTCGTCCCCCGTGGTGCGCCGGCCGCTCTGCGGTCGCTGGCGGCCCAGGTTGCCGCCGAGGCTGCCGAACTGACCTCATTGCGGCTCACCACGGCCACGGGAACCCCTCGTGCGGGTGACATCTCCCTGCGCATCGATGCCTCCGCCGACTTCGGCTCCGCGAAAACCGAGCTGCGTCCCGAGGCGTACCGTCTCACCGTGACAAGCGGCTCCGTCGAGATCGTCGGAGGAGGCCGGAAAGGCGCCTACTACGGCACCCGAACTCTCCTGCAGTCGCTTCTCGGGTCCGCCAACCGCGACAGCATTCCGGTCGGCACCGCCGTGGACTATCCCGACTACGCCGTCCGCGGCTTCATGCTCGATGTCGGGCGACGGTACTTCACGCCCGAGTTCATCAAGTCCTACCTGCACTGGATGGGTTGGCTGAAGCTCAACACCTTCCAGCTGCACCTCAACGACAATGAGATCCAGGCTCCGGGCGGTGACTGGTCGCAGGCCGTCTCCGCGTTCCGTCTCAAGAGCAGCAACCCCGCCTTCGCGGGACTTGGTGCCGACCAGGGGTACACCCGGCAGGACTGGAATTCCTTCGAGGACACCGCCGCCGCCAACGGCGTCACGATCATCCCCGAGATCGATGCCCCTGCCCATGCGCGCGCCTTCGTCAAGTTCAAGCCCGAGATCGGACTCGACGGTGGCAATTCCGACCACCTGGACCTGAGCAATCCGGCCGCCACCGAGTTCATGAAGAGCGTCTACGCCGAGTTCGCGCCGTGGTTTCGCGGCCCGACGGTGCACATCGGCATCGATGAATACCCGACGTCGCTGGTCTCGCAGTACAAGACGTACGTCAACACCATCGCCCCCTACGTGCGGTCACTGGGCAAGAAGGTCAATGCCTGGGGAAGCTTCAGCGCAATGTCGGGCGGCGGCGCGGGCTACGACAAGAGCATGGTGATCAACAGCTGGAACAACGGCTGGTACTCGCCCAAGGCGGCTGTGGCTGACGGCTACAAGGTCATCAACTCCAACGATGGCCTGCTCTATGTGGTCCCGTTCGCGAACTACTACCACGGCCAGGGACTGGACGGCCAATACATCTTCAACAGCTGGGAACCGCACGTCTTCGGCGGAACCAGTGATCTCACGCCCCAGGACCCCATGCTCCTCGGCGCCATGCCTGCCGTGTGGAACGATCTTGTCCGCGCCACCTACACCGAACTCGAGGTCCACGGCCTGGTCGAGAAGAGCTTTGCCGCACTCGCCCAGAAGATGTGGTCCGGCACTCGCGCAGGAACCAATTACGCCGCGTTCCTGAATCGGGTGGGCACCGTTGGCCAGGGCCCGGGAACTGCGTACCTTCCCGACACGGTCGCCAAGCCCGAGCCGACACCCGGAGACCTTGCCTTCAACCGGGCCGCAACGGCCTCCTCCTCGGAGACGGCGAGCCTGGTGCCGTCGAACGCGGTGGATGGCACCCCCAGCACTCGCTGGGCGAGCCAGTACACCAACAGTGAGTGGCTGGGGGTCGACCTCGGCAGCCGTCAGCAGTTCTCGAAGGTCAACCTCGACTGGGAGTCGGCCTACGGCAAGGACTACGACATCCAGGCCTCCGACGACGGTACGACGTGGCGGACCGTGGCTCAGCGCCGCGGCCTGGCCAAGGCCGGCGCCGACACGCTCACGTTCCCTGCCACCACGGCTCGATATGTCCGCATGCAGGGCATCACCCGCGCCACCGGTTACGGCTACTCCCTCTACTCCTTCGAGGTCCTGCCCTGAGCACGCGTCTCAACGGAGAACGGGGGTCACCGCCGTTCGCGGTGGCCCTTGTTCTCTCGAGGCGGGCGGGCGGCCGTCCTCGGCGGCCGGTCGCTCCGACGCCGCCCGGAGGACCCCGACTGACAACCACGGGGGGATCAGGCGGCGCCCGGCGCGGCCGCCCCTGCGCTGGGGCTACGGGGCCCGGGTGCGCGGGGTGGCGGCCGGGCAGGCTAGTTTGCTCGGATGAGTCTCCTTGATGATGTGGCCGAGCGCGACGGCTGGCGATGCTGGGTGTGTGACGAAGCTGTCGACCCCGACGAGTCGGTGAACGACCCGCGGGGGCCCAGCGTCGACAGCCGGACTGCCGACCGGAAGGCCAAGGTCGCCGAGCGGCTCGCACACCGCGGATGCAACACCCGCAAGGGCGCGGTCAAGGTGGCCATCGCCTGGCCGGACCACCTGTACGTGGTCGAACCCGCGCCGCTGATCACCGTTGCCGGGAGGCTGGAGCGCAAGGGGGGCCGCGAGATGGTGGGGCGTTGTCCGACCAGGCGGGACGCCCAAGAGGCGGCGGACTGGCTGGTGGACCGGTTCTCCCGACTGGTACCCGGGCTTCCGGTGACCGCCGACATCGAGCCGGGCGGCGGTCAGTTCCTCGTCATCCTGGCCACCGGCCGCCGCTGACCAGGGATCACCGGCGCACACCCGCTTCGAGCCGAACCGTCGGCCCGAACTCAGCTGACGTCCCGGCCATGCCGAGGCTTCGGAGCGCCGGGTGGTACGAAGCACGCGGTGACGGTCTTGCCCGACGCCTGTGGATGCGTGGTCCAACCGTCGGCGAGCGCGTCGACGATGGCCAGTCCGCGTCCCCCGGTCGTCGTAAGGTCTTCGGGCTGCTTGGAGGGGGGCAGGGGATCGGAGTCGTGCACACTCACGTGCAGGCAGTGGCCGTCCCAGGTGAGAACCAGCTGGGCGTCGCTGTGCGCATGCACGTGCGCGTTGGTCATCAGCTCGGAGACACTGAGCAGTATCGCGTCCACTGTCTCGGCGGCGGCCTTGGTCCACTCCAGGGACGCCAGATGCTCCCGCGTCCACCGACGGCCGGCCCGCACACCTTGCGACACCGGAAACGACTGCGCCCACCCCATCGCACGCAACGACGTGTCCTTCGCCATCGACCCTCCCTCACTCCGCTCTCCTCCCCCTCCTACCCCCTGCTTCGAGGCACACGCGGCAGCCCCGGCACACAGCCCGGCCGGCGTCCCGAAGCCGGAGCGGAAAGGGGTCCGTCCCTGGGAGCGCTCGAACGGACGGCGAGATCCACGTGCCACCCCGGCCCGCCGGCCTCAGCCCGCATTCCGATGGGCCGCGTACGGCAGCCAGCTCGCGTAACCGCCCTGGTGGATACCGTGCAGCTCGATCCCGTGGAAGCACGCGCCGAGGGCTTGTCCGGCGGATCATGTCGGGCGGCCCACCGGCGCTGCGGTGCTGTATCGACCCGCCGGACAAGGATCTGGGTGAAGCAGGTGGTGCCCGTCGATAAATACCTCGACAGCGGGCGCGACGGTTGGGGATGCTTCGCACGATGACCAGAATCAATGACACACCGCCTGCGTGGGACGAGCGCACCCAGCTCACCACGTTTCTCGACTACGCACGTAACACAGCCCGCGCCAAATGCGAGGGCCTCTCCGCGGAGAACGCACGCAAGGCGCTCCTGCCGGGCTCACCGCTGATGACCATGAGCGGAGTGATCAACCACCTCCGCTGGGTCGAGTACTACTGGTTCCAGGTGGTCTTCCTCGGCGAGAAGGACCTGGCCCCCATGACGGATGAGGAGCCCGACCGCGAGATGCGTATCGCCGTCGACTTCCCGCTCACGCAGTTGCTCGACGAGTACGCCCAGCAGAGCGCCCGCTACCGCGAACTGGCCGCCGGGAACGACCTGGACAAGCAGGCCGAGGGGACCATCCGCAACGGCCTCCACGTCGACCTGCGCTGGATCCTCCTCCACCTCACCGAGGAGACAGCACGCCACAACGGCCACCTGGACATCCTGCGCGAGATGCTCGACGGCAGGACCGGCGAGTAGGGCCTGTCCGGCGGATCGTGGCGATGGCTGCGTGTGCCCGTGAGTTACAGCATCTTCCTGGTCCGGTTCCTGCGACGGAGAGGTAGTCGCCCTGGACACTGGACGGCTCCGACAGGCGAGGGAGCTGTAGGTGGCGGGCGGTCGGCCCGCTGCACGAAGTGTGTCCGTACCCTGGCACCTTCCCGACGGAAGGAAACACGACACGTGGAGCTGCGCAGCATTCTGGCCGGCCTCGACCGTTGGTTGGCAGAGCATGCTCCGGGCGACTACCGGCAGCTGATGCCGCCAGCGGATCCGGCGCGGGTTGCCGCCCTGGCAGCGGGGGCCTTCCGGGTTCACGAGGACGTGCTGGTCCGGTTGTCCACGCATGACGGCTCGCAGCGTGATCCGGTGCCGGCCGCAGGTGCCTTCGTCCCCTCGGACTTTCCGCTTCTGGGGGTGTCCGGCATGACGCATGGTCTGGCGGACATGGTGGAGGACGTCGAGCGGGCCGTGGCCGACGGCGAGGAGGAGTTCATCGTCGGCCTTGAGGCGCACATGCTGTGGTTACCGGTCGCGAGGAACCACACCGGCGGCGAACTCGTTGTTGATCACCGGCCTGGCGGTGACCACGGGGCGGTCCTGGAGGTGGACCCGTCCACCGGTGTGAACGGAGTGAAGCGGTGGGACAGCATGTCCCACATGTTCGCCTCGGTTCTGGGAGCCCTCCAAAGCGCATCCGTACTCGTGACCGGCAGCGGAGTGAAGACTGCGCCCCGCATCGAAGAACCCGGCGATGCCCTGCCCCACGTTGTCTAGGACCTCTACTACGGCTAAGGGCTGTCCCGTGGGACGTATCCGACGGGACGACGGACTCGCCGAGGGGTTGGACCGTTCCGCCTTGTACGGGGCGTGGTGATCTTTCCGATGCCGAGTGGGCCCAGCTGGAACCGCACCTGCCGACGAACGTCGGGCGAGGCGGGCGTCCGGAACGAACCGAGTGCGGCAGGCCCGGCGGCTCATCGGTCATGCACGTGCGGAGTGACGGGGCATCAGGAGTGGCCGCAGCCGCCGATATCGCGAAGTTCCACGCTCCAATCGGCTCCACCGCGACCAGGATCAGCTCGTCGCGGAGGGTTCCGTGATGTCGAGATCACGCGTGGCGGCCCAGGACGCGAGGAGGCGTAGTCCCTCTTCGGAGGGGGAGCCGGGTTCGGCGGTGTAGATGGTGAGTGTCAGGCCGGGTTCGGCGGCCATCTCCAGTCCTTCGTAGGCGAGGGTCAGTTCGCCGACGGCATGGTGGTGGAAGCGTTTGGTGCCGGTGCCGTGGTGGCGGACGTTGTGGGCGCCCCAGCGGGTTCGGAAGTCGTCGCTTCGGGTGGAGAGCTCGCCGACGAGGTCGTGCAGGCCCTTGTCGTGCGGGTTGCGGCCGGCTTCGGTGCGCAGGATCGACACGGCGACATCGGCAGCCTGCTCCCAGTCGGGGTAGAAGCGCCGGGACGCGGGGTCCAGGAAGTTGAACCGGGCCAGGTTGGCCTGGTTGTGGGTCGCGGCGTAGACGTCGTCGTAGAACGCGCGGCCGAGCTGGTTGGTGGCGAGCAGGTCCATGCGGCCGTTGCGCACGAAGGCCGGACCGGCGGTCACCGCGTCCAGGACCCATTGCAGGCTGCGGTGCGCCTTCCACTGGGGGGTACGCCGCCGGGGGCGGGTCAGGGCGTCGGAGCCGTCCGCCGCGTGGGCGAGGTTCAGCAGGTGGGCGCGTTCGGCGTCGTCGAGCTTCAGGGCGCGGGCCAGGGCCTCCAAGACGGGCGGGGAGGCGCCGGCCAGGTTGCCGCGCTCCAGTTTCGCGTAGTACTCCACACTCATGTCCGCCAGTGCGGCGACTTCGCTCCTGCGCAGGCCGGGCACCCGGCGCCTGCTGCCGGAGGGCAGTCCCGCCTGCTCGGGGGTGATCTTGGCTCGCCGCGAGGTCAGGAACTCGCGGACCTCTGCTTGGTTGTCCACGCCTTCGACGGTACGTCCCGTACGCGGCCACAGCGATGTACTGGCAGTACACCCCTTGACCGTGACTGGCTCCGTGCGCCGAGAGCGGGTTACCTGGATGAGGTGGTGCTTGTCGCCTGGCCTGGCGACAAGCACCAGGCCCTTCACCTGGCGACGACCACTCCCCCGGTACGTCGCCTCGGCTCGCAAAGGAATCCCACTCATGCGTGGCGCAATGATCTATGCCCCCGGCGACATCCGCTTCGAGGCGCTGGACGACCCCAGGATCCTCCATCCGACCGACGCGGTCATCCGCACCGCCGTGACCTGCGTGTGCGGCTCGGACCTGTGGCCCTACCGCGGTCTGGAGCCGATGGACGAGCCGCACACGATGGGCCACGAGTACGTCGGCTTCGTCGAGGAGGTCGGTTCCGAGGTCACCTCGGTCAAGCCGGGCCAGTTCGTGATCGGCTCGTTCGCCACCTCGGACAACACCTGCGCGAACTGTCGGAACGGCTTCCAGTCGAGCTGTCTGCACCGCGAATTCATGTCCACCTGCCAGGCCGACTACGTGCGCATCCCCCATGCTCAGGGCACCCTGGTCGCCACCGACCAAGTGCCGGGCGAGGAGCTGTGGCCGAGCCTGCTGGCCGTCTCCGATGTCATGGGCACCGGCTGGTGGGCCGCGGAAGCCGCCGAGGTGAAGCCCGGCTCGACCACCGTGGTGGTCGGTGACGGCGCGGTCGGCCTGTGTGCGGTGATCGCTGCCAAGGAGATGGGCGCGGAGCGCATCATCGCCATGTCCCGCCACGCCTCCCGGCAGAAGCTGGCCCGCGAGTTCGGCGCCACCGACATCGTCGCCGAGCGTGGCGACGAAGGCATCGAGCGCATCAAGGAGCTGACCGGCGGGATCGGCGCCGACAGCGTGCTGGAGTGCGTCGGCACCGCGCAGGCCATGCAGCAGGCCCTGCGCTCCGCCCGCCCCGGCGGCAACGTCGGCTTCGTCGGCGTCCCCCACGACGTCGCCGTCGACGGCCAGGAGCTGTTCTTCTCCCACGTCGGACTGCGCGGCGGCCCCGCCCCCGTACGCCGCTACCTGCCCGACCTCATCAGCCTCGTCCAGTCGGGCCGAATCGACCCGGGCAAGGTCTTCGACCTCACCCTGCCGCTCAACGAGGTCGCCGAGGGCTACCGGGCGATGGACGAGCGCCGTGCCATCAAGGCGCTCCTGAAGCCCTGACCAGGGGAAATCACCCATCCGAGCAGCGTTCCCGAGCTCTGACCGACCCCATTCCGATCATTGGGAGGAACCCTTCATGACGACCTTCGCCCTTGTCGGCGCCGGTCCCGGCCTCGGCCTGGCCTGCGCCCGCCGCTTCGGCGCCGCCGGCCACGCCGTCGCCCTCCTCTCGCGCAACGCCGAACACCTCGGCCCTCTCGTGGCCGAGCTGAACCGAGACGGTATCCAGGCCCGCGGCTACACCGCCGACGTCCTGGACCCCGATTCCCTCGTCACCGCCCTGCGACGGGCCGGGGACGAGCTGGGGTCGGTGGAGATCCTGCAGTTCAGCCCGGTGCCCCGCGCCGACTTCATGAAGCCGGTCCTCGACACCAGTCCGGCCGACCTCGATGATCCGCTCGCCTTCTCCATCAAGGGCCCGCTGACCTGCGTGAACGCGGTCCTACCCGGGATGCGGGCGCTGGGGCGCGGCACGCTGCTGCTCGTCAACGGCGGCAGCGCTGTCCGCCCGCACCCCGACCGCGCGGGTACCTCGATCGCGTTCGCCGGTGAGAGCGCCTACGCGGCGATGCTGCACGACGCGCTCGCGAGCGAGAACATCCACGCCGCCCAGCTCATCGTGCCCGGAGCCATCAGCCCGGACTCCGAACACTCCAGCCCGAGCGCGCTGGCCGAGCGGCTGTACAGCCTGCACACCGATCGGGACGGCTTTCGGCACTACGCCGAACCGATGCCCGACTGAACCAGGAGACCTCTGTCATGCCCCGCACCGACCTGCCCTGCGTACCTGTGCTCGGGCGGTCCTGATGGCGGCACTGAAGCTGCTCGCAATGAACGACAGCACCACCGCGCGGGACTTTGCCGCACTGCTGCCGCTCACCCCGATCGCCGACCGGCGCCACTCCTCCTGAACCTGCCTCCTCACCCCAACGGCCCCCACCTGACAAGGACAAAGACCATGGAGCACATCACCTCGACCCCGACGGCCAAGGCGCCGGCCGAGCGGTTCACCGGCGACGTCTACCTCAACATGATCGAGGCCCCTGCCTCACCCGCCCACCTCGCCAGCGCCCTGGTCCGCTTCACGCCCGGCGCCCGCACCAACTGGCACAGCCATGCCAACGGCCAGACCCTCTACATCACCGACGGGGTCGGCCTGGTCGGTACCCGCGACGGCAACGTCGTGCGTGTCAGCGCCGGACAGATCGTCAAGTGCCCGCCCGGTGAGGAGCACTGGCACGGCGGCACCGACACCACGCTCATGGCGCACATCGCCATGGTCGTGGGCGACGCCGACGGCGACGGCACCACATGGCTCGAGCCAGTCACCGACGAGCAGTACGCCCACGCCCTCAGCAGCCAGGGCGGGAGCTGACCCGCCCTCACGCGGCGGGCTTGCGCGCACAGACCGGTCGCCGGTCACCTGATGCGTGAGGTGGGCCTTCACGTCGGTCAGGAACCGGTCCCTGGTCATGGCCGCCGCGCCGTCGGCGTACAGCACACCCCCACCCAGCCTGCAGGCGGCCTACCGGGCCGAGCCCGGCGTGGCCCGCTTCCACTCGAAGCTGAAGGACCATTTGGCACCGGCCCTGACCGCAGCCCTCCCAAGGGCTGTCCCGCAATGGCTCTGCCTGCTGGCACACGTGCCGCGCCGCTCTGTACTGTGCGGGTCCGCACCTGTCAGGGTTGCGGAAAATGCAGGATCGCTGAGGAGACGGGGTGGGCGCATAGAGCGCATCGGTGGATTGTTGATGGGCTGCGGGCCTTCGGTGTTGGAAGCGCTCAGGACTGCCGGGTGGAGAGCGGGACGACGGATCGGCACTGAGACCTGGACACAACAACTCGTGGCGGCGGAGTTCGAGCTCAACGACGTGGCGAAGGCGGTTTGGGCAGAGTTCGGCGAACTGACGATCGAGAGCTCTCCTGCTCGTGTCCCTTCCTCGTCACTGCGCCTGGATCCCGTTGACGCCTGTGTTGATGCGTCTGCCGAGGCTCAGAGGCTGAGGCTCCGATATGGGGAGAGCTACAGCCCTCTGGGCATGTGGTCAATCCAGTACAGGTCATACGTGGCGGCCAGCGGGCGTGTCATCGCCGTGGGACCGGGCGTCCTGTGGCAGCTGGGCACCAGCTTCGCAGAGGCACTGATTTACGTGGTGGATGGCGATGGCGGTGCCGATCGTACCGAGCGGGCAGCATGGCTGTGACTCCTGCGCATACCGCCTCAGGAACGCTCCCACCAGGTGAGATGATCTTGCGGTGTCTGGTGTGATCACGGCGTCGGAGCCGTCTTGGATAGCCCCGTTCACCGGGCTGAGCCCGCGTGTCTTCGGCAAGCTGGCGACGGCCCTGCGCCGCGAACGCGTGGATCCGGTCCGCAATGGGCGCCCGTGGTCTCTTCCGCTGGGGTCGACGGTCACCGCAGCTGGGACGCGGACATCACCGTGCGCTGGAACGTGAAGGACGGGGAGCCCTTCACTCTCCGGCTGCACAACGATGTGCTCACCCACGTCGTCGGCGGTCGGCATGCCTAAGGGCTGGATCGCCGCGCCGCCGGACGCGTTTGCCTCGAACGGCCAGGTCACGTCCCGGATCAGCCCGCGCCTGATCGACCTGTTCTCCGCGCTGGCCACCGGCACCGTGGGCGCCTTCGCTCCGGTACGCATACACCTCCAGGCCGGCGCGAGCGCCCTGGTGCTCGACTGCATGGGTTACGGGGCGCGGCGCCGCCGGGTCTGCGCGCGGCGGGGCTCACCCTGCCGATCCTGACGCCGGGTGCCGTGGTGGGAACTTCCCAAGCACTCTCGACCCGCTGCTGGTCCGAGGCGGCGGACCAGGGCGCTTGAAAGTCCCCGCCTGCCCCGCGGTGTCCGGTAGGCCCTAGCGGCCCGGGTCGGCCAATCGATGCCGACATTCTGCTCGCGGACGGCCACCACCGTGCCCTGGAGTGCCTACGTCTTCCACGGCACCGTCACCGCCGCGGCGGTCCGCTCATGGCTCCGCCCGTGATCCGTCGGATGGAACTCAGGGGCGCATGACGATCTTTCCCACATGCCCCCTGCGGGAGAGTTCTTCCTGCGCCTGAGCGGCCTGGTCCAGCGAGAAGGTCGCCGCGATGACGGGCTGGACCTCTGCCCGACGAGCCAGGTCCATGAGGAGATCGAAATGCGTGGGCGTGTGCATCGCGGAACCGATCACCTGGGCGTTGTGCAGGTAGAGACGGCGCACATCAAAGGTCACGCCGTATCCACCGAGTGCGCCGGCGATGACCCACCGGCCCCCTTCGCGCAGCAGCGGAAGCCCCTCACTCACCAGCTCGCCGGCCACGACGTCGAGTGCGACGTCGATGCCCTCCGGGGCCGCGGCGCGAATCTGCTCGGCGAGGTCGCCTGCACGGTCGATGACTTCGTGCGCGCCCGCTTCGCGAACCGCGTCGATCTTGGGTCCACTGCTGATGGCGATCACCCTTGCGCCGCGCGCTCGGGCGATCTGCACCAGCGCGATGCCGACGCCGCCGGACGCTCCCGAGACCAGGGCGGTTTCTCCCTTCTGCAGCCTGCCTCGCTCGATCATGCCCAGCGCCGTGCCGTAGGCGGTCGGCAACGTCGCGAGCTGGTCGTCGGTGAGCGGAGATTCGGTCACGTCGTGCACACGCTTCACCGGCGCTGTCGCGTACTCGGCGTACCCGCCGTCGCGTTCGCTGCCCATCAGGCCCACCGGGTTGGCATCCGGCCCTTCGGCGTCGTAGATCGCGGGGTCGACGACCACTCGGCGTCCGACGAGACTCCCGTCCACGCCGGTCCCGACTGCCATGACCCGGCCGGCCACGTCTGCGCCCTGGATGCGCGGGAAGTCGATCGGGCCCCGCCAGCCCGACAGCGCCTTCGGGTCGTCCGGGCGGCCGTAGGCGCCCTCCCGGGTCCACAGGTCGGTGTTGTTCAGCGCCACCGCGGCGACCTGGACCAGCATCTCCCCTGCCTGAAGGGCAGGGACGGCAACCTTCGTCAGCTCAAGGACCTCCGGTCCTCCGTGCCTGGTGATGCGCACCGCTCGCATGAAATCGGACACACCCATCGTCTGAACCTCCTCGCAGGTATACTGATCTGTAAACCTCCCCCACCGTACACCGATCAGTGAAGGGAGCCGTCGTGCAGGAAGTGCGGCCTCTGACGCCGGCCGGCCGTCGCATCGTGGCGGCCGCCGACGAGTTGTTCTACAACCGCGGCATCACAGCGGTCGGCGTGGACCTGATCGCTGAGCACTCAGGGGTAACCAAGCGAACCCTGTACAACCAGTTCGGTTCGAAAGACCACCTCGTGGCGACCTATCTCACGGAACGCGACCAGCGCTGGCGGTCGCTTGTCCGTGCCGCCGTCGACGCCGGCGACACTCCCGCCAAGGCCGTCACCGCCCCCTTCGAGGCACTGCGGACATGGAGCGAGACCAACACCCGCGGGTGCGCCTTCATCAACGCGCTGGCCGAACTCCCGGACCCCTCACATCCCGCATACCGCATCGCCGCGAACCAGAAGCTCTGGCTGCTGAACCTGTTCAAGGAACTAGCCGCCGTGGCGGGCTGCTCGCGCCCGGCCACCCTCGCCACCCAACTCCTCGTGCTCCACGAGGGCGCTCTCGCCACCCAGCCCCTCTCGCTCGACAGCCTTCCGGAGAGCACTGACCTGGCACGAGTCCTGGTTCAAGCCAGTACATCGCCCCGCCAGTAGCGCGTTACGACAGGTCCGGCAGCCGGAGTTCCTGTAGCGGGTACTCCGGCTGCCCGTCCTGCTTGGCGGCCTTCGCCGGTCACCTTCAGGCATCGCGGCCCTGAGCAGTTCCGCAGAGCGGATGCTGCGGATGCTCCGCGAGACGGCCAGCGGCACCTGTGCGCCGGTCGCGAGGTCCTGTGGGGCAGCCGGCAGCACCCAGCCGGTGGTCAGGTCTGAGTCCCTCCTGGTTGCGCTCGACGAGTGCCGCCAGTTTCACACCAGCCTGCGCATCAGCCCGGGTCGTCCCCTTGCCGCGACCAACTGCCGTCGGCATAGGGATTACTGAAGCTGCTGCGCTCCATGGATGCGCAGAACTGACGGATCGGGTGTGAGGCGGAGGCCGTGTCTCCACCCCACACGGCGTGGCAATCCTGTTATGGGCGCGTTCGATGTTCGTGCTGCCCGCGTGTTCCTGTGCGGTGTTCTCGCTGACGACTTCAAAGTTTTCGGTGAACCTCTCTGTCCCGCCCTTTACTCCCTGGCGGTGTGCGTCCGTGGGGTGAAGGGGCGCACGAGCGGCACCTCGGTGATCGCCACGCCCCAAGCAGCTCTCGATTCGGGGAGTAGCGCCCCTCACCTGCGGAGAAGGAAACGGGAAACAGCATCGATCACCTTGTCCGTCCGGCTGGGTCTGCCGCACGCTTACCTGCGAACGCCTTCGCCTGGACGGATCGGTTCTGGAGGTTCCCATGCCACAGCCGTCCACCGGGTTCGGCGAGGAGCTGAGGAAGCGTCGTCTGGACGCAGGACTCAGCCTCACCGCATTGTCTGGAGCCGTGCACTACAGCAAGGCGCAGCTGAGCAAGGTCGAACGAGGCCTCAAGGCGCCCAGCCGCGATCTCGTCCGACTGTGCGACGCAGTCCTCCAGGCCGACGGAGCACTTGTCGCCCTGGACACCAGACCTGTTGCCGACACACCGCTTGTGCAGACTCCCGACGAGATTGATGAGGAGGAGTGGACCATGCAGTTGTCACCCGACGGCCCGAGCTGGTTCCAGCCATTAGGACGGCGACAGGTCGTGGGGGCCGGCGCCGCCTCGTTGATGAGATTGAGCACGGGCAGCCCGGGGCCGGTCTCCCAGGCTTCAGGTGCGGGCATGCTGGAGGCATCCCGCTCTCTGTTCACGCACTACCGGCGTCTGGGTCAGAACGTTGAGCCCGGACTTCTGCTGCCCGGCCTGATCGCCCAGACCCACACGCTGCGGGAACTGTCCGTGCATGCCGATGACAGCACCCGCCGGGATCTCCTGGCGCTCGGCTCCCGCTATGCCGAATATGTGGGCTGGCTGATGCAGGAAACAGGGGACGAGCGTGCGGCGTTGTGGTGGACACGGCGCGCGGTCGATCTGGCGGCTGCCGGCGGCGACCGCGCGCTGGGTGGCTACGCATTGGTCCGCAGGGCGCTGATCACGTTGTACCAGGATGACGCGGCGCAGACCGTCGCCCTGGCACAGCGGGCCCAGTGCGGCACGCTGCCACCGCGGATTCGCGGACTGGCGGCGCAACGCGAGGCCCAAGGACACGCCCTGGCAGGCGATCGTGACGCCTGTTTGCGCGCTCTGGAGCGGGCGCGCACGCTCCTTGCCCACCAGGACGGCGGCGCCGGCACCCCGGTGATCGGCAGCATGCACCTGCCCGACTCGGTCGGCATGGTCACCGGCTGGTGCCTGGTCGACCTCGGGCGCCCGCGGGAGGCCGCAGAGGAACTCGACCGGCAGCTCGCCCTGGTCTCCCGCGACGCGGTCCGCACCCAGGTGCGGTACGGGGTACGGCGGGCGTTGGCCTACGCATCGGGCGGCGAAATCGATCACGCCTGTGCGGTGACGGAGCGGCTTCTCGACGGCGTCGCCGCAGTCCGGTCCGCGACGGTCACGATCGATCTTCGGCGCCTCGCCCGCCTCTTGGCTCGGCGTCCCACGCACGCTGCCGTACGCCGACTTGCTCCGCGCCTCGGCACCTTGACGCGCCCGCCCACATCCTGAGGAGAGGATCAGCGATGACCGACGTATTCATCAACTATCGGACAGGGGACGGCGAGAAGACCGCCGCCCTGATCGATCAGGAGCTTTCGCGTCGCTTCGGCAGCGCCCGGATTTTCCGCGCATCAAAGTCCATCGCTCCCGGCCAGGCATACCCCGATGAACTGCTGAGCGGCCTGCGTCGCAGCGCTGTGCTGCTGGCTGTCATCGGCCCGGACTGGACGAACTTCCAGGCCCGGCTGCGCGATCCCGAGGACTGGGTTCGCAAGGAGATCACGGAGGCGTTCGCCTGTGAGCTTCCCGTCGTCCCCGTACTGGACGGCCGAAAGACGGACCGGCTGACCAAGGCCGACCTGCCGGACGAACTGGCCTGGCTCGCGGAGATCCAGTCCATCCCCTTCAGCACACAGGACACAGAGACAGGCCTCAAACGCCTCGGCGACGTGGTGGCCGACATGGTCCCGGGTTTGCGTGACTTGGACCGGGACATCGCCTCTCCGTTCGCACCCGATTCGGTGACAAACTCGATCGGGGATGTGAGCGGAGCGGCCGTACAGAGCCATGACTTCACCGGCGATGTCGGCAGTATCGTCGTCAAAGGGTCCACCGGGCCCGTCCACACGGGTCAGGGCGACATCTACCAGAACTCCCGCAATGAGTCGGGCGGTCGGCACTTCTCGGGTAACGGCATGACGTACTTCGAGGGCGACCACCACGGTGACATCCGGCACCGGTTCGGTGAACCCGGCGCGCACGAGGACGACGACCGGTGAGCGTACGCAGTGGCAGTACGCGGGTCACGGGCACCAACGGGCCCCTGCACAACGGCACCGGGGACATGTACGTCACCATCGGCGCCGACCGGCCGGGCTCGGGCAGAATTTCATTCCGGCGTGTCGCCGACGACCAGCTCGCGTGGCTGCGGCGCGTGCTAGTCGCTCCGCCGGGTATGGGGAGCGCCCGCTTCGAACTGGCCAGCACCGGCACCGTGATCCTGGACGGGGCACCTGGCAGCGGCCGGACCTCGGCGGCCCGCGTACTCCTGCGCGAACATCACAAGGACGTCGGCGCCTTCCGGGAACTCTTGCCGGGCGAGGAAGGCGAGCTGCCCCTCGCTGACCCGGAGCTGATCGGATTCGGAGACCGGCTGCTGCTGGATCTGTCGGCTGCCGGCGCTGTCCAATGGGCCGCCGCCCGGGCCGACCTCTCCACCCTCCGCAAGGGCGTACACGAACAGCACGCACATCTCGTGGTCGTCATGCCTCATGGAGGTGGTCTCGACTCCGACCTCCAGCGGTACAGAGTCGAGATTCAGCAGCCATGCCGTGAGCGGGTCCTGCGGCGGCACCTTCGCCTGCACGGGGTGCCGAGCGAGCAGTACCTCTGCCCCGATCCCACCGTCGCGGATGTGGTGCGGGAGCAGAGGCCGCTGCGGGAAATCGCGGACTTCGCCGACCTGGTACGGCGGGCGCGCGAGGCCGCCGCATTGGGCGAAGGGTTCGCGCAATGGTGCACGACTGCCCAACGAGCGCGGGCCGACCGGCGGGAAGAGGTCGCCGCCCTCGTTGCCAGGTTGGGCGACAGTTCTCAGAGAGCGCTGCTGATCACCGTCGCCATGCTCCATGGCGCTCACGCCGACGTCATCCACCGCACTTCTCAACTCCTGCTGGACACGGTCGGTTCGCCGCCCGACGAGCTCCCACTGCTCCAACGTAAGGATCTTTCCCAACGCCTGGTGGAGACCGGCGCCGGTGCGGGACCGGACGGTCACGTGCGGTTCAGGGAGTTGGACCACGACTCAGCCGTCCGCGCCCACTTCTGGGACCACATGCCCGACCTTCGCCAGCACCTGGGCATGTGGACCGCGCGCAGCGTAGACCTGAGCGACGCCCACATCACCCAGGAACTCCGCGACGGCGTCGTGGCGAAGCTGGCCGGTGAGTATCTGCGGACCGGTCGCGCGGAAGGGCTGGCATCGCTGGCCGAAGCCTGGGGCACGACGGCCACGAGCAGGGCCGGGCTGGAGGCCGCCGTCCAGGCACTCACCTGCGGTCTCGGTGACCCCTTGCACGCACGGAGCTTCCGCGGCTGGATCTACCAGTGGTGCATCGGCAAACAGCTGAAGGAGCAGTACGCACAGGTCCTGGTCCGTGTCTGTGCCGACGTCATCGCAGCCAGCCATCCCGACCAAGCCATGCTCCGGCTGTACTACCTGGCTCGCTGCGAGCACAGCACCTCCGGCGCGTTGCAAGCGCTGAGTGACCTGGTGGAGACCAGCCACCGACTGAGGCGTAGATTGCTCCACCGGCTGGCACGCTCCGAATTCTCGCAGGCCGACCTCGACATCTTCCTGCAGGCGGGCGTCGCCGAGGCGCTGACCCGCCCGTACGACAGCGGGCACGCGCTGGTGGAAGAGAAGAGCGTGCAGGCTTCCGTGACCACCTGCTGGCAGGCCGTATTGATGGGGTTGCCTCGGCCGGCATGGCAGCCGTACGCGGAACGCTGGATGCACACGGCGGCTGATGCCGGGCAGGGTGGCCTCCTGCTCGAACTCCTCGTCGCGGCCGCCGACCGGTGCGAGAGCCGGCGCGGTGCAGCCTTCGCGTCGCTGTACTCCACCGCCCGCGACGCCGAGCACACCGCGCCCGGCGGCTCCTCGTGCGCCGCGTCCACCACCGATCTGCTGCTCCAGAAGATCTGCTCGGCTCAGCGCCGGAGCCGGCCGACCACACCGCCGCGCGCGGCATCACCCAGGGGGACCGAACGGTGACAACCGGATGCAAAACGACAACCGTCTTCCTCACCATCCTGTGCGGTCTGGTACTGATCATCCTCGGCCTGACGGAGCGGTGGCCCTCGTGGGCATGGCCGGCACTGGCGGTGCTCCTCATAGCGGCCCCGGCCCTGGCCCTCAAGATCGCCGGGCACCGCCGCGGCTCCGTACCGGTGGCCTTCGAGGAGCACATCACGGCCGCTCCCATCGAGCGCACGGATCACCAGGTCACCCGCGTGGCACTTCCCAGTCGATGGGCCGATTACGACTTCTTGATCTCCGCAACCGTTCGCTGGTACTCCCTCGACGCGTCGCGTCCCGGCCGGGTACTCAACCCGGCGGGCCTCGCAGCCGAAGCCGTACTGGACCGCGCCCGAGCGATCACCGAGCAGCGGGAGCCCAGCCGGGTCTCACTCGTCCAGCACGAGCTGAGCGGCGCCCTCAGCTCGCTGCTTCCTGACAGCACGGGACAGCTCCAGGCCATGGCGGAGAATGTGCGGCTCACCCTGGACGAGCACGACCAGGAACGCCTGGACAGCCTTGCCGGGGTACGCAAGGACCAGGCTGTCTGGGAGCACCAGCGGAAGTACGAGCAGAGCAAGCGCAAGTACCTGGGCGAAGACGTACTCAAGGACACCGGCAGCGCCGTGGTCTGGTGGCTCGCCAAGAATGACGAACAGGTGGAGAGGACTGTGGAAGACCTCGGCCTGCTCGCCCGGCTCACCTCCGCGGCCAACGACACCGACGTACCCGAACGGCTGCGGGACCTCATCCCTCAGCCGCGTGAGGAGCAGGACGGGCAGGTGCCCTTGGACGGACAGGAAGCCCCATCCGGCCGAACACCGACGGCCGCGGACCACCTCGCGGACGCGCTGAACGCTCTGGGATTCGAGGACGCCGACACCCAAAAGAGGCTGCTGGCCAAGCAGTTCGCCGACGCCATCAGGGACCAGGACCAGCACGAGACGGCTGACGATCTGGTGAGCCGGTTCGACCCGCCGGCGGCCTTCACCCCAGTCGACGGAGAGCCGCCGGACAGCATCGGCGGCGCAACCCGACCGCCGTCCGGGATCTGAACCCCTAGAAGAGGAAGCAATGGAAGCCGAGTTCTCCGCTCTCGCCGGCTCGGGAGCGACCACGTTGCTCTCACTCATCGTCACCGACTCCTGGACGCAGGCGCGTGCACTCGTAGGACGGCTCTTCTCCCGTGCCGGTGCAGGCGGCACCACGATCGCCGAACTGGACGCCGCACGGACCAGACTGCTTGCCGCCGACGTCGGCGACGCGCAAGCCACCCGCGAGATCACGGACCGATGGCACAACCAGCTGTACAGGCTTCTACAGACGGCCTCTGTCACCAGCGACGAACTGCATGAGGTGCTGGCCTGTCTCCAGCAGATGGTCAGCACGTCCGCGGCCCGTCCGGTACCCGTTCACAACAACATCAACGGCGGAGTTCAGCAGGGCCCGGTGATCCAGTCAGGCCGGATCACCGGGCTCACTTTCCATGTCCATGGCACCGGTTTTCCTGTGCAGGACTGAGATATGCGCGAACCGATCTCACTGACCGGAGGGCAGTCGTGCGCATCACTTCAATTGGTGCGGCCGGACTTCCCCTCTACAGTCCCCCCGTAGCCACTCACTGACCGAGAAAGCTCAGCCGCACCTGACGGTTGGCGTTATCGACGTTCGCGTCCATCAACTACGCAAAAGACAACCCCGCCCCTACTGTCCAGCGCAAGCGCTCCGCGCGAGTGAGGACCGGCTTCGCCATGCTGAAGCGCCGCCTGATCACCCAGGCGCGGCATAACCCTCCGGCCCGCACTACTCTCCGGGCGAAGCCGCTCATGGCCGAGGAGCCGATAGCTCCATCCGGATTCCGTCCCCAGGTCACACAGTCGGTTCGGCATCGGCCGAGATGAGCTGATGCCGCGCAGCTGACGGCTACCCCGATGTGACGGTGGCCCGGCCTCCGTGGTCGGAACGGTGCGAGGCGTGCGGATGGCCGGTGGACCGCAATGGGTCCGCGATTCCGGTGGTCGTCCCGTAGTGGGCCCTGGAGCGGGCGTACGCCTCCGGGTCCGCGCCCAATGCGTCGAGCCCCAGCAACACCGCTCCCAGCACGGGCCGTTCGGCGACCACCCGCACCTCGGCCTGCGGAGCCCTCTGCGCCATCAAGGTGCGGATGCGGACGTCCAACTGTGCGTGGCGGGCCGCCAGGACGCTGCCGCCCAGGAGTACCGGCACCTTCTCCGTGAGCAGGCCGAGGCGGGTAAGGGCGACGGTGGACATCGCCACGACCTCGTCCGCCATCCGGTCCACCACGGCACGCGCGACCCGGTCCCCGCCCGCGGCCGTCGCGAAGAGCACCGGCGTCAGCTCGTGCCTGCGGTGCGGTGCGAGGTGCGCAAGGTGCAGGGCTTCGATCAGCGCGTACATGGACGGGAGCCCGAAGTGCGCGGGCAGCGTCCGCATCAGCGCGGTGGGCTCGCCGCGGCCGTCCTCGGCACGTGCGGCGAACCACAACGCCTCCTCGGCCAGGCCGCTGCCCCCGCCCCAGTCCCCGGAGAGACGGCCGATGGCTGGAAAGCGCGCGGTCCGGCCGTCGGGCAGCATGCCCGCGCAGTTGATCCCGGCGCCGCACACCACGGCCACACCTCGCGGCTCGGCATCCTCCGTCAGGCCGGCACGCAGCACCGCGAAGGTGTCGTTGCGTACATCGACGCTCCGGGCCCAGCCCCGGCGCCGGATCGCCTCCGCCAACTGCGCCTCCTCGACGGGGAGATCGGCGTTGGCGAGGCACGCGGAGACATGCCCTACGCCGGCGGCGCCCGCCGCCGCGAGTGCCTGCTCGACCGCTTCGGCGAGAACGTCCACTGCCCGCTCGACGCCCACCCGGGGCGGCTGGAAGCCACCGCCCCGGGCCGCACCGAGGACTGTGCCGTCAACGGCCACGCAAGCGACGTCCGTCTTGCTGTTCCCCGCGTCGATGGCGAGGAGGGAAGCGGTCAGGCCCACGCGAGGTGCTCCCGGTTGTGCGCGATCAGCTTGTCGGTGAGCGCCTCGGCGTACTCGAACTGGCCGATCAGGGGGTGCGCGAGCAGCGCCTTGAACACTCGGTCGCGGCCACCGCGCAGCGCGGCCTCCAGCGCCAGGTCCTCGTACGCCGTCACGTTGGCGATCAGACCGGCGTACAGGGGGTCGAGCTCCGGCACGGGCAGCGGGGTGGCCCCCTTCGCGTCGATCGCGGCCTGGACCTCGATGACCGCGTCGTCGGGGAGGAAAGGCAGGGTGCCGTTGTTGGCGGTGTTGACGACCTGGATGGGTGAGCCGCCGGAGCCGAGCAGGCTCGAGGCGAGGTCGACGGCTGCCTCGGAGTAGAAGGCCCCGCCGCGCTTGGCGAGCAGGGCGGGCTTCTCGTCCAGCGCCGGGTCCCCGTACATGGCGAGGAGTTCCTTCTCCATCTCGGCGACCTGGGCCGCCCGCGAGGGCTTGGTGCCGAGCTCCCGCACGACCTCGTCGTGCGCGTAGAAGTAGCGCAGGTAGTACGAGGGAACCACGCCGAGCCGGTCGACGACCGCCCGCGGCATGTGCAGGTCGCCGGCGAGGGCGTCGCCGTGCTGGGCGATCAGCCGCGGCAGGACGTTCTCGCCCTCGGGGCCGCCGAGACGCACCCCGAGCTCCCAGCTGAGGTGGTTCAGCCCGACGTGGTCGAGGTGCACCTCACCGGGGGTCACATCGAGCAGCCGCGCGAACTTGCGCTGGAAGCCGATCGCGACGTTGCACAGGCCGACGGCCTTGTGGCCGGCCTGGAGCAGGGCGCGGGTGACGATGCCGACCGGGTTGGTGAAGTCGATGATCCAGGCGTTCGGGTTGGTGCGCCGGACGCGCTCGGCAATGTCGAGCACGACCGGGACGGTGCGCAGGGCCTTGGCGAGGCCGCCGGCCCCGGTGGTCTCCTGGCCGATGCAGCCGCACTCCAGCGGCCACGTCTCGTCCTGGTTGCGGGCGGCCTGGCCGCCCACGCGCAGCTGGAGCAGGACCGCGTCGGCGTCGGCGACGCCCGCGTCGATGTCCGAGGTGGTGACGATCTTCCCCGGGTGGCCCTGCTTGGCGAAGATCCGCCGGGCCAGGCCGCCGACGAGTTCGAGCCGGTCGGCCGCCGGGTCAACGAGCACGAGCTCCTCGACCGGCAGGGTGTCCCGCAGCCGTGCGAAACCGTCGATCAGTTCAGGTGTGTAGGTGGACCCGCCACCCACTACTGCGAGCTTCATCAATCAGCCCTTTACTCCGGTGAGTGTGACGCCTTCGACGAAGGCCTTCTGTGCGAAGAAGAAAACGATGACGACCGGCACCATGACGAGCAGCGTCGCGGCCATGGTCAGGTTCCAGTTGACGGCATGGGCGCTCTTGAACGACTCCAGTCCGTAACTCAGCGTCCAGGAAGCGGGGTTCTGGGCCGCGTAGATCTGCGGTCCGAAGTAGTCGTTCCAGCAGTAGAAGAACTGGAACAGCGCGATGGCGGCGATCCCCGGCTTGGCCATCGGGACGATGATCGTCAGCAGCGTGCGAAGCTCCCCGCAGCCATCGACGCGGGCCGACTCGATGTACTCCTTGGGGATCGTCAGCAGGAACTGCCGCAGCAGGAAGATCGAGTAGGCGTCGCCGAACGCCATCGGAATGATCAGCGGCCACAACGTGCCCGAGAGGTGGAACTGTTGGGCCCACACCAGGTACATGGGAATCACGATGACCTGGGGCGGGAGCATCATCGTGGAGATGACGAGGATCATGAGACCTCGCCGGCCGCGGAAACGGAACTTGGCGAGCGCGTAGGCGACCGGGACGGCCGAACAGACGGTGAAGAGCGTGCCGAGCCCGGCGTACATCAGCGAGTTCTTCCACCAGGTGAGGAAGCCCTCCGTACGAAAGACGGCCGTGTAGTTCTCCCAGTGCCAGGAGTCGGGCCACAGGTCGCCGCTCATGGCCTGCGCATCGCTCATCACGGACGTCAGGAACACGAAGACGAACGGCAGGACGAACAGCAGCGCGACGGCCAGGGCCACACTGTGGACGGCGATCCAGTTCAGCACGCGTTTGCGGCGGGCGCGCGCGGCCGCGGGGCCCTGCGCGCGTGAGGTGGACGGGGCCCTGGTGCCGGGCGGGGCTTCGATGGTCGTAGTGGTCACCGGAATCAGTCCTCCGCCGAGAGCAGGCCCGAGCGCTTACGCATGAGCAGCATGGTCACGGCCATCGCGATGGCGAACAGCACGAGCGACAGAACGCACGCCGCGCCGGTGTTGAAGTTCTGGAAGCCCATCGAGTAGACGAGCTGCGGAACAGTGAGGGTCGAGTGGTCCGGGTAGCCGGGCTGGATGACCGAGCCCGGGCCGATCGAGACCCCGGAGGCGAGCTTCCCGGCCACCAGGGCCTGCGTGTAGTACTGCATCGTCTGGACGACGCCGGTGACCACCGCGAACATCACGATCGGTGTGATCGACGGCCAGGTGACGTAGCGGAACCTGGCCCACGTACCCGCGCCGTCGAGCTCGGCGGCCTCGTACTGCTCCTTCGGTACGTCGAGCAGGGCGGCCATGAAGATCACCATCAGGTCGCCGATGCCCCAGAGCGAGAGCATGACCAGGGACGGCTTGGCCCAGTTCGGGTCGTTGAACCAGTTCGGACCGTTGACCCCGATGGCCGAGAGGATGCCGTTGACCGGCCCGGTCGCCGGGTTGAGGAGAAAGACGAAGGCGACCGTCGCGGCGACCGGAGGCGCCAGATAGGGGAGGTAGAAGGCCGTACGGAAGAAGCCGGGGCCGGTCTTGATCTTCGTGATCAGCAGCCCGAGCGTCAGCCCGAATACCACCCGCAGCGCCACCATGATCACGACCAGCCAGAGGGTGTTCCACAGGGCGGGTCCGAACAGCGGCATCTGCTCGAAGACGTAGGTCCAGTTCCGCAGGCCGACGAAGGTCGGCCGCTGGATCTGGTTGTAGTGCATGAAGGAGAAGTAGACGGTGGCGACCAGCGGATAGGCGAAGAAGACGCTGAACCCGATCAGCCACGGGGAGAGGAAGCCGAGTGTGCGCAGTCTGCGCCGCGTCGGCAGGGAAAGGGTGAGGGCCATGGTGTGGTGCTCCCGCATCGGTCAGCTCTTCGACTGAAGGGTGTCTGCGTCGATCTGTTCGTCGAGCTCGCGCAGCCCCTTCTGCAGGTCAGGGATCCGTCCCGCCTCGGCGGAGTAGGAGAAGTCCTGCAGCGACGTGATGTACATGCCGCCGGTGGTGGACTGCGGCATGGCTTGGCTGTACTTGTTCTGCGCGATGTCGATGAACGCCTTGAACGCCGGGTCGGCGTCCAGGTCGGGCGACTTCAGCGCCGCGTAGGTCGAGGGCACGTTGTGGATCGCGTTGGCGAAGTCCACCACCTGACGGGTGTCCGTCGTCAGGAACTTGACCAGCTCCCAGGCCGCGTTCTGGTGCTTGCTGCTGTGGCCGATGCCGGTGACCGTACCGGTCAGGTAGCCGCGCCCGTACGTGTCCGCCTGGTCGTCGGGCACCGGGAGCGGGGCCACGCCCCAGTCGAAGTCCGCCTTGGCCTCGTTCAGCATCAGACCGCGCCACTCGCCGTCGAGGTGCATGGCGAGCTTCCCGGTGAGGAAGGCGTTCTGTGCGGAGGACTCGTCACCGAACGAGGTGCGGAACTCCTCCAGGGCGCCGTAACCGCCCTGCGCGTCCGCCAGTTCGCCGACGACTCGGTAGAAGTCGGTCGTCGCCTTCTGCCCGGCGAGGGCCGAGTGGCCGTCCTTGTCGAAGTACGTGGGGCCCCACTGGCTGAGCAGACGGTCCGGACTGTTCTGGTACAGCCGGAAGTTGGGCATGAATCCGACCCGCTCGTACGAGCCCTTGCCGGAGCGCACGGTCAGTTTCTTCGCGTCGCTGACGAACTCCGACATGGTCCGCGGCGGGCGGGTGATGCCCGCCTCCTGGAACGCGTCCTTGTTGTAGTACATGCCGAACGCGTCCGCGAGCAGCGGGAGCGCGCACTGATTGCCTTCGTAACTCGTGTACTGCAGAAGACTCTTGGGGAAGACCTTCGTCTTGTCGACGCCGGTCTTGTGCAGGAACGGATCGAGGTCCGCCCACATCCCGGATTCGCAGTACTGGCCCACGTTGTTGGTGGTGAACGAGGTGATCACATCGGGGGCGCTGTCGCCGCCGGCCCGCAGGGCCTGGTTGACCGTGGCGTCGGAGACGTTGCCGGTCGCCCGGACATGGATGTTCGGGTGGAGCTTCTCGAAGCGGGCGATCGAATCGTTGATCGCCTTCACTTCACCTGGTGATGACCAGCCGTGCCAGAACTTCAGTGTGACGGGGGCGGTGACGTCGTCCTCGGCGCTGCCGACGCCGGGGTTGGCGCAGCCGGACAACACCAGTCCGGCCGTGGCGAGTGCCGCGGATACGCACGTGCGTATGCGCCATCGCTGCATGGCGACTTCCTTTGCGCTGGTCTCCCCCGCTGGGGAGTACGGAAGAGGGGGTGGTGAGGGGGGTCAGGCGGAGGTGTCGAAGACGGTGTGGCGTGCCCGGGTCAGGGCGCGGCGCAGGGCTCCGATGAGGATGGGGTCGCCATTCAGGTCGCTGATGCGGAGCTCGGGCCGGGGAAGCGCGAGGCCGGTCATCTCCCGCTCCACGAGGGCACGGAGCGCTTCGCCGCCGGCCTGGGCAACCCTGCCCGACAGCACGACGAGGTCGGGGTCGACCACGGCGACGACCGAGGCCAGGCCGGTGGCCAGCCGGCGGGCGAGCTCCTCGCGTACGGAGTCGTCGGCGAGCGCCTCCTCCAGCGAGGCGGTGCCGCCGGCAAGGCGTCGTACGGCGGCCGCGGCGACGAGGCTCTGGAAGCCGCCGCCGCCCTGCCCTGCTCCCTCGCGTGCGAGAGGTGCGCCGGGCAGGGGCATGTAGCCGATCTCGCCCGCTCCCCCGGTCGCGCCGCGCAGCAGTGTCCCTTCGAGCACGATGGCGGCGCCGACACCCTCGTCGATCCAGGCCAGCACGTAGTTGTCCCGGTCCCGCGCGGCGCCGTCGTACTGCTCGGCGAGCGCGGCGAGGTTGACGTCGTTCTCGATGTCCACGGGGGTGCCCAGCACCTCGGCGAGTTCGCCGCGCAGGGTGCGGGAGTGCCAGCCGGGCAGGTGGGGGGCGTAGCGGAGCTGTCCGCTGCGCGGGTCGATGGCTCCGGGCGTGCCGATGACGGCGGCCTCGATGTCGTTGTGACCGAGCCCGGCCTGGCTGAGGGCCCCGTCGACGGCCTCGGCGACAAGCTGGGCGGTGCGGTGGCGCACGTCCTCGGCGACGGCGCTCGCCGCGATGTGACAGCGGCCGGCCTCCTGTCCGGCGATGTCCGCGACGATCGCGGTGATGCCGGTGGGGCCTGCGGACAGTGCGGCGACGTACCCGGCGGAGGCGTCGACCTCGTAGAGCAGTGCGTTCGGACCGGGGCCTCCGGTCTGCGCCCCGACCGCCCTGGCGAGCCCGGCGCTCTGCAGGCGCTCCAGCATCTGCGAGATGGTCGCCTTGGAGAGGCCGGTGAGTTCGCCGATGCGCGCCCGGGTCAAGGCGCCGTGCGCCACGAGGAGGTCCAGGGTCGCGCGGTCATTCATCGCACGCATGGTGCGCGGGGTACCCGGGGTTCCCCTCACCGGAGCGGCCATGGAGTGGCTCCTCGTTGAATAGTTAGGACACTTTCCGATCTATTCGAGGAATGTAGGTCCGGCCGGCAAGGGCGTCAAGGGGTGTTCTCGCAGGAGAAGGCAAGCAAAATCAGGGCGAAAGCCGGGCAAGTAGGTGCATGCCTCATGCATTCGGGGCGGCAGATCCGGCGGACTGGTCCACACCCGGACCCTCGGTCATGAACTCCGCCCCCAGTTCGGCCGGATGGGCATCCGAGGACAGCCCGAACATCGCGTCCGGGCCGGACATGTCGTAGGGAATCCCGGGGAACGGGCGCCCCAGCGTCTCCACGATCCGACCGCTCCCGTGGAGGCGCCGAGCTGCCCTGACGCGCACCTCGTAAACCATTCGACGAGCAGCTCGTCACGCACGTACAGCTCTTCGCCGTCCTGGTACCGGAGCCCCCGGCATTCCGCTCCCGCCGGTGCGCCTCCGCGTCAGCCCTCGGACTCGCTCATCGGCGCCCATGTCCTCGCCTCGCAGGACGGCCGGCTCGTACGGCCCTGGCCAGGGCTGGTGGCCTTCCATTTGGTACGGCCGGAAAGCGCTCCTGCTGCCGGCGCCGCAGAGCTATCCGAGGAAGCTCAGCCGCACCTGACGGTTCGCATTATCGACGTTCGTGTCCACCAAACTCCGTTAAGTCAACCCCGAGGATAGCTGGCGCCCGGGCACCTGCAGCCGCCCATTCGAGGTGTACGAGAAATACGAGGTAGCCGCTGCACGCCGCGCCGCCCCTGCTGCTCGAAGCTGCCGCCTGGAGCGCAAGACTGGGGCGGGGTTCCACACGTCTGGATGGCACCAACACGGCCCTTAACCTGGTCAGCGGCCACGTGCTCGGAGACCCTGGCGCCGGCTCCGGTGAAGCCACCAATGAGCTCCACCCGCGCTTCGAAACTTTCATGGATTCCCGATTTTTTGACACCTACGACACTTCGGCTCAATGCCACAGATGCGAGTATCCCTTCGTTGCCGCCGACCGTGATTGCGCTCTTTACTATTCGGCGGCAGTCACGTTGCATGCCCCGCCTTGCGGCGGTCCGACGTCTACCAGGGGTGCCTACGAGGCTTGCGCAGCCAGAATCTGTCTGGCTCTGCACCTGAGGACGGATTCAGCCACGGCCGGAGCTCACCCGAATCGTCAGGCACCGACTCACGATTGAAGCGATTGTCCAACTCTGCCAGCAGAGGGGACAGTACCGCCTGAGCTTCATCGTTCAATTTGCCCAGGTCGGTCTGCAGTCGGCTGCGTGAGTCCAGATCATTGACGTAGGCGCTGATCGGATACTGCCCCGGCAGTTTCCACCCGGACTCCATCCGGCGCACAAGATTTTCCCAGGACGAAAACAGATTTCGCATGGAATACAATGGCTCTGTAACTTTTTCACGAACTATGGGAGCGAGTCCTTCCAGTTCGGTTTCCAAACGGCAAGCGTCGTACTTGGCGATGCTATTGATTGCCGATCGATTGAGGCGTGACCATGCCTCGTCCGTTTGGGGTGCATCCGATGATCCGTGCTGAGATCTCGAAATTGCGTTCATGGCGCTACTCCTGGAGTTGTCGCAAGTAATAACTGTAGCCGTCGCTTGGTTGCATGAAGCTACCGTTGGATCCCTCACGGATTAGCATGGTGCCAGTCGGATCATCCCACCACGCCCATCGAGGGTTACCCGACGGGGTGTCCCTCATCTTAATGCCAGGCTTTGCGGTCATCATGTCCTCGAGGTACTCGGGAATGTCCACATCCTGCACCCCCGGAATTCCTCGCTTATTGATGTCACCGTGTGCAGCGATTTTGTCGGCGAGCATGCTGAGTTTGCCCGCCTGGCTCGCGGGGTCGGCTTGACCGATGTATGCCTTGAGCCCAAGCAGGTCAAACCATAGGTGGGGATTTCGGACATACGCGATGGGGTTGGGTGCCGGGATGAGGCCGAGGGGATCCGGAGATACATAGCGGGCAGTTTCCAGATCATAGTAGCGATGGAAATCGTAGTGGAGCCCAGTTTCAGGGTCGAAGTATTGACCTGGGAATCGAAGCGGAGTATAAGTCGTGTTCTTCACTGACCACGACGTCACTCCCCAAAGCGTGCGGCGATTTCACCTGCCTCACCTATGAGCTCACTGGGGGTTCCAATGAGGTCGGTGACTATGGCGAAGAATCGCTCATCAATTACCTCTTGTGAAGTCTCCGCGGTAATGATGCGTTCCGTCTGGGCTATCGGGCGTAGGCCGTCATAATCCCAGGTGAGGCAGACAGGGCACGACAACTCTCCACTATAGTGGATCTGTTCACAGAGGACCGCACCGTCCCAGGAAAACAGTATCTTTTCCAGAACAGTACGTCCGTCGTCTGTAACGCGAACTTTCGCAATGCGTCGCCCGAGCACGTCATAGGTATATCGCCAATTCTGACCCTCAGGAGTGGTGACCGACCTCAGGCGATCCTCGGCGTCCCACTCGTAGCGCCAGTTCTCGGGCTTGCGCGAGAGCCGAGTTTTTTGGCGGGAGACCATTCGCCCCTGCTTGTCATGAACGTACGAGTGCGGCCAGCGTGCTGGATGGTGGTTCCGCGGTAGGAGCGTTCCACCGCTGCTTCGTGGCCCTGGAGGCTTGACGGCCAATTTGCGGACGTCTGGTTCCCAGCTGCGTCGTACGCGTACCGTTCCGTCCAGCCAGAAGCATGTACGTCCGTAATGCGACCAACGGCATCGAGGTCGTATGCGCTTTCGCCGGCGAGTTGATCGCCGACTCTCGCTATGCTGCCATCTGCCCGATAGGCGTAGTCGCGACGCTGGAGACGCCGACCCCGAGCTGTGATGTCCAGAGTGGCGAGGCGACCTGACGAATCCAGGGTGTGCGCCAGCGTGATCGTCTCATTGATGTGGCGGACGAGCTCCCGCCCGGCAGGGTCGCGCTCGAACGATACTTCCCGTCCGGATGTCGTGAGATGGTTGCGGCGCCCTGCGGCATCGAAAGTCCAGTCGCTCACGGCGCCGCGAGGGGTCATCCTCCCGACGCGCCGACCGAGTCGGTCGTACCGGTAAGTAGAAGTGCGTCCATCCACCGTCTCCGAGCGCAGACGGCCATACCGATCCCGTATCCGAGAGAGCTTCGCGGTTGCGCCTGTCGCTGAGGCGAGCTCGTCAAATACGTCGTATTCAAGGGTGGTTATCTCGCCATCATTGTCCTTGAGGACTATCTTGTCGAGACTGTTGTATCCGTACCGAATGGTTTGGCCGAGGACGTTCGTTCTTGAAGTCATCCGGTTGGCCGCATCGTAGGTATACGTGACGGTGCGACCATCGAAATCGGACTCAGAGTTGAGGCGACCGACCGAATCGTAATCGTAGCGCCACTCCAAGCCCTGGGGATTGGTGACACTCGTCATGCGCAATTCAACATCGTGACTGAACTCGAATCGAGACCCATCAGGCCCGGTTCGCGCTACGAGAAGATCGAAGTCGCCGTATTCCGAGGTGGTGATGCGTCCCATCGCATCACTGTGCGCAATGCACATACCTTCCCCGTCGAACGTCCAGCTCTGTTCACTGCCGTCCGGCATGACTTGGCGCGCCAGCTGACCTTCTATTGCCCATTCCAAGCAGGTGGTCGCCCCGACGGCGTCAATGATTTTAATCTTGCGGCCGAAGGCATCCCGCTCGATACGATTGACGGCACCCAGGGAGTCGGTGATTTCTTCGGGCAGCCCCGCTCGGTCGCAGACCATGAATGAGGTTCCCCCCATGGCGTCAGACACCGACGTCAGATGTCCCAGCTCGCCGTACGAGAAATGTGTTGTGGCCCCGCTGGGATCGGTGACAGACGTTCGGTTGCCTTGCTCATCGAACGTTTGACGCGTTATGAGCCCGGCAGCATCGGTGATCTGCACCGGAAGCCCCATCTCGTTGTACTGCGCACTCGACCGGCGTCCGTCCGGTCGCTCCACCACTGTCGGCCTACCGCAGCCGTCGTATGTGAACCGACTGACGTGTCGCCTTCCGCGTCGATCTCCAGGCGCTGGTCAACGGCAGCGTCGCCGAGACCTGCCGGTGCCCAGCTGGATGAGGAACTACCGCAAGGGGCTGCTGCGCGGCGACATGCTCGGGGCACTCACGGCGTGGGCCCTGATCGTCCCCGAGAGTGTCGCGTACGCGCAGATCGCCGGTGTGCCTCCGCAGAACGCGTTCTACGCCGCCCCGGTGGCTCTGCTGGTGTACGCGCTGTTCGGGCGGCGCTCCAACTTCCTCATCATCGGCGCGACATCCGCGGCGGCTGTCCTGTCCGCCGCGACGGTGTCCGACATCAGCGGCGACACCAAGGACGCAGTCGGGCTGTCGGCCGCCCTCGCGGTCATCGTCGGAGTGGTCCTGCTGGTCGCCGGCCTCGCCCGCCTCGGGTTCATCACCAACTTCCTCGCCGAACCCGCCCTGGTCGGCTTCCTGTTCGGAATGGCCCTGACCATCGTCGTCCGCCAGGGCGCCAAACTCGCCGGCGTCTCCAGCGGGGACGGCAACTTCTTCGAGCGGCTGTGGACCCTCCTGAGCAAGGCACCCGACTGGTCGCTCGCCACACTCGCCGTCGGAGCGGCCTCACTGACGCTGCTGTTCCTGCTCGAACGGTTCGTACCCCGCCTGCCCGCCGCGCTGATCGTGCTCGTCCTGGGACTCGTCCTGTCCGCGGCGCTGGGCCTGAAGGACCACGGCGTGGACATCGTCGGCAAGATCCCCTCGGCCGTCCCGGTTCCGCATCTGCCGGGCATCCCGGCCGAAAACTGGATCGCCCTGGCCGCGGGTGCGCTCGGCGTGGCCCTGGTGGTCTTCGCCGAAGCGTTCAGCATCGCCAACCGCTTCGCCCGCGAGCACGGCCAGGAGGTCGACGCCGACCGGGAGATGACCGCGGTCGGCCTCAGCAACATCGCCGTCGGCCTGGTCCGGGGCTTCGTCGTCTCGGGCAGCGCGTCGCGCAGCGCCGCCGCCACCGGTGCGGGCGGCCGTACCCCGATGGTGTCCCTGATCGCGGCCGCCCTGATCCTGCTGACCGGGGCCTTCCTCACGCCGCTCTTCACCGACCTGCCCGAACCTGTCCTGGGCGCCATCGTGATCGTGGCCGTACGCGGCTTCATGAGGGTGGGCGAACTGCGGCGCTACGCGACCTACGACCGGCGCAGTCTGTGGGTGGCCCTCACCGTACTGAGTCGGAGTGCTGCTCTTCGACCTGCTGCCCGGGCTGCTCCTCGCCGTGGCGCTCTCCCTCGTCCTGTTCATCGCCGCGGCCAGCCGCCGCAACGTCGCGGTCTTCGGGCGCCTGCCCGGAACCCGTCTGTACGGCACAGCACCCGGACGCCGCCACGACCCCCGGCGTACTCGCCGTGCGGCCCGACGGAAGCCTGTTCTTCGGCAACGTCAACCGCGTCCGCCTCGCCGTCCGCGACCAGGCCGAGCGCACCACTCCTCCCCCGCGAGCCGTCGTCCTGGACCTGACCGGCAGCTACCGCCTCGGAATCCCCGTCCTCGACGCACTCGACGAAGTGAGAGACGAACTGGCCGTGCAGCGCATCGACCTGCACCTGGCTCACGTTCGGGCACGCGCGGAACTGGAGCTGACCCGTCACCCCTTGGCAGGCCACCTCGGTCCGCACGGTCTGCACCACACCGTGGACCAAGCCGTCTCGGCGGCGACCGGACGATCGGGGTGAGCCATGGCCCGCCCTGGATACAGCGAGCTGCCCTCGGACGTGAAGGACGTGGAGGTCGCCGCGACAGTCCGCAACGGGCTACGCCTCTTACTGAGTCGTGTACGCGACAACCGGTTGGCAAGGATCACCGAGCTCACCGGCCTCGACATCGCCTCTCCACGCGGCAACGCCCTGGCACTGGCCGCCCTGCTCCTGCGCGGCAACGCAGCCTGGTGACCGTCGCGGGAGCAGGGGCGTGATGTGCCGGTTGCGGTGCTCTCGACGGAAGGGGATCTCGCCCGTACACGCACCGAAGCCGGGTGCCCCGGTCCGGAACCGGAGGCACCCGGCGTGGCGCGTGTCAGCGTACGGGGATCGCCCTCGGAAGGGCGAGGTCGAGCGAGCCGCCGGCGCTGTCCCGCGCGGCAAGCCGCAGGCCGAGGAAGCCACCGGACACCAAGGAGGACGGCCGGGCTGTCAGGTGAAAGCGCCCGTCGTGGCCACCCAGCGCCGCGGTCCGCGTCCAGGTCTTGCCGCCGTCGGCGGTGACCCAGGCGCGGACGCCGTGGAGCCGGCCCTGGGCTCCGGTGAGCTGCGCCGTCACGTCGAGCGCCCGGCCGGGGCGAGCCCGGTTGAGGTCGTCGAGCGGGACGTCGAAGGTCGCGTTGAGCAGGCTGACCGGGGCGGTCTCGGTGCTCGCGCGGCCGTCTGCGGAGAACTTCCAGGTGGCGGTCCCCTCACCGCCCATCGGGAAGATGCCCTGCGAGGTGAAGGAGCGGGTCAGTTCGTATGAGGCGGGGCCCGCATCCGCGAAGGTCTCGTCGATCGTGCTGCCCTTGTCCGCGACGAGGACGCCGTCGCGGTACAGGCGGGTGGTGGAGGACCAGCGCTGGGGGACGTTGAAGTCGGCGTACATACCGGGCCGGCCAACAGCGTTGACGCTGTCCTGGATCCCCAGCTGGAGCCGCGCGCCGGTGATCTGTCCGCCGGCGGCCATCGAGAGAGGGCCCTCGAAGTAGGTGGCCTTGGTGGTACGGCCCGGGGTGTAGGTGAACTTCTGAGGGCTGTAGTCCATCACCACGCCGAGGGCACGGCGGTAGCTGAAGCGCAGCCAGCTGACGCCCTGGGCGGTGATGTACTCGGTGCGTGAGCGGGGCACGGTGAGGCTGGAGGGCGAGGTGACGTTCAGGCCGGTCAGGCCGGTGCCGTAGGGCGTGCTGCCTTCCTGGTAGCGGAGGCTCTCGTTCATACCGCGATGGGTGGTGTTGACCTTGGCGAGCTGGCCGAGGTCGCGGTGGGTCAGGATGTGCCGGGGGTCTGCGGGCACCTTGTCGGACGTGAAGGCCAGGTCGTACAGCACGGAGCTGTCGCCGGCGAAGTGGTCGCTCTCGGCGTCGGCGAGCCGCCAGTGCTCGTTGAACAGGACGGTGCCGAGGTCGGCGTCGGTGGTGGGGGTGATCCACAGGGCGTCGGTGCCGAAGGGCCCGTAGGCCCCGCCGACCAGGACTGTGTCGCTGAGCCCGTACTTTCCGTCGTCGGTGCTGCGTCGCACGTTGGCCGTGAGGGACTCCTGCCGGGTGTCGCGGCCCTTCACGGACGCGTTCCAGGGGCGGCTGGTGCGGGCGTCGAAGACGATGGTCTTCTGGTTCGCGGCCAGGTCGGCGCTGACGACGGCCAGCTGGTTGATGCCGTCGATCCGCATCGAGAGGGTGGCCAGGCCGATGTAGCGGCCGTCGGGAACCCGGACGGTCGCGGTCCCGCTGGTGCCGATGGGGAACGCGTACGTGCTGCCATTGTCCGCGTTGAGCAGGTTGACCTGGCCCGCGGTGGGGTTGCCCGCCCGGTCGAGGTTGCGGATGGTGAGGTTCTTGGCCCGGTCCAGGACCAGAGGTATGCGGAGGTCAGTGGCACCACCGGTGGCCGTGAGTGCCCCGGAATACGCTCCGGACGGGGTGCCGTCGGCATTCGCGGTGAGGGTCACCTTCGCAGAACCACCCGCGGGGAGGTCGACGCGGGGCGGAGAGGCGCTGACGATGCCGGCCGGGGCCTGCGCGCCCGCGGCGGCCAGGGTGGCCCCGAGGTCGAGCGTGGTCGCCACGCCACCGGTGTTGGTGAGTTCGACGGTACGGGTGATCGGTCCGCCGTCGGCCTCTGCCTGCCCGAAGTCGACCGCGCCGGTGTCGGCCACGACGGGCTGCTTCAGCGCCGCGTCGACGTTCACGACGCCGCTGCCCACCTCTTGGACGACCTGGTTCACGGCCGGTGCGGTCGCCGTGGACATCAGGGTGTGCTTGAGCCGGTCGGCCGACCAGTCGGGGTGTTCCTCGGCCAGTACGGCGGCGGCGCCCGCTACGTGCGGGGCGGCCATCGACGTACCAGAAAGGGCCGTGTAGCGGGGGTCGGACTGGATGGTGCCGATGGTGACACCCGTGGCGCGGGCAGCGACGATGTCGACGCCGGGGGCCGCGATCTCGGGCTTCACGGTGCCGTTGAAGGACGGGCCGCGAGAGGAGAACGAGGCGGTGCCACCGTCGGAGTCGACGGCCGCGACGGACAGGGCGTGCGGCGCGATGGAGGGGGCCGAGACCGTGGAGACTCCGGGACCGCTGTTGCCCGCGGACACCACGAACAGCGTGTCGGAGGAGGTCGCCAGGTCTTCGAGAGCCGTCGTCACCGCGTCCTTGCCGTTGGTCGCGCCGCTGCCCAGCGACATGTTGACGACCTTCGCGCCCTGCGCGACCGCCCACTCCATACCCGCGATGACCTGCGAGTCGGAGCCGGAGCCGTCATCGCCGAGAACCTTGCCGACGATCAGATCGGCGTCGTAGGCGACACCGGAACGTACACCGGGTGCACCCGCCCCGCTGCCCGCGACGGTCGCGGCAACATGCGTGCCGTGGCCCACCTTGTCCAGGATTCCGCCGCTGCCGGTGAAGTCGGCGGTCGCGCTGATGCGCCCTTCGAGATCGGGGTGCGTCTGATCGGCACCCGTGTCGAGGACCGCCACCTTCACGCCCTTGCCGGTACGCCCGGCCGCCCACGCCTTGTCCGCACCGACCTGTGCGAGGTTACGGTCCAGGGCGTCGGCCTTCACCTTGCCGTCGAGCCAGATGCGGCTGATGCCCTTGAGCTCGCCGGCGTCGGCGCCGAGGACACGCGGCGCAGTGCCGCCGGCGGCGGGGGTCGCGTCCGCGAGTTCCCTGCCAACCCGGTCCGCGTCGTCCTTGTCGAGGACGGCGGTACGGGCGTGCAGGGAGGCGAACTCCCGCTTGGCCGGGAGCAGTCCGCCGGCCTCCAGCGCCTCGGGCTCGGCGGTGGCCGCGTGCTGCACGATCAGAGGCACCGAGTCGCGGTGCGCATCGTCGAAGCCGTCGCGGATCAGCGCGCTGACGTTGAAGAGTTCGGGGTCGAGGACCGTGCCGACCTGGCCGATGACGTCACTGGGATAGAAGTACGCGTCTGCGCCGTCGTCGCTGCGGGTGAGGATACGGCCGGGTGCCGCGCCCTCCGGCGGGGCAGCGGTGTACGACGTCGTCCCGTCGGGCGCGGTGGCCATGGTGATCCGGTCACCGGTGATGAGGGTGACTGATGCGGTACGGACCGGGGCCGAGGCAAGGGCCGGGGTGGCGACAGCGGTCTCAGGTGCCGGTGCGGCAGCCGCGCCGAGTGGTTGCGCCCAGAGCAGGGAGGTGGCGAGCATCAGGGTCAGGTGCGCGCGATAGCGGCGTCTCACGAGATCTCCGGAAGGTCGGTGGAAGCGAAGGACGGTTCTGCGTGGGCGGGCACGCGTAGCAGGAACGAGGTGGCGTCCGCGGTCTCCTCGGTGGCCAGGACGGTGACACCTGCGGCGGAGCACCAGTCGGGGAGTACGGCACTCACGTGCCGATCGACCGTGACCACTTCGAGAAGGCCCTCCGGAGGCAGGTCGTACAGGCGTCTTTCGAGCAGTGCCTGTACGCGTTCCCACGGCTCACCGCCCGCGTCGACAACGGCGGTTACGGTGCCGTCGGCACCGGTCGTAGCATCCATGGGCCTCCCCCCGTTCGGCCCGCAACTGGACGTCGCGGCCCGGGACCAGGGCCGCGGGGAGAACTTAGCCAGTGGCCGTTACCCGGCGATTACCGTGGTCACGGAGTGCTGGTGACAGGGGCCTCGCGCAGCTGGACAAGCTCTGCCGCCAGCCGTCGCATACCAGCTCCGACCTGCGGATCTCCGCTGTCGCCGAGGGCGTTGGCGCACTCGGCCAGCGAGGTTTCCGCCTCGTCGAGACGCCCGGTGTGCAACCGGACCTCCGCGAGGGTGACGAGGGTGTAGGGCAAGCACCAAGTGGCGCCGAGAGTCCGGGCGAGCGCTACCGCGGACTCCGCGAGCGCGTCGGCCCGCTGGTGGGCGCCGACGAGGAGTTCGGCCCCGGCGAGGTTGCTCTGGTCGAACGCGAGGACCGAGGGGTCACCGATCCGTCGGGTGAGGGCGACGGCCTGCCTGGCATGATCGCGGGCCGCTTCCAGACGGCCTTCCTTGCGGGCGAGTTCACCGACCACGGACAGGGCGCTGGACTGGAGGGCCACATCGCCTGCCCGGGTGGCGGCTTCCAGCGCCCGGCCAGCGGTCAGTCGGGCGTCGCGGGGGCGTTCGGCGACGAGCAGGGAGGCGGAGCGGACGGTGAGCAGCCGTGCCTGAAGCGGGAAGCGTACCCGCTCGGGGAGATGCGCCATGGCGTCCTCTGCCCGGTCGGCGGCGTGCGCGGCGTCGGCGGGGCGGCCCGCGTGGAAGCTGAGGGCCGCGGTGGAGACGTAGAGGGTGGCGCGTTCCTCCGCGGTCGCGGTGGCGACGGTCTCGGCAAGTTCGGTGAGGGCGGTGAGCCCTTCCTCGGGCCGGCCCGACCGACCGAGTACCTCGGCCAGTGACACCGTGGCACGCCGGACCCCGGGGCTGTCGCCCGCGTCGCGCAGGTCCCGGTGGGCGCGGCGCAGCACGTCCTCGGCCTCGCTGTAGTGGGCGGCGCGGCGCAGGACGTCGGCCCAGTCGAGGCGGGCGAGGGAGGCGGTGGGGTCGCCGGTGGCGTCCAGCCGAGTGATCAGCTCCTCGTAGTAGCCGCAGGCGGTGTCGTTGGCGTAGAGGGCGGCGGCGCGCTGTGCGGCGCGGCGGAGGAATTCGGGGGCGCGGTTGTCATCTGCGAGCGAGAGGTGGTAGGCGACGGTGTCGACCGCGTCGGGCCGTACCTCCAGTACGGCGTCCGCGTATGCGGAATGCAGCAACCGCCGCGCCCCGTTGCTGAGTTGGTCGGCGCAGGCGAGGCGGACCAGGGGGTGGCGGAAGGCGTAGCCGGGGCTGGGGCGACCGGCGACGACGCTGTCGCGTTCGTCAACGACGCCGGCTTCGACGGCTGCGTCCAGCGCGGCGATGACGGCCGGGCTGCCCAGCGGTGGATGAAGAGCGCGGGCGACGACCGGCTCCAGTTCGGCCAGGGCTACCGTTCCGCGCCCGGCGACGGCGAGCGCGGAAAGGGCGCGGCGAGCGTCGACAGGCAACCGGGCCAGCCGCTGGGCGACCAGACCGCGGATGCGGTCGGGGATCTCGACGCCCTTGCGGGTGGCCCCGGCGCGGACTCCGTGCGAATGGCGTTCGGAGGGCCGCCCAGCAGCAAGTTCGAGGGCGAAAAGCGGGTTGCCGAGGGAGAGTTCGAAGATGCGGGAGGCCTCCGCGTCCTTACTCCCGCATGCCTGCTCGCGGGCGGCGAGAGCGGCGAGCTCGTCGCAGTGCGCGCGGCCGAGCCGCAGCAGATCGATCTCGACGGCCATCCGGCGGCTGATGAAGGCGTCGAGGGCGTAGGCCTCCCCGCCGCCCGTCCTGGCGGGTTCGTCGCGACGGGTGCCGATGAATCGCCAGCGCCGGGGGTGGGCGGTGCGGACGAGGTGGTGCAGCAGGCTGAGCGAGCCGGGGTCGGCGGTGTGCAGGTCGTCGAGGGCGACCAGGACGGGCCTGACGGCGGCGAGGTCGGTGAGCATGCCCGACACAGCGCGGAAGAGTCGGGCACGTTCTTCCTCGGGGCTGCCGACGGCGGGTGGCTGTGCCCCGAGGCTGGGCAGCAGGGCGGTGAGGGCGGGGTGTTCGGCACCGATCGCGGCGCGCTCCTCAAGGGGACAGGCGGCGAGATAGCTGTCGAGCGCCTCGGCGAAGACACCGTAGGGAGTGTGCCCCTCGGCCTCGTGGACCGCGCCCCACAGCACGGTGACCCCGCTCCCGGCGGCGCGCCGGGCGGCCTCGGCGACGAGCCGGGTCTTGCCGATCCCCCCTCCCCCCGGACGAGCACCAGCGCACTGCCGGTGGTCGAGGTGGCGTGCTCGGTGAGGAGACCCAACGGCCGCTGACGGCCTATCAGGGGCAGTGGCGCTGGCTGCCGTATGGCCGCGGGCAGTAACTGTGGCCGGGTACCGACCAGGACGGGTTGGCGCGGGGCGATGTCGGCGAGCGCCGAACGGTGCAGTTCCTCGAACTCGGCGGAGGGTCTTACGCCCAGCTCGTCGGTGAGCACCTCCCGGCATGCGTGGTACTGCTGGACGGCGAGGCGCGGCTGCCCAGTGCCGAGGAAGGTGCGCGCGAGCAGCAGGTGCCGGGCTTCGTCGGTGGGCATTTCGTCGACCGCGGTACGCAGGACTTGGAGGGCCCTTTCGGGCCGGCCCTGGGCGATCAGCCTCTCACTGAGCCCTGAGGTGAGTTGCTCGCGCAGCCGTCCCAGTGCCGCCCGGGGAGCTTGGGCCCAGTCTTCGTACCGGTCCTCGGGCAGGAGTTCGGGCCCGAGAGCGGCGTGCGCGGCGAACATCGCGTCAAGGTCTCCCGTGCGCAGCGCCTCCCGTGCGCAGGCCTCCCGCTCCTCGATGTCCACCAGCACCAGGTCGGGTGCCAGCCTCAGCAGGTCGCCTTCGCTGAGAACGTAGGCGGAGCCGGCGCGGGGGGCCAGTTCGGGTTCGAGGGCGTGGCGGGCGGCGTGGAGGGCGACGCGGAGGTTGCGCAGTCCGGTGACAGGGTCGGCCTCCGGCCACATCATGTCCATGACCTCTTCGCGGTGCCGGATACGTTCCGGCGCCACCGCGAGGAATTTCACCAGGGTCCGCCCGGTGGTGCGCCGCCAGCGGTCTGCGACCGGCGCACCGTTCTCCCTGCTGGCGCGGAATCCGCCGAGGAGCTGGATCCGGAGTGGGACAGGCCCGGCTCCGGACTGCGCTGCGGCTATGGGCATGTCAGGAATCCTAGCGATCAATCCCTCTCCCAACGAGACCCGATTCTTCCCACGGTGTCAGGGCTCAATCACTCCGGTTTCGCGCGGAGCGGCATGGTGGCGTTATGGCGTATGCCGCAGCATTCACGAAGCGGCCAGGTTCCGCACCCGATCTCACCCTTGTTGACCCAAGGGCCCATCGCGGCAGTCCTTTTGGACTCGTGACAAGAGGCGCCGGGCGGGCTTCTGCCCTCCAGACGCCTCTCGCTCAGCCCGTCACGGCTTGCGTAGTCACTCCCGCATCTCCTATGACGCCGGTGTGGGTCACTTCACGACGCGAACCGCGTTGATGACGGTCTGGTCGATGCTGCTCCCTGCCTCGTTCTCACCGTGGATGCGCAGGGACACTCCCCCGGAGCCCTTGGGCGCCTTGAAGCGGACGCTCGCTGCATACGAGGTGACGTGGGCGGTCAGCTTGTGCCAGGTCGCCCCGCCGTCGTACGACACCTGCACCGACGCCTTGGTGACCCGCGACGACGACTTGTCGGCGTTGCGGAAGGCGACATTGAGGCGTTGTTCCGCCCCGGCCTTGACGGTGCTGTCGAGGCTGACGCCGTCCAGGTCGTAGTCGGCGTGCAGCAGGGGCAGGGACGTCCAGCCGATGCCGTCCGGCTGCGCCGAGCTGAACTTCCAGGCGGTGTGCGCCTCGGTGCTCACGTTCCACCAGGGAGCAGTGCGCTTGGCGTCGAGTTCGAAGCGGTACTCGGACTTCTCCGCCGGAAGGCCGGTGATCTGGACGAACGGGTAGGTGCTGGTGCCGAGGAGGTCACCGTCGCGGTAGGCGCGGAACTCGTCCACGTCGCCCGCAGTGATCGAGGCACCCTCCCAGGAGCCTCCGGTGGCGGAGGCCCACACCGGGAACTGGACCATCATCCCCTCCTCGTCGCGGGACGGAGTCAGCCCGCTGCCCGGAGCGTTGACGGACGGAGGCGTGGTTGAGCGCACGACCGGCTTGAACCACTCCTCCGTGACGGTCTTGCCCGGCTGGTAGGGGTGGAGCAGGGACACGGTATGGGCGCCGTTGCCGACCGGCGTCACCACCCGCTGCCACTTGGTGTTCCTGGCATCGAGGTAGACATGCTGGGTCGCGCCGAAGGCCACCTCGGCGAACGCGCCGTTTCCCCGTTCGGTGAGGTTGCTGTAACCGAGCCAGCCGTCCTGGCTGTTGCCGAGCGTGGCGGGGTCGGCGGCGGGTGAATACGTCTTGAGGTCGACCTCTGCCAGGTCCTTCTGCGCCGGGGAGTAGGTCTGGTCGGCGGGGATGCCGTCAGTCACACCGCGCACCAGGCCGTACACGTACGACGGGTAGCTCTCGACCGTCAGGTCGATGGCGACCTTCCGCTCCTTCAGCTCGGCCGCGACCTTGTCGCCCTTGCCCTTGGGAACGCCGAAGACCGGGACGGTCGTTTCGACCGTCCCCACCAGGCGGTCGTCCACGCTGTTGACCATCATGACGGCCGACGCCCCCGCTGCGACGAGCCTGGGGATGACGGTGTAGATGCTCTCTCCACCGACCCGGACCAGGGCCACCTTTCCCTTGGGGGAATGGGCTGCCACATCGGCCTCGGCCCCCTGGCCCACGTCCGCCACCTGAAGGCGGCGGGTGCCGTCCCAACGCCCCGAAGCGAGATAGGACTCGGCCGCCAGGTCCTCGGCTCCGTGGCGCAGCTTCGCCTTCGCCACGATCGGCGGGCTCTGCAGCATCCAGTTGACGGTCTGGCCGAAGACGCCGTCTTGCGGCTTCGCACTCGGGATCGCCCACTGGTGACCGCCGGCGCGGCCCAGCACATAGGTGGCGCTGGCGCCGATGGACTGCTCGGCAGACTTTCTGCTCACGCTGAGGACGAGGCTGCGCAGTTCACTGCGGGTGGGAGTCTTTGCCTTGATGGGCACGGCGGTCCGGCCGTCCGCGGTCACCGAAAGGTCCTCGTCGCCGACGACGACGTCCGGAAGGCCGAACGAGACGGTCTCCAGCCCCTTGCGCAGGTGGCCGATGACCGCGTAGCGCCCCGGCTGGAGCGAGGCGGTCGTCGTGCCGCCGGCGCCCAGGTGCGCGTTCAGGGGCGGGTTGTTGCTGCGCAGGTTGTAGATGGTGATCGCGCTCGACGAGTCGGCCGGAGTGCCGTCGGGCATCACCCCGTTGACGGCCATCTTCACAGTGGGCTGGAGGCGGTTGAGCGCCACGGTCGCGTGCGTGGTGACGCCGACGGCCGTACCGGTCACGGTCCCGGTGTAGGAGCCGTACGTCGTGGCGAGGTCCGGGGCCACCGTGACCTCGACGTCGCTGCTGCCGCCAGCCGGGATGGTCACCGAGTCGGCGCTCAGGGTGAGGGCGCCCGGCACGACAGTGCCGCCGTCCTGCTTGAGGTCGCCGGACAGGGCGAGTGTGACCGCCTTGTCCGCGGTGTTGTGGAACGTGACCGTCCTGGTGAGTGGAGCGGTCGGTCCCTTGGGAGAGATGGTGCCGAAGGAGGCGTTGGTGGCCCACACCGACTCATGCACCGCAGCAGGTACGTCCGTACGACCGGAGCCCTCGGCGAAGGCGCCGCCGTCCAGGACGCGGGCCCCCGACATCAGCGCGCCCTTGATCTGGGCGGCGTCCCATTCCGGGTGGGCCTGGGCGACGATGGCTGCCGCGCCCGCAACGTGCGGGGTGGCCATCGAAGTACCACTGGCTGCCGTGTAGTTCCGGTCGGCAGGCGTGCCCATGGTGGTACCCGCGGCCCGCGCGGCCACGATGTCGACGCCGGGAGCCGCGATGTCGGGCTTGAGAGCGCCGTCGTTCAGGCGGGGGCCCCGGCTGGAGAACGAGGCGAGCTTGTCCGCCTTGTCTACTGCGGCGACGGTCAGCGCGGCATCTGCGGAACCGGGCGATCCGATGGTCGTCGCATCGGGTCCGGTGTTGCCGGCCGCGATGACGAACAGGGTTCCGGTCTCGGCGGTCAGGTCGTTGACCGCGGTGGAGAGCGGGTCGGTACCGTCGCTGGCACCACTGGTGCCCAGACTCATGCTGATGACCTTGGCGCCACTGTGCGCGGCCCAGTCCATCCCGGCGAGAACGGAGGAATCGCTGCCCTGCCCGCCGTCGTTGAGGACCTTGCCGACGAGGAGGTGCGCGCCCGGTGCGACGCCCTTGTACTTACCTCCGGACGCGGCGCCCGAGCCTGCGACCGTGGAGGAGACTAGAGTGCCGTGGCCGTGGTGGTCGACGGCGTCGTCCGTATCGGTGAAGTTGCGTGCCTCGGCAATGTGCCCCGCCAGGTCGGGGTGGGTGGAGTCGACGCCCGTGTCGAGGACCGCGACCTTCACGCCCGTACCGTCGTAGCCCTCCGCCCAGGCATCGGGCGCGCCGATCTGCGGCACGCTCTTGTCGAGCGTGGTGGTCACCTTGGCGTCGAGCCAGATCTTCCGGACGCCGTCGGCCAGCTTCTTCGTCGTCGCACCGTCCTTCTTGGCGCGGAGCCCGGACCAGAAGGTCTGTATCTTCGCGGGTTCGACCCGGGCGGCCGATGCCCGCAGGGCAGCCACCTTGCGGACCCGTGCGGCGCCGGCCGGGACGGGGTCGGAGGCTTTCGCGCCCTGGACGATCAGTGGCAGGTCCGCACCGTCCGCGTAGCCCTGCTCGATGAGGGAATCCACGTCGAACAGGCGGGGGTCGAGGGTGCCGGCGGCCAGCAGGTCGCGGGCCTCGTCCGGGATGACGGTGATGTCCGTGCCGTGCTGCTGGATCTCCGCAGCGCCGGCCGGGCTGTCCGCGTCCGGCTTGAACGCGACGATCTGCTGGTCGCCGGTCCCGCTGACGACGACGCTGTCGCCGGTGATCAGTCGTACCGTGTGGATCGCCGATGCGGTCTTCGCCGGGGTGAGGGAAGTGAGGCGTGGCCCTTCGTCGGGCCTCGCTCCCGCTGGTGTCGCGGCACCAGCGGCCATCAGCGCGGTCAGCGCCAACGCCACAGATCCCTGGACCAATGGTCTGCGCATGGTCAGGCAACTCCTTCCAACGGGCCCGGAGTTCGAGCCCATCGGAAGCCTGTACGGCGATGGATGCACCCCGCAAGGACGGCCGGACGGCGCATTTGTGACAGGTCACAACAGTGCCCTCAGGACGGCATCTGGGGGGCCGAAGGGTAATGGCGGGATATCGCCGCCCCGTGGGACGGCGCTCGTCACTCTGTCTCCGCCGGGCCCCGAAGCAGGCCGGAAGCCGTGCGTACCCCCCACGGGACGCACGGCCTCCGGCGATCTGAGGAGCCGGCGGGCTCAGCGCACGTGCACGGCGTGGATCACGGTCTGGTCGATGGTGCTGCCGGACGCGTTCTCGGCGTGGATGCGCAGGGAGATCCCGGTTGCGCCCTTCGGGGCGGTCAGCCTGCCGGTGAGGACCTCCCCGTCGGGCCGGTCCGAGACCTTCCGCCAGGTGACGCCCTCGTCGTAGGAGACCTCCAGAGCCGCCTTGGTGAGTGCCGGCCGGGTGCCGTCGGCGTTACGGAAGGAGACGGCCAGACGGTGGCTCTGACGGGCCTTGACACTGGAGTCGAGTGCCACGTCGTCCAGGTCGTAATCGGCCCGGATCAGCGGCAGCCGGGCCGTGGTTGCCTCGTCGACGTGCGCGGAGGAGAACGACCAGGCGGTGTGTTCCTCCGTGCTGACGGACCACCACTTGTTGTTCCGCTTCGCGTCCATCTCGAATCGGTACCTGCTCTTCTCCTGGGGCAGATTGTTGATCTCGACCCAGGCGTTGGGCGCCCTGCCGATCAGGGTGCCGTCCTGGTAGGCCCGGAACTCGGTCTGGTCCCCGTCGGCGTTGTCGCCGCCGAACTCGGAGAACTCCGATCGGCCCGTGACGTACTTGGGGATGGTGACGATCATGCTGTCACCGGTACGGGTGGGCTGCGTCTTCGAGTCCCCGCCGGTGCCCGCGTGCAGCACCGGCTGGAACCAGTTCTCCGTCGTCTCGGTGCCCGCCTTGTACACGGTGAACGGCCCGGAGTGGGTTTTTGCCGACAGGTATCCCGAGGGGAGCACCTGGCGCATCCACTGTGTGTCGGCGGCGAGCAGGTAGGCGTGCTGCGTGGTCCCCAGGACCCTTTCGTCGGGGGTGCCTATTCCGACGCCGGTGGCCGCACTCACACCCATCCACGAGGCCTGTGTGTACAGGTTGTCCGTGGTGGTGGCCGGCGCGGGCGAGTAGTCCACCGTGCGGACGTCCGCGAACTCCGACCGGCGGGGGGCGTAGGTCTGGCTCGCGGGCACCGCGCCGAGGTGCCCCTTCACGAGCCGGTAGACGTAACTGGGGGTGAGCTCACCGGTCATCCGCACGGTGACAGGGCGCCGGGCGAGTGCCGCCGCGACCTTGTCCCCCTCGCTCTTCGGCACGGTGAACGCCGGCACGTCGGCTGCTGCGCCGATGGCGAGCGGCTCGTCCGCGCTGTTGACCAGCATCACGGCCGATGCGCCGGCGGACGCCAGTCGGGGCAGGACGTCGTACACGGACTCCCCGCCCACACGGACCAGGGCGAGCTTTCCGGTGACATCGTGGGCGGAAAGGTCGGCTTCCGTTCCGTTTCCGGCATCGATCGCGGTGAGCGAACGCTTGCCGTCGAACCGAGAGGTCGCCGTCACGTACTGAGTGGTGAGATCCAACGGTCCGCCCGGCAACTGGGCGCGGGCCGAGATCGGGCGCGAGCGGAGGTTCTGGGCGACGGTGGACGTGAGAACGCCGTCCTGGGGAGCGGCCGACGGCAGAACGTACGAGCCCCCGATCATCCCCGACAGGATGGCGGTCACACCGATGTTCTGCTCATCCGACCGGCGAGAAAGCGCGATGCTCGCAGGAGCCAGTTCACTGGGCTTGGGCGTCTTCGCTCGGATCAAGGCCGCCTTGCGGCCGTCGGCGGTGAGTGTCAGGTCGTGGTCGGTGACGTTGATGTCCGGCAGGACGAACGACATCGTCTTCGTGCCCCTGAACGCATGGCCCAGGACCGTGTAGCGGCCGGCCTTGAGCTGAGCGATGGCCGAACCGTCGGTGTTCAGCGGCAGACGCTCGGGAGCATCGTTCGACCTGAGGTTGTAGACCTCCAGGCTCGAACTGTCGGGCGTGGTCCCGTCCGGCATCATCACCTTCAGGCCGACCTTGAAGGTGGGCAGATCCCTGGTGAGGGCGACGGTCGCATGGGCGCTGATGCCGTCGCCGGTAGCCGTGACGGTTCCGGTGTACGTGCCGCCGATGGCCGCGACGTCGGGATCGAGGGTGACCGGGACGTCCTGGCTTCCGCCCGCGGGGACCGTGATGCGGTCCGCGCCCAGGGTCAGAGCGCCGGCGATCTCGTCTGCCCCGTCACGCGTGAACGTGCCCGACAGGGTGAGAGTGACGGCTTTGTCTCCGGTGTTGTGGAAGGTGACGGTACGGGTGACCGGATCGGAAGCCGTGCCCTGCTCGTACCTTCCGAAGGAGGCGTTGGTGGCCCACACACTCGCCTGAATGGCGGTGACCAGGTCGACCCGCCCCGATCCCTCGGCGAAGGCGCCGGCGGGCAACACCTTGGCGCTGGACATCAGGGCGCCCTTGATGTCGGCGGCCTTCCAGTCGGGGTGTTCCTGAGCGATGATCGCGGCCGCGCCCGAGACATGCGGGGTGGCCATCGAAGTGCCGCTCGCCGAGGTGTAGTACGTGTCGACCGGAGTGCCCATGGAGGTGCCGGCAGCGCGAGCGGCGACGATGTCGACGCCCGGTGCCGCGATATCCGGCTTGAGGGCGTTGTCCCCGAAGCGCGGGCCTCGGCTGGAGAAGGACGCGATCCTGTCCTGCTTGTCGACCGCCGCGACGGTCAGCGCCGCGTCCGCGGCGCCCGGGGTGCCCACCGTGGACGGATTGGGCCCGACGTTACCCGCGGCTACGACGAAGAGGACCCCGGTCTCCTCGGTCAGGGCGTTGAGAGCCTGGCTCATGGGATCGGTGCCGTCGGTGAAGGTGTTCGAGCCGAGGCTCATGCTGACGACCTTCGCACCGCTGTGCGCGGCCCACTCCATGCCTGCCATGACGCCGGACTCCGTACCGGAGCCGTTGTCGCCGAGCACCTTTCCGATCAGGAGCCTGGTGCCGGGAGCGACTCCCTTGTACTTCCCGCCTGCTGCAGCACCCGAGCCCGCGATTGTCGAGGCGACATGCGTGCCGTGGCCGAAGCGGTCCACGGTGTCCGCAGCGTCCGAGAAGTTCCTGGTCTCGTCGATGCGGTCTGACAGGTCGGGGTGCGTGGCGTCGACGCCCGTGTCGAGGACCGCAACCTTCACGCCCTTGCCGTCGTAGCCTGCGGCCCAGGCGGCAGGTGCGCCGATCTGCGGCACACTCCGGTCGAGGGTAGGTGTGACCTTGCCGTCGAGCCACACCTTCTGCACGCCGTCGGCGAGCTTCTTCGCGCTCGCCCCGTCCCCCGCGTCACGGAGCCCGGACCAGAACTTCTGTGCGTCGGCCGCCTCGACCCGGGTAGCGGTGGCGCGCAGGGCAGGCAGTCGCCTGACTTGGCGCGAGGCGGCCGGAACCGGGGCGGAGACGCTGCTGCCCCGCACGATCAGCGGAAGTTCGGCGCCGTCCGCGTAGCCCTGGTTGATGAGCGAACCCACGTCGAACAGGCGCGGGTCCAGGACGCCGGAGTCCAGGAGAGGCATCGCCTCCCGGGGGGTCACCGTGATGTCCCCGCCGTGCTGCACGATCGCGGCGGTTCCCGTCGGGCTGTCGGAGTCGGGGAAGAACGTGGCCTGTTTCTTGCCGCCTGCCTCGGTGACCACGACGCGGTCACCGGTGATCAGCCGCACGACGTGGGTGGCGTTCGAGTCAGCTGACGGTCTGAGCGCGGTCACGTCCGGGGGTCCGGCCTGGGAAGCACCCGCCGGCGCGGCGAGAGCCGCCGCCGTCAGGGCCGTCAGGGCCAGCACCGCAGGGACCGAGCCCGGCCTGAGGCGTCTTCGCATGATGAGGTGGTCCTTCGCTTCGGAGTCACATGACACGTCCGATGCGGAACGCTCCCAGGGCCCACAGGCCGGGTACAGACTCAGCGGTGGCGCTTTTGTGTGTCTGACACCTTTGCGCCACGGCCCCCTCGCGGAGGGTAATGGACGGGTAACGGCCACCTTCTAGCCTGCCGATGACAGCATCCGGCGGGCGCGGAGGTGCTCCTATGACCTCGTCCACGGCACAGCACCTGGACATCCACCTCATCGGCGGCTTCCACATCGAGCGGGGCGGCTTCGGCATCCCCGAGAAGCGCTGGACGCGTCCGGGATCACGGCGACTGCTGAAGACGCTCGCGCTGGCCAGGGGGCTTGAGCTGCCCCGGAACCGCCTCGCGGCGCTCCTGTGGCCGGACGCCTCGCCTGTCGATGCGGCCGGCAGCCTGCGCGTGGCCCTGCACGCCGTACGACGTGCACTGGAGCCGGACCTGGAGCCGGGCGCCACCTCCGCCTACGTGCTGTCGGGTTCCGGTGGAGTGCTGCGGCTCGCGCCCGGTCTCGTACGGGTCGACCTGTGGACGCTGTCCGCGGCGGTCCGCGCCCGCCCGGCACCGGCGCCTCACGTGCTGGAACGGCTCGCCACCTCACTCGTACCGGAACTGCTCCCCGGCGATGGCAACGAGCCCTTCCTCGTGGAGCGGCGTCGCGACCTTGCCGACCTGCGCCGGGAGACCGTGCTCGCTTTCGCCGCCGAGCGTCGGGAAGCGGGGCGGGCCCCGGAGGCGACCGGCCTGCTGCGCCAAGTGCTCAGAGCCGATCCCGCGGCCGCCGACGTGTGCCGTGTACTCCTCGAACTACTTCTGGAGCAAAGGCGCCACGGAGAAGCCGTCCAGCTCTACCACCTGCATCGGCGGACGCAGGCAGAGGCGTACGGGCTGGTCCCGGACCCCGCACTGCGCGAGCTGTTCGCCCGCGCGCTGGCGGACCCTCAGCCCTCCCGTCGGAGGGCGCAGCCGCCGCAACCGGAGTTCGTCGGCAGACAACGGGAACTGGCCGTCCTCACGACGCTGCCTCGCCCGTCCGACCCCCCGGTGCTCACGGTGACGGGCGCACCGGGCGCCGGGCTGACCCGGACCCTCGAGGAGGCCGCCGCCCGGCTGCGCGGAGGCGGTGCGCACGTACTGCACCTGCGGGGCTCCGACCGGGGACACAGCCCCTACGCGAGCCTGCTCCATGCGTACGACGACTTCACCAGAGCCCTTGAGCCGGACGCCCGCAGTCTGCTGGCCGAACGCTGTCCCGAGCTCGCGCAGGCGCTGCCGGGGCTCCACGGCGTACACCATGCTCTGTCGGCCGCCGCCCTCAACGATCTGACGGTGCTGCCCGAGGCGCTTTCCGGCAGCCGGCCCGTCGTCTTCCTGGTGGATGACTTCGAACGGACGACACCCCACGTGCGCGTCGTCCTGCACCAGGTGATGCGGCGCTGCGCCCGCCGTCCCGTCCGCCTCCTGGTGGCTCACCGTGCGCCCGAGGATCTGCTGCAACTGACCGGCGGGCCGGCCCGGGAGATCGAGCTGGGGCCGCTGAGTGCGGCGGAGTGCGCGCGGTTCGGTGATGTGCACCGCGGACCGGAGGAGAACCACCGGCTCTCCGGCGGATATCCGCTGTTCGCAGACGCACTGGCCCGGGGCACCCTGAGCCGCGAGGCCGTCCTGAGCCGGATCCGGCATGAGGCACCCGCCCTTCGGCAGGTGCTCGAACTGCTCTCGCACGCCCCCGAAGGACTCACCCCCCGCCAGTTGCTCAACGCCTCCGGGGCACGGCACGGACGCGGCGGGATGCTGTCGGCGCTGGACCGGGCCCTCCGCATCGGCTGGGTCCGCCGGCAGCGTGGTTCGGTGTACCGGGTGACTCCGCCCGCTGTCCGCATGGCACTTCTGTCGGAGGACGCGGACGAGCGCCGCCGGCCGCTGGGAGTGGCCGACGGCGCTACGTCGTCATTGCAGTTGTCCGGCACGCTACTTGAGTGCGTAGGCCCGGGTGATCGTCTCGGTCGTGCGGGCGCTGTGCCCGTCGCGGATCTCGGTCCTCAGGGCGACGAAGCCATTGGTCTTCGCCAGGGCGGGGTGCCTGACGGTGACGGTGAAGGAGTCGATGTCCTTGCGGTGGACTTCGGCCGCGGTCCAGGTAGCCCCGTCGTCGTAGCTCACGGAGACCCTGGCTCCGGCCATCGCGGTGGAACCCGTCCAGCCCTTGGCCCGATCGCCGCTGACCGTGAGGGTGAACTTCTTCCCTGCCGGGGCCCGGTTGAGGACGTCGACCGGAAGGTCGTAGTGGGTGAGCACCACCGGAAGGGTGGCGCAGACGCTCGCGCCCTCGATCACCTCACCGCAGTTCTTGACGGTGCTCCTGGCCGGTGCTCCAGAGCGGAAGCTCCACTCGGTGCTGACCTTGGTACCGAGGGTCACGCCGTCGAAGAGGTAGGGGCGGGCGGTCGTCTGCACGATGCGGTAGTCAGCAGCCCGGTCCACCATCAACTTTTCGAGGTCCGCGACCTGTTCACCGCCACGGAAGTAGGTCCACGTCGGTACGCGTCCGCTGACGAGCGAGTGCTGCGGGTCACCGTCGCCGCCCACGCTGTCCGTCAGGACGGTCCCCTTGTCCGTCCGGCAGAAGGAGCAGGGAAGTTCGGTGTGGGCGGACGGGTGCATAGGAGCTCCGAACCAGGTCGCCCCGTAGCTGCGTCCCGGCCGGTCGTAGCGCGCGACAGGGCCGTCGAGACGGGAGGTGTAGCTGGTGGTGGGCATCACCATCTGCTGGTACGTCGTCTTCGGGTCCGCCAGGATGTGGTCGGTCCGGGTTCCACCCTCTCCGAGGTACTGCGCGGTGTGGATGGAGGGCATCCCGTACGGGCCCCAGGCGTCCAGGGACTCCCAGCCGACCCTGCGGGCCCCGTCGGAGTGGAAGGTGTTGCGGACCGTGACGTAGTCGTCCGCCGAGGTCGACCTGGTGCCGCTCGCAGGCAGGCGCCCGTTGTCGTAGAACTGTGCCGCGTAGGTGTAGCCGGACTCGTACACGCCCGTGAGGGAAATGGTGACGGGGCCCTTCGCGGCCAGGGCGGCGAGGTCGCGCCCGTCCTGGTGACCGGCGACGGAGACCGGGAGGGGCAGGCCGGTTCCGACGAGGCTGGTGCGGGGGGCGTCGTCGGGCGGTGTGGCGATCATCGCGACAGCGCCGGCGGAGGCGGCCAGGCGGGCCTGTTCGGTGATTCCGACGAGGTTGTCGGCGGTGATGAGGACGGCCTTGCCCTTGACGTCGAGGGCTGCGAAGTCCGATTCGGCGCCGGCTCCCGCGTCGACGAGACGCACGTTCTTGGTACCGTCGAAACGTGTGGCGTTCACGGGTGTGCGGAGGGTGATGTCGCGAGGCCGGGGGCCGGTCAGCCGCAGTTGCTGCAGCGGTTCGCGCTCGGTGATGAACGTGGACAGCGTGAAGTCGCCGGTGACGGCGCGTGCGCTGGGAATGATGCCGTACTTCTGCTCCGAGGAGTTGAGCAGGTCGGTGATGCCGCGCTGCTGCGGTTCGGGGCCGTCCGGGCTGCTGCGCTGCATGATGAGCGAGAAGTGGGAACCTTCGAGGGGGCGCTTCTCGCCGCGGACCTTCAGGCTGAGGTCGGATGCGCCACCGGCGTCGACGGAGAGGCCCTCCTGGTCCTGCTTTCTGATGTCGATCTCCGGCAGGGCGAAGACGTCGGACGCATAAGGAACGTTGCCGTTGCCGTCCGGGTCCACCGTGGTGACCGTGCCCATGATCGAGTACGTGCCGACCGGGAGCCGCCAGGTGTAGCTGGACCTTCCCTTGAGCCGGTAGCCCGCGACGTAGGTGTTGTCCAGGCCCTGGATGGTGAGTTCGGCTTCGCCGGGGGTGTTGCCGAAGCGGTCCTCGAAGCTGACCGTGACGGCGCGCTTCGGAGCTTCCTTGATGAAGCCGACGGGTGTGTGGACGGTACGGCCGTCGGCCGCTGTGCCGGTCAGATAGCCGGTGTAACGGCCGGTCGCGACGGCGTTGGGGTCGAGAGTGGCGGTGACCTCCGCGGTGGAGCCTGCGGGAAGCGTGAGTGTGCTGCCGGACAGGCTGTCGCCGGTGAAGGTGAGCGCCCCCTCGGGCAGTGCTGTTCCGTTCGCGTCCTCGACCGGGGATGTGAGGTCAAGCGTGGTCTCGGTGGCACCGTCGTTGGTGAACGTGAGCGTGCGGGTGCGCTTGTCGAAATTGCCGTCCTGCCACTTCAGCAGGCCGTAGTCCACGGTTCCCGCGAGGTCCAGGTCGGCGTCGACGGCGGCCGCCACGTCGACGCGGCCGTAGCCCTCCTCGTACACCGTCTGCCCGGTGATCGCCTTGGCGTGCGAGGTGAGGGCCGCCTTGATCCGCGCACCGGTCCAGTCGGGGTGCCGCTGGGCCATGATGGCGGCGGCCCCCGCTACGTGGGGTGTCGCCATCGACGTGCCGTTCATGGTGATGTAGTGGTCGTCGACCGGCACGCCCAGCGTGGTGCCCGCGGCCCGGGCGGCGACGATCCCGACGCCCGGTGCGGTGATCTCCGGCTTGATTCCGGCGTCGGCGATGCGGGGGCCGCGGCTGGAGAACGCCGCGAGCGCGTCGTCGCGGTCCACGGCACCGACGGTGAGGGCGGACGCGGCGGTGGCGGGGGTCGCTATGGAGACCTCGTCGGGACCGGAGTTGCCCGCCGCGATGACGAAGAGCGTGCCGGTGGAGGCGCTGAGCGAGTCCACGGCCTCGGTGAGGGCGTCCGTGCTGTTGGTCGCCGCGGTGCCCAGGCTCATGTTGATGACGTCGGCGCCCTCGTTCGCCGCCCACTCCATGCCGGCCATGACGTCGGAGAAGTCGCCGCCGCCCGTGTTGTTGAGGACCTTGCCGATCATCAGGCCGGCTCCTGGTGCCACGCCCTTGTACACGCCGCCGGAATTGGCCCCGGTGCCGGCGATCGTGGACGCGACGTGCGTGCCGTGGCCGTACCCGTCGCTCACGTCCTCACCGGCGACGAAGCTCCTGGTCTCGATGATCCGTGGCGCGATGTCGGCGTTGGTCAGGTCGGCCCCGCTGTCCAGGATGGCGACCTTGGTGCCCTTTCCGTCGTAGCCTTCGGCCCAGGCCTCGGGAGCACCGATCTGCGGCACGCTCTTGTCCAGTGCGGCCTTGACCGGGGCGTCGTACCAGACCTTGGCGATGCCGGTGCTGCCGGTGGCTTGGGTGGCCGCGATGACGAACCGTGCGGCGTCCGACTTGTCGACCGCGATCCCTGCCATGCCGAGGCGCGGGAGCAGCGCGGTTCGCCTGCTGGCCGGCAGTTGGTCTGTGGATGCTTTGAGGGACGCGGCCGAGGGCGTCCCCCGGTAGTCGACGATCGCCGGGATGTCCTCGGTCGAGGCGTCGCCGCGGCCGTCCTTCAACAGCCTCGTGACGTTGAAGAGTTCCCTGTCCAGAGTGCCTTTGTCGACGGCGTCCTGCGCACCGGCCGGATAGACGTAGAGGTCGCCGTTGCCTCCGGTGGCAGTGCGGAACGCTCCCTTGGCGGCCCCACCCGGCAGGATGTCGACGGACTGCCCGCCGTCGGAGGCCGTGCTCACCGCGACCGTGTCGCCGGTGATGAGGGTGAGGTGCTTGGCGGCGACGGCCGGCTCTTCGGCAAAGGCCCGGGCGCCGGTCGCGGACCGCGCAGTGGAGGCCTGGGGTTCGGCCGCCTGCGCGCCGGGCCCGCCGACGGTGACGGCGACGACAAGGGTGGCCGCGGCGGCGAACCGTCTCGCCCCCGGACCTCTCAGTGGGTGCTGCACGGGCGTCTCCTCGCTCGGGGATCATGCGGTGCACTCGACGCTAATGGCCCGGGAGTTCGCGAAGAAGAGCAGGCCAGTGGCCCTTTCATGACAACGGGGCGAGGGTGCGGAGGTGGCTCACAGGTGACAGGCAGATGCCGCCGGCCGACGTGGCCGGCGGCATCCGTGGTGCAGTGCTGTGCGGCTACTTCAGGGCGTATGCCCTGATGATGTCCTGGACGGTGCGGTTGCCCGCACTGTCCCAGACCTCGGTCCGCAGGCTCACGAGCCCGTTGTCCGAACCCAGTTCGGGGTGCTGGATGGTGGCCTTGAAGGTGTTGCCGTCCTTACGGCTCACAGCAACCGGCTGCCAGGTGGCTCCGTCGTCGTAGCTGACGGACATCTTCGCACCGGCCATCTCCGCCGGGGCGGTCGACGCCTTTGCCCGGGAGGCGTCGACGGTCACGGTGTACGGGGCGTCCGCAGCGACCTTGTTGGTGATGTCCGCCTTCATGCCGTAGTCGAGAAGCACGACGGGCAGCGCCTCGCACAAGGTGGCCTTCGGCAGGCTCACCTTGCAGTCCTTCACGTTCATGCCGGTCGGGGCGGACGAGGAGAAGGTGTACTCGGTGTGGGACTTCGTCCCGAGCACGACCCCTTCGTAGTCCTTGGCACGGGCGATGTCGTCGACGAACTTGTACGTCGCCCGGCCGGGCACCAGGAGCCGGCTGGTGTCGGTGATCTTCTCGCCGTCCCGGTAGTACGTCCAGGTCCTTGTGCGGTTGCTCTTCATGTAGTGGTCGGCGTCCGAGTCGCCGCCAAGCTGTGGCTGGAAAAGGGTGCCTGCGTCCGTGCGGCAGAAGTTGCAGGCGTACTGGGTGTAGTTGGCGGGGTGCATGGCCGGGCCGTACCAGTCCTGCGAGAGGGTCTGGCCGGGCCGGTAGCTCTTGACGGTCTCACTCATCCGGGCCGGGTAGTCGGTTCGCGCCGAGACCGCCTGGGCGTAGGTGAGTCCGCGTCCGGCCAGGATGTAGTCGGTGCGTGCGTGCCCCTGCTGCACGAACTGGCTGGAGCGCACCGAGGTCATGGGGTAGGTGCCCCAGGAGTGCAGGTCGTGGTAGCCGACCCGGTCTGCGCCGTCCGTGTGGAAGGTGTCCTTGACGGTGGCGAACTCCGCATTCTTGGCGGTGACCCGCAGGTTCGCGGGGATGCCGTCGCTGTATTCCCACTGGCCCGAGTAGGTGTAGCCGGACTCCTTCACACCCTTGAGGGAGATGGTGGTGCGGGAGTTGGCGATCGTGCCGGCCAGCCGACGGCCGTCACGGTAAGTGGTCGCGAAGTACGGCACGTTGACCGAGCTGATGACGATGCCCTGCGGGGAGTCGTCGTTCGGGGCGAAGACGATCGCCTCGGCACCCGCCGCCTCGACGGCCTTGCCGACGGTGGAGGCACCGCCCATCCTGCTGACGTGGACCAGGGCGGCCTTGCCCTTGACATCAGTGGCGGCGAGATCCGCGGCGGACCCGCTGCCCGCGTCGACCAGGTCGTACTTCCGCGTGCCGTCGAAGCGCTTGAGATAGCTGGAGGTCTTCGCCGCGAGGGCGAGGGTCTCCGGCTTGGTGACGGTCGCGCGGATGAGCGGTTCGCGCTTGGACTTGAAGAACGACGTCCACAGCTCACCGGTGGTGGGCTTGTCCACCGGGACGGCACCGAAATGCTCGTCGGACCAGTTGATCAGACCCGCGACGCCGTTGGTGGCGCGCCGGGTGCCGCCCGCGTTGTACCGGCTCAGCTGGAAGGAGAACGTGGAGTCCTCCAGCGCACGGCTCTCGTCGGGCAGCCGCATGTCGAAGTCCGTGGCCTTGGTCGCGTCGACGGTGGCGCTGCCGTCCTTCTCGGTCAGGTCGACCTCGGGAGCGCTGAAGAGGTCGTTGGCGTAGTCGGTGGACGAGTTGCCGGTGGCGCCGGTCACGAGCGATCCCTGGATCGCGTACTTTCCGGACGGCAGCCGCAGATCGGTGTGGCCGCTCGTCACGTCCATGGTGGTGAAGTAGTCGTTGTCGAGCCCCATGACCGAGATGGAGGCGCGCCTCGGTACGCCGCCCTTGCGGTCCTTGAAGTCGAGGGACAGGCCGTACCGCTTGGGCTCCTTGTCGAGGCCGATCGCGGTGTGCGCGCTCGTTCCGTCGGCGGTGGTCGCCGTGACGTATCCGCTGTACCGGCCGGCGGGAACGTCGGCCGGGTCGAGGGTGACGGTGACGTCGGTGGTGCCGTTCGCCGGGACGGTGACCTGGTCGGAGGACAGCGTCAGAGCACCGGCCGGAAGAGCGTCACCGGTGGCGGCGGAGAGGGTCACGGTGGCGTCGGCGGGCGTCGGGTTGGTGAGGGTGACCGTGCGGGTCTGCTTTTCGTACCCGGAGTCCGACCACTCGACGAGGCCGAAGTCGGCCATGCCGGAGAGCTCCAGCTTCGGGTCCAGGGCCGCGGGAATGTCCACCCGGCCGTAGCCCTGGTCGTAGACCGAGGGCCCGGAGATGATCTTGGCGTGTGCGGTGAGCGCAGCCTTGATGCGCTGCCCGGTCCAGTCCGGGTGACGCTGGGCCAGGATCGCCGCCGCTCCCGCGACGTGCGGGGTGGCCATGGAGGTGCCGCTCGCCGAGGTGTAGTAGTCGTTCACCGGGTTGCCCATGGTGGTGCCCGCGGCTCGCGCGGCCACGATGTTCACGCCCGGTGCGGTGATCTCCGGCTTGATCGCGCTGTCGCCCTTGCGCGGGCCGCGGCTGGAGAAGCTCGCCATGGCGTCGTCGTCGTCGACGGCGCCGACGGTGAGCGCGGAGTCGGCGACGCCCGGGCTTCCTATGGTGCCCGCCGCGGGCCCGGCGTTGCCGGCTGCCACGACGAACAGGGTTCCGGTGGAGGCGCTCAGCCGGTCGACGGCCTCGGTCATGACGTCGCCGCCCACGCCGGCCGGGCCGCCCAGGCTCATGCTGACCACGTCGGCGCCCTGGTCCGCGGCCCACTCCATGCCCGCCATGATCCAGGAGAACTGGCCGCTGCCGCTGTCGTCCAGCACCTTGCCGATGAACAGGTCGGCGCCGGGTGCCACACCCTTGAACTTACCGTCGGAGTTGGCACCGCTGCCCGCGACGGTGGAGGCGACGTGGGTGCCGTGTCCATGGCCGTCGGTGGCGGTGGCGCCCGGCACGAAGCTCTCGGCCTCGGTGACCCGGTCCTTGACGTCGGCGTTGGTGCGGTCGACACCGGTGTCGAGGATGGCGACCTTGGCGCCCTTGCCGTCGTATCCGGCCGCCAACGCCTCGGGCGCCCCGATCTGCGGCACGCTCTTGTCAAGGGTGACCTCGGCCTTGCCGTCGTACCAGACCTTGGCCACGCCCGCACTGCCCGGCAAGGTGACCGCCTGGCCCTTGCGCGGGGCCTCGCTGACCGGCTTCACCTGCTGCCAGAAGGACGTGGCGCCCTTCTTACCGACCGAGACCCCGGTCATGTCGAGCTGGTCCAGGACTGCGCCGCGGTCGCTGTCGGGCAGCGCGTCGGCCCGCTTCTTCAGCGTCGCCGCGGTCGGCTTGTCCTTGTACGACAGGACGACGGGCAGGGCGTCCGCCTTGCCGTCCGCGTACCCGTCCTTGATCAGCTGGGTCACGTTGAACAGACGGGCGTCCAGCGCGCCGGAGGCTATCCCGTCAGCTGCGTCGGAGGGGTAGACGAACAGGTCGCCCTTCGGGTCGGTCATGGTCCGGAACGTCTTGGACACGCCCTCGGCCGATGTGGCTTCCACCGACTGCTTGCCGTTCGCGGCGGTGGCCACGGTCACGGTGTCACCGGTGATGAGGGTGATGACGGCCGACTCGGGTGTCCGGGACGCCGGTGTGGCGAGACCGGTGGACGGAGGCGTCGCCTGCGCGCCGGTGACGGCGGGAAGGGTGGCTCCGACGGCGATGGCCACGGTGGTGGCCAGCAACCGGCTTCTTGATCTCCCACGTTGGGGGTGCTGCACGTGCTCCTCCTCGATCGGGGGACAGGCCCGCGCAATCGCCCATGAAACCCGTCATGGACGATTCGTCAGATACGGACGGCGGTGCGTGAGCAGGACGCTACAACTGGTGACTCGCTGCACAGAAGAGGCGGATGCGGCGCATGGGCGACAGCGGCACCTATGCGCCGCCCGCCGCTTCCGGCCGCGCTCCCCCGCCTAGCCGCTCTCCCCGAGCCAGCCGTGCCGGGCCGCGTACCAGCCGAGCTGCATGCGGGTGGCCACCCCAGCACGGTCCATAAGGCCGCGCGCCTTGCGCAGCACAGTCCTTCGCCCCACACCCAGCTGACGGGCTATCACCGCATCGGTCATACCACTGAGCAGCAGGGTCAGCAGCCTGGCCTCCGACTCGTCGATCTCCGGCTCCCTGCGCTCCCCCTGATCCACCGCGGGATCGAGTGACAGTGCGGCGGACCATGTCTGCTCGAACAGACCGATCAGACCGTCGAGGAGCGGGCTGGGATAGATGAGTGCCGAGCCGTTGGGCTGCTCCGGACCGTCCGCCAGAGCTGGCACGATGCCCATTTCCCGGTCCACGATCAGCAGCTTCATCGGCAGCCGGTGTGTGGCACGGGCCTCCTCGCCCGCAGCGATGTAGCGGCCGATCCGCTCCAGCCCGCCGTCCTGCTCGATGGCAAGGCGGTCGTACACCGTCCGGTAGCGCACACCGGCGGCGAGCCGGTCCATCTCGCAACTGTTGCCGAGGGCCGTGCCGTCGGCCGCCGCCGACGCGTAGGGCGGCATGTCGAAGATCATCACCTCTTTACTCGCCCTGCGCTGTATCTGATCCGCACGCTGGGCGACCGCGGCGGTCGGCGTGAACTCCACGGAGGCGCGACCGGGACCGTCCTGCGCACTGCCCCGGTACTCGTCAGCCAGACGCCCCATCGCGGCCCGCGCCGTGTGAAGTTCATTCAGCCGACGCAGCAGGAGCACTTCACCCACCACCTCCGGCGGCGACGCGATGAGCCGGGCGGGTGCGTCTTCCGTCCGGGTGAGCAGGCCCTTCGCCGAAAGGCCCTCCAATGCCGCGCCGAGCTGCCCGAACCGGATCCGGGAGAGGCCGGGCAGCCGGTCGGCCCGGCACGGCCCGGAGCGCACCAGTGCTACGTACAGCTCCGCCTCGTCATCCGTCAGTCCAAGAGCCTCGAGCACGGGTCCTCCTGTCGCTCGCTGGGTGGTCCTCCAGCCTCGACCGCCTCCGGCACCGGCTCAAGTGCCCTTCCGCCACGTCAGGCTTCGAGTAATGCCGCTGTAACGCCCCGCCCACGTACGGGGGTCGATAGGCCGTCCGGAGATCGATGGAGTGGCGCAACATGTCAGCATCGCCCGAGTTTCCCGGTCCCGGGTCCACCCGGCTGCGAATCCATCTGCTCGGCGGCCTCCGCGTCGAACGCGAGGACGGCGCACCCGTCACCACCCGCTGGCGTCGCAGCACCGCCGTTACGCTGGTCAAACTGCTCGCCCTTGCACCGGACCGGCGACAGCACCGCAAAGAAGTCATGCATCTCCTGTGGCCTAGGGCCCCCGGGAGCCGACACTGCGCAATCTACGGGTGAGCCTGCACGCCGCCCGCCACGCACTCGAACCCGATCTTGCCCCGCGTGCCGCGTCCGCCTACCGCCTGTCCGACGGAGAACTGCTGCTGCTCTCCCCCGCCCGCGTCCGGATCGACAGCGAAGAGGCCGGCGAGGCTGCCCGGGCCGCGCTGGCATCGCGCGACATTCCCTCGCTCGAAGCAGCTTTGACCGGCTGCTGCCGGAGGACCGGTACACCGACTGGGCCGAGGAGCCCCGGCGCCGCCTGCGCGAACTGAGCGAGCAACTGCCCCCGGTCCCTCGCCCGAGCGTTGATAGACAGTTCCCGTACGGACAAGGCGATTCACGTGCTGCGCTCCGCCGTCGACCGCTCGCCCTCCGACGAGCCGCTGCATCTGCTGCTCGCCCGCACCCTGCTCGATCCGGGCCGCCCCCTGCAGGCCATCCAGCAGTTCCACGCCTGTCGCAGGGCGCTCACCGCCGAACTGGGCACCCGTCCGGGACCCGATGTCCAACAGGTGCACCTAGGACCTGTCCGGCGGATCTTCGCGGGCCCGCGACGCCTGGCACGCACTCTCGCCGTACGCCCGAATCACCCGAGTACGTCCAGTACGAGGGT
>NZ_JBIUUC010000015.1:0-215465 GCF_044742205.1 Streptomyces sp. NPDC087901
GGTTGCCGGGGGGGCCATGGCGTTTTTTTTGTTTCTTTCTTTTTTCCCTGGGGGGGGGGCCCCCCCCCCCCGCCCCCGGGGGGGGGGCGCGGGGGGGGGGCGGGGGCGCCCGCCCGCCCCCCACGGCCGCTGGCACGGATCATGATCGCTCCGAATACCTCCGCCACACATGTGGATCACCCCGGTCGGACGGGTAGGGTCCGTGGCATACGGTGCTTCAACTGCAATTCGGCCGTAGGCAAGTTGGGAGATGCTCCTGACGCCTAGCGCAGGGCCATCGCTTACCTGGAGGGAAACGCGTGGAAGCCAACACTCGTAGCACCGGGCGTCTACCAGCTGCCTTCCTGACGCCCGGGTCCTCTTCGTTCATGGACTTCCTGTCCGACCAGTCGCCCGGGATGCTCCCGGGCAACCGGCAGCTGCCGCCCATGAAGGGGGCCATCGAGGCGCCGCACGGCACCACGATCGTCGCGGCGTCCTTCCCCGGCGGCGTAGTCCTGGCCGGTGACCGGCGGGCGACCATGGGCAACATGATCGCGCAGCGCGACATCGAGAAGGTCTTCCCGGCCGACGAGTACTCGGCGGTGGGTATCGCCGGTACGGCTGGTCTGGCCGTGGAGATGGTCAAGCTCTTCCAGCTGGAGCTGGAGCACTTCGAGAAGGTCGAGGGGGCCCAGCTCTCCCTGGAGGGCAAGGCGAACCGGCTCTCCACGATGATCCGGAGCAATCTGGCGATGGCCATGCAGGGTCTCGCCGTGGTGCCGCTCTTCGCCGGCTACGACGTCGACCGCGAGCGGGGCCGGATCTTCAGTTACGACGTCACCGGCGGCCGTTCCGAGGAGCACGGGTACGCGTCCACCGGCTCCGGCTCGATCTTCGCCCGTGGCTCGATGAAGAAGCTCTACCGCGAGGATCTGACGGAGGAGCAGACGCTCACGCTGGTCGTGCAGGCGCTGTACGACGCCGCGGACGACGATTCGGCGACCGGTGGCCCGGACGTCGCCCGTCGTATCTATCCGATCCTCACCGTCATCACCGAAGACGGTTTCCGGAAGCTGACCGAGGCGGAATCCGCGGAGATTGCCCGCTCGATTCTGGAACGCCGGCTGGAACAGCCCGACGGCCCACGCGCCGCGCTGCTCTGACCGCCCGTTTCGAGGCTTCTTCGATGCTCCTGCCACTGACAGAAAGGGACGGATAGCCGGTGTCGACGCCGTTCTATGTCTCACCTCAGCAGGCCATGGCCGACCGGGCGGAATACGCTCGGAAGGGCATCGCCCGTGGTCGCAGCCTGGTTGTGCTGCAGTACGCCGACGGCATTGTGTTCGTCGGCGAGAACCCGTCCCGTGCGCTGCACAAGTTCAGCGAGATCTATGACCGGATCGGTTTCGCCGCCGCCGGAAAGTACAACGAGTACGAGAATCTCCGCATCGGCGGAGTGCGCTATGCCGATCTGCGCGGATACACCTATGACCGCGACGACGTGACGGCGCGTGGGCTGGCGAACGTCTACGCGCAGACGCTCGGCACCATCTTCTCCAGTGCGGCCGAGAAGCCGTACGAAGTGGAACTGGTGGTCGCCGAGGTGGGCGCAGGGCCCGAGGGTGACCAGATCTACCGGCTGCCGCACGACGGCTCGATCGTGGACGAGCACGGCTCGGTCGCGGTCGGCGGCAACGCGGAACAGATCAGCACCTTCCTGGACCAGCGCCACCGTGACGGGATGTCCCTCGCCGAGGCGCTGAAGCTGGCGGTGCAGGCGCTGTCCCGCGACCCCAACGGCAGCGAGCGGGAGATCCCCGCAGAGCGGCTGGAAGTCGCGGTCCTGGACCGTACGAGGCCGCAGCAGCGCAAGTTCAAGCGGATCATCGGCCGGCAGCTGGCCCGGCTGCTGGAAGCGGACGGCGCCGATTCGACGCCGACGGACGCCCCTTCGGACACGGAGGACGGCGAGAGCGCGGACACCTCCGCGGCAGCGGCGGACACCGGCAAGAAGAGCGGCACGAAGAAGGCCGCCCCCGATGCCGGTGATTCCACCGACTCGGGCGGCGACGTGGAGTAGTCGGCTCTGCCGGCCTCCGCGCCCCGGTCCGCCTCCTCGGCGGGCCGGGGCACTGTCATGCGGCGTGGCGGCCGGGCGGCGGCGCGGAGGAGCCGCGGACGACCAGTCGCACCGGCAGGCTGCCGGACTCGGCCGGCCTGCCGTCCAGCACGGCCAGCAGCGCGCTCATGCCGTGCCTGCCGACCTGCTCGGCGGGCAGCTGCACGGTGGTGAGCTCGGGCTCGACGGCCGTGGCCAGGGCCAGGTCGTCGAAACCCGTGACGGAGAGGTCGTCCGGAACCCGCAGGCCGAGCCGGCGAGCGGCCTTGCAGGCGCCCGCGGCCAGGATGTCGTCGTCGCAGACGATGGCGGTGGGGCGGGGCCCCGGAGCAGCCAGCGCGCGTTCCGTGGCCTCGCGACCGGCCCGTACGTCCAATGCGGCAGGGACGGTGAGGACCTCGGTGCCGGGGACACCGCTCAGGGCGTCGTGGAGCGCGCGGGCTCGGACGGCGAACGTCCAGGAGTCGACGGCCGAGGCGAGATGGATGAAACGGCGGTGGCCGAGGGCGAGCAGATGCTCCGTCACCTGCCGCATCCCGTCGGCGATGTCGAGGTTGACCCGAGCGGCGGGCCCCGGCGCCGCGGGGTCGCTGTCGAGCATGACCAGGGGGAGACCGACGCCGTGCAGGGCGCCGAGGGCGTCGGCGGCCATGGAGGAGGCGATCACCCCGTCCAGGGCGGCGCGAGCCGAGGCGAAGGGGTCCCGGGCCGGCCCCGTGCCGTCGGGCGAGGGGTAGAGGACGACGCCGAAGCCGTGCTCGGCGGCGACCGCGGCGGCACCGGTGTAGACCCGGGCGAAGAACTCGTTGGTCAGCGCGGGGACGACGAGCAGGGCGGTCCTGGTGCGGCCGAGGCGCAGATTGCGGGCGGCGAGGTTGGGCCGGTAGCCGAGGTCGCGGGCGGCGTCGCGCACCCGGCCGGCGGTGGCCTCGGAGACCCGGCCGCGCCACTTGTCACCGAGGACCAGGGAGACCGTGGCCTGGGAGACGCCTGCGGTCCGCGCGACGTCGCGGCTGGTGGGCCGGGGTGGGCCGGGCGGTGCTGGGCTGGTCACGCGGGCCTCCGGGCCGGTCTGTGCAGGCGCTGCGAGGTGGACCTGCGGACTGGGCTCATGGTACGTATGAACCCGGAAGTTATACGTAAAACCTCGGGTAGCCGCAAGGCGCTCCAAGGGGAGGGCGGGACATGGCCGCGGGATATCTGGACATCCTCCGGGCGCGGCATGCCGCCCGGCTGCTGACGGGCACCCTGGTGGGCCGGCTGCCGAACGGCACCGCCCCCATCGCGATCGTGCTGTTCGTCCGCGCGGAGGGGGGCAGCTACGCCCTCGCGGGCGCGCTCGCCGCGGTGTACGGGCTGGGCACGGCAGTCGGCCAGCCGCTGCTGGGCCGCGCCGTGGATCTCTACGGCCAGCCGCGCGTCCAGCTGCCCGCCGCCGTGCTCTCGGCTCTCGGCATGGCCCTCCTCGCCGTGGCCGGCTTCGGGTCGCTGCCGCTCGCCTATGCGGCCGTGGCCGTCGCGGGCGTGGCCACACCGCCCCTGGAGGGCGGCCTGCGGGCCCTGTGGCCGAGTGTCCTCGGCAGCGAGGACCGGGTGCACCGGGCGTACGCCATGGACGCGGTCGCGCAGGAGGTCATGTTCACGGTGGGGCCGCTGCTGGTGACCGTCCTGGTCTCGCTCTGGTCGCCGGCTGCCGCACTGCTCGTCATCAACGCGATCGGCGTCCTGGGGGCGCTCTCCGTCGTCCTGTCCGAGCCGTCCAGGGCCTGGCGCTCCGCACCGCGCGAGGCGCACTGGCTGGGGGCGCTGCGCTCGCCCGGACTGCTGGCGCTGCTCGGCTCCTTCTTCTTCATCGGGCTGGCGCTGGGTTCCATCACGGTGGCGGGCGTGGCGTACGCCGACGACCACGGCCGGGAGTCCGTCTACGGCTGGCTGATGGCCGCCCTGGGCCTCGGCGCCCTGATCGGAGGCTCGGTGTACGGGGCGCGGCAGTGGGCAGGGCCGCCCGAGCGCCGGCTCCGGGTGATCGTGGCGCTCCTCGCGCTGGGCTATCTGCCGCTGATCCTGACGCCGGGTGTGGTGGCGATGACCGTGCTGGCCGCCGTCGCCGGAGTGTTCCTTGCCCCGGCCATCGCCTGCTCGTTCATCGTCGTCGACCGGCACGCCCCGCGGGGCACGGTGACGGAGGCGTTCTCCTGGCTCGTGACGACGTTCGGGGTGGGCGCGGCGGCGGGGACGGCCGTGGCGGGCCCGGCCGTGGAGCTGGGCGGGACGGCGTGGAGTTTCGCCGTGGCGGGGGCCGGTGGAGTGGCCGCGCTGCTCGTTCTGCTGGCCACCGGAAAGGTCCTCGCAGCTCCCGGACATAGTGCTGTCGCGGTGCGAGGATCGGAAAATGATCGAAACGGTGCCGTCGAACCCGGTTTCAGCTCGGGCCATCAGGCGTAATGTTCAGTCATGGACCGCCGCATTTTCGGGCTGGAGAACGAGTACGGCGTCACGTGCACGTTCAGGGGACAGCGCCGACTGTCTCCTGATGAAGTGGCGCGCTACCTCTTCCGCCGTGTTGTGTCATGGGGCCGCAGCAGCAATGTCTTTCTGCGGAACGGCGCCCGCCTCTACCTCGACGTGGGATCGCATCCGGAATATGCAACCCCCGAATGCGACAACCTGACCGAGCTGGTCACCCACGACAAGGCCGGCGAGCGCATTCTCGAAGGCCTGCTTGTCGACGCCGAACGCCGCCTGCACGAGGAGGGAATCGCAGGCGACGTCTATCTCTTCAAGAACAACACCGACTCGGCGGGAAACTCCTACGGATGTCATGAGAACTACCTCGTGGCCCGGCACGGAGAATTCTCCCGGCTCGCGGACATCCTCATTCCCTTCCTCGTCACGAGACAGCTGATCTGCGGCGCCGGAAAGGTGCTGCAGACCCCGCGGGGCGCCGTCTACTGCGTCAGCCAGCGTGCCGAGCACATCTGGGAGGGCGTCAGCTCCGCGACGACGCGCTCCCGTCCGATCATCAACACCCGCGACGAACCGCACGCGGACGCGGAGCGGTACCGCCGCCTCCACGTCATCGTCGGTGACTCCAACATGTCCGAGACGACCATGCTCCTCAAGGTCGGCGCGACCGACCTGGTGCTCCGCATGATCGAGGCGGGCACGGTGATGCGGGATCTGACCCTGGAGAACCCGATCCGGGCGATCCGTGAGGTCAGCCACGACATCACGGGGCAGCGCAAGGTGCGTCTCGCCAGCGGCCGTGAGGCTTCCGCCATCGAGGTGCAGCGCGAGTACTACGAGAAGGCCGTGGACTTCGTGGACCGCCGTGGCATCCGCACGGGCAACGTCGAGAAGGTCCTCGAACTGTGGGGCCGTACGCTCGATGCGATCGAGGCCGAGGACCTCGACCGGATCGGCACCGAGATCGACTGGGTCATGAAGTACAAGCTCATCGAGCGGTACCGGGCCAAGCACAACATGACCATGTCGAATCCGCGGGTCGCCCAGATAGACCTCGCCTACCACGACATCCACCGCCGCCGGGGCCTGTACTACCTGCTGGAACGCAAGGGTCAGGCCGCCCGTATCTGCAACGACCTGAAGATCTTCGAGGGCAAGTCGGTGCCCCCGCAGACGACCCGGGCGCGGTTGCGGGGCGACTTCATCCGGCGGGCCCAGGAGCAGCGGCGGGACTTCACCGTCGACTGGGTCCATCTCAAGCTCAACGACCAGGCGCAGCGCACGGTGTTGTGCAAGGACCCGTTCCGATCCGTCGACGACCGAGTGGAGAAGCTGATCGCGGGTATGTGAGCCGGCGCAGGACGCGCCTCGGCTCTCGTGCGACTCGGGCCCCGTACGTTCCTCGTACGGGGCCCTGTGCACGCCCTAGAGTGTCGGGGACCCCCTGGGGCTTGCGTCCCAACAAATGTGTCGTCTGAGATCTGAGGAACCAGTGCGCCGAATTGCCGGCCTTCTCGTCGTCCCCCTGCTGCTGGTGTCAGCGGCCTGCGGCAGCGACGACAAGGGCTCCGACTCCGCTTCCGCGTCCGCCTCCGCGCCCGCCTCCGCGAAGGGCGGGTTCCCCGCCATCACCGCGGGCGCGAAGTTCGGCGAGAAGCCCACCCTGGCCAAGGGCACGGGAACCCCGCCCAAAGAGCTGAAGACCAAGGTCATCAGTGAGGGTGACGGCGCCACGCTCAAGAACGGCGACGCGATCCAGGTCAACTACCTGGGGCAGGCCTGGGACTCCGACAAGCCGTTCGACAACAGCTTCGACCGCAAGCAGCCGTTCGATCTCACGCTCGGTGCCGGCATGGTCATCCAGGGCTGGGACAAGGGCCTGGTCGGCCAGAAGGTCGGCAGCAGGGTCGAGCTCGTCATCCCGCCGGACCTCGGTTACGGCGCTCAGGGCCAGGGCGACATCAAGGCGAACGCCACGCTCGTCTTCGTCGTCGACATCCTGAAGGCGAAGCAGATCCCGGCATCGGCCAAGGGCACCCCGGTCGCCCAGGACAACGTCGACCTGCCGAAGGTGGGCACGAACACCGACGGCAAGGCGCCGACCCTCACCATCCCCAGCAAGGTCACCCCGCCGAAGAAGCTGGTCTCCAACTACGTCCTGGAGTCCAAGGGTGAGGTCGTCAAGGAGACCGACACGGTCGTCGTGAACTACGTGGCCAAGCTGTGGAAGGACGGCAAGGAGTTCGACAACACCTACACCACGGGCAAGACCGCCTCCTTCCCGCTCGCCCAGGTCACCCTCAAGGGGCTCAAGAACGGCCTGATCGGCAAGAAGATCGGCAGCCGTGTGCTGCTCGTCGTCCCGCCGGACCAGGGCCTCGGTGACAAGGCCCAGCAGTCCGTTCCCGCGAACTCGACGCTCGTCTTCGCCGTGGACATCCTGGCAAAGATGTAAGACTGTCCCGGTTGCCCAGTTCATCATTTAGAGGAGCAAGTCAGTGAGCATCGAGAAGCCCGAGATCGACTTCCCGGGTGGCGAGCCGCCGGCCGACCTGGAGATCAAGGAGATCTGGGAAGGCGACGGCGCCGAGGCCAAGGCCGGCCAGACCGTCTCCGTGCACTACGTGGGCGTGGCCTTCTCCACCGGCGAGGAGTTCGACGCCTCCTGGAACCGAGGCACCCCGCTCCAGTTCCAGCTCGGTGCCGGTCAGGTCATCAAGGGCTGGGACCAGGGCGTGCAGGGCATGAAGGTCGGCGGCCGTCGCCAGCTGACCATCCCCGCGCACCTCGGCTACGGTGACCGTGGCGCCGGCGGCGGCGCGATCGCCCCGGGCGAGACGCTGATCTTCGTCTGCGACCTGGTCGCCGTCTGATCCCGCGCCCCTGCGCTCCGAGGGCCCGTGCCGCAAGGCGCGGGCCCTCGCTTTTGTCCGGACAGTCCGGAGCGGTACGGTCGAGGGTCGTAGAGCAAACAGAGAGGGCGTCGATGGCGATTGCCAAGGCCGAGCGGCTGATGAACCTGGCACTGTGTCTGCTGGGGACCCGGCGCCCGCTCAGCAAGCGCGAACTGCGCGGTTCCATCGAGGCCTATCTCGAAGCGGGTTCCGACGACGCCTTCAACCGGATGTTCGAGCGCGACAAGGACGATCTGCGCGAGCTCGGTCTGGTCATCGAGACCGTGGAGAACCTGGACGGCGACACCGGCTACCTCGCCCGCCGCGACAGCAACCGGCTGCCCCCGATCACGCTGGACGCCGAGGAGGCCGCAGCCCTCGGGCTGGCCGCCAAGGTCTGGCAGCAGGCCCGGCTGGCCGGTGCCGCCAGCGGAGCCCTGCAGAAGCTGCGGGCCGCGGGAATGCCGGAGGCGGAGGACGCGTACGAGGTGCACAGCGCCCTCGAACCCCGTATCCCCGTCCACGAGGCCGCGTTCGAGCCGCTGATGCTGGCCTGCCGCGACCGCCGGCCCGTGACCTTCGACTACCGCAAGGCCAATGCGGCACGCCCTGAGCAGCGCCAGGTCGAGCCGTGGACGCTGGAGTGCTGGCGCGGACACTGGTACCTGGCCGGCTGGGACCGGGGGCGGGGCGCGGAGCGGGTGTTCCGGCTCTCCCGGATCGCGGGCAAGGTCCGTTCCCGGGCCGGTGCCTTCACCGCCGAGGTGCCCGACGTGGTCACCGTCCGCGAGACCGTCGAGAGCTGGGCGGGCGAGACGGCGACGCGTACCGCGCTGATCAGGCTGCGGGCCGATTCCGGCTACCCGCTGCGGGCCCGGGCCATATCGGTCCGGGAACTCGGGAACGGGTGGGAGGAGTTGGAGATTCCGTACGGACACGGTCTGGACGCCTGGCTCGTCGAGTTCGGTCCGGACGTCGTCGTACAGGAACCTGCGGATCTGCTGGCCGACGTGGTGGACCGGCTGCGCGCCGTGGCCAAGGACTGAGGGGACCGTATTCATGGCCACGAACGCCATCGACCAGACCCGCCGGATGCTCTCCCTGGTGACGTATCTGCGTGAGCGCCCCGGCGCCCATGTCCAGGACGTCGCCCGGGCCTTCGGGATCACCGAGGACGAGCTGATCTCGGACCTCGACGTGCTGCCCATGTGCGGGACGAGCTTCCGTGGCGGCGATCTGCTGGACATCGACACGGACGGCGACCGCATCTGGTGGCACAATCCGGACGATGTCGCCGAGCCCCTGCGGCTCGCGGCCGACGAGGCGACGGCGCTGCTGGTCGCCGCGCGCGCCGTAGCGACGCTGCCCGGACTGCGCGAGAGCGACCGGCAGGCGCTGCTGCGGGCCACCGCCAAGCTGGAGGCCGCCGCCGGTGAGGTCGGGGCCGCGAGCTCCCGTCTCTCGGTCACCTTCGAGTCCGAGGGCGGCGTCTTCGCCGACGTGGACCGGGCGATCTCCGAGCGCCGCAGGCTCTGGCTGCGCTACTACTCGCCCGCGCGCGACGAGCTGACCGAGCGCGAGGTGGACCCGATCCGGCTGTTCGCCGTCGGTCACACCTACATGGAGGCCTGGTGCCGGTCCTCCGAGGACCGGCGTACGTTCCGCCTCGACCGGGTTGCCGAGATCCGGCTGCTCGACGAGCCGGCCGCGCCGCCGGAGCTGGAGCTCCGGGACCTGTCGGAGGGGCTCGTCCAGCCCGCCGCCGAGGACCCGGAGGTCGTGGTCGAGGTCGGCCCGGGCGGACGCTGGGTCGCCGAGTACTACCCGCACGACAGCGCGGAGGAGCTGCCCGACGGCGGTCTGCGGATCACCCTGCGCACCCCCGACCCGGCATCGCTGCGCAGGCTCGCGCTCCGGCTCGGCGGGGAGGGGCGCATCGTCTCGCCGCCGGAGCTGGCGCGCAGCGCCCGGACCGCGGCCCGGGCGGCTCTCGCCGCTTACGACGAGCTGGCCTGAGGGGATACCTGAGGAGATATGTCCAACATGTCTGTGATGTCCGGTGTTTCCGACGTGCCGACCGTAGTCGTTCCCGAATCCGTACGGTTCAAGGCCGCCTGCCCGGAGTGCCGCGCCCGGTTCGAACTCGCGGCGGCGGAGTTCCGTCTAGCGATCGGTGCGAGCAGCCGGACCACGTTCTACTCCTTCACCTGTCCCGCGTGCGACGCGTCCGTCCGCCGGCCCGCGGGGGAGCGGATAGTGGAGCTCCTCACCGGCGGCGGCGTGCGGACGCTGCGCCTGCACGCCGGCATCTGAGACCCCGCTCCGGACCTTCGGACACGAGACACATCGAGGCTCTGCGCATGTTCTGGCCCATGCTCGCCATCGCCCTGGGATTCCTCGGCATCGCCGTCCTGGGCGTGCTGGCCGTCAAGGTCTTCATCGAGGCACAGCGCCTCGGCCACCAGGTGACAAGGACCACTGAGCGCATCAACCGGGCCGCGGAGGACCTGGAGCGCGCTGCGACGAATCTCGCAGCCACCGGCGAAACCCTGCACTGAGGCCTCTCGTTTGAATCGGGCCGGGCTCGCGGGGGCCGTACGGAAGGCCCTGGGGCCCGTTCGATCCGGACGGGCGCGGCCTCCTTTTTCACAGTGGCGGGAGGTACGCTGCTGGTGACGGCCCTGGCAGGGGGTGGGGGCCGCTGTCGAATGTATGCACAGGCATTGCCTCGCGTTTACTCCCGCGGGTTACGATCGCTCCCAGCGAAATGGTCGGACGTGTGTCCGGCCCAAGGGCAGCGAGCCCACCTCCAGCCGCCTCAGCGAGAAGGAAGCACATCATGGGCAATCTGAAGCCTCTCGAGATCGTTCTGATCATCGCTGTCATCCTGCTGTTGTTCGGCGCCAAGAAGCTTCCCGACATGGCGCGTTCCCTCGGCAAGTCGGCCCGCATCCTCAAGAGCGAGGCCAAGGCGATGAAGAAGGACGACGAGCCGGCGGCACCGACGGACACGGTCGCCGACCAGGGTGCTCAGCAGCCCGCAGCCGCGCGCACGATTCAGGCCGCTCCCGGCGACGTGACGAGCTCCCGCCCGGTGAACGAAGCGAAGCCCACCACCCAGAGCTGATAGCTGCCGGATTCCTCCGGTTGCTACCGCACGAAACGAGGGAAGTGGGTTGCTCAAGTCTGCCCGCAAGCAGGAGAAGGACGGCGAGGGGCGGATGCCTCTCGCTGATCACCTGCGTGAGTTGCGTAACCGACTGCTGATCGCGGTCGTGGCGGTCATCGTGATCACGTCGGTCACGGCCTTCTTCTACCAGGATCTGATCGACTTCCTGATCCGCCCGATCCTGGAGTCGGTCGGGTGCACCGACGGCCAGAAGAAGCAGGCGAACGGTCACCCCTGCGCCGAGATGACGGTGAACGGTCTCGTCGCTCCGTTCTCCATCGCCCTCAAGGTCTCCCTCATGGCGGGCGTGGTGTTCTCCACTCCGGTCTGGCTCTACCAGCTCTGGGCGTTCCTGGCGCCGGGTCTGCACAAGAACGAGAAGAAGTACGCGCTGAGCTTCGTCGGTGCTGGTGTGCCGCTCTTTCTCGTGGGTGCGGCACTCGCGTACATCCTGATGCCGCAGACCGCGGCGGTCCTGCTCGAATTCACCCCGGACAACACGACGAACCTGCTGCCCGTCGACGACTATCTCGACATCGTCACGCGCATGGTGATCGTGTTCGGCCTCGCCTTCGAGCTGCCGCTCCTGCTCGTCCTGCTGAACTTCACCGGAGTGCTCACGGCCAAGCGGCTCGCGTCCTGGTGGCGCGCCATGGTCATGGGCATCACGGTCTTCGCGGCAGTGGCCACCCCGACGGGCGACCCGCTCACGATGGTGTCGCTGGCGGCACCGATCGTGCTGCTCTACTTCATGGCGCTCGGCATCTGCATCGCCAACGACCGGCGGAGGCGTCGCAGCAACCCCGACGCCGAGCTGGACGACGACGAGGCCTCGGAGCTGGATCTGACCCCTGAGGACATCGGCGACATGGAGAACGTGTCGGCTTCGCTGCCCGCACAGGCCGATGGCGAACAGGACGGCGGACGATCGAGCCGGCGAGACGGTTACGACGACATCACCTGACCTTGTAAGGTCCCCCGGGTGACCAGCGAGATCACCCTTTTCGTCAATCCCACCGCAGGACGCGGCCGGGGCGCGCACGCCGCGCAGCCGGCCGCTTCCGCGTTGCGGGACGCCGGATTCTCCGTCCGTACCGTGCTCGGTGAGGACGCCGACGACGCGTTGCGCCGGGCGCGCGAGGCTGTGGCCGGGGGGACGGGCGCGCTCATAGCCGTCGGCGGGGACGGGATGATGTCCCTCGCCCTCCAGGCGGTCGCCGGGACCCTGACCCCGCTCGGTGTCGTCGCCGTCGGTACGGGCAACGACTTCGCCCGCGCTCTCGGAATGCCGATACGGGACCCCGCGGCTGCGGGCAGGCTGGCCGCCGAGGCGCTCAAGGGCGGTGCCGTACGCGAGATCGACCTCGGCCGGGTCGGTGAGCGATGGTTCGGGTCCGTGCTCGCCTCCGGCTTCGACTCCCGCGTCAACGACCGCGGAAACCGGATGCGCTGGGTCGGCGGCCGCTTCAAGTACGACCTGGCGATCCTCGCCGAACTCGCCGCCTTCAAGCCCATCCCGTACCGCATGAGTCTGGACGGCGGGCCGTTCCGGGAGATCGAGGCGACGCTCATCGCCGTCGGCAACGGGTCGACCTACGGTGGCGGCATGCGGATCTGCGCGGACGCCGTCATGGACGACGGACTCTTCGACGTGACCGTCGTCGGCGACTGCAGCCGCACCACCCTCCTCAAGGTGTTCCCCAAGGTCTACAAGGGAACGCACCTCGGCCACCCCGCCGTCACGGTGCACCGGGTCTCCACCATCGCGCTCGAAGCGGTCGGCGTCACCGCGTACGCGGACGGCGAACCGCTCGGCCCGCTGCCGCTGACCGCCACCTGTGTGCCGGCTGCGGCCCGGGTACTGGGGGCCGGTTCTCCCTCTCCCGTCTGACGGGCGGGCGCCCGGGCCCGCGGCCTCGATAAAGATCGCGTCAGTGTCAGAGGCGGCGGGTAGGCTCGTGGACAAGATGACAGAGGACCTCTCACCAGCTGAGCGATACCAGGCTTCCCGGATCCGAGCCGCCGAGCAGGCGACCGCACTCGGGCCGTTCCGCGAGATGTACGAGTTCGATCTGGACCCCTATCAGATCGAGGCCTGCATCGCGTTGGAGGCCGGCAAGGGCGTGCTCGTCGCGGCCCCGACCGGTTCGGGCAAGACGATCGTCGGCGAGTTCGCCGTGCACCTCGCCCTGGCCCAGGGCCGCAAGTGCTTCTACACCACGCCGATCAAGGCCCTGTCCAACCAGAAGTTCGCCGACCTGGTCAAGCGCTACGGCGCGGACAAGGTCGGCCTGCTGACCGGGGACAACAGCGTCAACGCCGATGCGCCGGTGGTCGTCATGACCACCGAGGTGCTGAGGAACATGCTGTATGCGGGCTCCCAGGCGCTGAACGGCCTCGGCTACGTGGTGATGGACGAGGTGCACTACCTCTCCGACCGCTTCCGGGGCGCCGTGTGGGAGGAAGTGATCATCCACCTCCCCGAATCCGTCACCCTCGTGTCGCTGTCGGCGACCGTGTCCAATGCCGAGGAGTTCGGCGACTGGCTGGACACCGTCCGCGGCGACACCCAGGTGATCGTCTCCGAGCACCGGCCGGTGCCGCTCTGGCAGCATGTGCTGGCCGGCCGCCGGATGTACGACCTCTTCGAGGAGGAGAGCGACCACGGCGGCCGCGGGTCCGGACGCCGTGAGGTCAACCCCGACCTGGTCCGGCTCGCACGCATGGAGAACCAGCGCGGATACAACCCGCGTGAGCGCCGCCGCGGGAAGATGGTGCGTGAGGCGGACCGCGAGCGCGAGCGGCGCCAGCGCACCCGGATCTGGACACCGTCGCGGGCCGAGGTCATCGACCGGCTGGACGCCGAGGGACTGCTGCCCGCCATCACGTTCATCTTCAGCCGGGCCGGCTGCGAGGCCGCCGTGCAGCAGTGCCTGCACGCCGGGCTGCGGCTCAACGACGAGGACAAGCGCCGGCTGGTCCGGGAGATCGTCGAGCGGCGCACGGCGTCCATCCCCACCGAGGACCTGCACGTTCTCGGCTACTACGAGTGGCTCGAAGGCCTGGAGCGTGGCATCGCCGCGCACCACGCCGGGATGCTTCCGACCTTCAAGGAGGTCGTCGAGGAGCTCTTCGTGCGCGGGCTCGTGAAGGCCGTCTTCGCGACGGAGACCCTCGCGCTCGGGATCAACATGCCCGCACGCTCGGTGGTTCTGGAGAAGCTCGTCAAGTGGAACGGCGAGCAGCATGCCGACATCACACCCGGCGAGTACACCCAGCTGACCGGCCGGGCCGGCCGGCGCGGCATCGACGTCGAGGGCCACGCGGTGGTGCTCTGGCAGCGCGGCATGGACCCCGGCGCGCTGGCCGGACTCGCGGGCACGCGTACGTATCCGCTGCGCTCCAGCTTCCGCCCCTCGTACAACATGGCCGTCAACCTGGTTCAGCAGTTCGGGCGGCACCGCTCTCGCGAGCTCCTGGAGACCTCCTTCGCCCAGTTCCAGGCGGACCGCTCGGTGGTCGGGATCTCCCGCCAGGTCCAGAAGAACGAGGAGGGCCTGGAGGGCTACAAGGAGGGAATGACCTGCCACCTCGGTGACTTCGAGGAGTACGCGCGGCTGCGCCGCGACCTCAAGGATCGGGAGACGGATCTCGCCAAGCAGGGAGCCTCGCAGCGGCGGGCCGCGGCGGCGGCGTCCCTGGAGAAGCTCAAGCCCGGTGACGTCATCCACGTGCCCACCGGCAAGTTCGCCGGTCTGGCGCTCGTCCTCGACCCGGGACTGCCGGCCGGGCGGACCAACGGGCACGGGCACCGCGGGCTCGAATACCACGACGGGCCGCGGCCGTTGGTGCTGACGGCGGAGCGCCAGGTGAAGCGGCTGGCATCGATCGACTTCCCGGTGCCGGTCGAGGCGCTGGAGCGGATGCGCGTCCCGAAGTCGTTCAACCCGCGCTCGCCGCAGTCACGCCGCGATCTGGCTTCCGCGCTGCGGACCAAGGCCGGGCACCTCGTGCCGGACCGGCATCGCCGTGAGCGTGCCGCCGCCGCGGACGACCGCGAGATCGCGCGCTACCGGGCCGAGTTGCGAGCCCACCCCTGCCACGGGTGCGACGAGCGCGAGGACCATGCGCGGTGGGCCGAGCGGTACCACCGGCTGCAGCGGGACACCCAGCAGCTGGAGCGCCGTATCGAGGGGCGGACGAACACGATCGCCCGCACCTTCGACCGGATCGTGGCCCTGCTCACCGAGCTCGACTATCTGCGGGGCAGCGAGGTCACCGAGCACGGGCGGCGGCTGGCCCGGCTGTACGGCGAGCTGGACCTGCTGGCGAGCGAGTGCCTGCGGGCAGGCGTGTGGGAGGGCCTCAACCCTGCCGAACTCGCCGCGTGTGTCTCGGCGTTGGTGTACGAGGCGCGGCAGTCGGATGACGCGGTGGCGCCGAAGCTGCCGTCCGGGCCGGCGAAGACCGCGATGGGCGAGATGGTCCGGATCTGGGGGCGTCTGGACGCCCTGGAGGAGGACTTCAAGATCAATCAGGCGGAGGGGGTCGGACAGCGCGAGCCCGACCTCGGATTCGCCTGGGCGGTGTACATGTGGGCGTCCGGGCGGACGCTGGACGAGGTGCTGCGTGAGGCGGAGATGCCGGCGGGGGACTTCGTCCGGTGGTGCAAGCAGGTGATCGACGTGCTGGGGCAGGTCGCTGCCGCGGCGCCGCGCGAGGGTAGTTCGGTGGGACGGAATGCGCGTAAGGCGGTTGATGAGGTGTTGCGGGGAGTGGTGGCTTACAGCTCTGTGGGGTGAGGGGTGAGGGGTGAGGGGTGAGGGGTGAGGGGTGAGGGGTGAGGGGTGAGGGGTGAGGGGTGAGGGCGTTGCCGGGTGCGGGTGGGTGCGCCTGCGGCGGACCTGTTCCCCTCCCCGCCCCTTCCCGTAACCGGGGGCTCTGCCCCCGGCCCCCCGCTCCTCAAACGCCGGAGGGGCTGGAAGGGGTACGGCGGCGGGGCTGAGGGGCCCCTGGAGGGTGTGACGCTGGAGGGGCAGGGGGAACGCCGGGGGCTCGGGGATGCTGGAGGGGCTCGGGAACACCGGAGGTGCTGTTCAGGCGGAGTGGCTTGATCTGTATGCCCGCCAGCCACCGTGCCCCGTGATGTCTTCCGCCCCCTCCACCGCGTACGGCTCGCAGAGGAAGCCCGCAGCCGCCGTGCCGTCCGACAGGTCCACCCGGCCCAGCACCATGGGGTGCGGGAGGGCTGCCGTGAGGGTGCCCAGACCCTCGGCGGGAAGTTCCCAGATCTCTGTCTCGATGGCCGCGCCCCCCTCGTCCGCGCGGACCAGGCCCGGCTTGGGCGGCGTCGTCGCCAGGGCGTGCAGTCGGTAGACGGGGGCCGTCTTCGTCGTACGGATCAGGCGGGCGCCCAGGGCCAGGAGTTGCGGGTTGAGCGGCTCGCCGGTCAGGTGGGCGCCCGCTACCGCGATGCGGACCGGCGGGGTCAGCAGGGTGGCGATCCGGGTCAGGCGTTCGTCCGTGTGGGCCGGGCCGATCAGCATGACGCCGAACGGCAGGCCGGACACCTCGCCCGCCGGGACGGCCACCGCGCACAGGTCGAACAGGTTGGTGGAGTTGGTGAACCGGCCGAGGCGGGCGTTCGTGCCCAGCGGGTCGGCCGCGACCTCGGCGAGCGTGGGGTGGCCGGGTGTGGTGGGGAGCAACAGGGCGTCCGCGTCGCCCACTGCGGCCTCGGCCGCGGCGCGGAGCCGCTCCAGCCGGTCCCGGTCCGCGAACAGGCGGTGTGCCGGGACCTCCCGGGCCGCGGTGATGATGCCCGCCACCGTGGGGTCCAGGTCCGCGGGGCCGGTGTCGACGAACGCGCCCACCGCGGTGTAGCGCTCCGCGACGAACGCGCCCTCGTACAGCATCGCCGCGGCCTCGGTGAACGGCGTCAGGTCGACCGGTCGCAGGACGGCGCCCGCCGCGCGGAGGCGGTCCGCGGCGGCCGCGTAGGCGTCCGCCCAGCCGGGGTCCAGTTCACCCAGCTGTTCCGCGGGCGGCACCGCGATCCGCCACGGCCCCGGGACACGGGCGGGGACGGGGCGGGCGATGGGTGTGGCCATCAGGGCGAGCGCCGCTTCCGCCTCGGGGAGCGTACGGGCGAAGACGGTGACACAGTCGAGGCTCGCGCAGGCGGGGACCACGCCGTCGACCGGGACGAGGCCGCGCGTCGGCTTCAGGCCCACGATGCCGTTGAACGCCGCCGGGACCCTGCCCGAACCCGCCGTGTCCGTGCCGAGCGCCAGGTCCGCGATGCCGAGCGCGACGGCGACCGCCGAACCCGAGCTGGAACCGCCGCTGATGCGATCGGGGGCGGGGGCGCTGCGGACCGCGCCGTACGGGGAGCGGGTGCCGACCAGACCCGTGGCGAACTGATCCAGATTCGTCGTACCGATCACCAGCGCCCCGGCGGCACGGAGTCGGGCCACGACGGGGGCGTCCGCGCCGGGTTCGTACGCGTAGGAGGGGCAGCCCGCCGTGGTGGGCAGGCCGGCCACGTCGATGTTGCCCTTGACGGCCAGCAGGCGGCCGGCCAGCGGCAGGAACTCACCCGCTGCCAGGCGGGTTTCGACGGCTCGGGCCTCCTCCTCCACGTCGGACCGCGGACGCAGACCGATCCAGATCTCCGGGCGGTCCACCGCCTCGATACGGGCGTACGCGGCGCGGACCCGGGTGAGCGTGGGGTCGGACATCAGAGGGCTCCTCACTTCGTGTGGGTGGGCGGGGCGAGGGTCACCAGAGCCGTGCCCGCTTCGACCTGGGCGCCCGGCCGGGTGAGGATCCTTTCCACCACACCGTCCGCCGGGGCATGGACCCGGGACTCCATCTTCATCGCCTCCAGCGCCAGCAGCGGCTGACCTGCCGTCACCGCGTCGCCCTCGGCCACATGGAGCTGCCAGACCGATGCGGCGAACTCGGCCTCCACCAGCCGGCCGCCCGGCGGCACCGTCACCTCGGCGGCGGGCGGCGCCGGTGCGTCGGCGGCGTCGGCCCGCGCGAACTCGCCCGCCACCTCCCACGCGTCCCGCTCGGCGGCGAAGGCCGTGCCCTGGCGATTACGGAACGCGGCGATCGACTCCGCGTTCCGGTCCAGGAAATCCTCGTACCGGGCCAGTGAGAACTCGCCCTCCTCGATCCGCGGGACGAAGCGGCCGGAGATGATGTCCGCGCGCAGCTCCATGAGCTCGTCCGCCTCCACCGGATACCACTTGATGCGGTCGAAGAACCGCAGCAGCCACGGCGAGCCCGGATCGAAGGCACCGCGCTGCTGCCAGCCCGACCAGACCTGGGTGGTGCGGCCGACGAACTGGTAGCCGCCCGGCCCCTCCATGCCGTAGACGCAGAGATAGGCGCCGCCGATGCCGACCGAGTTCTCCGCGGTCCAGGTCCGGGCCGGGTTGTACTTGGTGGTGACGAGGCGGTGGCGCGGGTCCAGCGGGGTGGCCACCGGAGCGCCGAGGTACACGTCTCCCAGGCCCATCACCAGATACTCGGCGTCGAACACCGTGCGGTAGACGTCGTCGACCGTGTCCAGGCCGTTGACCCGGCGGATGAACTCGATGTTCCACGGGCACCACGGCGCGTCGTCCCGTACCCCTGCCATGTACCGGGCGATGGCCTCGCGGGTCGCCGGATCGTCCCAGGACAGCGGGAGATGCACGGTGCGCGAGGGGACGGTCAGGGCGTCGGTGGGCGGGAGAGCGGCCTCGGTGCGGTGGAGCAGGTCCAGCAGTTCCGTCTGGGCGAGGACGGTGGGATCCGTCTGGATCTGGAGCGAGCGGATGCCCGGGGTCAGGCCGGTGATGCCGGGGACGGCCGCGGCCGTCAGCGCCTCCATGAGGGCGTGGACGCGCATGCGCAGGGCCAGGTCCAGCTGCATCGGCCCGTACTCGACCAGGACGTTGTCGTCGCCGCTTCGGCGGTAGGTGAGGACGTCGTCGCGGTACAGGATGCCGCCGTCGACGATCTCCGGGCGGGGCTCGCCGGTCACCGTCACCGGCATGAAGCGCACCGTGTCGCCGGGCCGCAACTGGCCCAGCTTCCAGCGTTCGGCCGTCACCACCGTCGCCGGGCAGACGAAACCGCCGAGCGAGGGGCCGTCCGGGCCCAGGAGCACGGGCATGTCGCCGGTGTAGTCGACCGCGCCCACGGAGTACGGCGTGTCATGGATGTTGGACGGGTGCAGCCCCGCCTCGCCGCCGTCCGCCCGCGCCCAGCGAGGCTTCGGGCCGATGAGGCGGACGCCGGTGCGGGCCGAGTTGAAGTGGACCTTCCAGTCGGCCGCGTAGAAGTCGTGGATGTCCTTCTCGGTGAAGAACTCCGGCGCCGCGTGCGGGCCCTCGGCCGCGGCGATGTGCCAGCTGCCCGTGAGGAGGGGCCGCTCGCCGGCCGGTACGGGGAGAGCCGCCGGCGCAAGCCCTGCGCCGTGCAGGACGTCGCCGGTGCGCAGGGCCCGGCCGCCGTGTCCGCCGAAACCGCCGAGCGTGAACGTGGCCGCGCTGCCCAGGAATTCCGGCACGTCCAGACCGCCGCCGAAGAGGACGTACGTACGCAGCCCGTGCTCCGCCGGTGCGCCGATCGCGAGCGCGGCACCGGCCGGGACGGTCAGCGGCTCCCACTGCGGTACCGCTGCGCCGTCGAGGGTCACCGGAGCCGGGGCGCCGGTGACGCACACGGTCGTGGGGTGCGTGAAGCGGAGGGTGGGGCCCTGGAGGGTGCACTCCAGGCCGGGGGCGCCCGGGGCGTTGCCGAGAGCCGTGTTGCCCAGCCGGAACGACAGATCGTCCATGGGGCCCGACGGCGGTACGCCGACCTGCCAGTAGCCGGTGCGGCCGGGCCAGTCCTGAACGGTGGTGAGGGTGCCGCCCGAGACCACCTCGATGCGGGGCGTCGGGTCGTCGATCGTGGCGAGCGTGGCCGTGGAGTGCGTCGCGGTACGGACCCGTTCGTCGGCCAGCGCGGCCCGTACCAGCCCGAGATTGGTCTCGATGCCGTCGACGCGGGTCGCCGCGAGCGCCGCGTCCAGCCGGGCCAGGGCCTCGGCGCGGTCGGTGCCGTACGCGATGACCTTGGCCAGCATCGGGTCGTACGCCGTCGTCACCTCCGTGCCCGTCTCGATCCAGCTGTCCACCCGAAGGCCCTCGCCCCGGGGGAAGTCGACCCGGGTCAGCAGACCGGCACCAGGGCGGTGGTCGCGGCTCGGATCCTCGGCGTAGACCCGTGCCTCCACGGCGTGGCCGTGCGGGGCGTCCGGCTGCCGTACGACCGCGGTGTCGCCCTGGGCCAGACGCAGCATCCACTCGACGAGGTCGACACCGTGGATCTCCTCGGTGACCGGGTGCTCGACCTGGAGGCGGGTGTTGACCTCCAGGAAGTACGCCTCGGCCCGCGCGGCGTCGTACACGAACTCGACCGTTCCGGCCGAGCGGTAGCCGACCGAGGCGCACAGCTCCCGTGCGGAGTCGGTGAGTTGTGAACGGATTCGGTCGGGCAGGCCGGGTGCCGGTGCCTCCTCCAGGACCTTCTGGTTGCGGCGCTGGAGGGAGCAGTCGCGGTCGCCGAACGTCACCACCCGGCCGCGCCCGTCGCCGAACACCTGCACCTCGACGTGGCGGGCGTCCTCCACCAGGCGTTCGAGGAAGACCCCCGCCGAGGAGAACGACGCGGCGGCGACGCGCTGCACCCGTTCCCAGGCGTCGGCGAGCTCCGGGGCCGACCGGCAGGCCGACATGCCGATGCCGCCTCCGCCGCCCGTGGCCTTCAGCATCACGGGATAGCCGATGCGCTCCGCGGCGGCCAGCGCCGACGGCAGGTCCGGGAGGAGTCCGGTCCCGGGGGCGAGCGGTACGCCCGCCGCCTCGGCCGCGGCGCGTGCGGTGTGCTTGGCGCCGAAGAGCTCCAGTTGGGCGGCGGTCGGGCCGACGAAGACGATCCCGGCGTCCTCGCAGCGCCGGGCGAACTCCGCGTCCTCGGAGAGGAACCCGTACCCGGGGTGGATGGCCCCGGCCCCGGTGTCCTTCGCGGCCCGCAGCACGAGATCGGCGTCCAGATAGGACTCCTTGGCGGGTGCCGGACCCAGCCGTACCGCCTCGTCGGCGAGCCGGACGTGCGGGGCCGAACGGTCGGGGTCGGAGAAGACGGCGACCGTACGCAGACCGAGGCGGCGGGCCGTGCGGATGATGCGGACGGCGATCTCGCCGCGGTTGGCGATCAGCAGGGTGTCGAACGCCATCGGAGGATCGAAGGAAATCGGAGGGTCGAGGGACACCGCAGGGGCGGGAGACACCGGAGGGTCGAAGGTCACCGGAGGGTCGAAGGTCATCGGCTCGTCCCGGTGAGGGTGGCCTCTACGGCCGTCGGCTCGAAACCGTTGCAGGGGTTGTTGATCTGGGGGCAGTTGGAGATCAGCACGAGCACGTCGGTCTCGGCCCGCAGGGTGAGGCTCAGCCCGGGTGCGGAGATCCCGTCGACGATGCCGAGCGTGCCGTCCTGTTCCACGGGCACGTTCATGTACCAGTTGATGTTGGACACCAGATCGCGTTTGCCGAGCCCGTGCCGGGCGCCCTCCGCCAGGAAGTTGTCCACGCAGGCGTGCTGCGACCAGGTGTGATGGCCGTAGCGCAGGGTGTTGGACTCCTTGGAGCAGGCGCCGCCGACCGTGTCGTGGCGACCGCAGGTGTCCGCGGTGACCGTCATGAGCGGCGTGTGCTCGTTCGACATCAGCACGCTGCCGGTGGTGAGGAAGATGCCGCCCTGGGCCTGGATCGTGTCGGGAGCGCTGTAGCGGACCGCCGTGTCGTGGGCGTCGTACACCAGGAAGTCCACCGCCTGGTTGCCGTGCAGATCGGTGAGCGTGAGGTGTTCGCCGGCCCCGACGGTCGCGGACCAGGCCGCGCGGGCCGGGATGACGGTGGTGGAGAGGACCGTGGCGGTCGTGGTCATGCGAGCCCCCGGGCGGTGAGGAAGTCGAGTGTGTTGAGGAAGGCGCGGCGGCCCTCCGGTGCGGCGTCCCAGAGGGCGTCGCCCGGGGCGGTCGGCCGGGCTCGCCAGGCCAGTACCTCCAGCGGGGTGCTGGTGTAGGAGGGGCGGGGGTCCAGCGGATGCGGGACGTTCGCGATCAGCACGGTCAGGTCCTGCTCGGCGCGCAGGGTCACCGCGCCGCCCGCCCCGGCCGAGCCGGTGAACTCCGTGGTGCCGTCCTCGCGGATCCGCACGCCCTGGAAGAAGGAGAGCGACGGCGGCAGGTCGCGCGGCTCCAGACCGTTTTTCAGGGCGCCGAGCTTCAGCAGTTCACGGCCGGCGGGGGAGGCCGACTGCGGGGTGCCGTCGCCGTAGCGTTCGGTGTTCCGGCGCAGGGTGGAGGTGCCGCACAGCGCGTCGTGACGGCCCGAGGAGTCGGCGGTCACCGAGGCGAGCACCCGCCCCTGGTCGGACAGGAGCAGCCGGCGGGCGCCCAGATAGGCGTTCCACTGGACCTTGACGGTGTCCGCGGTGTTGAGCCGCTCCCACGGCCGGCCGTCCGCGTACAGCAGCAGATGCGCGCAGGCGTCGCCCGCGAGGTCCGTGAGCCGCAGCTCGGTGCCGCGGGCCAGGACATGGTGCGTGTAGTTGCCGCCCGCGACCGTCTCGGCCCAGACGGGGGTGGCGGGGGCGGCGTCCGGCCAGTCGCTCGCGGGCACCACCGGCATGGACCCGGTACGGGTGCCGTCCTGCGCGCGGGCGTGATTCCGGGCCCCGTGTGTCGTCGCTGTCGCCATGGCTCAACCTCCGGCTCGACGTGTTGCCGATGCTTGTTTCTGTCGCGCGACAGAAATTAGGACGCCGGGGAGTCGTGGCCATTGCCCGTGCGTTGCGCGGGAGTTACCGAGTACTCACCAAGATCGTGGCGGGTGGGGATGTGCGACGATCGGCCCATGCCCAGCACCTCAGGAACCGGTGGCCGACGGGTCGGCCGGCCGCGTGCCACCCAGCGCCCGGACAGCGGACTGTCCGCGCGGGACGAACTTCTGGCCGCGGCGGCGGAGTTGTTCACCACCCGGGGATACGCGGCGACCACCACCCGGGCCGTCGCCGAGCGGGCGGGCATGCGGCAGGCGACGATGTACCACTACGTGGCGGGCAAGGAGGACCTGCTCGCGGCGCTCCTGGAGTCCACCGTCACCCCGTCGCTCATGCTCGCCGGGAAGCTGCTCGCGGAGGGGTCGCGGCCGGCCGAGGACCGCCTGTGGGAGCTGTGCCGGGCGGACGTCGCGCTGCTGTGCGGGGGCCCGTACAACCTCGGCGCGCTGTACGTCCTGCCGGAGGTGCGGGCCGAGCGGTTCGCGGACTTCCACCGGGTGCGGGCGGAGCTGCGGTCCGCGTACGGGGAACTGCTGGCCGCCACCGAGGCGGGCGCGGCGCTCGGTGCGGACGAGGCCCGGCTCCGCGCCGACCTGGTCTTCGGGCTGATCGAGGGCGTCATCCTGGTGCATCTCTCCGGGCCCGAGCGGGCGACGGAGGCGTTCGCGGCCGCCACCGCGGACGCGGCGCTGCGGATCGTCGGAGTGTGGGCCGGGGGGCGGCGGGTGGCCGTATCCGAGGGGTGACCGAGGTGGTACCGGCATCGGCCGGGTCCGCGTCCTGCGGATCCCGGCCGACGGAGGTGGTCCTTCCTGCCGTGCGGAAGAAAGGGGTCCAGGCCGAGGTCTAGGCCCGGTTGCCGCTGCCGCTGCCGCTGCCGCTCCTCATCGAGGCGCCGGCGCAGACCAGCCCCAGCAGGAGGGTCAGACCGCCGATGATGACGTTGTTGAGCACGACACCCACGTCCGGGCTGCTGCCCACCACCCAGGGCGAGATGATCATCCAGGCGCCCATGGCACAGATGGCCCAGCTCAGGCCGTACATCCGCTGCGGCATCACGGTGAATCCCAGTCCCAGCACGGCGATCGCGATGCCCATGATCAGGTTGTGTGTCACGAGGGGGGCCTGAGAGGTGGTGAAGTGCAGCACCCAGGGCGAGACGGCGCAGTACAGGCCGACCAGGAACACCGGCCCGTCCACGAGCGCCACGTCGCGGCCACCCATCATCCGGTCGTAGCGGTCGCGCATTTCGGTGACATCGGGATGTCCGGCCATGTCGTGGCCGGCATGCGAGACGTTTGACATGAGGGTTCGTCTCCTTCGGTCCCGCAGGCCTGGCCGCCGCCTTGTGTGACAAGCGGTTTAAGTGGCCTGCTATGCCATTCTGCCCTTATGCGCCCCTTATGTCTCGCTTCGAGGCGGCTTGAAATCCGCAGAATCCGCATCGGCCCACGGGCCGTCCAGCCGCCCGGCCAGGGCGGCCAGGTCCGGCGCACGCAGCACCCGGTCGCCGTACCCCGGCAGCGGTACGTGCAGTGCCCCGGTCCAGCGCGCCGGGATCGCCCCGGATCCGTACACCGCGCCCGCCAGGGCGCCGGTCACCGCCGCCACCGTGTCGGTGTCGCCGCCCACATCGATCGCCGAGGCCAGTGCGTCCTCGTACGACCGTGTCGTGCGCAGCGCCCACAGCGCGGTACCCAGGCAGGGCCACACCGCGCCGTTGAACTCCGTCGCCAGTTCCGGATGCCAGCCGGGTGCCAGGACGGTGGTCCAGCGCTCCCGGTGAGCCGCGTGCACTGCGGCCAGCGCGTCCGGGACGGCGGCGAGCGGATCGGTCCCGTCCAGCGCCACCCGGATCAGTTCGTGCAGTACGGCGGTGCCCTCCCACGCCGCGCGGTCGCCGTGCGTCAGGTTGGCGATCCGGCGGGCCGCGTCCATGGTCGCGGCCCGGGCGTCCGCCTCCGGCCGCCCCGGCCCGGCGAAGTACACGGCGGAGGTGGCGGCACGCATCAGCGAACCGTTGCCTGCCGCCCGGCCGTTGATCTGGAAGTGCAGCGCTGCTGCGGTGTCCCACGGGTCACCGCTGGTCAGGACGGACTCCGTCTGGAGCCCGATGTCCTTCGGCTCGGCGGCCGCCCACCGTCGGAACCGGTCGAACACATCGGGCAGGTCCAGGCCGTCGCGCTCCAGCAGGGACTCCGCGACGAGTACGGCCATCTGTGTGTCGTCCGTCGCCTCGCCCGGGTCCCAGCCACCGCCGCCGCACATCGTGCCGACACCGTCCGGGAAGCGGGCCGTGTAGACGCCCGCCGGACCGAACTCGAACGGCGCCCCGAGCGCGTCACCGACCGCCGATCCGACGACCGCACCCGCTGCCCGGTCCTGTCTGTCCAGGGAGTTCATCCGGTCAGCGTACGAAGGAGGACCGCTTCGCGTACACGCGATAAGCCGCGCCGAGCAGCACCGTGATCCCCAGGAAGAGCACCGTGAACCACTGGAAGTACCAGTGCCCGCCCGCCGGGTCGTACACCGCCGCCCGCGGCCAGGCCAGGTTGACGGTCATGACCGCTCCGTACACGAAGGCCAGCGCGTTGACCGGAAGTCCCCAACGGCCCAGCGAGAAGAGGGGTTTGCCCGTCTCGTCGTGGAGCGGTCCGGTGGCGGGGGACAGGGGGAGGCGGCGCAGGCGCCGCAGCAGCATGGGGCCCGTGACCATGGCGTACGCGAGGTAGAGCATCGCGATGCATGTGGTGCCGATCGCCAGGAACGCCTCCGGGGAAGCCAGGTTGAGCAGTCCGAGCGCCGCGGCCGCAGCGCCGACGAGCAGGGCGGGTGCGGCGGGCATTCCGGTGCGCGGGGAGACCTTGGCGAGGCGGGCGGAGAAGGGCAGTACGCCGTCGCGCGCCATCGAGAACAGCATGCGGGATCCGGCTGTCTGGATGGCGAGCGTGGCCACCGCGACGGCGACCGCCACATCGGCGAGCAGCACGCGGCCGATGCCGTCCCCGAGGCTGCTGGTCAGCACGTACGAGAGGCCTTCCGTGGCCAGCCGCCCGTCGGTCAGGTCCGGTGCGGCCAGGATGCCCGCGAGGACCAGCAGCCCGCCGAGCACCCCGGCCGAGGCCAGGGCGAGCAGGATCGTGCGCGGTGCGGTGCGGCGCGGGGAGCGGGTCTCCTCGCTCATCTCGCCCGCGCTGTCGAAGCCGATCAGGACATAGGCCGCGGTGAACGAACCGACCAGCATGGCCCCGAGCGCGCCGCCCTGGCCGCCGGTGTGCAGCGTGACGCCCGGGGTGCGTTCGGTGTGGGTGAGGAGGAGAACCAGGATGAGAACGGCCCCGATGATCTCGGCCGTCACCCCGATCCGGTTGACCGCCGACATGACCTTGTTGTCGAGGAGGTTCACCGTGGTGGTGAGGGCCAGGAGTACCACGGCGAGCAGCGCGGCGTTGGCGGCGCCCGTCGCCGTGGTGGGCGCCGGGTCCCCGCCCACCAGCTGGAAACCGGACCAGATCGCCGGCAGCACCACCTGGAGCGCGAGCGCGGCGGCGGCGACCACGACGATCTGCCCGATCACCATGATCCAGCCGGCGAACCAGCCGAAGGCGGGGGTGCTCAGCCGGGTCGACCACTGGTAGATGGCCCCGGACAGCGGGTAGCGGGCGGCGAGTTCGGCGAAGCACGCGGCGACCAGCAGCTGGCCCGTGAGCACGGCCGGCCAGGTCCAGAAGAAAGCGGCCCCGCCGAAGGAGAAGCCGAACGCGAAGAACTGGAAGACGGTCGTGAGGACGGAGATGAAGGAGAACCCGGCCGCGAACGAGGCGTAGCGCCCCATGGACCGGTGCAGCTCCTGGCGATAGCCGAAACCGGCCAGGGAGGCGTGGTCGCCCTGGCCGGTTCCGGCGGGATCCGGTCGTACGTCCGTTGGTGCGGTGGCGGTCATGTCAGCCCCTGTCGCCGATTTCCTGTCGGGCGACAGAAATTAGGGACGCGCTGTTTCGGGGGCGTGACGCAGCCGTGTCCGCGCGGGGCCGAAGTGCTCACGTCCTCCGGCGCGTTGCCGGGCGGGCGGTTGCGGAGCCCCGTGCGGGACCGCTACTTGGCGGGCATCAGCACCGTGTCGACGATGTAGACCGTCGCGTTGGCGGTCTGGACATTGCCGCAGACGATCTTCGAGGAGTTGTTGACCGTGTACGCCATGTCCGAACCGGACGTCGTCAGCTCGCTCTTCTCCAGCGTGTCGAACGAACCCTTCTCCAGCTGCTTCGGGGTCAGCTTCTGGCCCACCACGTGGTAGGTGAGGACCTTGGTGAGCGCGGCCTTGTCGGCGAGCAGCTTGTCCAGGTCGGCCTTCGGGACCTTGGCGAAGGCGTCGTTGGTCGGGGCGAACACCGTGATGTTCTGCGCGCTGTTCAGCGTGTCGACCAGGCCGGCCTTCTTGACGGCGGTGACGAGCGTGGAGAGTGCCGGGTTGTTCGAGGCGGCCGTGGCGACCGGGTCCTTCGCCATGCCGTCGAAGGAGCCCGCGCCGCCCTTCGGCACCGTCGAACAGGCCGGGCCGAAGGGCTCGTTCATGGGGGTTGTGGAGGCGGGCGCCGAGGCCGCGTCCGAGGCCTTCGCCGAAGTCGCGGAGGATCCGGACGCGCTGTCCTTGGAGTCGCTGGAGCAGGCCGTCAGGGCCAAGGGCAGGACGACCGCGGCGGAGAGTGCGACGGCGGCGCGACGGGCGAGGGTGGCCTTCATGATGTTCTCCAGATGGGATGAGTGACCGTGTGGTCGCGTTCGGTAGTTGAAATAAGGTGTGCGAGGTGGGGCCGGTGTGTACGGAACGGGTGTGAGTCCGCTCAGGACACGTCGACCACCACCGAGTGCCAGCCGGTCGCACCGTTGGGTACGGTGCCGACGCGGCGTTCGGTCTGGGTGGCGCCGGTGCGGTCCGTGGCGCGGACCTCGAGGGTGTGGTTGCCGGAGGTGGCCGGCCATTCCCACACCCACTGGCGCCAGGTGTCCCGGCTGTCCTCGGCCGCCAGCCGGGCGGTGTTCCACGGGCCGCCGTCCACCCGGACCTCGACCCGCGCGATGCCGCGGTGCTGGGCCCAGGCGACCCCGGCGACCGGGATCGTGCCGGCCTTCGGGGAGGCGAAGGGGCGGGGGGTGTCGATACGGGACTCGGTCTTGACGGGAGCCTGTTGGGACCAGGACCGCTTGACCCAGTACGCGTCGTAGTCGTCGAACGTGGTCAGCTCGATGTCCTTGATCCACTTGCAGGCCGACACGTATCCGTAGAGGCCGGGGACGACCATCCGGACCGGGAAGCCGTGCTCGAAGGGCAGCGGTTCACCGTTCATGCCGAGGGCGAGCAGGGCGTCGCGACCGTCCATGACGTCCTCGACCGGCGTGCCGATCGTCATGCCGTCCACCGAACGCGCCACGATCTGGTCGGCGGGTCCGCCCCGGGACGGGGGCTTCACCCCGGCCTCCCGCAGCAGGTCCGCCAGCCGCACGCCGATCCACCGGGCGTTGCCGACATATGGCCCGCCGACCTCGTTGGAGACGCAGGCCAGGGTGATGTCGCGCTCGATGATCTCCCGGCGCACCAGGTCCTGGAAGCTGAGCGTCAGAGGCTTCTTCACGCCTCTGCCGTGGATTCTCAGCCGCCATTCGCCCGCGTCGACACGCGGCACGACCAGAGCCGTGTCCACCCGGTAGAAGCTCTTGTTCGGGGTGACGAACGAGCTCAGTCCCCGGATCCTCAGATCGGCGCCCGCCGGTTCGGCCGGCGCCGCCGAGTCGGGTACGGGCAGCACCAGGTCGCGCCGTGAGGCGGCGGCCCCGGCCTGCACGGCGGAGGTGAGCCGCCGCCCGAGCAGGCCGGCACCGGCCGAGGCCACCGCCGCGGCGCTCGCCGCGATGACGAAGCCCCGCCGGTCGAAGGTGCCGTGGTCCGGCTCCCCGTCCCTCCCGCCAGCCGCGGGGAAGGGGCCGGAAGCCGGAGCCAGCCGTCCGACCAGGAAATACAGCACTCCTGCGGCCAGCACGGCACCCACCACCGAGGGCAGGGCGTCGGACACGCGGCCCTCCGGCCGCCCGATCGCCGCCACTGCCCCGACCACCCCGAAGACCAGAACGGCCGCCGAGCCGATCAGCCGGTGACGCAGCGCCAGCAACCCGACCGCCACGGCGAAGACCGCCAGCAGGACCAGAATGCCGAGCTGCAGAACCAGCTTGTCGTTGGTGCCGAAGTGCCGTACGGCGAAGTCCTTGAGCGCCGGGGGAGTGCGGTCGATCACCGCGCCGCCCACCGCCGCGACCGGACCCGCCTCGGGACGGACGACCGCCGCCACGAGCTCGGCGACGGCCAGGGCACAGAACCCGGCGATCACACCGCCGAGCGCGGCGAAGGCCGCACGTGCCCAGCGGGACCGCCGGGACCCGTGGGCCCCGCTCTTCGCTTCGTTCCGATCTTCGCTCACAACCGGCATTCGTCGCCGGACGCCCGGCGGATTGGTCTGTCACCCGAACGAATGAGAGTCGGTCCCGGCCAATCCGCGGCGTGACCGGTAACGAACCACAGCCGAGAGGCATCGCCGCTCCCGCGTGACAGCGCGAGGAGCGCGGGGCCACCGGTACGTGGAGGGAACGGCATGACAGGCAGGCGGCAACGCACGGCGGTGGTGGGAAGCGGGGTGGCGGGACTGACCGCCGCCCACATTCTGCGCACGGCCCACGACGTGACGCTGTTCGAGGCGGACGACCGGGTGGGCGGCCATGCCCACACCCACGACCTCCCCGCGTCGGACGGCCGCGTCCACCGCGTGGACTCCGGCTTCATCGTGCACAACCGGCGCACCTATCCGCATCTGCTGCGGCTCTTCGCGGAACTCGCCGTCCCGACGCAGGAGTCGGAGATGAGCATGTCCGTACGGTGCGAGGGATGCCGCCTGGAGTACGCGGGCGCCCGCGGCCCCGCCGGTCTGCTCGCCCGGCCGGCCGCGCTCCGCTGCCCTGCCTATCCACGGATGCTGGCCGCCGTACCCCGCTTCCACCGGGCCGCCCGCCGTCTCCTGGCCGACGGCGGGCCGGACGCGGACTCGATGACGCTCGGCGACTTCGCCGCCCGCGGCCGCTTCTCCGCGTACTTCACCGCCCACTTCCTGACCCCCGTGGTCTCCGCGGTCTGGTCCTGCGACCCGGTGACCGCGATGCGCTACCCCGCCCGCTACCTCTTCCGCTTCCTCGACCACCACGGCATGCTCGCGGTCGGCGGCTCCCCGACGTGGCGGACTGTCACCGGCGGATCGGGCGCCTACGTCGAACGGGCCACCAAACAGCTCGCCGCCGTCCGCACCGCGACCCCGGTCCGTGCCGTGCGCCGCCACGCCGACGGCGTCGACCTCGTCACCGCCGACGACACCACGGAAGCGTTCGACTCCGTCGTCATCGCCACCCACCCCGACCAGGCGCTGCGCATACTCGCCGACCCGACGGACGAGGAACGCCGCACCCTGGGCGCCTTCCGCTACTCCCGAAACCCCACCCTGCTGCACACCGACACCCGGCTGCTGCCGAGCGCCCGCCGCGCCCGGGCCTCCTGGAACTACCTGATGCCGGACTGCTCCGTCGACGCCCGGCACGTCACCGTCAGCTACGACATGAACCGGCTCCAGCGGCTCGACGCCCCCGAGACCTTCGTCGTCACACTGAACGGCGCCGGCCGCGTCGCCCCCGGCCTCGTCCGCGCCCGCATGGTCTACGAACACCCCGTCTTCACCCCGGAGTCGGTGGCCGCGCAGGCCCGGCTGCCCGCACTGTCCGGCCCGGTCACCGCCTACGCGGGGGCGTACCACGGCTGGGGCTTCCACGAGGACGGCTGCCGTTCGGGGGCCGAAGCCGCCGCCGCACTGGGGGTGGACTGGTGAACGCCCTCTACCCCTGCACCATCACCCACGTACGGTCCGCGCCCGGCAAGTACGCGTTCCGGCACCGCACCTACCTGTGGCTGATCGACCCGGACGGACCGCCGCCGCTGCCGGCCCCCCTGCGACCACTGGCCGGTTTCGACCCGCGCGACCACTTCGGCGGCACGGCCCCGACCATCCGGGCCGGACTGAGCCGCTTCCTGGCCGCGAACGGCGTCGACCTCGCCGACGGAAGCGTGCGGATGCTCACCCAGGCCCGGGTGTTCGGCCACGTCTTCAACCCGCTGACCGTCTACTGGTGCCGCCGCGCGGACGGCAGCCCGCTCTGCACGGTCGCCGAGGTGCACAACACGTACGGCGAACGCCACTGCTACCTGCTGCACCCGGACGCCGACGGCCGGGCGTCCACCGGCAAGGAGTTCTACGTGTCGCCGTTCTTCGACGTGGCCGGCTCCTACCGGATGCGGCTCCCCGAGCCGGGGCCCCGGCTCGACATGACGGTGCATCTGGAACGGGCCGGCATCCGGCCCTTCACCGCCACGGTCCGCGGAGTGCGCCGCCCGGTCACCCCGCGCGCGCTGCTCCGGCTGGCGCTGATCCACCCCTGGTCCACCGCCGTCGTCTCGGCCGCCATCCGGCTGCACGGCATCCGCCTCCTGCTGCGCGGACTGCCCGTACAGCCCCGTCCCCATCACCGCCCCCAGGAAGGAATGCAGTGAGCGTGTCCACGTCCCACTCCCCGTCCGCCTCCTCCCCGTCCGCCTCCTCCCCGTCCCCCCACTCCCCGTCCCCCCACTCCCCGTCCCCCTCCTCGCCCCCGGTGCACGCCACCGCGGACATCGACCCCGGGCGCTGGCCCGACGTCGTACGGCCGCCGCGCGGCTCCCGGCTGCGGACCGCCGTCGCCGAACGGCTCGTCCGCCATGCGCTGGACCGCCTCCCGCTCCGGGTCCGGCTGGCCGGACGCGAGGACCTCGGCCTCGGCGGCCCGCTGATGGACGTCCGCGACCCCGCCACGTTCTTCCGCAGAATCGGGGTCGACGGACTGATCGGCTTCGGAGAGTCGTACATGGCGGGGGAGTGGGACTCACCCGACCCGGTGGGTGTGCTGACCGTCCTCGCCGACCAGGTCGCCACCCTGATCCCGCAGCCGCTCCAGCGACTGCGCGGAGTCTGGGCCCGCCGCCGCCCCGCCGGACAGCTCGGCACCCGTCAGGGCGCCCGCGACAACATCAGCCACCACTACGACCTGTCCAACGAGCTCTTCGCACTCTTCCTCGACGAAACCCTCAGCTACTCTTCCGCCGTGTTCCGCGGCTTCCCCGCCGAACACGCCCTTCTGCCCGCCGCCCAGCACCGCAAGATCGACCGGCTGCTCGACCTCGCCGCAGTCGGCCCCGGCACCGAACTCCTGGAGATCGGCACCGGCTGGGGCGAACTGGCGATCCGGGCCGCCGACCGTGGCGCACGCGTCGTCTCCGTCACCCTGTCTCGGGAGCAGCAGGAGCTGGCCCGCCGCCGGATCAGGGACGCCGGATTCGAGGACCGCGTAGACGTCCGGCTCAGCGACTACCGGGATGTCGACGGGGAGTACGACGCGGTCATCAGCGTCGAGATGATCGAGGCGGTCGGCGCGGAGTTCTGGCCGGTCTACTTCCGCGCCCTGGAACAGCGGCTCGCCCCCGGCGGCCGGATCGCCCTCCAGGCCATCACCATGCCCGACGACCGGCTGCGCGCCGGCGGGAACACCTACACCTGGATCCAGAAGTACATCTTCCCCGGCGGACTCCTCCCTTCCGTCGAGGCCGTCGAACAGGTCACCGCCGAGCACACCGGCCTGCGCGTCGACCGCTGCGACGACTTCGGCACGCACTACGCCGAGACCCTGCGGCTGTGGCGGGAGCGCTTCACCGAACGGGCCGCCGACATCGACGCGCTCGGCTTCGACGCCACCTTCCGCCGGATGTGGACCCTCTACCTGGCCTACTCCGAAGCGGGCTTCCGCTCCGGTTACCTCCATGTGCAGCAGATGCTGCTGACCCGTCAGGAAACAGCGCGATGACACTCACCGCCAACCAGGCCGCCGCCCCCGGCGCGGCGCAACGCCTCGAACCCCTCGTCGAGCAGCTCCTCGGCGGCGAACTCCCGGTCAGGGTACGGATGTGGGACGGCAGCGAGACCGGGGCCCCCGACGGGCCCCTGGTCCACGTCCGCTCCCGCCGGGCGTTGCGCCGGCTCCTGTGGGCACCCGGCGAACTCGGCCTCGCCGAGGCCTACATCACCGGGGACATCGACATCGAGGGCGACCTCACCACCGGGCTGCGAGCGATGCGCCACGCGGTGCGCGAGCGCGGCCTGCGCCCGCCACGCCCTGGCGTCGGAGGCCGGCTGAGGGCCGTCGGCACCGCCCTGCGCATGGGTGCCGTCGGCCCGCGGCCACCGGTACCCGCCGCCCGCGCAGGGCTCCACGGCGTGCTGCACAGCAAGGCCCGCGACCGGGCTGCCGTCAGCCACCACTACGACCTCTCCAACGCCTTCTACGCGCTGCTCCTCGACGAGACGATGGCCTACTCCTGCGGCTACTGGACCAGTGACGCCCCCGGCTACGGCCCCGCGGACGCGCAGCGCGACAAGCTCGAACTGATCTGCCGCAAGCTGGGACTGCGCCCGGGCGCGCGACTGCTGGACATCGGCTGCGGCTGGGGATCGCTGACGCTGTACGCCGCGCAGCGGCACGGCGTCCGGGTCACCGCGGTCACCCTCGCCCGGGAACAGGCGGCATACGTCCGCCACCAGGTGACCGAACGGAACCTGGAGGACCTCGTCGAGGTCCGCTGCTGCGACTACCGCGACATCGCGCAGGCTCCGGGCCACGAGGGCGGGTACGACGCGGTGTCCACCGTGGAGATGGGCGAACACGTCGGGGACGCGCAGTACCCGGCCTTCGCCGGGACGCTGCGCACCATGGTGCGGCCGCGCGGCCGGGTACTCGTCCAGCAGATGTCCCGGGGGCGCGACGCCCCGGGCGGCGGCGCGTTCATCGAGTCGTACATCGCGCCCGACATGCACATGCGCCCACTCGGCGAGACGGTCGCACTGCTGGAGGGCGCCGGACTCGAAGTGCGTGACGTCGAGGGGCTGCGCGAGCACTACGTACGGACCGTCGACGCGTGGCGGCGCACCCTGGAAGAGCACCATCAGCAGTTCACGGACCTCGTCGGCGAGGAGACCGTGCGGGTGTGGCGGCTCTATCTGGCAGGCGGCGCCCTCGCCTTCGAGGAACGACGGATGGGCGTGGACCAGATCCTTTCTGTGCGACCGGAGGCGACCGGGGCGGCCGGGATGCCGGGCACCCGGAACGGCTGGTACGCGGCCCCGGCCGAGGTGCCGGCCGCACGCGACGGAGCGACGGCAGGGCTCACGGAATGAACGGCTTCGCATGGGCCGCGTTCGCACAGGGCCTGGTGCCCTGTGCGGGCGCCGCCCTCGCCGTCATGCTCGCCACGTTCGCCGTCAGCCTGCGCATGGGTGTGCACCGGGTAGTGGACGTCGCCTGGGGCCTGGGGTTCACGGCCGTCGCCCTTGTTTCGTACGGCATGTCGGCGGCGGACGGGGACGGCGCCCGCCGCCTCCTGGTCACCGCGCTCACGGCCCTGTGGGGGCTGCGCCTGGCCTGGCACATCGCCCGCCGGGGCCGAGGCCACGGCGAGGACCCGCGGTACGCGGCGATGCTCGCCGGGGCGCCGGGCAACCCGCAGCTGTACGCCCTGCGGAAGGTGTATCTGCTCCAGGGGGCACTGGTCTGGCTGGTCTCGCTCCCGGTGCAGGCGGCCGGGTATCTGACGGGCCCGGCAGGGGGCTGGACCTGGGCCGGTGCGGGAGTGTGGGCGGTCGGGCTGGCCTTCGAGGCGGTGGGGGACCATCAGCTGGCCCGGTTCAAGGCCGATCCGGCGCACCGCGGCAAGATCATGGACCGCGGACTGTGGGCCTGGACCCGGCATCCGAACTACTTCGGCGACTTCTGCGTGTGGTGGGGCCTGTTCCTGATCGTGTGCCAGGCGCCCGGGGCGGCCGCCGCCACGCTGGTGGCACCCGTCCTGATGAGCTTCCTGCTCATCGGCGGCAGCGGAAAGGCGCTCCTGGAGAGGCGTATGGCCGAGCGCCCCGGCTTCGCCGCGTACACGTCCCGGACCAGCGGCTTCTTCCCGCGCCCGCCGCGCAGCGGCTGAGCCGCCCGCCGGGATCGGGCCAGTGCGCCCCGTGCCCCGGCCGCCTCCCAACGGCCGGAGCACGGGGTGGACACCGCGAAATGGCCACGGCCCACCGGGACGACCCGGCCCGGGGCGAGCACGTGTGACCACTGCGTCAGGGGCCCGGACGAGCGGCTGCGCCGGTCACCACGACGGGTGCCCGGCGCAGCCGCCGCTCATGCGGCCGGGCGCTCGTTCATGCGGACGGCAGGTCTATCAGCGCCAGCGGGGCCGAGGTCGGCTGCGCCGATCCTCCCGCAGGCTCGACGGTGACGCCCATGCCGGTCGCGGGGTCCACCGGCCCGTCGAGCAGGGTCGCGTACGTCGTCGACGAGGTGCCCGACGCCTGCATCAAGCCTGCGGAGCGCATCGTGCCGCCGTCGTCGAACCACAGCTGGTAGGCCTTTCCGGCGGGGGCCTCGGCGAGTCCCGAGGCCAGGAACACGGCACGGTTCTGGCTCCTGGACACCACGACCGTGCCCTTCCCGCCGCCTTCCAGGGTCCCGGACCGCGTCTGTGCGTCGGGCGCCGCGAGGACCTGGGCGAGCTGATCGCTCCGCTGCTGGGTGGCGCGCGAGTCCTGTCGGGCTTCCTGGGCCTCCTGGTTCTGCCACACCGCGATGCCGCCGAAGCCCGCGGCGGCGGCCAGGCACGCGGCGAGCGCGAACTTCGGCCACCGGGAAGGGCGGCCCGTGGTGGAGCGGCCCATGGGGCCGGTGCGGGCGCGGCGGCCGCCGGACGGCGGCTCCTGGCGAACGGTCGCGATCTCGTGCAGCACCCGCTCGCGCAGTTCCCGCGGCGGTGTGACGGAGACGGCGAGCCCGAGCCGGGTCGCGGTCTCCGAGAGCTCGCGCACCTCGACGGAGCAGGCCTCGCAGTCGCCCAGGTGGCGTTCGAACTCCCGGCGTTCGGATTCCGGCAGCGCGTGCAGGGCGTAGGCCCCGGTCAGCGTGTGCAGTCCGGCGTCGCTCATGCGCTCACCCCGAGGCAGTCGCGCAGCCGGATCAGTCCGTCGCGCAGTCGCGTCTTGATCGTCCCGAGCGGCGTCGAGAGCAGCTCGGCCACCTCGCGATACGTCAGCCCGCGGTAGTACGCCAGGGTGACGGACTCGCGCTGCAGCTCGGACAGGGTCCGCATACAGCGGCGCACCTGCTCCCGCTCCAGCCGGCTCTCGACCTGTTCGGTGACGTCGTCGAACGCGGGGGTGCGGTCGAGCAGCGCTGCCTTGTGCTCACGGGCCGTCGTCGCCTCCACCGAGCGCACCCGGTCCACCGCCCGGTGGTGGGCCAGCGTCAGCACCCAGTTCATGGCGCTCCCGCGGGCCGCCTGGAAGCGCGGCGCCGTACGCCACACCTCGACCAGCACCTCCTGCGCGACCTCCTCCGACTGGGCGGGGTCACGCAGAACGCTGCGCACCAGCCCGAGCACCGGCCCGCAGACCGCCTCGTACACCTGCGAGAAGGCCTCCTGATCGCCCCGGGCGACCATTCCCAGAAGCTCCTGGAGATCGGGCCCCGCCGAGGCCGATCCGCTGATGTGCACGGCTACTTTCACGCGGGCTTCCTCCCAGGATGCTCATCGGTCTCCGGGGATGATTCGGAGCCGGTGGCAGCACGGATTGGTCAGGGGCCGAAATCCTTCCAGGCTCCTGGCATTACGCGATGCATCGTGATTGACGTGTTGCGGAGACTCGCGATATGTTCGGTCACGAGTATTCGGTGACGGAGTGAAGGGGTGGTGGGGGCGGTGGCCAAGAGGCGCAAGCTCGGCAATCCACTGGCGCTCACGGTGCTGGTGCTGCTCGCGGAGCGGCCCATGCATCCGTACGAGATCGCCCAGACCCTCCGCCGCCGCGGCAAGCAGCACAGCGTCAAGATCAATTTCGGCTCGCTCTACACCGTGGTCCAGAACCTGGAGAAGCACGGCTATGTGGAGGTCACGGGCGTGCAGCGGCAGGGCAACCGCCCGGAGCGCACGCTGTACGGCGTCACCGAGTCGGGGCGCGCCGAGATGCTGGACTGGCTGTCCGACCTGATCGCGGTGCCGGCTGCCGAGTTCCCCGTCTTCGACACGGCCCTGTCGCTGCTTCCGGTGCTGCCGCCGGACGAGGTGGCGGAGCTCCTGCTGGACCGGGAGCAGGCGCAGACCGTCCGGGCCGCGGCGCTCCGGGGGGTGCTCACCCAGCTGGGTGACACGCTGCCCCGGGTCTTCGTCGTGGAGAGCGAGTACCAGCTCCACATGATCGAGGCGCAGTTGGAGTGGATCAGGGGCTTCCGTAAGGAGCTCACCGACTCCACCATCAGCGGCATCGAGGAGTGGAAGTCGTTCCACGAGACCGGTGAGGTGCCCCAGGACTGGAAGGACCTGGACGAGCAGGACATCGTCCTCGACCCCGAACGCAAGGCGTGACGGGAGGGGAACCAGGAGAAGAAAAGACCCCGGCAGGAGCTGTTGGAGCAGCACCCGCCGGGGTCTCGAACCCCGGACCGGACAGACCGTGAAGCATGCCGGGCGATCGAGGTGCGGCACACCCAGGATAGCCCGGCACTTCTCACGCGGACCGGCTCGGCCCACCGGGCACTCGGAGACCCGAGTGCCCCGCCGACCACAGGAGAGCTCCGCCATGAGCACCCGTGCGCCCGCCGTCGAGGCGCGGCAGCTGATCAAGACCTATCCGGGTGACGTCACCGCGCTCAGCGGGATCGACCTCACCGTCGCCCCCGGCACCGTTTTCGGGCTCCTCGGGCCCAACGGTGCGGGGAAGTCCACCACCGTCAAGATCCTCACCACCCTCGCCCGCCCGGACTCCGGCACCGCGTCCGTCGCCGGCCACGACGTGCTGCGCCACCCCGACCGGGTCCGCCGCGCCATCGGCGTGGTCGCCCAGAAGTCCGGTGCCGACCCGGTCGCCACCGGCCGGGAGAACCTGGTGCTCCAGGGCCGGCTGTACGGAATGCGCGGCGCCGCCGTCCAGCGCCGGGCCGATGAGCTCCTGGACCGCTTCGATCTCGCCGACGCCGGAAGGCGCCAGATCAAGGGGTACTCCGGCGGAATGCAGCGCCGCCTCGACGTGGCGCTCGGCCTGGTCCACCGCCCCGAGGTGCTCTTTCTCGACGAGCCGACCACCGGGCTCGACCCGGAGGCCCGAACGGCGATGTGGGAGGAGATCTCCCGGCTGGCCGGTGAGGAGGGGCTGACCATCGTGCTCACCACGCACTATCTGGAGGAGGCCGACCGGCTCGCCGAACGCATCGCCATCGTCGACCGCGGCCGCATCGTCGTCGGCGGTACCCCCGACGAGCTCAAGGGCGAGCTGAGGGGCGACGCCGTCCACCTGGAGCTGCGCACCGACGGGGATCGCGAGGCCGCCACAGCCGCACTCGCCGGACTGCCCGGCGTGTACGAGGTGCTGGTCGACGGACGCCGGGTCAGCGTCCGCGCCGAGGACGGCGCGGCCGCCGTCCCGGTGCTGCTCACCGCCCTGGAGCGGGCCGGTGCGGCCGTGGCGGCCGCCACCGTCGCCCGCCCCTCCCTCGACGACGTCTATCTGCGGTACGCCGGCCGCCGCTTCTCCGAGGCGGAGGCCGCAGGCCCGCACAGCGCTTCCGCACCGGTCGCCGCAGGAGGCACCCGATGAGCAGTCAGGCACTCGCCCAGACCTGGTACATGACCCAGCGCCAGCTGACGGCGATCCTCAGGCAGCCGGTCTTCCTGGTGATCTCGCTGATCCAGCCGGTGATCTGGCTGTTCCTGTTCGGCAACCTCTTCAGGAAGGTCGTCGAGCTCGGCGGCTTCGGCACCACGTCGTACCTGGACTACCTGATCCCCGGCATCGTCGTGATGAGCGCCCTGGGGTCGAGCATGTGGGCCGGCATGGGGACCCTGGAGGAGATCGAGCGAGGCACGCTCAACCGCTTCCTGACGACGCCCGTCAGCCGCAACGCGCTGATGAACGCCAATGTCGTACAGAACGGCATCAGTACGGCCGTGCAGTCCGTGATCATCCTCCTGCTCGGCTGGGCGGCCGGCGCCACCTACCCGGGCGGAGCGGGCGGACTGCTGATCCTGGTCCTCGCCTCGATCCTGCTCGGCACGGTGTTCGGCGCGTTCTCCAATGCCCTGGGCATGCTGGTCCGCCAGCGGGAGTCGATCATCGGCATCAACACCTTCCTGCTCCTGCCGCTGACCTTCCTCTCGACCTCCTTCATGGCCCCGGGACAGATGCCCTCCTGGATGCGTCACATCGCGGACTTCAACCCGGTCAACTGGGCAATGGTGGCCGGCCGTTCGGCGCTCACCGCGGATCCCGACCGGGGCCTGGTGCTCAGCCGCGGGGGCGCGCTGCTGGTGCTCGCCGTGATCGCGGTCTGGCTGTCGACCCGCACCTTCCGCTCGTACCAGAAGTCCGTCTGACAGGCGGCCCCTCAGCGGTCCGCCACTGCACTGTCCACCCGGTCCGGGAGTTCGCTCCCGGGCCGGGTCCCGCGTTGCCGGACCGCGCGCAGCGCCAGGAAGACCAGCAGCCCGAACGGCGAGAGCAGAATCGTCAGTACGAGCAGCGGGCCCATCACATAGGGCGTGATGCCCAGCCGGCGGCTCTCCAGGAACATCCACTGGCCAAGCAGCAGGTCCCACGCGATGACCTGCGCCCACACCGCTCCCGCCCCGTTCGACAGCGCGGTCAGTTCGCGGAACGTGTCGATGTCCGGGCTGCTCACCGCCGTCCAGAGCTCGGGAAGGACCGGAAGGGCCATCGCCAGGTAGACGGCGAGCACCGGCAGGACCGTGAAGGGCGAGGCGGCGACCCGGGCCGTGACCGGCCGGCCCGGCAGGAAGATCATGAGCAGCCAGAACGGCGCCGCGAGCACGAACGAGATCTCGAAGAGTGCACCGGTCATGACACGAACTCCTTCTCGACGGTGGGGGAGGTGTGCGCCCCGGAGTGCGGCCGCAGCGCGCCGTACGTACCGGCGGCTGTGGCGGCCAGGACGAGCGCCGCGGCGCCGAGGGTCGCGCCGTCCGGGTGGATCAGCGGCTGGCCGCGCAGCGCCTGCCAGGCGGCGAGGCCGGTGACCGCCGCGTAGGCGCCGGAGGCGACCGTCACGAGGCGCAGCCGGACCCGGGGGTCGCGCAGCCGGGCGAAGCGCGGCGCCAGCGTGACCAGCGCCAGCAGGAACAGGGGGAGCAGCTGGAGCGCGTGCATCCCCACGAAATGCGGGACGCGCAGATCACCGCCGGTCGTCGACCAGCCGGTGAGCGGCATCGAGGGCCCGCCGTCCGGAACGCCCACGGCATGCGCACCGACGACATCGGCCGTGTCGAGGTTGCCGGCCGCTCGCTGATCCTCGGACGGCTGCGTCATGAGGAACCCGAATCCGGCGCCCACCAGGGCCAGGAGCACGCCCGAGCGGATCGCCCGGGCGGAGGCGCGGTCCGCGATACGGGCGCGCAGCAGCAGGATCGCGATGACCAGGGTGCCGGTCCACAGGATGACCACGGTGGCGCCCATGGCGGCGAACAGCGACGAGTCGAACGGTGTGGCGTTGTTGAAGTGGCTGCGCTTCCCGCGGACGACCTGCGCCGTGATGATCGCCATCTCGACGAGGCTGGAGAGCGCGACCACGGTCCCGGCCCACCAGCCGGTGCGCCGGCCCCGGGTGAGGAGCGTCAGCATCCAGGCGAGCGCGAGGGCGTACACCACGAACGAGACCGCGAACTTGAAGGGTTTGAACCAGATCGCCGAGCCTGCCAGGACCCGGTCGTCGACCAGCAGACCGATACCCGAGACGACCGTCATCACGGCCATGGCTGCGGCGAAGAGGACTAACGGGCGGTGCCAGGTACGCCATTGCGGCATGAGATCCCCCTGAGTTGATATGGATAGTGGCGCTCTCCGCTATCCGATAGTGGAACTATCTATGATGGGGTGCGGGTTGGCAAGAGGAGCAAGGGAGAACGCGCGGTGCGCATCGGCGAGTTGAGCCGCAGGTCCGGGGTTCCGGTACCGACGATCAAGTTCTACGTAAGGGAGGGGCTGCTGCCCGCCGGGCAGCTGACCAGCCCGAACCAGGCGAGTTACGACGACGGGCACGAGCGCAGGCTGCGGCTGATCCGCGCCCTGCTGGACGTCGGCGGGCTCCCGCTGTCGGCCATCGGGGAGGTGCTTCGGGTGATGGAGGACCCGCACCAGCCCCTGCATGACGTGCTGGGCACGGCGGCGAAGAGCATCGCGCCGTCGCGGGGCGACGATGCCGGGCCCGAGCTGGAGGATGCCCGCGAGGACGTGGCGGACCTGCTGGAGCGCAGGGGCTGGCTGTCCGGGGCGCGCAGCCCCGGCGGGGAGTCCCTCGCCGAGGTGCTGGTGGCGCTGCGCCGGGCGGGACACGGCGGCTTCGTCGAACTGCTCGACGACTACGCCGCTGCCGCCGAACAGGTCGCGCGGGCCGATCTCGACTACGTCGGGCGCCGGGTGGCGCGAGAGGACCTGGTGGAGAGCGTGGTCGTCGGCACGGTGCTCGGCGAGGCGATGTTCGCGGCCCTGCGACGGCTCGCGCATGTGGACGCGTCGGCAAGGGCGTTCGGCGAGGAGGCGGGCGGCTGAGCCGGCGGCCGCGGGGGCGGACGCGACCGTGCCCCGGTCCGCGGACCGGGGCACAGTGCGGTTGGTGGCCGGGAGTTACGCGGCGCTCTCCTGCTCGCGCTCCACCTGCTCGTTCCACTCGCGCTTGACCGAGCGCCAGGTGTCGTCGTTCTGGCCGAGCCGCCAGTAGCCGGAGATCGACAGCTGCGGCGCCGGGATCCCGCGGTCGAGCCTCAGGTGGCGGCGGATCTCCTTGACGAAGCCGGCCTCGCCGTGGACGAACGCCTGGACGTCGCCCGCGGGGAACTCCAGCTCCTTCACCGCGGCCGTGAGTGCCTCGCCCACCGGACGCTCGCCCCGGTGCAGCCAGGTGACCTCGACGCCGTCCGGCGACGCGATCTTCTGCTCCTCCGAGGCGTCCGTGACCTCGATGAACGCGTGCACCACCGCGCCCTCGGGCATCTGCTCCAGCGCCGCGGCGATGGCCGGCAGGGCGCTCTCGTCGCCCACCAGAAGGTGCCAGCCGGCCGAGGCGTCGGGGCCGTAACCGCCGCCGGGGCCCAGGAAGGTCACCTGGTCGCCCGCAGTCGCGCGCGCCGCCCACGGGCCTGCGAGGCCCTCGTCGCCGTGCACCACGAAGTCGATCGCCAGCTCCCGGGTGTCCGGGTCCCAGGAGCGCACCGTGTAGGTGCGCGTCGTGGGCCAGAGCTCGCGCGGGAACTCCTCGCGGATGCGGGCCATGTCGAAGGGGTGCGTGTACTCGGCGCCTTCGGGGGCGAAGCACAGCTTGACGTAGTGGTCGGTGAAGCCGGACAGCGTGAAGCCGGCGAGACCGTCACCGCCGAGCACCACCCGGATCATGTGCGGGGTGATCTGCTCGGTGCGCAGGACCTGCGCACCCTGCGCCTTGGGTGCCTGCCGCGCCGGTCGTTCTGCCACGAGGTTGTCTCCCTGCTCCGGATGCCGGGCCGGTGGCCCATACACGGGACATTGGCCTTAGGGTTACCTAACCTAACACCTCAGGTGGCGAGTGTGGAGAGCAGGCGCTGGAGTGCTCCGCCCAGACCCCACTGGTCCGCAAGCGCTTCGAGCGTCGCGGGGTCGCGCGGTTCGACCGGCAGTACGGGGTCGAAATCCGGCAGGGGTACGTCGCCGGCGACCCGGACCACGGTCGGCGCGACGGCGACGTAGTCACGGGCCTCGTCGAGCCGCTTGCGCTGCGAGGGTGTCAGCCTGGCGGCCGGATCGTCGACCGCGGCCATGATCCCGGCCAGGTCACCGAACGCGTCCAGCAGTTTCGCCGCGGTCTTCTCCCCGATGCCGGGGACGCCGGGCAGTCCGTCGCTCGGGTCGCCGCGCAGCAGGGCCAGGTCGACATATCCGGAGCCGTCCACCCCGTACTTCTCGCGGAGCCAGGCCTCGTCCGTCACCTGGAGGGTGCCGACGCCCTTCAGCGGGTAGAGCACCCGCACCCCGCGGGCGTCGTCCACCAACTGGTAGAGGTCCCGGTCACCGGTGACGATGTCGACCGGGCCGGTCGACAGGCCGGTCAGGGTGCCGATCACGTCGTCCGCCTCGTATCCCGTGACGCCGACCCGGGCGATGCCCAGGGCGTCCAGGACGTCCGCGATGACCGGCACCTGCGGGGCCAGCGTGTCGGGCGTCTCCTCCTCGTCGGGCAGCCCCTCGCCGGTCTCCACCGCGACGCGGTGCGCCTTGTACGAGGGGATCAGGTCGACCCGCCACTGGGGGCGCCAGTCCGCGTCCCAGCAGGCGACCAGATCGTCCGGCCGGTGGTCCTGTACGAGCCGGCCGATGAAGTCCAGCAGCCCGCGCACGGCGTTGACCGGTGTGCCGTCGGGTGCGCGCACCGAGTCGGGAACCCCGAAGTAGGCGCGGTAGTAGAGGGAGGCGGTGTCGAGGAGCATCAGGCGTCGCGTCACACCCCGATGATGCCGCACCCCACCGACAGCGGCCGCAGCAGACGCGGTTCCCGAACTCCGGTCGCTGTTCTGTGAGCTGGGTCACTCTCATGTTTGGCCTGTGTAAGCGGGGGCAGGCGCGGCATCGGAGCGGACCACGTCGCATTTTCAACTAGTGCACGTGCCATGCGGACCGAATCCGCACCGCTCCACGGTCTGCCGGAGGGGGTGGCAGACCGTTTTCGGTTCAACGCGTGAGGTGTATGTGTCAAGGCTGCAAGCCGAACACTTGTACAAAGTATTCGGCAGACGACCCGATCAAGCCGTGCAGAAGCTCGAGAGCGGCACGGACCGCGACGAGCTGCGCGCCGACGGAACGACCGCAGCGGTGATCGATGCATCGTTCACCGTGGAACCGGGCCAGATCTTCGTCGTGATGGGTCTGTCCGGGTCCGGCAAGTCCACGTTGCTGCGCATGCTCAACGGGCTGCTGGAGCCCACTGCCGGCAAGGTGCTCTTCGACGGCCAGGACCTGACCGCCCTGACCGCCGCCGAGCTCCGCCACGTCCGCTCCACCAAGATCAGCATGGTGTTCCAGCACTTTGCGCTCTTTCCCCACCGGAGCGTTCTGGAGAACGCGGGCTACGGCCTCGAGGTGCAGGGTGTGCCGCGCGCCGAGCGCAACCGCCGTGCCACCGAGGCACTGGAGATGACCGGCCTCGCCGGCTGGGAGAAGTCCTGGCCCGACGAGCTCTCCGGCGGTATGCAGCAGCGCGTGGGCCTCGCCCGCGCGCTCGCCACCGACGCCGACCTGCTCCTGATGGACGAGTCCTTCAGCGCGCTCGACCCGCTGATCCGCCGCGACATGCAGGACCAGCTCCTGGAACTGCAGAAGCGGCTGAAGAAGACCATCGTCTTCATCACCCACGACCTCAACGAGGCCATGCGCCTCGGCGACCGCATCGCCGTGATGCGCGACGGCGAGATAGTCCAGCTCGGCACCGCCGAGGACATCCTCGTCACCCCGGCCAACGACTACGTCGCCTCCTTCACCCAGGACGTCGACCGCTCCCGGGTGCTGACCGCGGGCGCCATCATGGCCGAACCGCACACCGTGATGGGCACCAGGACGGACGACGGCAAGGAACTGCGTACGCCCGCCGACGTCCTGCGGGAGGCACCGGCCACCGTCGTCGAGTCCACCCCGATCATCGAGCTGTTCACGCCCTGCTCGCAGAGCGGTGTCGCGGTCGCCGTGACCGACGACAAGGGCAAGCTCATCGGCGTCGTGCCGCGTGCCCGGCTGCTCGCCGTGCTCGGTGAGCCGATGACCCCCACCGAGGCTCCCGAGGGCGCCCGGGCCTCGCTGAAGAAGGTGGCCAGTGTTTAGGCTTCATCTCGGCGACTGGGTCGACTCCGCCGTCGACTGGCTCCAGACCCACCTGGCCTGGCTCTTCGACGCCATCAGCTCCGTCGTGAGCGGCATGTTCGACGGCATCGCCGCCGTACTCTCCGCCCCCGCCCCCCTGCTCTTCGCGGGCATCGTCGCCGTCATCGCCTGGTGGCTGCGCGGCCTGCTCGCCGGTGTGCTCGCGTTCGTCGGCTTCGCCCTCATCGACTCCGTCGAGTTGTGGGACGAGGCGATGGACACCCTCACCCTGGTGCTCGTCGCGACCATCGTGACGCTGGTCCTGGCCGTACCTCTCGGTATCTGGGCGTCCCGCTCGAAGACCGTCAGCGCGGTGACCCGGCCGGTCCTCGACTTCATGCAGACCATGCCCGCCATGGTCTACCTGATCCCCGGCGTCATCTTCTTCGGCGTCGGTGTCGTCCCCGGGATCATCGCCACCATCATCTTCGCGCTGCCCCCGGGCGTCCGGATGACCGAGCTCGGCATCCGCCAGGTCGACGGCGAACTCGTCGAGGCGGCGGAGGCCTTCGGCACCACGTCGCGCAACACCCTGCTGCGGGTGCAGCTGCCGCTCGCACTGCCCACGATCATGGCGGGCATCAACCAGGTCATCATGCTGGGCCTGTCCATGGTGGTCATCGCCGGCATGGTCGGCGGCGGCGGCCTCGGCGGCTCCGTCTACCGCGCCATCGGCAACGTCGACGTGGGCCTCGGCTTCGAGGCCGGCGTCTCCATCGTCGTCCTGGCGATGTACCTGGACCGCATGACCAGCGCGCTGGGCCGCGAGGTCTCCCCGCTCGCCCGCCGCGCGCTCGCCAAGGCGCAGTCGGTGACCGGCGGACTCAAGGTGTGGAACCACCGCCCGCAGCCCGTCGTCGCCGTGGTCGGCATCGTCGTCCTCGCGCTCGTCGCCGGCGGCATGGGCATGTTCGGTTCCTCGGACACGGACGACACCGCGAGCTCCGACCCGAAGAACATCGGGGCCGGCAAGAAGATCAGCATGGGCTACATCCCGTGGGACGAAGGCATCGCCTCCACCTTCCTGTGGAAGGAGCTGCTGGAGCAGCGCGGCTTCGAGGTCGACGTCAAGCAGTACGAGGCCGGCGCGCTGTACACCGGCATGGCCGGCGGTCAGATCGACTTCGAGACCGACTCCTGGCTGCCGGTCACCCACGCGTCGTACTGGGCGAAGTACAAGGACCGCCTGGAGGACATGGGCTCCTGGTACGGCCCGACCTCGCTGGAGCTCGCCGTCCCCTCGTACGTGAAGGGCGTCGACTCCCTCGACGACCTGAAGGGCAAGGCGTCCGACTTCAAGGGCCGGATCGTCGGCATCGAGCCGAGCGCCGGTGAGACGGGCCTGCTCAAGGACAAGATCCTGCCGGGCTACGGCCTGGACAAGGAGTACAAGGTCGTCGACGGTTCCACGCCGGCCATGCTGGCCGAGCTGAAGCGCGCGTACGCCAAGAAGGAACCGATCGTCGTTCCTCTCTGGTCGCCGCACTGGGCGTACAACCAGTACGACCTCACCAAGCTCAAGGACCCCAAGAACCTCTGGGGCAAGGGCGATGGCATTCACACGCTGACCCGCAAGGGCTTCGCGGGCGACAACCCCGAGGTCGGCAGCTGGCTCAAGAGCTTCGAGATGACCGAGGACCAGCTCACCAGCCTTGAGGCGCAGATCCAGAAGAGCGGCTCCGGCAAGGAGCAGGAGGCCGTCCGGACCTGGCTGAAGGCCAACCCGGGCGTCGCCGACAAGTGGACCCCGGTCAAGAAGGCCGCCACCTCCAAGGGCGCCGATGGCAAGGACGAGCGCGACCGTGCCATCGAGATGGCCTGGTTCCCGTGGGAGGAGGACATCGCCGCCACGTACCTGTGGAAGGCAGTCCTGGAGGACCGCGGTTACAAGATCAACCTCAAGCAGTTCGAGGTTGGTCCGATGTACGCCGCGATGTCCCGCGGCCAGATCGACGTGCAGTTCGACGGCTGGCTGCCGTACACCCAGAAGAACTACTGGGACAAGTACGGCTCCAAGCTGACCGACATCGGCTCGTGGTACGGCCCGACCTCACTCGAGATCGCGGTGCCCGACTACGTCAAGGACGTGAAGTCCCTGGCGGACCTCAAGGGCAAGGGCTCGCAGTTCAAGGGCCGGATCATCGGCATCGAACCGGGCACCGCCACGATGGAGAACCTCAAGAAGAACGTGCTGCCGGGCTACGGCCTGGACGACGAGTACAAGGTCGTCGACGGCTCCACTCCGGCCATGCTGGCCGAGCTGAAGCGCGCGTACGCCAAGAAGGAGCCCATCGCAGTCATGCTGTGGACCCCGCACTGGGCGTACAGCGAGTACAAGATGACCAAGCTCCAGGACCCGAAGAAGGCCTTCGGTGACGGCGACCGGCTGCACACCATCGCTTCCAAGGCGTTCCCGGAGAACTACCCGCAGCTCACCAAGTGGCTGAAGGACTTCAAGCTCAGCGAGGGCCAGCTCGCCGGCCTGGAGAACCAGATCCAGAAGCGCGGTGCGGGGCACGAGGAGGAAGCCGTGAAGGCCTGGATGGACATGAATCCGGGCATCGTGGACAAGATGGCTCCTCAGTAGTAGCAGCGGCAGTGGCCCCACCAGGGGCAACGGCACGGAAAGGGGTGGGCACCGCCGGTGGCGGTGTCCACCCCTTTCGGGCTGTCCTGACGACTCTTTCCCCGCCGTCCTCGCGTAACGGTGTGCGTAAGGTGCTGGCAACCGGAAGGATGGCGAGTCGGGAGGGAGCCGGACATGGACGACAAGGAAACACTCCGGGTGGGCGCCGCGGTCCGCCGACAGCGCAGATCGCTGGGACTCACCCTGGCCGCGGTCGCCGCGCGGAGCGGTCTGTCCGTGCCGTTTCTCAGCCAGATCGAGAACGAACGGGCCAGACCCAGCGCCCGTTCCCTGGACCGGGTCGCCGAAGCCCTGGAGACCACCACCGCACGTCTGCGCGCCGCCGCGGACTCGGCACGCGCGGTCGAGGTCGTGCGCGGCGCGCAGGAGGACGGGGTACGCAGGGTGGTGCGCGGCCGCCATCAGCTCAGTGCCCTCGAATTCTCCGGCGAGCTCGACCTCGGGCGCGAGTTCCAGCACCGCAACGACGAGGTGATGTACGTGGCGGAGGGCGCCGCCGAGGTGGAGGCCGAGGGGCAGGCCTACCGCCTGGAGCGAGGCGACACGCTGTTCCTCTCGGGCGGGGTGCGCCACCGCTGGCGGGCCACGGTCCCCGGGACCCGGCTGCTGGTCGTCGCGGTCGCCGAGCACATCGACGCCACGTTCGACCCGCGCCGCTGAGTACCCGGCGCCGCACCTCACGCGGCTCGGGCCGCCACCGGTGCGGACGCCCGCGGCGCCGCGAGCAGCACCCCGCTCAGCAGCCCGCGCACCGTGCGCGCCCCGGCAACCGCCCAGGCCGCCACCAGCAGGACGTACAGGGCTACGGCCAGCCAGGTGAACGCCGCCAGACCGGTGTGCCGGGCCAGACCGGCGGCGCCCGTCACGCACGTACCGACGGGGAAGGTGAAGCCCCACCACGTCATGGCGAAGGTCATCCCGCCCCGCACCGCCCGCACCACGAGGGAGACGGCCAGCGCCAGCCACAGCAGCGCGAACCCCATCACCGGCACCCCGTACAGCACGGCGAACACCCCGAGCGCGGAGGCGTACGGTGCCTGGATCGCACCCGGCGCCACATCCGCCAGCGCGTTGACCGCCGTCGTCGACTGGCCCAGCGGGCCGAGCACCAGGAACAGGGTGGGCGTCAGCACGAGCGGCAGCGGACCGCGGTGCACCAGCCGGGCGAAGATCAGCGGCAGCATCACCAGCGTAGCCAGCAGGCTCAGCCCGAACATCGCGTAGCAGGCGAGCAGCAGCGCCTCCCGCCACTGTCCCTCGGGCAGCTCAGGCACCAGCAGCGGCCCGAGTGCGGCCGACACCATGGGCGCCACCACCGGCAGCAGCCACACCGGGGACGCGGTGCCGGGATCGGGCCGGTGGCGCACGATCATCAGATACGGAATCGCCACGGCCGCTGCCAGCCCGGTCAGCGTGCCCGCGGTGTACAGCAGCACATCCAGCACCAGGGCCGCCTGATGGCCGATGACGTCCCTGCCCACCACCATCCCGGAACCGCCGACGGCCAGCAGCGCCATCGAGAAACACCCGTAGAACGGCGCGACCGCCGGATCCAGGAGGTGGGCGCGGGCCTGGTCGCGGTGCGCGGCCCAGTGCCCGGCCCGGGCGACGAGCACGGCGGCGAGCAGGACCGCGGAGAGCACCCACACCAGCGCGCAGGCCGTCCGCAGCCCGGGGACGTGCACGGGCAGGGCGACGCCCGCACTCGCCACGATCGCGGTGCCCATGACGGTCGCGTACCAGTTGGGGCCGAAGTGCCGCAGGGCCGGCCGCCGGGCGGCGGCGGAGTACGGAGGAGCGGTGCGGGTCTGCGGAAAGATGGCCATGCCACGATTCTCGGTGCCCGGATCGTCCCCCACCAGGGATCCCTGGCCTATGAGGTCATAAGGTGGGCTTATGACCAGCGAAGTACCCGCACTTCTGTCCCACCGGGTCCCTGATCTCGGTGCGCTGGAGCTGCTCCTCGCCGTCGCCCGGCACGGCAGTCTCGGACGCGCCGCCCGGGACGTCGGCATCACCCAGCCCGCCGCCAGCAGCCGGATCCGCTCGATGGAACGGCAGCTAGGCCTCGCCCTGCTCGACCGCTCGCCCCGCGGCTCGCGCCTCACCGACGCGGGCGCGCTCGTCACCGACTGGGCGCGCCGGGTCGTGGAGGCCGCCGAGGCGTTCGATGCGGGCGCCCAGGCGCTGCGGGACCGCCGCGACTCCCGGCTGCGGGTCGCCGCCTCCATGACCATCGCCGAGTACCTGCTCCCGGGCTGGCTGATAGCCCTGCGCGGCGAACGGCCGGACACCGCGGTGTCGCTGCTCGCCGGCAACTCCGCGGTGGTCGCACAACGGCTGCTGACCGGCGAGGCGGACCTCGGTTTCGTCGAGGGGCTGTCCGTGCCGGAGGGGCTCGACGGCACGGTCATCGCGCACGACCGGCTGGTCGTCGTGGTCGCCCCGTCGCACGCCTGGGCCCGCCGGCTCACCCCGCTGACCCCGAAGGAGCTGGCCGGGACCCCGTTGATCCTGCGCGAGCACGGCTCCGGCACCCGCCAGGTCCTGGACGCCGCCCTCGCCGTGCACGGGGGACTGGCCCAGCCGCTCCTGGAGCTCTCCTCCACCACGGCGGTGAAGGGTGCGGCGGAGAGCGGTGCCGGGCCCTGTGTCCTGAGCGAACTGGCCCTCGGCGAGGAGCTCTCGGCCCGGCGTCTGGTCAAGGTCCCGATCGCCGGCGTCCGCCTGCGCCGTCAGCTCCGCGCCGTCTGGCCCGCGGGCCACCGCCCCACGGGCCCGGCCCGCGACCTGCTCTCCCTGACGCGGTCGAACCCGTCCGGGGACTAGTCCTCCAGCAGGATTTCGCTGTCTGACCTGGTCTTTCGCCGGGCGGCCGGAGTGTAGTGCGGCTTCGGGCGTGTGGGGGCGGTCTCGCGGGACCGCCCCTCGATCGTGCGACTGCGCCGCAGGTAGTGACAGCGGCGGGCGATTGCGGGGCGCCGACGGCGCCAGTTCGACCAGCTCAGCGCGTGATGTCGTCCGCGGTGTCCGCTGGATGAAGGAACTGCTGTTCCCGTCGATCGCGGACGTGGCAGTGCTGTCGGCAGACGTGAACAACAAGGCGATACGCATCGAGGTCCGCGTGACGACGACCGGCTCGGGATGTCCGGACTGCGGGAGTCGGCCGAGCCGGGTACACAGCTCCTACCTGCGGTTTCCAGCCGACGTGCCTACTGCGGGGCGGCAGGTGGTCGTCTGTCTGCACGTCCGCCGGTTCTTCTGGCGGAGAGCGTGAGGGGGACAGCATCGGGGCGCGTCCCCGGGTGGGAAACGCGCCCCCGACGTCACAGTCTCGAAGGACGTCGGCCGTGCATCAGCTGGTGAATATGAAGTACGCCCAGCTCCCGTGCGTCGTCGAGTTGACGGTGTCTCCGGATGCGGAGTTGACGTACGAAGAGCGCACGCGGGCGCGAATGCCGGACTTGCCGGAGTGGCCCAGGTTGACGGCCGACTTTCCGTTGGTGCCGAGCTTGAAGTACTCGGTGGCCCCGTCGTACCACTTGCCCTGGTAGTACGCCTGGAGTTCGATCCGCTGTTTGCGGCCCTTGTAGTAGCTCATCGTCGTCGTGGAGATGACGTCGGTGTTCTTGTGGAAGTAGCGGTACGTCGTGGAGCCGATCTTGCCGGTCTTGTAGTGCTTGGACAGCGCCGTCGAGACCTTCACCCGGGCGTACGCGGTGGACTTGACCGATTTCGGGGCGTAGCGGGCGTCTCCCTTGAATACGGCGGTGACCGCGGTGTCCCGGGTCATAGCCAGGGTGACCGACAGGTTGCCTCTGGAGTTGACCGTGCCGGTCTTCACCCTCTTCTTCGGCTTGTCCGCCCCGAACGGGTCGGCCAAGATCTCGACCGTGCGGTTCTTGTACGTCGTGCCGAGGTGCGCCGTGAACACGACCTTCTTGGCGTAGCCGTACACCTTGCCGTTGTTGTTCAGTGTCAGTGCGGGCGTGGCGCGGGAAACGTTGACGGTGTCCGAGGCGGTGGCCGAGGTGTGCGTGGCGTCACCGGCGTACCTCACCGTGTACGTGACCTTGCTGCCGGCCGGCGGGGTGTCCGCGAAGGAGAACTTGCCACCCGTGCCGAGCCGCTTGGTGCCGAGCGGCTTCCCCTTCGGCGACTCCATGTCGGTGCGGGTGACGGCCAGCGGGGTCCCGGCGGGCAGCGCGAGGGCGGCGGTGAGCGAGCCCTTGACGGTGAGCGACTTCGCGCGGGTGGCGGTGGCGGGGGCATCGACCTTGAGCGTGCCGACGTACTTGCGTGGCTCGTCGATGGCGTGGAACTGGGTGAACTCGTAGGACCCGGTCAGCACGAACAGCTTCCGGCCATCGGCCGACCAGTTCATCGAGTGTCCGAACCAGGGCATCCATTTGTGCGACAGGTTGCGGACGCTGGCGGGCTTGCCGCTGCCGCCGGCGAAGACGTACGTGTCCCCGAGGTCGTCGGTGTCGAGGACGGTCGCCGCGACCGTGCCGTCCGGAGCGACGCTGACCGTCTCCGGCTCGTCGGGGACGGGGTAGGTGCGGACCTGTTCCAGGTCTGAGAGCCGGTACTCGGTGAGCGCCCGATTCCCGGGCCCCGCCACGACGACGTTCTGGCCGTCCGGCGTGAGGGCCGCGTCCTTGTAGAAGCCTCCCTTCTCGGCGGACACGCGGATGACCGGGGTACCGGAGGAGGTGTCGTAGACGACGATCGGGGCGGAGCTGATGTGCGAGTCGAGGGCAAGCAGCGTGCCCGGGTTGGCGGGGTTCGCGTAGAGCTCGGGCGGGCTCGCGAAGTCGTGTCCGGCCGCCAGGTCCAGTGTCACCGTGGGCGTCTCGGCCGTCAGGTCGACGGAGCCGAGCCCGGAGTCCCACTGGTCCCCGTATCCGAACCACAGCTTGCCGTCGGCGTAGGCGAGCCGGGAGGGGATGGTCTTGTCGCCGGTCGGGTACTCGGCGGTCTGCGTGAGGGTCGCGGTGTCGATGGCGACGATCTTGTCGGCGCCGTAGACCGCCGCGTACAGCGTGCCCGAGTCCGGGCTCAGTTCGAGGTCACGGACCTGGGGCAGGCCGGTGAGCGTGGCGACGGCCTTGCCGGTGTAGTCAGTGACGACGATCTTGTCGTTGTACCGGTCGCTGAAGTACAGCCGCTGGTGGACGCCGTCGACGACTGTGTCGTCGACGTCCCAGACCGCGATAGGCCTGGTGGTGTCGGCGGACGCCGGTGCGGCGGTGAGTACCGCCGAGCTGAAGAGGACCGCCAGTGCGGTGGCGGCCGGGAGAGTGCGTCTACGCACGGTGGTTCGAACCCCCGGAACGAGTGTGGGGCCACTCCATGCAGCTATCAGGTGACAGTCGATGTGCGCGACTTGTGCTGCACGTGTGACGGGTGAGCGAAGACTAGGTCATGTCACCGACAACATGCGCAGGGGCCCAAGCGTCCGTGATCCGCTGGGCCGCACTCCGCGGGAGCGCAGCGCCCTGGGGCGGGAGGTCGCACAGCCCCGCGCCCGGGAGATCCGGAATCCGGTGACCAGTGAGGTTGGGGCACGCGGTCGCAGCCGCCGGAAATTCGCTGGCCCGCCCACCAACCACGCCGGAAGGATGGGCGCATGACCGTGACCGCACCGCCCGCCACCGGCGTCCGCCACCACTGGGCCGACCTGCCCGACACCGTACGCAACGCCGTCCAGGACATCCTCGGCGCGCCGGTCGTCGAGGCCCGCAGTCAGAGCGGCGGCTTCTCGCCCGGGGTCGCCGCCCGGGTCCGGCTCGCGGACGGGAGCCGCGCCTTCGTGAAGGCCGTGAGCGCCGAGGTCAACCCCGACAGCCCGGACCAGCACCGTGCCGAGGCCAGGAACACCGCGGCGCTCCCGCCGCACGCCCCCGTACCGAAACTGCTCGGCTCGTACGACGACGGCACCTGCGTCGCCCTCGTCCTGGAGGACATTGACGGCCACCAGCCCCGCGTCCCCTGGGACCCGGCCGAGCTGGAGCGCGTCCTGGCGGCGGTCGGCGACCTGTCGCGCACCCTCACCCCGGCCCCGGTGGACGCGCCCCCGGCCGCCGCGGGCAAGACCACGCTGTTCACCGGCTGGCGAACCCTGCACGCGGCGGGTGACACCACACGGCTGGACCCCTGGGCGGCCCGCCGGCTCGGCGCACTCGCGGAACTGGAGTCCGGCTGGGCCGGACCAGCCACCGGCGACAGCCTCGCCCACGGCGACCTGCGTGCCGACAACATCCTGCTCACCGAGGACCGCGTCGTCTTCGTCGACTGGCCCCACGCGATGCGCGCCGCACCGTGGTTCGACCTGCTGGCGATGCTGCCGTGCGTCGCGGCCCAGGGCGGCCCCGACCCGGAGACCCTCTTCACCGCCCACCCGCTCGGCCGGGACGCCGACCCCGCCGGGGTCACCGCCGTACTCGCCGCACTGGCCGGCTACTTCGTCGCGCAGTCGTTGCGCCCCGACCTGCCGGGCCTGCCGACGCTCAGGGCGTTCCAGGCGGCCCAAGGTGCGGCCGCGCTGGACTGGCTGCGACGCCGGCCCGGCCACCGGCTCGACGGCTGACCGCGGGGACACCACTCAGCGCCGCGCCACGTAGTAGACGTTCAGGATGTCGCCCTCGACCCGCTGGGTGTCGATCCGGCCGAATCCGGCCTCGCCGAGCATCCTGCGGGCGGCCTGTTCACCCCACACGGTGCCCAGACCCTCACCGCCCTCGCCCAGCGAGACACTCATGCAGTAGAACACCGAGAACGTGTACAGCGCCGGGCCCAGCGGGTGGTCGATGTTCTCCTCCAGACGGCTCGACGCCGCGATGTCCCCCATCAGGAACACGCCGTCCTGTGCCAGGGCGGCGGCGACGGCGGCCAGCGTGCGCGCCGGCCGGGCCAGGTCGTGGATGACGTCGAACGCCGTGATCAGGTCGTAGGAGCCGGAGATCTCGGAGCAGTCGCCGATATCGAAGGCGGTGTTGCCCAGCCCCAGCCCGGCTGCCTCGGCGCGGGCGGCGGCGATGCCCTCCTCGGACATGTCGAGCCCCTGGAAACTGCTCGCGGGGAAGGCCCGGGCCAGGACGTTGACCGCGTGGCCGTGGCCGGTACCGATGTCCAGCACGGCGATGCCCGCGCGCAGCCGCTCCGTGAGACCGGGCACCAGCGGCACGATCCCGTTCACCAGGGCCAGGTCGAAGACCTCCCCGGACTCCTCCGCCTGAAGGCTCTGGAACCGCGGATACGCCGAGTACGGCAGCCCGCCCCCGGTACGGAACGCCTCCAGCACCTGCTGCTCGACCTCGCCCATCATGCCGAAGTCCTGCGCGATCCGGGCCAGGTTGTCCGGCCCGGCCGCCCGCGTGAGCGAAGCGGCGTGCTCGGGCGGCAGCGCGTACGTGATCTGCTCGGGCTCGTAGTCGACGATGCCCCCGACGACCATCGCGCCCAGCCACTCCCGTACGTAACGCTCGTGCAGCCCGGCGGCCTCCGCGATCTCCGCACTCGTGGCCGGCGCCATGCCGGCCATCGTGTCGAACAGACCGCTCTGGTGGCCCAGGCCCGCCATGAGACCCAGGCACGTGTCGTTCAGCACCTGAACCATGCGGCCCGCGAACGCCTCCTGCTTCACCGCATCCGGTGTGATGACGGACATCGTTCCTCCTCTCGCCATCGGGCCACGAGGGGGAGGCGGGGGAAGGCGGCCGATCGCGCTCACGGCGAGCGGCCCGACGGGACGGCGACGGAATCTCTCCTGTCCGCCACGCTACGCCGCCGGGGTGCAGGCGGCTGCCCGGAACCGTGGCCGTCACCGCGGGACCACCGGCCGCGTCGGGCGCGTACCGGACCTCAGGCGGACGACGAGGCCGCCGCCACCAGCGCCCGCATCACCCGCACGTCCTCGCCCATCTCCGGATGCCACTGCACCCCGAGGACCCACCCAGGCCCCGGCCGCTCGACCGCCTCCACCGCGCCGTCCGCCGCATGCGCCGAAGCCACCAGGCCCGCGCCGAGCCGGTCCACGGCCTGGTGGTGGTACGTGGGTACGTCGCACGGGCCGGGCGCCACCGAGGCGTACAGCGTCCCCGCGACCGGCGTCACCCGGTGCGTACCGAAAACCCCTGTCGCCCCGTCAGGACCCGCGTGCCCGGCCAGATGCTGCGTCAGCGTGCCGCCGAGCGCCACGTTCAGCACCTGCATCCCGCGGCAGATCCCGAGCAGCGGTGTGCCGGACTCCAGCGCCGCCACGGTCAGCGCCGCCTCCCAGCCGTCCCGCTCCGGCGCGGGCGGCCCGGACCGCGGGTCGCGCGCCGCCCCGTACCGAGCGGGGTCCACATCCGGCCCGCCCGCCACCACCACCGCGTCGAGCCGGGCCACCACCGACGCCGCGAGCTCCGGCGAGTCCGGCGGCAGCAGCACGGCCACCCCGCCGGCCTCCCGGACCAGCCGGGCGTAGCCGGCGGGCAGCAGCGTGGCCGGCAGGTCCCAGACACCCCAGCGCGCCGAGGCTTCCAGATAGGTACTGATCCCGATCAGCGGACGGTTCATCGGATCCCTCACTTCTGCGGCACGCGGAACGAACCGGCACCGTATCCAAATCCCTTGCCCCGCCCGTAGATTTGGATCATCTGTCGGCCCGCGAGGAGAGGATCCACCCGTGTCCGACCGAACAGCCCCGCTCGCCGTCGAGGAACTCCGCCTCCTCGTCGAAAGCGGTGAGATCGACACCGTCGTCCTGGCCTTCCCCGACATGCAGGGACGCCTCCAGGGAAAACGCTTCGCCGCCGCCTTCTTCCTCGACGAGGTCGTCGCACACGGCACCGAGGGCTGCAACTACCTCCTCGCCGTCGACACCGACATGAACACGGTCGACGGGTTCGCCATGTCCTCCTGGGACCGTGGCTACGGCGACTTCGCCATGCGCCCCGACCTCACCACGCTGCGCCGCGTGCCCTGGAACGAGGCCACCGCGATGGTCACCGCCGACCTCGCCTGGGCCGACGGGTCACCCGTCACCGCCGCGCCTCGCCAGATCCTGCGCCGGCAGCTGGAGCGCCTCACGGAGCACGGCTACTCGGCGCACGTCGGCACCGAGCTCGAGTTCATCGTCTTCAAGGACACCTACGAACAGGCCTGGGACCGCGGCTACCGCGGCCTGACCCCCGTCAACCAGTACAACGTCGACTACTCCGTCCTCGGCACCGGCCGCGTCGAGCCCCTGCTGCGCCGCATCCGCAACGAGATGGCGGGCGCGGGCCTCACCGTCGAGTCGGCCAAGGGGGAGTGCAACCCCGGCCAGCACGAGATCGTGTTCCGGTACGACGAGGCCCTGGTCACCTGCGACCAGCACGCCGTCTACAAGACGGGCGCCAAGGAGATCGCCGCGCAGGAGGGCGTCGCTCTCACCTTCATGGCCAAGTTCAACGAGCGCGAGGGCAACTCCTGCCACATCCACCTCTCACTCCGGTCCACCGGCGAACCAGGACGCAGCGTCATGACGGACACCGACGGCAGCATGTCCCCGGTGATGCGGCACTTCCTCGCCGGCCAGCTCGCGGCCCTGCGCGACTTCTCCCTCCTGTACGCGCCGAACATCAACTCCTACAAGCGCTTCCAGCCGGGCTCCTTCGCCCCGACCGCCGTCGCCTGGGGCCACGACAACCGCACCTGCGCACTCCGCGTCGTCGGTCACGGCCAGTCCCTGCGCCTGGAGAACCGCCTCCCCGGCGGCGACGTCAACCCGTACCTCGCCGTCGCCGGACTCGTCGCCGCGGGCCTGTACGGCATCGAGCACGGGCTCGAACTCCCCGAGCCGTGCGAGGGCAACGCCTACGCCGCCGCGTACGACCACGTCCCCACCACCCTGCGTGACGCCGCCGAGCTCTGGGAGCACAGCGAGATCGCCCGCGAGGCCTTCGGCGACGAAGTCGTGGCCCACTACCGCAACATGGCACGCGTCGAGCTCGACGCCTTCGACGCAGCGGTGACCGACTGGGAACTCCGACGCTCCTTCGAACGCCTGTGAGGGCCGCCTTGACCCATCAGCCGATCCCTGGCCCGACCCCTGAGCCGATCCGTGAACACCGCGTCCTGAACCCGGCGACGGAGGAACTTCTCGTCACCGTCCCCGCGACCTCGGCGGCCGAGGTGGACGCCGCCGTCACCCGTGCCGCCGCGGCCCAGCGGGTCTGGGCCGCGCTCGCCCCCGCCGACCGGGCCCGGCTGCTGCGCCGGTTCGCCGTCGCCGTCGACTCCCACACCGAGGAGCTGGCCCGGCTGGAGGTCCGCGAGGCTGGGCACACGATCGGCAACGCGCGCTGGGAGGCGGGCAATGTCCGCGACCTGCTCGACTTCGCCGCCGGGGGAGTGGAACGGCTCAGCGGCCGGCAGATCCCCGTCCCCGGCGGCATCGACCTCACCCTGCTCGAACCCCTCGGTGTCATCGGGGTGATCGTCCCGTGGAACTTCCCCATGCCCATCGCCGCCTGGGGGACCGCCCCGGCCCTCGCCGCAGGCAACGCCGTCGTCCTCAAACCCGCCGAGACCACCCCGCTGACGGCCATCCGGCTCGCGGAACTCGCCCTGGAGGCAGGCCTTCCCGAGCACCTCTTCCAGGTGCTGCCGGGCGCGGGCGACGAGGCGGGCGACGCCCTCGTCGAGCACCCGGGCGTCGCCAAGATCGTCTTCACGGGCTCCACCCGCGTCGGCAAGCAGATCATGGCCAAGTGCGCCGAGCGCGTGAAGCGGATCACCCTCGAACTCGGCGGCAAGAGCCCCAACATCGTCTTCGCCGACGCCGACATCGAAGCCGCGGCCGCCACCGCCCCGCTGTCCTTCCTGGACAACGCGGGCCAGGACTGCTGCGCCCGTACCCGGATCCTCGTCCAGCGTTCCGTGTACGACCGCTTCCTGGAACTCCTCGCCCCGGCCCTCGCGGCGGTCGTCGTCGGTGACCCGGCCGACGAGAAGACCCAGATGGGCCCGCTCATCTCGCGGACACAGCTGGACCGGGTGCGCGGTTACGTCCCCGAGGGCGCCGCCGCCCTCTGCGGCGGCGCGCCCGAGGGCCCCGGCTTCTGGTTCCCGCCGACCGTGCTCACCGATGTGCCCGCCGACGCGCCCGTCGCCACCGAGGAGGTCTTCGGGCCGGTCGCGGTCGTCCTGCCCTTCGAGGACGAGGCGGACGCCGTCCGGCTCGCCAACGCCACCGATTACGGCCTCGCCGGCTCGCTCTGGACCCGCGACGTGGGGCGCGCGCTGCGCGTCGCGCAGGCTGTCCGGGCGGGGAACCTCTCCGTCAACTCCCACTCCGCGGTCCGCTACTGGACCCCGTTCGGCGGGTTCAAGCAGTCCGGCCTCGGCCGGGAACTGGGCCCGGACGCCCTCGCAGCCTTCACCGAAACCAAGAACGTCTTCCTCAGTACGGAGGCCTGAACCGGTATGACCACGGACAACGAGAACATCTGCCGCCGCCTCGTCGGCCGCACCGCCGTCATCACCGGCGCCGGCAGCGGCATCGGCCTGGCCACCGCGCACCGGCTCGCCTCGGAGGGGGCGCACGTCGTCTGCGGTGACATCGACGAGACCGCGGGCAAGGCGGCCGCCGAAGCGGTCGGCGGCACCTTCGTACGCGTGGACGTCACCGATCCCGAACAGGTCGAGGCCCTGTTCAAGGCGGCGTACGACACCTACGGGTCCGTCGACATCGCCTTCAACAACGCCGGCATCTCACCGCCCGACGACGACTCGATCCTCACCACCGGGCTGGAGGCCTGGAAGCGCGTCCAGGACGTCAACCTCACGTCCGTGTACCTCTGCTGCAAGGCGGCCCTGCCCTATATGCGGCGCCAGGGCCGGGGTTCGATCATCAACACCGCCTCGTTCGTCGCCAGGATGGGGGCGGCCACGTCCCAGATCTCGTACACCGCGTCCAAGGGCGGGGTGCTGGCCATGTCGCGCGAACTGGGCGTCCAGTTCGCCCGCGAGGGCATCCGGGTCAACGCCCTGTGCCCGGGACCGGTCAACACCCCGCTGCTCCAGGAACTCTTCGCCAAGGACCCCGAGCGCGCGGCCCGCCGCCTCGTGCACATTCCGCTCGGCCGCTTCGCGGAGGCGACCGAGATCGCGGCCGCGGTCGCGTTCCTGGCGAGCGACGACTCCTCGTTCGTCAACGCCACCGACTTCCTCGTCGACGGCGGGATCTCCGGCGCCTACGTCACACCCCTGTAGGGGCCGGCCACCGGCTGCGGAACCTAGAGTGGAGCGATGAGCAACGCGACACCGCCCGGCTGGTACCCGGACACGGCCGCACCCGGCGACGAGCGGTGGTGGGACGGCGCGTCATGGACGGCCCACACCCGCCGCGGCGCCACCGCGCCCTCCCCGGCCGTGCCCGGCAGGGGAGGCGGCGCCAGGACCATCGCGCTCGTGGCGGCCGGCGTGGTGGTCGTCGGCGTGGCCGTGACGGGCGCGGTGCTGTTCGGCAGGGACGACGCCGCCGCACCCACCGCGACCCCGACGGGCAGTTCCGCGCCGAAGGCCGCGGACACCGCCACCGACGCGGCACCCGGAGACGAGAGCCCGTCGCCCGACGACTCACCGGCCGGCGAGGATCCCACGGTGCTCGTCGACCAGCTCAACGGCATCACCCTGCCGATCCCCGACGGCTGGGAGCGGCCCGAAAGAAACGCCGGGCAACTGCTCACGATGCGCACCACCGGCTCCTACGACTGCCCCGGGGCATCCTCCTCGTTCTGCTACCACGGCACGGTGACCACCCGTACCCCGGGCGGCACCGACGCCACCACGCCCGAGGCGCTCGCCGAGGAAGACATCGGCGCCGCCGCGGACCGTGCGTACGAGGAGGACATCGTCGGCGCGCGGATCCACGGCGGCATCGTCTCCCACCGGCAGATCGCCGCCGGCCCGGTCAGCGTGGCCGGACGCACCGGATACCAGGTGCGCTGGCGGGTCGTCACCGCCAAGGGGCCGGGCGGCTATGTGCAGTCGCTCGTCTTCCCCTCGGCCGTGGGCAGCGAGTCGCCCGTCGTCGTCCGCTACGCCTTCGACGCGGGCCCCGACGGGCCGCCGCTCGCCCTCATGGACACCCTCACCCAGGGCATCCGGCCGATCGGCGACAGCGAGACGGGCGGGGGCGTCGGCAGCTCCGTCGCACCCTGAGCGGCTGTCGGCTCAGAGGAAGGTACGGCCCTCGCCCCGGTACGTCGGCACGGTCGCCGTCACCCGGTCGCCCTCGATCAGCTGGAGCTCGTCGAACCGCTCGCACAGCTCGCCGGCCTTCGCGTGCCGGAACCACACCTTGTCGCCGATCAGCAGATCGTCGGCCGGCGCACCGAGCAGCGGGGTCTGCACCTCGCCGGGGCCCTCCTGCGGGTCGTAACGCAGACCCTCCGGCAGATACGGGACCGGCAGCCGGTCCGCCCCGGCCGCCCCGGAGGCCGGGTAGCCGCCGCCGAGCACCGTCACCACGCCCACCCCGGGCCGGCGCACCACGGGCTGGGCGAACAGGGCCGCCGGGCGCGCCGTGAACGAGGTGTAGTTGTCGAAGAGGCGCGGCACGTAGAGCCCGGAACCGGCCGCGATCTCGGTGACGGCCGGCTCCGCCGCGGTGTGCTGCACGCTGCCGGTGCCGCCGCCGTTCACGAACTCCAGATCCGGTGCCACGGCGCGGACCGCCCGCACCACCTCGGCGCGCCGGACTGCCAGCTCCCGGCGGGCCGAGGCCTGCATCAGCCGGATCGCACGGGAGCGCAGCGGCCGCCCGGCGAGTGAGTCGCCCACACCGGCGATATGCCCCTCGTACGCCATCAGCCCCACCAGCCGGAAACCGGGCCTGCGGGCGACGGACCTGGCCAGCTCGGCCAGCTGGGCGGGGGAGCGCAGCGGCGAACGCAGGGCCCCGATCCTGATCCGGCCGCCGAGCATCCGCAGCGAGGTGTCCAGCTCCAGACAGACCCGGATCTCCTCCGTGCCCCCGGCCCGCGCCGCGTCGATGAGCTCCAGCTGTGCGTGGTCGTCCACCATCACGGTCACGGCGGCGGCCAGCTTCGGGTCCGCGGCCAGCTCCGCGAAGGCCGAGCGGTCGGCCGACGGATAGGCCAGCAGGACATCCTCGAAGCCGGCCTGCGCCAGCCACAGCGACTCCGCGAGCGTGAACGACATGATTCCGGCGAATCCGGGACGGGCCAGCACCCGTTCCAGCAGGGCGCGGCAGCGCACCGATTTGCTCGCCACCCGGATGGGCTTCCCGCCCGCACGCCGGACGAGGTCGTCGGCGTTGGCGTCGAACGCCTCCAGATCGACGACGGCGATCGGGGCGTCGAGATGGGCGGTGGCCCGGTTGTAGCGGGTCCGGTCAGCGGCACGGGCAGTCATGGCCGCAGCTTGCCAGACAGCTGTACCGCTGGGTAGGGGGACGATCTGCGCAGATCGGCCGTGCACGCGGCGGCCCGCTCCCACCACGGCCTTTCCAACCCGTAGAGTGACGGGCACGCGGCGAGCAACGGGCCTGCCTGTGCAGCCGATCCGCGTACGGTACGGAACGGACCAGGGGGGCGGATGAGTACCGAGGCGCAGCGCGCTCCCGTCCCGCCACGCCCGAGCACCCCGCCACCGCTTGCTGCGACGCCTGCCGACCGGCCCGTGAACGCCACTCCGCCGCCCCGCCCCGCAATCCCGCCGTCGGCGACGGCCCCGGCAGCGGACGGCCGGAAGACCGAGGCCACGGCGACCGGGGAGATCGGTGAGGCCGGTGAGACCGGTGGTGCGATCGGCCCTGCAGCGGACGGTGCCGGAAGCGGTCCGGTGGGGACGCGGCACATGCCGGGCGGCATCGCCCAGGCCTCGGCCACCGCGGTGAGGGGCATGAGGTTCTCGGATCTGCCCAAGGCGCGGCCAGAGGAACAGGCGCGGGCACAGGCTGAGGCACAGGCGCAGGCGCAGGACTCGCCCCCGGCTCCGATCCCGGTCCCGGTCCCGGACCCCGCTCCGACGCGGTCCACGACCACCACCACCACGACCACCACCCGCCGCCCCGCCGACCCGGCGCCGGAACGGCCGCCGGCCCCGCCGCAGCCCTCGTCCGTACCCCCGGCAGCGGCCCCGGCCGGGAGCACGACCCCTTCCCCGTCCCAGGCCCCGTCCGCACCCCGGACCCAGGCCCCCGTCCCCGCCGCGCCCCCCTTCGCGTCCCCGGCCGCGCCGCCCCCCGTGGAGACGACCGCCCGGCTTCGCCCCGTGTCCCCGGCCCCGCGTTTCGAGGCGCCCGCGTCCCCGGGAGCCCCGGCCTTTCCGCCGAGGCGGCCCGGCACGCCCCCCGCGGCGACCCGGCGACGGCCCGTGGGCGCCGTGGAACTCGGCGGCCCGCCGGTCCGGCCCGGGGCAGCCGCCCCGTATGCCTACCGGCCCCCGCACCCCCGCCCCCCGGCCGAGACGCCGGCCGAGACCACCACCCGGCTCCGCCCCGTACGGACCAGGCACCCGTTCAGGGCCGCGACGGCCGCGGTCTGTGTCGTGCTCGGGCTCGGGCTGATCGGCGGGGCCGTCACCGGCAGCTGGCTCATCAGCGACTCCTCCGCCGATCCTGCGGCCCACAGCGCCTACACCGTGGGCCGCGACGCCTGGCACAGCATCCCGGTGGAAACGCTCTTCCCCCGGACCCTCAAGGGCGACGGCGCCGGGCCCGGCGGCGCCGACCGGGTCTGGACCAGGATCGCCGTGGCCCCGGACAGCGGCTGCACGGGCGCGCTCGACCCACTGCTGCTCAAGACCCTCCGGCCGGTCGGCTGCGCCCGCCTGCTCCGCGCCACGTACACCGACGCGACGAGCAGCAGCGTCACCACGGTCGGACTGGTCTTCACCGAGGCCGACACCGAGGCCATGCGGGCACTGAGCAACCGCTTCAGCACCGAGCACCTCGACGCGCGGACTGACCTGATGCCTCGTACGTATGCCGTGAAGGACACTCCCGCCGCCGGATTCGGCGACCGGCAGCGGGCCAGCTGGACCGTGCACGTGCTGACCGAGGTGCCCGTCGTCGTGTTCGCCGTCTCGGGGTTCGCCGACGGGCGCGAGGTCACCGACCCGCAGCCGGCCGGGAAGGCCGTCGCGGTGGGCGCGACGACCACGGCTGCCCAGGCCGGACTCGGGCACGAGGCCAAGGGCCTGGCCGACCGGGTGGAACGCGGACTGCGCAGAACCGTCGCCGACCTCACGGAGAAGCCCGAATGACCCGCCACGTCCGCCCCCGCAGGCTCCTCGGCGTGGTCTGCGCCGCCACCGCGTTCGCGCTGCTGCCCGCGGTCCCGGCCGGGGCGGACACGATCCGGGCCCGGCAGTGGGGTCTGGACGCCCTCCACACGGACCGGGCCTGGCAGACCACCCGCGGCAAGGGGATCACCGTCGCCGTCGTCGACACCGGGGTCGACGGCAGCCTGCCCGACCTGGCGGGCCAGGTGCTCCCGGGCAAGGACATGATCGGTTTCGGCGCCGGAAGCGGCGACCGTTCGTGGGCCAGGCACGGTACCGCGATGGCCGGGATCATCGCCGGCCGGGGCCACGGCAGCGGACGCGAGGAGGGGGTCATCGGCATCGCGCCCGAGGCGAGAATCCTCCCCGTCCGGGTCATCCTCGAAGCGAGCGATCCCGCCCGCGCCAAGGCGCGCAAGTCCCGGGGCACCGCCCTCGCCGACGGCATCCGCTGGGCCGCCGACCACGGCGCCGACGTCATCAACCTCTCACTCGGCGACGACAGCGAGTCCGCGCACCCCGAACCCGGTGAGGACGCCGCCATCCAGTACGCGCTGAAGAAGGGCGCGGTCGTCGTCGCCTCGTCGGGCAACGGGGGCGAGAAGGGCGACCACATCTCCTACCCCGCCGCCTACCCGGGAGTGATCGCGGTCGCCGCGGTCGACCGGTACGGCACCCACGCCTCGTTCTCCACCCGCCGCTGGTATGCCACCGTGAGCGCACCCGGGGACGACATCGTCGTCCCCGCACCAGACCGCAAGTACTACGTGGAGTGGGGCACCTCCGCAGCGTCGGCGTTCGTCTCCGGCGCGGTCGCGCTGGTGCGTTCCGCCCACCCGGGTCTCTCGCCCGCCCAGATCAAGAAGCTCCTCACGGACACCGCCCGCAACTCCCCGTCGACCGGCCGCGACGACGCCCGGGGCTACGGCATCGTCGACCCGGCCGCCGCCATCAAGGCCGGTGCCGCACTGCGCCCCGCCGGGCTGCGCACCGACACCGCCGCGGCCGGCTACCGCAAGCAGTACTTCGGCTCCGGACCCACCCCGCCCCGCGCGGACGAGGGTCCAGCAGGCTGGCTGGCCCCGGCGGCGGGCGGTCTCGGCGCGGTCCTGCTGGCCCTGGCCGTCGTACTGTGGCGCGGCCGGGGCGGCCGCCGGCCGGCCCCTCGCCGCTGAACAGTCCTCACCCCGCGGTCCCGGCCCGAACCACCCCGACGGCCGCCTTCGCCACCGACTCGACGAGGGCGATGCCCGTCTCCTTGGTCCGCTGGCCGCCGGACAGCACGGCCACCAGATAGGTCCGCCCGTCCGCCGTCACCTGTCCGATGCTGTTGATGTTCCACAGCCCGGTGGCGGTACGCGGCATCCAGCCGTTCTTGAGCGCCCACTCGCTGCCCGCCGCCGACACGCCCCACTGCTGGTCGGCCTCGACCTGTGTCATCAGTTCCCGCAGCGAGGTCCGTGATTCCTCGCTCAGTTCCGCGTCGGTGTCCGTGCCGAACACTGCCTCCAGCAGCGTCAGCTGATCGGCCGCCGTGGTCCGGGTCAGCCCCCACGCCTTCGCTGCCGTCGTCGAGGTGAGGCCGAACCGCTCGTTGGCGGCGTCGAGGCCGGCCGCCCCGCCCACCGCCGCCAGCAGCACGGTGGCGGAGTCGTTGTCGCTCCGCTCGATCATCGCGACCGCGCGAGCGTGTTCGCCGACGGTCAGTTCACGCTTCTCGTCCTGGGCCCGGAGCAGCAGCGCCGCGAGAATGTCGACCTTGACGATGCTCGCGGTGTCGTACACAGCGTCCGCGCCCCCGTACACCGCACGCGTCCCGCTGCCGCTGTCCAGCACGGCCACCGACACGGCTTGCGTACCGGAAGCGGCCAGCAGCGGTTCGACGGCCGCGGCCAGTTCCGCATCCGGATCCACCACCGGCTCCTCGCTCGTAGCCGCGACCGGAGCGGTCGCAGCCGGTGAGACGGACGATACGGAAGCCGCGGCGGCGGGCGCGTGATCCGGTGATCTGCCGGTCAGGTACGCACCCCCGGCGGCCGAACCGGCCAGCACGACCGTGGCCGCCACGGAAGCGGACAGGGCGGATCTGCGGATTCTGTGTCGGGGCATGGTCCGGACGCTAGGAACCGCAGCTGAGAGGAGGCTGAGCCCGACCTGTCGGCAGGATGAGAATGCCCAGGCACTACGCTCGCCCTGTGGCGCAGAAGAACATTCCGGACCCCGGATACTCCGACGACGACGGTACGGCCGACCCCGCCCTGACCGCGGCACTCGCCGCCTGGGCCGAGGACCGCAAGGCCGTCGGCCCAGTACTCGAAGCCCTCAAGGGGGCTCGTCTTCTCGTTCCCGTGGTGGCCGTCCTCGGCGAGGTGGAGGAGGACGAGAACGGGCTGCGCCGGGAGAAGACCAGCGACATGGCGGTCCCCACCCTTCAGGCCGGCGACCGCCGCGCCCTGCCCGCCTTCACCTCCACCGCCTCGCTGGCCCGCTGGGACCCGCAGGCCCGCCCCGTCGCCGTACCCCTGCACCAGGCCCTCCAGGCCGCGGTGCACGAGAAGGCCGACACGGTGGTGCTCGACCTCGCCGGACCGGTGGCCTTCGAGCTGACCGGTTCCGCCCTGCTCGCCCTCGCCGAGGGCCGTACCAGCGCCGACCCGCTGGACGACCCGGCTGTCACCGCGGCGGTACGTGACGCGGTCGCCGCCGAGCCCGCGGTGCTGCGCGCCCACCTCGGGCCGGGCCGTGCCGACGGCACTCTCGCGCTGGTGCTGGACGAAGGCGCCGACCCCGCCGAGGCGGCAGGCCGGGTCGCGCGGTCGCTGGCGGCGAACGAGGTGCTGCGCGCACGGCTGGTCCGTGGCCTGGACCTCGCGCTGCTCCCGGCCGACGCGCGCACGCCCGGTGAGGCCTTGTTCACGCGCTGATCACCTGGTCGGCCCAACGCGGCATCGCCGGTGCGGCCCTCCTGTTCCTGCTCGCCAAACAGGTGCCGGGACTGACGACGAGCGGAAAGTTCGGCAGCAACGGCTACGGCGACCGCTCGGACGTGCGCCTGAACCTCGGCGGCGCCTTCCTCACCGAGGTGATGCTCACGTTCCTCCTGGTCTTCGTCGTGCTCGCGGTGACCCACAAGGTCGCTGTCATCGGCTTTGACGGTCTCCCCATCGGCATCTCGCTCGCGGTGATCCATCTGGTCGACATCCCGCTCACCGGCACCTCGGTCAACCCGGCACGCAGTCCGGGCCCGGCGCTGTTCGCGGGCGGCGCGGCGTTGTCCCAGCTCTGGCTGTTCCTGGTGGCGCCTCTGATCGGCGGGGTGATCGCCGCACTCGCGCACCGGCTGACCCACCCCGCCCCGGTCGGCCGGAGCAGTCCGTCGGGGTCTGATCCGGCCACCGACGCAGTGAGCCCCCTGCCGGGTCGGGCAGGGGGCTCACGGGTGGAAGGAGCGGAAGGGGCGGGCGGGCTCAGCCGAAGACCGGCCCGGTGTACTTCTCGCCGGGGCCGTGGCCCGGCTCGTCCGGTACGAGCGAGGCCTCGCGGAACGCCAGCTGCAGGGACTTCAGGCCGTCGCGCAGCGGAGCCGCGTGGAAGGAGCTGATCTCCGTGGTGCTCGCGTCCAGCAGGCCGGCCAGTGCGTGGACCAGCTTGCGGGCCTCGTCGAGGTCCTTGTGCTCGTCGCCGTCCTCGGTCAGACCGAGCTTCACGGCGGCGGCACTCATCAGATTGACCGCGACCGTCACGATCACCTCGACCGCTGGCACCTCCGCGATGTCGCGGGCCATTTCGTCGAAGCCGGGGGAATCACTGGTGGGGGTCGCGTCACTCATGCGCCATACGATAGGCCCACGCCAGCGCGATCCCTTCGCCGGGAGCCGTGCCCCGGCCCCCGCGGCCGTGGTCCGGGCGCGAGGTTCGCACCACCCCGGGGGAGCTGCTAACCTTGTGTAACGACCGGCTGGGCATCTATGTGCCCGGCCCACAAGTGGAGGCTCCGATCTCCCACCTGGCCGTCCTCAGGGCGGCGGGTCACCGGTCAGGTGGCGCCCATCGTTCCGTACGGACGATGGAGCCGCCCGATGCGCCCCGCGGTTGACCGCGGCGGTGTTCCGGTTGTTGAGGAGCCCCGCCTGTGTCCCGGCGGGGCATTTTTCATGGTCCTGACCGGTTGGTCTGTTGAAACAGACGTTACGTGGCTGTCTGCCAGGCGGCCGCGTGGTGCTACCGAGGAGGATCCATCAGCGCCGAGCCCCGCATCAACGACCGGATTCGCGTGCCCGAGGTGCGACTTGTCGGTCCCAGCGGCGAGCAGGTCGGGATTGTTCCGCTTGCCAAGGCCCTGGAACTCGCACAGGAGTACGACCTCGACCTGGTCGAGGTGGCGGCTACCGCCCGTCCGCCCGTGTGCAAGCTCATGGACTACGGGAAGTTCAAGTACGAGTCGGCCATGAAGGCCCGTGAGGCGCGCAAGAACCAGGCGCACACGGTCATCAAGGAGATGAAGCTCCGGCCGAAGATCGACCCGCACGACTATGACACCAAGAAGGGTCACGTCGTCCGGTTCCTCAAGCAGGGCGACAAGGTCAAGATCACGATCATGTTCCGTGGTCGTGAGCAGTCCCGCCCCGAGCTGGGCTTCCGACTGCTCCAGCGTCTCGCTTCGGACGTGGAGGAACTCGGCTTCATCGAGTCCAACCCGAAGCAGGACGGCCGGAACATGATCATGGTTCTTGGCCCGCACAAGAAGAAGACCGAAGCCATGGCCGAGGCCCGCGAGGCCCAGGCCGCCCGCAAGGCGGAGCGTCAGGGTTACACCCACGACGACGACGCCGAGGCTGCGGACGAGGGTGTCGAGGCTCCGGCCGAGGCGACCTCCGAGGCGACCTCCGAGGCTCCGGCCGAGACACCCTCCGAGGCGTGACCTCCGGGGGCTGCCATCCAGGCGCCCCCGGGTCCCCCCGGAGTCCCACCAAGATCTGACGCCCCTGCAGTCCGGTGCTCGCACCGAGAGGGGCGCCACTGACGAGGAGAGAACGGCGCGATGCCGAAGAACAAGACGCACAGCGGTGCCAGCAAGCGCTTCAAGATCACCGGCTCCGGCAAGGTGCTCCGCGAGAGGGCCGGCAAGCGCCACCTGCTCGAGCACAAGTCGTCCAAGAAGACCCGCTCGCTGACCGGCACGGTCGTCGTGGCTCCGGCCGACGCCAAGAAGATCAAGAAGCTTCTCGGCAAGTGAGGTCGTCGTCCCCGGTGACACCGGGGACGCGCCCTCGATCCGACCGGGACCAATTCGTTTCCGGGCCGTGTGAGTACCACCACGGCCCCGCTACAAGGAGTTAACAAGTGGCACGCGTCAAGCGGGCAGTCAACGCCCACAAGAAGCGCCGGGCAATTCTCGAGGCCGCCAGCGGTTACCGCGGCCAGCGCTCGCGCCTGTACCGCAAGGCCAAGGAGCAGGTCACCCACTCCCTGGTCTACAACTACAACGACCGCAAGAAGCGCAAGGGCGACTTCCGTCGGCTGTGGATCCAGCGCATCAACGCTGCGGCCCGCCAGAACGGCATGACGTACAACCGCCTCATCCAGGGTCTGAACGCCGCCAACATCGAGGTGGACCGTAAGATCCTGGCCGAGCTCGCGGTCAACGACGCCAACGCGTTCGCCGCCCTCGTCGAGGTCGCCCAGAAGGCCCTCCCGAGCGACGTCAACGCCCCGAAGGCTGCCTGATCCAGGCCGCACTTCCTGGTTTTTGAGCCGGACCCGCAGGCGCTCGTCGTCTGCGGGTCCGGTGCGTTGCACGCCCAGGGCCTGTCCGGCCCAGCACCTTCGTACGCAGAGAGGCTCGCCGCCGACATGGGCACCCCCGAACTGATCTCCCCGCGTTCGCCACGGGTCGCCGCCGCCCGGCGGCTGGCCCGGCGCAACTTCCGCGGCAAGGAGCGCAGGTTCATCGCCGAGGGGCCGCAGGCCGTGCGCGAGGCCGCGGACCACCGCGGCAGCGACGGTGAGCCGACCCTCATCGAGCTGTTCGCCACCGTCGAGGCCGCCGAGCGGTACGAAGCCATCGTCGACGCCGCCCTCGACGCGGGCGCCCGGGTGCACCTGGCCGACAGCGAGGTCCTTGCCGACGTGTCGCAGACCGTCACCCCGCAGGGGCTGATCGGCGTCTGCCGCTTCCTCGACTCGCCCTTCGAGTCGATCCTCGCCGCGCGGCCGAAGCTCGTCGCCGTCCTGGCGAACGTCCGGGACCCCGGGAACGCCGGTACGGTGCTGCGCTGCGCGGACGCCGCGGGCGCCGACGCGGTCGTCCTCACCGACGCCTCCGTGGACCTGTACAACCCCAAGTCGGTGCGCGCCTCCGTCGGCTCGCTCTTCCACCTGCCGGTCGCCGTCGGCGTGCCCGTCGAGCAGGCCGTGCGGGGGCTGCGGGACGCGGGTGTACGGATCCTCGCCGCCGACGGCGCGGGCGAGGACGACCTCGACGACGAGCTCGACGCCGGCACGATGGGCGGGCCCACCGCCTGGGTCTTCGGCAACGAGGCCTGGGGCCTGCCCGAGGAGACCCGGGCGTTGGCCGACGCCGTCGTACGGGTACCGATCCACGGCAGGGCGGAGAGCCTCAACCTGGCCACCGCGGCCGCCGTCTGCCTGTACGCCTCCGCGCGCGCCCAGCGGCCCCGCCCCGCCGTCGGCTGAACGACCCGCGCCGTCGCCTTCCGGCCCGGCGCCCCCGCAGGGTGTCGCTCCGTCACCGACGACTAGTAGGGTGACGAACTCGGGGGCCCACTGCACCGGTTCGAGAGGTGGGGTACGGGAATATGGCTGTCGGCATGAGCGGACCGCGGGCGACACACGCGGCCGTCGTGCGCCCCGCCGAGGACCCGGACGGCGTCACCGTCGGCGGCAACGGGTCCGGGGGACAGGGGCTGGATCCGGACGACCTCCCCGACGGGCTCGTCGTCGCGGACGAGACAGGCCGGGTCATCTGCTTCAACTCCGCCGCCGCGCGGATCACCGCCGTGCCCAGGGCCGCCGCGCTCGGCCGCCCGCTGGAACACGCGCTGCCGCTGGAGGACCTCAAGGGCCGCCGCTGGTGGGAGCTGACCGACCCTTACGGTGGCCTCGCCACCCGCGTCGCCCAGCCCGAACGCAACCTGCTGCTGCCCGGCGGCCGTGAGGTCCTCGTCTCCGCCCGCTACGTACGCGAGAGCCCGACCGGCCCCGTGCGCCGGCTGGTGGTCAGCCTGCGCGGCACCGAGGCCCGCCGCCGTACCGAGCGCAGCCACGCCGAACTCATCGCGACCGTCGCCCACGAGCTGCGGTCGCCGCTGACGTCCGTGAAGGGCTTCACCGCCACGCTGCTGGCCAAGTGGGAGCGGTTCACCGACGACCAGAAGCGGCTGATGCTGGAGACCGTCTATGCCGACGCCAACCGGGTCACCCGCCTGATCACCGAGCTCCTGGACATCTCCCGGATCGACTCGGGGCGTCTGGAGCTCCGCCGGCAGCCCGTGGACCTCTCCGCCGCCGTCGAACGCCACATTCAGGCACTCACCGCCTCCGGCCAGGACCCCGGCCGGTTCCTCGTCCGTACCTGCCAGCCGCTGCCCACCGTGTGGGCCGATCCGGACAAGGTCGACCAGGTGCTCGGCAACCTGCTGGAAAATGCGGTGCGCCACGGCGAGGGAACCGTCACCATCGAGGTGGCAGCCGCACCGGCGAAGAGCGACGAGAAGGGAACGGCGGTCACCGTGAGCGACGAAGGCCCCGGCATCCCCGAGGAGTCGATGAGCCGTGTCTTCACCCGCTTCTGGCGGGGAAGCAAGCGCGGCGGCACCGGCCTGGGCCTCTACATCGTCAAGGGCATCGTCGAGGCGCACGGCGGCACGATCACGGTCGGCCGCGGCCCCGGGGGCGGCGCCGAGTTCCGATTTATTCTGCCCGTGAGCACGCCGGCCTACATGAAGTAGAAGCGGCCTGAGCGGACCACGGGCGGCCCACACATGCTGTGGCCCTTAGACTCGACCTTTGGCACCTTTGCGTCCTCCGGCCGTCGAGCGCGGCCACGGGGGTCCGGGGGTATCCCCCGGTAAGAGCAGTACCAGCCAATCGGAAGTACGGGAAGAGATGTCGGCACCGAACAAGTCGTACGACCCAGTCGAGGTCGAGGCACTGAAACCGGAAGAGATCGAGCGGATCCGCGACGAGGCGTTCGCCGCCTTCGCCGCCGCCGGCGACCTCGAAGCGCTCGCCCAGGCGAAGACCGCGCACACCGGTGGTACCTCGCCCCTGTCACTCGCCAACCGCGAGATCGGCGCGCTGCCGCCGCAGGCGAAGGCCGAGGCCGGCAAGCGCGTGGGCCAGGCCCGCGCCGCCGTGGGCAGGGCCCTCGCGGCCCGCCAGACGGAGCTGGAGGCAGAGCGGGACGCCCGGGTCCTGGTCGAGGAGGCAGTGGACGTCACGCTGCCGTACGACCGCACCCCGGCCGGTGCGCGCCACCCGCTGACGACCATCATGGAGCGCGTCGCCGACGTCTTCGTGGCCATGGGCTACGAGGTCGCCGAGGGCCCCGAGGCCGAGGCCGAGTGGTTCAACTTCGACGCCCTGAACTTCGTGCCCGACCACCCGGCCCGGCAGATGCAGGACACCTTCTTCGTCGAGGGCGCCGACGGCGCGAAGAACGACGAGTCCGGTGTCGTCCTGCGGACGCACACCTCGCCGGTCCAGGCCCGCACCCTGCTCGACCGCGAGCCCCCGGTCTACGTCGTCTGCCCCGGCCGGGTCTACCGGACCGACGAGCTCGACGCCACGCACACCCCGGTCTTCCACCAGATCGAGCTGCTCGCCGTCGACGAGGGCCTCACCATGGCCGACCTCAAGGGCACCCTCGACCACATGGTCCAGGCGCTCTTCGGCCCGGACATGAAGACGCGGCTGCGGCCGAACTTCTTCCCGTTCACCGAGCCGTCCGCCGAGATGGACATGGTCTGCTACGTCTGCCGCGGCGAGTCCGTCGGCAACCCCGACCGCCCCTGCCGCACCTGCGGCAGCGAGGGCTGGATCGAGCTCGGCGGCTGCGGCATGGTCAACCCCAAGGTGCTCATCGCCTGCGGTGTCGACCCCCAGAAGTACAGCGGATTCGCCTTCGGGTTCGGCATCGAGCGGATGCTGATGTTCCGCCACAACGTAGAAGACATGCGAGACATGGTCGAAGGCGACGTCCGGTTCACCCGGCCCTTCGGGATGGAGATCTGATGCGCGTCCCGCTTTCCTGGCTGCGGGAGTACGTCGACCTGCCGCCCACCGAGACCGGCCGTGACGTACAGGCCAAGCTCGTCGCCGTCGGCCTCGAGGTCGAGACCGTCGAGCAGATCGGCGCCGGCCTCAAGGGCCCACTGGTCGTCGGAAAGGTGCTCACCATCGAGGAGCTGGAGGGCTTCAAGAAGCCCATCCGCTTCTGCACGGTGGACGTCGGCACCGCCAACGGCACCGGCGAGCCGCAGGAGATCGTCTGCGGCGCCCGTAACTTCGCCGTCGGCGACAAGGTCGTCGTGGTCCTCCCCGGCGCCGTGCTGCCCGGTGACTTCGCGATCGCCGCGCGCAAGACGTACGGCAGGACCTCGCACGGCATGATCTGCTCCACCGACGAGCTCGGCATGGGCGACGACGGCACGCACGGCATCATCGTGCTGCCGCCGGAGCACGAGGCCGGCACCGACGCGATCGAGCTGCTCCAGCTCGTCGACGAGGTGCTCGACATCGCCGTCACGCCCGACCGCGGCTACTGCCTCTCGATGCGCGGCGTCGCCCGCGAGACCGCCATCGCCTACGGCCTGCCGCTGCGCGACCCGGCTCTCCTGGACGTGCCCGCGCCCAACGCGTACGGCTACCCGGTCAAGGTCTCCGACCCGATCGGCTGCTCCCGCTTCACCGCGCGCACCGTCGTCGGTCTGCAGCCCGAGGCCCGGTCGCCGATCTGGATGCAGCGCCGGCTCCAGAAGGCCGGCATGCGGCCGATCTCGCTCGCCGTCGACGTCACCAACTACGTGATGCTCGAACTCGGCCAGCCGCTGCACGCCTACGACCGGACCCGGATCGACGGTCCGATCGGGGTGCGCCGCGCCGAGCAGGGCGAGAAGCTCACCACCCTCGACGGCACGGTCCGTGTCCTGGACGCGGCCGACCTCGTCATCACCGACAACCGTGGGCCGATCGGCCTGGCGGGCGTCATGGGCGGTGCCAACACCGAGATCGCCGACGCGTCCGAGGACGCGCACACCACCGAGGTCGTCATCGAGGCCGCGCACTTCGACGCGATCTCGATCGCCCGCACCGCGCGCCGACACAAGCTGGCCTCCGAGGCGTCCAAGCGCTTCGAGCGCGGGGTCGACCCGCAGGCCGCGGCGGCAGCCGCGCAGCGCACCGTCGACCTGCTGGTGCTGCTCGCCGGCGGCACCGCCGAGGCGGGCGTCACCGAGGTCACCGCCCCGTCCGGCCCCCGCACCATCACGATGGCGGCCGACCACCCCGACAAGGTGGCCGGTGTCGCCTACGGGCGCGAGATCGTCGTGCGCCGCCTCCAGGAGGTCGGCTGCGACGTCTATGGGCAGGACGAGCTCCTGGTCACGGCCCCGTCCTGGCGGCCCGACCTGAACGAGCCGAACGACCTGGCCGAAGAGGTCATCCGGCTGGAGGGTTACGAGAACCTCCCGTCCACGCTCCCGACGCCGCCGTCCGGCCGCGGGCTTACCGACCGTCAGCGGCTGCACCGCCGGGTCGGCCGGGCCCTGGCCGGTGCCGGATACGTCGAGGCGCTGAACTACCCGTTCACCGGCGAGGCGGTCCTGGACCAGCTGGGCCTGGACGCGGACGACGCCCGCCGCCGTACGGTCAAGCTCGTCAACCCGATCTCCGACGAGGAGCCGTCGCTGCGCACCACGCTGCTGCCGGGCCTCCTCGGCGCGCTGCGGCGCAACGACGGCCGCGGCAGCCACGACCTCGCGCTCTTCGAGACCGGTCTGGTCTTCCGGCCGACCGGCCAGGAGACGAAGCCCGTCCGGCTGCCCGTCGACCGGCGTCCCTCGGACGAGGAGATCGCCTCGCTCAACGCCGCGCTGCCGCGTCAGCCGCGCCGCGCCGCGGTCGTCCTCGCGGGCGCCCGCGAGCAGGCCGGCTGGTGGGGCAAGGGCCGCCCGGCCGACTGGGCCGACTCCGTCGAGGCCGCCCGCACTATCGCCCGTGAGGCCGGTGTCGACCTCACGGTCCGCGCCGACCAGCACGCGCCGTGGCACCCGGGCCGCTGCGCCGCGCTGTACGTCACGGTCAACGGCGAGGAGACCCTCTTCGGTCACGCCGGCGAGCTGCACCCGCGCGTCATCAAGGAACTCCACCTGCCCGAGCGCACCTGCGCCATGGAGGTCGAGCTCGACGTCCTGGAGCAGGCCGTCGACGGCGCCCTCCAGGCGCCGCGGATCTCCACCTTCCCGGTGGCGACCCAGGATGTCGCGCTGGTGGTCGGCCAGGACGTGCCCGCCGCCGACGTGGAGCAGGCGCTCCGCGCGGGCGCGGGTGAACTCCTGGAGTCGCTGCGGCTGTTCGACGTCTTCACGGGCGAGCAGATCGGCGAGGGCCGCAAGTCCCTGGCGTACGCGCTGCGTTTCCGTGCAGCGGACCGCACGCTGACCGTCGACGAGGCGAGCGCCGCCCGGGACGCGGCCGTGGCACTGGCCGCCGAGCGTACGGGTGCGGTGCTGCGCGGCGCGTAACAGCGCACCCGCACAGTGAGGAGGGGCGTATCCGGCCACCGGATACGCCCCTCCTGTGTGCTCGCCCGGGGCGGAGGACCGCACGCGGGATCCGGCAGGACCGGGGAACCCGGTCCCGGCCGCCCCCGCAGCCACCCTCCGATCCGTGGGCAGTGGGTCGTGCGATCCGGCGCCGTCCGCGCTGCCACGGAGTGTCGGGCAGGTCGGCAGAGCGGACGGCGCGGGTGCGGGTCGTCGTGCTGTACGAGGGGGAGCAGACGACCCGGCCGCCTCTTGCGAGGGACTCATTCAAGCGATCCGCGGACCGGTACGACAGCGTGCGCAGCGGGACGGTTCGGGCATTCCGTTCACACCCCGTGTGAATCGTGCTCCACTGGGGCGACACGTCCAGGCGTGCCGACCCTTCGGAGGGGGCGATGGGGGCAATGGAGCCCAACACTCTGCTAGAGGCTCTGATCGACGAGGCGGGCTTCTCCCGGGCCGGGCTCGCCGCACAGGTGAACCAGGCCGGCCGCACCCGGGGGCTGGGTCTTCGCTACGAACACACCGCCGTCGCCCGCTGGCTGAAGGGCCAGCGGCCGCGCGGCCAGACGCCCGACCTGATCTGCGAAGTGCTGGGGAACCGGCTGCGCAGGGCCGTCTCGCTCGACGACATCGGTCTGGCGGCCCGCGGAGCCCATACGCCCGTGCAGGGTTCCTCGCTCACCGGTTTCGTCGAGCGGGCCACCGCCGTGTGGCGCTCCGACGAACAGCAGCGCCCGCATGTCGTCGCCGCCCCGGCCGTCACGGGAACCACCGCGGTGATGCCCGTCTGGGAGTGGGAGAACCCGCCGGAGGACGCCGACGTGTCCCGTACCGGCCCGCACCGCGTCGGCCCGGCCGACATAGCGACCCTGCGGGCCGCCCGCGCCCACTACGAACTGATGTACCGCAAGGCGGGCGGAATCGCGACGCGTGCACGCATCGTCGGCTTCCTCAACAGCGAGACCGCCCCGCTGCTGCGCGGCGGCTACAACGATGCGATGGGGCGTCAACTGCACCGGGCGGCGGGCGCTCTGGTGGCTGTGGCGGGCATCTGCGCGTACGACTCCGACGCACACGGGCTCGCTCAGCGCTATTTCCACCAGGCGCTGCGGCTGGCCAAGGCGAGCGGGGACCGGGGGCTCGGCGGCTATGTGATCGCCCTGCTGGTGAACCAGTCGCTGTTCCTTGCCGAGTACCGGCAGTCCGTCGCCTTCGCCGAGGCGGCGCTGCGGGCCGCCGGACGCGACATCACCCCCGCACTGGCGGCGGACCTCCATGCGATGCAGGCCAAGGCGTACGCCCATCTCGGCGACGGACCGAGCGCGTTGAGATGCATCGGGCGCGCCGAGTCCGCGGCCGAACGGATCCGGCCCGGCCGGGAGCCGGACGAGACGGGATATGTGCAGCCGGGTCTGGTCGACGTCCAGGTGGCGGAGGCCCTGCTCGGCCTCGGGGACCTGCCGGCGGCCAGGGAGCATGCCGCAGCCGCGGTGCGGACCCCCGCGCACGACCGGGGCCGGGTCCACCGGCTGGCGATGCTGACCACGATCGAGCTGCGGCAGGGCGAGGCCGACCGGGCCGCGGTCACGGCGGCGGAGATGGCGGAGCGCGCCAGGGGCATGGAGTCGCAGCGGCTGCGTGACCGGCTGCGGGCCGTGCGCGGACACCTGATCGCGAGCGGCAGCGCCGAGGCGGGACGGGCCGCCGATCTCGTCGACGGTGCGCTGCGCGTACCGCTGTGAGTCGGGGTCTGCTGCGATATGGCCACCTACTAGTCAGAAGGTGGCAGAACTGTGCAGTGGACGAATCTAAACGAGCAGACTGTGTACGAGAACCGTTGGTTCCGGGTCAATCTGGCGGATGTCGTACTCCCCGACGGTCACCACCTCGACCACTTCGTGATCCGGCTCCGTGCCGTCGCGGCGGCCACGGTCGTCAACGAGGCGAACGAGGTCCTGCTGCTCTGGCGGCACCGGTTCATCACCGACAGCTGGGGCTGGGAGCTCGCAGCCGGGGTGGTCGAGGAGGGTGAGCAGCCGGCCGCCGCGGCCGCCCGGGAGATGGAGGAGGAGACCGGCTGGCGCCCCGGCCCGCTGCACCCGCTGCTGACCGTGGAGCCGTCGAACGGGCTCACCGACGCCCGGCACCACTTCTACTGGGGCGAGGAGGCCGGCTGGACCGGTCACCCCGTCGACGACTTCGAGTCCTCGCGCCGTGAGTGGATACCGCTCAAGCTGGTGCCCGAAATGATCGCCCGGGGCGAGGTCCCGGCCGCGGGGATGGCCGCCGGGCTGATGATGCTGCACCACTTACGGCTGGGCTGACCGTTCCGCTGACGTGCGAGGGGCCGACGGCCCCTCGCACGCGAGGGGTGGGCGGGATCAGGCGTACGGGTAGAACCCCGAGCCCGTCTTGCGGCCGAGCCGGCCCGCGTCGACCATGCGCTGGAGCAGCGGGGGAGCGGCGTACAGCGGCTCCTTGTACTCGGCGTACATCGAGTCGGCGACCGAGGCCACCGTGTCGAGGCCGATCAGGTCGGCGAGCTTGAGCGGGCCCATCGGGTGGGCGCAGCCCATCTCCATGCCGTTGTCGATGTCCTCGCGGCTGGCGATGCCCGACTCGAACATCCGGATCGCGGAGAGCAGATACGGGATCAGCAGCGCGTTGACGACGAAACCGGAACGGTCCTGGGCGCGGATCGGGTGCTTGCCCAGTATGTCCTGCACCACGGCCTCGGCGCGCTTGACCGTCTCGTCCGACGTGGTCAGTGCCGGGATCAGCTCGACGAGCTTCTGGACCGGGGCCGGGTTGAAGAAGTGGATGCCGATGACCTGGTCCGGGCGGGAGGTCGCGACGGCCAGCTTCACCAGCGGGATCGAGGAGGTGTTGGAGGCGAGGATCGCGTCCTGCCGGGTCACCACCTGGTCCAGCACCTGGAAGATCTCCGTCTTGACCTGCTCGTTCTCCACGACGGCCTCGATGACGAGATCGCGGTCGGCGAACTCACCGAGGTCGGTGGTGAAGCTGAGGCGGCCGAGGGTCTCGTCGCGCTCCTCGGCCGTGATCTTGCCGCGTTCGGCGGCCTTCGAGAGGGAGTTGTGGAGCCGGGTGCGGCCGATCTCCAGCGCCTCGCCGGTGGTCTCGGCGACCTTGACGTCGAGGCCGCTGCGGGCGCACACCTCCGCGATGCCTGCGCCCATCTGGCCACATCCCACCACTCCGACGCGTGCAATGTCGGCCATAGAGTCCGTCACCTCGTGCCTTTCGCTGTTCTCCGGTCGGCGGCTTCCGTCTGATTCCGGACTCCACCACGACCCCACGACGTTACTCCGCGCCCCGGGGCGACCGGCAGATGGGGGGCGGCGTCACAGGGCTGGGTAACCACACCCGCCCCGCTCCTTCTTCCCCCGTTTGCCGGTCGCCCTTACCGGAGATCGCGGGCCGGGGCGGGCATGCTCGGTCTCACGCCCGGATTCCGGGGCTGCGGACGCGAGTGCAGGGACGGCAGGTGCGGCGATATGCGGCAGATGGAACGAAGGAAGTTCATGACGGGTGCGGCCGGTACGGTCGCGGGGGTGATGGCCTCGGCCGTCACGGCGGGTGACGCCGCCGCGGCCGTGCGGGAGGGCGTCCTCACGGGTCGGCCGGGCGGGACCCGTGATGTGCTCCGGCGTGATCTCCGGGGCATGTGGGTGGCCACGATCGAGAACGTCGACTGGCCGTCGAAGCCGGGTCTGTCGGCCGCGGCGCAACGGGCCGGGCTGATCGCGTACCTCGACGAGGCCGTTGCCCGGCGGCTGAACGCGGTGATCCTCCAGGTCCGTCCCAGCGCCGACGCGCTGTGGCCCTCACCGTACGAGCCGTGGGCCAAGTGCCTCACCGGCGTCCAGGGCAAGGACCCCGGCTGGGATCCGCTGGGCACGGCCGTGCAGGAGGCGCACAGCCGGGGGCTGGAGCTGCACGCCTGGTTCAACCCGTACCGGGTCGCCAACCACGCCGACCCCTCCCTGCTGTCCGCCCGCCATCCCGCGCGGCTGCACCCCGAATGGGTCGTGCCGTACGGCGGGAAGCTCTACTACAACCCCGGACTGCCCGAGGTCCGCGCGTTCGTCCAGGACGCGATGCTCGACGCGGTCCGCCGCTACGACATCGACGCCGTCCACTGGGACGACTACTTCTATCCGTACCCGGTGGCCGGCCAGAGCTTCGCGGACGGTGCCGCGTACGCGAAGCACGGCGCGGGCTTTCCGGACCGGGCTGCCTGGCGGCGCTCCAACACCGACAAGCTGGTGCGGGAGATGTCCGAGCGGATCAAGGCGCTCAAGCCGGGCGTCCGGTTCGGCATCAGCCCGTTCGGCGTGTGGCGCAACTCCTCCACCGACCCGCTCGGCTCCCGCACCGAGGCGGGCGTGCAGACGTACGACGACCTGTACGCCGACACCCGCGGCTGGATCAAGAAGGGATGGATCGATCACGTCTGCCCGCAGCTGTACTGGAACATCGGCTTCGCTCCCGCCGACTACGCGGCACTGGTGCCCTGGTGGGACGAGGTGGTCCGGGGCACGGGCGTGGATCTCTTCATCGGCGAGGCCCTGTACAAGGCGGGGGACCCGGCCCAGCCCGCGGCCTGGCAGGACTCCGCGGAGCTCTCGCGGCACGTCGGCTTCGCCGCGGCGTACGACCAGGTCCGCGGCCACGTCTACTTCTCGGGGAAGAGCGTGGTCACGGACCGGATCGGCGCGATGGACCGGGTGGTGGCCGACCACTACCGGACGCGGGCGCGCCCGCCCCGCTGACCGGCAGCCCCGTTCCCCCGCGGCGCCGCGCGGGGCGGTGCGGCGGCCGGCCGACAGCCCTCAGGTTCCCGGGTCCCGGGTCCGGGCGGTGTGCTGGACGACGCTGTCCGGGCCTGGGGCGATCAGGTGTTCGTGTCCGTCCTCGAAGCGGACGCGGTACGGGGGAGTCCCCCCGTCACCGAGCACTTCGACGATCTCTGCGACCCGGTCGTGCTGCCCCACGGTCCTGCCGTGCGTCAGCAGCCGGTCGCCCGTGTGTGCCTCCATCGGGAGTGACCTCCTCACGGGTGACGTTCCATGTCGACAAGTCTATGACCGGCGGGCTCCGGCGCGCTGGGTGACCGCGATGCAGACGAGGACGGCGACCGCCGCGGCCGGGGCCGCCGGGGCGACCTCCTCGCCGAGCAGCAGGAACGACCAGACGAGCGTCAGCAGCGGCTGTGCGAGCTGGAGCTGGCTGGCCCGGGCGACGCCGATCTCGGCCATGCCGCGGTACCAGACGTACAGGCCGAAGAAGGTCGACGCAACGGACACCCAGACCAGTCCGATCACCCCGTGCGCGGTCAGCCGCACCGGCTCGTACGGCAGCGCGACCACGGCGCCCGCCACCGCGAGCGGCACGGTGAGGACCAACGCCCAGCCGGTCACCTGCCAGCCCGGCATCACCCTCGCCAGCCGGCCGCCCTCGGTGTACCCGGCCGCGCAGACCAGCAGCGCGCAGAACAGGTAGAGATCCCCGGCCGACAGAGCGCCGCCGCTCTGCAGCACGGTGAAGGCGATCACCACCGCCGCCCCGGCGAGCGCCGCGATCCAGAACGCGCGGGAAGGCCGGGATCCGGTGCGTACGGAGGAGAACGCCGCGGTGGTCAGGGGCAGGAGGCCGACCACCACCGCCGCGTGCGAGGTGGTCGAGGTCTGCAGCGCCAGCGTGGTCAGCAGGGGGAACCCCACGACCACCCCGCCCGCCACGACCGCCAGACCGGCCCAGTGCCGCCGCTCGGGCAGCCGCACCCGGGCCGCGAGCATCACCGCGCCGGCGACAGCGGCGGCCAGCAGGCTGCGCAGCGCGACCAGGGACCAGGGACCGAAGCTCTCCAGGCCCCAGGCGGTGGAGGGGAAGGTCAGCGAGAAGGAGACCACTCCGAGCAGGGCGAGCAGGGTGCCGTTCCTGCTCGCCGGGAGGGAATCGGGGGATGCGAGGGGTGCGGGGCCACTCGATGCCGGCCCGGCACCCGGCGGACCGACCGCTATTGCGGGCCCGTCGGTAGCGCTATCCTGTGCTGTCATGCAAGAGCGTAGCAGTGTCGCCGAGTTGGCAGAAGTGCTCCGGAGTGAGCTGAACCGCTACTCACCTGGTGAGAAGCTGCCGTCCAGTCGGGCACTCGTCGAACGTTTCCGGGCCGGCCCCGTCACCGTCTCGCGGGCCGTGGCCCAGCTCGCCGCCGAGGGGCTCGTCGTCACCCGTCCCGGCTCCGGCGCCTTCCGTGCGCAGCCCCCCACCGGTGTACGTCCGCCCGCCGACACCTCCTGGCAGGAGGTGTCGCTGAGCGGTGACGGCGGGCCCGAGGTGGTGCCCCGTACGGTCGACGCCTCCGGTCTCCTGGTCACGTTGACCCCGCCGCCCACCGGGGTGGTCGAGTTCAACGGGGGCTATCTGCACAGCTCGCTCCAGCCCGAGCGGGCCATGGCGGCCGCCCTCGCCCGGGCCGGCCGCCGCCCCGGCGCCTGGAGCCGGCCGCCCACCGACGGGCTCACCGAACTGCGCGCCTGGTTCGCCCGTGAGATCGGCCCCGCGCTCACGGCGGCGGACGTGCTGATCACCGCGGGCGGCCAGAGCGCCCTGGCCACCGCGCTGCGGGCGCTGGCCCAGCCCGGCGCGCCCGTCCTCGTCGAGTCGCCCACGTACCCCGGCATGCTGGCGGCCGCCCGGGCCGCCGGGCTGCGGCCGGTGCCCGTCCCCGTCGACGCCGACGGTGTGCGGCCCGATCTCCTCGACGCGGCCTTCCGGGCCACCGGCGCCCGTGTCCTGGTGTGCCAGCCCCTCTTCCAGAACCCGACGGGCGCCGTCCTCGCCGGAGGCCGGCGCGCCGAGGTCGTACGGATCGCTCGCGAGGCGGGGGCGTTCGTCGTCGAGGACGACTTCGCCCGCCATCTCGTCCATGACGACGCCGGGCCGCTCCCCGCGTCGCTGGCCGCAGACGACCCCGACGGGGTCGTCGTCCACGTCTGTTCGCTGACCAAGGCCACCTCGCCCAGCTTCCGGGTGGGCGCCCTGGCGGCCCGGGGGCCGGTCCTGGAAAGGCTGCGGGCCATCCAGGTCGTCGACAGCCTCTTCGTCTCCCGGCCGCTCCAGGAGGCCGCGCTGGAACTCGTCGGCTCTCCTGCCTGGGGCCGCCATCTGCGCTCCGTATCGGCGGAACTGCGCATCCGCCGCACCGCCATGATCACCGCACTGCGCCAGGAGCTGCCGGGCCTCGCGCTCCCGCACATCCCCGCGGGCGGCGGCAGTCTCTGGGTGCGCCTGCCCGATTCCGGCGCCGGTGCGGACGAGTCGGCCATGGTCGCCGCGGCCCTGCGCGGCGGCGTCGCCATCGCGCCGGGCCGGCCCTACTTCTGCGCCGAACCGCCTTCGCCCCAGGTCAGGCTGAGCTTTGTCGCGGTCGCCGGTCTCGCCGAGATCACCGAAGGCGTACGGCGGTTGTGCTCGGCCTGGGAGGGTGTGCTCGACACCCCGGCCGATAGGGTCCGGTCATGACCGAAATGCCTCAGGAACGTTACGAGATATCGTCCGACCCCGGCCGGCTCGACGCTGCCCGGGTTCACAACTGGCTCTCCACCGATGCCTACTGGGCCATGGGGCGGACCAGGGAGCATCAGGATCGCGCCATCGCCGGGTCGCTCAACTTCGGTGTCTACGACCTCGAGTCCGGCGAACAGGCCGGATACGCCCGCGTGGTGACCGATCTCGCGACGTTCGCCTGGCTCTGTGACGTGTACGTAGACCCCGCGGCCCGCGGGCACGGTCTGGGCGGCAGGCTTGTCGCGGCGGCGCGTGAGCACCTCGCCCCGACCGGCGTCCGCAGGTTCCTGCTCGCCACGGCCGATGCCCACGGTGTGTACGAGAAGGCCGGTTTCCGGCCACTCGACAACCCGGACCAATGGATGTGCCTCCGGTTCGCCTGAGCCGGAAGCCTTTCGGCGGCACTCTTGACCTGCGCGGCGATCGGCTCCACGATCGCGCCCATGAGTGTTCGAGTCTCGCTCGTCGCGGCGGCGCGCAGCTCCTCCCTGCTCGGTGAGCGCTTCGACGACGACCGGCCGCTCGACGAGGCCGGCTGGCACGAGGTCCGTTTCGCGGCCCCCGCGCTGGTGCCCCTGGGCGCGGCCGAGCTGCGCTACTGCTCGCCGACCGCCCGCAGCCGTGCCACCGGCGACGCGCTCGGCTTCGCGCCGCTGGTCCAGCCCGCCCTGCGCGACTGCGACATGGGGCGCTGGCGCGGCTGCACGCTCTCCGATGTCACCGCGCGCGAACCGGCCGCCGTGGACGCCTGGCTGGCGGACCCGCGCTCGGCTCCGCACGGAGGCGAACCGCTGCTCGCGTTCATCTCCCGGATCGGCAACTGGCTGGACACCCGCCCCGCCTGCGACGGCTCCATCGTCGCCGTAGCCGAACCGGCCGTCGTCCGGGCCGCCCTCGTCTACGCGCTGAAGGCCCCGCCGTCGACGTACTGGAACGTCGACGTCCGCCCGCTCTCCACGGTCACGCTCACCGGCATGCCTCGCCGCTGGAGCCTCCGCCTGGAGACCGGGTCGTGACCCGGGCCCGTAGCAGGGAGGGGCGGGCGGGACGGGCGAGGGAGGTCAGGGGGCCGGCAGTGGCGGGACCGACTCGCCCTCGGTGTCGATGCGGGGGAGCACCCGGTCCAGCCACCGGGGCATCCACCATGCGCTGCGGCCCAGCAGCGTCATCACCGCGGGAACCAGCAGCAGCCGGACGATCGTGGCGTCGACGAGCACGCTGACCGCCAGTCCGAGCCCCAGCATCTTGACCACGATGTTGTCGCTGATGACGAAGGCGGCGAAGACGCTGACCATGATGAGAGCGGCGCAGGTGATCACCCGTGCGGTGATCTCCAGCCCGTGTGCCACCGCGCCCTTGCTGTCCCCGGTCCGCAGCCAGGCCTCGTGCACCCGGGAGATCAGGAACACCTCGTAGTCCATGCTCAGGCCGAAGACGATGGCGAACATCATCATCGGCACATAGCTCTCGATGGGCACGGTTCCCGAGACTCCCAGGGACGGCCCGCCCCAGCCCCACTGGAAGACCGCCACCACCACCCCGTACGACGCGGCGATCGAGAGGAGGTTGAGGACGGCCGCCTTGACCGCGACGAGGACGCCGCGGAACACGATCAGGATGATGACGAAGGCGAGCCCGACCACGACGGCGATGATCAGGGGGAGTCTGCGGGTGATGATCTCGAGGAAGTCCTCCTGGGCAGCGGTCGTACCGGTCACATAGGCGGAGGCGTCGGTGCCCGACACCCCCTGCGGCAGGACGTCGTCGGCGAGGCGGTTGAAGAGCGTCGTCGTGCCCGCGTCCTGCGGGGCCTCCTTGGACAGGGCGGTGCCGATGAGGAGCGCCCCGTCGTCGGTCGGCTGCAGCGGACTGACGCTGGCCGCACCGGGCACGTCGGTGAGCGCCTTCTGGAGACTGCTCGCCAGCGCCGAGCGGTCCGCGCTCGGTACCGACTGCTGATCGACGACCAGGGTGAAGGGACCGTTCGCGCCGGGCCCGAAACCTGTGGAGATCAGGTCGAACGCCCGCCGGTCGGTGAAGCTCGTCGGATCGGCTCCGTCGTCGATGTGCCCGAGACGGATGGAGAACAGCGGGATCGCGAGGACCCCCACCACGACCAGCCCGGTGAGCAGGAACCACCAGGGCCGCCGCTCCACCCGCTGGGCGTAGCGGTGCCAGCCGCCCGTCGCCGCGGCGCCGGGGCCGGCCCCGCCCTCGGCGACCGGGGTCCGCACCCGGTAGCGGTCGATCCGCCGGCCGACGAGACCGAGCAGGGCCGGGACCAGGGTGATCGCGCCGATGACCGCGGTGATCACGGTGACGGCGGCCGCGGCCCCCAGCTTGCCGATGAAGCTCACCCGGGAGACGTACAGACCGGCCAGCGCGACGATGACGGTGCAGCCGGACACCAGGACGGCCCGTCCGCTCGTGGCGACCGCCCGGCCGGCGGACCGGACCGGATCGGCGCCGTCCATGACGAGCTGACGGTGACGGGTGATCAGGAAGAGTGCGTAGTCGATCCCGACCCCCAGTCCGATCATGGTGGCGAGCGTGGGCGACACACTCGCGAACGTGGTGGCCGCGGCCACCAGCGACAGACAGCTCAGCCCGACGATCACACTGATCAGCGCGGTGAGCAGGGGGACGCCGGCGGCGATGATGCTGCCGAACCCGATGAGCAGCACGACCACCGCGACGGCGAAACCGACCGCCTCGCTGGTGAGGTCCTTGGTCTCGGGCCTGGCCAGCTCTCCCAGCGGGCCCCCGTACTCGACCTCCACACCGGCCGACCGCAACGGCTTCACCGCCGTGTCGACCTGGTCCAGATAGGAATCGTCCAGCGAGGTCGGGTTCACGTCGAACCGGACGGTGATGTACCCGGTCTGGCCGTCCTTGGACAACGAGGTGGATGTCGAGGAGGACGAGGGCAGCGGGTTCTGGGCGGACAGGACGTGCGGCAGCTTCTGGAGGTTCGCCACCACCTGGTCGACCTGGCTCTGCACCTCGGTCAGGGGCTTCTGCGCATCGTGCAGGACCACCTGGGCCCCGGTGCCGCCCGCCGCCGGATCGTGCGCCTTCAGCAGCTCGGCGCCGGTGTTGGACTGGGTGCCGGGCAGGTTGAAGTCGTCGGAGTACGTCCCTCCGAACGCGCTCTGGAGGGCGTGCAGCCCGCCGAGGGCGACCACCCACAGCACGATCACCACGACGAAGTGGCGCGCACACCATTCGCCCAGCCGCAGCAGCCACCCCCCGCCCGAGCGCGCCGGTGGTGTGTACGTACTGCTGCTGCTCGGCGGGGCCATGGCGCTCTCCGGAGAAGGGGACGGGCTGTCCTGCCGGGGCGCTTCGCGTCCCTTGTGTCCACTTCGAGAACGTAGAGGCGGGCACGGGATGCCGTGGCTCGCGACACGTTCGCCGGGCTGCCCGTTCCGCCGCACGGCCGGTATCCGCGGCAGACCGGAGAGACCGCGCGCCGGAGAGCGTCCGTGGCCGGTCAGCCCTTCTGCTGCGCGCCGACGATGAGCGTCAGGGCCTCGGCGATGGCGGTCTCCGCCGTCGCCTTGTCGAGCCCGAGGCCGGTCAGCAGCCCCGCACCGTCCTCGTGCTCCAGCAGGGCCAGCAGGATGTGCTCCGTGCCGATGTAGTTGTGCCCCATCCGCAGGGCCTCCCGGAAGGTGAGCTCCAGGGCCTTGCGCGCAGCGGCGTTGTACGGGATGAGCTCGGGCAGCTCGTCCTCCGCAGCCGCCGGCAGTGCCTGCTCGGCGGCCTGGCGGACGGTGTCCAGGGCCACGCCCTGCGCCTTGATGAACGCCCCCGCGAGCGCCTCCGGCTCGCTGAGCAGCCCCAGCACGATGTGCTCGGTACCGATCTCGGCGTTGCCCGCGGCGCGGGCCTCGTTCTGTGCGGCCATCACCACGTTCTTCGCGCGCGGGGTGAAGCGGCTGAAGCCCTGGCTGGGGTCGAGCCCGGACAGCTCGCCGGGGTCCTTGGCCACGAACCGCTTCTGGGCTGCCTGCCGGGTCACGCCCATGCTCCGGCCGATGTCCGTCCAGGATGCGCCGGAACGCCGCGCCTGGTCCACGAAGTGGCCGATCAGATGGTCGGCCACGTCGCCGAGGTGGTCCGCCGCGATGACGGCGTCCTGAAGCTGGTCGAGGGCGTCGGGGTGGACCTTCTTGATGGCTGCGATGAGGTCGTCGAGACGGACGGGATTCGTCATGCCCACTGGATTCGTCATGTGTCAACGGTAGGTTGACAGTGCGGCAGTGTCAACTGTCGGTTGACACTCGTCGCGTCCGGGGTGCGGCGCCGTCCCGGCATGACAGAACGCGCCGGCCGACGATGTCGTCGGCCGGCGCGTCCGGTGAGCTGTTCCGCGAGCGGTCCGGGGTCAGAGGGTCCCGGAGTCGGCGATGGTGACCTTCGCCTTGGTGCGACCGCTCTGCGAGCCGAGGCCCTCGATCTTCGTGACCAGGTCCATGCTCTGCTGGTCGGCGACCTCGCCGAAGACCACGTGCTTGCCGTCCAGCCACGAGGTCACGATGGTCGTGACGAAGAACTGCGAGCCGTTTGAGTTCGGGCCGCTGTTCGCCATGGAGAGGAGGCCGGGCTTGGTGTGCGCCAGCTTGAAGTTCTCGTCGTCGAACTTCGCACCGTAGATGCTCTTGCCGCCCGTGCCGTCGCCGCGGGTGAAGTCGCCGCCCTGCAGCATGAACTCGGGGATGACCCGGTGGAAGGACGAACCCTTGTAGCCGTAGCCCTGCTCGCCGGTGGCCAGCTGGCGGAAGTTCTCCGCGGTCTTGGGAACGACGTCGTCGTACAGGTTGAAGACGATCCGCCCGGCGGGCTCGTCGTTGATGGTGATGTCGAAGTAAACCTTGCTCGTCATGGAACCATCCTGACATCTGTTCCCGTGGCCCCGACGGGCGGGCGCGTCCAAACACCGCTCACGGGTGACCGGCCGGGGGCATGTGGTGGACAACCGGCCGTAGCCCGAGGCCCTGTCGCACCTGCTCCGTCACACCCCCGTGCTGCCGTCGATCCGCTCCCGCAGCAGGTCGGCGTGGCCGCTGTGGCGGGCGTACTCACCGATCATGTGGGTGTAGATCCACCGCAGGTTCACCTCGCCGCCCATGAAGGGGGCCGTGTCCTCCAGCGACCGCGCCGCGCAGTTGGCCCGGGAGACGGCGATCTCCTCCTGCCAGGCGGCGCAGGCTCCCGCGAAGGTCCGGCCACCGGACAGCTCGAACCCTCCGTCGTGGCCGTCAGGGCCTGCCGGTGCCCCGTCGGAGGGCGGGACGTCCTCGCCGGTCAGCACCCGGCGGAACCAGTTCCGCTCGACCTCCGTCAGGTGCTGGACCAGTCCCATCAGGGTCAGCGACGACGGCGGCACGGAGGCGTGGCGCACCTGCTCGTCGGTGAGGCCTTCACATTTCACCGCCACGGTGGCCCGGTAGAAGTCGAGCCAGGCGGCCACGTTGGTGTGCTCGTCGGCGTTCAGGGGCGGCATGGGGCGTTCGGCGCTAGTCATGATCACCGATGCTGCCAGCCGGGTCTGACAGTCAGGCCTTCCGAACGGGTCCGCCGGCCCGGCTGCCACGATCGCGGCGAGGCGGCGGCCGCTGCGTCCTACGGCCGGCGACGGGGCTTGCCGCGCTTGGCGCCCGAAGCACCCTTGGCGCCGCGCACGCCACCCTTCGCCCCCTTCGCACCACCGGAGCCGCCCCGCGGGTTCTTCCCCGCCGACGCACCCGCCGCGGTCTTATGTCGCGTACCGCCGCTCTCGGTGCGCTTCGACTTCGGCTTCGGCTGCTCCGCGGGCGCCGCGCTGCGGCCCCGGGAACTGTTCACGGTCCGTCCGCGGACGATCCCGATGAAGTCCTCCACCAGGTCGGTGGTCCGGTCCTCGGGCCAGGACAAGGCGATCCGCGACTCGGGCGCGTCCGACAGTGGACGGTAGGTGAGGTCCTTGCGGTGGTGCAGACGGGCGAGCGATTGCGGAACGACGAGGACACCCACCCCCGCGGCCACCAGCTCGACGGCGTCCTCCGTCGTGGCCGGGCGCTCGATCGCGGGTCTGCCGGGGAGCTGCTCCCAGCCGAGGGTGTCGTCGAGCGGATGCAGCACGATGTCGTCGGCCAGCTCCGCGAGGGAGACCTCGTCGACCGCCGCCGCCACGTGGTCCTTGGGGATCACGACGACGGTCTGCTCGGTGTAGAGCGGGATCGCGCTGAGGTCCGTACCGTCGACCGGCAGCCGGACGAAACCCGCGTCGGCGCCGCCGTCGCGCAGCAGGGCCGGCGCCTCGGCGGCGGGCACCGCGACGAGGGTCAGGGGGACGTCGGGCAGGCGCTCGTTCCAGATACGCACCCACTTGGTGGGCGTCACCCCCGGGACATACGCGAGCCGGAACGAAGGGGATACTTCCGAGCCTGTCACCCCGCCAGGTTAACCGGTCGTGGTCAGAGGTGGCGCACACGCTCGATACTCTTGAACCATGACGTCGCACCAGACCGCCCAGACAATGAAGCCCGCAACCGCGGCGAAGAAACTGGGTGTGTACCTCGAGGCCACCCCCACCGAGTTCCAGGAGGGTGTCGTCTCGCGCGCCGAGCTGGCGGCTCTCCAGTCCGATCCGCCCGAGTGGCTGCAGGAACTGCGACGCAACGGCCCGCACCCGCGCCCTGTGGTCGCGTCCAAGCTGGGCGTCTCCATCTCCGGCCTCGCCCGCGGAGGCGTCACTGACGCGCTCACCACGGAGCAGGTCGACGCGCTGAAGCAGGACAACCCCGAGTGGCTCCAGAAGGAGCGGGCCACGCAGGCGGAGGTCCGCAAGGAAACCGTACGCATCAAGGAGCGGAACGCGGAGCGCAAGGACGCGTCGTAGCTCGCACCCGACTTCCGAAGACCGACATGTGGGTGGTCTCCGTTCCCTCGCCGACCGGCGGGGCGGAGGCCACCCACACGCCGTTTCCGCGGAAGGGCCGCCGTTCGGCCGGCAGCCTTCGGCCCGAAAAGCGGGTGACGGCCGGCCGGACCCTGCGTACCGTGGTCCCCATGGGAACGCTGTGATCGCCCCGCCCACGACCGCGTAGAGCTCAGCTCCGCCGTCGTGGTGCCGCGTATTCGTCCTCGAATCCGTTCTGCCGGCATGCCCGGGAACAGGGGCTCATCCATGCACCCAGCACACTCCGCACAACTCTCTCTGCACGGCGTCACCAAGCGTTACGGCGACCGCACCGTGCTCCGACAGGTCTCGTTCAGCCTCGCGCCCGGGGAGAAGGCCGGCGTCATCGGCGACAACGGGGCAGGCAAGTCCACACTGCTCCGTCTCCTCGCGGGCGAGGAACGGCCCGACACGGGCGAGGTGTCCGTCGTCGCACCCGGCGGGACGGGATATCTGGCCCAGGCCATCGGCCTGACTCCGCAGGCCACGGTCCAGGACGCGGTCGACGTGGCACTGGGCGAGCTGCGCACCCTCGAGTCGGAGCTGCGCCGGGCCGGGGCCGCGCTGGCCGTGGCGTCCCCCGGCCCGGAGCTGGGGGCCGCTCTCGCCGCGTACGCGCACCTGACCGAGCGGTACGAGGCGCGCGACGGCTACGGCGCCGACACCCGGGTGGACACCGCGATGCACGGACTCGGTCTGCCCCGGCTGTCCCGGGACCGGCCGCTGGGCACGCTCTCCGGCGGCGAGCGGTCCCGGCTGGCGCTGGCCGCGACACTCGCGTCCCGCCCCGAACTGCTCCTGCTGGACGAGCCGACCAACGACCTCGACGACCGGGCGGTCGGCTGGCTGGAGGACCATCTGCGGGCCCACCGCGGAACGGTCGTCGCGGTCACCCATGACCGGGTGTTCCTGGAGCGGATCACCGCCACGGTCCTGGAGGTCGACGGCGGCCGCGTCTCCCGCCACGGCAACGGCTACGCCGGTTACCTCACCGCCAAGGCCACCGAACGCCGGCGGCGCCAGGAGCGGTACGACGAGTGGCGGGCCGAACTCGAACGCAGCCGCCGGGTGGCCGAGACCAACGCCGTCCGCCTGGACGCCATCCCGCGCAAGCTGACGAAGGCCGGTTCCGGAGCCGGCGCGTTCCGTGCGCGCGGGCGCGCCCACGGCGCGATGAGCCGTATCCGCAACGCGAAGGAGCGGGTCGACCGGCTCACCACGAACCCGGTGACACCGCCGCCGGACCCGCTGTCCTTCACGGCCCACATCGCCACCGCGAGCGGTCCCGGCGAGACCCCGGCCGCGGCCCTGGACCATGTCGTCGTCGAGGGCCGGCTGAAGGTGCCGGAGCTACGGATCGGACCGGCTGAGCGCTTGCTGGTCACCGGCCCCAACGGTGCGGGCAAGAGCACCCTGTTGCGGGTCCTGGCCGGAGAACTCCGCCCGGACACGGGCGCGGTGGTGGCGGCCGGGAAGGTGGGGCACCTGCGGCAGGAGGAGACACCGTGGCCGCCGGGCACGACCGTGCTCTCCGCGTTCGCCCACGGCCGCCCCGGCGACCGGGACGAACACGCCGACCGGCTGCTGTCGCTGGGCCTGTTCGAGCCGGCCGCCCTGCGGCTGCGCGTCGGGGACCTTTCGTACGGCCAGCGGCGCCGCATCGAACTCGCCCGGCTGGTCAGCGATCCGGTGGACCTGCTCCTGCTGGACGAGCCGACCAACCATCTCTCACCCGCCCTCGTGGAGGAACTGGAGACGGCGCTGACCGGCTACACGGGCGCGCTGGTGCTGGTCACCCACGACCGCCGGATGCGAGCACGGTTCAGCGGCACCCGGCTGGAAATGAGCGAGGGCGCCGTCACCGGCGGATCCTGAGCGGCCGGCATCCCCGCCCCGGCGCCCCGGAACGAGCGGCCGTGACACCGCCGCTCCTCCGGGGCGCTCTCATTCAATAGGGTTACGCCCATGCTGGAGCCGGAGGGGACCGACGACATCGACTGGGCGGCGCTGGAGCACGCGTACGGACCGGCGGACGACGTCCCCGCTCTGCTACGGGCGGCCGGATCGATGGACGCCCGCATCCGGGGCGAGGCGGTGGACGAGCTGTACACCTCCCTCTGCCACCAGGGCTCGGTCTACTCGGCGACAGCGCCGGCCGTGCACTTCGTCGCGCGGCTCGCGCTGGACGGGCCCGGTGACCGGCAGCCGCTGCTGTGGCTGCTGCACGGCGCGGCCGACGGGGCCGGACGCGAACGGGAGCAGGCGCGGCGGGCGGTGGCCACGGCCCTTCCGGCTCTTCTCGGGCTCGCGGCGGACCGGGACCCGGATGTCCGGCGCACCATGGTGTGGATCGTCGCTGCCTGCGAGGAGGCCTCCCTGCCGCTGCTCCCGATGCTGCGGGCCCGGCTGGAGACGGAGGAGGACGCCGAGGTGCGGGCGGATCTCGTCACCGCGCTCGGCCTGCTCGATGTCTCGCCGGACATCAGCAGGGCGCGCAACCAGGACTTGCTCTCCGCTCCGGAGCCTTCGGTGCGCAGGGCCGCGGCGACGGAGCTGCTGCGTACGGCCCCGCTGCCGCTGCCGCCCGCGCTGGTGGAATCGGCGCTCGACGCCCGGGAGGCCGCGCCCGGCGACAGCGACACGCTCCACCCGTGGCCCGCTTCCCACATCCCGCTCACGCAACGGCTGATGGATGATCCGGACGCGGCGCTGCGCGCCGTCGAGCGGGGACTGCCGATGGCCTGGGAGCTCACCGAGACCTGGCGTGACCGCGAGAGGGACGTCCTGCCGTGGCTCGCGGCCACGGCGACGGACGCCGAGGACCTGTGCCAGGTGGCCCGCGTGGGTGCCGCGATGCCGGGCGGGGAGACGGCACCGTGGCTGGACCCCCACCTGCGGGCCGACGACCCCGCGGTCCGGATCGCGGCGACCCTTGCCGCGGTGCGGCTGCGCGTGCCCGGTGCGCTCGGCCTCGTCCTGCGGCTGATGGACGAACTGCCGGAGGAGGCGGCCTCGCTGCAGTTGACCCCTCTCGGTACGCCCGGCACGGTCGTGACCGCGGCGGTGGAGGTGCTCGGCGCGGCCGCCGAACCGGTGGCCCGGCGGGTCGCGGCCCGGCCCCGTGCCGAGTGGCTCGACGCCCTGCTTCCCTTTCCCGGGCTCGCAGCCGGCTGCGTGGACGACCTGGTCCGGCTGCTGCCCGCGTCGGCCGGGGTGCTCGCCGCGCTGGGGCCTGCGGCAGGCCGGGAGGCGGCACGAGCCCTGCGGGCCCGGGCCGCGGCGGGCGACCTTTCGGCAGCGCTGGCGCTGGTGCGGGTCGACGGGCACGCTGAGCCGGCAGTGCAGGCGGTGCGCATGCTGCCGGACGCGGTGGCGCGACGTGCGGCAGCGGTCCAGGCAGCGGACGAACTCGGCCCGTCGGCAGCAGAGTTGCTGCCACTGCTGGAAGAACGGCTGAAGGCGCCGACCCGGGAGAGCCGAGCGGGTGCGGCTGCCGCGATCTGGCGTGTCACGGGCCGCACGCATGACACGGCGCCGGTCATCGCGGATCAGCTGAGCCGCCGCGGCAGCCTCCACGAACCGCACCTCGGCGCGCTGCGCGCACTCACGGCGATGCGGCTGCTCCCGGCGGCGGCCCGCCCCGCGGTCGAGTACATCGTCTCCTCACCGCGCCGCGTCGTCAGGGCTTTTCCCTGCGACGGCACCCCGCACCCGGACCTCGCGGTGAGGGAGCTGGCACGGGAGCTGCTGGTGGTGACCGGCTGAAAGGACGGGGGCGCGCCCGCGCCCCCGTTGAGCGGCAGCTCCATGGCAGCTCGGCGGCTCGGCGCTGAGCGACGGGCGGAGCTGTCGGGTGCCCAGAACACCCAGAACACCCAGAACACCCAGAACACAAAAACCCGAGTGCCGAAAGTGCCGAGAGCGCCGAAAAAGAAAGGCAAGGAGGTTTTCCCACTCCTTGCCTTTCTCAAGATATAGCGCACCGGGGGGCTTGCGGCAAGGCCCCGGGGATGCCGCAAGATGATCGACCGCAGCCGGTGCGGCAGGCCGAAGTCCGATCTCTTGAATGGGTGTTTCGATGATTGACGTGATCGTGGTCGGCGGCGGACCGACCGGTTTGATGCTGGCCGCCGAATTGCGGCTGCACGACGTGCACGTGGTCGTGCTGGAGAAGCTGACCGGACCGACGGGGGAGTCCCGCGGACAGGGTCTCCACGCCCGCAGCGTCGAGATGATGGACCAGCGCGGTCTGCTGGACCGGTTCCTGGCGGTGAGTGAGAAGTTCCAGGTGGGCGGTCTCTTCGGCGGCATCGCCACGGCGTGGCCGGACCGGCTCGACACGGCTCACCCGTACGGCGTCGCCACTCCGCAGCCGGTCACCGAGCGGCTGCTCGAAGAGCGTGCCGTCGAACTCGGTACCGAGATCCGGCGTGGCTGTGAAGTGATCGGGTTGAGCCAGTCCGAAGACGGGGCCGATGCCGGTGTGACCGTCGAGCTGGCGGACGGCACCGAGCTGCGCTCGCGCTACCTCGTCGGGTGCGACGGCGGCCGCAGCACGGTGCGCAAGCTGCTGGGCGTCGCCTTCCCCGGGGAGCCCGCCACGGTCGAGACGCTGCTGGGCGAAATGGAGGTGACCGAGGATCCGGAGAAGATCGCCGCCGTCGTCGCGGAGGTCCGCAGGACCCAGCTGCGGTTCGGTGTCGGCCCCGCCGAGAACGGGGTGTGCCGGGTCGTCGTGCCCGCCGACGGCATCGCCGAGGACCGTACGGCCCCGCCGGTGCTGGAGGACTTCAGACAGCGGTTGCGGGCAGTCGCGGGCACCGACTTCGGCGTGCACTCGCCGCGCTGGATGTCCCGGTTCGGCGACGCCACCCGGCAGGCCGAGCGTTATCGGACCGGCCGGGTGCTGCTGGCCGGCGACGCGGCGCACATCCACCCGCCGACCGGCGGACAGGGGCTGAACCTCGGCATCCAGGACGCGTTCAACCTCGGCTGGAAACTGGCCGCCGCGGTCGACGGCTGGGCACCGGAGGGGCTGCTGGACAGCTACCACACCGAACGGCACCCGGTGGGCGCCGCCGTGCTGGCCAACACCCGCGCGCAGATCACGCTGCTGGGGACCGATCCGGGTGCGACCGCGCTGCGTGCGCTGTTCGCGAAGCTGTTGGACTTCGAGGAGGTCAACCGGTACGTGACCGGGATGATCACCGCGGTCGACATCCGCTACGACTTCGGTGAGGGGCACGAACTGCTCGGCCGCCGGATGCGGGACGTGGAACTGGAAGGCGGGCGACGCCTCTACTCACTGATGCGTGAGGGGCGCGGGCTGCTCCTCGACCGGACGGGCCGGTTCTCGGTGGCGGGCTGGTCGGACCGGGTCGACCACGTCGTCGAGGGCAGCGAGGAACTGGACGTGCCCGCAGTCCTGTTGCGTCCCGACGGCCATGTGGCGTGGGCCGGTGAGGACCAGCAGGAACTGCTCGACCGGCTGCCCCGGTGGTTCGGCGCCGCCGCCCACTGAGCCCGGCGCCACCGGTCGTCGTGGCCGGCCACGCACGACCGGTGGCCCGTCCCCGGCACCCGTAGGGGCGGGGACGGGACGTGTCCGGTCGGTGCAGCGGGTCAGGAGGCGACGAAGCGCGCGATCTGGCCCAGCACGACCGTGTCCGTCAGGTACCCGATGTGGGTCTGGCAGGCCACGTTGTGGTTGGTCGCGCCGCTCAGCTTGGTGCTGGTGTACGGGAGGATGACGCCGTCGCACGCCGAGTACCAGGTGGCGTACGCGGTGTCACCCGGTGTCTCGTCGCCGGAGGAGATCTGGGAGATGAACGACGAGCCCGGGTACATCTGCTGACAGGTCGTGTAGATCAGGCAGGCACTGGCGAACGTGGTTCCGTGGTTCGCGCCCGCGATGGAGGCGAGGTGGCTGACGCTGGTGTTTCCGCCCAGGACCTTCAGGTAGTACTGGCTGACGAGGCCGCCCATCGAGTGATTGACGATCGCGACCTTGCTCGCACCGGTCTGCGACTTCACGTTGTTGACGAAGGTGGCCAGGCCCTGGGCGTTGGTGACGTTGTTGCCGTAGGAGTTGTACTCGTAGGCGAACAGCTTGGAGCTGGACCAGCCGTTGAGCTGGAAGACGCTCTTGGCGGTGACCCAGTTGGAGGCGTTGCCGGTGTACCCATGGACGAAGACGACCGGGGTGCTGGTCGACAGGGGCTGAACGGCGGCTTGGGCGGACCGTGTGGTCGACGGGGCCGTGGTCTCGGCCGCGCCGGCCGCCGACGTCGAGCCGAACAGGGTGAACGCGACTGCGGCGGCCGCGAGAACGCCGAGAAGCCGGCGGGGTGAACGACGACGCATGGAGCACTCCTGACAGGGGTGTGGGGAGGCGGGGATGCAGATGCCTGCTGGGATCAGAGTCGGGGCGCGGGGCGCGGGCGGCATCGGCGATTTCACCGGTGTCCGGCTCCGATATCCGCCGGACGGCCCTTAGCATCGGCGTCCATGGGGACCTACCTCGACGGATTGATCGAGACACGCACGGCGGGCGGGGCGTGGAAGGCGGAGGTCGATCTGCTCGGATTCGACCTGGGGAAGGCCCGGTACGCCCGCGAGTGCCTGTTCGGCTACGGCGGCAGCCTCGGGGTGGAGCGGCCGCTGTTCGACCGGCGGGGGTGGCCGGAGGACGCCTGCGAGGAGGTGCCGAAGGAGTGCGACGAACTGAACCACAGCCACTCGTACGCGACGGGGGCCGAGATCGCGGCGGTTGACTGGGACGCACCGCTCTGCGACGGCCCCGACGCAAACCGTCTGGGCGTGTGGCGACCGGGGCCGGACGGCGAGCTCGCCCTCGAAGACGTGGTCTGGGCGCCGGTTGATGTGCTCGACGCGGCGGAGGAACTCTTCGGCGAGGACCTGTTCCCGTCCGAATGGCCGGCGGGCGGTCAGGTCCTTCTGAACGGCTCCGTGTACCGGCCGGTGGTCCTCACGGCCGGGATGTTCGTTCCGCCGGACGGCCGTTGGGCCCCGGTGTGGGCGTCGGTGAAGGTGCTGGCGGCCGAGTACGGGAGTGAGAACGTTCGCCTGGTGGTCTGGTTCGGCTGAGCCGGCCCGACCTCGATTCCCGGCCGGCCGGATACGGGCTCAGTCACGGCCAGTCCGAACGGGATGGCCGGTGAAGGCCACAGGTCAGGTCGCGTTCTCCGGGCACGGGGGAGCGCCGGGAGCAATGACCTGGTGCACGGCAACGAGCGGGCTCCGCTCTTCGTCGCGCACCAGGTCGTCAGGCATCCCGCCGGCTGACCGCCGGTGCCGGGGTGCGTAGGCCGGTCTCAGGTCTCAGGAGATGTGCTCGTGGCGCATCCGCGGAAACCGGCCGTCGTGAAAGAGCAGGGGGGTCTCGGGGCCGTGCCCCACCTGGTGTATCCGGAAGGTGATGACCGTGTGGTCGCCCGCGGCGAGTTCCCCGGCGACCTCGCAGTCCATCCAGGAGCTCGCGCCTTCGACGAAGAGCGGGCCGTGTCCGGTTGCGCGGGTGCTGAGGCCGGCGAACCTGTCCGCGTCCTTCGCCGCAAGCTGGCGGCAAGCCGCGCCCTGGTGCTCGGCGAGCACCGAGGCGCCGATCCGCCCGGCCTTCTTCAGGACCGGCCACGTCGAGGAGTCGTTCCGTGCCGAGAACAGTGCCATGGGCGGGTCGTAGGAGACTCCCACCGCCAGCGATGTGGCGACCATCCCGTAAGGCGCTCCGTCGACCACCGCGCAGAGGGCCACGACCGCCGCGGGGAACCCACCGAAAACGGCGCGGACCTGGTCTGAGTGAGCAACCGCAGGCACGAGGACCGCGGCATCGGTGCCGAACCGCCGATCGAGGCCCGCGAGCGTCATATCGCGCCAGCCTTGAAACCGGAGGCGGCACGGATCTGGCGGAGCCCGACGGCATTCGCCTCGATCCAGGCACCGACCACCTCGTCCGCACGGTCCACGAGCGGGGTCTCCAGGTAGAGGCCCCTGGTCGGCACCAGTGCTCCGAGCTCGACCAGGAGTGGGCGCAGGTTCACCTCGGGGGCCATGGAGTGGCCGTTGTCGGCCCCCATCATCAGAGGGATGGCGCACACGTCCTTCAGACCGAGGGTCGGGTACCGGTCGAGGAAGCTCTTCAGCAGGCCCGTGTAGGTGGCCTTGAAGGTGGGCGAGGCAAAGATCACGAGGTCGCTTGCGGCGACCGCGTCGTTCAGCTCCGCCATGTGGACAGAGGGCCACGCGAAGATCTCCGCCACGTGCTCGGCCAGGTCGATCGTGGTGATCTCGTCACCGGGCTCGGCGATGGCCTTCGCAAGTGTCTGAGCCAGGCCGAGAGTTCGCGAACCTGCCTTGGGGTTCCCCGCGACAACGCTGATTCTCACGACAGCCTCCAATCGTCATCACGATGGCGGCGAGCAAACCCGTCAACTGCCTGCTCTGCAGCGGCATCCGGGCGCGCGCGCCGGTTCGGAAGGTGCCACCGAGGACGTATGTCCGAGGGCGAATCACGCCGCCTTGCGGCACCCCTCCGGACACGGGCCTGGTCGCCGCCCGGTCAACATTTCAACAGTGGATTGCATCAGCTCATGACGCCCGGTCGGGTGCTCGCCGCTCTCCGGCCGGGTCCAGCTGATGCCAGTAAGGTCATGTCCGTGCACAGCGCGGCGGTCTGTGCACGCAGGTTCGGCTTTCAAGCGCGACCTGCCTGGCGGACCAAGGTCTTCAGCCACGCCAGGCAGGTCGAGCGTTCACCCTGCCCCTCTACTTACGGGGCACTGCGGATCTTCGCAGAGGCTATTCCCCCCCGGCCTGCCCGGCGGGCTGTGTTCCAGGAGCAGGCGCAGGAGCAGGAGTAGGAGTAGGAGCAGGAGCAGGTGGGGCCATCTTCACCAGGCCGAAGAGCCCGATGAGCAGGAGGACGGCGATGAACGCCGCGCCGCCGCCGAGGGCGTCCCCTGCGGCATTCGCGACCGCACCATGTGCGGTGCTGCCGTCCCCGAGCGCGTCTTCCAGCCGGGAGATGTAGATCGTGCTGAGGACGGCGATACCGAGTGCACCGCCGACCTGCTGCATGGTCTGCAACATGCCCGCCGCAGCGCCGGCGTTCTGCGGTGGCAGACCGGCGAGGACGGTGAAGTTCAGCGATGTGAAGGCGATGCCGACGCCGATGCCGCAGAAGAGCGTGGGGACCACTACGAAGGAGTAGCCGGTGGACGGGGTCATCTGGCTGAGCCAGAGCAGGCCGACGATGATCAGCACCGCCGCGGCGACCACGAGGTTCTTCGGGCCGAACTTCTTCACCAACGGCGGGAAGGTCCACCGGGAGGAGAAGACGCCCAGGGTCAGCGGAACGACCGCGAAGCCGGCCTCGACCGGGCTGTATCCCAGCGAGCCCTGCGCGTACACCATCAGGAAGTAGAGACCGGCGAACATGGCCCCGGGCAACATCAGCATGCCGGCGTAGGCGGCGGCCCGATTCCGGCTGGCGAACAGTGCCAGCGGGATGATCGGCTGGGCCACACGCCGTTCGCCGAGCAGGAACACGATGAGCAGCACGACTCCCGCGACGAAGGCGGCGATCGTCTGTCCGCTGCCCCAGCCCCCGTCAGCGGCGTGGGTGAACCCGTAGACGATGCTGATCAGACCAGCCGTGCCGGTGACCGCACCGAACACGTCGAGCTTGCCCTGGGTATGCGGCAGTTGGGGAATGAACCGGAGGGCGAGCACGATGATCACGATGCCGATCGGCACGTTCACCAGCATCACCCAGCGCCAGTTGGCCCAAGAGGTGAGAACGCCGCCGACCAGCAGGCCGAGGGAGCCACCTGCCGAGGACGCGGCGGTGTAGTAGCTCAGGGCCCGGGCCCTGGCGGCCGGTGCGGTGAACGTGGTGGCGATCAGTGACAACGCGCTCGGTGCGGCGACAGCCGCGCCGATCCCCTGGATCACCCGGGTGGTGAGCAACCAGCCGGGGTTCTGGGCAAAGCCTCCTACGAGGGAGGCGATCGTGAACACGGCCACGCCGACGATGAAGACTGTGCGGCGGCCGAACACGTCGCCGAGCCTGCCGCCGAACAGCAGCAGGCCGCCGAAGGCCACCCCATAGGCGTTGATGACCCAGGTGAGGTTGGCCGAGGAGAAGCCCAGCGCCTCCTGGATGGTGGGCAGGGCGGTGGTCACGATCGTCAGGTCCAGCATGATCATGAGCTGGCAGGTCACGATCACGACGAGGGCTATCGTTAACCGGCGCTCGGCTGACCGGTCGGCCACCTGGGGTGGTGGGGTCGAGGATTTCGACATTGCGTTCCTTCGGACGAGGGGACTGACACTGTGTGATCGGCTCACCTGGCGGAGCCGATCACCAGTCAGGAGCGGTGGCCAGAGGGCCTGTGCCGATGTCAGACGGTCCAGGGGATGGGGTTGGCACCTTCGGTGCCCGGAATGCTCACCAGCGCCCCGGCCTGCATGGCGACCAGCGCCTCGAGCGGCTTGCCGGTGCTGCGGAACTGGCGCACGGACCCGGCCGGCACCACCAGGGCCTGGCCGGCCGAGACCTCCTCGGTCTCGCCGTCGACGGTGAACTCGAAGGAGCCGGCGATCGGCATCCAGATCTGGTCCTTGTCGATCACGTGGACGGGGGACTCGCCACCGTCGATCACCGAGACCTTCCAGGTTGCCACCTGCTCGCTGCCCTGGCTCGGCGCGGCGAGGCCGTACATCACGGCAGACGCAGTCTTGATTGTCCGGTCCTCGGACGGGTTGATGATGTTCATGGTGATAGCCTCCTGTGTCAAGTTGCTTGACACAGTCTAATGGGGGTGGGCGAGGATGTGTCAAGATGGAACTATGGAAAGCGCGGATGAACTGACCGACTACGAGCTCATCTACCTTGTCGGGATGACGTTCCAGCTGTTGCTCGGGGAGTTCGTGAGCAGGCTCGACGAGCGCGGTTACGAAGAGATCAGACCGATAGATGGAATGGCGCTTCAAGTACTCAAGGGCGATGGCGCCACCGGAACGGAACTGGCCGCCGAGCTAGGGATCACCAAGCAGGCGGTGAGCGGAATGGTCGCGCACCTCGAAGAGCTCGGCTACGTGATGCGCGTGGAGCACCCGTCCGGCGGTCGCCGTCAGCTGATTCAGCTGACCGAAAAAGCTTATGTGCACCTGGATGTTGCCGGTGCCGTGCTGCATGATCTCGAAGCCGAAATCATAGGCCGGACCGGGCGGATATCGATGTACACCTTGCGGATGACGCTGGCGGAGATGATCAGGACGCTGAGCGGAGGCGATATCCCTCCGCTGCGACCGACGTGGTGACCAGGGGTTTCGTTCTCTCTGGAGGGCTCTCTGGAGGACCCTTCGGAGAGCTCTGCGGGGAGATTTTCGGACGGCTTTCGGAATACTTCTCGGAAGGCCTTCGTGAGGGCTTTCCGGAGAATCGACTGTCCGTCGATTCTCCGGAAAGCCACCATGGAAATCGCTGATCGAGAGCAACCGGGGCCGGTCTCGCAGGTGGGGCAGACTATTCATTTTCGCCATCAGCCGTAGGACGTGACCAGTTCGACGTCCGTATCCTCGAATCCGACGTCGGCCGTCATTTTGCATCCCAGTCCGGTCTCGATTGCGTCGATGATCGCGGGGCGCAGCTGCGCCCCGCTGATGATTCTGTCGACCGAGCCGACCTCGACGGCCCGCTGGATCGTGTGAATTCCGTCGAACTCGGCTGCGACTTCGCTGAGTTTCGCCGCCCGGACGGCCTCGGTGACCTCGGCCAGTTCGGCATTGAACGTGGCACTGCCGGCCGTTCCGGCCCCTGCCGCCTTTGCCCGGAGGCCGGCGACGCGAGGGTCGGCGGCGGTGCGCTTGCGGACCTCGCCGGCGAACACGACCGCGGCGGCGGGGGCGCCGCCGAGCACGGAGGCGAACGAGCCCTCGACTGCGAGGATCGTCATGTTCGGGTTGAGCGCCTTGGAGAACACGGCGAACGTCCCGCCGTGGCAGCGCGAGACGATGCAGAACACGATCGGGCCGTCGAAGTTGACGACCGCGCGGCCGATCTCGGCGCCGTACTCCAACTGGAACTTGCGCATCGACTCCGGGGAGCCGTCGAACCCGGACATGTTCGCCACGACCACGAGCGGCCGGTTGCCGGAGGCGGAGTTGATCGCCCGCGCCGTCTTCTTCGACGACATGGGGAACAGCGTGCCGGCGGTGTAGGTGTCCGGGCCGTCGGAGGGCGGGAAGCCCTGCCGGGGCACGGCGTGGGACTCGACGCCGAGCAGGCAGACCGGGCGTCCGCCGATGCGGGCGTCCTGGACCACGGAGGTCTCGGCGTCGGCCATGTCCGCCCACCGCTCCAGGACCGGGTGATCCTGGTCGGACACGGCCCGCATCATCGTGCGGATGTCGAACGGCTTCTTGCGGTCCGGGTTGGACGCGGCGGAGAAGATCTCCCCGACCGTGGTGAAGTCGCTCCCATCGGCCGGATGCGGGTAGCCGCTGATGTCCCGGTCGGCCGGGTCGGTCGTCGGGGCCGGGCGCTGCGACCGCTCGCCGGGCGCGATGTACGCGTGGTCGTAGTGGGTCATGAGGAGCGCGGCCGCGGCGGTGAGGTCCGGCGCCCAGTACTGGGCCTGGCCGTTGGGGCCCATGACCCGGTCGTAGCCGCCGATGCCGAAGTTGTCCTCGGCGGACACACCGCCGGAGAAGTCGAGGGACTGCTTGCCGGTGAGGACCATCGCCGAGTCCGGCGTCATGACCAGGATGCCCTTGGTGTGCATGAGCATGGTCGCCTCGGCGTTCCAGTACGGCTGGCCGCCGACGGTGATCCCGGCGATGACGATGTTGATCTCGCCGCCGGCCTGGGTGAACTCGACGATCCGCTTGAGCGCGGCGGCGACCCAGTCCATGTTCTCCGAGCCCGAGGTCATGGAGATCTGCGCCCCGGCGGAGATGGCGAACCACTCGACCGGGACCCGCATCTCCTCGGCCAGGCCGAGGGCGGCGATGACGCGGGCGCACTCGGGCTCGGACAGGGAACCGAGGGACTTCGTCGGGTCGCCGAGCAGCGCCACGCGGGTGATGCCCTCGGGGTACACGGCGGTGGGCGTGGTGATGACGCCGGCGACGATACCCGCGGTGTTGTTCCCCCTCGGCCGGTCCGTCGGGACGAGGCGCCTGTGCCCGGCGCCGGGCCCCACGGCGCGGACCGCCTCGCCGGGTTCGAGGTCGTACTCGGTGAACGTGCCCTTCTCTCCGGTGAGCAGGCCGATGAGTTCGTAGGGGTAGACGGTGCCCCGGCGGGCCGCGGACAGGACCTTCTGCCGGTAGTCGTCCAGCGGCAGGATGACGTCAGTGGGTGGCGGGCCGGCGTGCAGCACCGGGGCGCCCACCGCGTCGCCGGTGATCCGCACCGATGTCTCGGTCGGTTCCCCGGCCACCCGGCGCTGCCGGAGGACGAGTTGGACCTCTTCCAGACCGGCGCCCGACACGGACGGGCGGATCCGGCGGATGAGCGGGGCCAGTTCCTGCGCGCTGAAGTCGCTGGAGGGCCACATGTACATGAGGATCCGGTTGGTTCCTGTGACCTTGCTGCCCGGCCGCTGTGACCGGGCGGTGCGGATCGCGTCGAGGCATGCGGCGAGGGTGTTCTCCACCTCGGGCAGGGCGACGAGCCGGCCGTCGGCGTCGCGCAGCGGGGTCAGGTCCCGGACCTGGCCCATCGCGATCAGCCGCTCGTCCCTGCCGTTGGTCTTCGCGACGGCCCGCAGCAGGTGCAGGTCCTCGTCCGCGGACGGCAGCCGGGTGAGGCTGAACTCGCGGAGCCGGCCGAGCCGCAGGCGCTCGGCGATCTGCGGGTGCAGACCGCGGACCGGCAGGTCCTCGGCCAGGCAGCCGTCGTCGTCCGGCCGGAAGGTGAAGTGATGCTGCATGACGGTGGCCGCGGCGCAGGCGACCGTGACGGTGATCCGTACGACCCCGGCAGGCGCCGGCCGCGACGTGACGGCGCTGGTGACCGCCGCGGCGATCTCGTCGGCGGTCGCCCGGCCGGCCCCGGCGACGTAGATGTCGGCGGCCAGGCCACCGCCGGGCGTCCGGCCGGACAGGGCCTCGGTGGCCGCGACAGCCTCCGGCAGGCCGGCGATGTCCGTGGTGGTGGCCGCGACACGGGTCACGGAGCCCGACGGGTCGGCGGCGAGGGTACCGGCGCGCTCCGCGGTGACGAACCGGTGCCCGGCGATGTCGGTGACGGTGACGTTCACCAGGCGGCGGTTGCCGTAACAGCGGCGGGTCAGGACCTCCAGCAGCGGCGCGTGATCCGGGCCGGGCCGGCCGGCACCGGCCAGTCGCGCGGAGCGGATGATCCGTTGTCCGAGCAGCCGGACGAGGGGTGCGGGGGCGGCGACCATCGCCTGGATGCGGTCGCCGCGGTCAGTGGCCGCCGGGTTCGCGTCGAGACAGCGCAGGTGCGTGCGGACCGCGGCGTACACGCGGGCCCGGCTGCGGCGCAGCAGCGGCTGGGTGAACCAGCGGAGCACGACGCCGCGGGCGAGGTCGGACACGGTGGGGAACTGCGCCCGGGTCGCCTCGATGAGGTGTTCCAGGGTCGATCTCACCTGCTCACGGGCGGACTCCGCGGGCGGTGCACTCGTCTGCCACCGCCGCAGCAGCTCGCAGATGATCACGGCGCCGCCGGTCATCTGCTGCTGGGCCAGGAAGATCCGGAAGACCGCCGTCTCCAGCTCGGGCGTCCGGTCCAGTCCGCTGACGCCGTAGTGGGCCAGGACCCGGCACAGCCGGGCCCGGACCGCATCGGGAACCCTGGCACGGTCCGCGTCGAGGCTGCGCAGGTAGGAGCGGAAGTATTCGCGCGGGCTGTGCGCGAAGCTTGCTGGGCCCGTCGCGGCCGGGTCCGAGCCCGCCGCCCCGGCCTGGTGCACCGGCCTCTTACGGCTCAGCTCCGAAAGGTCGGCGAAGACGGTGAGCAGGGCCAGTTCCGCGGGGACCAGCTCGTCGCCCAGGTCGGCGCGGGCGTCCAGATACCCGTCGAGCAGGAACGTGCGGTCGTCGGCGTCACCGTCGAACCCGAGTAGCAGGCCGCGCAGGTCCCGCAGACAGGCGTCGGCCAGGTCCGCAGCCGCCCCGCCGGCCGCTACCGCGGGCAGGTCGATGGCCTGCTGCCCCGGGGCCACGGCGCCGGCGACCACTGCGTCCCCGCTGGACGCGACGTCCTCGTCGGGCAGCGGCTCCAGGCGCAGCAGCGGCGCACCGGACTCGACCTGGGTGCCGACCGGGGCCGAGCACTCGCGGACCAGGGCACGGAACGGGGCACGCAGCACCGTCTCCATCTTCATCGATTCCAGCACCAGGACCGGGGCGCCCTCGGCGACCTCGTCCCCTGCGGCGACCGGCGTCGCGACCACCAGGGCCGGGGCGGGAGAGCGGACCACGCCGCCCTCGTCGCGGCTGACCCGGTGCGCGATGCCGTCGACCTCGACCTGGTGCACGGGCCCGTGCACGGAGGCCGTCAGCCGGAACCGCTGCCCGTTGACCGTGATGGCGCCGCTGTAGCCGTCGAACCGCTCCAGCACGGCTTCGGCCACGGCGACGTCGCCACCGGCCGCGATCTCGACCCGGAACCGGTCCGGGCCGCGGCGTGCGACCCGCACCCGGTAGGAGACGTCGCGGAGCTTGTAGTCGAGGGGCTGCCCGTGGTCGTGGCGGACCTGGGGCCGCCCGGCGCGGGCGGCGGCCAGCAGCGCCTGCCGGCCGGCCTCCTCCTCGTCCTCGTACGCCCCGACCGCCGCGGCGACGAGGGCGACGCCGGAGTGGGCGTGGGCGGCCAGGCGGCCCTGCGCGCGGACCCGGTCGATCCAGCCGGTGTCGGCCCAGCCGGCCTCGGTGCTGCCGTGGGTGACCTCGGGCTGGTCCAGCAGGTCCAGGACGAAGCTCTTGTTGGTGGCGCCGCCCTCGATGACGACGCTGGTCTCGGTCATGGCGCGGCGCAAGCGGGCCAGGGCCTCTTCGCGGTCGCGGCCGTAGGCGATGACCTTGGCGATCATCGAGTCGAAGTCCGCGGGGATCGTGTCGCCCTCGCTGACGCCGGTGTCGACACGTATCCCCGGCCCGGCCGGCAGGACCAGGCGGGCGATGCGGCCGGGCGCGGGCGCGAAGTCGCGGTCCGGGTCCTCGGCGTTCAGCCGTGCCTCGACGGCATGCCCGGACTCGGTGGGCCGGTCCCCGGAAAGGAGCCCGCCGGACGCGACGTGCAACTGCATCCGCACCAGGTCGGTGCCGGTGGTCAGTTCGGTGACGGGGTGCTCGACCTGCAGGCGCGTGTTCACCTCGAGGAACGAGAACTGCTTCTCGTCCGGGTGGTAGAGGAACTCCACGGTCGCTGCGCCCCGGTATCCGACCGAGAGGGCGAGCCGCTCCGCGGACGTCTTCAGGTCCGTGACCTGCTCCGGGGACAGCAGCGGAGAGGCGGACTCCTCGATGACCTTCTGGTTGCGGCGCTGCACCGAGCAGTCCCGCACGCCCAGGGCCCAGGCCGTGCCCTGCCCGTCCGCGATGACCTGGACCTCGACGTGCCGCGCGCCGGTCACGAGCCGCTCGAGGAACACCGTGCCGTTGCCGAACGCCCGCAGCGCCTCGGAACTGGTCCGCTCCCACGCCCCGGTGAGGTCGGCGGCCGAGGTGATGACGCGGATGCCGCGCCCGCCGCCGCCGGCGGTGGCCTTCAGCATCAGCGGGTAGCCGATCCGCTCCGCGGCCCGGTGTGCCTCCTCCAGGGTGGCGACCGGGCCGCGGCTCCACGGAGCAACCGGGACGCCGACCCTCTCGGCTATGAGCTTCGCGCCGATCTTGTCGCCCAGCCGGCGCATCGCCTCCGCGGACGGGCCGATGAACGTGACCCCGGCCTTCTCGCACAGCTCCGCGAACGCCGGGTCCTCCGCGACGAATCCCCAGCCCGGCCACGCCGCGTCCGCGCCCGACTCCGCCAGGGCGTTCTCCAGGACCGCCATGTCGAGATAGGGGCGGTCCGCGGCCGCGCCGAGGCAGACCGTCCGGTCGGCCTCCCGCACGAACGTGGCGCCGCGGTCGGCGTCGGTGTACAGCGCTACCGTCTCGATGACCGCCCCGGTCTGCGCGGACAGGTCACGGACAGCGTGGATCAGCCGCATCGCGGCCTCTCCGCGGTTGACAATGGCAATACGGCTGAACACCGGCCAGGCCCCCTTCTGAGTATTCATGCGGCGCCGGAAATGCTGTGGGACATCAACAGGGAAGGAAGACCCTAGGGACGCTCGAAGACGCCGAACTTCCACTCGACGTTGTAGCCGAGACCCGTACCGGCCGGCCCTGCCGAGATTTCGGGGAAGACGTATTCGCGCACGATGTGGCGGATGGCCGCCTCGCGAATCGTCCGGTCAGTGATCTCGGCGAGGTACTCCGCCTGATTCGACGGGACGAGGGCCGTCGACAGGTTTTCCTCGGCCAACAGCTCGAACGTCTGACTGGTTGTCGTGCCGGTCATGAATTGCTCGAGAGCCGTGACGACGCCTTCGATGGACTGCGGTGTGGGCAGTATCCGGCGGTCCGCACGCTCCTGGGCGTTCAGGCTCTGGGCTGAACGCGCGTGGGCAACGGCCTCGCGCAGTGGCGTGGGCAGAACGGACGGGTCGGCTGCGTCCAGCGCATTCAGCCAGTGCCGCCTGAGCAGGCGGTTGGGGTCGTGGAAGAGAACGGAGTTCCTGGTGGCGGGCGCGAGGTCGGGCGCATTGAAGACCAGTTTGCCGCCGGGAGCCAGCACGGCCGCGATCGAGGCGGCCGCGTGCCGCATGGGACCTTCGCGGAGCAGGTGGAACACCATGTTGGCCATCACCACGTCAACGTGATCGCCGTCCATGACGTCGAGAAGATCACGGAACTGACCGCCGTCTCCTCGCAGGGAATGGAATCTGGCCCACGGGACGTCCTTCAGGAGTTCGTAGCCCTGAGCGAACCATCCGTGCGGCAAGTCGACGAGGTGGAGCTCGAAACCTATGCCGAGACCGGCAAGGCGCTCAGGAAGATCTTGCGCGATACAGATCTTGGAGAGTTCGATGGATGCCAGGCCGGTACCTGCCCCGTAATCCAGAACCCGGATGACGTCGCCCCTGCGGGCCTGCTCGGCGCGCGCATTGATCGCAGCCATGACTTCGCGGACCACGACTCCGGTTGCTCCGGAGGACCATCTGCGGGGCTGGGAAAGGTCGCCGTCGAAGTAGAGCAGTTCGTGCAGGCCGCGCCCGTCGTCCAGGTCGGAGCCCGGTTCCGGGTGCCAGTCGTTCGCCTGCGGGGTCGTCGCGAGGTCCTGCCCCGCAGCCGCAGCCGCCGGGGGCTGCTCATTCCGGCCGCGCAGCTGGACCACCTCAAGGGGATTCGGCTGCGCGCACACGAATCGGTTGACCGAGACCGCGACAAAAGGCAGCGTGCTCGGGTAGCGGCGTTCGAGGTGGCTCACCGCGGTCAGGCCGGCTCGCCGGCTGCAGTCCATGAACGTCGAATACTCGACCGGGTACTGGTGAGCCAGGCCGCGGTAGGTATCGAAGGCGACTGAGTGCAGCGTGCCGAGATGCTGGGACGCGACTTGCGGAGGCACGCAGTGTGCCTCAAGAAGCACCATGCCGTGCTTGCCGATATGCGTCTTCCAGCGCTCAAGGTGCGCGATGAGATCCGCCTCGACCTCAGTGGCCGACAGCGGCGTGCCGTCGGGCGCCACATACGCGCCGGACGCCGAGCCGGGGACGTCGGAAGACGAACCGCCGCGGTAGGTCCGGCCGTGATCGGCGAACGAGCGGATGTGCAGGCCGTCCTCGATCGACAGCCCGTGCCCGGCCAGTTGGGCCCGCAGTTCCTGTGGCGACGCGACGTCACCAAGCAGGAGAAGCGGGTCGGGTACGCCGGCGGCCTGCAGCTTCTGCCGTGCGTCGTCGAGAGCGATCTGACTGGAGTCGATTCCGACGTAGCGGACGCTGTCGCCGAGCATGGAATGCAGGTGGGCGAGCCAACTGCCGTCGCCGCAGCCCATGTCGGCGATGAACGCCGGGGGCCGGCCGTGTGCGAACATCTCTCGGAATATCGGGTCTGCATCGGCGAAGTACCGGCTGCGTGCAGCCGATCCGGTCTGCACATTGAGCTCTTGCTCGCGATGCCATTCATCGCCGCCGGGGCTTACCACGAGCTCGCCGCGAAGCAGCTCTTCCAGACGGGCCAGCATGGGAAGGTAGGAGGCCGCCAGGCCGAACTCATCGCTGAAATTCCGGAAGGCCCGGCCTTTCGAGGTCCAGCCGCACTCGGAGTCGACCCAGCCGAGCAGGCCAAGGAGACGCTCGACGTCCTGCGGGAGCCGCTCGCTGCCTTCGTGAGCGCGCAGTGACAGCATGGCCGGTACGAGCAGCGTTCCTTCCAGACAGGCCCCTACGAACTCGTCCTGCTCGCTGCCTGCGTGCCATTCTTCGAGGCGCCCGACTGCGGCCGAGAAGGCATCCGAGGTCTCGGTATCCCACGGGGTCTTCCACGAGCCGGGTGCGCTGCCGCTGAACCGGGCAAGGAACCGGCCCGCCTCGACGAGGTGATCGCGATGACGCAGGGCCGCTCGCCCGGACGGCGTCCACGCCGCAGGCCCTGCGTTTCCGTCGAACCAGCCGACGCTCGCGAGGCAGCGCCGAACCACTCCCAGATATCCGGTTTCGGGAAGTCCGCATTCCCTGCCGGGGCCGGATTCCAGCAGGCCGAGCGAGTCGAGCGCGCGGATGATTGAGGAGATGACCACGCCATCTTGGTAGAGGAAATTACGGCGGCGTGCAGAGGCCTTGTGATCTGCCGGCGCCTCACTGTCGGTTGACTGGAACGTGGCGGTTATTGTCGTCTCAGAAGGCACTGAATACCCCTCAACCATCCGTGGTCAGCTGATAACGCGAGCCTGGTAGCCGCATTGAGTCTTCTGCTTGGTGCGTCAGCAGGAAGGGCCGGCCGGAGCCCTCCCCGGGCCCGAACCTGTCGGCCGCGAAGCGGTCCGCGCCCGGGGTGACGAAGATCTGGACCAGCGCGCGGTGCCGCTGGGAAAGGAAGTCGCCGGCACACCCTTCGGCGGCACACCCTTCGGCCTTCGTCATCACGCCGTGGCAGCGCGGGACACGCGGGATGCGTACCGGCACCGGCATCGGCGCGGGGTCGAGCGAGACCGAGGTCAGGCACAAGGCGCTGAAGCCCCAGGGTGTGCCGTCGACTTCCCCGGTGGCGGCGATGACCAGTGGCGCCGCCACCCTTGACATGGTTTCGAAGGAGTCCCCGGCGGCCACGGCCGCGGGGGCCCTGCTCATCCGACGCGCAGGAGGTTTCTCACCCGCACCTGTTCCCGGTCCTCGGTGCGGGTCGTCTGCTCGATCGGTTCGTTCTCACCCGGCCGTCGGCCGGTGAGTTTCTGTCATGCCCCGCCGTTGGCCGAGGACCGGGCCGCCTCGCGGACCTGCGCGGAGAAGTCGTCGCGGAGCGACGCCTCCCAGGCCTGCGAATCGCGCAGGCCCTGCACGGAACCGGTGAAGTGCGGCGCGACCTCCGAGGCGAACAGTTCGAAACTGTCCATGGTCTGCCGGCGGTTGGCCCAGTTCTGCACGGTCAGCAGCAGGCTGCCGAAGCCACCGCTCTGCTCGTTCAGGTACTCGATCGCCTCTATCGCGTCCTCCGGGGACCCGATGATCGCGGTGCGCGTCTCCACCATGTGCTCGACCTCGCGGCCCTCCGGCAGGTCGCCCACGGCGCCGAGAGTGCCCTTGACATAGCTGCGGAACCACTCCGCCGCCCCCTGGCGCACCTGCCGGTACGCCTCCTCGCGGGTCTCCGCGATGTGGGTGCAGATCGCCACACGCCACTTGCTCCGGTCCACCGTGGTGCCGTTCTTCGCGGCCTCGTCCTCGGTGGTCTCCCACAGCTTGCCGAGCGGCGGGGCTTCCCGTCCGGCCAGTCCGGCGAAGGTCAACGGGTTGATGCCGTACTTGCCGGCCAGCCGCATGCTGCGCTCGGTGCCCGTGCCTGCTGCCATCATCTCGAAGCAGGGCTGGGTGTACGGCCGCATCTGCAGCCGGGCCTCACGCAGTTCGAACCAGTCGGTCTTGCGGGTCAACGGCTCGGTGCTGGTGAGCAGGTGGTGGATCGCGTCCAGCGACTCGGCCATCATCCGCCGCTGGTCGCTGGCGGCGATCCCCATCATGTACGCGTCCGAGGGGTGCACCCCGGCGCCCATGCCGAACATGATCCGGCCGCGGGTCTGGTGGTCGAGCTGGACCATCCGGTCGGCTGCGGTGAGCGGGTGGTGGTAGGGCAGGCTGACAACGCCGGTGCCCAGCATGATGCGCCGGGTGCGCTCGGCCGCGGCGGCCAGCAGCAGCTCCGGAGAGGCGACCGTGGACCAGCCGCCGGAGTGGTGCTCGCCGACCCAGGCCTCGTTGAAGCCGAGCTGGTCCAGGCGGGTGATCAGCTCCAGGTCATGCTGCAGGTTCGCGGTCGGGTCCTGGCCGAGCCGGTGGAAGGGAGGAAGAAACGCGCCGAATCGCATGGTGGGGTGTCCTATCGTCTTTCGTCAGGAGTTTGCTTGCCGGTGTGGTCAGGAGTTCATGGCTCGGCGGATCGCGTCTGCGACGACGTCCACGGCGGGCGGCGCCACGACGGAGTAGTGATCGCCGGGCACGGCTTCGACGCTTGCGTCTTCGTCGCCCAGCAGTTCCACCCAGGCCGCGGCGGTTTTCTCGTCCGCCCCGCCGTCCGCCGCGCGCAGCAGCAGGGTGCGGACCCCGGACGGGGCCGGGCAGTGGGCCTCCAGGAGGCGCGAGTTGGCCATGAATCGCTCGATGATGCGGTGGAAGGCCTCGGCGCCGATGTCCGACGGCAACACGCCGGCGCTCACCAGGGACCGGCGCAGGGACTGGATGCGGTCGGGGTGCGCGGACGGCACCTCGCCGCCGTCCCCGTCCCCGCCGGTGTCCGCCGCGGAGCGCGGCGTCCAGTCGCTGCCCGACAGTCCGGCCAGGTCGCGGGCGAACCATTCGAGCAGGTCCTCGTCGCCGAGCGGACCGCTGTACGACGGGCCCGGCGGTTCGAGCAGGTCCACCGCGACGACCAGGTCCGCCATTCGGCCCGACGCGGCCAGCAGCCGGGACATCTCGATCGCGACCACACCGCCCATCGACCAGCCGCCGAGCATCCAGGGGCCGTCCGGCTGGACCGAGACGACCTCCTCGACGTAGTGGGCGGCCAGGTCGGTCAGCGTCGGCGCGTCCAGGTCGTCAGGGGTCTGCAGCGCATAGAACGGGCGGTCGCCACCGACCCGCGCGGCCAGTTCCGCGTAGCAGAGCACGTCGCCGCCGACCGGGTGCACGAAGAACAGCGGCGGCAGTTCGCCTTCCGTGCGCACCTGCACCAGAGCCTCGCGACGGTGTGTGCTGCCGAGGTCGGCCAGCGCCTCTGCCAGCTGGGCGATGGTCGGCCGGGCGAACAGCAGGGAGACCGGCAGCACCCGCTCCCACTCGGCCTCGATGCGGGCCATCAGCCGCACCGCGGTGAGTGAATCGCCGCCCAGGGCGAAGAACCCGGCGTCCGCGGTGACCAGCGTCGGGTCGAAGAACTCGGCCCAGATCGCGGCCAGTCGGGTCTCGGTCTCGCCTTCGGGTGCCCGGCCGGCAGCCTCGCCGAGGGCCAGGGACGGGTCGGGCAGCGCACCGCGGTTCACCTTGCCGTTGGCGGTGAGCGGCATCTCGTCGAGCTGCACGAACTGCTTCGGCACCATGTACTCCGGCAGCACGGCGCGCAACGCCGACTCGATCTTGCCGGTGTCCGGGTCGGCGTCGGGCTGGTGGACCACGTAGGCAACCAGCCGCTTGGGACCCTGCCGCTCGCCGAGCGCCTGCACCACGGTGGCGCGCACGCCGTCGCAGTGCGAGATCGCTGCTTCGATCTCACCCAGCTCGATGCGGTACCCCTGCACCTTGACCTGGTCGTCCTCGCGGCCGAGGAACTCGATCACGCCGTCGGGCCGGTACCGGCCCAGGTCACCGGTGCGGTAGAGCCGTTCACCGGTGGCCGGGTGCCGGACGAACGAGGCGCGCGTCTTCTCCCCGTCGGCGTGGTACCCGCGGGCCAGGCCCTCGCCGCCGATGTAGAGCTGGCCGGGCACCAAGGCCGGGCGCGGGCGCAGCTGCTCGTCGAGCACGTGGAACTGCTGATTGCGCATCGGCACGCCGTACGGGACGCTCGTCCACTGCGGGTCGACGCTTTCGATCGGGTACCAGATCGACCAGATCGACGCCTCGGTCGCACCGCCCAGGCTCCATATCGCCGCGCCGGGCAGCCCGCGCCGGATCAGATCCGGCAGGGTCACCGGTATCCAGTCGCCGCTCATCATCACGACGCGGACCAGCTCCGGCGCCTGCGCGGTAGGCGAGGCGAGGTGCTGGGCGAACAGCTCCATCAGGGCAGGGGCGCTGTTCCAGATCGTCACGCCGTGTTTCCTGGCGAGTTCGGCCCACCGGGACGGTTCGTGCGCGGAGTCCGGATCAGGAAGCACGATCGCGCCGCCGGCGGACAGCATGCCGAACACGTCGTACACGGACAGGTCGAAGTTGAACGCCGACAGGGCGAGCACACGATCCTGGTCGGTCACGGCGAACCGGTCGTTGACGTCCGCGATGGTGTTGCCGGCCGCCCGGTGCTCGATCATCACCCCCTTGGGGGTTCCGGTGCTGCCGGAGGTGAAGATGACGTACGCCAGGTCGCCCGGGTCCGCGGAGGACGGGGGAGCCGGCGCGTCGGAGAGCGCGGCGAGCGTCTCGTCGTCGACCACGAGCCGTTCCACGCCTTCGGGCCACGACTCGTCCGTCGGCCCGCCGGGCTGGGTGAGCGCCAAGGTGATGCCGGAGGTCCCGCACAGTGTGCGCAACCGTTCGGCCGGGACCGAGGCGTCGATCGGCACGTAGGCGGCACCCGCCTTGAGGATGCCGAGTGCTCCGGCGACCTGCTCCCAGCCCTTGTGCATCACCACGCCGATCAACTGCTCGGGGGCGGTGCCGCGTTCGCGCAGCCAGTTCCCTATCCGATTCGACAGCGCGTCGAGCTCACCGTAGGTGAGGCTCCGGTCGGGCGTGATCACGGCTGTCCGCTCGGGCCGTTCGGCCGCGTTGGCCATGAACCCGTCGTGCAGCAGCCCCTCGGGCCGCGGGCCGGCGGTGGCGTTGACGCGCTGCCGTACAGCGAGCTCCTTCTGCCCCAGGAGCGGGGCGATCGGGCTGTTCCAGGCCGCAGGCGAGGCGGCCAGCTCGTTGAGGAGGCTGACATAAGCGGCATGCATCGCGTCGATCAGGCCGGCCGGGAAGAGCTCTTCCACCACGTCCCAGTTGACGATCAGCTCTCCGTCGTCCTCGATCACCTGGTGGTCGAGCCACACCTGCGGGGTGCGGATGGCGCTGGAGACCTCGCGGCCGCTGTCGCCGAGGGAAAGCAGGTGCTGAACCAGGCCGGTACCCGCGGCGCGCGTGTCACGGGCGGCGAAGTTCACCGTGCTGGCGAACACGACCGGAACGGATGCGCGCACCGACTCGCCGCGCTGCTGGTTCATCTCCCGCAGCACGCGGACACCGCTCACCCGGCTGTGCTCGAGGTCCTGCCACAGCTGCTGCTGCACCTTCACGGCACGTTCGCCGAACGGGGTGCTGCCGCCCGCGTGCACCTCCAGCAGGATGGTCGAGCTGAAGTTGCCCACGATCGAGTCCACCTGCGGATGCAGCGGCATCCGGTTGAAGAAGAGCATGTTCAGGGTGAAGTCGGGCTTCTTGCTCCACTGCGCGATCACCTCGGTGTACGCGGCGCAGATCGCTGCGGACGCGGTGACCCCGGCCGCCTTCGCATGCTCCCGGAACGCTGTCCAGGCTTCGCGGTCGAGCCGGTGCTCGCGGTGCACGAAGTGCGGCCGGTGCACGGTGGCGGGGTCGCGTGCCAGCGGCAGTTCGGGTGCGGGCGGCATCTGAGCGACCCGGCCGCGCCAGTACTCGAGCGAGGCCGCGTACTCCGGGCCCTGCTCCAGTTCCTTGGCCGCGGTGACGTAGTCGCGGAAGGTGATCTCCGCGGGCTCGTCCAGCTCCTCGCCGCGGACGGACTGCGCCCATTCGCGGAACACCGTCGACGCGCCCCACGCGTCGCTGATCAGCGCCTCGTGCGCGACATGCAGGCGGATGCGCCCCTCGCCCAGGATGCTGGCGCGAACGTCGAACAGCGGCCATTGGTCCGCGTCGAGGACCTGGTCGCGCATCTCCTCGTGCAGGGCGGCCAGCTTCTGGTCGCGGGTGCCGGCTTCGAGCCCCGACACGTCGTAGGTGCGGATCTCGTAACGCGGCACCTCGGGCAGGACGCGCTGGGTGCTGTCGTTGTTGATGACGGCCCTGAGCATGTCGTGGCGGGCTATCAGCGCGTTGAGCTTGTCGGCCAGGAGGCCGAGGTCGGCGCCTTCGAGGTCGACCTCGGTGAAGAAGTAGGTCGAGACGTTCCCGAGCTCGAACGCGTCCGTGCGGCCGATCAGGTAGGCCTGCTGAAGGTCGGTCAGCGGGAACGGTTCGAACCGCGCGTCCGGGTCGGGCACGATCCGCGGCGGCTCGTCCGCCGGCAGTTCGAGGCTCGCGGCCGCGCCCGGATCAGCGCCCTCCACGGTGTCCCCGCCGGTCGGCTCGCCGAGCGCGTCGAGCACCAGATCGGTCAGGCCGTTGATGTCGCAGCCCTCGATGAAGGCGACCAGCGGCAGCGAGACGGACAGCTGGCGGGTCAACTGGTCGTTGGCCTGCAGCGCCATCAGCGAGTCGAGCCCCAGGGCCGGGAGCGGCTCGTCGAGGTCGAGGTCCTCGGCGCGGGAACCGAGCACGCCCGCGATGGTTCCGGTGACCAGCCTCAGGGTTTCGGCCGATCGCTCGTTCGAGGGCAGGGCGAGGATGCGGGCGCGTGCCGCACCGGCCGCTCCGGTCTGCCTGGCGGACGGCGCGACTGCGGGGCGGGCCGGACCGTTCTTCTTCGCGTCACTGCTCTGACGCGTGACCGCGTCCTTGTCCGCGCGCTTCATGTACACGCCGTCGGCCGACAGCACCGGGGTGCCCTCGGCGTCACGCACGTCGAGCGTCGCGGTGAGTACGTCGCCGGCGTAGCCGGACCGGGTCACCGTGACACGGCAGTAGAGCTCACGGCCGTCGTGACCGTGGAACGTGAGGCGGTCGATGCCGAGAAGCATGTAGGCCTCGTCCGGCGTGCCGCCTTCGGGCATGCAGCTGATCAGCATCTGCAGCAGCGAGTCGGTCACGCCCGGGTGCAGCAGATACGGGTCCGCCTCGCCGGCCGCGGCCTGCCGTATCCGGGCAACGGCCTCACCGGGCCGGTGCCAGATGTGGTCGATCCAGCGGGCCGAACCGCCCAGGTAGATCGTGCGCTGCCAGAGCTGCCTGTAGTGGTCCTCGCCGCTGGTCTGCTGCGCGAACTCGGCGGCCAGCTCCGCTTCGTCGATGGCCGCGCCGGCCGTCCCGGGCGCGGCCGGGCCGAGGCGTCCCTGGGCGTGCAGCACCCAGGCGGCGGAGTCGCCGGCGCTCTCAGGGCGGGCGAAGAAGCGGTAGGCGTAACGCGCCTCGTCGAGGGGTTCGAGCGCCAGCTGTCCGGCGCACACCTCACTGGCTATCAGGCTCTGGGGAATCGAGTAGTCCTCGATGGCTATCGGCCCGGTCACGCCTTCCCGCCGCGCGGCCGACAGGGCCACGTCGAGGTAGACGCCGGCGTTGACCACCGGCATGCCGTCCATGACACAGTCACGCAGGCACGCGTGCGCCGCAGGGTCGATCCGTGCGTCGAAGAGACGGCTGTCCAGAGCACACGGGATCGATGCGCCGAGCAGCGCGCCGCCGGTGCCGGCCCCGGAAGCACCCGTCGTGGCGATGGGCAGGGGCCCATTCGCCGCGGAGGCCGGGGAAGCCGGAGCCGCCGCGTCCGGAGTCCGCTCGCTCGGGGTGTACCAGTGCCGATCGGGCCGGAACGGGTACGTGGGTGCGGCGACCTTGCGGCGGCCGCGGCCGGCGTCGACCTTCGCCCAGTCCACCGGAACGCCGCGGGTGTGCAGTGCGGCCAGGCCGTTGAGCATCACCCGGTTGTCGTCCTGCTTCTGCCGCAGCGAGGGCAGGAACAGGAGGTCGGGGCCGGAATCGGACTGCGGGGCGAACCGTGTGGCCATGCCGCTGAGCACGGGGCTCGGCCCGACCTCGATGAACACGGTGCATCCGGAGTCGAACACGGCCTGCATCCCGCGGTGGAAGTCCACCGGGGCCAGCGCGTGCCGGCGCCAGTACGCGGCGCCGATACAGCCTTCGCCGCTGAGGGACTTGCCGGTCACGTTCGAGAACAACGGAATCTGCGGAGCCCGGTACACGATCTTCTCGGCCTCGGCCTCGAACGGGTCGAGCATCGGCTCCATGAGCGGCGAGTGGAAGGCCTTGGAGGTCTTGATCGGCCTTGAGTTGATGCCCGCTTCGGTGAGGACAGGCAGGAAACGCTCCATCGCCTCCGGCGCACCGGCCACCACGACGCTCTGCGGGCCGTTGACCGCGCTGAGCGAGAGCCCCTCCCCGGCCTGGGCGAGCAGTTCGCGCACACGCTGGGTCTCGGCGAACACGGTGACCATCGCGCCCGCGGGAGTCAGCTCCTGCATGAGCCGGCCGCGGTGGGCGGCCAGCAGCGCGCCCTCGGTCCAGTCCATCGCCCCGGCCACACAGGCCGCGGCGAGCTCGCCGACGCTGTGGCCGAGCAGGGCGGCCGGCTCGACGCCCCAGGAGCGCCACAGCCGGGCGACGGCGTACTCGAGAATGAACAGGGCCGGCTGGGTGTAGCGGGTCTCGTCGATGAGTCCGGCGTCGAGCGAGCCGTCGAGCATCAGCGGCAGCAAGCGGCGGCCCAGCACGGGCTCGAGCAGTTCGTCGGCCTGGTCGAACAGCTCGCGCACCAACGGCTCGGTCCGGTACAGCGAGGCAGCCATCGGCGCGTACTGCGAACCCTGGCCGGTGAACAGGAAGGCGACCCGAGGCCGCGCAGAGGCGCTCACCCGGCCCGTATGCACGTACGGCGAGGTGTCTTCGGCCGGCAGCTCGATCGCCTCGGCAAGACCTTCGCGCAGAGCCTGTGCGGTCTGGCCGACCACGGCGGCCCGGAAGGGGAGCACGGCGCGGCCCACAGCCGCGGTGTGACACAGGTCGGGCAACTCCTGCTCGTCCGCGGCCGCCAGGCGGTCCTGGTAGGCGCGCACCAGCTCGTCCAGGGCCGCGGAGCTCTTCGCGGACAGGGCCAGCAGATGGTCCTTGCGCGGCTCGGGCGCGTCCGCGCTCGCCTCCGGTGCCGGCGGCTCGCCGACCACCACGTGCGCGTTGGTGCCGCTGACACCGAACCCGCTGACTCCGGCGACCCGGGGCCCGGGCCCGGCGGGGAAGGCGGTCGGCTCGACCGGGATGCGCAGGTGGAGCTGGTCCAGATCGATCGCCGGGTTGACGGTGGTCATGTTCAGGTGCGGCGGCACGGTGCCGTGCCGCACCGTCATCAGTGCCTTGATGAGTCCTACGACGCCGGCCGCGGCTTCCAGATGGCCGAAGTTGGTCTTGGCCGAACCGACCAGCGGGGGCTCCGAACCGGCCGGTGCGCCGAGCGCGGCGCGCAGCGCCCGCAGTTCGAGCGGGTCGCCGAGCGGGGTGCCGGTGCCGTGCGCCTCGATGTATCCGACGCGGTTGCCCTCGACCCGTGCCGCGCGGAGCGCTGCCCGCACCACGTCGGTCTGCGCTGCCGGGTTCGGCACGGTGATGCCGCTGCTGCGGCCGTCCTGGTTGACGGCGGAGCCGAGAATCAGCCCCTCGATACGGTCGTTGTCCGCGAGCGCGGTGGACAGTCGCTTGAGCACCACCACGCCGCAGCCCTCGCCTCGGCCGTAGCCGTCGGCCGACGCATCGAAGGTCTTACATCGGCCGTCCTCGGCGAGCATCCCGGCCTGAGTCATCAGCAGGAACCACTCGGGGCTCAGCAAAACGTTGACCCCGCCGGCCAGCGCCATCGAGGTCTCCCCGGAGCGCAGGCTCTGGCAGGCCAGGTGCACCGCGACCAGCGAGGAGGAGCAGGCGGTGTCCACGGACAGACTCGGGCCGCTCAGGCCGAGCCAGTAGGAGAGCCGGCCGGCCGCGAACGTCGAGGCGTTGCTGGTGGTGCAGTACATCTCCAGCTCGTCCGGGACGACCTGCTGCATCTGGCTCTGGGTGTAGTCGTAGGTGGTGACGCCCAGGTAGACACCGGTGGGGCTGCCGCCCAGGCGGTCCGGCGCCTGACCCGCGTGCTCCAGGGCCTCCCAGGCCACCTCCAGGAACATCCTCTGCTGCGGGTCGAGAGCGGCGGCCTCGCGCGGAGAGATACCGAAGAACCCGGCGTCGAAGCGGTCGACCTCGTCGAGGAAACCGCCGCCCGCCACGCCGCCCCACCGCTTCGGGTCCCAGCGCTCCGGTGGGACCGGCACGGTCCCGCTCTTGCTCCGGAGCAGGAAATCCCAGTACTGTTCCGGGCTTCGTACGCCGCCGGGCAGCCTGCAGCCCATGCCGATCACGGCGATCGGCTCGGTCTTGGCCTGCTCCGCCTCGTCGAGGCGTGCCCGCAGTGTGCGTATTTGCACCAGGCTCCGGGCCAGCACCTCGCGGGCCGCACTGGGCTCAGCTGTGTCGATGGTCATAGCCCTTCCCTTAACCCTCACTAGTCGATTTCCGCGCTGAGGAGAATGATCAGATCTTCTTCCGACAGGCCTTCGGTATCCGCGAGTTGAGCTGCGTCCACCTTCAGGGCCTCGGCCTCGGAGACGGACGCCTCGGGAGTCCCGGCCACGGGGACGGGCTCGGGGACGGGCACCTCAACGGTCTCGGCCTCGGGTACGGCCACCTCGGCCAGGTGCCCGGCGAGCGCGTTGACCGAACCGTGTTCGAACATCACCGTTGCCGGGAGCGGTATGCCGAGGGCGGCGACAATCCGCGCATGCACGTTCGTCGCCATGAGCGAGTCCATGCCGAGCTGGAAGAAGCCCGCGTCCGGGTCGAGCTCCCGGGAGTCGAACTCCAAGGCCGCGGCCACCAGGCCGAGGACGAACTCCGCTGCGGCCGGCACCCGTTCGGCCGGCGGCAGCGTACGCAGTCGCCCGGCCAGCGCGGCATCGACGGACACGCGGCGCCGCTGCGGCGCGGCCGGTTTCGGTGCCTGCAGGACGGCCGGTGTGTCGCGCTCGCGGTACCAGAGCTGCTCGTGCTGCCACGGCTGAGGCGGCAGCGGCACGGCCCGGTCGAGCGGACCGAGCATCGCGTCGAAACGTATCCGCATGCCTGCGCAGTGCAGCGCCGCGGCGCCCAGCAGCAGGGGTTCCCCGGCTGAGGCGCCCGAGTTCGGTGCGGGCACGGCCGGCCCTTGCACCCCGGCGTCGGCGAGTGCCCGCTGAAGGCTGCCGGCGAGCGGCTGCCTCGGACTCAAGTCGACGAACGCGCCGGCACCGAGGCCGAGAGCGGTCTGCGCCGCGTCCCAGAAGCGGACCGTGCGCCGCATGTTCTCGAACCAGTGCTCGGGCCCGAAGCCGGTGCCTTCGCGGACCTGCCCGGTCACGGTGGAGATGATCTGCGGATCTGCCTGCCGCGGAGTCAGCCCGGACAGCGCGGCGAGCAGTCCCTCGCGCATCTCGTCCATGGCCGAGCTGTGTGTCGCAACCGCCTGACTCACCAGCCGCGACGGGATGTTCTCCGCCTTGAGCTCGGCCGCCGCCTTCTCCAGCGCGTCCTGGGGGCCGGAGAGCGACGCGGAAAGCGGCCCTTCCGACGAGGCCAGCGCGAGCCCGTCGAAGCGCCGGGCCAGATCGGCGAGCCGGTCAGCCGACGCGGCGACCGCGAGCATTCCTCCGTGACCCCGCCGAGCCTCGACCGCTGCGCTCTGCGCGCAGATCACCCGGGCGCCCTCGGTTCGGTCGAGCACCCCGGAGAAACGGGCCGCGGCCACCTCGCCGAACCCGTGACCGATGACGGCCAGGGGGCGGACCCCCGCCTCCGTCCACCAGGCGGCCAGGGCGAGGCTGATCGCGTACCGCACCGGCTGCACCAGGTCGATCCGTTGCTCGTCATCGATGCCCTCGATGAGTTCGTGGATGCCGCGACCGAGCCATGGGCGCAAAGCGTCGTCGCAGTCGTCGAGCATCTCCCGGAAGGCGGAGCCGGTCTGCGACAACTGCCGCGCGGTCTCTGCCCAGCCGCTCGGCGCGTGCGCCGAGAAGGCGAACACCGCGCCGGGCGGCGCATCGCCGGCGCGCCCGCTCACCACACCGGGTGCGAAGCCGGACTCCGACCAGGCGGCGAGGCGATCCGCCGCCTCGCGCGCGGAGCCGGCCACCACGGCGAGACGGTGTTCCTGGTGCGTGCGCCGGACGCTCGCCGTGTGCGCGATGGCCCGGAACTCCTCGTCACCGGCCGGGGCCCCGTGCAGGAAGTCCCGGTGCGCGGCGGCAGTCGAGGCCAGCAGCTCCTCGGTGCGGGCGGATATCGCCACGGTGTACGGCGGCGGCGACGGCGCTGGGGCGGGCGCGGCCGGGGATGCGGGCGCGGGGGCCGGGCCGAGGATCGCGTGCGCGTTCGTCCCGCCGGCGCCGAAGGCGCTGACCGCCGCGTGCCGGAAGCGCTCGGGTGCCGTCCAGTCCTGCGCCTGTTCGGCGATGGCCAGCCGCGTGCCGGCCAGGTCGATGTTCGGGTTGAGGCGGTCGAAGTTCAGATTGGCGATGGTCCGGCCGTGCTTGAGGCACAGAGCGGCCTTCACCAGCCCGGCCAGTCCGGCAGCCGACTCCAGGTGGCCGATGTTGGTCTTCACCGAGCCGAGCACACAGGGCGGCGCCCCGTCCGCCCGCCCGTAGGTCGCCGCCAGCGCCTCGACCTCGATGGGGTCACCGAGAACCGTGCCCGTGCCGTGCGCCTCGACGAGGGTGATCTGCTCCGGTTCGAGGGAGGCGGCCTTGAGCGCCTGGCGGATCACCGCCTGCTGCGCCCGGCCGTTCGGCGCGGTCTGACCGTTGCTCAGCCCGTCCTGGTTCACCGCGGACCCGCGGATCACCGCGATGACCGGGTCACCCGCGGCCACCGCGTCGCTGAGCCGGCGCAGTGCCACCGCGACCACACCCTCGCCGCGTGTGTATCCGCTCGCGGCAGCGTCGAAAGTGCGACATCGGCCGTCCGGGGACAGCGGCATGCCCTTCGCGTGGGCGACCGCCGTCGAAGGGGACAGGATCAGGTTCACGCCGCCGACCACTGCCAGGTCGCTCTCGCCGCTGCGCAGGCTCTGGCAGGCCAGGTGCACCGCGACGAGCGAGCTCGAGCAGGCGGTGTCCACGGTCAGACTCGGGCCGCTCAGGTCGAGCAGGTAGGAAAGCCGGTTCGCGATCAGCGAGTTGGTGCCGCCGGTGATCGTGTAGGTGTCCGCCCAGGACGGGTCCGCCACCTGGAGCTGGAGGTAGTCGGCGGAGTTCACTCCCACGAACACGCCCGTCGCGGTGCCGGCCAGCGCCTCCCGGGAGAGTCCGGCCCGGTCCAGCGCCTCCCAGGCGACCTCGAGGAACAGCCGCTGCTGCGGGTCCATCCGGGATGCCTCGCGCGGCGAGATGCCGAAGAAGTAGGGGTCGAACTCGTCGACGCCGTCGACGAAAGCGCCGTACTGCATGCGCATCCGGCCCGGCGCCTCCGGGTCCGGGTCGTAGAAGGACTGCGCGTCCCACCGCGAGGCGGGGATGGGCGTGATGGCGTCCACGCCGCCCGAGAGCAGGTCCCAGTAGTCCTCCATGGACCGGACGCCGCCCGGCAGCCGGCAGCCGATGCCGATCAGCGCGACCGGCTCGCTGCGGGTGCGTTCCAGCTTCTCGATGCGCTCCCGGAGGCGTGCGACGATTCGTGCGGCGTCGGGCGCAGGCCGGGACGCGACGATGGGGGAATCTGTCATGTCAGAGGTCCTCTATGCGTGCTTCGAGGAGTTCGAGCTCCCGGATCAGGCTGTCTCCGTCATCCGCACCAGGCAGGAGCGCGGACTCGTCGGGGGCGCCGGGCGGAACCGGCTCGGGCGGCCGCTCAGCGGCGGCGTCCTCCCGCGGCGCACCCAGTCCGACCTTGTCGGTGAGGTACGGCACGAGCTTCCGGACCGTCGGATAGTTGAAGATGAGGCTGGACGACAGCTCCACGCCGAACTTGCGTTCCAGCCTCTTGCGGAGCTCGACCGACATGAGCGAGTCCATACCGAGCTCGTGCAGCGGCTGGTCGGCGCCTACGCGCTCGGGACTCGTACCCACGATCCGTGCGATCGCCGTCCGCAGGATGGACTCGACCTCGGCTACCGGGTCGGCTGCTGCGAGCAGTGCCGACACCGTCCTGTCGGCCGCGGCGGGCTGCGCAGACTCCGGGGCCTGCGCGGAACCGTCCGATTCCCCGGCGGGTGAGGCGATCCGTAACGTGTCGGACCGGCGCACCCGCAGCCCGCGGATCGTCATCAGGTCGCCGCCCGCGGAGTCGAGCATCTGTACTTCGGCCCGGGTGCGCCCGATGCCGTCCGCCTCCAGCCGCACGTGAACGGAGACCGTGCCCGACGGCTTGCCGGCGAAGGAGATCGAATCGGCTCCCTCGACCAGCACCAGACCCGTACCGCCCGGGTCACCGCCGCTGAGCACGGCGGCGGTGACTGTCTGGAACGCCGCGTCGTACGCGGAGCGCGGCAGTCGCGTACCCGACAGTGCGAGATCCTGTGCTGTGAGCGTGGCCTGCGCGACTGCGCCGCCGTCGAGGGCCTGGAAGGCGGTCACCCGCCGGTACTCCGGGCCGCAATCGACGCCGTTGTCGGCCAGCAGCCGGTAGAACCCGTCCTCCATGAGGACGTCCGGCGCGGAGAGTTCCATGGTGTGGTGCGGGGTGCTGCGCCGGTCCGGCGTACCGTCCCCGGGGCGGAACACGGCCTCGGCGAGCAGGACCGGGTGCGGACCTCCTCCGCCGTCGAAGACGCGGAAGCGGGCGCCGCTGCCCTCTTCGGACAGTACCGACTGCACGAGCCGCGGCCGCCCGGTCTGCGGGGCGAGCGCGGAGGCGAACAAGAGGTCGGAAACACTGAGTTCCGCTCCCGGTATCACCTCGTCGACCGCGGCCGCCGCCAGCGCGAGGTAGGCCGATCCCGGTACCACCGCAATGCCGCGGACCTGGTGGTCCGCGACCTCCGGTATCTCGGAGGAGAGCCGTGTCTGCCAGTAGTGCAGCCCGGGTTCGACCGCCGAGTCGAGCCGGGCGCCGAGCACCAGACCCGTGCCGGCCGCGTACTCGGAGTGCACCTCACGGTCGGCACCGGACAGTCCGGGGACCGGGAAGTGCTCGCGCTGCCAGGGGTACGGCGGCAGGTCCACCAGCCGGGGCTCGCCGGGGTGGAGCGCCGCGCTCCCGTCGACCTCGACACCGGCGAGATGGGCGGCGCCGAGCGACTGCAGCATGACAGCGCGCCCGTCCTCGTCACGGCGCATCGAAGGGACGACCGTCACCTGCCGCCCGGCGTGCGCGGCAGTCCGGTCGATCGCGGTGGTCAGGACCGGGTGCGGGCTGATCTCGACGAAGACGGAGATGTCCTCGTCGAGCAGCGACTGGACACCGTCCGAAAGGGACACGGGTTCGCGCAGGTTGTCGCACCAGTACGCGGCGTCCATGCCGGAGCCGTCGACGAGCCGGTTCAGTACGGCCGAGTGGATCGGGACCCGGCCCGCGGTCGGCCGAACGTCGCTCAGGGCCTTCAGCAGGCCGTCCATCTGCGGGCTGTGCGCGGCCACATCGGCCGGCACCGCGCCGTGCCCGGACGTCTCGTCCAGCAGAGCGCTGCCCAGACAGACGATCCGAAGGCCGTCGTCCAGGGCGAGTGCCCCGCTCGTGCACGCCGCCGCAACCTCACCCATCCCGTGGCCGGTCACCACATCCGGCTCGACCCCCCAGGACCGCCACAGCTCGGCGAGTGCGATCTGGACGGAGAAGAGCAGCGGCGGCACGAGAGGGACACGCTCACCGCTCAGCGGCCCGTCGACGGCGTTCGAGACCAACTCATCGAGGATCGACCGGCCGAGCAACGGCGCCGCCTTCGCGTCGCACTCGCGCAGCACCGCCGCGAACACCGGCTCCTCGGCCAGCAGTCGCCGGGCCGTTCCGGGCCACGGCGAGCCCGCGTCCGGGAAGACGAACGCGGTCCGGGGCCGGCCGATGGCGGGCCGGTCTCCGGCCCAGGCGGCCTCCGTGTCTCCGCCCTCGGCCAGCCGGTCCAAGTCGGCGGCCAGGCCGGGCAGATCCCGCCCGACCGCGGCGAGCCGGTACGGAAAGGCGGTGCGGCGGGCCGTGGCCCGGCAGACGTCAGCCACGGTGATCTCCGGACCGGCCGTGCGCAGCGCGCGGGCCGTGTCCGCGGCGTACTGGAGCAGCGCCTGAGGACTCTGCGCGGAGAGGGTCAGCAGATGCGCCATCCCCTTGTCCGGCTCCACCGGCTCCCAGCCGAGCGTCCGCAGCCGGCCGAGCGTGTCGGACAGTGCGCCGCGCGCGTCGCCGCGCCGCATGGTGCCGAGCGCGACGGGGAGACCGTCCGCACCGGCGCCGCCTGCCTCCTCGGTGAGCTGCGTCAACGCGTGCAGCAGCACGGGATGGGCGGTGATCTCGAGGAGTACCGAGGCGCCGTCGGTCATCGCCCGGCGTACGGCCTCGTCGAATCGGACCAGGCAGCGCAGGTTCTGCGCGAAGTACGCGCCGTCGACCTCACGCCAGTCGAGCGGCTCCGCGGTGACCGAGGAGATCATCGGTATCCGCCCCGGGCGGGGGCGCAGCTCGCCGATGTCCCGCACCAAGTCCTCGATGACCTGTTCGATCGCCGGGCCGTGCCCGGCCACATCGACGTCGATCATGCCCGCCTGCGCACCGGCTGCCTTGGCCGCGGACACCACCGCTTCGAGCCGGGCGCGGTCGCCGGATATCACGGTGGAACGCGGCCCGTTGCATGCGGCCACGGTCACCGCGCCCTCTTCCGGGCCGAGCAGTTCCCGTACTTCGGCCACCGTGTACTCCAGCGCGGCCATGCCGTGGTCGGGGCGGGCCATCTGGTACTGGTACCGGCTGTAGTGGTAGACCAGCGACGTCGCCTGCTCCACGTCGAGGATTCCGGCTATCACGGCCGCCGGGATCTCGCCGATGCAGTGCCCGACCACCGAGGCCGGACGCACCCCGGTGTGCTCCAGCCAGCGGGCCAGGCCGACCTGCATGGCGAACAGCAGCGGCAGGACCACGTCCAGGCGCTTCCTGTCCTCCTGGCCCGTGGCGAGTGTCTCGGCCAGGGACCAGCCCGCCAGCGGGATGAACGCGCGGTCGCACTCCTCGACCGCGGCGCGGAAGACCGGCTCCGCGCGCATCATCTCGACACCCATTTCCGGGTACTGGTGCCCGTGCGGGGAGCAGGCGAAGAGGATGCCCGGGCTCGGCTTCTCCACCGCGGTGGCGACCGGCTGCGCGGCCTGCTCCGGGGCGTCGGCCGCGGGCAGTTCACGGGTGCGGGGCTCGTCGCGTCCTTCGAGAACGACGTGCACGTTCGTGCCGCCCCAGCCGAACGCGCTGACTCCGGCGAGCGGGCGCGTGTTCTTCGGCCAGGCCTCGTTCTCGCGCGGGACGCGCAGGCGCAGTCCTTCGAAGTCGATGTGTGCGTTCGGAGTCGAGAAGTGCGGGTTCGGCGGGATCCGGCGATGCCGCAGACAGAGCGCCGCCTTGATCATCCCCGCGATGCCCGCGGCGCCTTCGAGGTGGCCTATGTTCGCCTTCACCGAGCCCATGACCAGGTCCGGCGCGTCCTGCTTCCGCCCCACGGTGAGCGCCGCTCCGAGAGCAGAGGCCTCGATCGGATCGCCGAGCGCGGTTCCCGTGCCATGTGTCTCGACATACGCGACGTCGCGCGCATCGACGGCCGCCGTCTTGTAGGCCTGGCTGAGCACTTCCTGCTGGGCGATCGGGTTCGGCGCGGTCAGGCCGTTGCTCTGCCCGTCGTTGTTGGCGGCCGATCCCCGGATCACGCACCAGATCCGGTCGTTGTCGGCGAGCGCGCGCGATAAGGGCTTGAGGACGATGACACCGCAGCCCTCGCCCCGGCCGAATCCGTCGGCACTCGCGTCGAAGACCTTGCACCGGCCGTCCGGCGCGAGAGCGCCGAAGCCCTGCAGCGCCTCCGTGGTCCGCGGGTCCAGCAGCAGGTTGACCCCGCCGATGACGGCCACGTTCGATTCTCCGGTGGCCAGGCTCTGACAGCCCAGGTGCACGGCCAGCAGGGAGGACGAACACGCACTGTCGACGACCAGGCTCGGCCCGCGCAGCCCGAGCGAGTAGGACAGGCGGTTGGCGATCATGTTCAGGGAACGCCCGCTCGCCATGTACGCCGAGGCCGGGCCGGCCGGCGTCGAACCCAAGTCGGCGTAGTCGTGCCAGATGGCGCCGACGAACACCCCGGTGCGGCTGCCGGCGAGCCTGCCGTCGCCGAGCCCCGCGGCGTCCAGCGCCTCCCAGGCCACTTCGAGGAACAGGGACTGCTGCGGATCCATCTCCTGCGCCTCGCGCGGGGAGATACCGAAGAACAGCGGATCGAACCGGTCGACAGGGCCGCGCAGGTATCCCGCTTCACGCGGTCCTGACGCGGGCTCTCGCCGCCCTGGCGGCGGCGGTCCGGTCAGGTCGGCGCCGTCGCTCAGCAGCTGCCAGAACTGATCGATGTCGTCCGCGCCCGGGAAGCGGCAGGCCATGCCCACGACGGCGACGGGCTCGCCGCTCACAGGGGCTCCCGGTCCCTCCATCGCTCCTGGGCCGGTGGGTTCCGACTCCTGCCCGCCGAGCAGCCGGGTGACGAGTCGCTCGATGGTCGGGCATTCCCACGGGAGCGTGGCCGGAAGCCGACGGCCCATCAGTTCGCTGAGCGCCTCGACGAATCCGACGGCCTTGAGCGAGTCGAGTCCATAGGCGGAGAAGACGACGTCATCGCGCAGGGCGGCGGGATCCATGCCGAGCCGGGCGGACAACTCGGCGCGCACTGCGGCGGCGAGGTCGGCAGCCGGATGATCGGCCGTCTGTGTTGCTTCCATTCAAAGCCACCCCCCGAAGGCTACCTGAAATATAAAAGATGCTTTTGTGCACCCTCATTCATCGCCAAGGGCGATAGTCAATATGACCTTAAAGAGAGTGTGTTAACAGTGCCGTTACATAAGGGGTCGTGCCCTTCCCCCCCGGTGCCTCGAAATTGAATTTCCCTAGAGGCGGCCCGCGATGGATGACCTTGGCAGGCCTCGAGTCAGCTTGTCAAGCTCCTTGACTCGCCACCAAGATCGACTCGCTGAGGCCTGGTGGCGCAGTCAATTCCGGTTAGCTGGGCCGTGGGCAGGCCCCGCCGCTGAACCCAGGTGGCGGGGTCAATTCCGGTTAGATAGGCCGTGGGTGGGGCCGGCCGCTGAATCCTGGTGCGGAAGTCCAATTCCGGTTGAGTGTGCCGGGCATCCTTGACGCCCTCTCTAATTACCTGTCGGCGCCGGCCCGGCAGGCGGTGGCCACGGCCGTCCGAGGTCCGTGTCATGGCCCGCTGGTGACGCATCGCCATGATGTGGCCGCCGCCGCGGTGAACGGCAGGGTGCGGCGTGCGACTCGCCCGTGTCGCGGGAGTCCGGCCCCATATCGGAATGGAGGCCTTCGCGCGGCGGCCGGCCGGCCGCCGGGAGGGCGGGCGGGTCCAAGGTGCCGGCGCCTTCGGCCCCCGCCCGGCAGGAACGTGAGACCCGCCCGGACGGTGGGGCGGGCCCCGCCCTCGTGACCGTCGCGCCCCGCGGCCGAGCCGCTACTCCGCGAGGCCCCCGCGGTCAACCCCGGAAGCAAGGGTCGGCGGGATTGCGCCCGCGCCCCGGTACTGGGCGGCGATCTCACCGATGCGCCCCCGCGCTCGGCGGTGATCTCACCGGCGAAGGGCTGCCGGAGGCCGGCGAGGCGACTGTGGGTAAGGGGCCGGTGAAGCGCTCCGGGCGAAGATCCGCACCCCTGAGGCCTGGATCTGGTTACGTCGCCGTTGCGCGGTGTTACATGTTCATTTTCGCCAGCCGGCGCGCATGTCCGCCGAGCGGGGCTCTCGGTCGCGCGAGGCTCCCGTCCGGATGATCGCATCTCTTTGCATAAAAGTGCAGAGATGCGTATAGTCATGCCATCGACGAGGAGGATTTCGATGGTGGTACGTGCAGCAGTGGCAGGGGCGAGCGGATACGCCGGCGGGGAGCTGCTCCGCCTTCTGTTGGTCCACCCCGAGGTCGAGATCGGGGCCCTCACCGCGAACTCCAACGCGGGCCAGCCGCTCGGCGCCCTGCAGCCGCATCTGCGGCCACTGGCCGGCCGGGTGCTCCAGCCGACCACCGCCGAGGTGCTCGCCGGGCACGACGTGGTCTTCCTCGCCCTCCCGCACGGGCAGTCCGCCGCAGTGGCGGAGCAGCTCGGTGACGACGTGCTCGTGGTCGACATGGGGGCCGACTTCCGGCTCGAGGACGCCGCCGACTGGGAGAAATTCTACGCCTCGCCACACGCCGGGACCTGGCCCTACGGCCTGCCCGAGCTGCCCGGTCGGCGTGCCGCGCTGGCGGGGAGCAAGCGCATCGCGGTTCCCGGCTGCTACCCGACCGCCGTATCGCTCGCCCTCTTCCCGGCGTACGCGGCGCAGCTCGCCGAGCCCGAGGCCGTGATCGTCGCCGCCTCCGGTACCTCGGGTGCGGGCAAGGCGGCCAAGCCGCATCTGCTCGGCTCCGAGGTGATGGGCAACATGTCGCCGTACGGCGTCGGCGGTGTCCACCGGCACACGCCGGAGATGATCCAGAACCTCAGCGCCGCCGCCGGTGAACCGGTCACCGTGTCCTTCACCCCGACCCTCGCACCGATGCCCCGCGGCATCCTCGCCACGTGCAGTGCCAAGGCGAAGCCGGGCGTGAGTGCCGAGTCCCTTCGCGCCGCGTACGAGAAGGCCTTCGCGGACGAGCCGTTCGTCGATCTGCTCCCCGAGGGGCAGTGGCCCGCGACCGCCGCCGTGTACGGCTCCAACGCCGTCCAGATCCAGGTCGCGTACGACGAGGCGGCGGGCCGGGTCATCGTGATCAGCGCCATCGACAACCTTGCCAAGGGCACCGCGGGTGGTGCCCTGCAGAGCATGAACATCGCCCTCGGACTTCCCGAGGACACGGGTCTTTCCACGATCGGAGTCGCACCGTGAGCGTCACGGCAGCACAGGGATTCTCGGCGGCGGGCATCGCCGCCGGGATCAAGGACAGCGGTAACCCGGACCTGGCCCTCGTGGTCAACAACGGTCCCCGTCGCGCCGCTGCGGGCGTCTTCACCTCCAACCGTGTCAAGGCCGCTCCCGTCCTCTGGTCGGAGCAGGTCCTCAAGGGCGGCGAGGTCACCGCCGTCGTCCTCAACTCCGGTGGCGCCAACGCCTGTACGGGACCGCAGGGCTTCCAGGACACCCACGCCACCGCCGAGAAGGCGGCCGAGGTCCTCGAAGGCCACAGCGCCGGTGAGATCGCCGTCGCCTCGACCGGGCTCATCGGTCTGCTGCTTCCCATGGACAAGCTGCTCCCCGGCATCGAGAAGGCCGCGGCGGCCCTGAGCGAGCACGGCGGCGAGAAGGCCGCCATCGCCATCAAGACCACCGACACCGTCCACAAGACGGCCGTCTTCGGCGGCGAGGGCTGGACGGTCGGCGGCATGGCCAAGGGCGCGGGCATGCTCGCCCCCGGCCTGGCCACGATGCTCGTCGTCCTCACCACCGACGCCGACGTCGCCGCCCCCGCGCTCGACGCCGCGCTGCGCGACGCGACCCGGACCACGTTCGACCGGGTCGACTCCGACGGCTGCATGTCCACCAACGACACCGTGCTCCTGCTGGCCTCGGGGGCCAGCGGAATCACCCCGGAGCAGGGGGAGTTCGCGGAGGCCGTACGGGCCGTCTGCGACGATCTCGCCCGGCAGTTGATCGGTGACGCGGAGGGCGCCTCCAAGGACATCCGCATCGAGGTCGTGAACGCCGCGACCGAGGACGACGCCGTGGAGGTGGGCCGTTCCATCGCCCGTAACAACCTCCTCAAGTGCGCCATCCACGGCGAGGACCCCAACTGGGGCCGGGTGCTGTCCGCGATCGGCACGACGAAGGCGGCCTTCGAGCCGGATCAGCTGAACGTCGCCATCAACGACGTCTGGGTCTGCAAGAACGGGGGAGTCGGCGAGGACCGCGACCTCGTCGACATGCGCTACCGGGAGGTCAAGATCACCGCCGACCTCGCCGCGGGCACCGAGTCGGCCGTCATCTGGGCCAACGACCTCACCGTGGACTACGTCCACGAGAACAGCGCGTACAGCTCATGAGCGCCGCGCGGAAGCACACCGCACTCCCGAAGGCGCAGATCCTCATCGAGGCACTGCCCTGGCTGACCCGGCACAACGGCAAGACCGTCGTCATCAAGTTCGGCGGCAACGCCATGATCGACGAGGAGCTGAAGGCGGCCTTCGCCCAGGACGTCGTCTTCCTGCGGCACGCCGGCCTCAAGCCCGTCGTCGTGCACGGCGGCGGCCCGCAGATCAGCGCCCAGCTCGACAAACAGGGCCTGGTCAGCGAGTTCAAGGCCGGGCTGCGCGTCACCACGCCCGAGGCGATGGACGTCGTACGGATGGTGCTGGCCGGACAGGTCCAGCGCGAGCTCGTCGGCCTGCTCAACCAGCACGGCCCGCTCGCCGTCGGCATGACCGGTGAGGACGCCCACACCATCACCGCGATCCAGCACCGCCCGGTGATCGACGGCGAGGCCGTCGACATCGGCCGGGTCGGCGAGATCACCGCGATCGACACCGGGGCCATCCAGGCGCTGCTGGACGACGGTCGCATCCCCGTCATCTCCTCCATCGCCCGCTCGGCGGAGGACAACCACGTCTACAACGTCAACGCCGACACCGCGGCCGCCGCACTCGCCGCCGCGCTGGGCGCCGAGACGCTGATGGTCCTCACCGATGTCGAGGGCCTCTACGAGGACTGGCCCAACAGCGACGACGTGATCAGCCGCCTCACCGCCACCGAGCTGGAGAAGCTCCTGCCGGAACTCTCCAGCGGCATGGTGCCCAAGATGCAGGGCTGCCTGCACGCCGTACGCAACGGCGTGGAGACCGCCCGCGTCATCGACGGCCGGGTCCAGCACTCGATCCTGCTGGAGATCTTCACCGACGAAGGAATCGGCACGATGGTCGTGCCCGACGCAACGACCGGAACACCGGGGGAGTCATGAGCAACCAGGAACTCACACAGCGCTGGCAGCACGCGCTGATGGACAACTACGGCACCCCCCGGCTTCCCCTCGTCCGCGGCGAAGGCGCCCATGTGTGGGACGCCGACGGCACCGAGTACCTCGACTTCGTCGGCGGCATCGCGGTGAACGCGCTGGGCCACGCCCACCCCGCGGTCGTCGAGGCGGTCTCCACCCAGATCGCCTCCCTCGGCCATGTCTCCAACCTCTTCATCGCCGAGCCGCCCGTCGCCCTCGCCGAACGGCTGCTCCAGCTCTTCGGCCGGACCGGCAAGGTCTACTTCTCCAACTCGGGCGCCGAGGCCAACGAGGCCGCGTTCAAGATCGGCCGGCTGACCGGCCGCGGCCACATGGTCGCCACCGACGGCGGCTTCCACGGCCGGACCATGGGGGCCCTCGCGCTCACCGGCCAGCCCAAGAAGCGCGAGCCCTTCGTCCCGCTGCCCGGCGACGTCACGCACGTCCCGTACGGGGACGTCGAGGCGCTGCGGGCCGCGGTGACCACGGACACCGCGCTGCTGATCATCGAGCCCATCCAGGGCGAGAACGGTGTCGTCGTCCCGCCCAAGGGCTATCTGGAGGCGGCCCGGGAGATCACCCGGGCCACCGGAACCCTGCTCGTCCTCGACGAGGTGCAGACCGGGATCGGCCGGTGCGGCACCTGGTTCGAGCACCAGGCCCACCAGGGCGTGGAGCCCGATCTGGTCACCCTCGCCAAGGGGCTCGGCGGCGGGCTGCCGATCGGCGCCACGGTGGCGTTCGGCGCCGCGGCCGATCTGCTCGGCCCGGGCCGGCACGGCACGACGTTCGGGGGCAACCCGATCGCCTGCGCCGCCGGACTCGCGGTCCTGGACACCCTGGCCGCCGACGGCGCGCTGGACAACGTGAAGCGGCTCGGCGAGCGGATCCGCGACGGCGTGGAGGGCCTGGGGCACCCCCTCGTCTCCCACGTACGCGGCTCCGGACTGCTGCTGGGTATCGTGCTCACCGAGCCCCTCGCGCCCCAGGTGCAGCAGGCGGCTCAGGGAGCCGGACTCCTGGTGAACGCGCCCGCCCCCGATGTCGTACGGCTGATGCCGCCGCTGATCATCGGGGAGGCGGAGGTGGACGCGTTCCTCCAGGCGCTGCCCGGTGCCCTCGACGCGGCATACGGGGACGGACGATCCGGAGAGGGACAGACCGGAGAATGAGGCGACGACGATGACCGAGGCGCAGGATTCCGAGCACGGCGGGCCGTCCGTGCCGCAGACCCGCACCGCACGCCACCGCCGGATCGTGGACATCCTGAACCGGCAGCCGGTGCGCTCGCAGAGCCAGCTGGCCAAGCTCCTCGCGGACGACGGGCTGAGCGTCACCCAGGCGACGCTCTCCCGGGATCTGGACGAGCTGGGTGCGGTGAAGATCCGCAACACCGGTGGCGAGCTGATCTACGCGGTGCCGAGCGAGGGCGGATTCCGCACCCCGCACGCGCCGCTGGGCGGGTCCGCCAAGGAGGAGCGGATGCGCCGCCTCTCCTCCGAACTGCTGATCTCGGCGGAGGCCTCGGCCAACCTGGTGGTGCTGCGTACGCCACCCGGCGCCGCCCAGTTCCTCGCCTCGGCGATCGACCAGGCCGAGTTGCACGACATCCTCGGCACCATCGCCGGCGACGACACGCTCATGCTGATCAGCCGCGATCCCGCCGGTGGGCAGGCGCTCGCCGACCATCTGCTGCGGCTCGCACAGAACGAGCGCTGAGGTCAGTAACGGGTGATCGCGGCCGGACCCGAAAGGGTCCCGATCGCGAGATGCGGACGGCGGGCCGGATCGGCCCAGGCCAGGATCCGGTCCATCGCGGCCGCCGGCACGGAGACACAGCCGGCGGTCGCGCCGCGCCCGTTGACGTGCAGGAAGATCCCGGCGCCCCGGCCCCGTACCGGCCTGTCGTAGTTGAACCCGATGACGAGGGCCCGGGCGTACTGCGTCGGATACGTGATCAGGTGTTCGGCCTCGGCCACCCGGCAGTCGGCGGACCGCGGCTCCGTCCACCGGTTGTAGGCGCGCGCCGCGTTGTCCTGGCACCACCACGACCGGTCACCGACCCTGCGGTACGGGTAGCGCGTGCCGGGCCGGGCCGCTTTCACCCCGAAGGCGTACGGCAGGCTGTACAGCCCGGTGGGCGTGGTGGCGGTTCCCTGCTTGCGCGATGCCCCCTCGGCCAGCCCGTTGGCCCCGAAGCGGGCGGGCGCGGACCCGGCCGCCACCCAGCGCCCGGCGCGCAGACTCCACCAGGTGACCGTGCCCGTGGTGGCGGCGGTCCCGGAAGCCACGGCCGTGATGAGCTGGCTGCCGCCGCCCGTTCCGGCCATTCGCAGGGGCAGCGGCACCGCCGGGGGGCGGGCCCCGAGCAGCCCGGCGAGAGCGAGCAGGACCGAACCGGTCACCAGAAGTCTGCGCATGCCCCGGACCGTAGACCCGCCGCTCCCGGGTCACCCGCGCACCTGCGCCGTACGGCCCAGTCGCTCACGTCCTCGCCCCGAGGGACGGCGGCGTTACGGCGAGGGCGGCATGACCGGCAGCGGGAGCGGCAGCCCCGGCAGCCCGTCCATGCTGGTGGCGATGTGCTCCTTCTTCTCGAAATAGGCGCTGAGCGAGGCGTCGTCCTCCCGTGCGAAGCGCTGCCCGTGCAGCGAGCGGTCCTCGTCGTACGACATGAAGGGGACGCCGTATCCGCAGGTGTCCCGGATCAGTTCGGCCGTCACCACGATGATCGCCCGCAGCCCGTGCAGGGAGGGGTCGACCCCGTCGAACCGTCCGAGCAGTTCCGGGAACCGGGGGTCGTCGCGGAACACCGGCTCACCGCGGCCGTGGACCCGCACGATGTTCGGTGGTCCCTGGAAGGCGCACCACATCAGCGTGATGCGCCCGTTCTCGCGGAGATGGGCGACCGTCTCGGCGTTGCTCCCGGCGAAGTCGAGGTAGGCCACGGTCTGTTCGTCGAGGACGGCGAACGATCCGCTGACCCCCTTGGGCGAGAGGTTCACCGTGCCACCGGCGTCCAGCGGGGAGGTGGCGGTGAAGAAGATGGGCTGCGCCTCGATGAAGGTGCGCAGCCTTCCGCCTATGCGTTCATACGTCTTTCCCATGGGGCGGATTATCCGCTCCGACGCCCGGGGTGCGGGGTGGGATTTCAGCCGGTGGGACGGAAGTGCCCGGCCGCCCGGAGTGGTCGCGTCGCCGGGCCGCCACCCGCACCGGGCACCTTCCGCTCGGGCAGCCGTTCCCGGGAGAGCCTGCCCGTGCCGATCCGGCGGCGGCACAGGGTCCGCTCACGGGGCGCCCTGCGCAGCTTTGACAAAACATACAGAGGACCGCATAGTTATGCCAGTTAGTGATTGCGGCAGTGGCTGCACAGTGGATCGCGCCGTGAGCAGGCATCCGTGACCGAGTGTGCTGCACTCGCACGGGGAAGCGGTCGCACATCCAACCCCCTGGTTCTTCCTAGGAGCACGCAGTGAGCAACGGCAACGGCAACGGCGACGTACGTCTCTGGGGCGCCCGCTTTGCGGACGGCCCGGCCGAGGCGCTGGCCAGGCTGTCCGCGTCCGTCCACTTCGACTGGCGGCTCGCGCCGTACGACATCGCCGGCTCCCGTGCCCACGCGCGCGTGCTCAACAAGGCGGGCCTGCTCACCGAGGACGAGCTGAAGCGGATGACCGCCGGGCTCGACCAGCTGGAAGCCGATGTCGCCGACGGCTCCTTCACCGGAACCATCGCCGACGAGGACGTCCACACGGCCCTGGAGCGCGGGCTGCTGGAGCGGCTCGGTCCGGACCTCGGCGGCAAGCTGCGGGCCGGGCGGTCCCGCAACGACCAGATCGCCACGCTCTTCCGGATGTACCTGCGCGACCACGCCCGCGTCATCGGCGGTCTGATCGCCGAGCTCCAGGACGCCCTCGTCGGCCTGGCCGAGGCGCACGCGGACGTGGCCATGCCCGGCCGTACGCACCTCCAGCACGCCCAGCCGGTGCTCTTCGCCCACCATGTCCTGGCCCATGTGCAGTCCTTGTCCCGGGACGCGGAGCGGCTGCGGCAGTGGGACGAGCGGACCGCGGTCTCCCCGTACGGATCCGGCGCCCTTGCCGGCTCCTCGCTCGGGCTCGACCCCGAGGCGGTTGCCGCCGACCTCGGCTTCGAGCGCGGTTCGGTGGGCAACTCCATCGACGGCACGGCCTCACGGGACTTCGTCGCCGAGTTCGCGTTCATCACCGCGATGATCGGCGTCAATCTCTCCCGGATCGCCGAGGAGATCATCATCTGGAACACGAAGGAGTTCTCCTTCGTCACCCTCCACGACGCCTTCTCCACCGGCTCCTCGATCATGCCGCAGAAGAAGAACCCCGACATCGCCGAACTGGCGCGGGGCAAGTCGGGCCGGCTCATCGGCAACCTGACCGGCCTCATGGCCACGCTCAAGGCCCTGCCGCTCGCCTACAACCGCGACCTCCAGGAGGACAAGGAGCCGGTCTTCGACTCCTGCGACCAGCTCGAAGTCCTGCTTCCCGCCTTCACCGGGATGATGGCCACCCTCACCGTCAACCGTGAGCGCATGGAGGAGCTGGCCCCGGCCGGCTTCTCGCTCGCCACCGACATCGCCGAGTGGCTGGTCAAGAAGGGTGTGCCGTTCCGCGTGGCCCACGAGGTCGCCGGCGAGTGCGTCAAGGAGTGCGAGAGCCACGGCATCGAGCTCGACGAACTGACCGACGAGCAGTTCGCGAAGATCTCCGAGCACCTCACCCCCGAGGTCCGGACGGTCCTCAACGTGGCCGGTGCGCTCGCCTCCCGCAACGGCCGCGGTGGCACGGCGCCCTCGGCGGTCGCCGTCCAGCTGACCGAGGTCAAGGCGGACCTGGCGACGCAGCACACCTGGGCGGCGGCCCGCAAGTAGCCGGACGGGCATCGCGGGCTACGTTGGGGGTAGTCGAGATTCCTGCCCACCACGAGGAGCCCGCGATGCCGTTCGCCCGCCTGACCACAGCGACCACCCCGACCGCCCACATCGGGCTGGGCCTGGCAGCGGTCGGCAGGCCCGGCTACATCAACCTCCACCGCGAGCGCGACCTGCCCGGCGAGCGCACCGTCGACGCGCTGCGCGCCCGTACGCACGAACTGCTCGACGCTGCCTACGCGCAGGGCGTCCGCTACTTCGACGCCGCCCGCTCCTACGGCCGCTCCGAGGAGTTCCTCGCCGACTGGCTGACCGCCCGGCCCGAGGTCCGCGACGTCGTCGTCGGGAGCAAGTGGGGCTACACCTACACCGCCGACTGGAGCGTCGACGCCGAGGCGCACGAGGTCAAGGACCACACCCTCGCCACGTTCGACCGCCAGCGCGCCGAGACCGGCGCCCTGCTCGGCGACCGGCTCGACCTCTACCAGATCCACTCGGTGACCCCCGACAGCCCGGCCCTCACCGACAAGGAACTCCACGCCCGGCTCGCCGAGCTCGCCGCCGGCGGGGTCAGCGTCGGTCTCTCCACCAGCGGACCGGCCCAGGCCGAGGCGATCCGGGCCGCCCTCACCGTCACGGTGGACGGCGAACCCCTCTTCCGTACGGTCCAGGCCACCTACAACGCGCTGGAGACCTCGGCCGGGCCGGCGCTAGCCGAGGCCCATGCCGCGGGGCTCACCGTCATCGTCAAGGAGGCCATGGCCAACGGACGGCTCGCGGGTACGGAGGCTCCCGCCGTGATGCGGGAGATCGCCGGCGAGGAGGGGCTGGGCAGCGACGCGGTGGCACTGGCGCTGGTGCTGCACCAGCCCTGGGCCGGGGTCGTGCTCTCCGGTGCGGCGACCGTCGGCCAGCTCGCCGGCAACCTCCACGCGGCCGTCCTCGACCTCGACGAGGAGCGCAGGGCCGGGCTGGACGCGCTGGTGGAGGAGCCGGAGGCGTACTGGCGGCACCGCGCGTCGCTCCCGTGGAGCTGATCCCTTCCCGCACTCCTGTCACAGCGGACGGCTCCGGTACGTCAGGGTGGTGACGGCACACGACGCAGGAGGACGGCTGTGGACGGAAACGAGTTCCTGGCGGCACGCTTCGAGGTGAACCGGGCCCATCTCAAGGCGGTTGCCTACCGGATGCTCGGCTCCGACAGCGAGGCGGAGGACGCCGTCCAGGAGGCCTGGATCCGCCTCGGCCGCTCCGACAGTGCGGCCATCGGCAACCTGGGCGGCTGGCTGACCACCGTGGTCGGCCGGGTCTGCCTGGACATCCTGCGCTCGCGCCGCTCCCGCCGCGAGGAACCCCTGGAGTCCGGCACGCCGGATGCGCACGAGCCCGGCCGTGTCCTCGGCCCGCAGCCGGGTGCCGACCCGGAACAGCAGGCGCTGATCGCCGACTCGGTGGGCCTCGCGCTGCTCGTCGTGCTCGAAACACTGGACCCGGCCGAGCGCCTGGCCTTCGTGCTGCACGACATGTTCGCGGTGCCCTTCGACGAGATCGCCCGGATCGTGGACCGCACCCCGGCCGCCGCCCGGCAGCTCGCCAGCCGGGCCCGCCGCCGGGTACAGGGCGTCGACCCGGTGCCCGACCCCGGCGCGGCCCGCCGCCGGGAGGTCGTCGATGCCTTCCTCGCCGCCGCCCGCAGCGGCGACTTCGACGCGCTCGTCGCCGTGCTCGACCCGGATGTGGTGGCCCGGTCGGAAGGCGCGGCCGGTGCCGCCTCGCTCGTGCGCGGGGCCGCGAACGTGGCCCGGCAGGCGCTCATGTTCGCCCCGTTCGCCCGGTCGGCACAGTTCGCGCTGGTCGACGGCGCCCCGGCCGTCGTCTCGACGGGGGAGGGGCAGCACTTCTCGGTCATGCGGTTCACGATCGAGCGCGGAAAGGTCGTCGAGCTGTTCGTGATCAACGATCCCGGGCAGCTGCCCGGGATCGACCTGATCCTCCTCAACGACTGAGCGGGGCCGACGGCTGAGCGGAGCGGGACGCGTCGGGGCACGGGTCAGCCGCTGCCCCGTCCGTCCGCCCACGCCGCCAGCGCGTCGAAGTCGGGCCGCTCCAGCCCGACCCGCGGATCGATCTGCAGCAGCAGGCTCTCCCCGCCCGCCCCGTGTTCCGCGACCCACGCCCGGTCCCGTTCGGTGATCTCGTCGTCGACCCACGCGAACGGCCGCCCGGCCGCGTACTCCACGACGTACTGCGTCTTCCAGTACGTCCCGGCCGGTGCGGCACCGTGCATGTCCGGCCAGTCGATGTACGGGAGAGGGGGCAGCCCGAGGTGCGGCCCGATCCACTCGTTGGCCTCGTCCTTCCAGGTGGTCGCCCAGATCAGCTCGTAGCGGCCGGCCAGCGCGAGCAGTTCCTCGCCGTGCCGTGGGTCGAGCAGAACGGGCAGCGCCGGGCCGGCGGTCCACCCTGTCGGCCGCATGAGGTGCCTGGTGTATCCCTCCGGCGTGCGGCGGCGGGAGAGTGCTGCGTACGGATTGAGCGGACCGTCGATGTCGATCAGCAGCAGCGGCTTCATGCCGCCATGCTCCTCCGCTCCCGGCGGGCGGCGCGAGACCTTTTCCAGTGAGACATTGATGTCTCAAATGGGTTAGTGTCGTCTCATGACTCTTGATCGTGAGCAGGTGCTGCGCAGCGCCGCTGCCCTGCTGACCCGAAAATCGACGGCCACCATGGACGAGGTCGCCAAAGGCGCCGGCATCGGTCGGGCCACCCTGCACCGGCACTTCGCCGGACGGGACGCCCTGGTCAGGGCGTTGGAGGAGCTGGGGATCCAGGAGTTCGGAGCAGCCCTGGACGCCGCGGTGCTGGACGAGGGTACGTCGGAGGAGGCGCTGCGCCGTTTCGTCGCCGCGATCGAGCCGAGCGCCGGGCTGCTCTCTTTCCTCGTGACCGAGAATCAGCTCTTCGAGGGTGATGGGCAGAACGACGGGTGGGACCGGCTGGACGCCCGGGTGGCCGCGTTCTTCCGGCGCGGCCAGGAGCGCGGCGAGATCCGCATCGACCTGACCCCGGCCTGGCTGACCGAAGCGCTCTACGGGCTCATCAGCAGCGCCGCGTGGGCCGTTCAGGCGGGCCGGGTGGCCGCACAGGACTTCCCGTACATGATCGTCGAGTTGCTGCTCGGCGGCGCACGCCGGAGCGTGGAGCAATGAGCAGCGTCGAACAGCACCCGGAGCCCGCGCCCGAGCTGTACCGCCCCGGGCGGTGGATCGCGCTGTCCGTGCTCGTGCTCGCGGTGCTGCTGGTGGCCATCGACGCCACCGTGCTGGGCCTCGCGACCCCGTTCCTCAGCGAGGACCTCGAACCGACCGGCACGCAGCTGCTCTGGATCGGCGATGTCTACTCCTTCGTCATCGCCGGACTCCTGGTCTCGATGGGCAGCCTCGGCGACCGCATCGGCCGTAAGAAACTGCTGCTGTGCGGTGCCACCGCCTTCGGCGCGGTCTCGGTGCTCAACGCGTACGCGAACTCGGCGGAGATGATGATCCTGGCGCGGGCCCTGCTCGGCGTCGCCGGCGCCACTCTGATGCCGTCCACCCTCGCCCTGATCCGTAACCTCTTCCACGACGCCCGCGAGCGGAGTCTCGCCATCGGCATCTGGGGGGCAATGGCCTCGGCCGGTGCGGCGGTCGGGCCCGTCGTCGGCGGATTCCTCCTGGAGCACTTCTGGTGGGGCTCCGTCTTCCTGATCAACGTGCCGGTCATGGCGGTACTCGTCGTGGTCGGGATCAAGATGATCCCCGAGTCCAAGAATCCCGCCCCCGGACCGTGGGACCTGGTGAGCGTGCTGCTCTCGCTGGTCGGCATGATCGGGGTCGTCTACGCCATCAAGGAGCTCGCCGCGCACGGCGGAAGCTGGGAGGTCGCCCTGTCGGGTCTGGGGGGCCTGGCGGCGCTGGTCTGGTTCGTACGCCGGCAGTTCCGGCTGCCCGCACCACTGCTCGACATGCGGCTCTTCCACCACCGGGGCTTCTCGGGCGCGGTCCTCGCCGACCTGCTGACCATCCTCGGCCTCTCCGGCCTGGTCTTCTTCCTCTCCCAGTTCCTGCAACTGGTCCAGGGACGCGGACCGCTGGAGGCCGGACTCGCCGAACTGCCGGCGGCCATCGGCGCGGTCACCGCGGGCCTGCTGGCCGGAACCACCGCCCGCCGCTTCTCCGTGCGGTCCGTGGTGGCCGGCGGTCTCGCCGGGATCGGTCTGGCGCTGGCCGCGGTCGCCGCGGTCCACAAGGACACCGCCTATCCGCTGATCGGCGCACTCCTGCTGGTCGTCGGCGTGGGCGCGGGCTTCGCCTTCACGGTCACCTCCGACGTGATCCTCTCCAGCGTCCCGAAGGAGCACGCGGGCTCCGCGTCCGCGGTCTCCGAAACGGCGTACGAGCTCGGCGCCGCTCTCGGCATCGCCCTGCTCGGCTCCATCGTCACCGGCGTCTACCAGGACTTCACCGCACCCGCGGGAACCCCGCCCGACGTCGCGACGGCGGCCCACGAGTCACTCGGCGGTGCGGTCGAGGCGGCCAAGGTGCTTCCCGAGGAGCAGGCGACGACCCTGGTCTCAGCGGCCCAGGACGCCTTTGTCGACGGGCTGGGGGCCGCCTCGGCCATCGGCGCGGTCGTCCTGCTGGCGACGGCGGTCGCCGCCTGGTTCCTACTGCGCGGTGAGGAGCTGGAGGAAGGCATCGTGCACGACTGAGACGGGCATGCGGAAGGGCCCGTACCGGGGTACGGGCCCTTCCTGTCGTTCCGTGCCGTCGCGCCTCAGGCGGCCTTGGCCTTCGTCGCATACATGTCGACGTACTCCTGGCCGGACAGCCGCATCACCTCGGCCATCACGGAGTCCGTCACCGCCCGCAGCACATAGCGGTCGCGGTCCATGCCCTCGTAGCGCGAGAACTCCATCGCCTCGCCGAAGCGGACCGTGACCTTGCCCGGCCGCGGCAGTCCGGCGCCGCCCGGCTGCAGCTTGTCCGTACCGATCATCGCGAACGGCACCACCGGGGCACCCGTCATCAGCGTCAGCCGCGCGATGCCCGTACGGCCCCGGTAGAGGCGGCCGTCGGGGGAGCGGGTGCCCTCCGGGTAGATCGCGAAGGCCTTGCCCTCCTCCAGCACCCGGCGGCCCGTCATCAGCGCCGCGACACCGCCCCGGCCGCCGTCCCGGTCCACCGGGATCATGCCGCTGCCGGTGAAGAACCAGGCCATCAGACGGCCCTTGAGGCCCTTGCCGGTCACGTACTCGTCCTTGCCGATGTAGAACACCGGCCGGTCGCAGCAGATCGGCATGATCATCGAATCGATGAACGTCAGATGGTTGCCCGCGAGAATCACCGGCCCGGTCCCCGGAATGTTCTGGGCGCCTTCCACCTGGGGGCGGAACAGCAGACGCAGGATCGGTCCGAGCACTGCCTTGATGAGTGCGAGTCGGGACAACGGTTCCTCCGGTGTAGTGGCCGGGCCGGCCGAGGTGACGAATGGAGAGGGTCCATGCAGGTGAGGACGATACTCGCGGGTACTCGCTGATCGCACATCGGGTTCACCCAGCGGATACGCAGTGTTGACGTGTGTTTGCGCGATGTTCGTCCAGATGGCGCCGTCCGGACCGCACCGCTGCCTACGCTCGGTCCTCGCCCGACAGGTGCCGGACATCATATGCGAGGAGCATTCATGACAGAGCGTGCGCAGGCCGGTCCCGGACGACGGACCGTCATGGGCGTGGGCGCCGCGGTACTCGGCACCGCGGCCCTCGGTGTCACCGGAACGGCGCAGGCGGCAGGGAAGTCCGCGGGCGCGTCCGCCGGGCATGGCGGCCACCGCCTCGACCTGCCGGTGCCGACCGTCATCGGCCACCGCGGTACCAGCGGCTACCGCCCCGAGCACACGCTCGGCTCCTACCAGCTGGCTCTCGACATGGGCGCGCACATCATCGAGCAGGACCTGGTGCCGACCAGCGACGGCCATCTCGTATGCCGCCACGAGAACGACATCACCGCCACCACCGATGTCTCCGCCCACCCCGAGTTCGCGAGCCGCCGGACGACGAAGACGGTCGACGGCATCCCGCTGACCGGCTGGTTCACGGAGGACTTCACCCTCGCCGAGCTGAAGACGCTGCGGGCCAAGGAGCGCATCCCCGGCAACCGCCAGAAGAACACGCTGTACGACGGCCGCTGGGAGGTTCCCACCTTCGAAGAGGTCCTGCGCTGGGCCGACCGTGAGGGCCGCAGGCGCGGAAAGCCCGTCTGGCTGTACGTCGAGACCAAGCACCCCACCTACTTCCGCGGCCTGGGCCTCGGCCTGGAGGAGCCGCTGGCCAAGCTGCTGCGCCGCTACAACCGGCACCGCGCGCAGTCGCCGCTCATCCTTCAGTCCTTCGAACCCGGCAGCATCCAGCGGCTGTCGAAGCTCGTCGCCACCCCGCGCGTCGTGCTGCTCTCGGGCGCCGGGTCCAAGCCCTGGGACTTCGTCGCCTCCGGCGACCCGCGCACCACCGACGACCTGGTGAAGCCCGCCGGCCTGCGGTGGATGGCGTCCTTCGCCCAGGGCATCGGTCCCACCCTGGACCTGATCATCCCCAAGGACGGCGCGGGCCGGCTCACCACGCCCACCACCCTGGTGCGGGACGCGCACGCGCAGGGCCTGATCCTGCACCCGTACACGATGCGCAACGAGAACACCTTCCTGCCCGCCGACTTCCGCCGGGGCACGGACCCGAACGCCTACGGCGACGCCTTCGGCGCCTTCGCGGCGTACTTCGCCACGGGAATCGACGGGATCTTCTCCGACAACCCGGACACGGCGCTGCTCGCGGCGGCGGACTTCGCAGGCGAGTAGCGGCGTCAGCACCCGGCCGGGGCGTGCCCCGGTCGGGTGGTCCCGGCAGGTTCGGCAACCCTCGGCCGGTACAGCGGGTCGGGTGGGGACGTGACGCTTATCGATCTTCCTCAGGCCCTGCCGGCCCCGGGCGCGACCGCCGTCGTCCGCACGCTCCATCCACTGGTCAGAGCCGAGGCGACGGCGGAGGCCGCGGCATTCGCCACCGGCGCGGCCGTCGACCCCGCCGATCTCGAACAGGCCGTCTGGCTGCGGCTGCTGGAGCGGCTGGTAGACCAGGGGCTGCCCGCGAACCCCGCCCGGTGGGTGCGGGACGCCGTCAGGGCGGAGGCCCGCCGGGCCCGCCGCACCGCCCGGCGTGAGCGCCCCTACCGTGACGAGGCCGCAGCCGACCTCTCCGGCTGCCCGGAGCGGGCCGCCCTCGGCGCCGACCAACGTCGGGTGCTGCACGCTGCCGTGGACCGGCTCCCGGGCCCCTGCGCTCGCTTACTGCACGCGCTGCTCGCCCCGGGCGATCCCACCTACCGGGAAATCGCAGGGGAGTTGGGTATGTCACAGGGGAGTTTGGGTCCGATCCGTTCCCGATGCCTTGGATGTCTGCGCAGAATGCTGGCGGCGGAGGTTGTAGCTCCTGAACTGCGGGGAAAGGAGCGGTAGACAACCGGCGGATCAGGTGAGCGAGAGGCATGCGCAGATGGGCATGAGCGTGATCATCTCGGCGGCGAAGGCACAGGACGCCGAGCAGGTCTTGAAACTCCAGTACCTCTGTTTTCAGAGCGAGGCGGAGCTGTACGGGAACTACCGGATCGATCCCCTCGTCCAGACCCTCGACTCGGTACGTGCCGAAATCGCCACGAACCTGGTGTTCGTGGCGCGGCTCGGCGAGGAAGTCGTCGGTTCGGTACGTGGTACTGCGGACCAGGACGGCACCGGACAGATCGGGAAGCTCTGCGTCCACCCCCGGCTCCAGGGGCACGGGCTCGGCGCCCGCCTGCTGGGCGCGGCGGAGGCAGGACTCACCGACCAGCGGTCGGCCACTCGCTTCCGGCTGCACACCGGGCACCGGAGCGAAAGCAATCTGCGGCTCTACCGGCGCGCGGGCTACGCCCCCGTCGGCAACGCCACCGGTCAGGACGGCGTCCGGATGATCCTCCTGGAGAAGGAGGCCTCGGCGACCGCCTATGTGACGAGCGCCTGACGACCTCGTGCACGGCAGGCACCGCCGCAGGTCAACGGCTTGCGTCGTCATGGCGCCCGAGCCGTTGACCTGCGCGGACGCAGCGACGGCTCCGGTCGCGCACGAGGTCGTGGAAGCCGTCCCGCGATTCCTGGTGGACCAGTGCGCGGCGTCGGATGCGGTGCATCGCAAGGCGGAGGGGCGCCCGGACGCTGGATGTACTCGGGTGTTCCGACAACGCGGCGAGGCGCCGTGGCTGTCGTCGTGCGCCCGCCAGGAACTGCGGGACAGCCCTCAGGGCCTCTCGCCCGACCGCGAGCGGCGCAGCCACATCATCCCGGTGACCGGAAGGATCACCGGGATGAACAGGTAGTCCCGGCCGAAGTACGACCAGACCGTGGCGTCCGAGAACGCCGAGGGCTCGACCAGCGTCCACGTACCCACGATCAGCACCCCGGCCAGCTCGGCGGCGCAGCACACCAGCGCCGTCCGGCGCGCCCTCTCGCCCCCGCGCACCAGCGAGTAGGTGATGAAGCCGTAGACGGCAGCGGCGGCGGCCGACAGTACATAGGCCAGGGGGGCCTTCCCGAAGTGCAGGATCATCTCGACGATCGCGCGGGACGCCGCCGCCACGGTGAACACGCCGTAGAACCAGACCAGTACCCGCCCCGGGCCGGTGCCCAGATCGAAGGGCTGCTTCTCGCCGGCGGCCGCTGCGGGGGTGCGATCGGTGTCGGTCACGGTCAGTTTCCCCAGATGTCGTAGAGCCGCACTTCGAGAACGGCCAGCACGACCGCGCCCGCCGCCACCGTCACCGAACCCCACCGGGTCCGCTCGCTCAGCGAAAGGAAGCCCGCCGCAGGTACGGCGAGGAAGGCCCCGATCAGATACGCGATGAAGATGGTCATGCCCTGCTCCGGCCGCTCGCCGCGGGCCATCTGCACGATCCCCACCACCAGCTGGGCCAGCGCCAGCAGCGAGACCACGGCCATTCCGATGAAGTGCCAGTCCTTGGTCGGCTGGTCCCGGTAGGCGGCGAATCCGCACCAGGCGGCGAGGGCCAGGGCGGCCACGCCGACCGCGATCGTCAGGGCGTCAAGCATGAGCCGAGGGTATTACGGGCCGCGGGGGCCGTTGCGTGCGCCCCCGTGCCCGCACGTGGCCGCCAGTGGGAACGAGGGCCCGTGGCCGGGCCGGGCGGACGGGCGGGCGATCGTGGTCTTGGCCACAAACCTCTGCGTCCCCGGCCGGTGAAGGACGGTGCCGCGAAGGGCTCACCCCTCGCATCGATGCAGGTCACGGCGGTATGGCCGGAGCGCTCCACGGCCGGTCGGCCCCAGTTCCCGAACCATCCACGGCTGTCCGCTATCCGGACAGCCGGTTCGGCGGGAACCTCGCGTCTGTTTTACTTGGCGCATGACCACGATGAGCAGCCGCACCCTTGCGACCGAGGCGATCACGACGCCCGGTGCTCGTTGTATGTGTCGAATGCGCGCCTTCTGAGGGCCCACGACTGAGCCTCGCGCCCCGAAGCGAGACCGAGCCCGAGCCGTCCGCACCCAGCGGAACGCGCCTCCCCGCACGCTGCCCCGCGGCCATCGCCGCGTACCGGCCGTGCCGGGACACCCGCTCGGAACGTCCGATCGAAACGTCCGGACAGTCTCACCGGACGAATGCCCCGTGCCCGGCGGACACCGCGCCGCGCACTCGACAGTGACGGAAACCCTGTGATCACCACTACGGGCCTCACGAAGGTCTACCAGTCGCGCGACCGTGAGGTCACCGCCCTGGACGGCGTCGACCTGCACGTCCGTGAGGGCGAGGTGTACGGCGTCATCGGGCAGAGCGGCGCCGGTAAATCCTCCCTCATCCGCTGCGTCAACCTGCTGGAGCGCCCCACCTCCGGCACCGTGACCGTGGCAGGCCAGGACCTCACCGCTCTCGCGGGCCGCGGCCGCCGGGCCGGCAAGGAACTGCGCGAGGCCCGCAGCCGCATCGGCATGGTCTTCCAGCACTTCAACCTGCTGGCCTCCCGCACCGTCCAGGGCAACGTGGAGCTCCCGCTGGAGATCCTCGGAGTCACCGGCCGCGAACGGTCCCGCAAGGCGCTCGAACTCCTCGACCTGGTCGGCCTCGCCGACAAGGCCAAGGCCTACCCGGCGCAGCTCTCCGGCGGCCAGAAGCAGCGCGTCGGTATCGCCCGCGCACTCGCCGGTGACCCCAAGGTGCTGCTCTCCGACGAGGCGACATCGGCCCTGGACCCCGAGACCACCCGCTCCATCCTCCAACTGCTGCGCGACCTCAACCAGCAGCTCGGTCTCACCGTCCTGCTCATCACGCACGAGATGGACGTCGTCAAGACGATCTGCGACTCCGCCGCGCTGATGCAGAAGGGGCGCATCGTCGAGTCCGGAACCGTCGGCGACCTGCTCGCCACCCCCGGCTCCGAACTCGCCCACGAGCTGTTCCCCGTCGGGGGCACCGCCTCCGGCCCCGACCGCACGGTCGTCGACGTCACCTTCCACGGTGACGCGGCCGGCCGGCCGGTGATCTCGCAGCTCTCCCGTACGTACAACATCGACATCTCGATCCTGGGTGCCGCGATGGACACCGTCGGCGGCAAGCAGATCGGCCGGATGCGCATCGAGCTGCCCGGCCGGTTCGAGGAGAACGTCGTCCCGATCGGCTTCCTGCGCGAGCAGGGACTGCAGGCCGAGGTCGTCGACGGCACAGACGCCGAACCCGTCATCATCCCCGCACCGCTCACCAAGGAGGTGGCGAAGTGACCTGGTCCGAAATGCAGCCGCTGCTCACGCAGGGCACCGTCGACACCCTCTACATGGTCCTGTGGTCCGCGGCCGTCACCATCCTGGTCGGACTGCCGCTCGGCGTCCTGCTCGTCCTCACCGACAAGGGCGGACTGCTGCAGAACACCCCGGTGAACAAGGTCATCGGCGTGATCGTGAACATCGGCCGCTCGCTGCCGTTCATCATCCTGCTGATCGCCCTGATCCCCTTCACCACCTGGGTCGTCGGGACCTTCATCGGCCCGACCGCGATGATCGTGCCGCTCGCCGTGGGCGCCATTCCGTTCTTCGCCCGGCTCGTCGAGACGGCGGTGCGCGAGGTCGACCACGGGCTCGTCGAAGCCGTCCAGTCCATGGGTGGCTCCATTCCCACGATCGTCCGCAAGGTCCTGCTGCCGCAGGCGCTGCCGTCCCTCGTCTCCGGTGTCACCACCACCGTCATCGTGCTCATCGGCTACTCCGCGATGGCCGGCGCGGTCGGCGGCGAAGGGCTCGGATCCAAGGCCGTCACCTACGGATTCCAGCGCTTCGACAACCAGTTCATGCTCATCACCGTCGCGCTGCTGATCGTCATCGTGACCGTGATCCAGCTGATCGGCGACGGAGCCGTACGCCTGCTGGCCCGCCGCGGCCGCACCACCTCCTGAGACTTCTCTCCTCCACAAGCCCGCACTCCTTGTCCGGGCGCACCACCATCACCACCGAAAGAGGCACTCTTCGTGCGTAAGAACATCAAGATCACCGCAGCTGCCGCCGCCGCCGCCGCTCTCGCCTTCGGCCTCACCGCCTGCGGCACGGACTCCGACCCGGCGTCCAAGTCCGGGACCGGCGCCAACGCCGACACCTCCAAGGCCCTCGTCGTCGCCGCGTCCCCGACGCCACACGCCGACATCCTGGACTTCGTCAAGAAGAACCTGGCGGAGAAGGCTGGCCTCAAGCTGGAGGTCAAGGAGTTCACGGACTACGTCCTGCCGAACACCGCCACCGAGACCGGCCAGGTCGACGCCAACTTCTTCCAGCACCAGCCCTACCTGGACGACTTCAACAAGAAGAACAACACCCACCTGGTCTCCGTAGGCACCGTCCACCTGGAGCCCCTCGGCCTCTACTCCAAGAAGGTCAAGGACCTGGGCGACATCAAGTCCGGCCAGACCATCGCCGTCCCCAACGACACCACCAACGAGGGCCGTGCGCTCCAGCTCCTCGCCGAGAACGGCCTGATCACCCTCAAGGACGGCGTCGGCACCAGCGCCAAGCTGAGTGACATCACCGACAAGAAGGGCCTGGAGTTCAAGGAGCTGGAGGCCGCAACCGTCCCCCGCGCCCTGAACGACGTGGACGCCGCGGTCATCAACGGCAACTACGCCATCGAGGCCGACCTCAAGCCCGCCAAGGACGCCCTGGTGCTGGAGAAGGCCGACGGCAACCCGTACGCCAACATCATCGCGGTGAAGAAGGGCAACGAGAAGGACGCCCGCGTGGAGAAGCTCGTGAAGCTCCTCCACTCCGACGAGGTCAAGAAGTTCATCGAGGACAACTACCAGGGCTCGGTCATCCCGGCCTTCGGGACCGCAGCCAAGTCCTGACTCCGGCACGGCACTTGTCCGACGAGCCCCGCACACCCCGCCCGGGTGCGCGGGGCTCCGTCGTGCCGACCCGGCCATGCACAAGCTCCGCCCGATGCTGCATGCTGTGCCTTTACACGGTCTTCGGCATGGAGCTGCGCATGACTTCCACCTTTCCGGACATCTCCATCAGCACGGACCGGTTGGTGCTGCGCCCGTTCGACATGGCTGACGTCCCCGCGTACATCGAGATGATGAACGACGAACTCGTCGTCGCCTGGACCGAGGCGCCCCACCCCTACGCCCAGGTGGACGCCGAACGCTGGGTCCGCAGGATCGCCCCTGCGCAACGGACCAAGGGCGACGGCATCGTGCTCGCCGTCACCGAGTTCCTCACCCAGCGCCTCGTCGGCTCGGTCCGGCTGCGCAACACCGACTGGCGCACCCGCGCCACCGAGGCCGCCTACATCACCGCCCCGTGGGCGCGCGGCGAGGGCTACGCGACCGAGGCGGTCCTGGCCCTGGCCCAGTGGCTCTTCCGCGACCAGGCCTTCGAGCGCATCGAACTGCGCACCGCCGCCGACAACACCGCCTCCCAGCAGGTCGCGCAGAAGCTCGGCTGCATCAGCGAGGGAGTCCTGCGCAACGCCCGCATAGCCCGTTCACAGACCGAGGACGGAGGATGGACCGACATCAGGACCGATCTGATCGTCTGGGGCCTGCTTCCCGAGGACCTCGAAGGGGTCGCCGAAGAGCTCGCCGACGCGGGCGGCTACGGCACCTACAACGACTGGAACTGAGAGCATCCGGCTTTCCCGGGGCACCGACGCCGCGCTGGTCCGGACCGGGTAGCCTCACCCTGCCCCACCCCGGGCAACCCACCCCACCTGCGACAACTCCAGGAGACTGACGACAGATGGCCGACCGGGTCACAGTGATCGGCTGGGACGGCTCGCCACTGACCAGAGCGGCCACGGCGGCGCTCTCGGCCGCCACCCTCGTCGCCGGCGCCGCCCACCACCTCGCGCTGCCCGAAGTCCCGCACGGCGCGGAGCGGATCCGCCTCGGCTCCGTCGACCTCGCGGCCCGCCGGATCGCCGGCCACCGCGGCAGCGCCGTGGTCCTCGCCGACGGAGACCCCGGATTCTTCGGTGTCGTCCGCACACTGCGCGCACCCGAGCACGGGCTCGAAGTCGAAGTGGTGCCCGCGGTCTCCTCCGTCGCCACCGCCTTCGCCCGCGCCGGCATGCCGTGGGAGGACGCCCAGACGGTCGTCGCCCACCCCCGCACCCTGCGCCGCGCCGTGAACGTCTGCCGCGCCCACCACAAGGTCGCCGTCCTCACCTCGCCCGGTGCCGGACCCGCCGAACTCGCCCTCCTGCTCGAAGGCGTCCACCGCACTTTCGTCATCTGCGAGGAGCTCGGCACCGACCGCGAACAGGTCACCGTCGTCACCTCCGACGCCGCCGCCGACCACGTCTGGCGCGACCCCAACGTCGTCATCGTCATCGGGGGAGGCCCCGAACAGCGGGCCGAAGGAGCCTGGATCGCCGGCCGCCACCCCGCCTACCCCCAGGGCGTACGTGGCTGGGCGCTGCCCGCCGACGCCTACCGGGGCGCCGGGGCGGACGCCGCGGGCGAGAGCGGCGAGGGCGAGGCCCCCGGTCTCCGCGCCGCCCAACTCGCCCACCTCGGACCCCGGACCGGCGACCTGCTCTGGGACATCGGTTCCGGCAGCGGCGCCCTGGCCGTGGAGGCCGCGCGCTTCGGCGCGGCGGTCCTGGCCGTCGACAGCGACCCGGACGCCTGCGCCCGGACCACCGCGGCCGCCCGGGCCTTCGGAGTCCAGCTCCAGGTCGTCGAGGGCCGGGCCCCGCACGTGCTGGAACGGCTGCCCGAGCCCGACGTGGTGCGGATCGGGGGCGGCGGCGCCCCTGTCGTCATCGCCGTCGCCGACCGCAGGCCCGAGCGGATCGTGACGCACGCGTCGACCCGGGACGAGGCCGAGGCGCTGGGCGCGGCTCTCGCGGAGAACGGTTACACGGTCGCCTGCTCCCTCCTCCAGTCCGTCGAACTCGACACGGCCGCATGGTCGGAGCGCGAACGCACAGTCGTCTTCCTGCTTTCCGCACTGCGTTCGGACCTTGCCCCCTGACCCGGTCGGCATGCGGTGCGAGGTAGGCTGGCCGATCGTTGCACCGCGCCCGGACGTTCGTCGCTTCGTTCGTCAATGTCCGGAAAAGGGGACTGTTTTGGCCCCGGTTGTGGTACGGCAGGACCGGGGGACGCGCAACGTGGCGTAGTCCACAGCGAGCCGTGGCGAAATGAACTGCCGCGGCGGCGAACGGCCGCGAGAATGCAGTATGTCCGCGACCGACTCGTGCCGCGCGGCGCGCCCGCTCGTCCCATGGGACGAGCACCGGCGTGCCGTGTTCGGGCGTCCCGGGCGAAGGGCCGAAGGAGCACTGACGATGGGCGAGGGGTACGCATGAGTGACACCGGCCAGATCCCGGGCGAGGGACTGCCGGAGAACGCAGGCATGGTGGAGCAGACGGGCATCCCCGCCCCGGACGCTTACACCTTCCTCGACCCCTCCGAGCATGCGTCCGAGGACGACGACCTCCTGCTGATGCCGAGCCCCCAGGGCGCCTGGAGCGAACCTCAGACCGGCCAGGCACCACTGCCCGAGCAGGGCGGCGGGTACCAGCCCGGCCCCGCTCCGCAGCCGCAGAACATGTATCAGGACCTCGGCGGGGCGCAGGCCCCGGCCCAGTTCCAGGAGCAGGTCCCGGCGTACGCCATGCAGCGGGCCGCCGAGTCGTTCCACGAGAGCGCCCAGGGAACCCACGAGTCCGGTGGCCGCAACTCCGGGCACGTCGACCTCGGCGGTGTGCGCATCCCGTCGCCCGTCCCCGCACCGGCGCAGGCCCAGGTTCCCGTGGCCCAGGCACCCGTGCGCCGCCCGCTGCACCGCGGCCCGGCATCCGAATCCGGCCCCTCCTACGGTGGTACGTCCGGAGGCGTGGTCCGTTCGCTGGCCGACCGGGGCCCGGCGGGTACGCCGCAGCCGCAGACCCAGCCCCAGATGCAGGCTGCCGTTCAGGCGCCCGCACGGCACGCCGGACCGGCCACCGCCGAACCCGAGTACTTCGAGCTGCCGGCCGACGAGGTCGCCGCGCTCCCGGGACCGCAGCTCGGCGAGATCCCGCCGCAGGGTGCGGGCCAGTGGGCGGCCCAGGCGCCGCAGCACGCCGCCGTGCCGGTCGCGGACCTGGCTGCCGCCACGGACGCCGTGGAGGCGGAGCCGTCGGCACCGGAGGTGACGGAAGCAGAAACGGTCGTCCCGGAGCCGGCCGTTGCGGAAGCGGTGGCCGAGGCGCCCGTGGCCGAGGTGCAGGCGGAGGAGCCCGCGCCGGTGGCGCAGCCCGTCGAGCCGGTAGCCGTCGAGCCGGTGACCGTCCTCGCCGAGGAGCCGGTAACCGCACCCGAGGCGGTCGTGGTCCCGGCCGAGACGCCCGAGGAGGCCCCTCGGGCCGAGGTCCCGGCGGAAGCCGCGCCCGTGCACGTGGCACCGGCCGAGGTCACGCCTGCCGACGCCGTCGCGCCTGCCGAGGCCGTCGCCCCGGTCGAGGCCGTACCCGCCGAGGAGCCGGCCGCCGAAGCCGTGCCTGCCGAGGCCACGCCCGGCGAGGAGCCGGCCGCCGAAGCCCTGCTCGCCCCGGCCGTGCCTGCCGAGACCGGACCCGCCGCGGAAGCGCGGGCCGAGGCGGTCCCCGTCGACGTCGCGGCAGCCGAACAGCCGCCGGTGGAGCCGGTGCCCGACGGAGCGTCCCTGGGCCGGTTCGTGCCCGTGGCCGGCTCGCTGCCGACCACACCCCACCTGGCCCCGACGCCTGTGGCCGAGCCGCAGAAGGAGCCCGTGGCCGTCGTCGCGGAGTCCGGGACGGCCGATGTGACCGAGGCGGCCGAGGAAGCGGTGGCGGTCACCGCAACCACCACCCCGGAACCCGTGGTCGTGGCCGAAGCGGAGACGGGACCCGAGGTCATCGAGACCCCGGACCTCACGGACAGCCACCCGGAGCCCGTACAGCCCGAGGCCGACGAGTCCGAGGCCCCCGAGCCCGCGGCCTTGGCGGCCGAGCCCGTGGAGACCGCCCCGGCCGCTGCTCCCGTAACGGCCGGCGAGCCCGAAGGCTCCGACATCCCGGCGCCGGAGGCCGAAGAGGCGCCCGCCGCCTCGCCGCCCGCCCCCGGCTACGACGACGCCGAGCGCGAGGCCGTACTGCGGGTCATGCGCGAGCGCCGCGACATCCGCAACGGCTTCCGCAGCGACCCCATCCCGCACGAGGTGCTCCTGCGGGTCCTGGAGGCCGCCCACACGGCGCCCAGCGTCGGGCACTCGCAGCCCTGGGACTTCGTCGTCATCCGTTCTGCCGAGACCCGCCGCTCCATGCACGAACTGGCGCAGCGCCAGCGCGAGGCGTACGCGAAGTCGCTCCCCAAGGCACGGGCGAAGCAGTTCAAGGAACTGAAGATCGAGGCGATCGTCGACACCCCGGTCAACATCGTCGTCACGGCTGACCCCACCCGCGGCGGCCGCCACACCCTCGGCCGGCACACCCAGCCGCAGATGGCCCCGTACTCCTCGGCGCTCGCCGTCGAGAACCTCTGGCTCGCCGCACGCGCCGAAGGCCTCGGCGTCGGCTGGGTCAGCTTCTTCGACGAGCGCGAGATGGTCCGTGCCCTGGGGCTGCCCGAGCACCTCGAAGTCGTGGCGTACCTCTGTGTCGGTTACGTCGACGAGTTCCCGGAGGAGCCGGAGCTGATGCAGGCGGGCTGGTCCAAGCGGCGCCCGTTGTCCTGGGTCGTCCACGAGGAGACGTACGGCCGCCGTGCCCTGCCCGGCGAGGAGCCGCACGACCTCCTCCAGGAGACCATCTCCAGCATCCGTCCCCTGGATGCCAAGGCGCTGGGCGAGGCGTGGGAGCGCCAGAAGCGGATGACCAAGCCGGCCGGTGCGCTCGGCATGCTGGAGATCATCTCGGCCCAGCTCTCCGGGCTCTCCCGGATGTGCCCGCCGCCGATCCCGGAGCCGGCGGCCGTCGCGATCTTCGCGGGCGACCACGGCGTGCACGCCCAGGGCGTCACGGCCTGGCCGCAGGAGGTCACCGGCCAGATGGTCGCCAACTTCCTCGGCGGCGGCGCGGTCTGCAACGCATTCGCGGCCCAGGTCGGTGCCGAGGTGTGTGTCGTCGACGTCGGCGTGGCCTCGGAGCTGCCCGCGACACCCGGCCTGCTGCCCCGCAAGGTGCGCGCCGGAACGGCGGACTTCACAACGGGACCCGCGCTCACCCGCGAGGAGGTCCTGGCCGCGATCGAGGTCGGCATCGAGACCGCCCGCGACCTGGTCGCCGCAGGCAACAAGGGCCTGCTGACCGGCGAGATGGGCATCGCCAACACCACGGCGTCGGCCGCCCTGATCTGTGTGTACACGGGGATGGACCCGGCCGAGGTGACCGGCCGCGGCACCGGTATCAACGACGAGATGCACGCCCGCAAGGTCGATGTGGTGCGCCGCGCTCTCGATCTGCACCAGCCGGATCCGGCCGACCCGATCGGCGTACTGGCGGCCGTGGGCGGCCTGGAGCACGCCGCGATGGCCGGGTTCCTGCTCGGCGGTGCCTCACTCCGCACGCCGGTCATCCTCGACGGCGTGAGTGCGGGAGCAGCGGCCCTGGTCGCACGCGCCATCGCGCCGGAGGCCCTGGCGGCCTGCATCGCGGGCCACCGCAGCGCCGAGCCCGGCCACGTCGCCGCGCTCAACAAGCTGGGCCTGCGCCCGCTGGTCGACCTCGACCTCCGCCTCGGCGAGGGCACGGGCGCGCTGCTGGCGCTGCCGATCGTGCAGAGCGCGGCCCGCGCGATGCACGAGGTGGCGACGTTCGACTCGGCAGGCGTCACGGAGAAGTAGCGCAGCCGCGGGGGGATCCGGGGGCGCTGCCCCCGTCCCCCCGCTCCTCAATCGCCGGAGGGGCCCAGATTGTGGCCGGGGCGGAACCCCGGTTACGGGAAGGGACGGGGAGGGGAACAGGTCGGCCGCCAGGCGTCCACGCCCGCCACCCGCCACCCGCCACCCGCCAAGCGCCCACGCCAGCCACCCGTCGCCCCGCACCCCGTATCGTGGCCCCAGCTCAACCCCGCCCCACGACACCGCACGTCACAGCCGCTCCACCGCCGCAGCGGCCGCAGCCCCCGCATCGCACGAGGAGCCCGCACCGCCATGGCCGAGCACGTCGATCACCCCGCCTACCCCGTCGGACTGCGCCTGAGCGGGCGCCGCGTAGTCGTCGTCGGCGGCGGCCAGGTCGCGCAGCGCCGCCTCCCCGCCCTCATCGCGGCCGGCGCCGACATCGTCCTCGTTTCGCCGTTCGCCACCCCGTCCGTCGAGGCGATGGCGGACGCCGGCGAGATCCGCTGGGAGCGCCGCCCTTACGCCGAAGGCGACCTGGCCGATACCTGGTACGCCCTCATCGCATCCGACGACGCGGCGGCCAACGACACCGCGTCCGCCGAGGCCGAGCGCACCCGCACCTGGTGCGTCCGCAGCGACAACGCGGACGCGGCCACCGCCTGGACCCCCGCCACCGGCCGCAGCGAGGGCGTGACGGTCGCGGTGCTGACCACCGACGCGCACGGCCGGGACCCGCGCCACTCCGCCGCCGTCCGCGACGCCATCGTCGAGGGCCTGCGCGACGGCACCCTCGCCGCCCCCCACCACCGCACCCGGGCCCCCGGCGTCTCTCTGGTCGGCGGCGGACCCGGCGACCCGGACCTGATCACCGTGCGCGGCCGCCGCCTCCTCGCCGAGGCCGACGTCGTCATCGCGGACCGGCTCGGCCCGCGCGACCTGCTCGACGAACTCCCGCCGCACGTCGAGGTGATCGACGCCGCCAAGATCCCGTACGGCCGCTACATGGCGCAGGAGGCGATCAACAACGCGCTGATCGAGCACGCCAAGGCGGGCAAGGCGGTCGTCCGGCTCAAGGGCGGCGACCCGTTCGTCTTCGGGCGCGGCATGGAGGAGGCCCAGGCGCTCGCGGCCGAAGGCATCCCGTGCACCGTCGTCCCGGGCATCTCCAGCTCGATCTCGGTGCCCGGAGCCGCCGGCATCCCCGTCACCCACCGCGGTGTCGCCCATGAGTTCACCGTGGTCAGCGGCCACGTGGCCCCCGACGACGAGCGTTCGCTGGTCGACTGGGAGGCCCTCGCCCGGCTGCGCGGCACCCTTGTGCTCCTGATGGCCGTCGACAAGATCGGCGCCATCGCCCGCGCGCTCATTGCCCACGGCAAGTCTCCCCGGACCCCGGTCGCACTGGTCCAGGAAGGGACCACGGCCGCCCAGCGCCGTGTCGACGCGACGCTCGAGACGGTCGCCGAGCGAGCCGCTGCCGAGGACGTCCGCCCGCCCGCCGTCATCGTCATCGGCGATGTCGTCGCGGTCGGCGTCGAGGCGGCCGTACGAACTGCAGAGTAACCATCGGTAACGGATCTTTCTCCAGACCGTTGGCACCACACACCGGACAAGGCAGTATCAACCTGTGGCTGATCTCATCACCGTCGACGATCCCGACGACCCCCGCCTGAGCGACTACATCGGTCTGACCGACGTCGAGCTCCGGCGCAGGCGAGAGCCCGCCGAGGGCCTCTTCATCGCCGAGGGGGAGAAGGTGATCAGACGCGCCAGGCACGCCGGGTACGAGATGCGCTCCATGCTGCTCTCGGCGAAGTGGGTCGACCTGATGCGGGACGTGATCGACGAGGTTCCGGCGCCGGTCTACGCGGTCAGCCCCGAACTGGCCGAACGCGTCACCGGCTACCACGTGCATCGCGGAGCCCTCGCCTCCATGCAGCGCAAGCCGCTGCCGACAGCCGACGAACTACTCCGCACGATCCGTCGCACGGACGGCGCGGAGGCCGTCGACGACCAGACGGACACCGGCGCGACATCGCCCCAGGGTCCACAGGAACGTGCTGGGCAACGTCGTATCGCGATCTTCGAGGACATCGTCGATCATGCCAATCTGGGCGCGGCCTTCCGTAACGCGGCGGCTCTGGGCGTGGACGCCGTATTCCTCACCCCGCGCTGCGCCGACCCCCTTTACCGGCGGGCTGTGAAGGTGTCCATGGGGGCTGTTCTCGCTGTGCCGTACGCCAGGTTCGAGTCATGGCCGCGTGACGCCGATGTCATCCGGAAGGACGGCTTCGTGCTCGCGGCCCTCGCCATCTCGGCGAGTTCCATCACTCTCGACGAGCTCGCCGGCCGCCGTCACGAGAAGCTTGCCCTGATGCTGGGCACGGAGGGGGAGGGGCTGTCGGCCGGGGCGCTACTGGCCGCCGACGAGCATGTGCGCATCCCGATGGATGCCGGTGTCGACTCCCTGAACGTGGCCGCTGCCTCTGCCGTCGCCTTCTACGCCACCCGGGCGACGTCCGGCTGACCGTCCCGAAGCCGAGGATCGTGACCGTGCCACGAGCTCCTGGGTGATGGCCCAAGCTCGCAGGAACGCCGCGGCGACCCGGCGGCCTACTCGGCCTGTGTCCGGACCCAGGACAGCAGACCCCCGAGCGCCGCGAACAGGGTCAGGAACCCGGCGACCGGGACGGTGCCGACGCCGTCCTCGACCACATGGCCCCCGAGGAAGATCCAGGTCATCGCACCGATCATGACCAGCAGATGGTTGCCGCGCTCCCTCAGCACCCGCATTCCCGCCCACAGCAGCAAGGGCATGGACAGCACCCCGGCGACTCCCGCAAGCAGCAACTCCAGGAACCCCCCGCCGAGCAACGCGTCCTGGTCGGCCGCTGCCACACCGAACGCCCACTCCCTGCAGGACGTCCAGATCTCATAGCAGCCGACGGCGGACACCGCAGATACGGCAACGCCCTTCACCCAGCGGGCAGTCCTGCGGTTCGTCATGGCGTCGCCCTTCCCCACGTCGTTCGGCGGGCCTGGCCAACTCTTCGTACGGTTGGCACAACTCGGGCCGACCGAAGCATGGCCGCATCGGCCCATCGTCTGACGCCATCGCTCCAACTCGGCGATCAGACGGAGCTGTTGGCCGATCAGCGTAGACGCTTCGCAGCATCTTCGGCGAAGGTGAGTGCCCGTACCCGGGTGATCGGGCCACCACCTCTGCCGGACCGGCACAGCCACGACCTGTGCCGACCCGGCACAGCCACGACCTGTGCCGGTCCGGCACCATGTGTTCCCGTACGGCGGCCGATGTTGTTGTCGGCGTTGCGCGGTGCGCTGTCGCCCCGGCCCGGTGCGGCCTGCGGCTCGTGGGCGGCGAGAGGGAGTCGGTGACCGGGGTGGGGGGCGGCCCAGTGCCGCACCTCGTACGGGATCCGGGCCGGCGAGACTGCCTGCATATCCGGAACGGTCGCCGAGGACCACATGTGGATCGCGGTGGACGGCCCTTGTCCGGAGACCGCCGGCATCATCCCGCCCGTCGCGTGCCTTGAGCGATATCCGTCCTCAGGCCGACGAGGTGAACGAGACGGGCGTTCACCACGTCGTTGACGCCGGCACTGTGGCACCGCGTTCGCCGCAGCGTGCGGCTACTTCTCGCCCTGGACCTGGACCTGGTTCTGCCCCTGGTCCTGACCCGCGCCGAGACCACGGGCCGGCCCCTGGCATCCCTGAGCCGCCGCGATACCCAGCGCCACCAGCAGCGTCACCACGACGAAGACCACCAACCGCTGCCGCAGCAGCCGCGGATTGGCAGGACGCCGGCCGGTCGACGTCGAGCGTGTGCCGGGCCGGGTACCGGGCCTGCCGTTCGTCCCGACCGCGCCCTGAGGCCTCTTGCCCGAACGTGTCGTATTGCGCGGCTGCTGCGGTGCGGGCCGCGAACCCCCCGTGCGGGGCGACGCCGGGCGCGGCGCCGCCTGCCGGCTCTGCGGCCGGGACACCGGAGCGGGGCCGGGCGCACGACGCGTCTGCTGTTCGGTGTACGGGCCGTCCAGGCGCCCCGTCGGCCGGTCGGCCTCCTGCGCCGAACGCTGGGCGGGCGGCCGGCTCTCGTGCAGACCCTGTGCTTCCCGCGCCGCGATCTCCTTGAGCCGCATGGAGAGTTGCAGCGTGCTGGGCCGCTCCTCCGGGTCCTTCGCCAGACAGGCGCTCACCAGCGGAGCGAGCGCGTCGTGCACGTCGTACAGCTGAGGCTCCTCGTGCACCACGCGGTACAGCATCACCTCGGAACTGCCGTGCCCGAAAGGCGAATCGGCCATGGCCGCGTACGCCAGCGTGGCACCGAGGGAGAAGACGTCCGTCGCGGGCGTCACCGCCGCGCCCCGCACCTGTTCGGGCGCGAGGAAGCCGGGCGAGCCCACCGCCGTACCCACGTGCGTGAGCGTGGACGCTCCGGTCGCCCAGGCGATCCCGAAGTCGATGATCCTCGGGCCCTTGGGGGACAGGAGGATGTTCGACGGCTTCAGGTCACGGTGGACGACACCGGCCTCGTGCACCGCCACCAGCCCCTCGGAGAGCGCGGCCCCGATCGAGGCCACCTCCGCGGCCGACAGCGGACCCTCCTCGGCCACCTTGTCGTGCAGCGAGGGCCCCGGAACGTACTGCGTCGCGAACCACGGGCGGTCCGCCTCCAGGTCCGCGGCGACCAGGCGTGCCGTACAGCCGCCGCGGATCCGCCGGGCGGCGGACACCTCGCGCGCGAACCGTGAACGGAACTCCTGATCCTCGGCCAGGTCGGGCCGGATCACCTTCAGCGCCACCCGCTGGCCCCGCCGGTCCGAGCCGAGGTAGACGACACCCATGCCGCCCGCCCCGAGTCGCCGGTGCAGCCTGAACGAGCCGACGACACGCGGGTCCTCGCGCCGGAGCCGCATCATCGCCATGTCTGCCCATCCCCGCTGCCTGGTCCGCCTGACGAGGCACAGCTTACGTACCCGCCGCCCGGGGTGCTCAGAGGCCGCGCCCTCGCCGGAGAATCGATTGTCAGTGCCGGGTGGGAAACTTGAGGAGTGGTCAGGGAGCCGCGGATCCCGGCTCCCCGGCCCGTGCGAGATCTCAAAGGTCCGTCGCAGAAGGGGGATTGGATCAATGAAGGGCGATCGAGTCGAGATAGTCGTGGACGCCGGAGACACGACCCGAACCTACGAAGTAGTGGCCTCCAGGGCAGGGCGCAGGGTGGAGACCGCGGTCCGCCGCGGGGTGGTCGAAGTGAGTGAAGTCACGCGGAGCGGGTCGGTGGTGCGCACCGCCCGCTTCATGGCGACCAGGGTGCTCGCCCTGGTCGAACAACCGGTTCCCAGGGAGGACGACTCCGAGCGTCCCCTCCGGGATGACCCCAACGTCCGGTAGACCGGTCTCCACCCAGGGGAGTAGCCGACCGCTCACGGCTCATCCTCCGGGAGGCCCGGCATTCGGTACGCGGGCATGACGCCGCCCGCTTCCCGGATCCCTAATGTTGAAGTCAAGCGGCGGGCGTTGCACTCGTCCCCCGAGGTCACACGCCCGCCGCTCCATATTCAGGTCAGGAGAGGAATCATGGCGGACACGGCAGCGCGGACGATGATCCGCACGCAGGGACGCAGGGCCTATGCCTCGTTCGGCAGCCGCCCGTCGTCCGGCAAGCGTCACCCGTTGGTGGCGACGGCCATGGTTCTTCCTCTGGCGGCCCTGCTCGCAGTCGTCTTCGGCGGCTGGGACGCAGTGGTCACACAAGCGTCGTCCGTGGGCGTGATGCTGGGGCGCTGAGCGGCGCCCCGGGTCCGGGAGAGCGGTCCGGACCGGGACATCCGGCCAACAACCCCGTGGGGACGGGGGTGCGGCGGACGGCAGCGTTTGTCCGGTCAGCTGGGGAGCTGACCGGACATCGCGCTGTCCGGGGCCGTGCGGCCACGGTCCGATGCCGCGTGACCGGGAGCTGTGGATCCGGAGACCCGGAGATAGACCTTGGGATCCCGGGATCCCGGGATCCTGAGACCGGGGACCCGGAGACCTGGGGCAAGGGAGCCCCGGAGCCCTGACCCGGAGACCCGCCCGGCTCCGGAGGCGTACACCCCCGTCCGCCGGTCGGCCGGCGCGATCCGCGTACGCTCTGCGGCGGGTGCGGCGCCGGCCGGGCCCGCCGATCCTGTGCCACCGGGGGAGTCCGTGACCACCGCAGTCATACGTGCGCTGGGCGCCCTGGCCCATGAAGCGGCCCACGCCCGTCCCGGGCCCCGGTGTACCTGCCCGCCGCCGGCCGTCCTCGCGGACCGTGCGGACGGCACCGTCGTCCGCTGCGGCCCCGTCGTCGCCAAGGCCCACGCCGCCGGTACGGACACTGCCGCGCTGTCCCTGCGTCTCGGCCTGGCCGCCGACCCCGGCCTGGCCGGCGTCCTGCTCGCCCCCCTCCTTGTCCCGCCCGCCGCGGGACCGGCGGTGTCCGGCGCCGCCTCGCCGTACCTCACCGAGCTGCACGGCCGCCCGGTCACCCTGTGGCCCTACGGGGAGCCCGTGGACGCGGGCGACCCCGACACGGCGCCATGGGAGGAGGCGGCCGTCCTGCTGGCCCGCCTTCACCGCGCCCGTCCGGTGCCGGTTCAGCCCGGCCCCGGCGCACCGCACGTACGGGCGACGCCACCCGTGCTGCCCGCCATGAGGGGCCCGGCGAAGGCCGCGCTCGCCGTGGCCCGGATGCGGGCGGCCCGGCCGGGCGATCGGGCCCATGCCTCCGTGCTCGCAGCCTGGCGCGGGCTGCCGCCCTGGGTGCGGGACGAGGCGCCCGCTCCCGCGCACCGTGCGCACGTCCTCTGCCACGGTGATCTGCACCTGGGCCAGCTCGTCCGGCACTCCGCGCCGCACGGTGCGTGGCTGCTGATCGACGTCGACGACTCGGGACCGGGCGACCCCGCCTGGGACCTCGCGCGGCCCGCCGCCTGGTACGCGGCCGGGCTGCTGCCCCCCGAGGTCTGGTTCCGCTTCCTGGGCGCCTACCGGGCCGCGGGCGGCCCCGCGGTACGTGCCGACGGCGACCCATGGCCCGAGCTGGACCTCGCGGCCCGCGCCCTGACCGTACAGACGGCGGCGCTGGCCCTCGCCAAGTCCGCGGCGGAGCACAGGGCTCCGGATGAGGTGGAACAGGTGATGATCGATGCCTGTGCCCGAATTGCCGCTCTCCCGCCCGAGTTGGCCGCCGGTCAGTCGTCGTAGGGTGAACCGACCGCCGCCGGGCATGCATTCCGGCGACGGCTAACCGACGGCGAGGAGTGAGCCCGCAGATGCAGTGTCCCAAGTGCCACGCACAGATGCAGACGTACAACCGCAACGGCATTCAGATCGAGCAGTGCAGCGGCTGCCGGGGGATATTCCTGGACTACGGCGAGCTGGAGTCCCTGACCCGCATCGAGGCGCAGTGGACGCAGCAGGCTCCGCCGGCGCCGCCCGCCCCGCAGCAGGCCTACCCGGCCGCCCCCGCGCCCGCCTGGGGCGCCCCGCAGCAGCACCACGGTGGACACCACCAGGGCCACTACCGGCAGAAGAGCTTCGGCCGGATGCTCTTCTCGTCCTGATCCGGACCGCCCTGTGCCCGCGGCCCGGACGGAGCGTGTCCTGGCCGCGGGCACAGGCACCTGCGGCAACGACGAAGCCCCGGTCGTCGAGACGACCGGGGCTTCGGGCTGTGCGCGATACTGGGATTGAACCAGTGACCTCTTCCGTGTCAGGGAAGCGCTCTCCCGCTGAGCTAATCGCGCAGGGTGAACCTGCGTGTACTGCGTGCGCGATACTGGGATTGAACCAGTGACCTCTTCCGTGTCAGGGAAGCGCTCTCCCGCTGAGCTAATCGCGCGGGGATCCTTGCGGATCAGTGGACGATACTGGGATTGAACCAGTGACCCCTTCCGTGTCAGGGAAGTGCTCTCCCGCTGAGCTAATCGTCCTTGGAGGTGGAGACGGGATTTGAACCCGTGTAGACGGCTTTGCAGGCCGTTGCCTCGCCTCTCGGCCACTCCACCAGGGGTGGGGGTTCGGGAAGATCCCCCACCTTCTGCGAGCGGACGACCAGGTTCGAACTGGCGACCTCAACCTTGGCAAGGTTGCGCTCTACCAACTGAGCTACGTCCGCTTGTCGGTTCCGGTTCACTTGCGTGTCCCGGCGACGTGTTGAACTCTAGCGGATTCCGGGGCCAGTACAAAAACGCGTTTGTGCAGCGTGCTGAGGTGCGCTCGCCCCGGCGCAGGTCACCGCGCGCCGTCCTAGACTCACCGACGTGCACGACCTCGCTCCAATGGCCCGCTTCGGCGGCCTCGTCGCCTCCGATCTGCAGGATGTGACCAGTGATCCCGCAGCCCTCGACTCGTCCGGCTTCTGGGCGGTGTCGGCCGATTTCGAGGGCCGGCTCGTCTGTGCCCGCTTCGCCACCGTGCGTACCGCGGCCGTGCCCGCACCGGTGCGCGGCGCCTGGCACGGTCCGGCCGCCGGTGACTGGACGTCGTCGCTCGACCGTGCCGCGTACACGGCGGGCGTGCGACGTATCCGCGCGTACATCGCGACGGGCGAGGTGTACCAGGCCAATCTCTGCCGCGTGATGACGGCGCCGCTGCCCGACCCGGCCGCGGCGGACGTGGACGCCCTCACAGCACTGCTGGCGCGCGGCAACCCGGCGCCGTACGCAGGAACGATTCGGCTTCCCGGCCACGGCGTGGAGATCGCGACCGCCTCGCCGGAACTGTTCCTGCGCAGGGACGGCCGCACGGTCGCGTCCGGACCGATCAAGGGCACCGGCCGCACCGAGGCGGATCTGCTGGAGAAGGACCACGCCGAGAACGTGATGATCGTCGATCTGGTCCGCAACGACCTGGGCCGGGTCTGCGCCACCGGATCGGTCACGGTCCCCGAACTCTGCGCCGTCGAGAAGCACCCGGGCCTCGTCCACCTCGTCTCCACCGTGCGCGGCCGGCTCGCCGACGGCACCGGCTGGCCGGAGCTGCTCGCCGCGGCCTTTCCGCCGGGTTCGGTGACCGGGGCGCCCAAGTCCAGCGCGCTGAGGATCATCGAGGAACTGGAGACCGCCCCGCGCGGCCCGTACTGCGGCGGCATCGGCTGGGTGGACGCCGACCGGGCCACCGCCTCGCTCGCCGTGGGCATCCGCACCTTCTGGACCGACCGCACGGGCGACGTCCCGGTGCTGCGGTTCGGCACCGGCGCCGGCATCACCTGGGGCTCGGATCCGGAACGCGAATGGGACGAGACCGAACTGAAGGCGTCCAGGCTGCTCGCGGTAGCGTCGGGCGCATACGAAGCAACCGGAAGGACCGCACCATGAAGATCTGGGTCAACGGGGGACTGAGGGTCGCCGATGATGCCCGGGTGTCCGTGCTCGACCACGGGCTCACCGTCGGCGACGGCATCTTCGAGACGGTGAGGACCGCCGACGGCAGGCCGTTCGCGCTCACCCGCCACCTCGACCGGCTGACCCGCTCCGCCCTGGGCCTCGGCCTGCCCGCGCCCGACCTGGACGAGGTGCGCCGGGCCTGCGACGCCGTCATCGAGGCCAACCCGGCCGCGCTCGGCAGGCTCCGCATCACCTACACCGGCGGGATCTCACCGCTCGGCTCAGACCGCGGCACCGCGGGACCCGGGCTGGTCGTCGCGCTCGGCGAGGCCGGGCGCCGCCCGGACACCACCGCGGTCATCACGGTTCCCTGGACGCGCAACGAACGCGGCGCGCTCACCGGGCTCAAGACCACCTCGTACGCGGAGAACGTCGTCGCTCTCGCCCGGGCCCACGAGCAGGGCGCGTCCGAGGCGCTGTTCGCCAACACCGTCGGCCGGCTCTGCGAAGGCACCGGCTCCAACGTCTTCGTCGTCCTCGACGGACAGCTGCACACGCCGCCGGTCGCCTCCGGCTGCCTGGCCGGGATCACCCGCGCACTGGCCGTGGAGTGGACCGGGGCACAGGAGACGGACCTGCCCTTCGACGTCCTGGACCGGGCCGAGGAGATCTTCTTGACCTCCACCCTCCGCGACATCCAGGCCGTCCACCGGGTCGACGGCCGGGAGCTGCCCGGCGGGCCGGGGCCGGTGACCGCCAAGGCGATGCGCGTCTTCGGCGAGCGGGCAGCCGACGATCTGGACCCGTGACCGGAGAAGCGCCCGGAACCCGGCCCGATCTCGCAGGGAGGCACGACCGCAGCGCGGACCCAACCCGCAAAAGCGGATGACGGGCCCGTGCGCAGGGGATAGAAACCCTTTGATGACCACGACACTCCGGCCGTCCGGGCCGATCCAGTCAGGCGCCGACGGCGCACAGAGCCGCGCGTACGACGTGTGCGACAACGGGCGGCCCGTCGGTGCCGTGGAGATCGCCGCCGAGCCTCCCGGGCCGCGCGGTGGGACGGGAGTGCTGCGGTCCCTGCGGATCGACGAGTCGGTCCGGCGGCGCGGCCGGGGCACCATCGCCGCGCTCGCGGCCGAAGAAGTGCTGCGGGACTGGGGCTGCACCCAGGTGCGGACCGACGTCGCCGCCGACAACACCGCGGGACAACGGCTGACCGCTGCACTCGGCTACACAGAACGCAGCCGGAACATGATCAAGCGGCTGGCCTCCGACCCCCCGGCGCTGCCCGACGGGCTGAGCGCGCGGCCGATGACGCCGGAGGAGTTCACGGCCTGGGAGGACGGCGCGATCGCTGTCTACGCGGAGAGCCTGGTGGCACGCGGGACCCCGCAGGAGTCGGCGCTGCCGGCGGCCCGCGCGTCGCACGCCAGGCATCTGCCGCAGGGCCTCGCCACCGAGGGCGCGCAGCTGCAGCACCTCGTCCACGAGGACGAGAAGGTGGGGTTCCTCTGGGTGGCGCGGTTCGAGATGCACCCGGGCCTGGTGATCGGCTACGTCTTCGATGTCGAGGTGGACGAACGCTTCCGGGGACGGGGATACGGCCGGGCGCTGATGCTCCAGGCCGAACGCCTCGCGCTCGCGGCCGGCGACGCGCGGCTGGGCCTGCACGTCGTCACGGCCAACAGGCCGGCGCTGCGGCTCTACGAGTCGCTCGGCTACGAGCCGACCCGGTACAACCTGGCCAAACCGCTCTGACCCGTCACCCGGCCGTTCGGGCGCGCGCGCCGCTTTGACCCGTCACCCGGCCGTTCGGGCGCGCGCGCCGCTTTGACCCGTCACGTGGCCGCTCGGGCGCGCGCGCCGCTTCGAGCCACCACTCTGGCGGGCGGGTCACGCCGGGGCGTCGCAGGCAGCCCGGCGCGGCCCGCTCTCCTGCCTCAGCCCTGTTCGGCGAGCAGCCGGTCGGCGATCGCCTCGATCCGCTCGCGCAGCCCTTCCTGGCTCTTGCCGCCGTCCAGCCGCTCGCCACCGATCACGTACGTGGGCGTGCCGGTGACCCCGATCGCCTTGCCCTCGGCCTGGTCGGCGTCGACGATCAGCATGTGCCGGCCGTCGATCAGGGCCGTGTCGAACTCCTCGGCGTCCAGACCCAGCTCCCCCGCCACCTCGACCAGCAGCGGCTCGCCGGTACGGCTGAGGTCGGCGGTGCGGGCGAGCACCGCCTCGATGTACGGCCAGCCCTTGCCCTGCACCGCGGCCTCCTCGGAGGCCTGCGCCGCCGCGTGGGCGTGCTTGTGCTTCTCCAGCGGGAAGTGCCGGAAACGGATGTCGATCCGGCCGCCGTACCGGGCGCGCAGGGCGTGCACGTCGGTGAGGGCCTGGTGGCAGTCGGGGCACTCGAGCTCGCACCAGACATCGAGGACGACCGGTGCTGCGGGGATGGAATCACTCATGGGGCCAGTCTCCCAGGACGCCTGGGGGGCGCTACGACCGGCATCGGGGGGAGGATGAGCCGGGCGGCACGTCGAGCATGCCCGGTGTGGCCCGTACGGCACCTGGGGAGGATCCCGGCCCTGAAATGTCCCTGATGCGGGCTCGGAGCGTGGCCGCCCGCCCGGTCTCCGGTGCAGGATGGAAGGGACGTTTCCCCTGCGCCTGGAGGCACCGATGCTTGCCGAGACCATTTGCTCCGCGGTGTCCGCGGCGGGCCTGGGTATCGCCGCCGTCACCGCGTACCGGAAGCGGTTCCTCGCGGCGACCAGGATCGCCGCCTACTCCCTGGTCCCGATCGGCCTGGTGCTGACCGGCGTCGTCGAGTGGGTGTCGGACATCGCCTTCAAGCCGAGCGTCTGGCTCGGCTTCGGGGTGCTGGGGGTGGCCTGGCTGCTGTTCATGACCACGCGCGCGATCGAGCGCCGCGGCGGGGGTACCCGCAAGGAGCGCAAGGCGGCCGCCCGGGGCGCGCAGGGCGAAGCGTTGGCGCCGGCGGCCTCGGCTCCCTCGCTGGGGGCGGGCGTACCGGCCGTCGAGCCGCGGCAGAAGCCGAAGCCGAAGAAGGAGTCCGCCGCCGCAGGGCAGGGCGACGACTTCAGCGACATCGAGGCCATCCTGAAGAAGCACGGCATCTGAAAGCCACCCCCGGGCCGGCCCGCCTCCGGCCCGCTTCGGACGCCGAGAGCAGTCGCCTGCCTGAATCGATTCAGGCATGATCCTTGACGGGGTTCGGCCGGAAGGCTAGCGTCCCGACCGGATTGAAACAATTCATTCACACCCGTCCGTACGATGGGGTGACGCCGCTTGACGAGCGCGGCCAGGGCAGTGGGGCAGGACTAGTGGCGCGTGTGGCAGGGATCAAGGATGTGGCCCGGCAGGCCGGGGTCTCCGTGGGCACGGTCTCCAATGTGATCAACCGCCCCGAGGCGGTGCTGCCCGAGACCCGGGCCCGGGTGCTGGCCGCCATCGAGGAGCTCGGATACGTCCGCAGCGAGTCGGCCCGCCAGCTCAGGGCCGGCCGCAGCCGGATCATGGCGCTCCTCGTCCTGGACATGGGCAACCCCTTCTTCGTCGACGTGGCCCGCGGCGCCGAACGCGCCGCCCGGCAGGCGGGACTCGGGGTCATGGTCTGCAACAGCGGCCAGAGCCCCGCGGAAGAGGCCGAATATCTCGGTCTCTTCGCGGAACAGCGCGTATGCGGCGTACTGGTCACCCCGGCCGACGCGACCGGCCGCAACCTCGAATCCTTCGCCCGCCACCGGATTCCCTACGTTCTGGTGGACCGGGTGGCATCCGGTACGGGGACCTGCGCCGTGTCCGTCGACGACGTGCGGGGCGGCACCCTGGCCGTCGGCCATCTGATCTCGGCCGGGCACCGCTCGGTGGCGTACGTCAGCGGACCCGGCGACCTGCACCAGATCAGGGACCGCCGCCAGGGAGCGCTGTCCGCCCTCGCCGAGGCCGGGCTCCCGCCCGAGGCCCTCGTCGAGATCCCCTCCGACCGCCTCGACGTGGCGGCGGGCCGTGACGCCGGGGCCCGGCTGCTCGGGCTCGTCCCGCGCCCCACCGCGGTGTTCTGCGCGAACGACCTGCTCGCCCTGGGCGTGCTCCAGGCCCTGTACGCGGCGGGGGTACGGGTGCCGCAGGACATCGCCATCGTCGGATACGACGACATCGAATTCGCCGCTGCCGCTGCCGTACCGCTCACCTCGGTCCGCCAGCCCGCGGTCGTGATGGGCCGGATGGCCGCCGAACTCCTGCTGGAGGAGGCGGACGACGAGGACGGCACCCACGAGCACCGCAGCGTCGTGCTCCAGCCGGAACTCGTCGTGCGCGCATCGAGCTCCACTCCCCGCTGAACTCTGTCGCCCGGCCCTCACCCCGAACTGCCCTCCGCCGTTCCCTTCCGCATGCCCGAATTGGAGAAGCCGTGTCCTTGTTCGACCTGCCCCTGGACCAACTCCGCACCTACCGGCCGGAGTCCGGTGAACCCGACGACTTCGACGCCTTCTGGCGCCGCACCCTCGACGAGGCCGGTGCGCACCCGCTGGACGCCGAATTCAGTTCTTACGACGCCGCGTTCAGCAACGTGGAAGCCCAGGACGTGTCGTTTGCCGGCTGGGGCGGCCACCGCATACGTGCCTGGCTGAACGTGCCCGCCGGAGCCGAGGGCCCGTTGCCGACCGTCATCCAGTACCTGGGCTACGGCAGCGGGCGCGGACTGCCTCTCGACCACCTGGTCTGGCCCGCCGCCGGCTGGGCCACCCTGGTCGTGGACACCCGCGGCCAGGGTGCCGTCAACAGCCACTCGGCGGGCTCCACCGCCGACCCGCACGGCGGCGCCAACCCGCAGTCGCCCGGATTCATGACCCGCGGCATCCTCGACCCCGACGAGTACTACTACCGCCGGGTGTTCACCGACGCGGTGCGCGCCGTCGAGGTCGCCCGCGCCCACCCGTCCGTCGACCCGGCCCGGATCGTCGTGCACGGGGGCAGCCAGGGCGGCGGCATCGCCCAGGCGGTGGCGGGACTGAGCCCGCACGTCAAGGCCGCGCTCGTCGACGTACCGTTCCTGACGCACTACCGGCGGGCCGTCGAGATCACCGACAAGGACCCGTACCAGGAGATCGTGCGCTTCCTGGCCACCCAGCACGGCCATGCCGACCAGGTGTTCCGGACTCTCTCCTACTTCGACGGCATCAGCTTCGCCGCCCGCGCGGACATGCCGGTGCTGTACTCCGTGGCCCTCATGGACCCCATCTGCCCGCCGTCCACGGTCTTCGCCGCCTACAACAACTGGGCAGGCCCCAAGGAGATCGAGGTCTACCCCTGGAACGGTCACGAGGGCGGTGCGTCAGCCCATCGCGCGGTGCAGCTGCGCATGTTGCGCGACCTGGGCTGACGGGGCGGGACCGTTGGCCGGGGTGCGGTGGCGGAGTCCTGAAGGGCCGAAGGGGAGCGGAGTTCCGAAAGCCTGACGGGTGATCGGACGCCGGAGCGATTCGGCGCCCCCTTCGGCGGGTGAACTCCCGTCACGAAAAAGCATGTTGGCCGCAGATGGGGGCCGGTCTGCGTCATGATCGTCCCGAGATGGTGGACACCTCCCGGGGCGATGCCCCCGCACCCCCTGCCGAAGAGCCGCGTGGCTGCCTCTTCGCGCTTTCCCAGCCCCCTCTGATGATCTTCCTCACGGTGATCGGCGGCCTGCTGCTGATGGCCGCGTTGCATGATCTCTTCGTGCTGTGAGCCGTCAGCCGGCCGCTTCCCTGCGGCGCGCCCGGTATGCGGCGACGTGCAAGCGGTTACCGCAGGTGCGGCTGGAGCAGTAGCGACGGGAGCGGTTGCGCGAGAGATCGACGAAGGCGTGCCGGCAGTCCGGCGCCTCGCAGCGCCGCAGCCGCTCCGTCTCGCCCGCCACGATGATGAACGCGAGAGCCATGCCGCAGTCGGCTGCCAGATGGTCGGCGAGCGAGGCGTCGGGCGCGAAGTAGTGCACGTGCCAGTCGTAGCCGTCGTGGTTGCTGAGCTGCGGCGTGGTGCCCGCGGCGGCCACGAGCGCGTTGACGAGCGAGGCGGCGACCTGTGCGTCGGCCGCGGCGAAGACGTCGGCGAACCGTGCCCGTACGTCGTGGACGGCGCGGAGGTCCCTGTCGTCGAGCTTGTTCACCCCGCTCACGCGGTGGCGTCCGGCGAACGCGTACAACGCCTCGATGTCGGCGAGCCCGTCGACGGGGGAGCCGGCCTCGGGCCGCTCGCTCTCCGGCGCGGTGTTCACCAGATCGACCACCGTTTCGAGGGCGATCCGGGTGTCGTGGGGGATCAGCACGCTTCCGCTCCCTGGCCTCCGGCGGGCGGGACGCGCGCCGATGGCGGCTGACTCTACTGGCTCACCTCCGGCGCACAGGGGCGCGAGGGCGCCTGGGGCCCCTGGGGCGCACCTGTCGGCCGTCCGGACAGAAGCGGGGTGCGCGGGTGCGTGGCGGGCACGTGAGGGCCCCGGTGGGGCCGGCTGGGCCCGCGGCTGTGCGGGGGGATCGCGGACGCGGGGCGAGCGGGCGCCTGGGCGGGCTCGGCGGGAGCGTCGGGCCCTCACAAGCGCGGGGAACGCGGACCGGCGCCGCCACCACGGTGGATTCCGTGGTGGCGGCGCCGGTGTCAGCCGTATGAGGTTGTCCGTGCGGCGCCGTCTCCCCGAGTCGACGGCGCCGTGCGGTTCTCGGCCTGGCTCAGCTTTCGGCCAGGATGTGTGAGAGCTCCGTATCGAGATCGAAGTGACGATGCTCGGTCCCCGGCGGAACCGCGGCGTCGGTCCTTTTCAGGAACGACTCCAGGGCTCGTGCAGGGGCCTCCAGCAGGGCTTCGCCCTCTGGGGAGCTCAGTGCGATACAGACGACGCCCTGGCCGTGACTTCGGGATGGCCAGACGCGGACGTCTCCGGTGCCGGTGGGCCTGTGCAGCCCTTCGGCAAGGAGGTCGCGGGCGAAAACCCACTCGACCGTCTCCTCCGCTCCGGTGTGGAAGGTGGCGTGCACGGCATACGGATCGGCCGTGTCATACCGCAGGCCCGCGGGTACAGGCAGTGAGGACTCGCTCGACACAACGAGGCGCAGGTGCAGCTCGCAGCTGACCGTGGTGTTCATAAGCGCCAGGGCCTTTCGCTCAGTGTGCGCTCGGGGATTCGCACGTCGGCGAAATCGACATGCCACCTACGGTGGCGTTGTAAACCCCTCTGACCGTTTTGTGATCCTTCAGGTAGCTCGTACAGCGGTGTGTAACTTTGGGTTATGCGGCCATTCCGGTGACGAGGAGCGTTCCGGTAGGTTGGCCCCCATGAATGCGGAGAGTGACGAGCGGGACGGGGCCGCCGCATCGGCGGATCCGGCGCCCGCGACGGGGGAAGTGCGCGAGAGCGTGACGGGGGACGTCACGGAGGGTGTGACGAAGGAGGACCGGGAGCTCGGCTCCAGGGCGCCCGGGTTCATCAAGGCGTCCAGGACGCTGCACCTGAGCTGGCAGGTCGGTGTGTTCGTGGTCGGCCTGGCCGTGGTGGCGGCGGGCATCGTCATGCTGCCGTTGCCGGGTCCCGGCTGGCTGGTGATCTTCGGCGGCATGGCGATCTGGGCGACCGAGTTCGTCTGGGCCCAGCTGGTGCTGCGCTGGACGCGGCGGAAGGTCACCGAGGCCGCCCAGCGGGCACTCGATCCCAAGGTCCGGAGGCGCAACATCGCGCTCACGGTGATCGGCCTCGTGATCATCGCGGTGCTGGTGGGGATCTATGTGTGGAAGTTCGGAATCGTCATGCCGTGGAAGATCCACGAGTGACCCGGAGGTGGTCGGGGGGCGCCGCTGACATGGGGTAATGTTTGGCGTGCGCCCGGGCGATTAGCTCAGTGGGAGAGCGCTTCGTTCACACCGAAGAGGTCACTGGTTCGAACCCAGTATCGCCCACCCCGGACCGACGGCCCGGAAGCTTCTTGAAGCTTCCGGGCCGTCGGCGTTTCGGGCTGCCCCGTTCAAGCGCTTCGATCGATTTTCGTCCCAGCCATTGACGTCGCCGGTGCCGCTCCTTACTTTGACCCGGCAAGCGCTTTCTAAAACGATTCAATCAAGCGTAGGGGCGAACTATGTCTCGGAACCAGGGCATGGACCGGCGGCAGATGCTGAAGCTCGCGGGCTTCTCGGCTGCCGGTCTCGGGCTGACCGCGGCCGGCTGCGGCTCGGGCGGCGGCTCGAACGGGCCGGTCACCATCCGGCATGCCTGGTGGGGCGCCGACGACCGGGCGAAGAAGGTCCAGGAGTGCGTCAAGCTCTTCGAGAAGAAGCACCCGAAGATCAAGGTGAAGACGGACTTCCAGCAGTACCCGGACTTCTGGAAGAAGTTCAACACCCAGGCGGCCGGAGGCAACCCGCCGGACGTCATCCAGAACGCCGTGACCTTCCTGCGCAAGTACGAGGCGAAGAACGTCCTGCTCGACCTCAACCCGCAGGCGAAGAAGGGCAACCTCCAGATGGACGGCTTCCGCGCCGGACTGGAGAAGTTCGCAGAGATCGACGGCAAGCTGCTCGGCGTGCCGGTCGGCAGCAACTCGATGGCCCTGGTCATCGACGAGAAGGTCTTCGAGAAGGCCGGCGTCGACCACAGCCTCGGCTGGACCTGGGACGACTGGTACGCGGGCCTGCAGAAGATCAAGTCCGGTCAGGGCATAGCCGGCGACTCCGGTCCGCACGGCGTCATGTACCTGTACGACCTGGTCCTCCGCCAGAACGGCAAGGCGTTCTTCACCGAGGAGGGCATGGGCTTCGGCGAGAACGAACTGCTGCCGTACTGGACCGAGGCGCTCGCCCGGGTCAAGTCCGGCGTCTACGCCGACCAGAAGAAGGTCGAGCAGATCAAGCCCGCCTCCGCCCTCGCCAAGGGCCTCTCGGCAGGTGAGTTCACCTGGGACAACTTCTCCGTCCGCTACAGCGCCGAAGGCAAGAGCAGCTACAGCCTCGCCCCCATCCCGAGCACCGACGGCAAGAAGACCGGCCAGTACCTCGGCTCCCTGATGCTGAGCGGCACGGCCCGGACCAAGCACCCCGCCGAGGTCGCGACCTTCATCAGCTTCATGACCCACGACCCCGCGGTCGCCCGCATCATGGGCTACGACCGTGGAGTCCCCGCCACCACCGCACAGTTCGAGGCCTTCCAGCCCACCGACGCCCCGAGCAAGGCGATCGGCGCCTACGAGACCGAGATCGCCAAGGCCGGCGTGCTGGAGCCCATCACCCCGCACCCGGCCGGCGCCGATGTCGTCGAGGCGGCGTTCCTGCGCATCGCGGGCGACATGTCCCTGGGCAAGGCCTCGCCGGAGGACTCCGTGAAGCAGTTCTTCTCCGAGGCGAAGACCGCCCTCGCCTCGAACTGAGAGGAATGACGCGGTGACTCACATCCAGACCTCCACGAGCGGCCCGGTCCTCGACAAGGACCCCGCCGCCGTGGAGCGGAACGGCCCGGGACGCAAGACCCGGCCCGCTCCGCGACCGCGGGGCCACCGCGAGAATCTGACCGGCTATCTCTTCATGTCGCCCTGGATCGCGGGCTTCCTGTTCCTGATCGCCGGGCCCATGGTGTTCTCGCTGTACCTCGCGTTCACCGACTACAACCTGTTCGACGCCCCGAAGTGGGTGGGCCTGAAGAACTTCACCGACATGTTCGCCGACCCCCGCTGGCGCCAGTCGGTCAAGGTGACCTCCTGGTACGTGGTGATCGGCACCCCGATCAAGCTGGCCGCCGCACTCGCCGTGGCCATGCTGCTGGCCCAGAAACGCTGGGGCCAGTCCTTCTACCGGGCCGCGTTCTACGCCCCGTCGCTGATCGGCGCGAGCGTCTCGGCCGCCATCGTCTGGCGCGCCCTGTTCTCCGACGACGCCGTCGTCGACCGCGGACAGCAGCTGTTCGGCATCGACGCGGGCGGCTGGATCGGCGACCCGGACATGATCATCTATGCGCTGGTGGCCCTCACGGTCTGGCAGTTCGGCGCCCCGATGGTCATCTTCCTGGCCGGCCTCAAGCAGGTCCCCAGGGAGCTGTACGAGGCGGCGGAGATGGACGGGGCCGGCCCCTGGCGCCGGTTCTGGAGCGTCACCCTGCCGATGATCTCGCCGGTGCTGTTCTTCAACGTCCTGCTGGAGACCATCCACTCCTTCCAGATCTTCGGATCGGCCTACATCGTCAGCAACGGCAGCTGCGGACCGGCCGACGCGACACTCGTCTACACCTGTTACCTGTACGACCAGGGCTTCGCGAACAGCCGCATGGGCTTCGCCTCCGCCATGGCATGGCTGCTGCTCGTCGCCGTGGGCCTGGTCACCGCCGTGCTGTTCTGGTCCCAGAAGCGCTGGGTGCACTACGAGGAGGGGGGCCGATGACCCCGATGGACACCGCTGCCGCCGTACGACGCCGGCTTCCCGGCTCCCTCGCCTGGCACATCGGCGCGCTCGCCCTCCTCGTGGTGGTTCTCTACCCGGTGGTGTGGACGATCGGCGCCTCGTTCAAGCCGAGCGAGGACATCGTCGGCGCGCTGAACCTCTTCCCGACCGATCCGATCACCGACAACTACCGTCGGCTCGCCGACGGCATCGCCGACATCCCGATCTGGAAGTTCTTCCTGAACTCCGCCTACATATCCGTCGGTTCGGTCATCGGCGTCGTCATCTCCTGCTCGCTCACGGCCTACGCCTTCACCAGGGTCCGCTTCGCCGGGCGCAACATCATGTTCGCCATCATGATCGGGACGCTGCTGCTCCCGTATCACGTACTGATCATTCCCCAGTACGTGATGTTCCAGAAGCTGGAGCTGATCAACACCTTCACTCCGCTGCTGATCGGCAAGTACCTCGCCACCGACGCGTTCTTCGTCTTCCTCATGGTCCAGTTCATGCGCGGACTGCCCAAGGAACTCGACGAGGCCGCCCGGCTGGACGGCTGCGGCCACCTGCGGATCTACTGGTCGATCGTGATGCCGCTGTGCCGGCCCGCGCTCATCACCAGTGCCATCTTCACCTTCATCCAGGCCTGGAACGACTTCATGGGCCCCCTGCTGTACCTCAACGAGCCGGACAAGTACACAGTCTCGATGGGGCTGCGGATGTTCATCGACCAGGACGCCGTCGCCGACTACGGCGGCATGATCGCGATGTCGCTGGTGGCGCTGCTGCCGGTACTGGCCTTCTTCCTGGCCTTCCAGCGCTACCTCATCGACGGCATGGCCACCTCCGGCCTGAAGGGCTGAACAACCGTGGCGACGAAATCCATGGCGACGAAATCCCCCGCCGCACCCAGGACCTCCTTCGTCCGGGAGCGATTCAGCGTCTTCTCCGAATGCCTGCTCACCGGCGTGTGGATCACCGTCGCCGCCCTGCCCCTCGTCACGTTCCCCGCAGCCTTCGCCGCGGGGAGCAGGCACCTGCGCCGGTATCTGGCCGGTGAGGCGGGCGGGGTGCGAGAGTTCGCCGCCGACGTACGGGAGGCGTTCCGCAGCGGCTGGCGGATCTCCCTGCTGTGGTGGGCGGCGCTCGCGCTGCTCGCCTTCGACTGGCAGGTCGCCCGGTCCGGCCTGCTGCCGGGCGGCCGTCCGCTCATCGCCGTGAGCCTGCTCGGCCTGCCGGCTGTGGCCGTCTGGGGGCTGCGTACGGCCGCCGCCTGGCGGCCCGGCACCCCATGGGCCCAGACCGCACGGACCGCGGGCCGCCGCACCTTCACCGACCCGGCGGGATCGCTGCTGCTCGTCGGCGGATTCGTCGCCCTGGCCCTCGCCACCTGGCAGGTGCCGCCCCTGGCCGCGCCCGCCCTCGGCTGTCTGGCCGCCGCGGCGGTCGCCGCCGACCGCCGCTGATCCGGCGGCCGGACCCACCTACCGAACCACTTGCCACCACGCGTCAGCGTGCGATCAGTCATGCCCATTTTCGCCACGCATTCTCGCCACGAATTGGAGTCGTGATGTCCCCGATCCCCCGCCGCACCGTCCTCAGGGCAGCCGCCGTCGCAGGCGCGGCCACCCCCTTCTCCTGGGTGCTGAACGACACCGCCCAGCAGGCCACAGCCGCCACCGGGAAGGCCACCGAAGGCCCCGTCGAGATCGGCTGGCTGGAGGAGGAAGGCCTCGGCGCCGCCCCCGGCTCCACCTTCGGTGTCCCCTGGGCCAAGGGGCGCTACCCCGCCGACCAGAAGTTCGCCCTCGCCACCGCCGACGGCAAGGACATCCCCGTCCAGACCTGGGCCACCGCCAAATGGCCCGACGGATCCCTCAAGTGGACCGCCCACGCGGTCGGACCCGAGGCCGCCGGCGCCAAGAAGTTCACCCTCGCCACAGGCGAACCCGCCGCCGCGGCCAACAAGGTCACCGTCAAGAACAGCGGCGGCTCGATCACCGTCTCCACCGGCGTCATCACCGCGAAGATCGGCAAGACCGGCTCCTCGCTCGTCACCTCCCTCACCCGCGGCTCCACCGAGATCGCGAAGGACGGCCGTCTCGTCCTGATCCGCCAGGGCGAGATCGAGGACGGCGACCAGGGGCAGCAGAAGTACGAACGCTTCGAGAGCGCGATCAGCAAGACCGAGGTCGAACAGAGCGGCCCGGTCCGCGCCGTCGTCCGCATCGACGGCAAGCACCGCCACGGCAACCGCTCCTGGCTCCCGTTCTCCGTCCGGCTCTACTTCTACGCGGGCGCCGAATCGTTCCGCATGATGCACACCATCACCTTCGACGGCACCCAGGAACCCGGCAAGGCGAGCGGAGACTTCATCCGCGGCCTCGGCGTCCGCTTCACCGTGCCCATGCGCGACGAGACCTACGACCGCCACATCCGCATCGGCGGCGACGAGAGCGGCATGCTCCGCGAAGCCGTCAAGGGCATCACCGGACTGCGCCGCGACCCGGGAGCGGCGGTCCAGGCGGCCCAGTTCGAGGGCACGAAACTGCCCGACCCGGCCACCTGGGACCAGCGCGTCACCACCCGCCTCCCGCTCATCCCCACCTGGGGCGACTACACCCTCAGCCAGCTCTCCGCCGACGGCTTCTCCCTGCGCAAGCGCACCAAGAAGGGCCACGGCTGGATCGCCGCGGGCGGCGGCCGGCGTGCCTCCGGCTTCGGATACGTGGGCGGCGCGAGCGGCGGACTCTCCTTCGGGCTGCGCGACTTCTGGGAGAAGTTCCCCGCCCAGCTCGACATCCGCGGCGCCGACACCGCAGCCGCCGAGGTCACCCTCTGGCTCTGGTCGCCCGAAGCGGAACCGATGGACCTGCGCTTCTACCACGACGGCCTGGGCCAGGACACCTATGCCGAACAGCTCGAAGGCCTCAACATCACCTACGAGGACTACGAGCCCGGCTTCGGTACCCCGTACGGCATCGCCCGCACCAGCGAACTCGTCTTCTGGGCCAACGACTCCACCCCCAGCGCCGAGGCCCTCGCCCAGCAGACCCGAACCGTGCGCACCCTCCCACAGCTCGTCGCTCCGCCGTCCCAGCTCATCGGGGCGGGTGTCTTCGGCGGGCTCTTCTCCCCGGTCGACCGCTCCACCCCCGCCAGGACGAAGATCGAGGACCACCTGGACTTCCTGTTCACGTACTACAAGGACCAGGTCGAGATGCGCCGCTGGTACGGCTTCTGGGACTACGGCGACATCATGCACTCGTACGACCCCGCCAGGCACCAGTGGCGCTACGACGTGGGCGGCTACGCCTGGGACAACTCCGAGCTCTCGCCCGACCTCTGGCTCTGGTACGCCTACCTGCGCTCGGGGCGCGCCGACATCTTCCGCTTCGCCGAAGCCATGACCCGCCACACCGGCGAGGTCGACGTCTACCACCTCGGCGACTGGGCCGGCCTCGGCACCCGCCACGGCGTCCAGCACTACGCGGACAGCGCCAAGCAGCAGCGCATCGCCAACACCACCTACCGGCGCTTCTACTACTTCCTCACCGCGGACGAACGCGTCGGCGACCTGATGCGCGCCAACGTCGACTCCGACGAGACCTTCCTCGGCCTCGACCCGCTCCGCAAGATCCGTACCGAGCCCTACACCCCGGACCGGCACGCCCTGTCCGTCGGCTTCGGCACCGACTGGAGCGGACTCGTCTCCGCGTGGCTCACCGAATGGGAGCGCGGCGGGCCTCAGGCCGATAAGGCGAAGGCCCGGGTGCTCGGCACCATGGAGACCATCGCCGCCCAGCCCAACGGCTTCGTGCAGGGCAGCGGCCTCTACGACCTGGACACCGGGAGGTTCGCCGTCGCCACCGAACCCGTCGTCAGCGTCTCCCACCTGTCCGGAGTCTTCGGACTCAACGAACTGTGCGCCGAACTCATCGGCCTCATCGACATGCCGAAGTTCAAGGAGGCGTACCTCGACTACTGCCGCTACTTCAACGCGAGCAAGACCGAGCAGGCCGCCCGCTACGGATCCAACTTCGGCAGTCTGCTCCTCTTCCAGGGCCACTCCCGGATGGACGCGTACGCCGCCGTGCAGACGGGCGACGAGAAGCTCGCCGCCCGTGCCTGGGAGAAGTTCTACAACAGCGACGGCTACAAGGAATCCGCCCCCTGGAAGACCGAGAAGGTGAGCGGCCCGGTCACCACCGTCCCGGGCAGCGAGGCCAACTGGGTCTACACCAACGACACCGCGCTGTACGGACTCGCCGCCATCGAGAACCTCGCACTGGTCGGCGACCGCATGCCGGCCTGAGGCCCGTGAGGGCGCCCCGGGCCGGCATGCGGTACGTCACCGCATGCGGCCCAGGGCGTCCCTCAGCCGCCGTGCGTCGCGCAGCCGCTTCTCGTACGTAGCCCCCACGGCCAGCAGCAGCACCCCGGCCAGCGCGGGCGCCACCCAGCGCGGCATCGCACCCACCACCTGCACCACATACGGCGCCAGCTCGTGCACCGCGTCCAGCGCCAGCACCGCACCGCCCAGTGCCAGCAGCGCCTGGAGCCGCAGCCGCGCCCCCAGCAGCGTGATCACCAGCGCCGCCACCCCCAGCAACAGTGGCCGCAGCCAGTGCGGGTCGACCCAGGCGGCGAAGAGCGCCGGCACCAGCGTCACCGCCAGGCCCGCCCCGTACGCGGTCCACGAGGACGCCGCGGGATCGCGACGACGGCGCAGCACACCGATCACGAGCGCAGGCACCGTCACCGGCAGCGTGTACGCCTCCGGCGACGACACCCCGGACGCGGACAGCCGCACCCAGGACGCCAGGACGAACAGCACCGTCGCGAGATACCCGGCAGCCTCCCGCCGCTCCGGGCGCAGCGCCGTACCCGCCGCCAGTACCCCGCAGAGGGCCAGCACCAGAGCCAGGAACGGCGGGTCACCGAGAGCCGCCACGACCGCGGCGAGGCCCACCGCCCCGCCGGTCAGTTCGAGCGGCAGCGCCACCGAGTGCCCCTTCAGCCGTGCACCCAGCCCGGCCGTCACCGCGGGGACGACGAGCAGCACGGGCGCGGCCTCGTACACCGCGAGCCCCATCGACGCCCCGAACGCGACGGCGAGCACCGCGGCACAGACCACCGCCGCACACACCACCACCGCCTGCACGGTCGTGAACACCGCGGAACGCGACGGATCCTCAGGCCCTTCCAACGCCGTCGCGGCGCCGGCGAACATCAGCAACAGCGCCCCGAACACCGCATAAGTGGCCGGCTCCGAACCCAGCGACAGCAACGCCACGCTCACCGCACCGACCGACGCGCACACCCACGCGGTCACCGCCACACCCGTCATCCCGCGGCGCAACGCGCCCAACGCGAGGGCCAGAACCACCGCGACGAGCATCGACTGCAACGAAACAGCCGCCGTGTACGAGACGTTGAGCGCGGGCGGCAGCACCGTCAGCCCTGCCCAGCCGACCACCACCGCGAACGTAGCGGCGGCCGTCCGCCACACGGGACCGGGGGACAGTGCCGGACCGGCCCACCGCACCACGCCCTCCCATGACCGGTACGCAGCCCCGAGCCCCGCAGCCACCGCCAGCAGCACCACCGGAGCCGCCGCCATCTCCTGCCACGGCAGATCCGTGGCCCCCAGCGCTCCCCGGACACCCGCGTACGGCGCCTCCGACCACAACCGGCCCAACTGAGCCACCGGACCCACCAGCACCACCGCGACCGGGGCGGCCGAGTACAGCACCGACGCGGCCGTCACCGAACCCGCCGCCCACATCAGCCCCTGCGCGGCCGGACGCCCCAGCGGAGCCCGTACACCCAGCAACAGGAGCCCGCCGCACACCAGATACACCGGCACCGCCCAGCCGCCGGACACCTCAGCGGTCATGACCCCGCCCACCGCGGCGACAGCGGCCAGCCCGGCCACCACACCTGCGGCCACCGCGAGAGCCGCCGGTGCTCGCCGGGCCCCCACGAGAGCGATCACCGCACCGGCCAGAAGCAGCGCCCCCGGCACCACCGCACCTGCCGGCCCCTCGGCCGACATCGACTTCGCCAGAGCCACCAGCAGCCCCGAACCACCGGTGACCCAGAGGCCGGCACAGGCCGTGACCCGGACCGCAACTCCCTTGAACCACATGGCGATCGCACAGTCCAGTGCCGCCGTCGCCAGCAGCGCGGCGGCGAACACCAGGGCGTCCGCTTCCCCGGCCCACGCCCACAGCACCAGCGGCAGCTGCGCGCTGACCACGGCCAGGGGCAGCGGCAGCCGCAGCCGGTCCAGCAGCAGACCGTAGGCCGCCCAGAGCACCGCCAGTACGGCCGAGGCGGTCGCCGCGTACCCCAGCGCGCCGGCCTCCGGAACCGCGACCAGATACAGGGCGAAGGCGTCCAGCACCATCAGCACCGACGCCAGCGCCCCGAGCGCCTCCGCCGTCGAGGACAGGCCGCGCCGCAGGAGCATCGCGGGCGCGGCCAGAGCCGCGACCGTGACCGCGGTCAGGACCGCCGAGCGGCCACCGATCCCCATCTGACCCCAGCTGACCAGGGTGAACGCGATCGCGGCGATCGTCAGCAGCAGACCGCCGAGGACGAGCAGCGCATTCTGCGCACTACGGGTACGGGCCGGGGGAGCAGGCGGCGCGAAGGAGGCCGGAGCCCCGGCAGGGGCCGGAGGCTGGGGGAACTGCGATGCGTGCGGCGTGGCCGGCCGGGGACCGGGCGCATTCAGCACGCTCAGCAGCCAGGTACGACGGGTCAGCAGCTGGGACCGGCGGAGATCGAGCCGGGCGAGCTCACGGTCGAGGATGACCAGTTCCTCGGCGGGTGGCGGCACATGTTCCATGGAGGCGAGTGTGCTGCCGGCCACACGAGCGGGCATGCGCACAGGTACTCAGATCCACGGCTGAGTACGCGCATCCTGGAGACATGGACTGGAGCCGCTACCGATTTGTCAGTGTCTGGGACCTCCCTGCCTCGCCCGGCACCGTCTACGCACACCTCGAACGCGTCGAGCACTACCCGCAGTGGTGGCCTCAGGTCCGCGAGGTCACCTCCGTCGACGACACCTCCGGCACCGCCCGGATCCGCTCCCTCCTCCCGTACGACCTCGTCATGACCATGCGTGCGCACCGCCGCGACGTGCCCGGCGGCGTCCTCGAAGTGACGCTCACCGGCGACCTCGAAGGCTGGGCGCGCTGGACCGTCGGGCCGCACGGCGCCGGGAGCCGTGCCACGTACGAACAGGAGGTGGTGGTGTGCCGCCCGTTCATGCGGGTCCTCGCGGTACCGGGACGGGCCGTGTTCCGGGCCAACCACGCCCTGATGATGCGGGCCGGACGACACGGTCTCGCGGCTCGGCTGGAAGCGGTTTGAACCACACCCGCCGAGCCCTGTAAGGTTCAACCCGTTCCCGGGCGATTAGCTCAGTGGGAGAGCGCTTCGTTCACACCGAAGAGGTCACTGGTTCGAAACCAGTATCGCCCACCCCGGGAGAGGCCGGTCCGTCAGCAACACCGACGGACCGGCTTCCGCGTTTCCAGGAGTGAGAGCTCCTGCTCCGCTCACGCCGCGGCGCGCAGCTCCGGGCGCAGCGGCCAGGCCGGATCCACCGTCTCCGGCGTCCCGCTCTTGGCGAACCAAGCCTGCAGGCCACGGGCCTGGGCGGCGTGCCACACCGCCTGGAGCGTGTGCAGCTCCGCCGGTGACAGCCGCTCCAGACGGGCGGCGAACCGCCGCCCCACAGCCCGGACCAGCTCCAGCGACGCCGCCGCGTCGGCCGCCGCGTCATGCGCCCCGTCCAGCACCACGCCGTACAGCTCGCAGAGATCCGTGAGTGTGCGCCGGCCCTTGCGGTAGCGGTCCAGATGCTTGTCGAGCACCCGCGGATCCAGCACGCACAGCGAGGTGTTCTCCAGGTAGCCGGCGAGTGACGACGCCCGGTGCCGCCTCAGCTCCCGGTCCAGCAGCGTCAGATCGAACGGCGCGTTCATCACGACGAGCGGCCGGCCCGCCGCACTCTGCTCGGCCAGCGCCCTGGCTATCTCCTCGACCACCGGCGCGGGCCATCGCCCGTTGCGCTGCAGGTGGTCATCGGTCAGGCCGTGGATCTCCGTCGCCCCCACGGGCACCGGAATCCCCGGATTCACCAGCCAGCGGGTGACACGCGGCCGCCCGCCGGCACTGTCCTGGACGACGAGCGCGGCCGAAACGATCCGGTCCTGCTCGACGTCCACTCCCGTCGTCTCGGTGTCGAAAGAGGCCAGCGGCCCCTCGTACCAATGAATCATCCCCGAACTCCTCGCGCCCGAGCGGCAGATGGTGTGATTCCTCTGCCCGGTTCGGTGATACCCGCACCCTTTGCCTGATACGCCGTTTGAGGGCCGTCCTGTGCGGTGACAACACAGGTGACGGGGCTGGAGGTTGAAACGCCGCCCCGTCCAACTCACCCATCGGCACAGCCCGGAAGGTCTACGGAGCCATGGCGCTCGCGCAGCCCGAACCGAGTGGGCTGCTGCCCCAGCGGTCCGCACCGCTGCGCGGCGCACTCGCCACCACCGCCTGCATGGAGACCCTCCAGGTGGGCTACTTGCACGCGGTCGCGGCCGCGGCGGGGTGCTCCCTGTCGCAGCCCTTCCCCGACAACGGCATCGACTGGCACGTCAGCCATGGAGCCCCCGGTCACGTCGTCGACGACGAGGTGACCATCAAGGTCCAGCTGAAGTGCACCTACCAGATACCGGCCCGACCGTCCGGCCCGACGTTCGCCTTCACACTCGACAACGCCCACCTCGTGAAGCTCGCCCGGACCCCCGTGTCCGTGCACAAGATCCTCGTCGTGATGCTCGTGCCCCGAAGCCAGGACGACTGGCTGCGGGCCGGACACGACCGCCTCGACCTGCGGCACTGCTGTTACTGGACCAACCTGGCCGGTCACGCCGTGACCGGCCGGCACCGGACCACCGTGCGGATCCCGACCTCGCGCATCTTCGACGACCGAGCGCTCTGCGAGATCATGACCCGTGTCGGGGCGGGAGGGAGACCCTGATGCACAGGCCGATGGACGAGTCCTTCAACGAAGTGTTCCCGTCAGCCGTCCGCCCCCACCCCACCGAGCCGCCCGGACCCTGGCCCACCGGCTCGATGACGGCCGGGGGCCTTCCCGACCCGGCCCGTGTCGACCCCGCGGTCCTCGGCGTCCTGCTCGCCCGGCACGGCTGGCGGCGGCGCGGCGGTGCGGCCGGCCGCTACAGCCGCTGGACCCCGCCCGGCCCGCCCGGCGGCTCCACCAGCCTGCTCGTGCCGGACACCGCCGCGTTCCCCGACAGCGAGGACCTGCTGGGGGAGGCCCTGACCGCTCTCGCCCGCAGCGCCGCGCCCTCCGCCCGCGAGGTCCTGGTCTCCCTCGCCGTCCCCAGTGACGAGATCCGCTGGTGGCGCGACGTGCCCGAACCGGCCGCCGGGGCGGCCAGCTGGACCGGGTCGGAACAGTTGCACGGCGCGGCCCGTCAGATCCTGCTGGCCGGCGCACTCGCCGTCCGGGGCCGGGCCGGCTACCACGGTGCCCGCCACCGCCGGCGCGCCCTCGCGACGCTCGGCTCCGTCCTCATAGGCCCCGCACCCGGCGGCCGCGACCTCACGGCATTCGTCCCCGTCGCGGCGGGCCGCCCCCTCGCCGCGCGGCTCTACCAAGCCCTGCACGCCGCACGGGAGGCCGTCGACTACCAACGCGCCACCGGCGGCATGGAGGCCTTCGACTCCGCTGTCGAGGCGGGCGTCAGCCGCGAACTGACCGAGGCGGTCATCGCGCTCGTCCGGGGCTCGGAAGGGGCCGGGATCGCGCTGGAATGGGCGCCCGCCGCGGGAGCCCCGGACGGCTGCCCGGTCCGCCCGGAACCGGTCGAGTTCTCCCCGGGCGACCTGCCGGCCCTGCGCCTGGCGGGCGCCCGCTACCTGCGGGACGAGCCGGCGGTGACGGTACGGATCACCGGAGCCGTCGTCCGCCTGCGCCGCTCCGGGCCGCGCGGAGCCGGAATCGTACGGCTGCGAGTCCTGGCGGGCGCCGAGGTGCCGCACGTACGGCTGGAGCTCGACGAGGAGGCGTACCGGATCGCGGGCCAGGCCCACCTCGTGGGGCTGCCCGTACGGGTGGAGGGCAGACTGGAGAGCCGGGGCGGCTTCCGGCGTCTGACCAGGGCCTCGCAGGTGGTTCCGGTGCAGGTCGACGAGGAGGAGCGGGACCGGCTGATGAAGTCGCTCCAGGAGAACGTCGACTATTTCGAGGAGGCGTGCACGGGGGAGTAGCGGGGGCGGAGGCCGCCGGGAACCGGCCCTTTCGCAATGGGGGGCCTCGGCTCGGTACGATTCCCTCTGCACACGTGAGAGGAATGCGGGTGCGCCCCCTCAGTCAGGAGAGACCGGTGTCAGACGTCCGTGTGACCATCCAACGCGATTCCGAGCGGGAAGAGCGCGTGGTGACGACGGGCACTACGGCAGCCGAGCTCTTCCCCGGCGAGCGCACCGTCGTCGCCGCCCGCATCGCCGGTGAGCTGAAGGACCTCGCGTACGTGCTCGCCGACGGCGAGACCGTCGAGCCGGTCCTGATCTCCTCCGAGGACGGCCTCAACATCCTGCGCCACTCCACCGCGCACGTGATGGCGCAGGCCGTGCAGGAGCTCCACCCCGAGGCCAAGCTGGGCATCGGCCCGCCGGTCAAGGACGGCTTCTACTACGACTTCGACGTCGAGACGCCGTTCACGCCCGAGGACCTCAAGGCCATCGAGAAGAAGATGCAGGAGATCCAGAAGCGGGGCCAGAAGTTCTCCCGCCGGGTCGTGACGGACGAGGCGGCCCGCGAGGAGCTCGCCGACGAGCCGTACAAGCTGGAGCTCATCGGCATCAAGGGCTCCGCCTCCACGGACGACGGCGCGGACGTCGAGGTGGGCGGCGGCGAGCTGACCATCTACGACAACCTCGACCCGAAGACCGGCGAGCTGTGCTGGAAGGACCTCTGCCGCGGCCCCCACCTGCCGACCACCCGGTTCATCCCGGCGTTCAAGCTGATGCGGAACGCGGCCGCCTACTGGCGCGGCAGCGAGAAGAACCCGATGCTCCAGCGCATCTACGGGACCGCGTGGCCGACCAAGGACGAGCTCAAGGCACACCTGGAGTTCCTGGAGGAGGCCGCCAAGCGCGACCACCGCAAGCTCGGCAACGAGCTGGACCTCTTCTCCTTCCCGGACGAGATCGGCCCCGGTCTCGCGGTCTTCCACCCCAAGGGCGGCGTCATCCGCCGTGCCATGGAGGACTACTCGCGGCGCCGCCACGAGGAGGAGGGCTACGAGTTCGTCTACTCGCCGCACGCCACCAAGGGCAAGCTCTTCGAGAAGTCCGGCCACCTGGACTGGTACGCCGACGGCATGTACCCGCCCATGCAGCTCGACGACGGGGTGGACTATTACCTCAAGCCGATGAACTGCCCGATGCACAACCTGATCTTCGACGCGCGTGGCCGTTCGTATCGTGAACTGCCCTTGAGGCTCTTCGAGTTCGGCACGGTGTACCGGTACGAGAAGTCGGGCGTCGTGCACGGCCTCACTCGTTCGCGCGGCTTCACGCAGGACGACGCGCACATCTACTGCACCAAGGAGCAGATGGCGGAGGAGCTGGACCGGACGCTCACCTTCGTCCTGAACCTGCTCCGCGACTACGGGCTGACGGACTTCTACCTGGAGCTGTCCACCAAGGACCCGGAGAAGTTCGTCGGCTCGGACGAGGCCTGGGAAGAAGCCACGGAGACCCTGCAGAAGGTCGCCGAGAAGCAGGGCCTGCCCCTGGTCCCGGACCCGGGCGGCGCCGCGTTCTACGGTCCGAAGATCTCGGTGCAGGCGCGGGACGCCATCGGCAGGACCTGGCAGATGTCGACCGTGCAGCTCGACTTCAACCTGCCGGAGCGCTTCGACCTGGAGTACACCGGCCCCGACGGCACCAAGCAGCGCCCGGTCATGATCCACCGCGCCCTGTTCGGCTCCATCGAGCGCTTCTTCGCGGTGCTCCTGGAGCACTACGCGGGTGCGTTCCCGGTGTGGCTGGCGCCCGTTCAGGCGGTCGGCATCCCGATCGGCGACGCGCACATCCCGTACCTCCAGGAGTTCGCTGCCGAGGCGCGGAAGAAGGGTCTGCGTATCGACGTGGACGCTTCCTCGGACCGGATGCAGAAGAAGATCAGGAATCACCAGAAGGCCAAGGTGCCGTTCATGATCATCGCTGGCGACGAGGACATGGCCAACGGAGCCGTCTCCTTCCGCTACCGCGACGGTTCGCAGGAGAACGGCATCCCGGTCGAGGACGCCATCGCCAAGATCGCCAAGGCCGTGGAGGACCGCGTCCAGGTCTGATCCGTGCCCGGAAGGAGCCCCCGGTGAGCTACCCGCTCGCCGGGGGTTCCTTCTCGTCCTCCCGCCGGAACACCTGGATCAGCCACGACGAGAACGAACCCGTCACCGCCCCCAGCAGCGCCAGCCCGCAGGCCATCAGGAACGCCGCGACCACCCGGCCCCACGGCGTCACCGGCACGGCATCCCCGTACCCCACCGTCGTGAGCGTCGCGCACGCCCACCAGACCGCGTCGCCGAAGGTCCGGATCGAGGCGCCCGGTGCGTCGTGCTCCTGGTGGTAGACCGCGAGGGCGGCCGAGAGGCCGAGCAGCAGGGCCGTCAGGCCGGCGTAGGACATCACCCGTGCGTACAGGCTCAGCCGCGGCTCGTCGTGGCGCTTCTGGACCGCCGTGTAGACCTTGACCAGGCGCAGCGGGCGCAGTAGCGGCAGCAGGAGTACGAGCGTGTCGAGCCAGCGGACGCGTACGAAGCGGTGGCCCAGGCCGCTGAGCCGGATCCGTACGGCGTAGTCGACGACGAAGAGCAGCCAGGTGGCGGCGACCAGGGCGAGGGCGAGGTCGTGCCAGGGTTCGGCGTCGTCCGGGGCGAGGACGCGGGCCGCGTAGCCGAGCAGGAAGAGCAGCGAGGCGGCGAAGAGCGGTACTTCGGTGCGCTGTTCCCAGAGGGTCAGGGCGGGCGAGGGCCGGGCCGGGGTGCGGTCGGTCATCCGGCCAGCATCGCGTCGAGGGGACGGGATCGGCCCCGGCGACACGCTTTGCCTGGGGTACGCAATATGCTGATCGGCATGACGAGTGAGCCGGAGCAGCAGATCGGAGTGGGAACGCCCGATGCGTTCCAGCGCCTGTGGACGCCCCACCGGATGGCGTACATCCAGGGCGAGAACAAGCCGACCGGCCCGGAGGCCGGCGACGGCTGTCCGTTCTGTGAGATTCCCTCGAAGTCGGATGAGGACGGGCTCGTCGTCGCGCGCGGCGAGAAGGTCTACGCCGTGCTGAATCTGTATCCGTACAACGGCGGGCACCTGATGGTGGTGCCGTACCGGCATGTCGCGGACTACACCGAGCTGGACGGTCCGGAGACGCTGGAGCTCGCCGCTTTCACCAAGCGTGCGATGGCGGCGCTGCGGGCGGCTTCGGGTGCGCACGGTTTCAACATCGGGATGAACCAGGGTGCCGTGGCCGGTGCGGGTATCGCTGCGCATCTGCACCAGCATCTGGTGCCCCGCTGGGGTGGTGACACCAATTTCATGCCGGTGGTGGGTCACACCAAGGTGCTGCCGCAGCTGTTGGCCGACACGCGCACGATGCTGGCCGATGCCTGGCCGAGCACCATCTGATCGCGCTTTTTCCTCCGCCGTGCAGGGCGCCCCGGTTCTCCGGGGCGCCCTTTGCCTTAGGCGTCGTAGATGTCGGCCTTGCGCGGCGTGGGGTCCTGGACGAGCCCGCTCAGTATCGACGAGCGGTTGCCGAAGCGTTCCGTGTCGACGCCGTTCTCCTCCAGGACCTTCATGGCGGCGCTGTGCACGACGCGCAGGACGGGTGTGGCGGCGCGCATCGCGTCGTCGGCCATGAAGCGGTGGCGCCACGGCTTCTCGGCCCAGGCGTGCCGCAGTCCGAAGGGCTCGGGCAGCGCGATCTTGCCGCCGAGGTAGTCGAGGAGCGGCGGGTACCAGGTGAAGGGGGCGCGCAGGGCGAGGCGGACGACTTCCTTCGACTCGACCAGCGCCAGCGTGATGTCGCGGGTCTCCCAGAACTTGACGGTCTTGTTGACTGTCTTCTTCTTGGCCGCGGGCTTGCTGGTGAACAGGGAGTGGACCGGGCCGAGTGCGTGTCCGGTGACTTCGATGCGCAGGGTCTCGAAGAGCACGGTGACGGTGATCATCATGGTGATGACCAGCTGGCCGTCCCAGAGGGTGAACTGGACGCCCAGGTAGTGGCGGTCGCCGCCGCCGAACTGCTGGTGGTTGCAGATCCGCTGTATCTCGTGGGGTTTGACCTGGAAGGTGGCGACGTCCTCGCCCTCGGGTCGGGACACCGCGTCGGCGTTCTCTCCGACGGGCGACACGATCCAGTGGGTGACCGAGGGGGTGGGGAACCCGCCGGTGTTCAGCGGGCCGCGCTCCAGCATCTTGAGCTGGTCGTGGATGACGCGTATCAGGTCCCAGCTGCGGAACTGGTGGAACTCCTTGCCGGGGTCCTTCGCGACGAGGTCCTCGGCGAGCTGCCAGCTGCCCCAGCGGGTGCCCATGCCGAGGATGCCCTTGGGGCCGGCGTAGAAGACGGAGTTGGACTGCTGTTCGGCGGAGAGCTTCTCCAGGCCCTGGCGGAGTGCCTCGCGGGCCGTCTCGTTGGGGTTCTTCGGGACCGCTTCGGGGATCTTGGCGACGACGCCGCCGCCGGAGAGCAGGCCCTCCCAGCGGGCGCGCATGTCCTGGGCGGAGGTCTCGGCGATCCGTTTGGCGATCAGCCAGCCGATGACGGGGGCAACGATCATCGCTCGCAGGTACAGCCCCAGGAGCCCGGTGAGGGGCATCTTGATCAGGAGGAACAGGGCGGCGATGCCGATGACGGGCAGCAGGGCGTTGCCGATGGCGGCGAGGCCCTTGTCCTTGGTGTTGGCGAGGCCGTCGCGCAGGCGGAACGCGATGACCCACAGCAGCATTCCGGGCAGGAAGGCGAAGCCGAACAGGGCTGTCACGGCGGTGAGTTTGGTGTCGCGGGCCTTCCGGAGCCGGGTCGCGGACAGGCAGTGCTCGACGACCGTCTGGGGGTCGCTGCCGAAGGACTGGATGAGCGCTTTCCGTGCGCCGCCCAGCGTGCGTTCCTGGACGGCGCGGGAGAAGGCCTCGCCGAGGTCGGGTTTGAAGTAGTCGGATTTGAAGAGCTTGGAACGCCCTTCCTTCACTTCGGACTTGTGCCATTCGCTGTTGGCTTTGAGGATTTCCTCCACCGGGCTGTCGCGGTACGCGGCAGAGGCGAGGGCGTTGGTCGCCACCGCCGCACCTGCCGCACCCTGGAGCGGAATCTGTGCTCCGGGAGAGAAATCGAATCCGTTGCTGGCCACTGTCGCCCCCACTCGCCGCCGAGGAACCGCTCCTGCGGCTGTTTCCCAACTGCCGGGCCCGGCACACTTTCTGAGCTGGGAGCACAGCGTATCGTCCGAATCGGTACGCCGTCCGGCCCTGTGGACAACGTCGAGCGGACGAGGCCGTTATGTGACTTTCATTCCGTTCTCCTGCTGTTCGTGGAGGCGGTCGGCGAGCTGCGGGGGCATGGCTTCGTGGCGGGCGTAGGCGCGGTCGAACCGGCCGGTTCCGTGGGACAGGGAGCGCAGGTCGACCGCGTAGCGGCCGATCTCCAGTTCCGGTACCTCGGCCCGTACGAGGGTGCGTCCGGCGCTGGACTGCACGGTGCCGGTCACCCGGCCGCGGCGGCCGGAGAGGTCGCTCATGACCGGGCCGACGTAGTCGTCGGGGATCAGTACGCGGACCTCGGCGACGGGTTCCAGGAGCTGGATGCGGGCGTCGACTGCGGCTTCACGCAGGGCCAGGGCGCCCGCGGTCTGGAACGCGGCGTCGGAGGAGTCCACGGAGTGGGACTTGCCGTCCCGCAGGGTCACGCGCACGTCGACCAGCGGATGCCCGGTGGCGACGCCGCGGGCGGCCTGGGCGCGGATGCCCTTCTCGACGGACGGGACGAACTGGCGGGGCACCGATCCGCCGACGACCTTGTCGACGAATTCGATGCCCGAGCCCGGTGGCAGCGGCTCGACGTCGATCTCGCAGATGGCGTACTGGCCGTGGCCGCCGGACTGTTTGACGTGGCGGCCCCGTCCGGTGGACGGCCCGGCGAACGTCTCGCGCAGCGCGACGCGGTGGGGGACGGCGTCGACCTGCACGCCGTAACGGGTGCGCAGCCGGTCCAGTGCCACGTCCAGATGGGCTTCGCCGAGGCACCACAGAACCACCTGGTGGGTGTCGTGGTTCTGTTCCAGGCGCATGGTCGGGTCCTCGGCGACGAGGCGGGCCAGGCCCTGGGAGAGCTTGTCCTCGTCGGCCTTGCTGTGTGCCTCGATGGCGAGCGGCAGCAAGGGGTCGGGCATGGTCCACGGTTCCATCAGCAGGGGGTGGTCCGGGGCGGACAGGGTGTCGCCGGTCTCGGCGGCGTCCAGCCGGGCGACGCAGGCGAGATCGCCGGCGATACAGGCGGTGAGGGGCCGCTGCTGTTTGCCGAACGGGGACGAGAGGGCTCCGACGCGGATCTCGGCCTCGTGGAAGGGTCGGGCCTCGTGGCCGGGGTCGTCGAGCCCATGGCCGGATATGTGCACCGTGTCGTCGGCGCGCAGGGTGCCGGAGAAGACGCGGACGAGTGAGAGCCGGCCGACGTAGGGGTCGGAGGCCGTCTTGACGACTTCGGCGGCCAGGGGGCCCTGAGGGTCGCAGTCCAGGGCGGGGAGCGAGGCGCCGTGCAGGGTGGTGACGGCGGGCAGGGGGCGTTCGAGCGGGGTGGGGAAGCCGCCGGTGATCAGGTCGAGGAGTTCGACGGTGCCGATGCCCTGACGGGCGCCGTCGGTGGCGGGGGCGGCGGTGAGGACGGGGTGGAAGGTGCCACGTGCGACGGCGCGTTCGAGGTCGTCGACGAGTGTCCTGATGTCGATGGCCGCGCCGCCGAGGTAGCGGTCCATCAGGGTCTCGTCCTCGCTCTCGGCGATGATTCCTTCGATCAGCCGGTTGCGAGCGTCGGCCAGGGGCGTCTGCTCGGACTCCGCGGGCGGGTGTTCCTTCCGTTCGCCGCCGGAGTAGTCGAAGATCCGCTGGGTGAGCAGTCCCGTGAGTCCGGTGAGCGGGGCGTGTCCGTCCGCGGCCTCGGGGCCGTGCACCGGCAGGTAGAGCGGGAGTACGGCGTCGGGGTCGTCGCCGCCGAAGATCTCGCCGCAGATCCGGGTCATCGAGTCGAACGAGGTGCGGGCGGTGTCCAGGTGGGTGACGACGATGGCGCGCGGCATGCCGACCGCCGCACACTCCTCCCAGACGGCGCGGGTGGTGCCGGCGACGGCGTCGGCCTCCTGGGCGGCCGAGACGACGAAGAGGGCCGCGTCCGCCGCGCGCAGACCGGCCCTGAGTTCTCCGACGAAGTCGGCGTAGCCGGGGCTGTCCAGCAGGTTGATCTTGACTCCGTCCCACTCGACGGGGACGAGGGAGAGCGATACGGAGCGCTGCCTACGCTGTTCGATCCCGTCGTGGTCGGAGACGGTGGTGCCGTCCTCGACCCGGCCCGCCCGGTTGACCGCGCCCGCGGTCTGTGCCATGGCCTCGACGAGGGTGGTCTTGCCGGATCCGCTGTGGCCGACCAGCACCACGTTCCGGATGGCGGAGGGGTGGTCGGCCGTCGCTGCTCTTGTGGCGGCTCCGGTGTGCGTGTGTGCCTTGTCGCCCATGACGCGTGCCTCCCGGGTGGTGGCGCCGGCGGGGGCCCGCCGGCGCGGGGATGGGGAGCGGTCGCACGGGCACGGGGGAGCCGCCGCGGCGGCTACGGCGACGCCCGCGGTAGTTCCGAGCTTTCCACTCCGTCCGGGTCGCGTCCATACGTCGTACGCCGTCGCACGACACCCCCAGGGTGCCCGGACGGTGGAGTGCGGCGGGCGTGACTACGATGGGCCAGGAGGGTGCTGAAGGGCCTGGCCGGGCTCGTGGCGCCCGGCACGCACGTCTGTGGCGTTGCCGAATCGTCCCCATGGCGGAGCCGCGGGGACGCTCCGGCGCCCTGCAGCCGCACGCACCGGACGCTGCTCCCTGATCCGGCCAGGACCTTCAGCACCCTCCAGCCGGTGGCCGATGGGGCCATGCGGCCCACCGAACCCTCGGGAAGGCCATGCTGAACAAGTACGCGCGTGCATTCTTTACGCGTGTCCTCACGCCGTTCGCCGCACTGTTGCTCCGTCTGGGCGTGAGTCCTGACGCGGTCACTCTGATCGGCACGGCCGGAGTGATGGCAGGTGCGCTGGTCTTCTTCCCGATGGGGGAGTTCTTCTGGGGCACGATCGTCATCACGATCTTCGTCTTCTCCGACCTCGTCGACGGCAACATGGCGCGACAGGCGGGCATCTCCAGCCGCTGGGGCGCGTTCCTGGACTCGACGCTCGACCGGGTCGCCGACGGGGCGATCTTCGCCGGATTCGCACTCTGGTACGCGGGCAGCGGCGACGACAACGTCCTGTGCGCGGTCGCGATCTTCTGTCTCGCGAGCGGCCAGGTGGTCTCGTACACCAAGGCGCGCGGTGAGTCGATCGGTCTGCCGGTGGCGGTCAACGGGCTGGTGGAGCGCGCCGAACGTCTGGTGATCTCGCTGGTGGCTGCCGGTCTGGCGGGGCTCCACAAGTTCGGTGTGCCGGGGATCGACATCCTGCTGCCGATCGCCCTGTGGATCGTCGCCGTGGGCAGCCTGGTGACGCTGGTGCAGCGGGTCGTGACCGTGCGCCGTGAATCCGCGGAAGCCGATGCGGCCGCCGCGGTGTCGGCCGCGGCGGACCGGGGGAGCGAGGCGGCGCAGTGAGCGGCGCGTCAGGGGAAGCGAAGCCCGGTCCGAAGGAACGGCTGAGCGACGGGCTGTACGGCCTCGGCTGGGCCGCGGTCAAGAGGCTTCCCGAGCCTGCCGCGCAGGCGATGTTCCGCACCATCGCGGACCAGGTGTGGAAGCGGCGCGGCAAGAGCGTGCTGCGGCTGGAGTCGAATCTGGCGCGGGTCGTGCCGGACGCGAGTCCGGCCCGGCTCGCGGCGCTGTCCAAGGCCGGGATGCGCTCGTACATGCGCTACTGGATGGAGTCGTTCCGGCTGCCCACGTGGACCCCGGAGCGGATCAAGGCGTCCATCGACGTGACGGACGCGCACCGGCTGACCGAAGGACTCGACGCGGGGCGCGGGGTCGTCCTCGCGCTGCCGCACCTGGGGAACTGGGACCTGGCGGGGGCGTGGGTCACCACGGACCTGAAGGTCCCGTTCACCACGGTCGCCGAGCGGCTCAAGCCCGAGTCGCTGTACGACCGGTTCGTGGCGTACCGCGAGGGCCTGGGCATGGAGGTTCTCGCGCACAACGGCGGGACCGCGTTCGGGACGCTGGCACGCCGGCTGCGCGAGGGCGGCCTGGTCTGCCTGGTCGCCGACCGCGACCTGTCGGCCGCGGGTGTCGAGGTGACGTTCTTCGGCGACACCGCCCGGATGCCCGCCGGGCCGGCTCTCCTGGCCCAGCAGACCGGTGCGCTGCTGCTGCCGGTCACGCTCTCCTACGACGACACGCCGGTGATGAAGGCGCGGATCCATCCGCCCGTGGACGTGCCCGGCTCAGGTGACCGTGCCGAGAAGACGTCTGTCATGACACAGGCCCTGGCCGACGCGTTCGCCCTGGGCATCGCCGAGCACCCGGAGGACTGGCACATGCTGCAACGGCTCTGGCTCGCCGACCTCGAACCCCGCGGAGACTAGGGCCTTCCCGCTCGGGTCATGCCGGGCTCGCGGGGTCCGGCACGCACCTCTGCGGCGTTGTCGTCGGTCGCCGACGCTCCGCAGTGACTCCCTCCTCCGCCTTGCAGCCGCACGCACCGGACCCCACTCCCTGATCCGGCCTGACCCGAACGAAGGGCCCCAGCAGTGAAGATCGGCATCGTCTGCCCGTACTCCTGGGACGTCCCGGGTGGCGTGCAGTTCCATATCCGTGATCTGGCCGAGCACCTGATCCGGCTCGGACACCAGGTCTCCGTGCTGGCCCCGGCCGACGACGAGACGCCGTTGCCGCCCTATGTGGTGTCCGCGGGACGGGCCGTGCCCGTCCCGTACAACGGCTCCGTCGCCCGGCTGAACTTCGGCTTCCTGTCCGCGGCGCGCGTGCGGCGGTGGCTGCACGACGGCACGTTCGACGTGATCCACATCCATGAGCCGACCTCGCCGTCGCTGGGGCTCCTGACGTGCTGGGCGGCCCAGGGGCCGATCGTCGCCACGTTCCACACGTCCAATCCGCGCTCCCGGGCGATGATCGCCGCGTACCCGATCCTCCAGCCGGCGCTGGAGAAGATCAGCGCGCGCATCGCGGTGAGCGAGTACGCGCGCCGGACCCTGGTCGAGCACCTGGGCGGCGACGCCGTGGTCATCCCGAACGGGGTGGACGTCGGGTTCTTCGCCGCGGCCGAACCCCGCCCCGAGTGGCAGGGCGGCACGATCGGCTTCATCGGGCGCATCGACGAGCCCCGCAAGGGCCTGCCCGTCCTGATGCGGGCCCTGCCCGCGATCCTGGCCGCACGTCCCGGCACGCGGCTGCTGGTGGCGGGCCGGGGAGACGAGGAGGAGGCCGTCGCCTCGCTGCCGAAGGAGATGCGTGCGCGCGTCGAGTTCCTCGGCATGGTGAGTGACGAGGACAAGGCGCGGCTGCTGCGCAGCGTCGATGTGTACGTCGCGCCCAACACCGGAGGCGAGAGCTTCGGCATCATCCTCGTCGAGGCCATGTCGGCGGGTGCTCCGGTTCTGGCCAGCGACCTGGACGCGTTCGCGCAGGTCCTGGATCTGGGTGCGGCGGGGGAGCTGTTCGCCAACGAGGACGCCGACGCCCTGGCGACCGCGGCGGTCCGGCTGCTTGGCGACCCGGAGCGGCGCGCGGAGCTGCGTGAGCGCGGGAGCACGCATGTGCGGCGCTTCGACTGGTCGACGGTGGGGGCGGACATCCTCGCGGTGTACGAGACGGTGGCGGACGGCGCCGCGTCGGTGGCGGCGGACGAACGCACGGGTCTGCGGGCCCGGTTCGGGCTGGCCCGGGACTGAGACGTTCCCCGGAGGGCGTTCCCCGCCGTCCGGGGCCCCGTCCGGCGCCCGCTCACCGGTAGCCTTGCCGCCCGTGACCGAAACCCTCATCTGGACCGCCGTCGTGCTCGTCGCGATCGGCCTGTACCTCAGCTGGACCGCCGGCCGTCTCGACCGGCTGCACACCCGTATCGACGCGGCCCGCGCCGCCCTCGACGCCCAACTGCTGCGCCGCGCCTCGGTCACCCAGGAACTCGCCACGTCCGGGGTCCTCGACCCGGCGGCGTCCATCGTCCTGTACGAGGCCGCGCACGCCGCCCGCCAGGCGGAGGAGGAGCACCGCGAGGTCGCCGAGAGCGAGTTGAGCACCGCCCTGCGCGCGGTGTTCGGCGAGCGGGCGCAGGTCGAGGCGGTGAAGGAGATCCCGGGTGGCGAGGAGGCCGCCTCGGAGCTGGCCGCGGCGGTACGCCGGGTCCCGATGGCGCGCAGGTTCCACAACGACGCGGTGCGGGCGGCGCGTGCGCTGCGGCGCCACCGCACGGTGCGCTGGTTCCGGCTGGCCGGGCACGCCCCGTTCCCGCTGGCCTTCGAGATGGACGACGAGCCGCCGGTAGCCCTCGCGGACCGCCCGGTCAGCTGACGGAGGCCTTCGCAGGGCGGGGACGGCACACCCGCGCCCGCCCCGCGGCGGAGAAAACGATCCACCGGCCTCCTATTGGCCCTTGCTGTGGACTGGTGCCGGAGAGTTTGCTCAGCAGTGCATCACCCCTGCACGTTCAGCAATCTTTTCTCCGAGTGAGGTCGATCCGTGTCCACGCTTCCCACCACCCCGCAGTCCGACGCCCCCGCCACCGGCACCGCCCGCGTCAAGCGCGGCATGGCCGAGCAGCTCAAGGGCGGCGTGATCATGGACGTCGTCAACGCCGAGCAGGCGAAGATCGCCGAGGACGCGGGTGCCGTGGCCGTCATGGCCCTGGAGCGGGTGCCGGCCGACATCCGCAAGGACGGCGGCGTGGCCCGGATGTCGGACCCGAACATGATCGAGGAGATCATCGAGTCCGTCTCCATTCCGGTGATGGCGAAGTCCCGCATCGGACACTTCGTCGAGGCCCAGGTCCTGCAGTCCCTCGGCGTCGACTACATCGACGAGTCCGAGGTCCTCACCCCGGCCGACGAGGTCAACCACAGCGACAAGTTCGCGTTCACCACCCCGTTCGTCTGCGGCGCCACCAACCTGGGCGAGGCGCTGCGCCGCATCGCCGAGGGCGCGGCCATGATCCGTTCGAAGGGCGAGGCCGGCACCGGCAACGTCGTCGAGGCCGTCCGCCACCTGCGGCAGATCAAGAACGAGATCGCCCGGCTGCGCGGCTACGACAACAACGAGCTGTACGCCGCCGCCAAGGACCTCCGCGCCCCGTACGAGCTGGTCAAGGAGGTTGCCGAGCTGGGCAAGCTGCCCGTCGTCCTCTTCTCCGCGGGCGGCGTCGCCACCCCGGCCGACGCCGCGCTGATGCGCCAGCTCGGTGCCGAGGGCGTCTTCGTCGGCTCCGGCATCTTCAAGTCCGGCGACCCGGCCAAGCGCGCCGCCGCCATCGTGAAGGCCACCACCTTCTACGACGACCCGAAGATCATCGCGGACGCCTCCCGCAACCTGGGCGAGGCCATGGTCGGCATCAACTGCGACACCCTGCCCGAGGCCGAGCGCTACGCGAACCGTGGCTGGTAGTCACCGATGAGCGACACCCCTGTCATCGGCGTCCTGGCTCTCCAGGGCGACGTACGGGAACACCTGATCGCCCTGGCCTCGGCGGATGCCCTGGCCAGGCCGGTCCGGCGTCCCGAGGAACTCGCCGAGGTCGACGGCCTGGTCATCCCCGGTGGCGAGTCCACCACGATGTCCAAACTGGCCGCCCTGTTCGGCATGCTGGAACCGCTGCGTGAGCGGGTGCGGGCCGGGATGCCGGTCTACGGCACCTGCGCCGGGATGATCCTGCTCGCCGACAAGATCCTCGACCCGCGCTCGGGCCAGGAGACCGTCGGCGGCATCGACATGATCGTGCGCCGTAACGCTTTCGGGCGGCAGAACGAGTCCTTCGAGGCGGCCGTCGAGGTCGCCGGAATCGAGGGCGGCCCGGTCGAGGGCGTCTTCATCCGGGCCCCCTGGGTCGAGTCCGTGGGCGCGCAGGCCAAGGTGGTCGCCGAGCACGGCGGCCACATCGTGGCGGTACGGCAGGGAAACGCCCTTGCCACGTCATTCCACCCGGAACTGACCGGAGACCACCGGCTTCACGCGTACTTCGTCGACATGGTGCGCGCAGTCAGCTGACTCGACCCCGGTAGGATCTCTCGGGTTCGTACGGAATTTGGTGACGCGAAGGAGAAGGCAGATGTCCGGCCACTCTAAATGGGCTACGACGAAGCACAAGAAGGCCGTGATTGATGCCAAGCGCGGCAAGCTCTTCGCGAAGCTGATCAAGAACATCGAGGTCGCGGCCCGCACCGGCGGGGTGGACCCCGAGGGCAACCCGACCCTTGTGGACGCGATCCAGAAGGCGAAGAAGAGCTCGGTCCCGAACAAGAACATCGACTCCGCGGTCAAGCGCGGTGGCGGTCTCGAAGCGGGCGGCGTCGACTACCAGACGATCATGTACGAGGGCTACGGCCCGAACGGTGTCGCGGTGCTCATCGAGTGCCTCACCGACAACCGCAACCGTGCCGCGTCCGACGTACGTGTCGCGATGACGCGCAACGGCGGTTCGATGGCCGACCCGGGCTCGGTCTCGTACCTGTTCAACCGCAAGGGCGTCGTCATCGTCCCCAAGGGCGAGCTGTCCGAGGACGACGTGCTGGACGCGGTCCTCGACGCCGGCGCCGAGGAGGTCAACGACCTCGGCGATACCTACGAGGTCGTCAGCGAGGCCACCGACATGGTCGCGGTCCGCACCGCGCTCCAGGAGGCGGGCATCGACTACGACTCGGCCGAGGCCAACTTCCTGCCCACCATGCAGGTCGACCTCGACGAAGAGGGCGCGCGCAAGATCTTCAAGCTCATCGACGCGCTGGAGGACAGCGACGACGTGCAGAACGTCTTCGCCAACTTCGACGTCTCCGACGAGGTCATGGAGCAGGTCGACGCCTGAGCGGCTGCCGGGTTACCGGCGCGGCTTTCCGCGGACGGGCCGACGGGGACACACCCCGTCGGCCCGTCGCATTGTCAGTGCGAGCCGATAGCCTGCGGGAACAGTTGACCGATCGGCAAGGAGGGGGCGAACCGTGCGGGTACTCGGCGTGGACCCCGGGCTCACCCGGTGCGGCGTCGGAGTCGTCGAAGGCGTCGCGGGCCGCCCTCTGACGATGCTCGGCGTCGGAGTCGTGCGCACCCCCGCCGACGCGGAGCTCGGCCACCGGCTGGTGGCCATCGAGCGCGGCATCGAGGAGTGGCTCGACGAGCACCGGCCCGAGTACGTGGCCGTGGAGCGGGTGTTCGCCCAGCACAACGTCCGTACGGTGATGGGCACCGCCCAGGCCAGCGCGGTCGCCATGCTCTGCGCGTCCCGCCGCGGCATCCCGGTCGCCCTGCACACGCCCAGCGAGGTCAAGGCAGCCGTCACCGGCAGCGGACGCGCGGACAAGGCGCAGGTCGGCGCCATGGTGACCCGGCTCCTGCGCCTGGACGCCCCTCCGAAGCCCGCGGACGCCGCCGACGCCCTCGCCCTCGCCATCTGCCACATCTGGCGCGCCCCCGCGCTCAACCGCCTCCAGCAGGCGCACGCGGCGGCCGCAGCGGCTGCCCGCACCCCGCGCGTCCCGCGCACCGCAGCAGCCCCCGTCCGGAAGGTCCCCCGATGATCGCCTTCGTCAGCGGCCCCGTCGCCGCACTCGCCCCGACCACGGCCGTGATCGAGGTCGGCGGCATCGGCATGGCCATCCAGTGCGCACCGAACACCCTCGCCGGCCTCCGCATCGGCAAGGAGGCCAAGCTCGCCACCTCCCTCGTCGTACGGGAGGACTCGCTGACGCTCTACGGCTTCGCCGACGACGACGAGCGGCAGGTCTTCGAGCTCCTCCAGACCGCCAGTGGGGTCGGGCCCCGGCTCGCCCAGGCCATGCTCGCCACGCACAGCCCGGACGCCCTGCGCATCGCCGTGGCCACCGGCGACGAGAAGGCGCTCACCGCCGTGTCCGGCATCGGCAAGAAGGGCGCCCAGAAGCTCCTGCTCGAGCTGAAGGACAGACTCGGCGAGCCCGTCGGTGCCCACATCGGCCAGCAGGGCATCGGCACCGCGGTCTCCGCCGCCTGGCGCGACCAGCTCCACGCCGCCCTGATCGGTCTCGGCTACGCCACCCGCGAGGCGGACGAAGCGGTGTCCGCCGTGGCGCCGCAGGCGGAGGCGGCCCTCGCCGAGGGCGCCCAGCCGCCCGTGCCGCAGCTGCTGCGCGCCGCCCTGCAGACCCTCAACCGCACGCGCTGAGCTGACCCGGGCGACACCCTGACGCCCGGCCTGGCATTCCACGGCACGGCACCGAAACACCCGAGGCGGGACTGACGAGATGAACTGGGACGAGACCGGACCCGACACCGACGAGCTCCTCGACGAGCGGCTCGTCGACGCCGGCGCGGACGGCGAGGACACCGCGGTCGAGGCAGCGCTGCGCCCCAAGGACCTCGACGAGTTCGTCGGCCAGGAGAAGGTGCGCGAACAGCTCGACCTGGTCCTCAAGGCGGCCCGTGCCCGCGGCGCCACCGCCGACCACGTGCTGCTCTCCGGCGCCCCGGGGCTGGGCAAGACCACCCTCTCGATGATCATCGCGGCCGAGATGAACGCGCCGATCAGGATCACCTCCGGCCCCGCCATCCAGCACGCGGGCGACCTGGCGGCGATCCTGTCCTCGCTCCAGGAGGGCGAGGTTCTCTTCCTCGACGAGATCCACCGCATGTCCCGGCCCGCCGAGGAGATGCTCTACATGGCCATGGAGGACTTCCGGGTCGACGTGATCGTCGGCAAGGGGCCGGGGGCCACCGCCATCCCGCTGGAGCTGCCGCCCTTCACCCTGGTCGGCGCGACCACCAGGGCGGGACTGCTGCCGCCTCCGCTGCGCGACCGCTTCGGCTTCACCGGGCACATGGAGTTCTACGCCCCGAATGAACTGGAACGGGTGATTCACCGCTCGGCCGGACTCCTGGACGTCGAGATAGACGTCGAAGGCGCCGCCGAGATCGCCGGGCGCTCGCGCGGCACGCCCCGTATCGCCAACCGGCTGCTGCGCCGGGTCCGGGACTACGCCCAGGTCAAGGCCGACGGCAGGATCGACCGGGAGATCGCCGCCGCGGCTCTGCGGGTGTACGAGGTCGACGCCCGGGGACTGGACCGGCTGGACCGGGCTGTGCTCGGCGCCCTGCTGAGACTTTTCGGCGGCGGTCCGGTCGGCCTGTCCACGCTCGCGGTGGCCGTGGGGGAGGAGCGCGAGACGGTAGAGGAGGTCGCGGAGCCCTTCCTCGTACGGGAAGGACTGCTGGCCAGGACGCCGAGGGGGCGGGTCGCCACCCCGGCAGCCTGGGCTCACCTCGGGCTGGTGCCTCCACAGCACGGCGGAAAGGGACAACAGGGTCTGTTCGGGGCGTGATGCATCACAGGTTGACCCACAGAGGAACCACGGTGCCATGCTGGGCGTTGTTCCATCGATGCGGACTCGCTTAGACTCCGCCGATGCCGCCCTTAAAGGTCGGTGTACCCACCCCCGTAGACCAGGCCGCCTTCGAGCGCGGTCGTGCGAAGGAAAATCGTCCCGTGAATCCCGTGACTCTCCTCCCCTTCATCGTGCTCATCGGGGCCATGTTCCTGATGACGCGGTCCGCCAAGAAGAAGCAGGCGGCGGCTGCGAACATGCGCAATGAAATGCAGCCCGGCACCGGCGTCCGGACGATCGGGGGCATGTACGCCACCGTCAAGGAGCTTCACGACGACACGGTTCTCCTTGAGGTCGCCCCCGGCGTCCACGCCATCTACGCGAAGAACGCCATCGGTGCCGTCCTCGACGACGCGGAGTACAACCGCATCGTCCACGGTGACGTGGAGGAGCTCGACGTAGACGGCGCGGTCGTCCCCGACGACGCCTCCTCGCTGACCGAGGCCGACGAGGTCACCTCGGACGACGCGAAGACCGACCTGGTCAAGAAGACCGAGGCCGACGACGCCGAGCAGGCCGACGACAAGGCCGACAAGAAGTCCGAGGGCAAGGCCGACGGCGAGGCCGACGCGAAGTAGCACACGACCCGGGGATGCCGTGAGCCCACAGGCATCCGGCCATCCCCGGACCGTGCGGTCTTCTGCGGGGGCGGGTCCCCACTAAACTTCGTGGCCGCTCGGGCGCGTACCCGGCGCGGGGCGGTTGGACAGGGAGAAACGAGAAGGTGGCAGCACCGAAGAAGGGCCGAGGACCGGCCGGCGGTCAGGGCAGGCCGGGGCGTTCCCTGGCTCTGATCCTGATCGCCATGGTCGCTCTCACCGGCGGGATGTTCCTGGCCGACCAGCCGACGCCGCGACTCGGCATCGACCTGGCCGGTGGCACGTCCATCACGCTGGAGGCGAAGGCCGAGCCCGGCCAGGAGTCGGCGATCAACAAGACCAACATGGACACGGCGGTCCAGATCATGGAGCGCCGCGTCAACGGTCTTGGTGTCTCCGAGGCCGAGGTCCAGACCCAGGGCGATCGCAACATCATCGTCAACATCCCCAAGGGCACGAACTCCGCCCAGGCCCGTGAGCAGGTCGGTACGACCGCGAAGCTCTACTTCCGGCCGGTGCTGACCGTCGCCCAGGGAACGCCCACGCCTGCGCCGAGCGCCTCGTCCTCCGACAAGGCCAGCCCGTCCGCCACGCCGAGCGCCTCCGCCTCGGACAAGGCGAGCAGCCCGTCCGCGAAGCCCGGCGCGAGCGCCACCACCCAGGGCCGCGCGGTCACCGGCGCTCTGAAGGCCGACTCCACGCCCACGCCCAAGGCCAGCGCCACGCCCAAGGCCAGCACCACGCCGGAGGCGAGCTCCACCCCGACCGCCTCCGCCGAGGAGCAGGCGGCCGCAGCGGATCTGCAGAAGAAGTTCGAGGCACTGGACTGCTCCAGCAAGGCCTCCCGCTCCAAGGCGTCCCAGGGCACCAAGGCCACCGACACGGTGGTCGCGTGTGAGCAGGACGGCTCCGCCAAGTACGTACTCGGCCCGGCCGAGGTCGACGGCACGGACGTGGACAGTGCCAAGGCGGCGATCAACCAGCAGAACGGTCAGTGGATCGTTCAGATGGAGTTCACCGGCGGCGGCGCCAAGAAGTTCCACACGACCACGGGCAAGCTCGCCCAGCAGCAGTCGCCGCAGAACCAGTTCGCCATCGCGCTCGACGGTGAAGTCGTCTCGGCGCCCTCGGTCAGCACGGCGCTGAGCGCCAACGCCGAGATCTCCGGCAGCTTCAACCAGCAGACCGCCGAGGAACTCGCCAACGTGCTCTCCTACGGTGCGCTGCCGCTCTCCTTCCAGGAGCAGAGCGTCACCACCGTCACCGCCGCGCTCGGTGGCGAGCAGCTCCGCGCAGGCCTCATCGCGGGTGCCATCGGCCTGGCCCTGGTGGTCATCTACCTGGTGGCCTACTACCGCGGGCTGGCGTTCATCGCGCTTCTCAGCCTCCTGGTCTCCGGCATCCTGACCTACACGATCATGTCGCTGCTCGGCCCGGCCATCGGCTTCGCGCTGAACCTGCCCGCGGTCTGTGGTGCCATCGTGGCGATCGGAATCACCGCGGACTCGTTCATCGTGTACTTCGAACGCATCCGGGACGAGATCCGCGAGGGCCGCACACTGCGCCCGGCCGTCGAACGGGCCTGGCCGCGCGCCCGGCGCACCATCCTCGTCTCCGACTTCGTGTCGTTCCTGGCGGCGGCGGTCCTGTTCGTGGTCACCGTCGGCAAGGTCCAGGGCTTCGCGTTCACGCTGGGCCTCACCACCCTGCTCGACGTGGTCGTGGTCTTCCTCTTCACCAAGCCGGTCATGACGCTCATGGCCCGCACGAAGTTCTTCGCCAGCGGTCACCCGTGGTCCGGACTGGACCCGAAGCGGCTCGGAGCCAAGCCGCCGCTGCGCCGTTCGCGCCGTGTCAACGCCCCCACCGACCCGAAGGAGGCGTGAGATGTCGCGACTCGGCAATCTCGGCGCCCGTCTCTACCGCGGCGAGGTCGGCTACGACTTCATCGGCAAGCGCAAGATCTGGTACGGCATCTCGATCCTGATCACCATCACGGCCATCGTCGGCCTGGCGGTCAGCGGCCTGAACATGGGCATCGAGTTCAAGGGCGGCGCGGTCTTCACCACCCCGAAGACGAGCGTGTCCGTCAACGAGGCGGAGAAGCTGGCGAGCGACTCCTCCGGGCACCAGGCCATCGTTCAGAAGCTGGGCAACGGTGGTCTGCGCATCCAGATCACCGAGGTCGACACCGCGAAGTCCGACCAGATCAAGGGCGAGCTCTCCAAGGGCCTCGACGTCCCGACCGAGAAGATCGCGGCCGACCTGGTCGGCCCCAGCTGGGGTGAGCAGATCGCCAACAAGGCATGGACCGGTCTCGGCGTCTTCATGGTCCTCGTCGTGATCTACCTGGCGATCGCCTTCGAATGGCGGATGGCGATCGCGGCCCTCGTCGCGCTGATCCACGACATCACCATCACGGTCGGTGTCTACGCGCTCGTGGGCTTCGAGGTCACCCCGGGCACCGTGATCGGTCTGCTGACGATCCTCGGTTACTCCCTCTACGACACGGTCGTCGTCTTCGACAGCCTCAAGGAGGGCTCGAAGGGGATCACCAAGCAGACCCGGTGGACGTACAGCGAGGTCGCCAACCGTTCCATCAACAGCACGCTGGTCCGCTCGATCAACACCACGATCGTCGCCCTGCTGCCGGTCGCCGGTCTGCTGTTCATCGGTGGCGGTGTTCTCGGCGCCGGCATGCTGAACGACATCTCGCTGGCACTCTTCGTCGGTCTCGCCGCCGGTGCGTACTCCTCGATCTTCATCGCCACTCCGCTCGTCGCCGACCTCAAGGAACGCGAACCGCAGATGAAGGCGCTGAAGAAGCGGATCCTCGCCAAGCGCGCCGCTGCCGCCGCCAAGGGCGAGCTCAACGAGGCCGAGCAGGCGGACGAGCAGTCCCCCGAGGACACCGCGCCCGCCGGTGCGGTCGTCGGCCAGCGCCAGGAGCCCCCCAGGGGCCATGGCCGGACCCCGGGGAAGCGTCGATGACCAGCACCACCGAGAGCACCAGGGACCTGCTGCTCAGCCGTATCCGTGACGTGGCGGACTACCCGAAGCCGGGCGTGATGTTCAAGGACATCACCCCGCTGCTCGCGGACCCGGTCGCGTTCACGGCCCTCACGGACGCACTCGCGGAACTGTGCGTACGGCACGGAGCCACGAAGATCGTCGGCCTGGAGGCCCGCGGCTTCATCCTGGCCGCGCCGGTCGCCGTACGGGCCGGCCTCGGCTTCATCCCCGTCCGCAAGGCCGGGAAGCTTCCGGGAGCCACGCTCGGCCAGGCGTACGAGCTGGAGTACGGCACCGCGGAGATCGAGGTCCACGCGGAGGACCTGTCGGCCGACGACCGCGTCATGGTCATCGACGACGTCCTGGCCACGGGCGGCACCGCCGGGGCCTCGCTGGAGCTGATCCGGCGGGCCGGGGCCACGGTCGCGGGTGTCTGCGTCCTCATGGAGCTGGGATTCCTGGCCGGCCGTGATCGGCTGGCGCCGCACCTGCAGGGCGCTCCGCTGGAGGCCCTGATCACGGTCTGACCCGCCGCGTACACGCACAGCGAAGAGGGCACCCGGAGCCATCCGGGTGCCCTCTTCGCGTGCTCGTGGGCACCGCCCCCGGAGCCGTGAAGACCGTCAGGACGGGGAGGGCTCCTCGCTCGCCGTGCGCCGGCTCCTGTAGTGGCGCGCCGCCCGTGCCCGGTTTCCGCAGGAGGGCTTGCACCATTCCTGCCGCCCGTGACGTCTGACGAAGTAGCGCACGCAGCGGGGCGCGGTGCAGGCGCGCAACTGCTCGCGTTGCGGCCCCGTCAGGAAGTCGATGGCGGAGCGGGCCAGGGCCGCGACCAGGCGCACCTGCGGATCGCCCTGCGCCGACAGCAGCCTGGCGGCGGGGGCGCCGTCGAGAGGCCAGTCCATCTGCGGGGCGACCGGTTCCCGGGCGGACACCGCGTTGACATGGGCCAGGGCCTCGTCGACAGGCATCAGGTGAAGGGCATCCGCCGGGCTGGGCGGAGCGGGAGCGACCGCGTGGGCGAACAGGGCCCGGACGGCCCGGCGCAGTCCGACGATCACGAGTCTGAGCTCCTCGTCCGCCACGAGTCCGGGCGCCGGGACATGGCCGGCCGGCAGGTCGCCCTGCTCGTGAATCCAGCGGGTCGTTCCCTGGACCGTAGCCAGATCGTCGGTGACACCACCGTCCCCGTCGTGCCGGATCGTGCTCGCCAGTTCCAGTGCCGGCCATCGCTCCACAGGACGCTCCTCCCGCTCTCGGTGCCGCATCGGCGACCACTTGATCACATCCCGCCTACACCCTAAGGTTCTAACGGGAAAAGCGGAAACTTCCGTTAGGTGCGGGGAGGAGTGGCGACGCCTGCCCGGTACCGCTCGGCCGCCCGGGCCCGCCATGGAGGAGACAGAGGAATGACGACACTTCTTGCCCAGATCAGTGACCTGCACCTGGACGGCAGCGAGAGAGCGACCCGGCGCGCCACCCTCGTCATGGACTACCTGCGTGCCCTGCCCCGCCCGGTCGACGCGCTCCTGGTCACCGGGGACATAGCCGATCACGGGGCGGAGAGCGAGTACGAGGAAGCGGCCCGGATCCTGACCGCCCCGTTCCCCGTGCTCACCTGCCCCGGAAACCACGACGCCCGGCCGGCCTACCGCAAGGCCATGCTCGGCGAGGCGCCCGGCGACTCCCCCGTCAACCGGTATCGCCTCATCGCCGGCACCGCCGTCCTGATGTGCGACTCCACCATTCCGGGCCGCGACGAGGGGCGCCTCGACGCCGGTACGCTCGCCTGGATCGACACCACTCTCACCGCGCTGCCGCAGGACACCCCGGCGCTGATCGCGTTCCATCAGCCGCCGGTGGCGCTCCACCACCCGCTGCCCGACTCCGGCATGCTCGAAGAGCCCGGACAGCTGGCCGGCCTGCTCGCCGCGCACCCGCGCGTCGTCGCCGTCCTCACCGGCCACGCGCACACCGCGGCCGCCTCGACGTTCGCCGCCCGCCCGCTGATCGTCGGCCCCGCCATCACCTGGACCCTGCGCATGCCCTGGGAGGCCGGTGGGGCGGCGGACCGCGACCAGCCGCCCGGCCTCGCGTTCCACGTGCTGGACGACGAGCGGCGTCTGACCACCCACTACCGCGTCGTGCTCTGATCATGGCTTGAACAGCACCGGACGGTGCGCACGACCGCGGACGCGCACCTATACGGGCACCCGGGAACAGCAGGGCGCCCGTTTCGCGTTGTGAGGGCTCTCACGGTCCCCGGGGGAGGACCGGCCGCCGGGTCGATACGATGGCCTTTCCGGGTGTCCGGATCCGCACGAGGAGTGCTCTTGCCAGACGAGGCCCAGCCAGTCGCCGCCCCGCAGCCCGACAAGCCCGAGGCGGCCCCAGCCACGCCCGCGACGCAGCAGCCCGCGGAGAAGCCGAAGCCCCCGGCTCCGGAGCCCGGCACGGGTCCGGCCCCCGCCGAGGCGAACGGGCCCGTGCCCGCTTCCCCCGCGCAGCCGGCCGTCCCCGTCTCCCCGGCCCCCACCGCACCGAAGCCGCCCTCCAAGCCCGCAGCGGCACCGGCCGGGCCCGCGGGCCCGGTGGCCCGTACCGGCGGGTCGTCCAACCGGGTGAGGGCCAGGCTGGCTCGCCTCGGCGTGCAGCGCTCCAGCCCGTACAACCCGGTACTGGAACCGCTGCTGCGCACCGTCCGCATCAACGACGCCAAGATCGAGTCGGCCACGCTGCGCCAGATCGAGAAGGCCTACCAGGTCGCCGAGCGCTGGCACCGCGGCCAGAAGCGCAAGAGCGGCGACCCGTACATCACGCATCCGCTCGCCGTGACCACGATCCTCGCCGAGCTGGGTATGGATCCGGCCACCCTGATGGCGGGGCTGCTGCACGACACGGTCGAGGACACCGAGTACGGCCTGGACACCCTGCGTCGCGACTTCGGCGACCAGGTCGCCCTGCTGGTCGACGGCGTCACCAAGCTGGACAAGGTCAAGTTCGGCGAGGCCGCGCAGGCCGAGACCGTACGCAAGATGGTCGTCGCCATGGCGAAGGACCCCCGGGTCCTCGTCATCAAGCTCGCCGACCGGCTGCACAACATGCGCACCATGCGCTATCTCAAGCGGGAGAAGCAGGAGAAGAAGGCCCGCGAGACGCTGGAGATCTACGCCCCCCTGGCCCACCGCCTGGGCATGAACACCATCAAGTGGGAGCTGGAGGACCTCGCCTTCGCGATCCTCTACCCCAAGATGTACGACGAGATCGTCCGCCTGGTCGCCGAGCGGGCGCCCAAGCGCGACGAGTACCTCGCCATAGTGACCGACGAGGTCCAGTCCGACCTGCGCGCCGCCCGCATCAAGGCGACCGTCACCGGACGGCCGAAGCACTACTACAGCGTCTACCAGAAGATGATCGTGCGGGGCCGGGACTTCGCCGAGATCTACGACCTGGTGGGCATCCGGGTGCTCGTTGACACGGTCCGCGACTGCTACGCGGCGCTCGGCACCGTCCACGCGCGATGGAATCCGGTCCCCGGCCGGTTCAAGGACTACATCGCGATGCCCAAGTTCAACATGTACCAGTCGCTGCACACCACGGTGATCGGTCCCAGCGGCAAGCCCGTCGAGCTGCAGATCCGTACGTTCGACATGCACCGCCGTGCCGAGTACGGCATCGCCGCGCACTGGAAGTACAAGCAGGAGGCCGTCGCGGGCGCCTCCAAGGTGCGCACCGACGTCCCCAAGAACACGGGCGGCGGCCGCGGCCAGGACACCGTCAACGACATGGCGTGGCTGCGCCAGCTCCTTGACTGGCAGAAGGAGACCGAGGACCCCAGCGAGTTCCTGGAGTCCCTGCGCTTCGACCTCTCCCGCAACGAGGTCTTCGTCTTCACGCCCAAGGGCGACGTCATAGCGCTTCCCGCAGGGGCGACACCGGTCGACTTCGCGTACGCCGTCCATACGGAGGTCGGCCACCGGACCATAGGAGCACGGGTCAACGGGCGGCTCGTGCCGCTCGAGTCGACGCTCGACAACGGCGACCTGGTGGAGGTCTTCACCTCCAAGGCGGCCGGCGCCGGGCCCTCTCGCGACTGGCTCGGCTTCGTCAAGTCGCCGCGGGCCCGCAACAAGATCCGTGCGTGGTTCTCCAAGGAGCGCCGCGACGAGGCGATCGAGCAGGGCAAGGACTCCATCGCGCGGGCCATGCGCAAGCAGAACCTGCCGATCCAGCGCATCCTGACGGGCGACTCGCTCGTCACGCTCGCCCATGAGATGCGCTACCCCGACATCTCGTCCCTCTACGCCGCGATCGGCGAGGGACATGTGGCGGCGGCCGGCGTCGTGCAGAAGCTGGTGCAGGCGCTCGGCGGCGAGGACGCGGCCAACGAGGACCTGGCGGAGAGCTCCCCGCCCTCGCACGGACGCAACAAGCGCCGCGCCAAGGCGGATCCCGGCGTGGTCGTCAAGGGCGTCGAGGACGTCTGGGTCAAGCTGGCCCGCTGTTGTACGCCCGTGCCCGGCGACCCGATCATCGGCTTCGTCACCCGGGGCAGCGGAGTCTCCGTGCACCGGGCGGACTGTGTCAACGTCGACTCGCTCTCGCAGCAGCCGGAGCGGATCCTCGAGGTCGAGTGGGCGCCCACCCAGTCCTCGGTCTTCCTGGTCGCGATCCAGGTCGAGGCGCTGGACCGGTCCCGGCTCCTCTCGGACGTCACACGGATCCTGTCCGACCAGCACGTCAACATCCTGTCCGCGGCCGTGCAGACGTCCCGTGACCGGGTGGCCACCTCGCGCTTCACCTTCGAGATGGGCGACCCCAAGCACCTCGGGCACGTCCTGAAGGCCGTACGGAGCGTGGAGGGCGTCTATGACGTCTACCGGGTGACCTCGGCCCGCAGGCCGTAACCGCGAGCACTCGGGAACGTCCCAGGACATGGAGCGGGCCCCGGTACGCATCGCGTACCGGGGCCCGCTCCATGTCCTGCTGCGGCTCGATCAGCCGCCGAACTCCTCGAGGCCCTTCAGCGCCTGGTCCAGGAGCGCCTGCCGGCCCTCAAGCTCGCGGGCGAGCTTGTCCGCGCGGGCGTTGTTGCCCGAGGCGCGAGCCGTGTCGATCTGCGTACGCAGCTTGTCGACGGCCGCCTGGAGCTGCCCGGTCAGACCCGCGGCACGGGCTCGTGCCTCCGGGTTGGTCCGGCGCCACTCCGACTCCTCGGCCTCCTGGAGCGCACGCTCCACCGCCTGCATCCGCCCCTCGACCTTGGGGCGGGAGTCACGCGGCACATGGCCGATGGCCTCCCAGCGCTCGTTGAGGGTCCGGAACGCGGCCCTGGCCGCCTTCAGGTCCTTCACCGGAACGAGCTTCTCGGCTTCGACGGCGAGCTCCTCCTTGAGCGCGAGGTTCCCGCCCTGCTCCGCGTCGCGCTCGGCGAAGACCCCGTTGCGAGCGGCGAAGAAGACGTCCTGGGCGCCGCGGAAGCGTTCCCACAGGGCGTCCTCGGCCTCGCGCTGGGCGCGGCCCGCCGCCTTCCACTCGGTCATCAGGTCGCGGTAGCGGGCAGCCGTCAGGCCCCAGTCCGTGGACCCGGAGAGCGCCTCGGCTTCGACGACCAGCTTCTCCTTGACCTTGCGGGCCTCCTCGCGCTGGGCGTCCAGCGAGGCGAAGTGGGCCTTGCGGCGCTTGGAGAACGCCGAGCGCGCATGCGAGAAGCGGTGCCACAGCTCGTCGTCCGACTTGCGGTCGAGCCGGGGCAGGCCCTTCCACGTGTCGACGAGTGCGCGCAGCCGCTCGCCCGCGGAGCGCCACTGCTCGCTCTGCGCCAGCTCCTCGGCCTCGACGACCAGCGCCTCCTTGGCGTGCTTCGCCTCGTCGGTCTGCTTGGCCTTCTGCGCCTTGCGCTCCTCGCGCCGCGAGTCGACCGTCGCGACCAGGGCGTCCAGCCGCTTGCGCAACGCGTCCAGGTCACCGACGGCGTGATGCTCGTCGACCTGCCCCCGCAGATGCTCGATGGCGGTCGTCGCGTCCTTCGCCGACAGGTCGGTGGTCTTCACCCGCCGTTCGAGGAGGCCGATCTCGACCACAATGCCCTCGTACTTGCGCTCGAAGTAAGCCAGGGCCTCCTCCGGAGAACCGGCCTGCCACGATCCGACGACCTGCTCGCCATCGGCTGTACGCACGTACACGGTGCCTGTCTCGTCGACACGGCCCCACGGGTCGCTGCTCACAGCGCCTCCTCCACCTGATGCCCGTGAGGGGCTCGCCCCCCTGGCATCGTCCACAGTTTCCTGGGGCGGGCTGCGCCCGCCCTGCACAACGCCAATCTAGGCGACGGGCCGCCCGGCTGTCCGCACTCAGCGCGGCCGAAAATTATCCGGCCGCACCGAGTGACCACTGGAGGGATCCTGCCGGGCCCGCCGCGGCTCACGCCTTGTCGACGGCCGCCTTCGAGATGTTCACGGCCTTCGTCGGCGCACCGTCGGCGGCGCCGCCGGCGACTCCCGCCTTGCCGATGGCCTCGACGGCCTTCAGCGAGTCCGCGTCCATCGTGCCGAACGGCGTGTAGCTGGGCGGCAGTTTGCTGTCCTTGTAGACGAGGAAGAACTGGCTGCCACCGGTGTGCGGCTGGCTGGTGTTGGCCATCGCCACCGTGCCGGCCGGGTACGTCACCGTGCCGTCGGCGCCCGCCTTGCCGAGCGCGGTCAGGTTCTCGTCGGGAATCGTGTAGCCGGGGCCACCGGTGCCGTCGCCCTTCGGGTCGCCGCACTGCAGGACGAAAATGCCCTGTGTGGTCAGCCGGTGACACTTCGTGCCGTCGAAGTACTTCTTGTCGGCCAGCGACTTGAAGGAGTTCGTCGTGTGCGGGGTCTTCGCCGCGTCCATCGCGAAAGATATGTCGCCCTGGCTCGTCTTGAGCGACATCGTGTACTTCGCCGTCTTGTCGATCTTCATCGCGGGCTCGGGGACGGTCTTCTCGCTCGCCGAGGGAGAGGGCGCGGCCGACGGGCTCTGGCTCGCGGCCGCATCGGCCTTGGTGTCCTTGTCGTCGTCGCCGTTGGTGGCGAAATACGTGGCACCGCCGATGACCGCCACCACGGCCACTGCGGAGGCGATGACGACGGTCAGCCGCCTCGTCCTTCGACGGGCGTCCTCCCGGCGCTGCTGCTGCCGCTCGAACTTCTCCCTGGCGAGCTGCCGCCGCCGCTGATCGCTGCTGACCACCGGGTGATCTCCTTGTACGTCGTGTGATCGGGCCTGGGTTGCCCCGTACCGTATATGGGTTAGCTGTGGAATGAGGAGCGCCGGTAGGCTCTGAACTGCTGCGACCTCGCAGCCGACCTCCCTCGTCGGACGACCATTAAGGACGATCGTGCTCATTGCCGGGTTCCCCGCCGGGGCCTGGGGGACCAACTGTTACCTGGTCGCCCCCGCCGCGGGTGAGGAGTGCGTGATCATCGACCCGGGCCACCAGGCCGCCGCCGGAGTCGAGGAAGCGCTGAAGAAGCATCGGCTGAAGCCCGTCGCCGTCGTCCTCACCCACGGCCACATCGACCATGTCGCCTCGGTCGTCCCGGTGTGCGGCGCGCACGACGTCCCTGCCTGGATCCACCCCGAGGACCGCTACATGATGAGTGACCCGGAGAAGGCCCTCGGCCGCTCCATCGGGATGCCGCTCATGGGCGAGCTGACGGTGGGGGAGCCGGACGACGTCAAGGAGCTGAGCGACGGCGCGCAGCTGCTGCTGGCCGGTATGGAGTTTGGCGTCTCGCATGCGCCCGGCCATACGAAGGGGTCGGTGACGTTCAGGATGCCCGAGGCCGCGGATGTTCCGCAGGTTCTCTTCTCGGGCGACCTGCTCTTCGCCGGCTCCGTCGGACGCACCGACCTGCCCGGCGGCGACCACGCCGAGCTCCTCGAGTCGCTGGCCCGCGTGTGCCTGCCGCTCGACGACTCGACCGTGGTGCTGTCCGGCCACGGCCCCCAGACGACCATCGGCCGCGAGCGCGCCACCAATCCGTATCTGAGCGGTATGGACGCGCCCCGACGAGGAATGTGACGAGAGCGACATCGTGAGCACCTTCAAGGCCCCCAAGGGCACGTACGACCTGACCCCGCCCGACTCCGCGAAGTACCTGGCCGTGCGCGAGGCGATCTCCGCACCGCTGAAGAACTCCGGCTACGGCTACATCGAGACCCCCGGCTTCGAGGACGTGGCCCTCTTCTCCCGCGGCGTCGGCGAGTCCACCGACATCGTGTCGAAGGAGATGTACACCCTCACCACCAAGGGCGGCTCCGAGCTCGCCCTGCGCCCCGAGGGCACCGCGTCCGTGCTGCGGGCCGCCCTGGAGGCCAACCTCCACAAGCTCGGCAACCTGCCGGTCAAGCTCTGGTACTCCGGCTCGTACTACCGCTACGAGCGCCCGCAGAAGGGCCGTTACCGGCACTTCTCGCAGGTCGGTGCCGAGGCGATCGGCGCCGAGGACCCGGCCCTGGACGCCGAGCTGATCATCCTGGCCGACCAGGCGTACCGCAGCCTGGGGCTGCGCGAGTTCCGCATCCTGCTGAACTCGCTGGGCGACAAGGAGTGCCGGCCCGTCTACCGCGACGCGCTCCAGGGCTTCCTGCGCGAGCTCGACCTCGACGAGGAGACCCGCCGGCGCATCGAGATCAACCCGCTCCGGGTCCTCGACGACAAGCGCCCCGAGGTCCAGAAGCAGCTGACCGGCGCCCCCGTGCTGCGCGACTACCTGTGCGACGCCTGCAAGGCGTACCACGAGGAGGTCCGGGACCTGCTCAACGCGGCAGGTGTCGTGTACGAGGACGACGAGAAGCTCGTCCGCGGCCTCGACTACTACACCCGCACCACCTTCGAGTTCGTCCACGACGGTCTGGGCTCGCAGTCCGCGGTCGGCGGCGGCGGCCGGTACGACGGCCTGTCCGAGATGATCGGCGGCCCCGCGCTGCCGTCGGTCGGCTGGGCGCTCGGCGTGGACCGCACCGTGCTCGCACTGGAGGCGGAGGGCATCGAGCTCGAACTGCCCTCCACCACCAGCGTCTTCGCCGTTCCGCTCGGCGAGGAGGCGCGGCGCGTGCTGTTCGGTGTCGTCACTCGGCTGCGTCGCGAGGGTGTGGCCGCGGACTTCGCGTTCGGGGGACGCGGGCTCAAGGGCGCGATGAAGAGCGCCAACCGCTCGGGCGCGCGCTTCACGATCGTGGCCGGCGAGCGCGACCTGGCCGAGGGGATCGTCCAGCTCAAGGACATGGAGTCCGGCGAGCAGACGGCCGTGCCCCTGGCCGAGGTGACCGAGGCGGTCCGCACGCGCCTCGCGTGAACCATCCGTCGTGGGGGGGGCCGGGGGGGCCCCCCCCCCCCCGGGGGCGCCCCCCCCCCCCCCACACCCCCCCGCGGGGGCCCCCGGGCCCCGGGCTCCAACAGGGGGGGGGCCCGGCCCCCCGCGGGGGGGGTTCCGCGACG
>NZ_JBIUUC010000016.1:0-214516 GCF_044742205.1 Streptomyces sp. NPDC087901
AAACGCCCGGTTACATTCCGAACCCGGAAGCTAAGCCTTTCAGCGCCGATGGTACTGCAGGGGGGACCCTGTGGGAGAGTAGGACGCCGCCGAACAATCTTTGAAGGACCCTTGGTCCCAGCGTTCAACGCTGGGACCAAGGGTCCTTTTTGTTTTTCCGAAGCGCGTCGGTTGACCGGCTGCGCAAGAATGTCTGTAGTACCCGATGACAGGAGCACCACCGATGTCCACCAACTCTCCCGACGATCGTTCGGAGCGCGAGCCGCGTCGCCGGGACGGCGGTGACCGGGGCGGCTTCAGCAGCGGTCGTGACGACCGGTCAGGCGGCCAGCGGCGGGACAACGACCGCGGCGGAAACCGTCGTGACGACAGCCGTCCCACCAGCAGTGGTGGCGGAAACCGTCGTGACGACAGCCGTCCCACCAGCAGTGGTGGCGGAAACCGTCGTGACGACAGCCGTCCCACCAGCAGTGGCGGCGGCTTCCGTCGCGACGACCGTGACAGGGATCGCGCGCCGCGTCGTGATGACAGCCGTGGTGGTTCGTCGTCCGGTGGTGGCTTCCGTCGTGACGACAGCCGTGGTGGTTCCGGCGCCTCGGGTGGTGGGTTCCGTCGTGATGATCGGGCTCCGCGTCGTGATGATGACCGTGGTGGGCGTCCGAGTGGTGGCTTCGAGCGTCGTGACGACCGCCCGCGCGGGCCGCGTCGCGACGACGACAACCGCAGCGGCGGCTTCCGTCGTGATGACAGCCGTGGTGGTTCGTCGTCCGGTGGTGGCTTCCGTCGTGACGACAGCCGTGGTGGTTCCGGCGCCTCGGGTGGTGGGTTCCGTCGTGATGATCGGGCTCCGCGTCGTGATGATGACCGTGGTGGGCGTCCGAGTGGTGGCTTCGAGCGTCGTGACGACCGCCCGCGTGGCCCGCGTCGCGACGACGACAACCGCAGCGGCGGCTTCCGCCGTGACGACAGCCGCGGTGGTCCGTCGTCCGGTGGTGGGTTCCGTCGTGATGATCGGGCTCCGCGTCGTGATGATGACCGTGGTGGGCGTCCGAGCGGTGGCTTCGAGCGTCGCGACGACCGCCCGCGCGGCCCGCGTCGCGACGACGACAGCCGTGGTGGTTCGTCGTCCGGTGGTGGGTTCCGTCGTGACGACAGCCGTGGTGGTTCGTCGTCCGGTGGTGGGTTCCGTCGTGACGACAGCCGTGGTGGTCCGTCGTCCGGTGGTGGCTTCCGTCGTGACGACAGCCGCGGTGGTTCGTCGTCCGGTGGTGGCTTCCGTCGTGACGACAGCCGCGGTGGTTCGTCGTCCGGTGGTGGGTTCCGTCGTGATGATCGGGCTCCGCGTCGTGATGATGACCGTGGTGGGCGTCCGAGTGGTGGCTTCGAGCGTCGTGACGACCGCCCGCGTGGCCCGCGTCGCGACGACGACAACCGCAGCGGCGGCTTCCGCCGTGACGACAGCCGCGGTGGTCCGTCGTCCGGTGGTAGCTTCCGCCGTGACGACAACCGTGGCGGTGGCGGTGGCTATCGCGGTCAGCGGGACGACCGGGACAAGGGCGGTTACCGTGGGCGCGACGACCGCGGTGGGTACGAGCGGCGCGACGACCGTGACCGTGAGCCCATCAAGCGGCTTCCCATCCCTGACGACGTCACCGGTCACGAGATCGACAAGGACGTCCGTCAGGAGCTGATGAGTCTCCCGAAGACTCTGGCCGAGGACGTGGCCAGGAACCTGGTCATGGTGGCCCGGCTCCTCGACGAGGACCCCGAGCAGGCGTACGCGTACTCCCGCATCGCCCTGCGGCTCGCCTCCCGTGTGGCCGCTGTGCGTGAGGCCGCCGGCTTCGCCGCCTACGCGACCCAGAAGTACGCGGAGGCCCTGGCGGAGTTCCGGGCGTCCCGGCGGATGACCGGTTCCGTGGAGCTGTGGCCCGTCATGGCGGACTGCGAACGCGGACTGGGCCGGCCCGAGCGGGCGATGGCCATGGCGGGCGAGCCCGAGGTGCAGAAGCTGGACAAGGCAGGCCAGGTCGAGATGCGCCTGGTGGCAGCGGGGGCCCGCAGGGACATGGGGCAGATCGATGCCGCCATCGTGACGTTGCAGAGTTCCGAGCTCGCGTCCAGCGCCGTGCACCCGTGGACGCCGCGTCTGCGTTACGCGTACGCAGACGCGCTGCTGGCTGCAGGGCGCGAGGACGAGGCGCGTGAGTGGTTCGGCAAGGCCCTGGAGGCCGACAAGGACGGCTCCACGGACGCGTCGGACCGCCTTGCCGAGCTGGACGGTGTCGAGTTCGTCGACGCCCTCGGTGACGACGAGGAAACCACCGCCGCCACCGCCGACGTCGAGGCGCCGGTCGTCGTCGATGCGGACGACGACATCGACGACGATGACGATGACGACGACGTGGATGACGAGGACGACGGTCCGGTCAAGGCGTAACGCATAGGAGGAGGGCGGCACCCATAGGGGTGCCGCCCTCTTCTGCGTTCGGGGCGGGTCAGCCGAGAGTCAGGCTGCGCAGGACCAGGCCCGTGGCCGGCTTGGGGCCGAAGGAGGTCGACTTGCGGGGCATGGTCACACCCTGCCGGGCCAGGTCGCGGACGACCTCTTCGCGTACCGGATGCATCAGTACGGCCGTGGAGTCGTGGCGCTCGGCCTGTTCGACGGCTGCCTCGGTGTCGTGGATGTAGGCGATGTGCGCAGGGTCGTCGGGGATCTGCCAGACATGGTCGAGCAGCGCCGAGTGCAGGACCGTCGCATCGAGGGTGCGCCAGGCCGCCGGCCGGTCCGCCGGAACGGTTCGGGCCAGCAAGGGCTCGGACGGGCGGTCGACCAGATGGAAGGCTCCGTCGCCCGCGAGCAGGAAGGCATTGCCCTCCGCTGCCGCCTCGGCCAGGGCGTCCAGGGCCTGGGGGAGCGGCCCCTCGACGATGCGGACGCGGAACAGGCCGTCCAGCGCGGCGAGCGCGTCGGCGACAGGCAGTCCGTGCAGCAGCCTGTGTATGGAGCGGACCCGGAGCGGGTAGCGAGCCGTGTCGACCAGGAGGACCAGGCCGAAGTCCCAGGGGCCGGGGCCGGAGTGCTCCTGCTGGAGGCGGAGGTAGGTGGCCCAGCGGTGATGGCCGTCGGCGATGAGAGCCTGATGACCGGCCAGGTCCGTTTCGATCTCCGCCCGGTCCGTGGGATCGGTGACCGCCCACAGCCGGTGGCTGTAGCCGTCCTCGGTGGTCGTGGCGAGCAGCGGCGGACGGTGGATGGTCCGCTCGATGACCGCGGTCGCGCCTGTGGCGTTGCCGTCGCTGCGGTAGGTCAGCAGCAGCGGTTCGAGGTGGGCTCCGGTGGTCCGCATCAGATCGGCCCGGTCCTCGACGACATGGGCCATCACGTCCTCGTGCGGGAGCACGATGCCGTCCGCGGGGCCCGAGAGTGCCAGGGCGCCGACGACGCCGCGTTGCAGGATCTCGCCGTTGCGCTGCTCGTAGACGTACAGCGCCGGTTCGGCATCGGGGGCGAGGACGCCTTCGGCCAGCCAGCGGTTCAGGGTCGCGGCGGCCTGTTCGTGCCGGGCCGCCGCGGTGTCGGCCTGCGGCAGGATCAGCCGAACGATGTTGTGCGGGTCCGCGGATTCCAGGTGGTGCAGCCCGTCGGGCCGTACGACCACGTCGTACGGGGGCGAGGTCACCGCCGCGAGGCTGCCTACCCGCTCGGGGACGTAACGCAGTCCACGGAACGGAATGAGACGCAGTCCCTCGTCCTCGGGGCCTCGTGTGTTCATTTCTGCATCGTATGTGCGGTCCGGCGATGCGCGATGATCGGGGGACAGACAGGCAATGAGGAGCGCAGGATATGAGCCAGGCGAGCAGGACCGGACCGAGCGGGAGCAGCACCGCGCTGAGCGAGGCGTACGACACGGCGCTGCTCGATCTCGACGGGGTGGTGTACGCGGGTGGGCAGGCGATCAACCATGCCGTCGATGCTCTCGGTGCCGCACGGGACGGCGGTATGCATCTGGCGTATGTCACCAACAACGCGCTGCGGACGCCCGCTGCCGTGGCTCAGCATCTGACCGAAATCGGGGTGCCCGCCGAGCCCGCCGACGTGATCACTTCGGCGCAGGCCGTGGCCCGGCTGGTCGCGGATCAGCTGCCGGCCGGGGCACGGGTGCTGGTGATCGGGGGCGAAGGGCTGCGGGTGGCGCTGCGTGAACGCGGGCTGGAGCCCGTGGAGTCCGCGGACGACGACCCGGTCGCGGTGGCGCAGGGATATGGCGGGCCGGACATGGCGTGGGGCAGGTTCGCCGAGGCCTCGTACGCGATCAATCGCGGACTGCCGTGGTTCGCGTCCAACACGGACCTGACGATTCCGAGCGCCCGCGGCATCGCGCCGGGCAACGGAGCGGCCGTGGAGGTCGTACGGATCGCGACCGGAGCCGAGCCGCAGGTGGCCGGGAAGCCGCTGCCGCCGATGCACCGGGAGACGGTGCTGCGGACCGGGGCCGAGCGGCCGCTGGTGATCGGGGACCGCCTCGACACGGATATCGAGGGGGCGTTCAACGGGGGAGTGGACTCGCTGCTGGTGCTGACCGGAGTGACGGATGCTGCCCAGCTGGTGGCCGCGGTGCCCGAACACCGGCCGATGTACGTGGACGCCGACCTGCGCGGGCTGCTGACGGGGCAGCCCGAGGTGACGCGGACGGACAACGCGCACGCCTGCGGCGGCTGGACGGCCTCCGTGCGCGGTGAGGAACTGGTGCTGGAGGGCGACGGGGACGCGCTCGACGGTCTGCGGGCACTGTGCGGGGCCGCGTGGACGCATGCAGGGGACGGCTCGTGCGCACTGGACTCGGGGAAGGCAGTGGCCCGGCTCGGGCTGTAGCGGTGGTGAGGGGCTCCCCGCTGTCGGCGGGCGCGCTCCCGGTCAGCTGAGAACGGCGAGGTCCAGGCGCTGGAGGCGTGCGGGGTCGGCGATCACGTCGTACTCGGCGATCCGGTCGTCCTCGACGGTGAAGGTGAGCGCGAACAGCAGTCGGCCTCTCGGGGCCACGACGACCCCCACTGTGCCGTTGACCAGCGCCAGTTCGGCGAGCTGCGACCTGTGGGCAAGGGCGGCTGTCCCCTCCGCGACGGCTCGCGCACCGCGGGCCTCGGTCGCTCCGCCCGGCGGCACCGCGACGGGGTCGGCCCGTCGCACCACATCGGGAGCCAGTACCGCGAGGATCGCGGTGAGGTCACCGGCCCGCGCGGCGGCGAGAAACGCCGAGACGACCTGGCGGTTCCGGACGAGTTCGTCCGCCGGGGCCACGGGAGTGCCCTGCACCTTGTGGCGCGCGCGGCTGGCGATCTTCTTCGCGGTGACCGGTGTGCGCTCCACGATGGGTGCGATCTGCCGGAACGGCACGGCGAACATGTCGTGCAGCACGAACGTGATCCGTTCGATGGGCTCCAGGGTGTCCAGAACCACGAGCAGTGCACGGCTCACCGAGTCGGCGAGCACGGCCTCGTCTTCCGGGGGACTCCCCTGAGCGGCGGCCGAGACCTGGTCGAGTACCTGTTGATCGGCCAGGTCCTCCCTGCGTGACCTGCGAGAACGCAGCATGTCGAGGCAGATGCGCGTGATCACGGTCCGCAGCCAGCCGGCCAGGTTGTCGACCTCGTCGGCGTCGACCCGGCACAGGCGTAGCCATGTCTCCTGGACGGCATCATCGGCCTCGTCCAGCGAACCGAGCATCCGGTGGGCGACTGCGCGCAGCCGGCCCCGCTGCGCCTCGAAGCGTTCCGCCAGTGTCTCGTGTTCGTCCATCGGTCACCTCTCCCGGTCCTGCTCCGTCACCTCTCTTGTCCCATGACGAACGCAACCCGGCTGAAGTGACAGGAGAAACCGGTGACCTCCTTGCTGCACCTGGATTCCAGTGCCAATCGCTCCGACGCCTCGGTCAGCAGGCGATTGACCACGTTGTTCGCGGACACGTGGCGGGCGGTGCACGGCCCGGCCGGATACCGCTACCGGGATCTGGCCGCCGACCCCGTGCCGCCGCTGGAGACCGCCTACTGCTCGCTCGGCCGGCGAGTCGAACGAAACGGCCTTGTCCCCCCGGCCGGAGTGGACACGCTGATCGGGAGCCCGGCCGAGAGACGGGAGTGGGCGCTGACCCGCCCACTGATCGATGAACTGCTGGAGGCCGACACCGTGCTGGTGGGAGCCCCGCTGTACAACTACTCGGTGTCAGCGGCGCTGAAGACGTGGATCGACCGGGTGGGTTTCCCGGGAGCGTTCACCGACCCGGACACCGGGGACAGCCTGTTGCGGGGGACGAAGGTCGTGGTGATCAGCTCACGAGGTGGTGCCTACGGCCCGGGGACCCCACGGGAGGGCTGGGACTTCCAGACGCCCTACCTCCGGGCGTACTTCGGTGACAAGGGGGTGGAGGAGGAGGACGTGCGTTTCATCAACGTCGAGATGACCATGGCCGGCCTGGTCCCGGAGCTGTCCCGGTTCAGGTCGTTCGGGGCGAGCTCTCTGGCTGCGGCGCGCGCCGAGGTGACCGCGGCCGCGTCCGGCGGGTAGCCGGACCTCGGTGGCGGTGGCGGTGGCGGTGGCGGTGACGGAGGCCAGATCAGAGCCACAGCAGGCTAGGCTAACCTAACCCCGTGTTGGTTGAGAGTCCTCCGAACCCGAGCGCAGGCCCGATAGCCGCGCCGGACAGCGCCGCGCCTCCCAGGCGCCATGCGGTACGTGCCGCAGGGCTCCTGGTGGCGTCGGCCGCCCTGGTGCTGATGTGCCTGGCAAGTATCGCGATCGGCGCCAAGGGCCTGCCGCTCGCCGACGTGTGGCACGGCCTGTTCCACTACGCGGGGAGCGGCGACGACGTCCTCGTACGGAAGGTGCGGATCCCCCGGACCGTGCTCGGGCTGATCGTCGGCGCCGCACTCGGGCTCGCCGGGGCCGTGATGCAGGCGCTGACCCGCAATCCGCTCGCCGAGCCAGGGCTGCTCGGCGTCAACGCGGGTGCGTCGGCGGCGGTCGTCTCCGCCATCAGCTTCTTCGGCGTCACCTCGCTGACCGGATATGTCTGGTTCGCCTTCGCCGGAGCCGCGATCGTCTCGGTCGCCGTGTACCTGCTCGGCGGCAGCCGGTCCGCCAATCCCGTACGGCTCGCGCTCGCCGGAACGGCCGTCACCGCCGCGCTGTACGGGTACGTCAACGCCGTGCAGTTGCTGGACTCGGCGGCGCTGGACCGGCTGCGGTTCTGGACCGTCGGCTCGCTGGCCTCCGCGAACATGGAAACCGTCGGCAAGGTGTGGCCGTTCATCGCACTCGGCGTGCTGCTCACGCTGCTCATCGCCCGCCCGCTCAACGCCCTGGAGATGGGCGACGACACGGCACGGGCCCTCGGCGCCCATCTGACCCGGACCCGGGTCCTCGCGATGCTCGCCGTCACCCTGCTGTGCGGGGCCGCGACGGCCGCGTGCGGGCCGATCGTCTTCATCGGGCTGATGATCCCGCACCTGGTGCGTGCGATCACCGGCCCCGACATGCGGTGGATCCTGCCGTACGCGGCCGTGCTCTCCCCGGTGCTCCTGCTCGGCGCGGACGTGGTCGGCCGGGTCGTCGCCCGTCCGTCCGAACTCCAGGTCGGCATCGTCACCGCGCTGGTCGGCGGACCCGTCTTCATCCATCTCGTACGACGCAAGAGGATGTCCCAGCTGTGAAGGCCACCAAGGAGGAGACCGGAGAGACGGCGGAGCCGAAGGGGCCGGTGGGGACGGCCCGGTCGGTGCGGGCCGTGCGGACGGCCGGCGGGTACTCGTTCCGGATGAACGTCCGGGCGTCCCTCGTCATTCTGCTGCTCGCCGTCGTGGCAGCGACCGCAGCCGTCGTCCTCATCGGCAGCGGGGACTTCGCGATGACGCCGGGCGAGGTCGTCACCACACTCTTCGGACACGGCACCTTCCAGCAGGAGTTCATCGTCACGGACCTGCGCCTGCCGCGGGTGCTGGTCGGACTCCTCGTCGGGGCTGCGCTCGGTGTCGGCGGCGCCGTCTTCCAGACCATCTCGCGCAACCCGCTCGGCAGCCCCGACGTGCTCGGTTTCGGCCAGGGCGCGACCGTGGGTGCGCTGACCGTGATCGTCCTCTTCCAGGGCGGGGCGGCAGCGGTCGCGGGCGGCGCGGTCGTCGGCGGACTGCTGACCGGGGTCGCCGTCTACCTGCTGGCGTGGAAGCGCGGGGTGCACGGATTCCGGCTCGTCCTGGTGGGGATCGGCGCGGCCGCCATGCTCACCGCCGCGACGCAGTACCTGATCACCAAGGCCAACCTGGTCGACGCGACCCGTGCCGTCGTCTGGATGACCGGCTCGCTCGACGGCCGGGACTGGGCGCAGGTCTGGCCACTGCTCGTGGTCTGCGGCGTGCTGCTCCCGCTGGTGTTCGGGCACGGACCGGCCCTGCGGGCGATGGAGATGGGCGACGACGCCGCGTACGCGCTCGGCGTACGGGTCGAACGCACCCGGCTCGTCCTGATGGGCTCCGCCGTGCTGCTCGTCGCCGTCGCCACGGCCGCGGCGGGACCGATCGCCTTCGTCTCGCTGAGCGCCCCGCAGCTGGCCCGCCGGCTCACCCGCTCCACCGGCCCCAACCTGGTGGCCGCGACCTTCATGGGGGCGGCGCTCCTCCTCGTCGCCGACTGGATCTCGATGGAGGCCTTCGGCGACCGGCAGCTGCCCGTCGGAGTGGTCACCGGGGTGCTGGGCGGCTGCTATCTGCTGTGGCTCCTGGTGTCCGAGCGCAAGGCGGGCCGTATATGAAGGCCCGTGCACGGGGCGCGGAGCGGGCGCCCGGCACCGAACCCGCACTCCAATCCCTCACCGAACCGACCCACCCCCGGAGTACGACCATGCAGCGCCTCACCGCGGACTCGGTGACCCTCGGCTACGACCAGCGGGTCATCGCGGAGGATCTCTCGGTCGAGATCCCCGACCACTCGTTCACCGTGATCGTCGGCCCCAACGCCTGCGGGAAGTCCACGCTGCTGCGGGCGCTCTCCCGGATGCTGAAGCCGACCCGCGGCAGGGTGCTGCTGGACGGGGAGGCGATTCACGGCCTGCCCGCGAAGAAGGTCGCCAGGACCTTGGGGCTGCTGCCCCAGTCCTCCATCGCTCCGGAGGGCATCACGGTGGCGGACCTCGTGGCCCGGGGGCGCTACCCGCACCAGGGGCTGCTGCGGCAGTGGTCACCCGAGGACGAACGCATTGTCGAGGAATCGATGGCATCGACCGGTGTCGGTGCACTGGGCGATCGCTATGTCGATGAATTGTCCGGAGGTCAGCGCCAGCGGGTCTGGATCGCGATGGCGCTCGCCCAGCAGACGCCGCTCCTGCTGCTCGACGAGCCGACGACGTACCTCGACATCCAGCACCAGATCGACGTGCTCGACCTGTGCGCCGAACTGCACGAGACGCAGGGGCGCACGCTGGTGGCGGTCCTGCACGACCTGAACCACGCCGCGCGGTACGCCACGCACCTCATCGCCATGCGGGAGGGCGAGATCATCGCGGAGGGCGAGCCCGGGGAGATCGTCACCGCGGAGCTCGTGGAGCGGGTGTTCGGGCTGCGGTGCCAGGTGATCCCCGATCCGGAGACGGGGACGCCGCTCGTGGTGCCTGCCGCGCGGGTGCGGGCGCCGCGGGGTGCGGGGGCGTAGGGGCCCGCCGGGGGTGGGGGTGTGGGGGCCCGCCGGGGGTGGGGCGGTGCGGGTGCGTGGCCGGCCGCGTGACCTTGGGCCACACCTTGTCCTCAAGCGCCGGACGGGCTTGATCTGGCGGGACGGGCTTGATCCGGTGGCTACAGCAGTGACCTGAGCTTCAGGAGGTCGCGGAAGCCGGCCTCGAGTCGGACCCGGCCCGAGCCCCACGCCTTGGCGAAGTTCAGTTCGCCGTCCACCATCGCCACCAGGTCGTCCCCGGTCATCGCGAGCCGGATCTCCGCCTTCTCCGGGGGCGGACCCTGGACCGTGTCCAGGACCTGGATCCGGCCGCCTGCGAGGCGTCCGGTGAACGTCACGTCGAGGTCCTTGATGTGGCAGCTGAGCGAACGGTCGAGCGCCGCCGCACCGCGCACATCGCCGTCGGCCCCCGCGAGGTTGTCGGAAAGTCTGTCGAGTGCGCTGCGGCACTCCGCCATGGTCGCCATCGTGACCGACGGTACCGCAGCCCTTCGCGGTAGCGTTTCCCGCATGAGCGACTCGATGCCGGGGCCGGACCCGGCCGCCGGAACCGCGCCCGGGGAGATGCCGCAGGACGTACCGCAGGAGCCGCCCGCCACGGTCTCGCACGAGCCCGCCGGTCCGGGGCCCCTCGGTGTCGTACGCACGCCCACGGGCAGCGCCGGCGTGGACGCGCACCTGGAGCGTCTGGCCGATGCGGACCACCTCCCGGCGGACGGACACATCGAGGTGTACGAGGATGTACACCGTGGCCTGCGCGACACGCTGACCGCGCTGGACGCCAGGCCCGCACCCGCGCCGGTGCCCGCACCGACGCCCTCGTACAACGACTCGTACAACAACAGGAGCTGAACCGAACGTGGCAGGAGTGGCCCGTCGCCGCCTCGACGCCGAGCTGGTACGCCGAAAGCTTGCCCGCTCACGCGAGCATGCGAGCCAGCTGATCGCCGCAGGACGGGTGACCGTCGGCGGCAACACCGCGACCAAACCGGCCACCCAGGTCGAGACGAGTGCCGCGGTCGTCGTCACCAAGGACGACAGCGACCCCGAGTACGTCTCGCGGGGCGGCCACAAACTGGCGGGCGCCCTCGCCGCCTTCGTCCCGCTCGGGCTGAAGGTGGAGGGACGGCGGGCACTGGACGCCGGGGCGTCGACCGGCGGGTTCACCGACGTGCTGCTGCGGGCCGGAGCGGCCCGCGTCCTCGCCGTGGACGTCGGCTACGGCCAGCTCGCCTGGTCGCTCCAGTCCGATGAACGCGTCATCGTCAAGGACCGTACCAATGTGCGGGAACTGACCCTGGAGGCGATCGACGGCGAGGCGGTGGACCTGGTGGTGGGCGATCTGTCGTTCATCCCGCTCGGTCTCGTACTGCCCGCCCTGGCGCGTTGCTCAGCCCCCGACGCGGACCTGGTCCTCATGGTCAAGCCGCAGTTCGAGGTCGGCAAGGAGCGTCTCGGCAGCGGCGGTGTGGTGCGCAGCCCCGAGCTGCGCGCCGAAGCCGTACGGGAGGTGGCCCGCCGGGCCTGGGCGCTGGGCCTGGGGGTCCGGGGTGTGACGGCCAGCCCGTTGCCCGGGCCGTCGGGGAATGTCGAGTACTTTCTGTGGCTGCGGGCCGGAGCACCGGAGCTGGATCCCGCAGATGTCGACCGTGCAGTGGCGGAGGGGCCTCGTTGACGACGAATGCGGCACGAACAGTATTTCTCTTGGCGCACACTGGCCGGCCGGCCGCGATCCGCAGCGCCGAGCTGGTCGTCCAGGGGCTGCTCCGCAGCGGCCTGGGCGTGCGGGTCCTGGCGATGGAGGCGGCTGATCTGCCGCTGCCGCCATCCGTCGAGACCGTGACCGATGCCTCGCCCGAGGCGGTGAACGGCTGTGAGCTCCTGATCGTGCTGGGCGGCGACGGGACGCTGCTGCGGGGCGCCGAACTCTCGCGCGCCTCCGGGGTCCCGATGCTCGGCGTCAACCTCGGCCGGGTCGGCTTCCTGGCCGAGGCCGAGCGCGACGACCTCGACAAGGTCGTCGACCGGGTCGTCACCCGGGCGTACACCGTCGAGGAACGCATGACGATCGACGTCCTCGTGCACAGCAACGGCGACATCGTCCACACCGACTGGGCGCTCAACGAGGCGGCCGTGCAGAAGGTGTCACCCGAGCGGATGCTCGAGGTCGTGCTGGAGATCGACGGCCGGCCGGTGACCGGGTTCGGCTGCGACGGCATCGTGTGCGCGACGCCCACCGGCTCGACCGCGTACGCCTTCTCGGCCGGCGGCCCCGTCGTCTGGCCCGAGGTCGAGGCGCTGCTGATGGTCCCGATCAGCGCCCACGCGCTGTTCGCCAAGCCGCTGGTGACCTCGCCGACCTCGGTGCTCGCCGTCGAGGTCCAGCCGCACACCCCGCACGGGGTGCTGTGGTGCGACGGGCGCAGGACCGTGGAGCTGCCCGCAGGCGCGCGGGTCGAGGTGCGGCGCGGCGCCGTACCCGTACGGCTGGCCCGGCTGCACCAGGCCTCGTTCACGGACCGGCTGGTCGCCAAGTTCGCGCTGCCGGTGTCGGGGTGGCGGGGCGCACCGCACTGACCCAGGGGACGCTCCCGCGCCGACGGATCCGACGCCGTGACCGCAGCCCGTGTGCGCGCGGGCCATGAAACCTCGTATGGTCATGTGCGTGTTGGAGGAGATGCGGATACGGTCGCTCGGAGTCATCGACGACGCGGTGGTGGAGCTGTCACCCGGTTTCACCGCGGTGACCGGTGAGACCGGCGCGGGCAAGACCATGGTCGTCACCAGTCTGGGACTGCTGCTCGGCGGGCGCGCCGACCCCGCCCTGGTGCGGATCGGCGCCAAGGCCGCTGTCGTCGAGGGCCGGATCACGGTGGCCGAGGGCGATGCGGTGGCGTTGCGGGCCGAGGAGGCCGGGGCCGAGATCGAGGACGGTGCGCTGCTCATCAGCCGTACTGTTTCCGCGGAAGGGCGTTCCCGGGCCCATCTCGGCGGCAGATCCGTGCCGGTGGGGGTGCTGGCCGAACTCGCCGACGAACTCGTCGCCGTGCACGGCCAGACCGACCAGCAGGGGCTGCTCAAGCCCGCCCGGCAGCGGCAGGCCCTGGACCGGTACGCGGGCGACGGCGTCGCCGTGCCCCATGCCAAGTACGCGGCGGCCTACCGGCGGCTGCGCGAGGTCGCCGGTGAGCTCGACGAGCTGACCACGCGCGCCCGTGAGCGTGCCCAGGAAGCCGATCTGCTGCGTTTCGGGCTGAACGAGATCGCCGCCGTCGAACCGCTGCCCGGCGAGGACACCGAGCTCGCCGCCGAGGCGCAGCGCCTCGGCCACGCCGATGCGCTGGCCTCCGCCGCCGCCCTCGCGCACACCGCGCTGGCCGGCAACCCCGAGGACCAGGAGGCCGTCGACGCGCGAGCCGTCGTCGCGGCCGCCGGGCAGGCCCTGGACGGGGTGCGCGCCCACGACCCGGCGCTCGCCGCTCTCGCCGACCGGGTCGGCGAGATCTCGATCCTGCTCTCCGACGTCGCGGGCGAACTGTCCGGTTACGCCGACCAGCTGGACTCGGATCCGCTGCGGCTCGCCGCGGTCGAGGAGCGCCGTGCCGCGCTCACCGGTCTCACCCGCAAGTACGGCGTGGACATCGCCGCCGTGCTGGCCTGGGCCGAGGACGGGGTGGCCCGGCTGACCGAGCTGGAGGGCGACGACGACCGGATCGGCGAACTGGCCGCGGAACGCGACGCGCTGCGCGCCGAACTCTCCGGTCTCGGCCAGGCGTTGACGGATGCCCGTACGGCGGCCGCCGCGCTATTCGCCGATGCGGTGACCGCGGAACTCGCCTCCCTCGCCATGCCTCACGCCCGCGTCTCCTTCGACATCCGGCAGACCGAGGCGGCGGACGAGGCGTCGGGCATCGGGATCGACGGACGCAACGTGGCGTACGGACCGTCCGGTGCCGACGAGGTCGAACTCCTGCTGGCCCCGCACCCCGGCGCCCAGCCCCGCCCGATCGCCAAGGGCGCGTCGGGCGGCGAACTGTCCCGGGTGATGCTCGCCGTCGAGGTGGTCTTCGCCGGCTCCGACCCCGTACCCACCTACCTCTTCGACGAGGTCGACGCGGGCGTCGGCGGCAAGGCGGCCGTCGAGGTCGGCAGGCGGCTGGCGAAGCTCGCCAAGTCGGCCCAGGTCGTGGTCGTCACCCACCTGCCCCAGGTGGCCGCGTTCGCCGACCGCCAGCTGCTGGTCGAGAAGACCGTGGACGGCTCGGTGACCAGGAGCGGTGTCACGGTCCTGGAGGGCGAGGACCGGGTACGGGAGCTGTCGCGGATGCTCGCGGGCCAGGAGGACTCCGAGACGGCCCGGGCGCACGCGGAGGAGCTGCTGGCCACGGCACGGGCGGACGGCTGAGGGCCCGGTACGCATGAGCGGACGCGGCCGGCGCGCACCCGCCGATGGAGGGGGCGCACGTCGACGGGGCGCGGCGTGGCCCGTCCGTCGCCGCGCGGACGGAGACAGCCACGGCCACGGCCACCGCGTCATCCGGCTAACCGAGGCGCTCGGTAGGCGCTGATCCGGGCGTCCGGGGCCGTCAGGATCCGTCCGGAATTCACCCGTGCGGGTGGCGCGCCACGCCCGGTTTGTCGCGGTGCGCACCGGCGTATCGGTCCGCCCGTGCCGGAACGTGCGTACGGACTGGCATCCTTGGCGGTGTACTTACGGCCGTCGGGTGACGCCGTTACCCCCGACTCGGGAGCCCCGGGAGCCATTCAACGTGTCACAGCTGCGTACGGTCCAAGTGCTGGGCGGCGGCAGTGCGGGCAGCAGCGCCCATGTCGGATCGCTGGCGGCCGGACTGGTCGCGCGAGGCGTGCACGTCACCGTCTGTGCGCCCGCCGCGCTGGAGCGCGCCTACGAATTCTCCGGCACGGGCGCCCGTTTCCTGCCCGTGCCGCGACGCAGTGACCCCGCCGCCGTCGCCGCGCTGCGCGCCGCCTGCGCAGGGGCCGACGTCGTGCACGCACACGGACTGCACGCCGCCGTGCGGGCCGCACTGGCGCTCGGCGGCCGACAGGTCCCGCTGGTCATGACCTGGCACGCCCGGGCCCACGCCGAGGGCGCGCGCCGCCGGCTGCTGCACCTGCTGGAGCGGAGAGCCGCCCGTGCGGCGTCGGTTGTGCTCGGCACGTCGTCGGACCTGGTCGACCGGGCCCGGCGACGCGGTGCGCGTGACGCACGCCTCGCGCCCGTGGCCGTTCCCGCACCACGTGCCCCAGCGCCGGTACCCGAGAGCAAGGTGCGGGCCGAACTCGGCGCGGTGGAACGGCCGTTGATCGTGGCGGTGGGCAGTCTCGTGCCGCATCACGGGTACGACACGCTGCTCGACGCGGCACGGATGTGGCGCCGGCTCGACCCCGTGCCCCTGCTGGTCATCGCGGGTGAAGGGCGTGAGCGGGCGGCGCTGCGGCGCCGGATCAAGGCCGAGGACCTGCCTGTTTCGCTGATCGGCAGCCGTACCGACGTTCCCGAACTCCTGGCCGCAGCCGACCTGGTCGTGCTGCCCAGCCGCTGGGAGGCGCGTTCGGTACTGGCCCAGGAGGCGTTGCGGATCGGCGTGCCGCTGGTCGCGACCGCGGTCGGCGGAGTGCCCGAACTCGTGGGTGACGCGGCGGAACTCGTGCCGTACGCGAACGCGGAGGCGCTCGCCCGGGCCGTCGCCAGGCTGCTCGGCGATCCGGCGGAACGTGAACGACTGGCAGCCGCCGGGCCCAGGCAGGCCGCGAGCTGGCCGACCGAGGACGACACGATCGCCCAAGTGCTCAGCGTGTACGACGAGTTGGTTCAGCCGCTCGCGGTGGCCCGTACCCGCTGAGGCCACCGGTCACGTCGTGTGGCGGCGGGCGCGCAGGGCCAGGCTCAGTGCCAGGACGGCCTGCGGGTCGTCCAGATCGGTGCCGAGCAGTTCACCGATGCGGGCCAGCCGGTTGTACAGCGTCTGGCGGTTCAGATGCAGTTCGCGCGCCGTCTCCGCCTTGCGGCCCGCATGGGCCAGATACGTCTCCAGGGTGGGCAGCAGCGGCGGGCGCGAGGTGCGGTCGTGATCGCGCAGCGGGCCGATCGCCCGCTCGACGAACGCCGCCAGATCCGGATGGTCCCGCAGCCGCCACAGCAGCAGGTCGATGTCGAGCCGCCGTGCGTCGTACCAGGGCCGGTCGCCGAGCCCCTGCGCCGCCGTGGCGGTCTCCGCCGCGTGCCGCAGCCCCGCGCCGGCCGCCGCCCAGCCGCCCGCCACCCCGACCACCACGACGGGGGGATGGGAACCCGCCCGCTCCAGACCGGCCCGCTCCACCCCGGCCCGCAGCGCCGCGGCGACCCGGTCGGCCACCGCCGTACGCTCCGTCTCCGTACGCAGCCCCAGCAGCAGCGGCACCCGGCCCTCCACCGGCCGCACCCCGAGCAGCACCGGCACCCCCACCGAGGACAGCTCCTCCAGGACCGCGCGCGCCAGCAGCGCCCAGTTCCCGGAGGGGGAGAGCTCCGGGGCCAGCCGCATCACCACGGGCAGCAGCGGCATCTCGCCCGGCTTGAAGCCCAGCACGCGGGCCTGCGCCGGTGCGTCCTCGGGGGCGATGCGGCCCTCCGCGAGGTCGGTGAGGAAGTCACCGCGGCCGCGCGCCGCGAGCTCCTCCTCCTGACGGGCCTGCATCAGCACCACAGCGAGGATGCCCGCCGCCCGTTCAGCCGCCATCCGGTGCACCGGCACCAGTGGCCCGTCCACCGCCAGCAGGACCAGCCTGGCCCGCACCGAGCCGGTCCCCGGACCACCCCCCGGCACATCCACCAGCACCGCGCCGACGGGGGGCGACTCGCGGGCGGCCCGGCCGCCGCGCATCCCGTCCCAGACCTGGAGCGGATCGGGGGAGACCGGGCCCGACCCGGTGCCCGCCGCGTACAGCAGCTGGCCGTCCGCCGTCTCCAGGAAGACCGGGTTGGCCGTGAAATCCGCCAGGATGCCGAGCACCTGGGGCACCCCGCCGCCACCGAGCAGCGCCTGGGTGCAGCGTCGGTGGACCTCCTCGGCCTGTTGCAGGAGCGCGTAGTGACCGTTGACGATCTCGGTGTGGATCTCCTCCGTCACCGTCACGAACGGCACCTCGCGGTGCAGCTGGACCAGTGGCAGCCCGGCCGCGCGGGCGGCGTCCACGATCGAGGACGGCAGCCTGCTGAAGCGCGGACCGAGCTCCACTACGAGGGCGGCGATACCGCGGTCGGCGAGCCGTCGGACGAACGCGCGCTGTTCGGCAGGGCGGGTGCCGAGGCCCAGGCCGGTGGTGAGGAGCAGTTCGCCGCCCTTGAGCAGCGACGCGATGTTGGGGACCTCGCCCGCGTGCACCCAGCGCACGGTACGGCCGAGCCGGTCGGCTCCGGTCACCACCTCGGGGAGTCCGCTGCGCAGCCCCGGCAGCTCAAGGGCTCGCTGCACGGTGATGCCGCCTTGGGTCTCCACTGGCTCTGGCCTCGCGTTTCGCGTCTGTCGGACCGGGCGGTCGCACGATTGCGGTCGCCCTGATCAGGAAGGTACCGGCCCGGGGCCCCCGGGGCTCCGTCGGGGCGGTACGCCGTTGACAGGGTCCGGACCCGCTGCGATCTTGAAGATCCTGTACCCGGACGAGTGGGGAACCATGGGTAGCGATGTGTCGCCGCACGACGAGGCCCTGCCCGGTCCGCTGGTCGGCGCCGACTGGCTCGCCGGACGGCTCGGCTCCCCGGGGCTTCTGGTGCTCGATGCCTCCGTCGGCGCGCACCGGGAGGCCGCGCAGCGGATCGTGGGGGCGCGGCCGTTCGACATCGACGGCGCGCTCTCCGACCCCGCGGGAGCGCTGCCCCACACCATGCCCGACGCCGGCCGGTTCACGGAGGAGCTGCGCTCGCTGGGCCTCCACGACGGCGACACGGTCGTGGTCTACGACGCGGTGGGCGTCTACTCCAGTGCCCGGGCCTGGTGGATGTTCCGTGCGATGGGCTTCGACCGGGTCGCGGTGCTCGACGGGGGCCTGCCCGGCTGGGCGGCTGCCGGACTGCCGACGGAGGACGGCGCATCGCCCGTCCCCGCGGAGCGCGGTGACTTCACCGCCAGGCCGCGCGCGGGACTGTTCGTGGGCGCCGACGCGGTGGCGGCGGCCCTCACCGACCCGGCGTCCGCCGTCTTCGACGCCCGGTCCCGGGAACGCTTTGGCGGTACGGCCCCCGAGCCGCGTGCGGGCCTGCGAGGCGGCCATATGCCCGGGGCGGTCAGCCTGCCCTTCGGCGAGATCCAGCACGAGGGCCGGATGCGCCCGGAGGCGGAACTGCGGGCCGCGTTCCGAGACCTGGCGCAGGACCGGGAGCGGCTGTTCTTCAGCTGCGGATCGGGTGTCACCGCCTGCGTGCTGACGTTGGGCGCCGCGCTGGCCGGGTACCGCGACCTGGCGGTGTACGACGGCTCCTGGAGCGAGTGGGGGCTGCCCTCGGGGCGGCGCCCGGTCGTGACGGGCCAGGAGACGGAGTCCTCCCGAGCTTGAAGCCGAAGCGGCCCCGTGCAGCGGCGGGATGCGCGGGTGTGCGCGGGTGGCACCCCCCGACGTCGCCGGCCTCGCTGCCGAGGGCGAGCAGCGAGGCCGCTCCTGCCTGTCGTCTCGCCCCGGTCGTGCCAGGGAACCAGGATGAGCTGTCTGCCGATGACCCGGCAGCGGCGCTGCGGTGAGCCGCCCGGCCCACCGCGACACCTCCCGCCGCGGCCCGTCAGCCCACGTACGCCCCGCTTGCCGTCAGCCGCAGTGCCGTGTCGATCAGCGGCACATGGCTGAACGCCTGCGGGAAGTTCCCCACCTGGCGCTGCAGCCGCGAGTCCCACTCCTCGGCCAGCAGGCCCAGGTCGTTACGGAGGGACAGCAGGCGCTCGAAGAGCTGGCGGGCCTCGTCGACCCGGCCGATCATCGCCAGGTCGTCCGCCAGCCAGAACGAACACGCCAGGAACGCGCCCTCGTCGCCCTCCAGACCGTCCACACCGGCGTTCTCGCCCGTGGTGGGGTAGCGGAGCACGAAGCCGTCCTCGGTGGACAGCTCCCGCTGGATCGCCTCGATCGTGCCGATGACCCGCTTGTCGTCGGGCGGCAGGAACCCCATCTGGGGGATCAGCAGCAGGGAGGCGTCCAGTTCCTTCGACCCGTAGGACTGGGTGAAGGTGTTGCGCTCCTTGTCGTAGCCCCGATCGCAGACGTCGCGGTGGATGTCGTCGCGCAGCTCGCGCCACTTCTCCAGCGGCCCGTCCGTGTCGCCGGACTCGATCAGCTTGATGGTCCGGTCGACCGCGACCCAGGCCATCACCTTGGAGTGCACGAAGTGCCGGCGCGGCCCGCGTACCTCCCAGATGCCCTCGTCCGGTTCGTCCCAGTGGTTCTCCAGGTACTCGATCAGCTTGAGCTGGAGACCGGTCGCGTAGTCGTTACGGGTCAGCCCCGTCATGTGCGCCAGGTGCAGGGCCTCGGTGACCTCGCCGTACACGTCCAGCTGGAGCTGGCCCGCGGCGCCGTTGCCGACGCGGACCGGGCCGGAGTTCTCGTAACCGGGCAGCCAGTCCAGCTCGGCCTCGCCCAGCTCCCGCTCGCCGGCGATGCCGTACATGATCTGGAGGTTCTCGGGGTCGCCCGCGACCGCCCGCAGCAGCCACTCGCGCCAGGCACGGGCCTCCTCGCGGTAGCCGGTGCGCAGGAGCGAGGAGAGAGTGATCGCGGCGTCGCGCAGCCAGGTGTAGCGGTAGTCCCAGTTGCGCGAACCGCCGATGTCCTCCGGGAGGGAGGTGGTCGGCGCGGCGACGATGCCGCCGGTCGGCGCGTACGTCAGGGCCTTCAGGGTGATCAGCGAGCGGACCACGGCCTCGCGGTAGGGGCCGTGGTACGTGCACTGGGCGACCCACTCGCGCCAGAAGTCCGCGGTGGCCTCCAGCGAGCCCTCCGGGTCCGGGAGCGCGGGCGGCTCGCGGTGGGAGGGCTGCCAGCTGATGGTGAACGCGATCCGGTCACCGGGGGCGACGGTGAAGTCGGAGTACGTCGTCAGGTTCTCGCCGAAGGTCTCGGCGGGGGTGTCCAGCCAGACCGAGTCCGGGCCCGCGACAGCGACCGTGCGGCCGTCCACCTTGTGCACCCACGGGGTGACGCGCCCGTAGCTGAACCGCATCCGCAGCTCCGAGCGCATCGGCACCCGGCCGCTGATTCCCTCCACGATCCGGATCAGCTGGGGCGCGCCGTCGCGTGGCGGCATGAAGTCGGTCACTCTGACCGTGCCGCGCGGCGTGTCCCATTCCGATTCCAGGATCAGTGAGTCCCCGCGATAGCGGCGACGGTCCGCCTGCGGCGGTTCCGCGCCCTCCGCGCGAGCCGGTCCCAGGCGCCAGAAGCCATGCTCCTCGGTACCCAGCAGTCCCGCGAAGACGGCGTGTGAGTCGAAGCGGGGCAGGCACAGCCAGTCGGCCGTGCCGTCCCGGCAGACCAGGGCGGCGGTCTGCATGTCTCCGATGAGTGCGTAATCCTCGATGCGCCCGGCCACGTGCGTCTCCAGTCGAACGGCCATGTCGCCCCGTGGGGCGCTTACTGCGGGTCAAGAGGTCGTTGCAGGGGGTTGATGTGGGGGAACCTGCGAGCTCATACCTCGCCCGGAGCGAGTGTCCGAGCAGGATACGACGCACCTGGGTGATCCGCGCGACGCTCTTGGCAACAGAGGTGAGCTGAACGGGTGGGGCGTGAGAGACATGCGGTGATCCCGTGTGCGGGATGTGCCGGGAGTGGCCGGAAGCAGGCTCCCCTCGTCGCTGTTACCCTGGTAGCCCGTGGACCGGTGGTCGTCGGCAACAGCAGACGAGGCCCCCGAACCGCAGCGACGGCACCTCCGGATCAGCCGGATGGGAATGCCGGTACGCACCTCACGATCGCGACCACGGGAGCCCCCTTTGGCTATGCAGCCCACATCCACGACGACCAAGCACATCTTCGTCACCGGGGGTGTCGCCTCTTCCCTCGGCAAGGGTCTGACTGCCTCCAGCCTCGGTGCCCTGCTCAAGGCGCGCGGCCTTCGGGTCACCATGCAGAAGCTCGACCCGTACCTGAACGTCGACCCGGGCACGATGAACCCCTTCCAGCACGGCGAGGTGTTCGTCACCAACGACGGCGCCGAGACCGACCTGGACATCGGCCACTACGAGCGCTTCCTCGACGTGGACCTCGACGGCTCCGCCAACGTCACCACCGGCCAGGTCTACTCGACGGTCATCGCCAAGGAGCGGCGCGGCGAGTACCTCGGTGACACGGTGCAGGTCATCCCGCACATCACCAACGAGATCAAGCACCGCATCCGCCGCATGGCCACCGACGACGTCGACGTCGTCATCACCGAGGTCGGCGGCACGGTCGGCGACATCGAGTCGCTGCCGTTCCTGGAGACCGTCCGCCAGGTCCGCCACGAGGTCGGCCGGGACAACGTCTTCGTCGTGCACATCTCGCTGCTGCCCTACATCGGCCCGTCCGGCGAGCTCAAGACCAAGCCCACCCAGCACTCGGTGGCGGCTCTTCGCAACATCGGTATCCAGCCGGACGCCATCGTGCTGCGCGCAGACCGCGACGTACCGACCGCCATCAAGCGCAAGATCTCGCTGATGTGCGACGTCGACGAGGCGGCCGTGGTGGCCTGCCCGGACGCCAAGTCGATCTACGACATCCCGAAGGTGCTGCACTCCGAGGGCCTGGACGCCTACGTCGTGCGCAAGCTCGACCTGCCGTTCCGCGACGTCGACTGGACCACCTGGGGGGATCTGCTGGACCGCGTCCACAACCCCGACCACGAGGTCACGGTCGCGCTGGTCGGCAAGTACATCGACCTGCCCGACGCCTATCTCTCGGTCACCGAGGCCATCCGGGCCGGCGGCTTCGCCAACAAGGCCCGTGTCAAGGTCAAGTGGGTCGCGTCCGACGACTGCAAGACCCCGGCCGGTGCCAAGAAGCAGCTCGGCGACGTCGACGCCATCTGCATCCCGGGCGGTTTCGGCGAGCGCGGCGTCATCGGCAAGGTCGGCGCCATCCAGTACGCCCGCGAGAACAAGGTGCCGCTGCTCGGCCTCTGCCTGGGCCTGCAGTGCATCGTGATCGAGGCGGCGCGCAACCTCGCCGAGATCCCCGACGCCAACTCCACCGAGTTCGACGCGGCCACCTCCCACCCCGTCATCTCGACGATGGAGGAGCAGCTGGCGTACGTCGAGGGTGCGGGCGACCTGGGCGGCACCATGCGGCTCGGCCTGTACCCGGCGAAGCTCGCCGAGGGCTCGCTGGTCCGTGAGGCCTACGACGGCCAGCCGTACGTGGACGAGCGCCACCGTCACCGCTACGAGGTCAACAACGCCTACCGCGCCGAGCTGGAGAAGAAGGCCGGTCTGGTCTTCTCCGGCACCTCCCCGGACAACAAGCTCGTCGAGTACGTCGAGTACCCGCGCGAGGTCCACCCCTACCTGGTCGCCACCCAGGCACACCCGGAGCTGCGCTCCCGCCCGACCCGCCCGCACCCGCTCTTCGCGGGCCTGGTGAAGGCGGCCGTCGCGCGCAAGACGGGCGCCACGCCGGGCAAGTAACGGCATCCCCGCAGGCGTTACGGTTGACCGGGGTACGCATCCTTCGAGGACGCGTACCCCGGTCACTGTTTTTTGTGGGAGGACGTAGATGGGTTTCCAGGACACGCCCGAGGAATGGCCGGTCACCGCGACCGAGACTCCGTTCCGGGGCAACAAGACCAGCGTCCGTACCGATGACGTGGAGATGCCCGACGGCACGATCGCGCGCCGCGACTATCAGGTCCACCCCGGCTCGGTCGCCGTGCTGGCACTCGACCACGAGGACCGCGTCCTCGTGCTGCGCCAGTACCGCCACCCGGTGCGCCACAAGCTCTGGGAGATTCCGGCCGGACTCCTCGACGTACCCGGTGAGAACCCGCTGCACGCCGCGCAGCGCGAGCTCTACGAGGAGGCGTACGTCAAGGCCGAGGACTGGCGGGTGCTGACCGACGTCTTCACGACGCCCGGCGGCTGCGACGAGGCTGTACGCATCTTCCTCGCCCGGAACATCTCCGAGGCGGACGGGGAGCGCTTCGAGGTCTCCGAGGAGGAGGCCGACATGGAGCTGGCCCGGGTTCCGCTCCAGGATCTCGTGCGGGGTGTCCTCGCCGGAGACCTGCACAACAGCTGCCTGGTGGTGGGGGTGCTCGCGCTCGCGGCGGTACTCGCGGGCGACGGGACCGACTCGCTGCGGCCCGCGGAGGCGCCCTGGCCCGCCCGGCCGTTCGAGGCCTGACGACACGTCGGGAATGCCGGGAGGGAGACGCTCGCGCGGCCCCCTGCGGGTGCTCCCTCGCAGCCCCCGGTCGGAAAACATGCTGATCCGATCGGGGGACCTCCCCGCCGCGCTCCACCCGATTCGCCCACTCGCCTGAACTACGCTCGGAATGCCCTGACCGGAGTCCCGGCGGGCGACGCGTGCAGCGAAGTGGAGCGTGGCCCGTGACGGATCAGGCGGTGGACACCAGCGGCCCGGCCGAGGCAGCGGGGACCGAGGAGCCGGCCGCCGTCGAACCACCCCGATTCTTCGGGCGCGAGCGCGAGTTGAAGGAACTGCGGGCCGATATCGAACGGGCCGGACTGGACACCATGGCCGGTCGCAAGAGCGGCCGGGCCAGGGTCCTGCTCATCGCGGGCCGCCCCGGTTCAGGCCGTACCGCACTGGCCGGGGAACTCACCCGGCGGCTGCTCGGGACGGGCGAGTACCCCGACGGGCTGATCCGCGTCCGGCTCACCGAACCCGGTGGCACCCCCGTCCCCGCCGAACGCGCCGCGCGCGAACTCCTGGGCGGGCTGGACGTGGCCGGCCCACCCGGCGCGGACGCGGACGAACTGTCCGAGATGGTCCGCGAGGCGCTCGCCGTGCGCCGCGTCCTGCTCCTGTTCGACGACGCCTCCGACGCCGAACAGGTCGACCCGCTGCTGCCGGACAATCCGGACTGTCTCGTCATCGCCACCGCTCAGGGCCCGCTGACAGGCATCTCCGGCGTCCGCCCCTGCACCATCGGTGGCCTGGACGCGGGCTCCGCCGTCGAGCTGCTCGCCGGTGTGATCGGCCAGGTCAGGATCACCGTCGACCCGCTGACGGCGGAGGCCCTGGCGGAGGAGTGCGGGGGGCAGCCCGCCGCACTGCTCATGATCGGGGGCTGGCTGGCCACCCATCCGACGGCCTCGGTTGCCGACGTCACCAAACAGCTGAGGGAACTGCCGGACGACACCGAGCAGCCCACCGGCGCCCGCCCGCTGGCCCGCGCCTTCCGGCTGGTCCACGACTCGCTGCCGCCGACCGCCGCCCGGATACTGCGGCTGCTCTCCCTCGCCCCGGCCGGGCTCGCCGACGCCCACACCGCGTCGGCGCTCGCCGGCTGTTCCGTCTCGGCAGCCCGGACCACCCTCGACGACTTCGTGCGGCTGGGGCTGCTGCGGAGCGACGGTGCCGAGGAGCCGCAGTACGAGGTACCCGGCTGCCTCGCGGCGCTGCTGCGGGCGTTGCTGGAGGACCGGGACCGCCCGGCCGAGATCCAGCTCGCCCAGGCCCGGATGCTGGAGCGCACCGTGCGGCTGCTCCAGTCCTGCCGCGCGGTCACCGAACCCGAGGGCTCCCCGGCCCGGCGCAAGCTTGCCGGGCTGCCGCGCTCCTTGCGGTTCCCCGGCCCCGAGGCGGCCGCCGCCTGGCTGCGGATCCGCAGGCCCGCACTGGTCGCCTCCGCCCGGATCGCCGTCGGGGACGGTGAACTCGACACCCTGGCAAGGCGGTTGGTGGCCGCTCTGGTACGGGCGCTGGCCGTGCACGAAGGCACCGAGGCGGCCGCGCCCGACCTCTACGGACTGCACGGTCTGGTGCTGGCCGTCGCGGAGCGGCGCGATCTGCCCCGGGAGCGGGCGGCCGCGCTGCTCAACCTCGCCGATCTGGACGCCGGGACCGGCCGGACCCGGGAGGCGCTGGCCCGCTACCGGGCCGCGCTGGATGCCGGACGGGCGGCGAAGGACCAGTACGCCACCGGCCGCGCGATGGAATCCGTAGGCGGTGCCTATGCCGAGCTCGGCGACTTCCACCGGGCCGCCGACTGGTACGGCCGGGCGCTCGCGCAGCGGCTCACCCAGGGCGAACGGGCCGACGAGGCGCGGCTCTACGGGAGGCTCGGCACCGTCCACACCTACGCGGGCCGGTACGGCGAGGCGCTGCGGAACTGGCGGGCGGCGGCGGCCGGCTACCGCAGGCTCGGCGATGTGCCCGCCCAGGCGCGGGCGCTGAGTGAGGTCGCCCGGGTCCAGGAGTACGCGGGCCGTCCGCAGGAGTCGCTGCAGACCTGCCGGGAGGCCGTGGAGTGGGCGCGCCAGGCCAAGGACCTGCGGCTGCAGGCCGCGCTGGAGCTCCGGCTGGCCGACACCCTCGACCGCCTCGGCGACCCCGCAGCCGCGGGGCTGCACAGGGGTGCGGCCGAGAGATTGCTGGGTGAGGAGAGCGCAGCCTACGAAATCCGTAGTGCTACGACAGAAAATTAATGCTTTGTAAGGCTAGACAGGGAGAAGCCCTTCATTAGACTGGCTCTGCCGCGGGTGTTCGCGGTGTCTCCATTTACGCTGCGTCTATCCGGGTATGTATAGCTATGTCCGGGTAACCCTCTGAGCCAAGGACCGTGATCGACGTGAAGGTCGGCATCCCCCGCGAAGTCAAGAACAACGAGTTCCGCGTGGCGATCACGCCTGCCGGTGTGCACGAGCTCGTCCGTCACGGCCACCAGGTCGTCGTCGAGGAGAACGCCGGGGCCGGCTCCTCCATCACGGACGAGGAGTACGTCGCCGCCGGGGCGCAGATCCTGCCCACCGCCGACGAGGTCTGGGCCACCGCGGACCTGCTGCTCAAGGTCAAGGAGCCGGTTGCCGAGGAGTACCACCGCCTCCGCAAGGACCAGACCCTCTTCACCTACCTGCACCTCGCCGCCTCCCGCGCGTGCACGGACGCCCTTCTGGAGTCCGGCACCACGGCCATCGCCTACGAGACCGTCGAGACCGCGAACCGCGCGCTGCCGCTGCTCGCCCCGATGTCCGAGGTCGCGGGCCGGCTGGCCCCGCAGGTCGGCGCGTACCACCTGATGCGTTCGGTCGGTGGCCGCGGCGTGCTGCCCGGCGGTGTCCCGGGCACGGCGGCCGGCAGGGCCGTCGTCATCGGCGGCGGTGTCTCCGGCTGGAACGCCACGCAGATCGCCGTCGGTCTCGGCTTTCACGTCACGCTGCTCGACAAGGACATCAACAAGCTTCGCGAGGCCGACAAGATCTTCGGCACCAAGGTGCAGACCGTCGTCTCCAACGCCTTCGAACTGGAGAAGGCCGTCATCGAGGCGGACCTCGTCGTCGGTGCCGTGCTGATCCCCGGCGCGAAGGCCCCGAAGCTGGTCACCAACGAGCTCGTCGCCAAGATGAAGCCCGGAAGTGTACTTGTCGACATTGCAATTGATCAGGGCGGCTGCTTCGAGGACTCGCACCCGACGACGCACGCCGAACCGACCTTCATGGTTCACGACTCGGTCTTCTACTGCGTCGCGAACATGCCCGGCGCGGTCCCGAACACCTCCACGTACGCCCTCACCAACGCGACGCTGCCCTACATCGTGGAGCTCGCGAACCGTGGCTGGGCCGAGGCGCTGCGCCGCGACGCCGCACTCGCCAAGGGCCTCAACACCCATGACGGGCAGGTCGTTTACCGCGAGGTGGCCGAGGCGCACGGCCTCGACCACGTCGAACTGAGCACGCTTCTCGGCTGACGGGTCAACACCGTTCGTCAACCTCACGCGTCCGGCCGGACCTTGCCGAGCAAGGTCCGGCCGGACGCGTGTCGGGCCTCCCCGGGGCCGCGCGCAACTCGTCTCGAAGGTAACCCTTTAACCGATTCGTGCACCTGTGAAAAGTGCGCCCAGGAGGCTGCGCGCCCTTGACAGCGGGGTGTTCGATTGCCGACACATCGGGCCGGGTCCGGCGGATTGTGTTGCTGCGGACCGGTGACACGCCATAGAGTCGCCAATCGTCGGCATGGTGCCACGCTGACCTATCGATAAGTTTCCTGGTCATGTCCAAGGAGGTAAGACGACTTGTGAATGAGTCGACATTTACTCCCGGGGGTGTTCATCCAGGGATGCCGGCGCGGGGCCAGAGCCCGAACGGGCTGGAGGCTGTCGGCTCCGTCGCTGTCCGCACCTTCGCCACCCACCAGCACATGACGACAGCCCCCCAGATGATGGACGGCCTACACGTGAACGCCATGGCCGGCAACGAGAGTGGCCGGGACACCGCCCACTTCGCCGACTTCGATGCAGCGCCCCAGGGGCACTTCTACGACCCGGACGCCGAGTACGAGCCCGATCCGGAGTACGCGGCCACCCTCGCGCCCGACGCCGCCCGGCAGCGCCGCGAGCGGATCGGCCCGACGGGCCGGCCCCTGCCCTACTTCCCGATCCCGGGCCCGCTGACCGATCACGGTCCCGCGAAGATCATCGCGATGTGCAACCAGAAGGGCGGCGTCGGCAAGACCACGTCGACCATCAACCTGGGTGCCGCGCTCGCGGAGTACGGCCGGCGTGTCCTGCTCGTCGACTTCGACCCGCAGGGAGCCCTGTCGGTCGGCCTCGGCGTCAACCCGATGGAGCTCGACCTCACCGTCTACAACCTGCTCATGGAGCGGGGCATGGCGGCCGACGAGGTCCTCCTGAAGACCGCAGTGCCCAACATGGACCTGCTGCCGAGCAACATCGACCTGTCGGCCGCCGAGGTTCAGCTGGTCAGCGAGGTCGCCCGCGAGTCCACGCTCCAGCGCGCCCTGAAGCCGCTGATGGCCGACTACGACTACATCGTGATCGACTGTCAGCCCTCGCTCGGCCTGCTCACGGTGAACGCGCTGACCGCCGCGCACAAGGTGATAGTGCCGCTCGAGTGCGAGTTCTTCGCGCTGCGCGGTGTGGCGCTGCTCACCGAGACCATCGAGAAGGTCCAGGAGCGGCTCAACCCGGACCTGGAGCTCGACGGCATCCTCGCCACCATGTACGACTCCCGTACGGTGCACAGCCGCGAGGTCCTCGCGCGCGTCGTCGAGGCATTCGACGATCACGTCTACCACACGGTCATCGGGCGCACGGTCCGCTTCCCGGAGACCACGGTCGCCGGTGAGCCCATCACCACGTACGCCTCCAACTCGGTCGGTGCCGCCGCCTATCGCCAGCTCGCCAGGGAGGTGCTCGCCCGGTGTCACGCCGAGTGAGTCTGCCCGGGGCCGACGAACTGTTCCGTACCACCGGGGGGATGGGGCTGCAGTCCTCGTCCCCCGCGGAGCGGCGGCGCAAGGCGAACGGCGAGGCCCGGGTACCGGCTCCGGCCGGCGAGGGGGATTCCGGGGACAGCACGTCGGGGGAGGGCTCCGAAGCCTCCGCGGGCGCGGCCCCCTCCTCGCAGGAGCACTCCGCGGCGGACGCCGACGCCAACGCCGGCGGCTCGCGCAGCCGCGGCGGTGAGAACGACCGCGTCGCGGTGGCCGCACAGGCCGGGCGCCGCCCGCAGCCGCCGTCCTCGCAGGAGCCGGTTCCCGCCCCTGTCGTGCAGCAGCAGCGCAGACGCGGTGGCGGGCGCGGGGCGAACCGCAGGCCCAGTGGCCGGGAGCGCCACGACGAGAAGATCACGGTCTATGTCTCCGCCGAGGAGCTGATGGACCTCGAACACGCGCGGCTCGTGCTGCGCGGCGAGCACGGCCTGGCCGTCGACCGCGGGCGCATCGTCCGTGAGGCCGTCGCCGTGGTCCTCGCGGACCTGGAGTCGCGGGGCGACGCGAGCATCCTCGTACGGCGGCTGCGCGGCCGCTGAGCGGTGCGGCGCCGGTAGCCTGCCCGGAGGGCGGCCGCCGGCCGAGCGGTGCGGCCTGTCCCGTCCCGTACGGGCCGCCGCCCGCCGCCCGTGTCCCGTCGCACCCTGGATCTCCATGCCTCCTCCCGACCAGTCCGCCCGTACCTCCCGCCGCCCCCTGGGCCGCGGGCCGGGCGGTGGACCCGTGTCCGGGGGCGGACCGGGCGGGGGGGATGTCTTCCCGGTTCCGGTGGTGGACGGGGCTCCGGTCGGGGACGGGGCTCCGGCGGTCCCGGCGGGTCCGGTGGTGGACAATGCCCCGGCGGTCCCTGTGGCCCCGGCGGGGGACAACGCCCCGGCGGTCCCGGTGGCCCCGGTGGCCCCGGCCCCTGCTCCCGACGACGGGCGTTTCACCGTCCGGCTGGCGAACTTCGAGGGGCCGTTCGATCTGCTGCTCCAGCTGATCTCCAAGCACAAGCTGGATGTGACCGAGGTCGCCCTGTCCAAGGTCACCGACGAGTTCATGGTGCACATCCGGGCCATGGGACCGGACTGGGACCTCGACCAGACCACCGAGTTCCTCGTGGTCGCCGCGACCCTCCTCGATCTGAAGGCGGCCCGGCTGCTGCCCGTCGCCGAGGTGGAGGACGAGGGTGACCTGGCGCTGCTGGAGGCCAGGGACCTGCTCTTCGCGCGGCTGCTGCAGTACCGCGCGTACAAGCGCATCGCCGAGATCTTCAGTGCCCGCCTCGAATCGGAGGGCCGGCGCTTTCCTCGTACCGTCGGGCTGGAACCGCACCACGCCGAGCTGCTGCCCGACGTCGTCATCAGCATCGGGGCCGAGGGCTTCGCCCGGCTCGCCGTGAAGGCGATGCAGCCGAAGCCCAGACCGCAGGTCTACATCGACCACATCCACGCCCCCCTGGTCAGTGTGCGCGAGCAGGCCGGAATCATGGTGGAGCGGCTGCGGGAAGTGGGGGAGATCAGCTTCCGGGAGCTGGCCGAGGACGCCCCGGACACCCTCACCGTCGTCGCACGGTTCCTCGCCCTGCTGGAGCTCTACCGGGAGAAGGCCGTCGCCCTGGACCAGGACGAGGCGCTCGGCGAGCTCATGGTGCGCTGGGCCGGGGGAGAGGGAGCCGGGCCCACCGTGACGGACGAGTTCGACCAGGAGGCACAGGACGTGCGCGACGCGCAGCAGGACGTGACGGCGCAGGACGTGAAGGCACAGGACGTGCGCGGCCCGCAGCAGGACGTGACGGCATGAGCGAGCAGGACGTCACCGGCTCCGCCGTCGCGGACCTCGATCTCAAGCCCGCGCTGGAGGCCGTCCTCATGGTCGTCGACGAGCCCGCGACCGAGGAGCATCTGGCCAAAGTGCTGGAGCGGCCCCGGCGGGCCGTCGCCGACGCGCTGCGGGAACTGGCCGACGAGTACACCGTCCAGCGCCGCGGTTTCGACCTCAGGCTCGTCGCGGGCGGCTGGCGCTTCTACACGCGCCCGGAGTACGCGGCGGCGGTCGAGGGCTTCGTCCTGGACGGGCAGCACGCCCGTCTGACGCAGGCGGCTCTGGAGACCCTGGCGGTGGTCGCGTACCGGCAGCCGGTGAGCCGGTCGAGAGTCTCGGCGGTGCGAGGCGTGAACTGTGACGGGGTCATGCGGACCCTGCTGCAGAGGGGTCTGGTCGAGGAAGCGGGCGCGGAACCCGAAACAGGTGCGATCCTGTACAGGACGACGAACTACTTTCTGGAGCGAATGGGCCTGCGTGGCCTGGACGAGCTCCCGGAGCTCGCGCCCTTCCTCCCCGAGGCGGACGCGATCGAGGCTGAGACGCTAGAGGGTGTGCCGTCGTTCGATCCGGACGCACCGGACACCCCGGATACTCACGCACACGACAAGACGGAATTTTGATGCGAAGCAGTGGCAGGAACAGCGGCAGCAGCGGCGCCGGCGGCAGGAGCGGCGGCAGCAGCGGCGCCGGCGGCAGGAGCGGTGGCAACAGCGGCGGCGGCGCCAGGAGCGGCGGCAGCGGCGGCGGCAGGAGCAGCAGGAACAACACCGGCACGGGCAGGAACAGCAACCCGAATGCCCGGACCCCCGGCTCCGGGCGCGATGACAATCAGGAGCAGCGCGCCCGCCGTCCCCGCCCCGAGGAGCGCCGCTACGACGTCGGCAACGACAAGCCGGGCGGCGACGGCGGCACCCGCAAGGGCCGCGGCGAGGCCGCCCGCGGCGGTGCCAAGGGCGGTCCGAAGGCGGCGTCGAGTGGCTCCAGGGGCGGCGGCCGGCGTGCCCCGTACGGCTCCCCGGCCCGCTCGCGCGAGCTCGACGCCAAGATCGAGCAGCGCAACCGTGACAGGTACGCGGACAAGCCCGAGATCAAGACGCCCAAGACCCACCCGGGCGCCGAGCAGGAGGGCGAGCGGCTGCAGAAGGTCCTCGCCCGGGCAGGCATGGGCTCGCGCCGTGCGTGCGAGGAGCTGATCGAGCAGTCCCGCGTCGAGGTGAACGGCGAGATCGTCGTCGAGCAGGGCAAGCGCGTCGACGTGCACAAGGACGAGATCAAGGTCGACGGCCTGACGGTGGCCACCCAGTCGTACCTCTTCTTCGCGCTGAACAAGCCGGCCGGTGTCGTCTCCTCCATGGAGGACCCGGACGGCCGTCAGTGCCTCGGCGACTACGTCACCAACCGTGAGACGCGTCTCTTCCACGTCGGCCGGCTGGACACCGAGACCGAGGGCATCATCATGCTCACCAACCACGGCGAGCTGGCCCACCGTCTCACCCACCCGAAGTACGGCGTGAAGAAGACCTACCTCGCGGCCATCCAGGGCCCGCTCCCGCGCGACCTGGGCAAGCGGCTCAAGGACGGCATCCAGCTGGAGGACGGGTACGCCCGCGCCGACCACTTCCGCGTGGTCGAGAACACCGGCAAGAACTACCTCGTCGAGGTGACCCTCCACGAGGGCCGCAAGCACATCGTCCGCCGGATGCTGGCCGAGGCCGGCTTCCCCGTCGAGCGGCTCGTGCGTACGTCGTTCGGGCCGATCCCGCTGGGCGACCAGAAGTCGGGCTGGCTGCGCCGGCTCACCAACACCGAAGTGGGCATGCTGATGCGTGAGGTCGGTCTGTAGACCACCCGCACACCGCTCACGGCCCGCGGCCGGTTCCTGGATTTCGATTTTCGAACAGGAATCGGCCGCGGGCCTTTTGCTGTCCCCGTTCTGCCTTTATAGTCAGAGTGACTATTAAGGAGGCGGGCGTGAGTCTCGCGGATGTACTCGATCCCCTGCAGCAACCCCTGATGACGGTTCTGGACACCCCGGTCAGCTGGACCGAGGTGCTGGGCTTCGGCAGCGGAGCGCTGTGCGTCTGGCTCGTGGCCCGCCAGCACCTCGCCAACTGGCCGATCGGCATCGCCAACAACGTCTTCTTCATCCTGCTGTTCGCCCAGTCCGGTCTGTACGCGGACGCGGGCCTCCAGATCGTCTTCATCGCCCTTGCCGCGTACGGCTGGTGGACCTGGACCCACGGGGGTGGACCAGGGACGGACGGCCTGCCGGTGCGGCGCACCACCCGCACCGAGTGGACCGGGCTGCTCGCGGCAGGGGTGGTGGGGACCCTCGCACTGACCGTCCTGCTCGACCGGGCCACTGACTCGACGGTGCCCTTCTGGGACGCGCTGACGACCGCCCTGTCGCTCGCGGCGACGTACGGGCAGTGCAGAAAACTCGTGGAGTCGTGGTGGCTGTGGATCGCCGCCGACGTGGTCTACATCCCGCTGTACGCGTACAAGGAGCTCTATCTGACCTCGCTGCTGTACGCCGGCTTCCTGACGCTGTGCCTGATCGGCCTGCGCAACTGGAGGCGGGATCTCACCGTTCGGCACCCGGAGCCCGTGGAGGCCCAGGCATGAAGCGCTTCGCACACGGGCTGGTGCTCGGGAAGTTCTACCCGCCGCACGCCGGCCACCACCACCTCGTCCGTACGGCCCGGGACCGCTGCGAGCGGCTGACCGTGCTGGTCTGCGCCGCCTCGGTGGAATCCGTGCCGCTGGCGGACCGGGTCGCCTGGATGCGCGAGGTGCACCCGGACGTGACGGTGGTGGGCGCCGTCGACGACACCCCGATGGATCTCCACGACCCGGCGATCTGGGACGCCCACATGGCCGTCTTCACCGCGGCCGTGCCCGAGCCCGTGGACGCCGTCTTCACCTCGGAGTCGTACGGGGACGAACTCGCCCGCCGCTTCGGCGCCGAGTCCGTCTGCGTGGACCCCGGCCGCACGGTCTTCCCGGTCTCCGGCACTGCCGTCCGCGCGGACCCGGCCGGCTGCTGGGACTTCCTCGAACCCCCGGTCCGGGCGGCGCTCACCCGCCGCGTCGTCGTCCTCGGCGCCGAGTCCACCGGCACCACCACCCTGGCCCGCGACCTCGCCGCCTATTACCGGCGGCGCGGCGGCATCTGGGCGCACACCGGCTACGTCGCCGAGTACGGGCGCGAGTTCAGCGAGCAGAAGCTCGCCGCGCTGCGTGCCCGGTGGCCAGAGGCCCAGTGGGAGGACGTCTCCTTCACCACTCACGACTTCCCCCTCATCGCCGAGACCCAGAACGCCCGCGAGGAGGCCGCCGCCCGCACCGGCTCCCCGCTGCTCGTGTGCGACACGGACTCCTTCGCCACGACCGTGTGGCACGAGCGGTACGTCGGAGGCCGCAACCCCCTGGTCGAGCGGACCGCCGACCGGGTCACCCACCACCTGTGGCTGCTCACCGACCACGAGGGCGTCGCCTTCGAGGACGACGGACTGCGCGACGGCGAGGAGCTGCGGCCCTGGATGACCGACCGCTTCCGGGCCGAACTCGCCCGTACCGGAAGGACATTCACCGAGATCACCGGCAGCCGCCAGGACCGTCTGACCGCAGCCGTCACGGCTGTCGACGCCCTGCTCGCCACCGGCTGGGACTTCGCCGCCCCCCTCCCGGAGCGACGATGAGTGCCGCCGGCCCCGAGGGCTACGACCCGCACGCCTTCGAACCCTTCGCCGTCACCGTCGACCTCGCCGTCTTCACGGTCCGCGAGTCACGGCTGCACGTCCTGCTCGTCGAACGCGGCGAGGACCCGTACAAGGGCCACTGGGCGCTGCCCGGCGGCTTCGTGCTGCCCCGGGAGTCCGCCGGGACCGCGGCGCGCAGGGAACTGGCCGAGGAGACCGGACTGACCGAGGACACCGTCTCGGCCCTCCACCTGGAGCAGTTGCGCACCTACAGCGACCCGGACCGCGACCCGAGGATGCGGGTCGTCTCCGTCGCCTACGCCGCGCTCGTCCCCGATCTGCCCGAACCGCGCGGCGGCGGCGACGCGGCCAGCGCCCAGTGGTGGGACGCCGGGCGGCTCGGCGCGCTCGCCTTCGACCACGACCTCATCCTCGCCGACGCCCGCGCCAGGATCGGCGCCAGACTCGAGTACACCTGCCTGGCCACCGCGTTCTGTCCGCCGGAGTTCACCCTGGGAGAGCTCCAGCAGGTGTACGAGACGGTCTGGGGCGTCGAGCTGGACCGGCCCAACTTCCGGCGCAAGGTCCTTGCCACGCCCGGCTTCGTCCAGGCCTCGGAAGGATCACCGCGCCGCACCGGCGGCCGGGGGAAACCGGCCGCCCTGTACCGGGCGGGTGCCGCGACCGCCCTGCACCCCCCACTGCTGCGACCGGAAGGAAGAAGCACATGATCGTGACCAGGACCCTCACCAAACAGGCCGCCACCGGCGCGCTCACCGGGCTCGCGCTCGGCGACGCACTGGGCTTCCCGACCGAGTTCAACAACGTCCCCTCGATCCTCGCCAAGTGTGGGCCGTGGCGCCAGATGCGGCTGCCGAAGCCGGCGATCGTCACCGACGACACCCAGATGACCCTGGCCCTCGGACGCGGAATCCGCACCGCCATGGACCGCGGACTGCTCACCCCGCTGCGCCTCGTACGGCCGGTGCGCGACGAGTTCGTCGACTGGTACCACTCGCCCGACAACAACCGCGCCCCCGGCCGCACCTGCATGACCGCCTGCCGGATGCTCGACAGCGACCGGATCTGGCAGGAGGCCAGCCAGACCGGCTCCAAGGGCTGCGGCGCCAACATGCGCGTCGCGCCCGTCGGGCTCGTCCCCGGCCTGAGTGAGGAACAGCGCGCCGGCGCCGCCCAGCTCCAGGCCGCGCTCACCCACGGACACCCGACCGCACTCGCCGCGTCCGACCTGATGGCCCGCGCGGTCCACCTGCTGGCGCAGGGCGCGGAGCCGATGGGCCTGATCGGGCAGCTGCGCAGCTACGCCTACGAGAACAGCGGCCGCTACCTCACGCGCTGGCTCGGGGACCTCTGGCGCTACGCGGGCGACTCCTCCCCGGAGCTGTACATCCAGCGCGGCTGGGACGAGTGCCTCACCGCCCTGGCCCGGGTCCAGGACGCCCTGCGCCACCCGTCCCCGGAGACCGACCCCTGCGAGAGCACCGGCGACGGCTGGATCGCCGAGGAGGCCCTCGCCACGGCCCTGCACTGCTTCCTGCTCTTCCCCGACGAACCCGTCACCGCCCTGCGCAGGGCCGCCTGCACCCGGGGCGACTCGGACTCCCTCGGCTGCCTGACCGGCGCCCTGGCAGGAGCGCACCTCGGCTCGGCGGCCTGGCCCAAGGAATGGTCCGAGCGGATCGAGTACCGGAGCGATCTCCTGTCGCTGGGGGCGCTCTGGGACGCTTGAGCCATGCCTACGGACACCATGCACCTCCAGCACGCCGGGCTGCCGGTCACCGACCTCGGCCCGGTCCTCGCCGGTGAACGCCACCCGCTGCTGTTCGCCACGGTCTCCGGGGCGCATCTGTACGGATTTCCCTCCCGGGACTCGGATGTGGACCTGCGGGGGGTCCACGTCCTGCCCGTGGAGGATCTCCTCGGGCTCCGGGAGCCCGAGGAGACGTGCTCGCGGATGTGGGACAGCGACGGCGTGGAGATGGACCTCGTCACCCATGACCTCCGCAAGTTCGTCCGCCTGATGCTGAAGCCGAACGGCTACGTCCTGGAGCAGCTGCTCTCGCCCCTGGTCGTCCACACGACCGCCCTGCACCGGGAACTGGTGGCGCTCGCGCCCGGCGTCCTCACCAGCAACCACGCCCACCACTACCGCGGATTCGCCAGCACCCAGTGGCGCCTCTTCGAGAGGACCGGCGAACTGAAGCCGCTGCTCTACACCTTCCGGGCGCTGCTCACGGGTATCCATCTGATGCGCAGCGGCGAGGTGCTGGCCCATCTGCCGTCCCTCCTCGCCCGGGTGGAGGCGCCGGCCTGCCTCCCCGGCCTGATCACGGCCAAGGCCGAGGCCGAGCACGGGGGCGCGGAGGGCGTGGACCGGGCGGAGGCGGCCCGGGACGTCGAGTCGCTGCACCGGGTGCTCGACGCAGCGCAGGCGGACACGGGGCTGCCGGACGGGCCGAGCGGGTTCGACGCGCTCCACGAACTGGTGGTGCGGGCGCGTCTCGCCCCGGCCTCGGCCGGCTGAGCCGCGCCGCCTCTTCCCGGCCTCAGCCGGCCGAACCGTCCCCGGCAGGCAACCCGGCCAGCGCCGACGCCTGCCGGGTGCGGATCAGGAAGTCCTCGATCCGTGCCCGGTCCGGCTCCGCCGGCAGCGGGGAGGCGGCGGCCGCCTCGTCGTTCTCCTCGGCCAGCCTCGCCATGCGCCGCTCCACCTCCGGCCAGGGCACCTCGCCCCGCCTGACCGCCAGCAGGTCCTCGCGGTCCGCCCCTGCGTCGATCGTGAGCTCTCCCGTAAGCAGCAGTTCCCGGCCGCTCGCCAGCAGCCGCAGCAGATGCATGGCGTGCTTCCAGCGCGGTGCCCCGTACTGGCGTACGTCCGCGTCCAGCTTCCTGCGCTGGCCCAGCGCGTAGCGGACGAAGGTTCCGTGGGCCTGCCGGGACAGGAACGCCCCGCGCAGCGAGAGGAGTTCACGGCCGGTCGCGTCGATCCGCTCCACCAGGGGCGAGTGCAGGCACTCCAGCACATTGGGGTTGGCCCGCAGGGCCAGTTCGCAGAAGCGTTCCAGCTCCCAGGAGAACTGCTCAGCGTCCGGTCCCTCGACATGGGCCGGAGGCTTGTCGAACCGCCAGAACAACGGGGTCGGCGCAAGGAAGACCCCCCGCCGGTCGGTGTCGCTGCCGTCCGTGGCGAGCCCGAAGGCGCGCGAGCCCATCACGCAGGAGTAGACCGTGTGGTCGCGTACCAGCGCCTCGTCGGAGGGAGTGATCATGCGGGGGAGGGTACGCGAGAGCCCGCCGGCCCCTGCCCGGGGCGGGGCTCCGGAGCTCCGAGGACCCATCGATTTCCTGTACAGTTGTCCAGGAAGTCGATACGGAAGGTCGTCAGGTCGCTCACCATGCAGACAGCAGCCCAGGTGCTGGTCGCGCTCGTCGCGCTGATCCACGCCTATTTCCTGGTCCTCGAAATGTTCCTCTGGGACACCCCGCGCGGCCGCAAGGTCTTCGCCACGACACCGGAGTTCTCCCGGGAGAGCGCGCCGCTGGCCGCGAACCAGGGGCTCTACAACGGATTCATGGCCGCCGGGCTCGTCTGGAGCCTGATCGCCGGTGACCCCGTCGCCCGCCCGGCGCAGATCTTCTTCCTCTGCTGCCTCGTCGTGGCCGGGGTGTACGGCGCGGCCACCGTCAGCCGGAAGATCCTCTTCGTGCAGGCGGTTCCTGCCGGGGCGGCCCTCGTGCTCGTCCTGACGGCGGGCTGAGCGGTGGCTCCGGCAGCGGTCGCGGGCAGCAGCGACCCGCGTACCGCCCGGACCCGGGGCAGGCTGCGAGAGGCGCTCCTCGCGGCGTGCGAGGAGCGCCCGCTGGACCGGGTCAGCGTCTCCGAGATCGTCCGCCGGGCCGGAGTGGGCCGGGCCACCTTCTACCTCCACTACGACGATCTGCGCGCCCTCGCGGTGGACGCCTGCGCCGAGATCGTCCGGCAGGCCGTGGACGCCCTGCACGCCTGGGACGGGGCGCCGCCAGGGCCCGATGCGCCGCCCGCGGAGCTGACCGGCCTGCTGGACGCCGTACGGGACCGTGCCGAGGTCTACCGGAGCCTGCTGGGCACGGGCGGTGGCGGGCCGCTCGGCGAGCTGCTGCACGAGGAGCTCAGGGCGCGCAGCCTCGCCGAGCTCACCCGCCGCCGCCCGGCCACGACCGGGGCCGACGTGATCGCCAGTGCCGTCGCCGGGCTGTTCGCCGGGGTCCTCGCCGACTGGGTGCACGGGCGCGTCGACGCCACCGCTCCACAGCTCGCCGCACGGGTCTGGCGGATGCTGGTAGCCGTGCACGCCACCGCCGCGTCTCACGGACAGGGCGCCCCGGCACGGGACGGTGCCGCCCCTCTAGGCTGAAACGCAAGCGCAGACGCGGCAGGCACAGGCGAGGAGTACGACGTGGCGGTACGAGCGGTCCGCGGAGCCGTCCAGCTGGAGCGGGACGAGGCCGGACACATGGACGAGCAGGTCAGCGCCCTGCTCACCGCGGTCCTGGAGCGCAACAGCCTGGTCGCGGACGACCTGATCAGCATCTGGTTCACGGCCACGCCCGACCTGCACTGCGACTTCCCGGCCGCCGCGGCGCGCGGGATCGGTATCGTCGACGTACCGCTGATCTGCGCCCAGGAGCTGGACATCGAAGGGGCCATGCCCCGGGTGGTCCGGATCCTCGCCCACGTCGAGACGTATCTCGCCAGGTCCGAGATCGCCCACGTCTACCTCGGCGCCACCGCCTCCCTTCGCAAGGACATCGCCCAGTGAGAACCGCCGTCGTCATCGGAACGGGCCTCGTCGGCACCTCCGCGGCCCTCGCCCTCGCCGGGCGCGGCATCAAGGTCCACCTCGTCGACCACGACCCGGAGTCGGCCCGTACGGCGGCCGCCCTGGGCGCCGGCACGGACGAGCCGCCCGAGGGCCGCGTCGACCTGGCGGTCGTCGCCGTACCGCCTGCCCACACCGCGACCGTGCTGGCCACCGCGATGAGCAGCGGTGTCGCCCGCGGCTACCTCGACGTCGCGAGCGTGAAGGGCGGGCCGCGCCGCGAGCTGGAAGCGCTCGGCGTCGACCTCACCCCGTACATCGGTACGCACCCCATGGCCGGCAAGGAGCGCTCCGGCCCGCTCGCCGCCACCGCCGACCTCTTCGAGGGGCGCCCCTGGGTCCTCACACCCACCCGCGACACCGACACCGAGGTCCTCAACCTCGCGCTGGAGCTGGTCGCGCTCTGCCGTGCCGTCCCGGTCGTCATGGACGCCGACGCCCACGACCGGGCCGTCGCCCTCGTCTCCCACACCCCGCAGCTGATCTCGTCGATGGTCGCCGCCCGCCTGGAGGAGGCCGACGAGACCGCGGTGCGCCTCTGCGGCCAGGGCATCAGGGACGTGACCAGGATCGCGGCCTCGGACCCCCGGATGTGGGTGGAGATCCTTTCCGCCAACCCCGGCCCCGTCGCCGACGTCCTCGCCGGGATCGCCGCCGACCTCGACGAGACCGTCACCGCGCTGCGCGGGCTCCAGTCCGCCGACGAGGACAAGCGGCGCGAGGGCACCGAGGGCATCCAGGACGTCCTGCGCCGCGGCAACGCCGGCCGGGTCCGGGTGCCCGGGAAGCATGGCGCCGCCCCCTCCTCGTACGAGGTCGTGGCCGTCCTCATCAGCGACCGCCCCGGCGAGCTGGCCGGGATCTTCGCGGACGCGGGCCGGGCCGGGGTCAACGTCGAGGACGTACGGATCGAGCACGCCACCGGTCAGCAGGCGGGCCTCGTCCAGCTGATGGTCGAACCGAGTGCCGCCCCGGCCCTGAGTGCGGCGCTGCGCGAGCGGGGCTGGTCCCTCCGGCAGTAGCCCTTCGGGGCGTCTCGCCGGTCAGGACCGGGGCCGCGACGCCCGGCCGGCCCTGACCGGCGAGACGCCCCTTGGGACGCAAGGCCGGGAGGCACTTGTCCACAGGGGTGGTCGGGCCCGCCCCGGCACTCGGTAACCTTGTGCGGGGCGGGTTCACGCGTCCCCGTCCCGCCCACCCCGTGTACCAGGAAGGTGTCCACCACCGTGGAAACCGTAAGCGCCGCCGCCCGGACCGCCCCGGCCGCAGTGATCGTCGCCATCGACGGCCCCTCCGGAACCGGCAAGTCCAGCACGTCCAAGGCCGTCGCCGCCCAGCTCGGCCTGAGCTACCTGGACACCGGTGCCCAGTACCGGGCGATCACCTGGTGGATGCTGAACAACGGCATCGACGTGAACGACGCGGCGGAGGTGGCGACCGCGGCCGCCAAGCCGGTCATCGTCTCCGGCACCGACCCCACCGGCCCGACGATCACCGTCGACGGTGAGGACGCCTCCGGCCCGATCCGTACGCAGGAGGTCACCTCCAAGGTCAGCGCAGTCAGCGCCGTCCCGGAGGTGCGCACCCGGATCACCGAGCTGCAGCGCACCATCGCCGCCGGAGCGGAGCGGGGCATCGTGGTCGAGGGCCGGGACATCGGCACCACCGTGTTGCCCGACGCCGACATCAAGATCTTCCTGACCGCGTCGCCGGAGGCCCGCGCGGCCCGCCGCAGCGGCGAGGTCAAGGGTTCCGATCTGGCCGCCACCAAGGATGCGCTGATCAAGCGGGACGCCGCCGACTCCGGCCGCAAGACCTCGCCGCTCGCCAAGGCGGACGACGCTGTCGAGGTGGACACCACCGAGCTGACCCTCCAGCAGGTCATCGAGTGTGTTGTCACCCTCGTCGGGGAGAAGCAGGCCGCGAAGTGACACCTGCCACGGGCGCGCCCACGCTGCGCGGAGCGGCGGTCGGACGCGGCATCGGGATCGGGCTGATGTACGGGCTTTTCAGGCCCCGTGTCCTCGGCGCATGGCGGGTCCCCGCCTCCGGACCCGTCATACTCGCGGTGAACCACTCGCACAACATCGACGGGCCGATGCTGATGGGCACCGCGCCCCGGCCCGTCCACTTTCTGATCAAGAAAGAGGCGTTCGTCGGCCCCCTGGACCCGTTCCTGCGCGGAATCGGTCAGCTGAAGGTGGACCGATCGATCGCCGACCGCACCGCCATCACCCACGCCCTCGGCGTGCTGGGGAACGGCGGGGCACTCGGGATCTTCCCCGAGGGCACCCGAGGCGAAGGAGACTTCGCCTCGCTGCGCGCCGGACTCGCGTATTTCGCGCTGCGCAGCGGGGCGCCGATCGTGCCCGTGGCCGTACTGGGAAGCACCGAGCGCCGCGGACGGTTGATATCGGCACTGCCGCCGCTGCGCAGCCGTGTCGACGTCGTCTTCGGTGAGGCGTTCGCTGCCGGAGACGGCAGCGGCCGTCGGACGCGCGGCGCGCTCGACGAGGCGACGTTGCGGATCCAGGGACGGCTGACCGGCCACCTGGAGCAGGCCAGGCGCCTCACCGGGCGCACCGAGTAAGACTTGAGTAGTGGACCGCGTGCTGCGTGGTCCATCGATGATGATGCAAAGAGGAACGGACTTCATGAACGACCAGATTCACTCCGGCGGCTCGGACCACGAGCACGGAGCGCTTGGCGATGCCGAGTACGCGGAGTTCATGGAGCTCGCCGCGCAGGAGGGGTTCGACCCCGAGGACGTCGAGGGTGCCATCGGTGAGGCCGGTCACGGACCGCTCCCCGCTCTCGCCGTCGTCGGCCGTCCCAACGTCGGCAAGTCGACGCTGGTGAACCGGATCATCGGCCGTCGCGAGGCCGTGGTCCAGGACAAGCCCGGCGTCACCCGTGACCGCGTCAGCTACGAGGCCGAATGGGCGGGCCGCCGCTTCAAGGTCGTCGACACCGGCGGCTGGGAGCAGGACGTCCTGGGGCTGGACGCCTCCGTCGCGGCCCAGGCCGAGTACGCGATCGAGATGGCCGACGCGGTCGTCTTCGTGGTCGACTCCACGGTCGGCGCCACCGACACCGACGAGGCCGTCGTCAAGCTGCTGCGCCGGTCCGGCAAGCCCGTCGTGCTCTGCGCGAACAAGGTCGACGGGCAGAGCGGCGAGGCGGACGCCACCGCGCTCTGGTCGCTGGGCCTCGGCCAGCCGCACCCCGTCTCCTCGCTGCACGGCCGCGGTACCGGCGACATGCTGGACGCGGTGCTGGAGGCGCTTCCCGAAGCCCCGGCCCAGTCGTTCGGCACGGCGGTCGGCGGCCCGCGCCGTATCGCGCTGATCGGCCGTCCGAACGTCGGCAAGTCCTCGCTGCTGAACAAGGTGGCCAACGAGGACCGCGTGGTCGTCAACGAGCTGGCAGGCACCACCCGCGACCCGGTCGACGAGCTGATCAACCTCGGCGGCATCACCTGGAAGTTCATCGACACGGCCGGTATCCGGCGCCGGGTCCATCTCCAGGAGGGCGCGGACTACTACGCCTCGCTGCGTACCGCGGCCGCCGTGGAGAAGGCCGAGGTCGCCGTGATCCTGATCGACTCCAGCGAGTCGATCAGCGTCCAGGACCAGCGCATCGTCACCATGGCCGTCGAGGCCGGACGCGCGATCGTCGTCGCCTTCAACAAGTGGGACACCCTCGACGAGGAGCGCCGCTACTACCTGGAGCGCGAGATCGAGACGGAGCTCGCGCAGGTCGCGTGGGCCCCCCGGGTCAACGTCTCGGCCCTCACCGGCCGCCACATGGAGAAGCTGGTCCCGGCGATCGAGACCGCGCTGGAGGGCTGGGAGACCCGCGTTCCGACGGGCCGGCTGAACGCGTTCCTCGGTGAGATCGTCGCCTCCCACCCGCACCCCATCCGCGGTGGCAAGCAGCCGCGTATCCTCTTCGGCACCCAGGCGGGCACCAAGCCGCCGCGCTTCGTGCTCTTCGCCTCCGGCTTCCTGGAGCACGGCTACCGCCGCTTCGTCGAGCGCCGGCTGCGTGAGGAGTTCGGCTTCGAGGGCACTCCGATCCACATCTCGGTACGGGTCCGCGAGAAGCGCGGCCGCAACAAGTAGGCAACCGGGCGCCGTCCGGCGCGTGAGGCGCCAGGAAGGCCCCCAGCAGGCCCGTAGGGGCCCGGGGAGCCCTGGGCGCCTTACGTGGCCCCTGGGGGCCTCACGCCACCCCTGGGGACTCGGACGGCACACCCCGGACCGTACGACGGAGCCCCGGACCACTCGCTCAACGAGTGGTCCGGGGCTCCGTCGTACGTCAGGCGTCCCGTGAGCCCGGCGGCAGCGCCGCGGGCTGGACCCGTCCCGCGTGCCGCCCGACCCGCTGCCACGAGCCCAGGCTGCCGGTGTGGCTGCCCGGGCCGCTGCTGTGCCCGGTGCCGCCGGCGCTGCTTCCGGCCCCGCTGTGCCCGGAGTGCGCAGAGTGGACGCTCAGCGAGGTGTGCGAGCCGAAGAACCCGGCACCGAAGGCCGGCAGGCCCAGACTCTCCTCGCCGCTCCGATCACCCGGCAGCGCCCTGAACGACCTGCGGTACTCGGAGTACAGCGCGTCGTAGATCGGGGTGTGGGACGGGCCGCCCGAAGGTTCCTGCGCGGGACGCATGGCAGGGATCGGGCTCGGACGCTGGTGGGAGGGGTCGTATGAGTGCACGTATGTGCCAACGACCCCGCCGTCCGTCGGATGCGGGCCCGCGGGAGAAATAGCTGTTCGTCGTGGGTGCGCGGGGCGCGCGGGCATGATCAGGTCCCGGCCAGCGGCATCGCGGCCGCTACCAGGAACCCGCCGGCCGCGGCCTTCTCCAGGGCGTCGCGCAGCAGGTCCTCGCGGGGCTGCTGGCCGATCGAACCGGCCGGTGCGGCATAGACCAGCACGGTCTGCGACTTGTTGGCCGCGGTCCGCCAGCCCTCCGTGACCTGCAGGGGCGCGTGCGCCTGCCACCAGGCAACCGGGGCGCCGCCGCCCGTGCCCGGCTGGAGCACCGCGTGCAGCTGTCCCATGGCGAGCAGGATGGACCAGCCGTGCAGCACCTCCGGAACCTGGTCCATCCGATGGACCGGCCGGAAACTCTGCTCCAGCAGCAGTTGCAGGAACTCGTCGCCGCCGCTGCCGTCGGTGCCGGGGCGGGCGATCGCCCCGGTCGGCTCGACGACCAGGGCAGGGTGGAGCTCGTCGTCGATCAGGACCAGGCCGCTGGTGATGCCGAGCACCGCCTGCTCGGGGACCGACAGGTCCGGGCCCCCCTCCTGCTCGTTGCCGGTGATGCTGCGTACGGCCCCCTGCAGCTGTTCCTCGGCCACCTGGACCACCTGCGAGGGGATGCAGGTCGCGTGGGCGAAGGCGAGGACGGCGGTCTCGTCGCCGACGAACAGCACCGTGCTGGTGCGTTCCTGCTCGGAGTCGCCGGGGGTGCGGCAGGAGGTGCAGTCGTAACTGCCGGGGGCGTTGTCGCCGACGAGCAGCCGGTCGGCTTCGGCGTCGCCGATCTCGGCGCGTACGTCCTCGCTGACGTCGAGCATGCGCGGCACGGGTGGCTCCTCGAACTCGGTACGTGCGCCGGGCGGTTCCCGGCTCATGAAGAGACAACGGGTGAGCCGCGGTCGGGGTCACGCGGGAAGGGGAACGGAATCGAACCGCCCAGGGCGACCAGGTCGCGACCGGACAGGTGATACCTGGACAAATGCCGAACTCATGGAACCTGCCGCGGGCGTCCTGGCCACTGGTGGTGGAGGAAGGGCCCTGCCCCGGCGGGCCCCCGCGAGCGGCGTCCGCCCCGATGTCCGCCCCGGCGTCCGCCCCCAGACGTTCGCCTTGCTGCACGGGCCGGAATGCGGATGATCCGGATGTCCGCTATACGGGCAGAAGGGGGCGATGCGGGGTGGGTCGGTGGTGGGATGGTGTGGATATCATCACCTCGAGATAAGGGTGCGATAAGGAAGAGTGAATTCCCGGTGGTGTGTTCATTTACGGGTGGTCATTCCGACGTGAAACCGAAGTCACCCGGGAGTGGGTATTGCGCTCGTTTTCCGGGTCGCCCCGCCTCGTTCCGGTGATCATTTTCGGCTCTGTGTGATTACTGTGCGTCCGCCGAATCGTGCGTCCGAACGAATGACTTCGAGGGGAACGCGTGTGGTGATCCTGTGACACAAGCGTGACCGGCGAGGTACGTGAGGATGCGATGTGACCGGGTGGCGCCCGGGCTTCCGCCGCCGCCCGGGGCCGCCTACGGTGGGAGACATGGCATCCGTACCGAGTCCTTCCGCCCAGCCGGACGACAGCCCCGGCGCCTACGTCGGCCTCGCCGCCGGGACCGCCGAACGGCGGGCCCGGGAGCGCGGCTGGGCCACCGTCAGAGCCCTGCCGCCGGGCATGGTCATCACCATGGAGTTCCAGAGCGGCCGGATCAACTTCGAGGTCGACGCAGGCGTCGTCAGGCGCTGCTGGACCGGCTGAGGGCTCCGTACGGCCCCTGCGCCCCACCCCGCGTATGACTGAAGGCCCCGACCGGAGTCGGGGCCTTCAGTCATACGCGGGGTGGGCTGTGCGCACCGTTCCCGCAGCTCTACGGGTCAGCCGCCGGCCACCGGCCGGGCCGGAGCCGGACCGCTGCGGGGCGTACGGTCCGCGTGCGGCGGGCGACGGCTGCCTGCAGGGGTGACCGGGGTCCGCTCGGAGCGCGCCGGGTGACCCTGGTACGCGGGCGGCGCCGTGTGTGCGCGCGGGCGGCTGCCAGTGGCTGTGACCACCGCTGACTGGTGCACGCTCGCCCCGGAGGTAACTGCGGAGGCAGCCCCGGAAACAGTCCCGGGCACCGTGTGGGCCGGGCTCCGCGCCGGCTCGGAGGCGGCCTGCCGGCCTGCCGCCACGGGCTGGGGGGCGCCCGCCGTGACGGGTGCCGGTGCCACGGTCCTGCCGCGCGCGCTCAGCCACTCACGGGCTGCGAAGATCCAGTTCTCGGCCCGGGTGATCAGCGGCTCGACCCAGGGCAGGCCCAGGAGGATCAGCAGCCCGGCCGCCCAGCCGAGGACCACGTCGCTGAGCCAGTGCGTACCGAGGTAGACCGTCGTCAGGCCGACCCCCAGCGAGACGATCGCGGACATGGCCGACAGGTAACGCCTGGCTCGCGGTGTGGCGGCCAGATAGGCGAGGATTCCCCAGGTCACAACGGCGTTGGCGGTGTGTCCTGACGGAAATATATCGCCGCCGGCGAAGAGCTCGGCCGATCCGATCTGGGTCGCGTAGTGCGGGCCGAGCCGACCGAGGCCGATCTTGACCGCGCCCACCGTCACGTTGAGCAGCAGGAGCGAGGCGCCCAGCGTCAGCAGGGGCCGCAGGGTGTGCTGCCGCCAGGAGCGCCAGCCCAGCCAGCAGGCGACCATGACCGCCGTCGGTCCGCGCTGGCCGAGGACGACGTAGTAGTCGAGGAAGGCGTGGATGCTGGGCCACTGCTGGTACGGCCGGAAGAGCATGACCTTCCAGTCCAGGGTCACCAGCCAGGAAGACATGAGCACGGCAATGACGATGGCCAGATAGAACGCCAACGTCCCGCCGAAGAGAGCGATGCGGTGACGACTCATCCGCGGTGTCTCTATCTTCGGCGGTTCCGGCTCCCGGTCCAGACGGGCAAAGATGTCGGTACGCACCCAATCGACGTTACAGCGAGTGAGTGGGTGACCCGGTCGATCCGGCCGCTTTGTGATGACGATGTGATGTGGACTATGTCTCAGTTCGGTTCGCCTTTCCGGGTGTCCGGAGAGCCCTGACTTCCTCTTCTTTCATTTTTTGGCGGGCACTCCGTAAGTGCATTCGGGCATTGACGGAATAGTGCGCCGGATGGCGAAGTGGGTTAATCGGGAGGGTCATCGGGGCCGAACGGACGGTATCGGTCCGGTTACTGCCCGCCTGCGGCCGGCGTGCTGCGGAGGGTTCGCGCGGAGGCCGGGGCCCGTTGCCCGTGCGGCAGGACGGCCGGTCGTCGCAGGTCGGGGTGGCGCCCCGGGGGGCCCGGGCGGGCGGCCGCAGTGGCGTACGCCACACTCGGCGGAATCGGCAGGTATGAGATGGGCCACGTGTGCCCCTGTCGAACTCGCGTACTCTGACGGATCACTCGCCCGTCGATGCCGGGCCCGGGGGGACAGCGACGCTGAAATTCCCCGGGGGCCCGCCGAGCGCGAGGGACCTTCTGGGAGGTAGATGCATGTCCGGGACGACCACAGCCCGAATCCGTCTGCGCGAAGCCGCCGACGGAGCCAATCGATGGCTCGTGCTGGTCGTCCTCTGCCTCAGCCTGCTGCTCGTGGCACTCGACGCGACCGTGCTCCACGTCGCCGTCCCCGCCGTCACCGAGGACCTGCGGCCCAGCGCCGTCGGTCTGCTGTGGATCGTGGACGTCTACCCGCTGGTCTGCGCGTCCCTGCTGATCCTCTTCGGAACGCTCGGTGACCGGGTCGGGCGCCGGCGCATCCTGCTGATCGGCTACGCACTCTTCGGGGTCGCCTCCGCCGTCGCGGCCATGGCCGACACTGCGGGCGTGCTCATAGCGGCGCGGGCCCTGCTCGGCGTCGGCGGCGCGATGATCATGCCGGCGACGCTGTCGATCCTCCGGCAGGTGTTTCCCGACCGCCGCGAGCGGGCCATGGCGATCGGCGTGTGGAGCGCCGTCGCCGCCGTCGGCGCCGCCACCGGACCGGTCATCGGCGGCTTCCTCGTCGAGCACTTCTGGTGGGGCTCGGTCTTCCTGATCAACATCCCGCTGATGGCCCTGATCCTGCCGGTCGGCCGGCTCCTGCTCCCGGAGTCGCGTGGCAGCGACGACGGGCCCTGGGACGTGTTCGGTGCGCTGATGGCCGCCGCCGGTGTGCTCGGCGTCGTCCTCGGTGTGAAGCGCGCGGGGACCGGCGAGGAGCTGCTGGGCCCGGGCACGCTCGTGCCGCTGCTGGGCGGGGCCCTGCTGCTGGTCGCGTTCGTCCGCCGCCAGAAACGGCGGACGCATCCGCTGATAGACATCGGGATGTTCTCCCGGCCCGCCTTCACCACCGCGGTGGGCTGCATCGTCCTCGCCATGCTGGCCCTGGTCGGCCTGGAGCTGATCGCCGTCCAGTACCTCCAGCTCGTTTTGGACCTCAGTCCGCTGGAGACCGGTCTGCGGCTGCTGCCGCTCACCTTCGCCGCCATGGCCGCGGGCGCCACCGGCTCGTACAGTCTGCGCCGGATCGGGCCGCGCCGGATGGTCGGCTGGGGCTTCGTCCTCACGGCGGTGGCGGTGCTGATGCTGACCGCGATGGGGCAGCACGACCGGCCCGGCCTGCTGACCGTGTCCTTCGTCGTGCTGGGCTTCGGTCTGCAGTCCACGCTCTTCGGTGCGTACGAGTCCATGCTCAGCGAGGCGCCGGCCGAGCGGGCCGGCGGGGCGGCCGCGATAGGCGAGACCGCCTACCAGCTGGGTGCCGGCATGGGGATCGCCCTGCTCGGCAGCGTGATGAACGCCGCGTACGTCCCCGGCCTGGCCAAGCTCCCCGCGGAGGGAGTCCCCGCCTCCGCCGGTGCCGCGGCCTCGCGCTCCCTCGGCGAGGCGTACCAGGTTGCCTCGCAGCTGGGCGGTCCGCTCGGCGCCGTACTGCGCAACACCGCCCGGAATGCCTTCGTCGGCGGCCTGCACATCACCTTGCTGGTCAGTGCGGGTCTGCTGCTGCTCGGGGCGCTTGCCGCGCTGAAGCTGCCGCGTGTGATGGAGTGCCCGCCGCTGCTCTGCGAACCCCAGGAGCCCACGGAGGGTCCCGTGGTGCCCGGTGCGAGGAACGCGCAGGAGCCACTTGGCCCCGGCGAGCTCCCGGGCTCCCGCGAGCTCCCGGTCCAGGAGCGGCCCGACGTGCTGCTCCGGCTGCCCGCGCGGCGCAGGCCGGCCGAGGCGACGGGCTCTGGACGCGCGGCACACTGAGTCGTAACGTCGGCACGGCGCCGTAACTAACGCTGCTAGTTTTTGGCGCCCCCCCCCACCGACATCGGTACCGTGCGAGCCGCCGGAGGCACTCCCTCATGTCCACCGCTCCGTCCTCGAAACTCCCGCCCTTCGACCCCCGCGACCCGATCGGCATCGACGACCTCCTGGGTGCCGAGGATCTCGCGATCCGCGACACGGTCCGAGTCTGGGCCGCCGACCGGGTCCTGCCGCACATCGCTGAGTGGTACGAGAACGGCGAGCTGCCCGGCATCCGTGAGCTGGCCCGTGAACTCGGTTCGCTCGGGGCCCTGGGCATGTCCCTTCAGGGGTACGGCTGTGCGGGCGCCACCGCGGTCCAGTACGGACTGGCCTGCCTGGAGCTGGAGGCCGCCGACTCCGGGATCCGCTCACTCGTCTCCGTGCAGGGCTCCCTCGCCATGTACGCCATCCACCGCTTCGGATCCGAGGAGCAGAAGCAGCAGTGGCTGCCCGGAATGGCGGCCGGCGAGATCATCGGCTGCTTCGGCCTCACCGAACCGGACCATGGCTCCGACCCCGCCGGCATGCGGACGTACGCCAGGCGCGACGGTGAGGACTGGGTCCTCAGCGGCCGCAAGATGTGGATCACCAACGGCTCGGTCGCCGGGGTCGCCGTGGTCTGGGCGCAGACCGACGAGGGCAGCGAGGGCAGCGGCATCCGCGGATTCGTGGTGCCCACCGACGCGCCGGGCTTCTCCGCGCCGGAGATCAGGCACAAGTGGTCCCTGCGCGCCTCGGTCACCAGCGAGCTGATCCTCGACGAGGTCAGGCTGCCGGCCGGCGCCGTGCTGCCGGGCGTCACCGGACTGCGCGGCCCGCTCAGCTGTCTCAGCCATGCCCGCTACGGCATCGTCTGGGGAGCGATGGGCGCCGCCCGGTCCAGCTTCGAGGCGGCCGTCGACTACGCGAGGACGCGCGTGCAGTTCGGGAAGCCGATCGGCGGCTTCCAGCTCACCCAGGCCAAGCTCGCCGACATGGCCGTCGAACTGCACAAGGGGATCCTGCTCGCCCACCACCTCGGCCGTCGGATGGACGCGGGCAGGCTCCGTCCGGAGCAGGTCAGTTTCGGAAAGCTGAACAACGTGCGGGAGGCCATCGAGATCTGCCGCACCTCGCGCACGATCCTCGGCGCCAACGGGATCTCGCTGGAGTACCCGGTGATGCGCCACGCGACGAATCTGGAGTCGGTGCTCACCTACGAAGGAACCGTGGAGATGCACCAGCTGGTGCTGGGCAAGGCGCTCACCGGCCTGGACGCGTTCCGGTAGACGGGGGTCGCGGCCGGACCGATCCGGTGAGCGCCCCGCTCAGCTCTGGTTGAAGAAGCTGTCGGCCGGCCGGCCGGCGGCTTCGCCGTTGACGACCTGGGTGTCGGCGGGGGTCAGCAGGAAGACCCGGGTGGCCACGCGGTCGATCGACCCGCGCAGTCCGAAGATCAGTCCCGCGGCGAAGTCCACCACGCGCTTGGCGTCGGTGGAGTCCATGGACGTGAGGTTCATGATCACCGGGACGCCGTCCCGGAAGAGCTCTCCGATGCCCCGGGCGTCCCGGAAGCTGTCCGGGGTCACCGTGGCGATCCGGCGGCCCGTCTCCTCGGCCGCCTCCGAGACCACCTGCACCCGCGGATCGGTCACCCAGGCCTGACCGGTCCCGGTCCGTGCACCTTCGGCGTACTCGTCGTCGTCGTAGTACCGCTCGTCGTTGTCCTCTACGAGGCCCAGCCAGGCACTCGCCTTGCGTACCGATCCCATGGACGCCTCCTCTCACCGCGGTTCCTTGGCGTTCCGCATGTCTTTCGTATCCCTATGGTCGTCCATCATGCGGATCGTGCGCCAAGGGGATACGCGGCGCGCAGGGCATTCGTGACGGTACTGGTGCAGAAGATGTGGCGATTCGTCAAGGTTCCTCCTGCATAAGGGCCCTGGGGATAAGAAAATATGCTCCTCCGGTCCGTACGGGTGACATGGGGGACGTACGGGTGAACGGGTCACTCGATACGATGCACGTCGCGCACGCGCCCGACTGCGGCGCACAGGTGAACGGCTCCCGGGGGGACGGCTGTGTTCGGAATCGTGAGGCCCTGCACTCATCGCTTGTCGGAAGGGCTCAAGGCCGAGTGGATGGCCCATCTCTGTGGGCTCTGTCTCGCGCTTCGCTCCGACCATGGACAGTTCGCCCGGATCGTCACGAACTATGACGGCCTGATCGTCTCGGTCCTGACGGAGGCTCAGACCGACCGCACCCCCGCACAGCGGCGCACAGCGGGGCCCTGCCCCCTGCGCGCCATGCGCACCGCCCCGGTCGCGCGCGGCGAGGGCGCCAGGCTGGCGGCCGCCGTCTCGCTCGTGCTGGCCTCCGCCAAGGTGCGCGACCACGTGGCCGACCGGGACGGCCTGTTGGCGCGACGCCCGGTCGCCGCGGCCGCGCGCAGGGTGGCGGCGGGCTGGGACCGGGCGGGGGCACGCACCGGCGCACAGCTCGGCTTCGACACGGCGCTGCTCGTCGACGCCGTCGACCGGCAGACCGGCATCGAGCTGCTCGCGGGGCCCGGCACCCCGCTGCTGACGGTCACCGAGCCCACCGAGACCGCGACCGCGGCGGCCTTCGCGCACACCGCCGTACTCGCGGGCAAGCCGCAGAACGCCGAGCCGCTCGCCGAGGCCGGGCGCCTCTTCGGCCGCCTCGCGCATCTGCTGGACGCCGTGGAGGACCAGGAAGCTGACGCCGCGTCGGGTGCCTGGAACCCGCTCACCGCGACCGGCACCTCGCGTACCGAGGCCCGGCGACTGTGCGACGACGCACTGCGTGGCGTACGGCTGGCGCTGCGCGACGCGGAATTCACCGACGACAAGCTCGCCCATGTGCTGCTGGCGCACGAACTGCGGCGTTCGGTGGACCGGGCCTTCGCCACGGATGTCTGTTCCCATCAGGGTGGCGGGCTCCTGACCGGAGCCGGTGATCCGTCAGGAGGGCGGCCCACGGCGTCGTTCGGGCCGCCCCCGGGCAATCCGTACGCCCCCACCGGGCCCGGGGGACCCTTCGGTCCGCCGCAGCCGCCGGAGCCGCCGCGCGACCGGCGCGGTCTCGTCCTGGGGTGCCTGGTGTGGGCGGGGCTCGCCTGCACCTGCCAGATGTGCTGCGGCACCTTCGACGACCCGTGGAGCCGGCAGCGGCGCGAGGGGTTGTGCAGTCAGTGCGACTGCGGGGACTGCTGCGATGCATGCGACTGCTGCAGCAACTGCGGGGACTGCTGCGACGGCTGTGACTGCTGCGGGTGCGACTGCAGCTGCTGACCTTCCGTCGCGCGGCGCGGCTGCGGGTGCGACTGCAGCTGCTGACCCTGCGTCGCGCGGCTGCGTCTGCTGGCCTCCTTCCGGCATGCCGTGTGACTGCGGCCGCTGCCCTTGCGGTGCGGGGGCCACGGCTGCTGACCCCGCGTCACTTGATCTCGGGCGGCGAGATCTGCGAGGTCTCGACGGCCGAGGCGGAGATGCCCCACTTCTTCAGGATCCGGTCGTAGGTGCCGTCGGCCTTGAGACGGTTGACGGCGGCCTGGAAGGCGGGCGCGAGCGGGGTGCCCTTCTTGAAGGCGAAGCCGACGTCGAGACGCTTGAACTCGTTGAGGAAGCGCACACCCTCCTGCTGCTGCACGGCGTACCTGAGTCCGTTGATGGTCGACATCACCACGTCCGTACGCCCCTGCTGGAGCGAGGTCCAGACTGCCGACGCGTCGGAGTACGTCTTCACGTCGTACGCCTTCTTGCCGGCCTCGGAGCACCGGTGCCGGTTCTTCTCCAGCGTCACCTCGAACGTGGTGCCCGCCGTGGTGCCGACGGTCAGGCCGCAGAGCTGGGTGAGATCGGTGATCTCGGCCAGCTTGCTGTCGTCACGGACCGCGAAGCCCTGGCCGTCGTTGAGGTAGGTGACGAAGTCGATCGTCCGGCTGCGTTCGTCGGTCACGCCGAAGTTGCCGGTGCCCACCTCGTACTTCCCGCTGTCGAGCGCGGGCAGGATCGCCTCGAACGCGGCGACCTCCCGCTTCGGCTTCAGCCCGAGCACCCTGGCCACGGCGTCCCCGAAGTCGATGTCGGTGCCGGCCAGGGTCGTACCGTCCGTGAGATAGGTGGCGCCGGGTGGGCTGCCGACGCTGGAGGCGATGTCCAGGGTGCCGGCGGAGCGGACCTCGGCGGGCAGCAGGGCAGCCGCGGCCGGGTCCTTCTTCACTCCCGACACGACATCGGTGGTGGGGACCGCGCCCTCGGCGGCGGAACCGGCCGCGCCCGCGGGGGCGGCCGCCGGATCACCCGACCCGCACGCGGTCAGCGTCAGCGTGGCGGCGGTGATCAGCGCGAAGGCAGCGGTGTGCCGGGTACGGGGCATCAGGGGTGGTTCTCCAGTTTCGTCGGCCGTGGGCGGGCGCGGGGCAGCGCGCGACGGCCCACGGACGGGCGGAGGAAGGCGGAACACGGCGGAAGACCGGTGTGAGGGGAGGGCGGTGCGGTGTTGTGTACGCGAGGGCACGCGGGGAAGAGCTCAGACGCCGTTCACGGCGCGAGCAGGAATGCGGGGCGGAGCAGGGCGTCAGCTCAACAGGAACAGGACCACACGCGACCGAAGTCGATGTGGGAGCGCTTGACCAGCCACTGCTGCGAATGCATGGCCTAAGTGGAACAGGCATCCGGTGGTCCGTCAACTGACCTGAGACGTACGGCTCACAGTGTGGACAGGGTTGACAAGCCGCTGTGAACAGCGCTTACCTCGGAGGCGGATCGGGCTGAGGGGCCCGGTCCCTGTTGTGTTCCACCGTTGTGTTCCGTGCCGAGGGCGCGCCCCGTGTTCGATCGCCGCATCCACGGAGCCCTCGCATGTCCGCACAGACAGACACCATTCCGCCGGCCTGCCCGGCCGAGCCCCTCGAAGACAACGATGCCGACCGGCTGCGGATCGTCCCGGTGCGCCGGACCGGCCAGTGGACGGCGGCCGTCGCCGTACTGATCGTGCTCGGCCTCGCACTGAACTCCGTGATCCGCAACGACGCCTTCCAATGGGATGTCGTGGGCGACTACTTCACCACCACGGCGGTGCTGCGCGGCCTCGGGCTCACGCTCTGGCTCACCGCGCTCGTGATGGCGCTCGGCTTCGCGCTGGGGACGCTGCTCGCCGTCCTCAGGCTCTCCGCCAACCGCGTGCTCCAGGCGGTCGGCTGGGGGTACGTATGGCTCTTCAGGTCCACCCCGATCCTGGTCCAGTTGCTGTTCTGGTTCAACATCGGAGCGCTCTACCCGGAGATCCTCGGCGTCCGTACCGTCAACCTCCTCGGCCCCGTCACGGTCGCCGTCATCGGGCTGACGCTCCACGAGGCCGCGTACGCGGCGGAAGTCGTCCGCGGCGGCATCCTGTCCGTCGAACGCGGACAGCTGGAGGCAGCCCAGTCCCTCGGCCTCGGCCCGTGGCGGCGGCTGTACCGGATCGTGCTGCCGCAGGCGATGCGCTCCATCGTGCCGCCCGCCGGGAACATGCTCATCGGCACCCTCAAGGGCACCTCGATCGTCAGCATCATCGCCGTGCAGGACCTGCTGTACTCGGTTCAGCTCGTCTACCACCGCACCTACCAGGTCATCCCGCTGCTGCTGGTCGCCACCCTCTGGTACGTCGTCGTCACCTCGCTGCTCGGCGTCGGCCAGCACTACGTCGAGCGGTACTACGCGCGCGGCACCGGGGACGCGCGGTGAGCGCCGTACCGACGCTGGTCGTCATCGGGGCCGGACCGCGCGGCACCGGTCTCATCGAGCGCATCGCAGCCAACGCCCCCTCGCTGTACGGCGGCAGGCCGCTGGACATCCATATCGTCGACCCGTTCCCGCCCGGCGGCGGCCGGATCTGGCGCCACGACCAGTCGCCGCTGCTGTGGATGAACTCCATGGCCGAGGACGTCACCATGTTCACCGACGACACCGTCCGCCAGGAAGGTCCCGTACGTCCCGGGCCGGCGCTCGACGCCTGGGCGGCCGACGTGCGCGAGGGGCGGACCGAACCCGGACCTGACGTCGCCGCCGAACCCGGACTCCTGGGCGAGATAGGGGCGTTGAAGGGGGCGGACTTCCCGAGCCGGCGGCTGCAGGGCGCTTACCTGCGCTGGGTGTACGAGCAGTCGGTGGCCGCGCTCCCGCCCACCGTCACCGTCCACGAACACCGCGTCCGCGCCCTGCGCGTCACCGGCCCCCGCGGCGGCCGCCAGTCCGTCCGTCTGGAGGGCCGTGCCGAACCGCTCACCGCCGACCTCGTGGTCCTCACCATCGGCCACCTCGACGCCGAACCGGACGACGAACAGCGGCGGCTGTCCCGCTTCGCGGACCGGCACGGCCTCGTCCACCTGCCGCCCGACTTCACCGCAGACAGCGACCTGAGCGCCCTGCCCGCAGGCGAACCCGTCATAGTCCGGGGCTTCGGACTCGCCTTCATCGACCTGATGGTGCTGCTCACCGAGGGCCGCGGCGGACGGTACGAGAACGGCACGTACCTGCCCTCCGGGAAGGAACCCGTCCTGTACGTCGGATCGCGGCGCGGCGTCCCGTACCACTCCAAGATCGGATACGTCCGGCCCGGCGAGCGGCCGCCGCTCCCGCGCTTCTTCGGTCCCGACCGGGCCGAGGAACTCCTGAACCGGCCGGAGCCACCCGACTTCCGCCGCGACATATGGCCCCATGTCGACAAAGAGCTCGGCTACGCCCACTACCACCGCCTCTTCGCCTCCCACCCGGAGCGCACCGCGGCCGACTGGAGCGCCTTCGAGGAGAAGTACGCGGCCGCCGACCCGGGCAGCGCCGAACTGCGGGCGGTGATCGCCGCCGGCGTCCCCGACCCCGCCGACCGGCTCGACCTGGCGGCGCTCGACCACCCGCTGGACGGGGTGCGCCATACCTCGGGCGCCTCCTTCCAGGAGGCGACGCGCGCCTACATCACCGCGGACCTGGCACGCCGGCACGATCCCGGACACAGCGAGGACCTCGCCGTCTTCCTCGGACTGCTCTCCGTGTACGGCCAGTTGATCCGGTTCGGCGACATCGGGGACTGGTGGCACGGCTTCTTCAGCTACCTCGCCTCCGGGCCGCCCGGCCCCCGGCTGCGACAACTGCTCGCCCTCTCCCGGGCCGGTGTCGTCCGCTTCCTCGGTGCCGGGACGACGGTCGAGACCGACGAGGAACAGGGCCTCTTCCGGGCAGGCGGCGCAACGGTTCCGGGGGAGCGGACGGAGGCCCGCGCCCTCGTCGAGGCCAGGCTGCCCGACCCCTCGCCGCGACGCACCCGCAGCACCCTGCTCCGGGCGCTGTACGAGGACGGAGCCGCCGCCACCGCCACCGGACTGCTCGCGGTCGACCCCGGAGACGGCCGGATCCTGGACCGCGACGGCCTCCCGCACCCCCGCCGCTTCGCGCTCGGCCCGCACACCGCGGCGCGCACGAGCGGCGCCTTCACCAGGCCACGCACCGGCGGCCCGGCCTTCGGGCAGAACGACGCCACCGCACGCGCCGCTCTCACCTTCCTGCGCGACCTCGGCGGTACCGATGGCTGACCGGCGCGCGCACTCCCGATCCGAACCGCCCGAGGACATCACCATGAAGACGATCAGCCGTCCCCCGAAGAGCGAACCGGCCGCCGCACCTGCTCACGGGGCCGCCGCCCCCATGGTGGAGATCCGGGGCGTGCACAAGAGCTTCGGCCCACTGGACGTCCTGCGCGGCATCGACCTGTCCGTACGCACCGGCGAAGTGACCGTGGTCCTCGGACCCTCAGGTTCAGGCAAGTCCACCCTGCTGCGCACGATCAACCACCTGGAGAAGGCGGACCGTGGATCGATCACGGTCGACGGGGAGTTCGTCGGTTACCGCAGGAAGGGCGACAAGCTGTACGAACTCCCCGAGCGTGAGGTCCTGCGCCGCCGCACCCGGATCGGCTTCGTCTTCCAGAACTTCCACCTCTTCCCCCACCTCACCGTCCTGGAGAACGTCACCGAGGCCCCGGTGGCCGCCCTCGGCCGTACGAAGAAGGAGGCCGTCGACGCCGCGCACCGGCTCCTCGCCCGCGTCGGGCTCGACGACAAGGCGACGGCGTACCCGAAGCAGCTCTCCGGCGGTCAGCAGCAGCGCGTCGCCATAGCGCGGGCGCTGGCTCTCGAACCGAGACTGCTGCTCTTCGACGAGCCCACCTCCGCGCTCGACCCCGAACTCGTCGGCGAGGTCCTCGACGTGATCAAGGACCTGGCGGAGCAGGGCACCACGATGATCGTCGTCACGCACGAGATCGGGTTCGCCCGCGAGGTGGCCGACACCGTCGTCTTCATGGACGAGGGACGGATCGTCGAACAGGGCCCGCCCGCCGACGTACTCGGCCGGCCGCGCCACGACCGCACGCGCGCCTTCCTCTCCAAGGTCCTGTGACCCGGGATTCCCGGGCCTCGAAGCCACTTCCGAACCCTTCCGAAAGAGCCCGCCATGTCGCACCTCCGCCCTCTCCACCTGGCCGCCGAGATCGGCGGCCCGCCCCGCTACGACCCCGCGCACTACACGGGCCTTGCCCGGCTCGCCGAACGAGGGACCCTCGACTTCGTCACCCTCGGCGACTCGTTCGCCCGGCCCGGACCCGACGCACTCGCCGTGCTCTCCCGGGTCGCGCCCGGCACCCGCAGGATCGGGCTCGTGCCGACGGTCACCACCACCCACACCGAGCCCTTCCACGTGTCGTCCGCCGTGGCCACGCTGGACTGGGTCAGCGGCGGCCGGGCCGGCCAGTGGGTGGACGTGTCGACGACGGCCGCCGAGGCCCGGCTGTTCGGCCGCCGCGCCGCCGCGCCCGCCGCCGAACTGTGGCGGGAGGCCGGCGAGGCCGCCGACGTGGGAGCGCGTCTCTGGGACAGCTGGGAGGACGACGCCGAGATCCGGGACGCGGCAGGCGGCCGCTTCCTCGACCGCGACAAGCTGCACTACGCCGACTTCGAGGGCGCCGCATTCCGCGTCCGCGGACCCGCCATCGTGCCCCGGCCCCCGCAGGGCCACCCGGTCACGGTCGTCGACGGGACGGCGGACCCGGCCAGGGAGACCGCCGCCCGGCATGCCGATGTGGTGCTCGTACGGGCCGGCACACCCGAGCGGGCCGCCGGGATCCGTGACGACGTGCGCCGCCGTGCAGCGGCCCACGGCCGCGACCCCGGGACGCTGCGGGTGCTCGCCGCGCTCAGCGTCGACCTCGGCGACGCCGAATCGGCCCCGGAACCGGGGCTGGCGAGCGGGCCGCCGCTCGCCGGGCACGGCACGTACTACCGCGGCGGTCCGGTCGACCTCGCCGATCTGATCACCCAGTGGCACCGGGCCGGAGCCGTCGACGGATTCCACCTCACCCCGATCACGCCCGAGCGAGACCTCGAAAGGATCGTCAACGGCACGGTGGCCCTGCTCCAGCACCGCAGCCTGTTCCGCACCTTCTACCCCGGCGGCACCCTCCGCGAGCACCTGGGCCTGGCCCGTCCGGCCAACCGGTACGCCCGCCAAGGAGAACGGGTATGACGGCCGCCCCGAAGCAGATGCATCTCGCCGCGCACTTCCCGGGTGTGAACAACACGACCGTGTGGAACGACCCCCGCTCCGGCAGCCAGATCGAGTTCTCCTCCTTCGAACATCTCGCGCGTACGGCCGAACGCGGTCTGTTCGACTTCTTCTTCCTCGCCGAGGGGCTGCGGCTGCGCGAGCACAACGGCCTGATCCACGACCTGGACGTGGCCGGCCGCCCCGAGTCCCTCACCGTGCTCGCCGCGCTGGCCGCCGTCACCGACCGGCTCGGCCTCGCCGCCACCGTCAGCGCCACCTTCAACGAGCCCTTCGAACTGGCCCGCCGGCTCGCCACCCTCGACCACCTGAGCGCCGGCCGGGCCGCGTGGAACGTCGTCACCTCGTCCGACGCCTTCACCGGTGAGAACTTCCGGCGCGGCGGCTACCTCGACCGGGCCGACAGATACACCCGCGCCGCCGAGTTCGTCGCCACCGCTCGCGAGCTGTGGGACTCCTGGACACCCGACGGTGCCCCGCGCCCCTTCGTCCACCGCGGCCGGCACTTCAACGTCCAGGGTGAGTTCACCCTCCCGCGCTCCCCGCAGGGCCACCCCGTCGTCATCCAGGCGGGGGACTCCCCGGAGGGCCGCGAGTTCGCGGCGTCCGCCGCCGACATCGTCTTCACCCGGCACGGCACCCCGGAGGCGGGCCGCGCCTTCTGTGCCGACGTCAAGGGACGGCTCGCGAAGTACGGCCGGGAACCCGGCGAACTGAAGATCATGCCCGGCGTCGGTGTGGTGCTGGGCGACAGCGACGCCGAGGCGCGGGAACGGGCGGCGGGGATCCGCCTCCAGCAGGTCTCGCCGCAGAACGCGATCCTGGCCCTGGAGCAGGTCTGGGGCCGCGACCTCTCCTCGTACGATCCCGACGGGCCGCTTCCCGAGAGCGACCCGGTCCCCGAACCGGAGCTGAGCCAGGGCCGGGTCCGGCACGGCGACCCCCTCGTGGTCGCGGCGCGCTGGCGCGAACTGTCCCGGGAGAAGGGGCTGTCCATCCGGCAGACTGTCATCGAGGCGACGGGCCGGCAGGCGTTCGTCGGCAGCCCGCGGACCGTGGCGGCCGAGATGGCCGAATTCGTCGACACGGGGGCCGCCGACGGCTTCATCCTCGTGCCGCATCTCACCCCCGGCGGCCTCGACGACTTCGTCGACCTGGTCGTCCCGCTCCTCCAGGAACGAGGGGTGTTCCGCACCGCTTACACCGGTTCCACCCTGCGGTCGCACCTCGGGATCGCCGAGCCGGTATGGAAAGGTTGACCACATGAGCACGGACGCACAGCAGCAGGCAGCACGGGACTGGAACCACTGGCACCAGGAGCGGACCACCACGGTCGCCGCACCGTACGGGCCGCTCTCCCTCACCGGCACCCACTGGCTCTCCGACTACCCGGAAGGGCGAATTCCGGCCGTCCCGGGCCACTGGCGGGAGGACGGCGAGGAGGTGGTGCTCACCGCCGGAGCCGAGGACGGGCTGAGTGTCGACGGGAAACCCTTCACCGGCGAGGTCCGGCTCGGTGCCGACCGCGGCCCGATCGACGCCTCCCGGGTGGCGCACGGGGAGCGCCGGCTCGTCGTGCTGAGCCGCGAAGGCCTGTGGGCGGTACGGGACTTCGACCCGGACTCCGCGCCACGGCGCGCCTTCCGCGCCATCGAGGCCACACCGTACGACCCGCGCTGGGCCGTGCCGGGCCGCTTCCGCCCGTACGACACCTCCCGCACCGTCCGGGTCGAGAACGCCGACGGTGTCGAGCGCGGGCTGGGGCTCGGCGGGGAGATCGCCTTCGAGCTGGACGGCGTCGAGCACACCCTCCAGGTCGCCGTCGAGAGCGACGGCTCGCTCTGGGCGGTCTTCGCCGACACCACCAGCGGGGACACCAGTTACCGCTTCCGGTTCCTGCGGCCCGCCGCCCCGGCCGACGACGGATCGGTGACGGTGGACCTCAACCGTGCGCTGCTGCCGCCCTGCGCCTTCGCCGATCACTTCATCTGCCCCTTCCCGCCGCCCGGCAACACCCTCCCCGTCGCCGTCGAAGCGGGCGAGCGCCACCGGACCGACGGCTGATCCAGCGCCTCCGTCCGACCGCGTCCGGCCCCGGCAGACCCTTCTGCGCCGGGGCCGGACACATGCGCGGAGACATCCGGAATCCGGGAAGCTCAGGCCAGAAGGCGCTCTTGCGCAAGAAGTTGACGCCTTGAATACTCCCGAGCAGCGCTTGTCAGGGGCACGGCACATCCGGAACGCGAGCAGATGGCCGCGCCCATGACTGCGCCTCACGGGTCCGACCACCCCACGGGCGGACCCCCGACTCCCCTCGGGAGGAAACAAGTGAGGATCAAGCGCACCACCCCCCTCAGCACTGCCGCGAGACGCAGCAGGGCCGTCGCCATCGCCGCAGGTCTCGTGGCGGTTGCCGCACTCGCCGTCCCCAGCGCACAGGCCAGCTCCAACGGAACGTACAGCGCGAACCAGCTCTCCGCCGCGAGCGACGCCGTCCTCGGCGCCGACGTGGCCGGTACGGCCTGGAACGTCGACCCCGTGACGAAGAAGCTCGTGGTCACGGCCGACAGCACGGTCTCGGCCGCGGAGATCCAGCAGATCAAGGACTCCGCGGGCGTCAACGCCGGTGCCCTGCGCATCGAGCGCACATCCGGGAAGTTCAGCAAGCTGCTCTCCGGGGGTGACGCCATCTACGCGCCCGGCTGGCGCTGCTCCCTCGGCTTCAACGTCCGCAGCGGCAGCACGTACTACTTCCTGACCGCCGGTCACTGCACCGACGGCAACCCTCCCTGGTACACCAACTCCTCGAACACCACCTACATAGGCCCGACGGTCGGCTCCAGCTTCCCGACCAACGACTACGGTCTGGTGCGCTACGACAACGCCGCCGTCTCCCACGAGGGCACCGTCGGCAGCGTCGACATCACCAGCGCGGCGAACGCCACGGTCGGGATGTCCGTCACCCGCCGCGGCTCCACCACCGGCATCCACAGCGGCACCGTCTCGGCACTCAACGCCACGGTCAACTACGGCAGCGGTGACATCGTCTACGGCATGATCAAGACGAATGTGTGCGCGGAGCCCGGCGACTCGGGCGGCCCGCTCTACTCCGGCTCCAAGGCGATCGGACTCACCTCGGGCGGCAGTGGCAACTGCAGCTCCGGTGGTACGACGTTCTTCCAGCCGGTCACCGAGGCGCTCAGCGCGTACGGCGTCAGCGTCTACTGACATGCGGGGTGGCCGGTTCTGTCCCCCGGAACCGGCCCTTCCCTCGAAAGCGCATGTCGAACACGTCGAGCCCCCGCCCGAATTACGAGCGGGGGCTCCCGCTGAGGCCGCGGCTTTTGAGAGGATGTGACCAGGACGGTCACGCAGGAGCAACGGGGGCGGACGCTGCGCCTCCCGGAGGGACGCCCTCCGGGAACCCCCGGCAGACACCCCAGGGGGTTCCAGGTCCGTGAAACGCATCGGAGTGACCGGTCACCGCAGCATTCCGCAGGAAGTCCATGACCATGTGCTGGCGTCGATGCGAGCGGCGTTCCGCGGATTCGACGGCTCGGTCGAGGCGCTGTCCAGCCTGGCGGTCGGGGCGGACCAGCTCTTCGCGGACCTCGCCCTCGCCCACGGTGCCCAACTGACCGTGGTCATCCCCAGCGGCGACTACGAGGCGTGCTTCGCCGACGGAGCCGAACTGGCCCGCTACCGGGCTCTCAAGGCCCGCGCCGTGCGGGAGGTCAGGCTCGATTACCCGCACTCCACCGACGAGGCGTACTACGCGGCCGGCGCCTACATCGCCGACCACTGCGACCGGCTGATCGCCGTATGGGACGGCCGGCCCGCCCGTGGCCTCGGCGGCACGGGGGACATCGTGACCTACGCCCGCGGGCTGGGCCGCCCGGTCACCGTGATCTGGCGCGACGGGGTCGAACGGAGCTGACCCGCCGTCATGGGCGCCGGCAGGTCGCGCGCGTGCGGCCTGCACATCACCGGACCGGGTGCCGGGGTCGTCACATCTGGTGCCGGGCGAGCCAGTCGGTGTGCTGGGGGGAGACGATGCGCTCGGTCTCGAACACCGCCCGCGGCCACTGGCGCTCGTTCAGCGTGGTCTCCATCGCTATCTGCATCGACTCCAGATCCTTCTCCACCAGGGAGTGGGCCGAGATCAGCGGATGGTGGCGGCGCATCTCGCTCCAGGCGAGACAGGCGGCGGCAGCCGCCGAGAGCACCCCGGTCAGCGCGAAGGACTGGCCGGCCGAGAAGGCCCTGAGGAGGGCGAGGGCCAGGGCGAGCGCCGTCAGGGTGGCGATGGTGGTCGACCAGACCAGGGTGGCCCGCCGGGACACCTCCTGGCGGCTGCGATACCAGCTCCGCTGTTCGATCAGCCGGTCGCGCACATACGTTTCCTTGCGCACGGTGAATGCCTTGTCCCGTAATGCGTGCATGGAATCGGTGATGAGCCCGCCGGAATCGGCTGTCCGGTCACGGGGGTCGGCCCAGCCCACCTTGCGGAGCTCCTGCAGCCCCTCTTCGAGCCGGTTGGCGAACACCGCTTCGGGGTGCTGGGTGCCGGTATCGAAAGGTGAGCCATGCACGGAGTAGCGCCAGCACATCGATTTGATGAACTCTGCCGCGGAGCGATTGAGCTGCCAGTGCGACTTCGCTTTCCGCCGGGAGGTGAGGTAGGTGGCGACCAGGACGCCGAGGTAGGCCAACACGGCTACGCAGTCCGTCAGTTGGAGCGTTCCGGCAACCTCCGCATGCCAGGGTAGCGCCGCCGGGACCGTGCCCACGACCAGCAGGATGAGCTGCCATCGGGTGGTATTCACCGACTCCCGCTGGCGGGCGATCGCAATGGCGTCCGTGTGGTGAAAGAGCTCCGGCAGATCAGCGTTCCTGAAGACCATGCTCTGCAGTGGTCCGGGAATCGCCGTCATGTTCACTCCCGTCTGCGGTTATGTCATCACTCCGATGGCGGAAGTAACGGTTCCGCTTGATCGCGGCGGGTCCCATGTGACGCTCTTGTTCCAAGTGGGCGTCCTCAGTTGCCAACCGAGGTCATGAGAGTAAAGTCGTGCCGCCGGACACTGCAATGGTGCAGGTACCAACGCTGGTTTCCTGTCCGGAACCATTCCATCGGAACGAATCCCCTCAAGGACGGCCGTGAAGACCACTGAATCCTCCCTCTCCTTCGCCGTTGCGAAGAAGAGCCGTGTGCCGCTCGCCGCGATCGACGCGCGTGGTGGCGAAGCAGCCAGGAAGCTCGGTCGGGTGCATGTCGCCTCCGCCGGTCGCCCCAGCCAGGCATCCACCTTCAACTCCTCCCTCTGATCCCGCATTACGGATCACTCCTCCGGGACGGCCGGTCTGCCGGATCACCCTTCCACGCTGGCTAGACTGGTGGAATGACAGGACCCCTGGTCCCTTTCCGTGAAGTAGTCCTCAAGGTTCACAGCAGGTGTGATCTTGCCTGTGACCATTGCTATGTCTACGAACATGCCGATCAGAGCTGGCGAACCCGTCCGAAAACAATCTCTGACGAAGTCATCTTCCGGACTGCTCAGCGCCTGGCTGAGCATGCCAAGACACATGCACTGCCCTCCGTGTCAGTAATCCTGCACGGAGGGGAGCCTCTGCTGGCGGGCCCTGCCCGGCTGCGGCGCATCTGCGAAGAGCTCACCTCCGCCTTCGACGGCGTGGCCGCCCTCGATCTCCGGATCCATACCAACGGCCTGCAGCTCAGCCCGCGCTATCTCGACCTCTTCAGCGAGTACGACGTCAAGGTGGGCATCTCCCTCGACGGCGACCGCGCGGCCAACGACCGGCACCGCCGCTTCGCCGATGGCCGCAGCAGTCACCCCCTGGTCCTCAAGGCCGTCGAGCTGCTCCGGCAGGAGCGCTACCGCCATCTCAACCTCGGCCTCCTGTGCACCATCGACATCGCGAACGACCCGGTCGCGGTCCTCGACGCGCTCACGGAGCTCGAACCGCCGCTCATCGACTTCCTGCTTCCCCACGCCACCTGGGACGATCCGCCGCCGCGGCCGGACGGATCGCCCACCGCTTACGCCGACTGGCTCCTCGCGGTCTTCGACCGCTGGCAGGAGCAGGGGCGTCCCGTGCCGGTGCGGATCTTCTCCTCGGTCGCCTCCACGCTCACCGGCGGCCCCAGCCTCACCGAGTCGCTGGGCCTCGCGCCGACCGACCTCGTCGTCGTGGAGACCGACGGCCGGCTGGAGCAGGTCGATTCGCTGAAGAGCGCCTACGAGGGCGCGGCGGCCACCGGATTCGACGTCTTCGCGAACGCCTTCGACGAGGTCGCGGCACACCCCGGGGTGCGGGCCAGGCAGCTCGGCCTGGAGGGCGTCAGCGAGACGTGCCGCCGATGCCCCGTCGTACGTTCGTGCGGGGGAGGCCTGTACACCCATCGCTACAACTCCGCGGGCGACGGCGAAGGATTCGACAACCCGTCCGTGTACTGCCATGACCTCGCCGCCCTGGTGCGCGGCATCGAGGCTCGTACGCCCGCGGACACCGTGGCGCCCGCGGTGGCCGATCCGGTCGAACTGCTCACGGCCCAGGAGGACCTCACCCGCACCCTGCTGGCCCGGCTGCACGCGGACCTGGACGGCCTGGGCGGTGAGCGGTGGGCGGCGGCGTGGGAGCTGGCGGCCGTGCTGGAGGGCTCGGAGGAAGGGGCCAGGGGGCTGGACGGCGTACTAGCCCATCCGTACACCCGTACCTGGCTGCTCGACGCGCTGGACGCGCTGCACGAGGCCCGGCCGCAGGCGGCTTCCACAGCCGCGGACGGTCTGCAGACCCTTATCGCTGCGGCCGCCGTACGGGCCGGCCTCGATCTGCGGGTACCGGTGCCCTACCGGGACGGCGGGCTCGTGCTGCCCACCCTTGGCCGGCTGACGGTCGCCGGGCCGGGGGAGCGCGGCACCGTGCTGGTGCGCGCGGCCGGGGACGGGTTCCTGGCCGGTCCTGCCGCCGGAGCGGCGGAGCGGCGGATCCGGCGGTCCGCCGAGGCCGAGCCGGGCTGGCTGCCGGTGCGCGCGTTCGCCCTGCCGGGCGGCCCGTTCCCGGGCCACGGCTTCGTGATCGACGATCTCGACCCGTACCGGGACTGTTTCGGCGCACCCGCCGCCCCCACGCTCGACGCGGTGGGTGCGGGCCGTCTGGGTGACGCGCTCACCAAGGCCTGGGCGCTGATCGAGGAGCGGGCTCCCGCCCACGGTGCCAAGTGCGCGGACGGCCCGTTCCCGCTCACCTTCACCCCGCTCACCGGCCTGACGCCGGGCGAGCCCTCGGTGGGACGGCACGGATACGGCGCGTTCGGTATCGGGGCGGACGAGGAGGCCGGCACGCTGGCGCTCACGCTGCTGCGCGGAGTGCGGCGAGCGAGATTCCGGGCACTTGTGGACGTCACGGATCTTTACGCGGCGGACGGCTCCTGGGAACATCGAATGCCCTGGCGGGAAGAATTGGTTCCGTTTTCCCGGATGCTGGCCGACGTCCATGAACGGCTGGCGCTCGCGGCATTCGATTCCCGGTACCGGGACGGAGTGCCGCAGGCGCTCGATACGCTCGAAGGGGCGGCCGAACTCACCGTCGGCGGAAAACGGTTGCTGGCTCTGATGCGAAAGGAATTCTGAATACAGAATTCCGGTTCGAAGGGGAGGGGGGTCGCAGACTCGGGACAACCGGGAGGAACGGCATCAGACCGCATGCGCGCAGAGGCGTGATCGACGGGGCCCGGGAACAGATGACTGAAAAGTGGCGTTGATTGACCGAACGTCATGGGGGTGGAGCAAGGTCCGCTCCGGAATGATGAATTCGCTCGCATTCTCTTCACTCCTCGGGTGCGGGTGCTCACACAGGACGGGGGTCGTGTGCACGCGACGACGCAGCAGCGAGCGGCGGACCATCGGCCGTACTTCTTCTTGAGTTACGCCCACACACCGGGGTACGGCGGTGGCACGGACCCCGATATGTGGGTCGAGCGGCTCTTCCAGGATCTCTGTGGCCATGTGATGGCCATGACCGATCTGCCCGCGGGCGCACCCGCGGGCTTCATCGACCGCGAGATACGTTCCGGCGAGGGCTGGTCGGAACGGCTCGGCGAGGTGCTCGCCACCTGCCGGGTGTTCGTACCACTGTTCTCGCCGCGCTACTTCGCCAGCGAGATGTGCGGCAAGGAGTGGTACGCCTTCGCCCAGCGCGCCATTCACCACCGGGCCCGCTCCAACCAGCCCGCCGAGGCGATCGTCCCGGCGCTCTGGGTGCCGGTCCCGCCCAGCCAGCTGCCCGGGCCGGCCGAGCGATTACAGTTCAACCACCGTGATTTCGGGGACCGTTACGTCAGTGACGGACTCTACGGGCTGATCAAGCTCAAACTCTTCAACGAGGAGTACGAGCGTGCGGTGTACGAGCTCGCCAAACGCATCGTCAGCGTCGCCGACACGGTGCGGATCGGCACCGGCCGGCCCGTCGACTACCGGCTGGCCCCCAGTGCCTTCGGCTCGACGGGCAGCGGAGCCGGCGGCCCCCGTCCCATGCAGGTGACCATCGCCGCCGCCACCCGCCACGACCTGCCGGAGGGGCGCAACGCCGACTACTACGGCGACAACCCGCAGGACTGGAACCCCTACCACCCGGACGCCGCACGGCCCCTGGCCTATGTCGCCGAGGACCTGGTGCGCTCCCTCAACTACCAGGCCACCATCACCTCCTTCGACGAGGAGGCCGGCCTTCCGGTCGGAAAACAGCCCACCACACCGGAGATCCTCCTCGTCGACCGCTGGGCGCTCCAGGACGAGGACCGGTGCAGACGGCTCGCCGCCTTCGACGCCGAGCACCGGCCCTGGGTGACGATGGTCGTCCCGTGGAACCGCGACGACCACGAGAGCAGGGCCGCGGAGGCCGAACTGGCCGCCAAGCTCGAACAGACCATGCCGACCAAGATGCGCCAGGGCCGTGCCTACTGCCGTGCAGCCGCCAAGGGCGTACCGAGCATGGAGGCCTTCGGTCAGATCCTGCCGCAGGTGGTCGAGGTGGCCGCCCAGCAGTACCTGAGACACGCGGCTGTCTATCTGCCCGCCACCGGCGGCGGAGGACCCACCGAACGGACGCGCTTGATGGGACCGATGGCGCAGACCCAGTACATCCCCCGGACACATGACGCTGCGACGGATGCGGAGGACACGGATGACGGCCAGTCGTGACGGACGCATCGTCACCTTCTACTCGTACAAGGGCGGTACGGGGCGCACCATGGCCCTGGCGAACACGGCCTGGATTCTCGCCGCCAACGGCAATCGGGTGCTGGCTGTCGACTGGGATCTGGAGGCACCCGGACTCCACCGGTTCTTCCACCCGTTCCTCGACCCCTCGACCCTCGGCGCCACCACCGGTGTCATCGACCTGATCACCGAGTACGCCTGGGCCGCGACCAGCCCGGTGCAGCGGGCGGACGACTGGCACCGGGAGTACGCGCGGATCCAGCCGCACGCGGTCTCGCTCACCCCCGAGGCGCTCGGCTGGGAGTTCCCGCAGGGCGGAACGCTCGATTTCGTCTCCGCCGGACGGCAGAACCGCGAATACTCCGCGACCGTCTCCACCTTCGACTGGGACAACTTCTACGACCGGCTCGGCGGCGGCCACTTCTTCGACGCCCTGCGGGACGACATGAAGGCCAACTACGACTACATCCTCATCGACAGCCGTACCGGCCTCAGTGACATCGCCGACATCTGCACCGTCCACCTGCCCGACGTGCTCGTCGACTGCTTCACCCTCAGCGACCAGTCCATCGACGGCGCCGCCTCGGTCGCCCGGCAGATCTCCGAGCGGTACACCGGCCGCCCCATCTCCATCTTCCCCGTCCCGATGCGGATCGACGAGGGGGAGAAGGAGAAGGCGGACGCCGGCCGTGCCCTGGCCCGGCTGAAGTTCGACCGGCTGCCGCGTGACCTGTCGGGAGACGAACTCACCGCCTACTGGGGCGCGGTGGAGATTCCGTACCGTCCCTACTACGCGTACGAGGAGACGCTGGCCACCTTCGGGGACGAGGCGGGGCTCACCAACTCCCTTCTCTCCGCCTTCGAACGGCTCACCTCCGTCATCACGGACCAGCAGGTCACGTCGATGCCTCCGGTCGGGGAAGAGGTGCGGCTGCGCATCCGTGACGCGTTCACCCGCCGCAGGCCCGCGCTGCCCGCCGATCTCTTCCTCAGCTATGTGGCGGAGAACCGGATGTGGGCCGACTGGATCGAGTCCGTCCTCACCCGGGCCGGATTCCGTGTCGTGCCCCGCGACGTGTCCGCCGAGCGGGGGCCCCAGGACGAGGGCGCCACCACGGAGAACGCGGTCCGCACGGTGGTGCTGCTCTCCAGCGCGTACCTCAAGTCGCAGCGCGCGGTGAGCCTCTGGGACCGGGCCGTCGCCGAGGACCCGGGCGGCGGGCGGCGCCATCTGCTGCCCCTCAGAGTCGGTGACGTACGGCTGTCCGCGCCCTACATCGACCGCAACCCCGTCGACCTGTTCCGGCTCGACGAGGTGCACGCCACCGCCGCCCTGTTACGCGCCCTTGACCGGCCCGTACAGCTCACCGACGCGGTCTCGCCCGGCCCGCGCTTCCCCGGCACCGTCCCCCGGATCTGGAACGCACCGCCGCGCAACCCCGGGTTCACCGGCCGCTCCCTGGTCCTGGAGCGGATGCGCGACCAGCTCGGCGGCGGCATGGCCGTCGTGCTGCCTCAGCCACAGACCCTGTACGGACTCGGCGGCGTCGGCAAGACGCAGGTCGCCCTGGAGTACGTGCACCGGTTCATGGCCGACTACGACCTGGTCTGGTGGATATCGTCCGAACAGACCGACGACGTGGTCGCCGGGCTCGCCGAACTCGCCGTCCGGCTGGGCGCCCAGGGCGGCGACGACATGGCCGCCGCCTCCCAGGAGGCGGTCGACCTGCTGCGCCGCGGTGTCCCGTCGGACCGCTGGCTCCTGGTCTTCGACAACGCCGACGACCCCGAACGGCTGCGGCGCTACTTCCCGCAGGGCGGCTCCGGGCACATCCTGGTCACCTCCCGCAACCAGGCCTGGTCCCAGCACGGCGACGCGCTGCCCGTCGACGTCTTCCTGCGCGAGGAGTCCATCGAGCACCTCCAGCGCCGGGCGCCGGGACTGAGCGACGAGGACGCCGCCCAGGTGGCCACCGCGGTGGGGGACCTGCCGCTCGCCGTCGAACAGGCCGCGGCCTGGATCGCGGAGACCGCCACCCCGATCGACACCTATCTGGAACAGCTGGCCCAGCAGGCCCCGGAGGTCCTGGCGCTCAACCAGCCGGCCGGATACCCCGAGCCGGTCGCCGCGACCTGGAACATCTCCATCCAGCGCCTCAAGGAGCGCTCACCCGCCGCGGTGCGCCTCCTCCAGCTCTGCGCCTTCTTCGCCCCCGAGCCGATCTCGGGGAACCTGCTGTACAGCAAGGAGATGATCGAGGCGCTGAAACCGTACGACGCCTCGCTCCAGGAGAAGCTGGTGCTGGGCCGGGTCATCCGGGAGATCGGCAGGTTCGCCCTCGCCAAGGTCGACCAGGTCTCCAACTCCATCCAGGTGCACAGGCTCGTCCAGGCCGTCATCCGGGCCCAGCTCACCGAGGAGGAGCAGCGGGACGCCCGGCACGCCGTCCACCGCATCCTGGCAGGTGCCCGGCCCGATGACGACGAGCCGATCGACAACCCCGCCAACTGGCCGCAGTTCGCCTCGATATGGCCGCACCTGGGCCCGTCGGACGCCCGTAACTGCAAGGAGCCCGAGGCCCGCAGGCTCCTGATCGACCGGGTGCGCTACCTGTGGAAGCGCGGTGACTTCAGGACAGCCACCACGCTCTGCGAGGAGCTGCGCGACATCTGGCGCGAGACGCTGGGGGAGCGGGACATCCAGTACCTCTACCTCTGCTTCCACCTGTCCAACATCTACCGCTCGCGCGGCCGTTACGTGGAAGCCATGGAGCTCGACGAGATCACCCTGGCGACGCAGCGGGAGGTGCTGGGCCCGGAGCATCCGCACACGTACATGAGCACCAGCAGCCTGGCCACCGACCTCGGCACGCTCGGCGAGTACACCAGGGCGATCGAGCTGGCGACCGAGGCCACCGACGGGTTCAACCAGATCTTCCACGACTCCCACCCCAGGGCCCTGGCAGCGGCCAACAACCTGGCGTTCACCCTGCGGTCCATCGGCCAGTACGCCAAGGCCCGCGAGATCGACCAGGACGTCTTCGACCGGCGCCGCGAGGTGCTCGGAGAGGAACACCCGTACAGCCTCTCCTCGGCCATGAACCTGGCCCGGGACCTGCGGGACGTCGGCCGGTACGAGGACTCGGTCGGCATCCTCAGCCGTACGTACGACAGCTACAAGGCCACGCTGGGCCGGTCCTTCCCCGGCACGCTCAGCGCGGCCAAGAGCCTGGCGGTCTCGCTGCGCCGGGCAGGCAGGCTGGAGGACGCCCGCCGGCTCACGGTGGCGACGCGGGCCCGGTACCGGGCCAAGTACACCTCCGCCAACCCGGAGTCGCTGGCCTGCGATCTGAATCTGGCGGCCGACCTGTTCGCGGGCGGCGAGGCGACCGAGGCCCGCGACGCCGCCCAGGAGGTCGTCGACCAGTATGTGAAGGTGCCGGGCGAGAAGCACCCGTACACCCTGGCGGCCCTGAACAATCTGGGTGTCTATCTCTGGGGGAGCGGTGCGGCCGAGGAGGCGGAACAGGTACTGACCCGGGTGGTCGCCTCGATGCGCGAGGTGTACGGGCGGGCGCACCCCAACACGCTGTTCAGCGTGATGAACCTGGCCAATGCCACGGCGGAGCGGGGCGATCTCGACCTGGTGCTGAAGACCGAGCGGGAGCTGTCCACGCAGTTCCGGGAGGTGCTGGGCGCACACCATCCGGAGACGCTGGCCATGAAGTCGAACATGGCGGTCACGCTCGACTCGATGGGGCGCAAGGACGAGGCGCTCCAGGTCAGGATGGAGACGGTCGAGGAGCTGTCCCGGCAGCTCGGTGACGACCATCCGCTCACCCGGATCGCCCGGGACGAGCGCCGGTTCCAGCGCGAACTGGAACCGCAGGCGGTGTGAGCCGCGGGAGCGTCCGGCCTCCGCCGGACGCTCCCGCGTCCGCTGCTCACCCCTCGGACGTGTCCAGCAGCCAGTTGAGGATCCGGGGGAGTGCGTGCAGCGCGTCGAAATGCGCGGCCGCCGGTTCCACCACGACGGTGGCGCCCGGGATGCGGCTCGCCAGCCAGCGGGTGTGCCCGACCGGTGAGAACACGTCCTTCTCGCCGTGCCACAACAGCACCGGACCGGTGATGTCGGCCGGGTCGAATCCCCACGGGCGGCTGAACGCGAGTGCGTCGTCGATCCAGCCGTACGCCGAGGTACGCAGCCCCTCACGGTAGTTGCGCAACAGCATGGTGCGGACGCCGGCGTCGTTGACCACCATCCGGTCGGAGTCGGTCAGCTCCCGGCGCAGATCGTCGATGAGCCGGACAGGATTCTTCCTGATCACCGCGGACCGCGAGATGAACGATTCCGCGAGCCCGGCCGGGTCGGCGGTCGCCGTGGTGTACGCCAGCACATTGGAGGCGGCCATCCCGTTGAACCAGTCGAGGCCCTCGGCGTCCCGGGGGGCCAGTCCGACCAGGGCAGCGGTACGCGTGACCCGCTCGGGCATCAGCGCGGCGCAGGCCAGGGCGTGCGAGGCGCCACCGGACCGGCCCACCACGGCGAACCGGTCGAGTCCGATGTGGTCCGCGATGGCCCGTACGTCCTGGACGGCGTCGGCGACGCTTCTGCCCTGCAGTCGGTCGGAGTCGCCGTATCCCGGCCGGTCGTAGGTGATCAGCTGTGTCTTGCGCTGGTACAGCACCATGCCGCGCGGCGCCGGACCGAGCCTGCTGCCGGGCATCCCGTGCAGCAGGAAGACCGGTCTGCCACGAGGATCCCCCAGCCGCTCCACCACCAGTTGCCGCCCGTCGGCCGCGCGCACCCGACTGCGCACTCCGTGCCTCCTCGCGATTCCTGCGGGCACGACGTGCCCGGCTTTCCCCGCACCTTCCGATGATGACCCATCAGAGCCGTTACCGGGATGGCGCGTGGTGAGAATCTGGGAGGCTCCGGGGCGACGGGCCGGTGCGGGTGCCCCGGGGATGCGCCGGGAATCGGGTCCGCGGGGGCGAATACCGGACAGGACTAGTCCTCACCCGCTGCCGACCCGGCGGTTGCACCGGGTGTTCGCAGAAGGAATCGACAAGGCCTGACCACCGGTAAGTGAACGTGACACGACCGAACCGGTGTTGTCGTGTGTGCGTCCTGAAGTCGGCCTTGTGTGCTATCTGGGCGGTCGGAATAGTGGGCGCCCCATCCTCCGTGTACGGGCGACCCCACATCATCCGTGCGCGGCCCCACAGGAGGTCGAAGTTGAAGCATCGACGCATGTCCAGGAAGCGCGCAGTGCTGGCCGGTTCGGCCGTGGTCGCCCTGGTCGCGGCAGGAGTGACGTTCCAGAGTGCGAACGCCAGTGACGACGTACCGCAGTTCACCGCGCGGACGCTCGACGCGGTGGCGGCCGGAAAGCTCGCCACCGGTCTGGGCAAGGACCTGGGCACAGACGCGGCGGGCGCGTACTACGACGCCTCGTCCAAGAACCTCGTGATGAACGTGGTCGACGAGGCCGCCGCCGAGCAGGTGCGGCAGGCGGGCGGCAAGGCGAGAGTCGTGCAGAACTCGCTCGCCGAGCTGAAGGCGGCCAGGCAGACCCTGACCGGCAAGGCCACGATCCCCGGCACCTCATGGGCCGTCGACCCGGTCAGCAACAAGGTGGTCGTCACCGCGGACCGCACGGTCAAGGGCGATGCCTGGCAGAAGCTCAGCTCGGTGGTCGAGGGGCTGGGCGGAAAGGCCGAGCTCAAGCGGTCCGCCGGGGAGTTCAGGCCGTTCATCGCGGGCGGCGACGCGATCTGGGGCAACGGCGGGCGCTGCTCGCTCGGCTTCAACGTGGTCAAGGACGGCGAACCGTACTTCCTGACCGCAGGACACTGCACCGAGGCGATCTCCAGCTGGTCGGACTCCCAGGGCGGCGCGGAGATCGGTACGAACGCGGGCTCGTCGTTCCCCGACAACGACTACGGCCTGGTGAAGTACACCTCCGGCACCGCGCACCCCAGTGAGGTCGACCTCTACAACGGCTCCGCCCAGCCGATCACCCAGGCGGGCGAGGCGACCGTCGGGATGACGGTGACGCGCAGCGGCTCCACCACCCAGGTGCACGACGGCGAGGTGACCGGGCTGGATGCCACGGTCAACTACGGCAACGGCGACATCGTCAACGGGCTCATCCAGACCACGGTCTGCGCCGAGCCCGGCGACAGCGGCGGCTCGCTCTTCGCCGGCGACAAGGCGATCGGCCTGACCTCGGGCGGCAGCGGCGACTGCTCCTCGGGTGGCGAGACGTTCTTCCAGCCGGTGCCGGAGGCGCTGTCGGCGTTCGGGGCGGAGATCGGCTGACAGCTCTCCCGCAGTGGTGAATGGCCCCCGGCGTCGCCGGGGGCCATTCCTCTGTGTCCGGAAGGCGCGAGGCCCCCGTGCGGGTGAGCCGCCGGCACCCTTGCATAATTTTGCGGGAACGATTCGTCCCGCCGGGGCCGTCGTGGCCCCGACTGAGTCCCGCCCGGCGCCTGCGGTCCGTGGGTCCGGAGTGCTCTTCCCGGAGTGCTGATCGCTTCGTTCACCCTTCAATCGCTGGCGAAATAAGCAGGGTTGGCCTGTTTCCTGTGCTCGGGCACCGTCGTAATATCCCGATCGGGTGGCCCTTCGCGGCTCGCGCGAAGGGGTGCGTGTCGACATGAAAATTGTTGGCAAAGACCGGTATATGTATGCAGGTACCCGCAAAGGCGATGGGAAGACCACCCTGCGCGTGTGCATGCCGTCGCCGTGTGCCGCACCTTTCGGCCGAGGGCGGACCGGCCTTCCGGATTCCGCCACCGATCCACGCGACAGCCCCGTCGGACCTGACTCCGCCTCTGGCGTGGGGTCGACCGTCACGGCCGGTTCACGGCCGCATTCAAGGAGAGAGACATGCGCTACGGAAGCGCCCTGCGCGAGCAGATCCAAACGCCCGGAACCACCCCGCTCGTCGGCATCTACGACATGTACTCGGCGTCAGTGGCCGCCCGGCACTACGACGGCTTCTTCGTGTCCGGGTTCGGTTTCGCGGCCTCCTACTACGGGCTGCCGGACATCGGCTTCATCGCGTGGCCGGACATGGTCGCCTTCGTCGAACGGCTCCGGCTCGCCTTCCCGTCCCACCATCTGCTGGTCGATATCGACGACGGATACGTCGACCCGGAAGTGGCGTGCCATGTGGTGCGGCAACTGGAGCGGAGCGGGGCGTCCGGAGTCATTCTGGAGGACCAGAAGCGTCCGCGCCGGTGCGGCCACGCGGACGGCAAGACGGTGCTGCCGCTGGAGGAGTACCTCGAGAAGCTGAACCTCGTCCTCGAGAACCGGGGGGACCTCGTGGTCGTGGCCCGTACGGACGCCACGGAGGAGGAGGACATTCTGCGCCGAGCCCAGGCGCTCGCGGAGACCGACGCCGATGTGGTGCTGGTGGACGGGGTGCGGGATGTCGAGTGGATCCGCCGGATTCGGAAGGTCATCAACGACAAGCCGTTGCTCTTCAACCAGATCGCGGGCGGTAAGTCGCCGAGGCTCTCGCTGTCCGAACTCACCGACCTGGAATGCCAGGTGGCCATCTACAGCACGCCCTGCCTGTTTGCCGCTCACACCGCCATCGACACCGCGCTCAGCGAGCTGAGGGAAGCGGATGGACGGCTTCCGGAGTTCTCGCCCGGCTCGTCGGTGGGTGTGCGGGCCTCCACCGAACTGCTGGAGAGGAACCTCAGCCGGCACCACCCGGCCGAACCCCGGTTCGTCTCCGCCTGAGGCGGACAGCCGGGGAAGCCGTATCCGGGGGCAGGGGCCCGGGGCGCCCGACCGCGCCGTGCGCGGGTGCCCCGGCAGGCTTCGCGCCCGGTGCCGCATACGGGCCGGCACTGCAGCCGGCCCGTACGGCCGCACGTTCATCACGACAGTCACGGACAACACGTCCGGGAAGCGGGAACAGAGTCACGGACAACACGTCCGGGAAGCGGGAACAGAATAATGGGATTCACCGTGCCCAGGGCACGAGCCACCCTGGCGCTCGCCGTCGGTGTGCTGTGCGCGGCACAGTTCGTGGAAGGTACCGCGTGGGCCGACGCCCCCGACGGAGGCATGGAAACGACACACGGCCCCTCGCTGATCACCATCGACAATTCCAACGCCGACTCCTGGCTGGAGGTCGACAGAACGCTCAACGTGCTCGGACCACTGAGCAGGGGAACGGCGGGCAGCGACCACGACGGTGGCGGGGGCGCCATCGAACAGCACGTCGCGGGGCCTTCGGACGCACGGCTTCAGGCCGCGCCGGTGGAACAGGGCGAGGACGACGAGGAGGACGACCGCGAGGTGGGAGCGGCAGCCGGCGGCGACGACCCGGAGGGCGACGCCGACCGGGATGCCACTCCCGACACCGCACGGAACGCCGGAACCGATGGCACCGGGCCGCAGGAGGCGAGGCCGTGCGGATCCGGGACCGCCACGCCGCAGGAAGGACATCCGGCGTGTCCCTGACCTCGTCCGTGCGCGCGGTGTCGCGCCGCGTCGACCGGTACGTCCTGGCGCTGCTCGCCACCATCGGTCTCGCGGCGTTGCTGCCGGCCAGGGGCGCGTCCGCGGATGCCGTCGGCGGGGCCACCACCGTGGCGATCGGGCTGCTGTTCTTCGTCTACGGTGCCCGGCTCTCCCCGCAGGCAGCCTTCACCGGAATGCGGCACTGGCGGCTGCACCTGCCCATCCTCTGCTTCACCTTTGTGGTCTTCCCCGTGCTCGGCCTGGCGTTCACCGCTCTGCCGGCGTCCGTGCTGAGTTCCGATCTCGCCGCCGGTCTGCTCTTTCTGTGCGTACTGCCGTCCACTGTCCAGTCGGCCGTCGCCTTCACCTCGCTGGCCCGGGGCAATGTGGCCGCCGCGATCTGTTCCTCGTCGTTCTCCAGCCTGCTGGGCGTGTTCCTGACGCCCTTGCTCGCCGCCGCCCTGCTGCGCGGGGCGTCAAGTGGCGGTGTGCGGTTCTCGACGGACCAGATGCTGAGCATCGTGGTGCTGCTGATCGTGCCCTTCGCGCTCGGGCAGGCAGCGCGGCCCTGGATCGCGGACTGGGTCACCCGGCACCGCCGGATCACCCTCGTGTGCGACCGCGGATCCATCCTGCTGGTGGTCTACTCCGCTTTCAGTCAGGGGGTCGAGGCCGGAATCTGGGGACGGCTCTCCCCGGCGCGGCTCGGCGTGCTGCTGGTGCTGTGCGCGCTGCTTCTCGCCCTGGTGCTGGCCCTGACCGCTCTGGTGACCAGGAGGCTTGGCGTGGGGCACGAGGACCGTGCCACCGTCGTCTTCTGCGCCTCGACCAAGAGTCTGGCCAGTGGCCTGCCCATCGCCGGCGTCCTGTTCGCCGGGAAGGACGTAGGACTGGCCGTGCTCCCGTTGATGCTCTACCACACGCTTCAGCTCATGGTGTGTGCCGGCATCGCCCGTCGCTGGAGCGGGCCCGCGGTGACGGACCGACAGCGGCCGGCCGTCTCTCCCGCCCCGGCCTCCACGGTCTGACAACGACCGGGGCCCGGGCGACGGTCACTCGAGTTCTCGCGGTTGTCGTCACATCCCGGAGAGGCCCGGCACGGTGCGGTGCAGGCCGCCGCGGCCCCGGGAAACCCGGGAGTCCCGGGCCACGGCATGGTGGCCCGGGACTCCGAGCGGCGGGGCCGGTCAGGCGGACTGGGCCAGTCTGCCGGCGCCCGTCTTCGCCGGTGCGACTCCGAAGATGTCCACCGCGTGGTAATACGTCCAGGCCGTGGCGTTGCACGAGGTCAGCTTCGCGCCGGAGTAGGCGGTGCAGACGCGCTTGAGGTCCGAGTAGAGGGCGGAGTCGAGACGGGCCTTGTTGGCGGAGAACGTGCCGGCGGCCTTGTAGTTGCGGTAGCCGAAGTCGTGGCGGGCGCAGGCCGTCTGGAAGGGGAAGCCGAACGGGTTGTCGGGCGAGGTGCTGCAGTAGTCCGTCGACCAGTCGAAGCCGTAGGCGGCCCAGGAGCCCTGGTTGTTGCGGGCGGCGTTCCAGGTGTTGTAGCTGGAGGCGCTCGTCTGGGTCCATGAGCTGAGGACCTGGGGCTTGTCCGCAGGGGCGGCCGAAGCGGATGCGGCGGGCAGCAGGGCGAGCGGGAGCGAGAGGGTGACGGTGCCGAGCAGCATGGCGACGTGGCGACGCATGGCAATCTCCGTGGGGTGAGAAGGAGTTGGGGTGGCCGTGTACCTCGTGGGGTCATGAGGTCGCCCCAGGATGCCGTCATGCACCTGTCATGCCTAGTCGTTGCGCCGACTGGACGCCGAGAATTGCAGTGTTCGTCGAGCGATGGCCATGGGAACGCCGCTGCCGCCCCCGCCCATGACGGGGGCGGCAGCGGCAGCGAAGGGCGGTGAAGAGTGCGGACGGTTACCGGGCCGCTCCTCCCGTCACGTCAGTGTCGAGCCGCCGCCCGCCGTTCCGGCGAGCGGGGCGTCCGCCGCCTCCGGCTTCTTCCGCATCGCCATCAGCAGGGTGATGACCGTGCCCACCACCGCCCACGCGGAGAGCACCAGCAGCGGCCCGGTCACCGCGTTGCCCCTGAAGTACGCGATCGAGCGTGCCGTCCAGGTGGAGGCCCCCGGCGGCAGGGCGGGGCCGATCGCCCGCCAGAAGTCCGGGAGCATCGGGAGCGGGAAGGCGCCGCCCGCGCTCGGGTTGCCCGCGATCACGACGATCAGGACGGCCAGGCCGATGCCGACGATGCCGGTGAGCGCCTCCAGGGCGAGCGTGATCATGCCGACCGCGAAGACGGTCAGTGCGCCCAGGCCCGACATTCCCCAGAAGGATCCGGGCAGGGCTCCGAGGATCGGGCCGATGATGATCGCGCCGCCGATCCCGCCCGCGATCGAGTACAGCGCCATGACGCCGGTCCGGATCACCGCGCGCTGACGGTTGGCGGGACGGCTGCCCGCGCTGATCGCCAGGATCGAGGCGCAGAGGTAGCCGCCCACGCACCAGCCCACGGCCAGGTAGAACGAGGAGAGTCCGTCGAAGTCCTGGTCGGAGGCCGGGGCCACGTCCACGGCGCGGGCGGTGCGGTGCTGGGTGAGCTCGGCCTCCTTGATGATCTTCGTCAGGGAGGTGGCCAGGACGGTGCCCCCGCCGGAGGCGACCAGCACGGTGTCGGTCGTGCCCCTGGGATTGACGATCAGGGCGCCGTCGATGTCGCGGTCGAGGATCTGGCGGCGGGCGGTGGCCGCGTCGGTGACCGTGCGGGGGTCCAGGGGGCCGCCGGGGAGGTTCTTCAGTTCGGTGACGAGCTGGGCGGACACCTGCTGGGGTGCGACGACGCCGAAGGGGACGTCCGTCGGCTTCGGATTGTGGAGCGCTCCGATGTAGGACGCGATGAACAGCAGCTGCAGTGCCAGCACGCCGATGACGAGCAGTGCGGCCCGTGGAGTGACGGCGTTCTTCACCTCGTCGACGAAAGTCATGCCCCCACGCTCCGGGGTGTCCGACGTTCACGCAGGCGGGGCCGGGCCGAATGGCTGAGGGGTGGGGGAGATGGCTCACGCTCGAATATCGTACGAATGTTCGAAACTTGGTCTATGGTGGAGAGCGAGGGGGTGGTGAGTACGGATCGGTTCAGGAGGTGCGGGTGCCCGGGTTCACGCATCTGCATACCGTTTCCGGGTTCTCCCTGCGGTACGGGGCCTCGCACCCGGAGCGGCTGGCGGAGCGCGCCGCCGAGCGCGGGCTGGATGCCCTCGCGCTGACCGACCGCGACACCCTGGCGGGTACGGTCCGGTTCGCCAAGGCCTGCGAGCGGGCGGGAGTGCGGCCGCTCTTCGGGGCGGAACTCGCCGTGGCCCCCGCTGGGCGCGCGGAGGGCGACGGGCGTACGCACCGGCTGCGGACCCCGGTCCGTGGGGGTGCCTTTGTCGATGAATCCGCACCCAGGACCACCTTCCTCGCCCGCGACGGCGCCCAGGGCTGGGCCGAACTGTGCCGCCTCGTCACCGCCGCACATGGAGCCGTACCCGACGGCGGCCGCCCCCTGCTCGACCGCTCCGCACTGCCCGCCGAAGGGCTCACCGTGCTGCTCGGCCCCGCCTCCGAGGTGGGCAGGGCACTGGCCGCCGGCCGACCCGACCGGGCCGCGGCCCTGCTCGCCCCCTGGCGGGAGGTGTACGGCGACGACCTGCGGCTCGAAGCCGTCCACCACGGCCGCGACGGCACCGGACCCGGTTCGCTGCGGCTCGCCGCCCGTACCGTCGGCTTCGCCGCCGAGCAGGGGATACGGGCCGTGCTGACCAACGCGGTCCGGTACGCCGACGCGGGTCAGGGCCCGGTCGCCGATGTGCTCGACTCCGCCCGCAGGCTCGTCCCCGTCGACCCGCGCCGCTCCCCGCTCGACAGCGGGGAGCGCTGGCTCAAGGACGCCCACGCCATGGCGGAGACCGCCGAGCGGATCACCTCCGCCGCCGGACTCGGCCCCGGTGCCGGGGCGCGGCTGCTCGCGGAGACCCGGCGCACCGCCGACGCCTGCGTGGTCGACCCCCGGGGCGACATCGGCCTCGGCTCGGTCCACTTCCCCGAACCGCACCTCGTCGGCGCGGACCGCCGTACCGCCCAGCGGGTGCTGGCCTCCCGTGCCGCCGCGGGCATGGTGCTGCGCGGCTACGACCGCAGGCGCGAGTACTGGGACCGGATGCACCACGAGCTGGACATCATCGCCCACCACGGCTTTGCCTCGTACTTCCTGACGGTTGCTCAAGTCGTGGATGACGTACGGGAGATGAAGGTCAGGGTGGCCGCGCGTGGCTCCGGGGCCGGCTCCCTGGTCAACCACCTCCTCGGCATCGCCCACGCCGACCCGGTCGAGCACGGGCTGCTGATGGAGCGCTTCCTGTCCAAGCGCCGCTTCGTGCTGCCCGACATCGACATCGACGTCGAGTCCGCCCGCCGCCTCGACGTCTACCGCGCGATCATCGGCCGCTTCGGCGCCGAACGGGTCGCCACCGTCGCCATGCCCGAGACCTACCGGGTGCGCCACGCCATCCGCGACGTCGGCGCCGCACTCTCCATGAACCCGGCCGAGACCGACCGGCTCGCCAAGGCCTTCCCGCACATCCGGGCCCGCGACGCCCTCGCGGCCATGGAGGAACTGCCCGAGCTGCGCGAGGTGGCGAGGACGAAGGAGAAGTACGGGCGGCTGTGGGAGCTGGTGGAGGCGCTCGACGCACTGCCGCGCGGCATCGCCATGCACCCGTGCGGGGTCCTCCTCTCCGACGCCTCGCTGCTGCGCCGCACCCCCGTCATGCCCACCAGCGGCGAGGGCTTCCCGATGGCGCAGTTCGACAAGGAGGACGTGGAGGACCTCGGGCTGCTCAAGCTCGACGTGCTCGGTGTACGGATGCAGTCGGCGATGGCGCACGCGGTCGCGGAGGTGAAGCGGGCCTCCGGACAGGAGGTGGACCTGGACGGGGTGCCGCCGGGCGACCCGGAGACGTACCGGCTGATCAGGACCGCCGAGACGCTGGGCTGTTTCCAGATCGAGTCGCCCGGCCAGCGTGATCTGGTCGGCAGGCTTCAGCCGGCGGATTTCCACGACCTGGTGGTCGACATCTCGCTGTTCCGGCCCGGCCCGGTCGCCGCCGACATGGTGCGCCCGTTCATCGAGGCCCGGCACGGCCGGGCGCCGGTCCGCTATCCGCACCCCGACCTGGAGGGGCCGCTGCGCGAGACGTACGGGGTGGTGGTCTTCCACGAGCAGATCATCGAGATGGTCGACATCATGACCGGCTGCGGCCGGGACGAGGCCGACCGGGTCCGGCGCGGGCTCTCCGACCCCGAGTCGCAGGCCCGGATCAGGGTCTGGTTCGCCCAGCACGCGGCGGTGCGCAAGTACAGCGCCGAAGTGATCGCCCGTGCCTGGGAGATCATCGAGGCGTTCGGCAGCTACGGCTTCTGCAAGGCGCACGCGGTGGCCTTCGCCGTACCGACGTACCAGTCGGCCTGGCTGAAGGTGCATCACCCGGCGGCCTTCTATGCCGGGCTGCTCACTCATGACCCGGGGATGTACCCGAAGCGTCTGCTGCTCGCGGACGCGCGGCGGCGCGGAGTGCCGGTGCTGCCGCTGGATGTGAACCGGTCGGCGGCCGCCCATCGAATCGAACTGGTGTCTGACGCAGGGGAGAGGGAGGAGGCCTGGGGGCTGCGGCTGGCGCTCTCGGACGTCCACGGGATCAGTGCGGCCGAGGTCACCCGGATCGAGGCCGGACAGCCCTACACCTCGCTGCTGGACTTCTGGCAGCGGGCCCGTCCGGGGAAGCCCGCCGCCGAACGGCTGGCGCAGGTCGGCGCTCTCGACGCGTTCGGCGCCAACCGCCGCGATCTGCTGCTGCACCTGTCCGAACTCCACCGTGCCCAGCGGGGCGCGGGCTCCGGCGGCTCCGGCGCGCAACTGCCGCTCGGCGGCGGGCACCGCACCGGCTCCATCGGCCTGCCCGACCTCAACGAGGCGGAACGGCTCAGCGCCGAACTGGGCGTGCTGAGCATGGATGTCTCACGCCATCTGATGAGCGATCACCACGCCTTCCTGAAGGAGCTCGGCGCGGTCTCGGCCAAGCGGCTGCGCGAGGCACGGCACGGGGACACCGTGCTGGTCGCGGGCGCCAAGGCGGCCACCCAGACCCCGCCGATACGCTCCGGCCGCCGGGTCGTCTTCACCACCCTGGACGACGGTACGGGCCTGGTCGACCTGGCCTTCTTCGACGACAGCCACGCCTCCTGCGCGTACACCGTCTTCCATTCCTGGCTGCTGCTGGTACGCGGAGTGGTGCAGCGGCGCGGGCCGCGGAGCCTGAGCGTGGTCGGCGCGGCCGCCTGGAACCTGGCGGAGCTGGCCGAACTGCGGCGCACCGGCGGGCTCGACGCGGTCGCGGCCCGGCTGGCCCAGGTGCCTGCCGAGGCGGCCGCACCGGAGAAGGAGAAGGAGGGGGAGGAGGAGGCGTCCGCCGCCGACGACGGCCGCCGGATCCGGATGCCCACCGGCTACGAGATGAACCCCTGGTCGGACCTGCAGCCACCCGGCGAAGGGGCGCCCACCGGAAGGAAGCTGTGGCACCAGAGTCCGGGGAGTGCGGGATGAGCGAGCAGTCCGGCATCCTCTGCCTGCGGTTTCGCCGGGTCGGCGGCGGTCTCCCGGACGGCGCCGGCTACGCGGGGCTGCTCGCCCTGCTCGGTTCGTTCACCCCCCTCGTCGAGGCGGCCCCGCCCGACGGGGCGCTCGCCGATGTCCGTGGCGCGCTGCGCTACTTCGGGCAGGACGTGAAGGGGCTGGCCTCGGTGATCCGGGTCCGCGCGCTGGCCCTGCACGGGGTGGACTGCGCGATCGGGGCCGCGGAGAACCCGATGCTGGCCCGGATGGCGGCACGGCAGGCCGCACCCGGGACGACCTTCGTGGTGCCCGCCGGCGGGGCAGCCGCCTTCCTCGCGGACCGGCCGGCCGCCGCGCTGGACGGCGTCGGGGCGGCGACGGCCCGCACGCTGTGCGGATACGGGCTCGACTCCGTCGGCCGGATCGCGGCCGCCCCGCTCGGCACCTTGCAGCGGATCACCGGGGTACGGACCGGGCGCGAGCTGTGGGAGCGGGCGCACGGCATCGACCGTACGAAGGTCGTGCCGAACGCCGCGGCCCGCTCGCTCGCCGCCGAGCGGACCTTCCCGCGCGACGAACTGGACCGGGAGCGTCAGCGGCGTGCACTCATGTCGCTCACCGAGGAGCTGGGGGCGAGGATGCGCGGCGAGGGGCAGGTGTGCCGCTCGCTCGCGGTCTCCGTGCGCTATGCCGACCGGACCGGATACTCGACGCTGACCCGCAGCCGTACGCTCCGCGAGCCCACCGCGCACTCCGCGGAACTGACCGCGCTCGCCTACCGGATCCATGACTCGTTCGCCCTGCAGCGGGCCAGGGTACGGGGGATCGCGCTGCGCGCCGAGGGGCTCGGCGATGCCGGGCGGGCCGCGCACCAGCTGACCTTCGACCCGGTCGACGAACGGGCGCGGCGGGTCGAGGCGGTCGCGGACCGGCTGCGGGCCAGATTCGGTCCGCAGGCTGTGATGCCGGGGCGACTCGCGGCCTGACCTGCCCGTCGGCGACTGTCCTGAAGCTACGGTTACTACCGCGTCAGTTTTTACCGACGCGTAACTTCCCACGCAACCTTACTCATGCGTAAGTTGGCATGAGCACGTAGAACGTCGTCAGAACTTGTGGTCCGGGCCGCAGGGTGCACAGACATCGCAACTCCCTTGAGCCGCAAGGAGACCACACGATGCTGCCCTGGACCCGTGCGTCGCGTACCCCACGTGCGCGGACAACCCTCGCCGCACTGTTCCTCGCCGTCGCCGCAGTCGCCACCCCCACGGCCACTGCCGCTGCAGCCACCCCCACCGCCACTGCCACGGTCACCTCCCGTGGCTGGAACGACTACTCCTGCAAGCCCTCCGCAGCCCACCCCCGGCCCGTCGTACTCGTCCACGGGACCTTCGGGAACTCGGTCGACAACTGGCTCGTCCTCGCCCCCTACCTGGTCAACCGGGGCTACTGCGTCTACTCGCTCGACTACGGGCAGCTCCCCGGAGTGCCGCTCTTCAACGGCCTCGGCCCGATCGACAAGTCGGCCGGACAGCTTTCCGTCTTCGTCGACAAGGTGCTCGCCTCCACCGGAGCCCCGAAGGCCGATCTCGTCGGCCACTCCCAGGGCGGCATGATGCCGAACTACTACCTGAAGTTCCTCGGCGGAGCGGCCAAGGTCAACGCCCTGGTCGGGATCGCGCCCGACAACCACGGCACCACCCTCCTCGGCCTGACCAAGCTGCTGCCGTACTTCCCCGGCGCCGAGGACCTGCTCAACGCCGGCACGCCCGGACTCGCCGACCAGGTGGCCGGATCGCCCTTCGTCACCAAGCTCAACTCCGTGCCCGACACCGTGGCCGGCGTGCACTACACCGTCATCGCGACCAAGTACGACGAGGTCGTGACCCCGTACCGGACACAGTTCCTGAACGGGCCGGACGTACGCAACGTCCTGCTCCAGGACCTGTGCCCGGTCGACCTGTCCGAGCACGTGGCGATCGGGACGATCGACCGGATCGCCTACCACGAGGTGGCGAACGCCCTGGACCCGGCGCACGCCACCCCGACCACCTGTGCCTCGGTCATCGGGTAGGGACCGGCCCCTGACCGGACCGTCCGTCAGAGTCCGCGCCGGGTCGCTGCGGCGGCCCGGCGACGGACCGAGACCAGCAGCGCGCCCGCGCCCAGTGCGATCGCGGCCGCACCGCCCATGGCCAGCCGGCTCGTGGCGGCACTGCCGCCCGTCTCGGCGAGGTTGTCGGCCCCTGCGACGGGGACATCGCCCGACGCGCTGTCCGGCTCCGGGGCATTGGCCGGAGCCGTCGCCCCGGCGGCCTCGGTGACGGTCGCGGCCGTATCGGCGTCGTCGTCACCGTGGCCGCCGTGCTCGACCGAGGACTTCCGCGCACCCTCGGTGATCTCCTGTTCGGAGGGCGCCGACGCGGACGGCGCGGGCACGGCGGCGACCGAACCGCTGCCGCTCGCGGCGCTGCCGCCCGTACCGCCGAAGACCACGTCGGAGCACGCGTAGAACGCCTCGGGGGAGTCCGACCGCTGCCAGACGGTATAGATCAGCTGGCGCCCCGAGCGCTCGGGAACGGTGCCGTCGAAGACGTACGAACCGTCCACCAGCTCCGGGTCGGTGGCCTCGGCGAACGGCTTCTCCTCCAGGTCCGACCACTTCAGCGGTTTCGCCGGGTCGTAGCCGGTGGTGGTGAGATACAGCGCGAAGGACCCCTTGTGCGGGGCGGTGGCCCGGAAGCGGAAGGTGTGGGAGCCCGCCTTCATATCGGTGGCCGGCCAGTCGGCGCGCGGCAGATCGAGCCCCTTGAACTTGTCGTTGCCCGCGCTGCACAGCTTGCCGTCCGAGATCAACTGCCGATGCTGCCCTGCCGCGTTGGCGATGTTGACGCCGTTCCAGTCGTACAGCGCCTGGGTGCCTCCCGCCGCGACCGCGGCCACGCACGCGGCGGACCGCGGGTGTTCCGGACCCTCGGCGAAGCAGGCCGAGACCCTGCTGACCGGGTCCGTCAGCGAGCCGTGCGCCGAGGCCGGCGCCGCGGTCAGGGCGGTGAGTACGAGCGGCGTCGCACCGAGTGCGACGACAGCGGCGGCCCTGCGGCGGGCGGGAGTGATGGCAGGCATGGCGGGGTACTCCTTCAGCGGTCCACGGCGGTGTGCGGGGCGTCCCGCGAACAGCAAGCTAGCCCTGGACCGGCCCCGGAAAGGCCCGGGAAAGGGGCTGACGGCGATCGTTATGACGGCCTTAAGGGGCCACTCAAGAATGCTTAAGACCGGCCGTCGGCTGCCCCGGGACCGGGACGCCTCCCGGGGAGAGGGGCCGCCGCTGTCAGTGGCAGCTGGCACGATCGGTCCATGACGACGATCGACTGGGATTCGGCCGCAGGTTCCTTCGACGAGGAACCGGACCACGGCCTGCTCGACCCCGTGGTCCGGCACGCCTGGGCGCAGCGGTTGGAGAACTGGCTGCCCCGGGAACGGTCCGAGGTCCTCGACCTGGGGTGCGGCACCGGAAGCCTGGCGCTGCTCGTCTCCGGGCAGGGCCACCGGGTCACCGCCGTGGACCGCTCGCCGCGCATGGTGGAGCAGGCACGCGCCAAGCTGGCCGGTACGGGGACCGAGGTGCTGACCGGGGATGCGGCCGCGCCGCCGGTCGGCAAGCAGCGGTTCGACGTGATCCTGGTCCGGCACGTGGTGTGGCTGCTCCCCGACCCGGCGGCCGTCCTGAGCCACTGGTTCGGCCTGCTGCGGCCCGGCGGCAGACTGGTCCTGGTCGAAGGCGTGTGGAACGGGGTCGGGCTGTCCGCCGGGCAACTCACCGCGCTGATCACCCCGTTCACCGAGCGCATCCACCACGAGCGGCTCTCCGGCGACCGGGACCTCTGGGGCAAGGAGGTCGACGACGAGCGCTACGCCCTGGTGGCGCGGGCCGAACCCCCGCGCCGGCACGCCGAGGTCGTCGATGTGCATCTGATCCTCCGCCGCGGCTCCGACGTGCTGCTTGCCCGACGGGCCGGTACGGGGTACGCGGACGGGCTGCTGCACGCCCCGTCCGGGCATGTGGAGGACGGTGAGGACGTCCGTGACGCGGTGATCCGCGAGACGGCCGAGGAGATCGGGATCGCGCTCGAACCGGAGGAGCTCCGCATGGCCCTGGTCATGCAGCACCGGGGGCCGGGCGGCAACCCCAGGACGGGCTGGTTCTTCGAGGCGGAGTACGACCCGGACCGGCCGCCGTACAACCGTGAACCGGACAAGTGCTCCGGGCTGGAGTGGTTCCCGCTGGACGCCCTTCCGGACGACATGGTCGCGTACTGCCGCGCCGGCCTCGACGGTTACCGGGCGGGGGAGCAGTTCCTGATCCACTGGCACGAGGACGGCGACACCGTCGCGTACGAACCACGGGGCGTCCGCCGGGCCGTGCCGCTGCAGGCCGGCGGCGCTCGTACCGGGCGGCTGCACCACATCGAGCTGTGGGTGCCCGATCTGGCGGCCGCCGCGCCCGGCTGGGACTGGCTCCTCGGCGAGCTGGGTCATGTCCCGTACCAGCAGTGGGCGCACGGGCGCAGCTGGCGGCGCGGCGACAGCTATCTGGTGATCGAGCAGTCGCCCGACCTGGCCCCCGGAGCGCACGAGCGCCGACGCCCCGGGCTCAACCACCTGGCGTTCCACGTCGAGGACCGGGCCACCCTCGACGCGCTGGTGGCCCGGGCCCCCGACCACGGCTGGCGGCTGCTGTTCCCGGACCGCCATCCGCACGCGGGCGGCGACGGGCATGTGGCCGCCTACCTGGAGGACGCGGCGGGGTACGAGGTGGAACTGGTGGTGGGCTGAGGGGGCGGGCCAGAGGGCCCGGGGCGAGGGTTGGGCGAGGGGGCTGGCCGGCCGGGTTTCCCAGCCCTCTCTTTCGGGCCGGGACGAGGGCCCGGGTGCCGGACGGCCGGGCGCCCAGCCCCCTCTCTCGGCCGGGGCGCCTCAGCCCAGCAGCCCGGCGAACCCCTCCTCCGTGCGGGCGATGCGTTCCAGCTCGTCCAGCGCTTCCACGGCGGCCCTCGCCGCCTCCGGGTCGCGTCCGGCCAGGCCGCTCTCCTCGAACTCGTCCTCGTCCAGGCGCAGTACGGCGGAACGGTCCGCCGACACCCACAGATCGAGATCCAGGTCCTCGACGAGCAGCTCGCCGTCCCGCAGGACGGCCGGGCGGGTCACATCGCAGTACCAGCCCTTGAGTTCACCCGCCCCGGTGCGGACCTCCTTCACCGCGAACCACGCGTCGCGCCAGTAGTACTCGGTGAAGACGTCACCCGGCTCGAAACGTACGAAGCCGAAGTCGCGGACTCCGGGGGCGGCCCAGGGCGCACGTACCGTCACCCGGGTGCCGTCGTCGGCAACCAGGGCGGCGGGATAGCGGATCTTGGTCTTTCCGGCCTTGACCAGGACGACCGTCAGTTCGGACTCAGCCGAGTTTGCGGACATGGCGCACCTGCTTCGCACAGATCTCGTAGCCGAACCAGCGGTTGATCGCCAGCATCGGACCGTTGCCGGCGTCGTTGCCGGTGTAGGCGTCGGTGAACCCGGCGTCGCGCGCCCGGTGCAGCGAGTCGTTCTTGGCGAGCTTCGCCAGCCCGCGGTTGCGGAACGCCCGCCGGGTCCCGGTCATCCCCGACCAGTAGCGGTCCACTCCGTCGGTCTCCGCCGCGGTGAACGCCGCCACCTCGCCGTCGGCCACCACGACCGAGGTGAGGTGGTGGTCGAGGCCGGGACTGCCCCAGGTCTCCGTCAGCCACTCCTCGTAGTCCGACAGCCGGGCCGGTGTGTCGCTGGGCTCGTCCGTGGTGGTCTCGGCATCAGCCTCGAAGAGCGGGCGCGGATCGTCGGCGAAGTCGGCGCCGGTGCGCAGCTCGACACCGGCCGGCAGCTCCTGACGGGGCGGCAGTGTGGCGCCCGCCAGGCCGAGATGGAAGAAGTGCGCGGGCCTGCTCGACGCATAGTCGTGCTTCGCGGCGAACGCCCGGTCGCCGGGGGTGTCCAGGACCCAGACGTAGACCGAGGTCGCACCGGCCAGGGCCAGATACTCCTCGGCCGTACGCAGCAGCAGCGTGCCCGCTCCCCGGCCGGTCCGCTCCGGGTGGATGTACGGATTGCAGAACGCCTGCCCCGGCTCGGGGCTCTCGTACGCCAGCCCCGCCTGGGCCGTCCCGATGACCTCGCCCTCCTCCTCCGCGACCAGCAGCCGGTACCGCTTGTCAGGATGGGCGGTGGCCAGGTCGAACACGACCTGCTCCGGTGTGGTGACCAGGAATGGGAGCGCCGCGCGCCTCACCCGGACCCAGTCCTCGGCGTCGGCGGGCCGGAAATCGCGCACGATGACAGTCATGGCCCGGACCGTACCCGCAGGTCCGGCCCGTCCGCTCCCGAATTTCCGACGGTGGGGCAGAATCGGCCCGTGACTCTGAAGATCGCCGTTGACCCGGATTCCGGCACCGCTCCGTACGAGCAGCTGCGCACGCAGATCTCCGAACTGGCCCGCTCCGGCGCGCTGCCGGTCGGCTACAAGCTCCCGACCGTCCGCGGTTTCGCCGAGGAGCTCGGCCTCGCCGCCAACACCGTCGCCAAGGCCTACCGGGCGCTGGAGGGGGACGGGGTGATCGAGACACGCGGGCGCAACGGGACGTTCGTCGCCGCCGCGGGCGACGCGGCCGAACGCAACGCGGCGTCCGCGGCGCGCGAGTACGCGGAACAGGTCCGGCGGCTGGGGATGTCCCGGGCGCGGGCGCTGGAACTGGCGCAGGACGCGGTGCGGGCGGTGTACACGGGGTGAGGCGGGGCTGATCCGGCCGGGGAGTCCGCGCGGCCGCGGTCCGTTCAGAGGTACAGACCCGCGTCCGCGCCCGAGTCCTGCCTGGGGACCGATGCGGGGCCGGTGCCGCGGCGCAGCGCGTACAGCTCCGCCAGGGTCGCTCCCTCGCGCGCCACGTCCCGGCCGAGGCCCTCCTCCGTGCCGAGCCACGCCACGGACTCCTTGCGGGTCAGCGGTCCCACCTCGATCCGGGCCAGGCAGCGGCCGGGCCTGACGGCCGCCGGGTGGAGCCGTTCCAGGTCCTCGTTGGTGGTCACCCCGACGAGGACGTTGCGGCCCTGGCCCAGCAGCCCGTCCGTGAGGTTGAGGAGCCGGGACAGCGCCTGGCCGGCCGTGTGTTTGGCCTCGCCGCGGATCAGCTCGTCGCAGTCCTCGAGCAGCAGCAGCCGCCAGCGGCCTTTCGCGCTGCCCTCGTCCTCGCCGATCGCGATGTCCATCAGATAGCCGACGTCGTTGAAGAGCCGCTCGGGGTCGAGCACGCAGTCGACCTGGCACCAGTCCCGCCAGGACCTCGCCAGGGTGCGCAGGGCGGACGTCTTGCCGGTGCCGGGCGGTCCGTGCAGCAGGAGCAGCCGGCCCGAGATGTCGTCGGGCGTGACCTTCATCAGCCGGCCCATCGCATCGGCCACCGGTGCGGTGTAGTTGGCCCGTACCTCGTCCCACGTACCGGCCGCGATCTGACGGGTCGTGCGGTGCGGTCCGCGGCGCGGCGACATGTACCAGAAGCCCATCGTCACGTTCTCGGGCTGCGGCTCCGGTTCGTCCTGGGCGCCCTCCGTGGCGTCGTCGAGCACCTTCCGGGCCAGTTCGGGGGTGGTCGCGGTGACCGTGACGTCGGCGCCCCGGTTCCATCGCGAGATGAGCAGGGTCCAGCCCTCGCCCTCGGCGAGTGTGGCGCTGCGGTCGTCGTCGCGCGCGGCGCGCAGCACCTTCGCGGCCGGGGGCAGCAGCGTGGCCCCCGTCCGGACCCGGTCGAGGGAGGAGCTGTGCGAGTACGGCTGCTCGCCCGTCGCGAAGCGGCCGAGGAACAGCGCGTCGACGACGTCGGACGGGGAGTCGCTGTCGTCGACGGTGAGCCGGATCGGCAGAGCGGACTCGGGGTTGGCAGACATGGCGCCCATGATCCGGCACGGGGGCACCCCGCGCACCCAGGTTTCATCAGTGCCGATATGACGTGCGCCGGTGCTGATATGACGTGTGATCGGAGAGCGCCGGGAAAAGCTCATCCGTTCGACTTGGCATGGACACTTCCGGAATGGCCTTCGCTGCTGCTACCACGGACGTGGCAGAGATCCTGCCGGCAGATCCCTGGGAGGTTCCATGAAAATGTCCAGACTCGTGGCGTTCTCGTCCTCGCTCCTGCTCGGTGCAGTCATCGCCCTGACCGGGGCGGCCACCGCGAACGCCGCATCGTCCGTACAAGCCGTCGACTATGTCGCGCTGGGCGACTCCTACTCCTCGGGGGTCGGCTCCGGCAGCTATATCGGCTCCAGTGGTGACTGCAAGCGCAGCACCCTCGCCTACCCCTCGCTCTGGGCGGCCGCCAACGCGCCCGCCTCGTTCGCCTTCACGGCCTGCTCGGGTGCCCGCACCGGTGACGTGACGGCAAGCCAGCTCGGACCGCTCACCTCCTCGACCGACCTGGTCTCGATCTCCATCGGCGGCAACGACGCGGGATTCGCCGATGTCATGACGACCTGTGTCCTCCAGTCGGAGGCCACCTGCCTCAGCCGGATCGCCACCGCCCGCAGCTATGTGGACTCCACCCTGCCCGGCAAGCTCAACTCGGTGTACGACGCGATCAGCGCCAAGGCCCCGTCCGCCCATGTCGTCGTCCTCGGCTACCCGCGCTTCTACAAGATCGGCGGCAGTTGCGTCGTCGGTCTGAGCGACAAGGTGCGCACCGCCATCAACGGTGCCTCCGACTACCTCAACGCGGCCACTGCCAAGCGCGCCGCCGATCACGGCTTCACCTTCGGTGACGTCGCCGGAAAGTTCACCGGGCACGAGATCTGCTCCGGAAGTGCCTGGCTGCACAGTCTGAACTGGCTCAACATCGGTGAGTCGTACCACCCCTTCGCCTCCGGGCAGTCCGGTGGCTATCTGCCCGTCCTCAACGCGCTCGACTGACCGGCCCGCACCCACGTTCGTCACCCCGTCAGGCCGCCTCCCGGGGCGGAGGTCCCGCAGGCCGGGGCCTTCTTCCGGGGGCCGGCCCCGAGGTCGGTGAGGTGTCCAGAGGTTGGCGATCTGTCCAACTCGCCCTGGAATCGCAGTGATTCGCAGACAGGTCGTCAACCTCCGTATGTGTGTGCTCAATCCTGTGCCCGGGATACACGTGTGTCGCCGCGGGGCGATAGGGTTAACCTGCCCGGGCCGGGTGCCCTCGTACGGGTGGGGAGTGACATGGAACAGATAACGATGCACAGCAGGGCGCGTGTGCCTGCCATCACATGCGGGAGCAGCGCGACGAGTTCGCGCCTCGACCGTCACCTCGCAGTGCTGGGCGGCCCCGCCGTCCCGCAGCGCGAGTCCGCTGAGGCGACGCTGCTGATGCGCGAGCTCACCTCGCGTGATGCCGCGCACACCCGCCGGAGCAAGAGTGCGCGGGTCTCGCTCTTCGCCCCGCTGCGGCGACTGCGCCGCTCGCTCTTCGGCAGCCGCCGCTGAATCGACGAACCCGGTCCCCGGCGTCGCGCTGCTGCCTGCTCTTCCGTCATCCCCGGAGCCGGCAGTGGCGCTTCGCCATGTCCGCGCGAGCCCCTTGCGGGGTCGTGGCCGCATGGGTGTCGTCCGGTGACGTGAGGTCCGGTGAAGTGGGTGCCGAGATAATTCGGTGCCGAAATACTTCTACACTGTTCGCATGCCCGAGAAGCGAGCCGCGCGCCTGAGCCCCGACGAGCGAAGGGCGCAGTTGGTCGCCATTGGCGTGGACATGCTCGCCGATCGCTCGCTGGACGAGCTCTCCACCGACGATGTGGCGCGCCGCGCCGGCATTTCCCGGGGGCTGCTCTTCCACTACTTCGATTCCAAGCGTGACTTCTACCGCTCCGTGGTGCAGCAGGAGTGCGACGACTTCGCCGCAGCCACGGAGCCGGACTTCTCGCTGGAACCCGTCCCCTGGCTGCGGTCCTTCATCGCCGGGTTCGTGGCGTATGTGACGGAGCATCGCAGGGTCTATCTCGCCCTGGTCCGCGGCGCCGGAGGCAGTCACCCCGCCGTGGAGGACATCGTCGAGTTCACCCGCCACACTCTGGCCCGGCGGGTGGAGGAGGGGCAGCGGCGGCTGGGGATGCCGGACTCACCGCGGCTGCTGGTTGCCGCCCGGGCCTGGATGGCCTTCGCCGAGGAGGCTGTCACCAGCTGGCCGCTCGACGAACCGGACGCCCTCGACGAGCTCGGCGCCTTCCTGGAGTCGAGCTTCGTCTCCCTGCTGGGCGCGCTGGACCGGCCGGTCGCGCTGCCCGGCTGAGCGGCCCACCGACGACCTGATCCGCGCCGCGTCGCGCACCAGCCCGTTACGCCTTCATTCGCCGCCGCGCGCGTAGCGGCGTACGGACAGTGGCACGGCGACCGCGAGCAGCAGTGCGGACCAGAGCAGCGTCCCGGCCACCGGGTGGGCGACCGGCCATGCGGCGTCGGCGGCCGGCGAGGCATTGCCGAAGAGGTCGCGGGTGGCCGTGGCGACGGCGCTGATCGGATTCCACTCCGCGAGCGTGCGCAGCCACCCCGGCAGGTTGTCGGTCGGGATGTACGCGCTGGAGAGCAGCGGCAGAATGAACGTGGCGGCGCCCATCTGGCCGGCGGCCTCCTCGTTCCGGATCAGCAGCCCCAGCCAGCAGCCCACCCACGAGGTGGCGAACCGGAACAGCAGCAGCAGCCCGAACGCGCCCAGCGCGGCGGCCGGGCCGCCCTCGATCCGCCAGCCCACGGCGAGTCCGACCAGGATCAGCGGGATCAGGCCGACGGCCGTGGTCAGCAGATCGGCCGCGGTCTGCCCGAACGGCACTGCGGTCCTGCTCATCGGCAGGGTGCGGAACCGGTCCATCACGCCCCGGTGGCAGTCCTGCGCGGACTGGAACATCCCGGTCATGATGCCGTTCGCGGCGGTGGCCGCCAGCAGTCCCGGCACCAGGAAGGCGCGGTACTCCTGACCGGGCACGGCCAGGGCGCTGCCGAAGACGTACCCGAAGAACAACAGCATCGTGATCGGCATCGTCTGGGTCAGGATCAGGACGCCCGGGGCCGCCTTGATCCGTTGCAGATGGCGGCCGAGCATGGCCAGGGCGTCCGCGACCGGTGTGTTCGCGGCCCCGGTGGCGTCCGGGGTCCGGCGTTCCGTGACGAGTGCGTCGGTGCTCATGCTGCCGTCTCCTTCAGGGGGGCGCTGCGGCCGGTCAGACGCAGGAAGACCTCGTCGAGGGTGGGCGGCCGCAGGCTCGCGTCGTTCACCGCCGCGCCCGCCGCGTCGAGCTCGCGGACGATGCGGGGCAGGGTGAGCGTGGGGTCCGTGGCGACCGCGCCCACGGTGCGGCGTTCGTGGTCGAGCACCGGCGCGGCACCCGTCAGCTGGTCCAGGACGGCCGCGGCCGGGGCGAGCGCCGATGCGTGGGCGACGACGACCTCGGCGTAACTGCCGATCCGGGCCTTCAGTTCGGCGGGGCTGCCGCTGTGGGCGGCCCGGCCGCTGTCGACGAGGACGATGTCGTCCGCCAGCTGATCGGCCTCCTCCAGATACTGCGTGGTGAGCAGGACGGTGGTGCCGCCGCCCGCCAGCTCCCGTACCGCCGCCCAGATCTGATTGCGGCTGTGCGGGTCGAGTCCGGTGCTCGGCTCGTCCAGGAACAGCACCTGGGGCCGGGCCAGCAGACTGGCCGCGAGATCCAGGCGGCGACGCATCCCGCCCGAGTAGGTGCGGGCCGGGCGGTCGGCCGCGCCGGTCAGCTCGAAGCGTTCGAGGAGGTCGTCGGCGCGGGTGCGCACGGCCGCGCCCCGGTACTTGAGCAGCCGGGCGAAGAGCCGCAGGTTCTGCCTGCCGGACAGCTCGCCGTCGACGGAGGCGCTCTGCCCCGTGACGCCGATCGCCGCCCGTACGGCCCCGGGCTCATGCACCACGTCGTGGCCCGCGATCCGGGCGCTGCCACCGTCGGGGGCGGTCAGCGTGGTGAGGACGCGGACGGCGGTGGTCTTGCCGGCGCCGTTGGGCCCCAGGACTCCGCAGACGGTGCCCTCGGCCACGGCCAGATCGAGGCCGCTCAGCGCATGGACGTCGCCATAGCGCTTCTCCAGACCTTCACTAAGTACAGCGTACGTAGTTGTCATGCCGCAACGGTACCGTACTACGTACGGTGTACGTAACTACCATGGTGGTCGAGGTGATGATCAATGGTGGGGCGACCCGCTGTACCCGAAGTGATCTGGGCGCGCCCCGAGCGTGCGGGCCGCGGCCCCAAGCCCGCGTTCAGCCGCGCGGACATCGCGGCTGCCGCCGTGCGCATCGCGGACGCGGAGGGGCTCGACGCGGTGTCGATGCGGAAAGTGGCGGCCGAGCTCGGCTGCGGCACTATGTCGCTCTACAACTACGTGCCCCGCAAGGAGGACCTGCACGAGCTGATGCTCGACGCCGTCAGCGCGGGGTACGAGTACCCGGAGCCCTCGGGCGACTGGCGCGCCGACCTGCTCGCCCTGGCCCACCAGGCCCGGGGGATGATGCGCCGCCACACCTGGGTGCCCCGACTGATGTCACCCGTCTACGGGTTCAGCCCGAACGCCCTGCGGTACCTGGAGTACGCGCTGAGCTGTCTGGACGGCGTGGACGTGCGGTTCGGCGAGAAGATGGAACTCATCGCCATGGTCAACGGCGTGGTGACCACCTACACCGCCAACGAGATCGCCACGGCGGAGCGCAGCCGCTCGCTGCCCTGGTCCGAGGAGCAGGAGCAGGCTGCCCGCACCGGGTATCTGATCAGCCAGGTCATGACCGGGAAGTACCCGCGGATGGCGGCCGGGTTCGCCGAGGATCCCGGACCGATCGATCTGGACGGGGTGTTCGACCGGGCACTCGCCCGGGTGCTGGACTCGTTCGACCGGACATGATTCCGAACGCCTGCTCCATGCGTCGGAGGATTGGCCGCGCCGGGTGACGGGCGGTGCCGGCACGGACGACGGCCGGTGCTGCCCGGTGGGCGGGGGCGGCGGGTACGGCAAATACGGCGGGTACGGCAGGGCCGTGGGGGCGTGCTGCGGGACCTCTCCGTTCCGCGGCCGAGCGCTCGCGGGGCGGGCTCACCCCTCCGCGCGGGCCGCTCACCCTCCACCTGGGCAGCTCACCCTCCACCTGGGCAGCTCGCCCTCCACCCGGGCCGCTCACCCTCCGCGCGGGCCGTCCGGTGCTTCCGGCCGGCCGCCGTCCGTGGGGGCGGCGCGGCGCAGCGTGCGGATCGCCGGGATCGAGAGCAGCGCCACGCAGCCCACCAGGCAGGTGCCCGCAGAGACCAGCAGCAGCCGCTCCGGGGAGGCCAGTGCGGTGGCGGGCCCCGCCAGTATCTGGCCGACCGCGATCCCGGACACCGAGCCGGCCAGCTCGTACGCGGTGACCCGGTTGAGTACCGCGGGTGGGGTGTGGGTCTGCACGCTGGTCGCCCACATCACCGACCAGAACGCCAAGGCGCCGCCGCCGAGGACGTGGCCCGCCAGCAGCACCGGCAGCTCCGCGCCCAGTGCCACGCAGAGCGGCAACACCGTGAACAGTCCCATCGCCACCGCGCCTGCCGCCAGCGGCCGGGCGGGTCGCACCCGCAGCGCCAGCAGGCCGCCGAGCACGGTTCCGACGCCGAGGAACGAGACCGCCAGGCCGTAGGCGTTGGGGCCGGACCGGGAGCCGATCAGGGTCGAGGTGAGCGGGACCAGCGGGCCGAAGAGCAGCACGCCGTAGACCACCCAGATCAGGATCACCGCCCACATCCAGGTGCGGGAGCGGAACTCGTGCCAGCCCTGGCGCAGGTCGCGGCGGAGCGAACTCCCTCCGGGGGAAGGGGATCCGGCATCGGCCCGGGTGCCGGCGGGGGCGAGGCGGATGAGCGCCAGGCACAGGGCGCTGAGTACGAACGTGCCCGCGTCGATCGCGTACACGGTCCCGGCGCCGGTCAGCGCGATCAGCAGCCCCGCCAGGGCCGGACCGAGCAACTGGGCGAGCGCGTCGGCCACCTTCAGCGTGGCGTTGGCCCGCTGCGGCTCGCGGGTGACCAGCGGGACCATCCCGTTCACCCCCGGCTGGAACATCGCGGTGGCCGCACCGGCCAGGGCCGCCATGGTCACCAGCAGCCAGAAGGGCGGCGGCCCGGCGAGGAACGCGGCCGCCAGCACGCCCTGGGTGAGCACCCGGACGAGATCCGCGCCGACCATCATCCGGCGTGCGCCCCACCGGTCGGCGAACACCCCGCCGAACAGGACCAGGACGACGCATGTCCCGGTCCAGGTGCCGAGGACGAAGCCGACGCCGGAGACTCCGTAGAGCGCGCCCACCGCGAGCGCGGCGGCCACCGGCATCATCGCGTCGCCCACCAGCGAGACCGAACGGGCGACGAAGTAGAGCGTGAAGCGCCGGTCCCACAACGGAGGTCGTGCGGGCGGCCGTTCACCCGGTGGAGCACTGGGCTGCCCGCCGGGTGGATGGGCTGGGGGTGAGGACTGGTTCCGCGCTTGCGTAGTTGTCACAACGCACCATCCTGGTCCGGACCAATCGGCTGCCCCAGTGTCCCGAACGACATGATGGGGTACTTTCCCGCCATGACGCCTCGTTCGCTGCCGAAGTCCCCTGCGCCGCACCGGGTGGTGGCCCTGCTGCAGCCCCAGCAGTCGACCTTCCCGCTGGCCTGCGCAGCCGAGGTGTTCGGTGACCACGGCCCGGAGATCCCCGCCCGCTACGCGTTCGAGGTCTGTGCCGAGCAACCCGGGCCGGTGCGCACCCAGGCCGGCTACGACCTGCTGGTCACGGCGGGCCTGGACGCGCTGGAGCGCGCGGACACCTTGCTGGTGCCCGGTCGGCAGGGGCCGGCCGCCGCCGAGGTGCCGCCGGCGGTGGCCGCGGCGGTCAGCCGGGCGCACCGGCGCGGTGCGCGGATCGTGGCCATCTGCTCGGGTGCCTTCGTGCTCGCCGCCGCCGGGCTGCTGGACGGCCGGAGGGCCGCCACCCACTGGGCCAGGGCCGCCGAGCTGGCGGCAGGGTTCCCGCAGGTCCAGGTGGATCCTGGGGTGCTGTACGTGGACCACGGCGACGTCGCCACCAGTGCCGGATCGGCGGCCGGCGTGGACCTCTGCCTGCACCTCGTGCGTACCGACCACGGAGCCGCCTACGCGATGCGGATCGCACGGCAGATGGTGATGCCTCCGCACCGCGAGGGCTGCCAGCTGCAGTACGCCGAACTGCCCACGTCCGGGCCGGTCGCCGACTCACTGGCCCCGCTGCTGGAGTGGCTGGCCGGTCGCCTGGACCAGCCGGTCAGCGTCGCAGAGATGGCGGTCCGCTCCCAGGTCTCGGCCCGCACGCTGACCCGGCGCTTCGCCGAGCAGCTGGGCATCAGCCCCGGACGCTGGCTGCTCGACCGGCGGCTCGCCGCCACCCGGGCGCTGCTGGAGGAGACCGACCTGCCGGTGGAGACCATCGCGCGCCGGGTCGGCCTCTCCTCGGCCGTCAACCTGCGCAGGCGTTTCCACGAGGCGCTGCGCACCACGCCCGCCGCCTACCGGCGCACCTTCCGCGCGGACGAGGCCGGGTAGGGGCGCCGAAGCCGGCCTCCGGGGATGCCTTCCCCGAGGGGTGCCGAGCGGCGGTGTCACAGCTGCGGGAAGGTGCGGGTCCGCCGGTGTCACAGCAGCGCGAAGGTGCGGGTCCGCCGGTGTCACGGCTGCGCGAAGGCTCGGGTCCGGCGGTGTCACAGCAGCGCGAACTGGCCGTCCGGGCCCTCCTCCTGGTGGTCGAGCACGGACGCGGGCCGCCGGGCGGTGGCCGGCACCGGCAGCACGCCCGCCGCCCTCAGCTCGTGCACGCCGATCTCCGGGCCGTCCGCCAGCTCGTCCTGCCGGGGCCGCAGTTCGGCCAGCAGAGCGAGCAGCGCGATCAGTTCCAGCAGCTCCGACGTCCACTCCTGCGGCCAGGCACGGGGGCGTACCGCCTCCAGGCCGCCGGCCCCGGACACCGCCGCGCGGCGCTCGAACCAGAGCTCCAGCATCCGCACGCCGCCCACCCGGAACTCCCACGCACCCGCGGGCACCGGCGAGATGCGGCCCGAGCCTAGGCTCAGCACCTGCTCCTCGGCGTCGTACGACAGCTCCGACGGGACGGGCGGCACGGCGGCCCGCACATACGGGCGGCGCCCGCCCGGCAGCCGGGGGCGCTCCCCGCCCCGTGCCCCGCGCAACTGGAGCCGCAGCAGCTCCCGTCCCAGCTCCACCCCCGCCGACCAGCGCGCGGGGTCCGCGGGCAACGGCACCGCGCAGCCCGCGGGCGAGCGCCGGCCCGCCGCGATGATCCAGGCCAGCACGGACTCGGCGGTGACCGCGTCCCCGTGGCGGGCGCGCAGCAGGGCGAGGAGTCCGGGGGTCAGATTGGGTTCGGCGCCGCCGGGGCGCCGGTACAGCGGACGGATCCGGCCGGGCCGGCCCGCGGCGGAGTGGCCGTCGGGGAGCAGTGCGGTCACGGAGAGGGCGGGGCCCGTGTCCTGGGGGACTCGGCCGTGCTCGACGACGAAGACCTGGTGACCGTCGGCGACCCGCCACAGCTCGGGCCGGGCCACGTCGATCAGACGGTGGTCGGGGAGCAGCCACTGCTCGTCGAACGGCCCGTGCAGGATCCGTACCGGTTCCGGGCACGGCCCCGGCTCACGGGCGAACCGGCCGGTCCCGCCGGGCTGTCCGGGCAGGGCCGCCACCGGAGTCCACGGGGTACGCACACGGGTGGGCCCGAACAACTGCTCGCGCTCGGCGTCCGGTGCCTGCACCAGTCGATTCCAGCGGGCTCTGAGGGACGCCGCGTCCGGGGCGGTCACCCAGGGGCGCCCGGTCCGCAACGGCCGTACGGACCAGGGCATGAGGTCGTCGAGGAGCGGGCTGCGCGGGCCCTCGCCGGAGCCGGCCGCTGCCGGAGCTGCCACCGTGTCGTCCTCCCCGTCGCCACGTCTGCCGCCTTCCCCGGCATCGTAACGGCGTGGCCGCCGGTCCCGGCAGGGTGCCTGCCGGGACCAGCGGCCGTCAGTGGGCCTCCACCGTGACCGAGAAGGAGAACCGGTCGCCCCGGTAGCGGATCTGCGCCACATCGACCACCCGGCCGCTCTCGTCGTACGTCACGCCCGTGTAGTACAGGATCGGGCTGAGCAGCGGGACCCGGAGCAGTTCGGCGGTGACCGGATCGGCGAGCCGGGCCTCGACCGTGTCGGTGATCCGGGCGATGGGGACACCGACGCGGTCGCGCAGCACCTTGGTCATCGGCCAGCGTTCCAGGTCGGCGGGGTCGAGCCCGGCCGCGACCTCCGGATGGAGCCAGTTCTGCGCCCAGTTGGTCGGCTCGCCGGTGTCCTCCTCGCACCGCAGCCGTCGGTAGCCCGTGACCTCCGCGCAGTCGGGGAAGTACTCCACGACGTCGCCCGGCACCGGGCTCGGGCCGTGGTCGAGCACCGTGGTCCGCTCGCCCGACTGCTGGGCGACGATCGCGTCGATCGAACCGAGCAGCCGCACCGGCGACACCCGGCGGGCGCGCGGCTCGATGAAGGTGCCACGCCGGCGGTGCCGGCTGATCAGCCCCTCCGTCTCCAGCTCCTTGAGCGCCTGGCGCATGGTGAGGACGCTGACGCCGTAGTGCGCGGCGAGCTGCTCCTCGGTCGGCAGCCGCAGGGTGGCATCCGCCGTGCGGCCCAGTATCGAGGCCCGCAACGACTGCGAGACCTGGTACCACAGCGGGAGCTTGCGGTTCAGGACCAGCGAGTCGGGCGCGAAGGCGGCCCCCTGGGGCGCGGGGGGCTTCAGAGGCGTCTGCGGCACCTGGGTCACCTGCATTCGTTGTCGCTGAGGCACGTGGCCGGTTCACATGGGCCGTTACGGAGGGAGCCGTTACGGATGGAAGTTGCGGCTCAGACCCTGCCACACGTCGTCGTAGCCGTGCTGAAGATGGCCGGCCGTCGCCGCCTGCCCGGTCGCGACGACCGGCCAGCGGGTCTCGAACATGAAGGCCAGGCCGTCGTCGATCTTCTGCGGCTTCAGCTCCGCCGCGCTCGCCCGCTCGAAGGTCTCCCGGTCCGGGCCGTGCGCCGACATCATGTTGTGCAGGGAGCCGCCGCCCGGCACGAAGCCCCCCTTGCCGGCCGTCTTCGCGTCGTACGCGCCCTCGATCAGGCCCATGTACTCGCTCATGACGTTGCGGTGGAAGTACGGCGGCCGGAAGGTGTCCTCGCCCACCAGCCAGCGCGGCGCGAACACCACGAAGTCGACGCCGGCGAGGCCGGGGGTGTCCGTGGGCGAGGTCAGCACCGTGAAGATCGACGGGTCCGGGTGGTCGTAGCTGATCGAGCCGATGACGTTGAACCGGCGCAGGTCGTAGACGTACGGGGTGTGGTTGCCGTGCCAGGCGACCACATCGAGCGGCGAATGGTCGTACGTCGCCGACCAGAGGTTCCCGCAGTACTTGTTGACCACCTCGACCGGGTGTTCCACGTCCTCGTACGCGGCGACAGGGGCGAGGAAGTCCCGGGCGTTCGCCAGGCCGTTGGCGCCGATCGGGCCGAGGTCGGGGAGGACGAACGGCTGGCCGTAGTTCTCGCAGACATAGCCTCGGGCGGTGGCGTCGAGCAGTTCGACCCGGAAGCGGACACCGCGCGGGATCAGGGCGACATGGCCCGGCTCGGCACGCAGCAGGCCCAGTTCGGTGCGCAGCAGCAGCCCGCCCTGCTCGGGGACGATCAGGAGCTCCCCGTCGCTGTCGCTGAACACGCGGTCGGTCATCGCGGTGTTGGCGGCGTAGAGGTGGACGGCCATGCCGGTGCGCTGCGCGGCATCGCCGTTGCCGCCCACCGTCCACAGACCGGACAGGAAGTCCGTACCGGGCTCGGGCTCCGGGAGCGGGTCCCAGCGCAGCCGGTTGGGGTCGGGGACGGATTCGGTGAACGGGGCGGTGCGCAGAGTGCCGTTGCCGGTCCGGACGAACGGCGGATGGGCCGCGGAGGGGCGGATCCGGTAGAGCCAGGAGCGGCGGTTGTGGGCGCGCGGCTCGGTGAAGGCCGAGCCGCTCAGCTGCTCGGCATAGAGCCCCAGTGGTGCGCGCTGCGGTGAGTTGCGGCCGTGCGGCAGCGCCCCCGGTACCGCTTCCGAGCTGTGCTGATTGCCGAATCCGGCGGAATGTGCGAGCCCTTCCGCCGTCGTCCGCGCCTGCTCGATGCCGCTCATATGTGCTCCCGGTGCAAGGGGAAGGGATCGGAGTCCTGGAATCCTATGGGTAACCGTAGGAATCGAATCGCGGCGAGTCAACGGCATTCGTGCGGCACAGGGGGGTTCCAAAAGATGAACAATGCTCTACTCTCCGGCTCATGTCGTGGACACGAAGACTTCTGGTGGTTCTGGCGGCGCTCGCGGCCGCTCTTCTCGCGGCCCCGGCCGCCCAGGCGCACGAGGAACGGCCGGTCACCCTGCCCGATGGCACCGGCAGCGTCCCCGTGTACCGCGCGGGCGAGCCCGATCTCCTGGTCTGCAAGAGCGACCGGGCCGACTTCGAGCGCCGGATATCCGGATTCCCGGACGCCCTTCGGGCCAGGAATCTCACGCTCTTCGACCGGTGCCAGAAGTCCGGGTACCGCCATCTCCAGCAAGCCGTGGACGCCGTCACCGGGCCTGGGAAGAACATCGCGATCCTGCCCGGCCTCTACGAGGAGGAGCCCTCACTGCCGGCGCCGAAGGGGGAGTGTGCCCGGCTGAAGGCCCCCAACTCGCAGCTCGGCTACCAGATCCTGAGCTACGCCCAGCAGGCGAAGTGCCCACACAACCAGAACCTGGTGGCGATCCTCGGCAAGAAGGACCTCCAGATCGAGGGCACCGGCGCCGCGCGGACCGATGTCGTCATCGACGCCAAGTACCAGAAGCTCAACGCGGTCCGTGCGGACGGCTCCGACGGCGTCTACTTCAAGAACTTCACCGCCCAGCGCACGACGTTCAACTCGCTGTACATCCTGGCCCAGGACGGCTTCGTCATCGACGACGTCCTGACCCGGTGGAACGACGAGTACGGCTTCCTGACCTTCGCGAGCGACCACGGCCTGTACAAGAACTGCGAGTCGTACGGCAACGGCGACTCCGGCATCTACCCGGGCAGCGCGTCGGACATCAACGACGCGTACGGCTACAAGGTGCCGCGCTACTCGATCGAGATCACCGGCTGCCGCAGCCACCACAACATGGTCGGCTACTCCGGCACCGCGGGTGACTCGGTCTACGTCCACGACAACGAGTTCGACCACAACATGGGCGGCGCCTCGATGGACAGCGCCTTCCCGGGCCACCCCGGCCTGCCGCAGAACCACGCCCGCTTCGAGCGCAACCTGATCCACGACAACAACGCCGACTACTACCCGTACGTCGCCGACGGCACGTGTGCCAAGCCGCCCGTCGAGCGCGGTTACGAGGACGGGGTGGTCTGCCCGCAGATCTCCATGCCGCCGGGCACCGGCATCATCACCGCGGGCGGCAACTGGAACCTCTACGAGGACAACTGGGTCTACGGGCAGAAGCGTGCGGCGTTCTTCCTCAGCGCCGTACCCGCCTTCATCCGCGGCGAGGACGCGCTCGGCAAGCAGACCGACACCTCGCACCACAACCGGTACGCGAACAACCACCTCGGCACCGACAAGCAGGGCCGCTCGCGCCCCAACGGCGCCGACGTGTGGTGGGACGGTCAGGGGGCGGGCAACTGCTGGCAGCCGGACGCGGGTGCCTCCACGCCGCGCTCCCTGCCCGCGTGCGGGTCCGACCGGGGTGACGTCACCGGCAGCACCGACCGGCTGGTGGGCGAGCCCGTCAAGCTCGCCCAGCTGCTGGTCTGCGCCGACTACAACGTGCAGGCACGCAGGCTGCCGGCCGGCTGCGACTGGTACGGGGCGCGCGGCATCGAGCGCATCGAGGTGCAGGCGGCCCTGGGCATCGCGGTGGTGCTGGTGCTGGTCGGCGGGGTGCTGTGGTGGCGCAGGCTGCGGGCGAGCCGGCTCGCCACGGCTGCCACGGTCCTCGGCCTCATCGGCCTCGGTCTGGACGTGGCCGGCTCGACCATGGGCCTCGCCTCCTCGTACGTGCCCGCCCTCGCACTGCTCCTGACCGGGCTCTGGTGGACGGGCATCGGACTGGTGCTGCGGCGGGAGCGGCCGGGGCTGGGCTGGGTCACGGTGGCGCTGGGCGGCCTGACGCTGCTCGACGCGCTGGACAAGGGCGTGTTCATGATCCCGTGGATCCCGCTCAGTCCGGCCTGGGTGCGGGGGCTGCTCGGCCTGGTCTGGGTGGTGTGGGCCGTGGTGGCCGCCGCCCGTCACGGCGAGCGGGCGAAGGCGACGCCGGAGCCGGCGGAGGCGGAGCCGGCCCCGGACACCGATGCGGAACGTGCGCCGGCGCCGGAGAGCGCGACCGCGCCGGCCTCGCCCACGTCACCGGCCACCGCCCCGGACGGAGAACCGTCGTGAAGCGGCACTCGGTGCAGGCGCAGGGGCAGGCGCAGGCGCGAAGGCAGGGGCAGGCGCAGGGGCAGGCGACGGCGCCGGCGATGGTGACTGCGACGGCGACGGCGCCGGCCGGGCTCCGGGGCTCGGCCGCTCCGGCCCGGCGGCGCGGCCGCCGCGTCGCCCTTTCGCTGCTCGCCGCCGCCCTCCTGCTCGGCGCGAATGCCTGTGGAGGGCGGGCCACCACCCATCACAAGCCGGGCACCAGCCATGAGCAGGCCACCGGCAGCAACGGCCGGCTCCTGACCGCGGACGACGGCTCCGGCCACCGGCTGCGCCAGGTCGACGCCCAGGACGCGCCCGAGGTGGACCTGGCCGTGCGGCCGGACTCGGAGGACGGCTGGAACGTCCACCTCACGGTACGGAACTTCCGGTTCACCCCGGACAGTGTCGGCGGCGCCGCGCTCCTGGGACGCGGCCACGCCCGGCTCCTCCTCGACGGCCACCCCCTCGCCCGCGTCTACGGCACCTGGTTCCACCTTCCCGAGTCGCTCCTGCGCGCCGCCGGGGGCGGCACCCGGCTGACCGCCCGCCTCTACGCGGACGACCACACCGCCTGGGCGGTCGATGCAGCCCCGGTCCAGGCCACCGCCACGCTCGGCGGCGCCACTTCGACACCCACGCCCACACGCACCCCCGACGCCACCGTGGAGATCTCCGTCCGCGACGGCAAGGTCAGTCCCACCCCCGGGCGCACCGAGGTCAAGAAGGGCCGGACCGTGCGCCTCCAGGTCCGCAGCGACCGCGCCGACACCCTTCACGTACACGGCTACGACAAGGAGGCACGGCTGCCCGCCGGCCGGACCGTCACTCTCACCTTCACCGCCGACCGCACCGGGCTCTTCGAGGTCGAGACACACGAGTCCGACCTGCTCCTGACCCAACTCGTCGTACGGTGACGGCCCTCGACGACTCCCGTGCCGTGAGCGTCCTCGCCCACGGCATCGGCGCCCAGCACGACCTGCCCCTCTCGCCCTTCTATGCGTTCGCCGGAGCCTTCGCCGCGCTCTTCGTCTCCTTTCTCGCCCTCGGTCTGCTCTGGTCGTCCTCCCGGTTCCGGGGCGACCGGGCGGGCCGCCCGCTGCCCGCCGCCGTCCAGCGCGCGGCCGACGCCCGCCCCACCCGCGTCGCGGCCCGCGCGCTCGGCCTGGCCGCCGCGCTCCTGGTCGTGCTGCACCTCCTCCTCGGTCCGGCCGACCCGGACCGTAACCCCGCCCCCGGCGCCGTCTACGTACTCCTCTGGGTCGGGCTCGTCCCGGCCTCGCTGCTGCTCGGGCCCGTCTGGCGGCTGCTCAACCCGCTGCGCACCGTCCATCTCCTCGGCTGCCGCGCGCTCGGACGCGACCAGGCCGCCGGCCGCCCCCTGCCCCCACGCCTGGGGATGTGGCCCGCTGCCGCCGGGCTCCTCGCCTTCACCTGGCTCGAACTCGTCGCCCCCGACCCTGCCTCACCCACCGCCCTGCTGGTCTTCCTCACTCTCTATTCAGCCGCCCAGCTCGCGGGCGCCGCCCTGTACGGGGCCCGCTGGTTCGACCACGCCGACGCCTTCGAGGCCTACTCGGGCCTCCTCGCCCGGCTCTCCCCCCTCGGCCGCCGCCCCGCCGACCGCCGCCTCGTCCTGCGCTCCCCGTTCAACGGACTCGACGCCACACCCCCGCTTCCCGGACTTGTCGCCACCGTCTGCGTGATGCTCGGCTCCACGGCCTACGACGGTTTCTCCGACGGGCCCTCCTGGATCACCACCGTCCAGACCTCGGCGCTGGGCCGTACCACCACCGCCACTCTCGGACTCCTCGGAGCCGTCGCCCTCGTCGTCACCCTCTACGCCCTCTGTGCCGGTGCCACCCGGCTTCTCTCCGGCCGACTGCCGCACCCCCTCACCGCCTTCGCGCACTCCCTCGTCCCGATCGCCCTCGGCTATCTCGTCGCCCACTACTTCACACTCTTCGTCACCGAAGGCCCACGTACCGTCATGGTGGCACTCGGCACTGACAATCCCGCGCCGCCCGAACCGTTCCTGGGGCCGGGCGGCATCGCCACCCTCCAGGTCGTCGCGATCGTTCTCGGCCATGTCCTCGGCGTCGTCGCCGCACACGACCGCTCCGTCCGGCTCTTCCCGTCCGGACGTGCCGTCGTCGGTCAGCTTCCGCTCCTGGTCCTGATGGTCGCGTACACGATCGGCGGACTGGCGCTGCTCATCGCCTGAGCCCGCGGGCGGGGCGGTCCTCCGCCCCGTCGGTGTCCGGGACAGAGGACGGACCCCCGCCCCCGGCCGAGGAGGCCCACGGCATCATGGAACCCGTGCCCCATGCGAACACGAACCTCCGCCGCGCCCCCGTGCAGCAGCGCAGCGCCGAGCGCCTCGCCCGGATACTCGACGCCTGTGCCGAACTCCTCGACGAGACCGGCTACGAGCAGCTCTCCACCCGGGCCGTGGCCGTGCGTGCCGGGGTGCCCATCGGCTCCGTCTACCGGTTCTTCTCCAACAAGCGGGCGCTGGCCGACGCCCTCGCCCGTCGCAACCTGGACAGCTACGCCGAGCGGATCACCACCCGGCTGACCGCCATCCCGGTCGCCGACTGGCGCCGCGCCATCGACGCGGTGCTCGACGAGTACCTGGCGATGAAGAGCTCCGTCCCGGGCTTCTCCCTTGTCGACTTCGGTGCCCCCGGGCCCGACGACGACCCGGCCGACGACGCCAACCAGCGCGTCGCGGGGCGGCTCGCTGAACTGCTCGCCGGTCATCTGGAGCGCGACCCCGACGAGGATCTCCTTCGCTCCATACTGGTCTGCGTGGAGGCGGCCGACGCCCTGCTCCAACTCGCCTTCCGTACCGACCCGTCCGGCGACCGGGCCATCGTCGCCGAGACCCGGGTACTGCTTCAGGCCTACCTCGCGCGAGTGCTGGACTGAGACCGGCCTGACCGGCACCGGGGGGCCGGACCTCAGAGGCGGCCCCCTGTTCCGCGACGAGAACGCCCTCGGGGCAACCCGGCCCCCGGTACCGATGCGCTTCCCCGATCACCAGTTGCACGATGACGAAGGAGGGCTTCGATGAGGCGTGAGACGGTCACCGAGGAGTCCATAGCCGAGGCACGGGCGTTGGCCCAGGAGCAACCGAGCACCGGACTGCCGGTACTGGCCCGGCGCCTGCTGGGGTTCGGATGGCGGATCGATCGCGAGAGGCCGTCCGCGCGCATCCCGTATTTCGAGGAGGCCGCGGCCGTCTTCCGGAGCCTTCTCGCCGACGGATCCGATGAACACCTCGGAGCTGCGGCGCAGGCGATCTACTCGCTCGGTCTGCAGTACTCGCTCGCGCACGCCGATGATCGCTCCTTGGCCGCGAAGGGCGAGGCCGCGGTGCTCGCACGGCGGTTGAACCGTCACCGCGAGGACGGGAGGAAGGAGATCAAGATCCTCGGCGCGTTCGCCCACGGCCTTGCCGAGGCCGGCCGGTTCGACCGGGCCGTGACCGTTCAACGCGAGGTGGTCGACATCTACCGTGCGGCAACGGGCCCTGGAGACCACTTGTCACCTACCGGTCTCGCGTGGTCGCTCCTGGATCTGGCGATCTACCTTGATCTGGCCGGACGGACCGACGCGAGCCTGGAGATCGAACGCGAGGCGCTTCACCTCGAGCGCCGCATGGCCGAAGCAGAACCAAGCTGTCCGCCCGGACTGGTGATCTGGCTCGCGGGGGTCTCGCTCCGGTTTGCCGACACCGGGCATCCGCGGGAAGCCGGAGAACTCCTGGACGAGGCCATCGCCGCCTGCGACCTGCTTCCTCCGGAGGGCGACTGCGTGAACTTCGGATTCCATCAGGGAGTCCAGGCCGCGTTGTTCGCCAGGTCCGGTGCCCGGGACGAGCGGAGCGGCGGCGACGGGGCGATCCCGATCGGCGTCAGCCCGGATCCCCGGGCTCTCCGACCAGTGGCCGGCGTGGCCTTTCACTGGTGGGCGTTCAGCGTCCGGGAGGCCTACCGTGCCGGGCGCGAGGCCATCGATGACGCGATTTTCGCGACAGGAGACCGGTCTGCGCTCGATCCCGCACGGCTGGCCGGTCTCGGGACCCTTGTGCGCCGCCGCAACATCCGCCAATCGGTCGCCTTCGACTGCGCTCCGCGGCTGTTCAACGAGAACGTCATCCCTGCTCTGGCCGAAAGCGTCGCTCTCGAACGCCTGATTGCCGCCGCTCGTCCGAACAACGGCCCTCGACGCCTGATCCGGTCTCTGACCGACCAGGCGATGGGGCACCTGGTCGCCGGCGCGCATTCGGCAGCAGGCGAGGCTCTCCGTGAGGCCCGCGACCTCCACGTCGTCGCCGAAAGCACCCGGACGCCGACGACGAGGGCGACGACGGGCGGGCAGGACTGAGCGTCACCGGCCGGCCTGTGGTGCGCCTCAGCTGAACTTGTACCCGGCGAAGTCGGCGAGGTGGACGTACCCGATGCGCTGGTAGAGGGCGTTGCTCGTGGGGTTGTCCGGGTCCGTGAACAGGACGACGTCCGTCGCGCCCGCGGTCAGCGCGGCCCTGCTCGCCTCGACCGTCACGGCGCCCGCGTAGCCGCGGCCGCGGAGGCGGGCCGGGGTGTAGACGGGGTCCACCCGGACCATGCCGCCGATGACCGAGGTCGCGGCCGCCATGGAGACGGGGGTGCCGTCCGGGGTCTCCCAGAACGTGAAGTGCCTGTCGCCGAACCGCGAGTCGCCCCAGGAGCCGGCGTCGATGAGGTCGATGGAGGGCTGTTCCCCGACGTCGGCACAGAACTCACGGCACCAGCGCACGACTTGGTCATGGTCCTGTCCACCCGTGGTACGGCCCCGCCCCTCCGGGTGCGGCTGCGCCGGGGTGAGTGTGCCGAGGCGGTAGAGATGCGTCCGCCAGAAAAGTACCGGCGCTGCGTTCGTGTGCCGGTGCCACGAGTCGGCGAAGGCGCCGGCGGTGTCGTGGTCGGCGATGACGGTGGAGGGCGAGTGGCCGAGGCCGGCCAGGTGAGCGGCGAGGGCGTCGGCCCGCTCGGCAGGGAGAGGGGTGAGGCCCAGGCGGCCGCGCGGAGCGAGATGGAAGACCGCACGGATTTCGCCTCCCGACTCCAGCCGGCCGAAGACGGGGGCTTCGGCGCCGGGCTCGGCCGCCCCGCGGATCCGCAGCTTCTCGATGTCCGTCAGCGGTGTGTTGTGCATGGCTGGGCGCGAGCGCAGGAAGTCCCCGGCTCGGGCGAGGAAGTCGTCGATGTCCTGAGTGAGGTGCCAGTCGTCCGGGAGCATGCTTCATGATCCCGGATGTCCTCGACTCGGGAAACCTGATCGAGCGGGCCGGCCTGCACCCGGTCGCCGAACTCCGGATTCCCTCGGAGGAGTACGGCGGGCCGCGTCCGGTGGTCATTGCCAGGAGCCCGGGCTGAGCACCAGGCGCCTGAGGCGGTGAAGCGTCCTGTGCCTGGAGGACGTGCCTGGAGGACGCACCGGGAGGACCTGCCGAGAGTACGTACCGGGAGGACGTACCGGGATCCGTCCCCTGAGGCATGCCGCTGCTTTCCGTACGGATACCCCCTCGGCAGTCCGCGGGGGGCAACCTTCTCGCCCTCACACCTCCCCACCATGCGTACCGGTCGGTATGCTCGTCCGTGCTTGACCGTGCATGGCCGTGTCCGCGCCACCGTAGCCGCCGCCCCGGGAGGGCCCATGTCGCACGACCCCAGCAGCTCCCGTACCGCCCTGCGTATCTGCCCCCTCTGTGAAGCCACCTGCGGGCTCACTCTCACCATCGAGGGGACCAGGGTCACCGGCGCCCGCGGTGACCGGGAGGACGTGTTCAGCAAAGGGTTCATCTGCCCCAAGGGTGCGTCGATCGGCGGACTCGACGAGGACCCCGACCGGCTGCGCACCCCTCTCGTCCGCAAGGACGGCGTGCTGACGGAGGCGAGCTGGGGCGAGGCGTTCGACGCGATCGCCCGCGCCCTGCCGGCCATCGCGCAGGAACACGGACCGCAGGCCGTCGGCGTCGTCCTCGGCAACCCCAATGTGCACACCATGGCCGGCGCGCTCTACCCGCCCGCACTGCTCGCGGCCCTGCGGACCCGGGCGCTGTTCACCGCGAGCACCCTGGACCAGATGCCCAAGCACGTCTCCAGCGGGCTGCTCTTCGGCGACCCGAACACCATCCCGGTGCCGGACCTCGACCGCACCGACCACGTGCTGATGCTGGGCGCCAACCCTCTCGAATCCAACGGCAGCCTGTGCACCGCCCCCGACTTCCCCGGCAAGCTCAAGGCGCTGCGCCGCCGCGGCGGCAGCCTCACCGTCGTCGACCCGCGCCGCACCCGCACCGCACGCCTCGCCGACCGGCACGTTGCCATCCGGCCCGGCACCGACGCCCTCCTGCTCGCCGCGATGGCGCACGTCCTCTTCGAGGAGAAGCTCACCGACCCCGGCGTGCTCGCGGACCATGTCGAAGGGATCGACGAAGTCGCCGACGCCGTACGTGACTTCACGCCGGAGGCCGTCGCTGCGGCCTGTGACGTGGACGCCGCGACCATCCGCACCCTCGCCCGGGAGCTCGCGGCCGCCCCCACCGCCGCCGTGTACGGCCGTATCGGCAGCTGCACCGTCGAACACGGCACCCTCGCCAGCTGGCTCGTCGACGTCCTCAACGTCCTCACCGGCAACCTCGACCGCCCCGGCGGCGCCCTCTTCCCGCTCTCCGCGACCGCCCGCGCCCCGCGCCCCGCCGCCCCCGGCAAGGGGTTCGCCCTCGGCCGCTGGGCGAGCCGCGTCTCCGGCCACCCCGAGGCCAAGGGTGAACTGCCCCTCTCCGCACTGGCCGAGGAGATCGGGACGCCGGGCGAGGGGCGGATCCGCGCCCTGATCGTCCTGGCCGCGAACCCCGTGCTCTCCGCCCCCGACGGCGACCGGCTCGACGTCGCACTTGCCGACGGGCTCGACTTCATGGTGAGCGTCGACCCCTATCTCAACGAGACCTCCCGCCACGCGGACGTGGTGCTGCCCCCGCCGCCGCCCTCGCAGAGCGCCCACTTCGACTTCGCGTTCAACACCCTGGCCGTACGCAACCAGGTCCGCTACACCCGCCCCGCCGTGCCCCTGGACGCCGACCGGATGGACGAGGCCGAGATCCTCGCCCGGCTCGTCCTCGCCGTCTCCGGGATGCACGGAGCGGAACCGGACGCCGTGGACACCATGGTCATCGACCGCGCCCTCGGCAAGGCGGTCGCCGACCCGCTCTCGCCCGTGCACGGCCGTACCCCCGCCGACGTCTCCGCCGCGCTCACCGGCCGCACCGGGGCGGAGCGACGCCTCGACCTGATGCTCCGCCTCGGCCCGTACGGCGAAGGCTTCGGCGCCGACCCCGACGGTCTGAGCCTGGAGCGGCTGCTCGCCCACCCGCACGGCATCGACCTCGGCCCCCTCGCTCCCCGCGTCCCGGAGGTCCTCACCACGCCCAGCGGACGCATCGAGCTGTTCCCCGCCCCGATCGCCGCCGATCTGCCCAGGCTGCGCCGCGCCCTCGACGGCCGAGGCGACCCCGACGCCCTCGTCCTCATCGGCCGCCGCCACCTGCGCTCCAACAACAGCTGGCTGCACAACGTCGCGGCGCTCCGCGGCGGGTCGAACGTCTGCACCCTCCAGATACACCCCGAGGACGCCGCACGCATCGGACTGGCCGACGGCGCATCGGCCACGGTCACCGCGGACGGCGGCGAGCTGACGGTCCCGGTCGAGGTCACCGACGGCGTACGGACCGGCGTGGTGAGCCTTCCGCACGGCTGGGGGCACAACCGCCCCGGCACCAGGATGTCCGTCGCCTCCGAGCAGCCCGGCGTCAACGTCAACCAGCTCCTCGACGGCAGCCGCCTCGATCCGCTCTCCGGCACCGCCGTGCTCAACGGAATCCCCGTCACCGTGACACCCTCGCGTTGACCTGGGGTTTTGCTCGTATTGCTCGCATGTCAACGTCTTGTTAACGCCATATGGCGCGCCCTAACGTCATCCGCACCGCCGGCTCCGGCGGGAGTTCAAGGGTGAACGATAGGTATCCATATGCTGACAGTCCTCGGCTTTGCCATGATCGCGACCTTCCTGGTCCTGATCATGATGAAGAAGATGTCGCCGATCGCGGCGCTCGTCCTGATCCCCGCGCTGTTCTGCGTAGCCGTGGGGAAGGGTGCGAAACTCGGCGACTACGTCATCGAGGGCGTCGGCAATCTGGCGCCGACCGCCGCCATGCTGATGTTCGCGATCGTCTACTTCGGCGTGATGATCGACGTCGGGCTCTTCGATCCGATCGTCCGGGGCATCCTGCGCTTCTGCAAGGCCGACCCGATGCGCATCGTCGTCGGGACGGCGGTGCTCGCCGCGATCGTCTCGCTGGACGGTGACGGCTCCACCACTTTCATGATCACCGTCTCGGCGATGTATCCGCTCTACAAGCGCCTGAAGATGAGCCTCGTCGTGATGACCGGGGTCGCCGCCACGGCGAACGGTGTCATGAACACCCTTCCCTGGGGCGGCCCCACGGCCCGCGCCGCCACCGCGCTGAAGCTGGACGCCGGCGACATCTTCGTCCCCATGATCCCGGCGCTCGGCGTCGGACTGCTCGCGGTGATCCTGCTGGCCGTGGTCCTTGGCCGGCGCGAGCGCAAGCGGCTCGGCACCCTCACCCTCGACGAGGCCCTGACGACCGGCACCGTCACGGAATCCGAGACCGTTCTCGTCGCTGCGGGCGGCGGCAGCGACCGCCTGCGCAAGGGCACCGGCTCCGCCGGTACGGGCGGCGCGGCACCCGACGACGAGGCGGCGGAGGACGCGGCCGACGAGGGCTTCAAGGGCCTCGACCCCCACCGCGCCACCCTGCGGCCGAAGCTCTACTGGTTCAACGCGGGCCTCACCATCGCCCTGCTCACCGCGATGATCATGGAACTGATGCCGATCCCGGTGCTCTTCCTCCTCGGCGCGGCCCTCGCCCTCACGGTCAACTACCCCCACATGCCCGACCAGCGGGCCCGGATCGCCGCCCACGCCGACAACGTCCTCAACGTCTCCGGCATGGTCTTCGCCGCCGCTGTCTTCACCGGCGTGCTGACCGGCACCGGCATGGTCGACCACATGGCCGACTGGCTGGTCGGCGCCATCCCGGACGGCATGGGCCCGCACATGGCCCTCGTGACCGGCGTGCTCAGCATCCCGCTCACGTACTTCATGTCCAACGACGGCTTCTACTTCGGCGTCGTGCCCGTGCTCGCCGAGGCCGGTGCCGCGCACGGGGTCTCCCCTCTGGAGATCGCCCGCGCCTCCCTGGTCGGCCAGCCCCTGCACATGTCGTCCCCGCTGGTGCCCGCCGTCTACGTCCTGGTCGGCATGGCCAAGGTCGAATTCGGCGACCACACCCGCTTCACCGTCAAGTGGGCCGCGCTCACCTCCCTGGTCGTGCTCGGGGCCGGACTCCTGTTCGGGATCATCTGATCCATGACCGACACCACCGGGCCCGGCCGGAGCTGGCTGCTGCGCCTCGTCATCGCCTTCGCCTTCGCGCAGGGGGCGGTGTCGATGGCGCGGCCCGCCGTCTCCTACCGGGCCCTGGCGCTCGGTGCGGACGAGCGGGCGATCGGCGTCATCACCGGGGTGTACGCGCTCCTCCCGCTCTTCGCCGCCGTACCCCTGGGGCGCCGGACGGACCACGGCCGGTGCGCACCGCTGCTGCCTCTGGGCGTCGTCCTGATCGCCGGGGGCTGCGCCCTCAGCGGCCGGGCGGACTCGCCGGCCGCGATGGCGGCCTGGAGCGGGGTCATGGGGCTCGGCCACCTCTGCTTCGTGATCGGCGCCCAGTCGATCGTCGCCCGCCAGTCCGCCCCTGCCGAACAGGACCGCAACTTCGGCCACTTCACCATCGGCGCCTCCCTCGGCCAGCTCATCGGCCCGATCGCCGCCGGTTATCTGATCTCGGAGCGCGACGGCGCGATGGGCCGCACCAGCGCCCTCGCGCTGATGGTCTCGGCGGCCGTCGCCGCCGTCTCCTTCACCTCGCTCTGGCGCATCGAGCACCGGACCGCCCCGGCTCCCCGCCGCCGGGATCCGGCCGCCAAGGTGCCCGTCGGCAGCATCCTGCGCGCCCGCGGAGTCCCTGCCGGGATCTTCATCAGTCTCGCCGTGCTCTCCACGACCGACATCCTCACCGCGTATCTGCCGGTCGTCGGGGAGCACCGCGGCATCGCCCCCGCCACGGTCGGCCTGTTGCTGAGCCTGCGCGCCGCCGCCACCATCGCCTGCAGGCTGGTGATGACCCCGATGCTGCGCGTGCTGGGCCGGGCGGCCCTGCTCGCCTCCACCTGTCTGCTGGCCGGGGTGCTCTGCGCCGGCATCGCGCTCCCCGTCCCCGTCTGGGGGCTCGCCCTGATGCTTGCAGTCCTCGGCTTCTGCCTCGGAGTCGGCCAGCCCCTGTCGATGACCACCGTCGTTCAGGCGGCCCCGGCGGCCGCACGCTCCACCGCGCTCGCCCTGCGGCTGACCGGCAACCGGCTGGGGCAGGTGGCGGCCCCCGCTGCCGCAGGACTCCTCGCCGGAGCGGCGGGCACGGCCGCGCCCTTCGTCATGCTCGGCGCGCTGCTGATCGCGGCGGCCGGCCTCGGTGCGCGCGGCAAGGACGGCCGTGTACCACCCCGGGGCCGGCTCCCGGAACCGGATCCGGCCGTTCCCGAGACCGGCCCGGCGCGGGCCGGTCTCAACCGGAATCCCACCTGACACTTCCATTTCCGCACTCCCCGTACGGTGCAACCTTTGTGCGAGTCATTCCCTCACCCTGCGCAGTGGGTTAATTTCAGGCCACTGCTGCCGCTCCCCACCGCTCCACCTTCATCCTCCCGGGCGGAACCACATGACTCGCGCCATCACTCTGAACAACGTAAGCAAGGCCTACGGACGCTCCGCGCGTGCCGTGGACCGCCTCTCGCTCTCCATCGACCCGGGCGAGTTCCTCGTCCTGCTGGGCCCTTCGGGGTGCGGCAAGTCGACCGTGCTCCGCATGATCGCCGGCCTGGAGGACGTCACCGAGGGCGAGATCCTGCTCGACGGTGAACCTGCCAATCACCTGACACCCCGCGAACGCGGCATGGCCATGGTCTTCCAGAACTTCGCGCTCTACCCGACCATGACCAACCGGGCCAACATCGGCTTCCCGCTGAAGCTGGAGAACCCGCGCCAGGACCACAATGCGCGCATCGAGAACACGGCCAGGATGCTCGGCATCGAGAGCGTCCTGGACCGGTTCCCCGGCCAGCTCTCCGGCGGTGAGCGCCAGCGGGTCGCGATGGGCCGGGCGATTTCGCGCCAGCCCTCGGCCTTCCTGATGGACGAGCCGCTCTCCAACCTCGACGCGAAGCTCCGCAACCACCTGCGGGCCGAGATATCCCAGCTGACCCGGGAGCTCGACGTCACCACGGTCTACGTGACGCACGACCAGGCCGAGGCGATGTCGCTGGGCCACCGGGTCGCCGTGATGCGCGGGGGAGTGCTCCAGCAGGTCAGCCCGCCGCGCGAGGTGTACTCATTGCCGGAGAACGTGTTCGTGGCCGCGTTCATCGGCACCCCGCGGATCAACCTGCTCCAGGCCGTCGTGCACGCGCCCCTGGAAGGGCGGATGTCGATCGACCTCGGCCGCCAGCGCCTCCCGCTGCCCGAACCGCTCAGCCCCGACCACCAGTTGCTCCGCATCCAGCAGGGCAGGCGCATCATCGTCGGGCTGCGCTCAGAGGCGGTCCGGATCGCCCCGCCCAGCCAGGCCCGCCCCGGCGAGGTCGCCCTCAGCGGCATCGTCGAGCACGTCGAGTACCAGGGACACGAGGCGCTGGTCCACCTCAACACCGGGTCGCAGCCCGCCGTGGTGCCGGACCTGGAATCAGCCCGCCCGGACCGCGGCACCCAGCGCAGGCGCCGCGGAGCCGGGGGCGGGGTCGGCGTCCTGGAACGGCTGAAGGAGCGGGCCACCGGACAGGCCGGCGCATCCGTCGCGGTCCTCGACGAACCGGGGTTCGATTCGCTCCCGCCCGGTGTGCACAGCCCGGACCGCCCCGCGGTCACGTCCAGCGACCTCGTCGTCCGCACCGGTCCCGACATGCGGCTGCGCACCGGGGGCCAGGTTCCGCTCCTGGTCGACCTGGCGCACCTGTACGTCTTCGACCACCAGGGACGCCGGATCTGCCCGCTGCCGAAGGACGTGCCGGGCCTGGAGGTGTAGGGCCCGTCGGTCCTGGAGGTGCGGGGACTGTTGGTCCTGGAGGTGCGGGGACCGTCGGACCTGGAGGTGTAGGGCCCGTCGGTCCTGGAAGTGCAGGGTCCGTGCGGGCCGGAGGTGCAGGGCCCGGCCCGTGAGGGCCTGGTCGTGGCGGCCTGGTCCGTCCGGGCCTGGTCCGTCCGGTGGAGGCGACTCAGCCGACTGACGGGCCCGCTGCCTCGCGGGCCCGCTCCACACGGAACGCCCCCGCCGGATAGGGGAGTTCGGCCGCGAGGTCTGCCGCCCGGTCGAGCTCCTCGCGGGCCGCGTCCGGCCGGCCGCACGCCGCGAGCGCGGCCCCGAGCACCGTACGCGCCTCGGTCTCCGCGAGCCGCTCGCCGACCTGTTCCGCGCGTGCCGTCTCCTTGGCGGCGCGCCGGACCGCCGCCTCCGGGCTGCCCGCGTACAGCTCCGCCCACGCCACCAGATGGGCGGTGCCGGGGCCGCTGTCCTCGGCCAGCAGGGCCAGGGCCCCGGCCGGAGCGCCCTCGCGGACCAGGAGTTCGGCCTGTGCCGCCCGTACCTCGTGCAGCGCCTGCCGGTCCGCCTGCGCCTCGGCCGCCTCTCCGGCCCGGTCCAGCAGCTCTCCCGCGCCCGCCTCGCCGGTCCGGATCCGGACGCGGGCCAGCGCCGCGAGTGCGTAAGGGGTGCACCAGCTCCGGTGTGAATCGCCCTCCTGCGCGGCGGCCTGTGCGTGTTCCTGTGCCTCGGCGAACTCCCGCAACAGCAGATGGAGTTCGGCGAGATTCGCGCGTTCGAAGGCGACCGCCGTCGGATCGCCGGTGTGCTCGGCGAGCTTCAGTGCCCGCTGCCCGATGGCGACGGCCTCGCCGAGCCGGCCGGACCTGCGGGCGTGCTCCCGAAGCACCGAGAGCGTGGTCACCAGGAGCTCCTGGTCCCCGTACGCCTCCGCGTGCGGCAGGGCCGCCTCCGCCGCGGGCCGGGCCAGGTCGAACCGGCCGGCCAGGGCCAGCGAGGTCGCCTGCATCCCCAGCGCCCGGGCGAGCAGCCCTCTGCGCTCGCCGCCGGAGACCGTGTCCGCCGCGTCCTGCGCGATGCGGGCCGAGGCGTGTGCCTCGTCGTACCGGCCGGTCACGAACCGCAGGCCTCCCGCGGCCAGATGGTGCGTCGCCACGGACAGTGCCGGGGTGCGGGGGCCGGGCCGGTGGGTACGCAGCAGCTCCTCGCCCTCCTCGGTCCCGCGGTACTTCATGAGGATCTCGCTCAGCCGGGCCGCCGCCAGCACCTGCCCGTCCTCGTCACCCCGGCGCACCATGTCCTCCAGCGCCTCGCGCAGCACGGTGGCCGCGTCCCGGTAGCGGGCCATCCGGCGCAGCACGGCCCCCCGGTCGATCCGGGCCCGGGCCGCGTCGGCGGCAGACGCGTCCAGCCGGGCCGTCAGCTCGGCGTAGTAGCGGTCCGCCGTGTCGTTGGCGCAGAGCGCCGCAGCGCGTTCGGCGGCCTGGCGCAGATAGCCCGTCGCCCGGGGGTCGTCGGCCCGGGTCAGCTGGGTGGCCAGGGTGTCGACCGCGTCGGGGCGGTGGCGCAGCACCGCCTCCGCGTAGGCCGAGTGCAGTTGGCGGCGCCTGGCCGTGGACAGGCCGTCGTAGCAGGTCAGCCGTACCAGTGGATGACGGAAGGCGAGGCCGGGCAGGGATCTGCCGCCCACCATCACCGGACGCTCGCTCACGACCGAGGCCGTCACCGCCGCGTCCACGGCGTCGGTCGCCTCGGCCGGCGAAAGCGGCGGGTACAGACCCTGCCCGGCCACGTCGAGGATTTCCGTGAGGGCCGCGCCGCCGCCGGTCACGGAGATCGCTTCGACCACCCGCCGGGCCGCCGGACCCAGCCGGGCCAGCCGCGCAGCCACCAGCTGGCGCACGCCCTCCGGGGTGCCCGGGGCGCCCGGGTCCGTGCCCTCGCGGACCGTACGGGCCAGCTCCAGGGCGAAGAGCGGGTTGCCCAGGGAAAGTTCCCACACCCGGTCCAGACCGGTCACGGCTCCCGCGTCCCGGGCGACCGCCAGGCACTGGTCCCGGTCCAGCCGCCCCAGCTCGACCGGCTCGGCGAGCTGCCCGCGCACCAGGGTCTCCAGAGCGGTGCGGCGCGGGTCGTCCGCGTCGAACTCCTCCGCGCGGTAGGTGACCACGAAGCGCCATCCCGTACCGGTGGTCGCTGCGCGCCGGGCCAGATGGCTCAGCAGCTGGTACGAACCGGTGTCCGCCGCATGCAGGTCGTCCAGGACCAGCAGGACCGGCGCGCCTGCCGCGAGATCGCCCAGCAGCCCGGCCGTGGCCCGGAAGAACCGGTCGCGCTCCTCTTCGGGGCTGCGTTCCCGGCCGGCCCCGATCTGCCCCAGTGACGGCAGGAGCGCGGCGAGTTCGGGATACTCGCCGCCGATCCGGGCCCGCTCCACCGGAGGCCGGTCGGCCAGCCACGCGTCCAGTGCCTCCACGAAGACGCCGTACGGCGTGTGGCCCTCCGCGTCGTGGCCCGCGCCCCACAGGACCGTCGTGCCCGCCGCGGCGGCCGCCCGTGCCGCTTCGGTCGTCAGCCGGGTCTTGCCCACCCCGGCCTCGCCGCCGATCAGCCGCACCGGCGGGCCCTCGTCGGAGAGCAGGGCCCGCAAGGCCTTGTCCCGGCCGCGCAGCGGGGGACCCGCCGGGGTGCGGATCGCGGCGGGCAGGACCGGGGACGCGGAGGCGGGCAGCACGTTCGTGGTGGCGTCCAGCGCGAGCAGGTGCAGCCGTTGGGTCGCCGGTCCCGGCTGTACGCCGAGTTCGGCGTCGAGCGCCTCCCGGCACAGGTGGTACTGGCGCACCGCCTGCCGGCGCAGCCCCTGGCGCAGGTACGCCTCGATGACGACCCGGTGGGCCCGCTCCTCCGCCGGGGCGGCGGCCAGGGCGCGCAGCGCCACCTCGGTCGCCGGTTCGTTCTCGTCGTCCGCGAGATGGGCCTCGGCCAGAGCCAGCCGCACCCGGTCGTGCAGAGCGGCCATCTGTGTGCGCCGGGCATCGGCCCAGGTGGCGTAGCGGTCCTCCGGCAGCAGCTCCCCGGTGAACGCTGCGAGTGCCGCGGCGAGCGGCGCGGTGCCACCACCGGCCAGCGCGCGTTCGGCCAGGGCCTCCGCCTCGTCCGCGTCGATCACGACGGTCTGCGGATCGAGCCGCAGCAGGGTGCCCTCGCCGGTGAGGTAGGACGAGGAGGAACGGGGGGCGAGTTCGGGCTCGATGGCGCGGCGGGCCGCGTGCAGCGCGACCCGGAGGCTGCCGATCGCCGCCTGAGGATCGGCGTCCGGCCAGCAGATCTCCGTCGCCTGTTCCCGGTGGAGGCTGTGACCGGGGGAGACGGCGAGCAGTTTGACCAGGGACCGGGCGCTCGGCCGGGGCCACCGCTCGGCAAGCGGCGGGCCGCCGTCGCGAGTCACCCGGAACCCGCCGAAAAGGTGCAGACGCAGTAGCGGTGGGGCGGTGTGTGTGCTGTGGTTCGTCGCGTCTGTGCCCATCAGGGCGTCACTGTAACGCGCGGATTCGGACATGCAGCAGGCCCCTCGAAGGGATGTCCGGGTGGCTTGTGGGGGCGGGTGGTCAGGAGCGAGTGCTGACCGCACTCCGGCCGCCTGCCGCGCAGGTGGGGGAGGCAGTCAGGGGGTGCTCCTCCGCGGCTGGTACGAGAGGTCCCGCCCCCGGTCCGCCACAAGGGAGTGTGGACGGGGGGCGGGTTGATCCGGAACGTTGGGGGGAGGCCGTTACCGGTGTAGTGCCGGGCCCCCGGTGAACTCCGGGGGCATCTCGGGGGCAGGCGTGACGGGCGTCTCTGGCGCCTGAAAACTAACAGCGCTAGTTTGGGGCGCGGACGACCTCGTCCGTCACCGCGTCCGGGAGGAACAGCCATGAAGGCCCATGACGGTATGTACATCGGCGGCGCGTGGCGGCCCGCCGCCGGAACGGACACCATCGCGGTGGTGAATCCGGCGGACGAGCAGGTCATCGCTCACGTCCCGGCGGGCACCGCCGAGGACGTCGACGCCGCGGTACGTGCCGCCCGCGCCGCCTTCCCGGGCTGGGCCGCGACCCCGCCCGCCGAACGGGCCGCCCGGATCGGCGCCCTGCGCGATGTGCTGGCCGCCCGCAAGGACGAGATCGCCGGGACGGTCACCGCCGAACTGGGCTCGCCGCTGCCTATGTCGCAGGCCGTGCACGCGGGCGTGCCGGTCCTGGTCGCCGGTTCGTACGCCGAACTCGCCGCGTCGTACGCCTTCGAGGAGCGGCACGGCAACTCCACCGTGTTCCTCGAGCCCGTCGGCGTGGTCGGCGCGATCACCCCGTGGAACTACCCGCTGCACCAGATCGTCGCCAAGGTCGCCCCCGCACTCGCCGCCGGCTGCACGGTCGTCCTCAAGCCCGCCGAGGACACCCCGCTCACCGCGCAGCTCTTCGCCGAGGCCACTGAGGAGGCAGGGCTGCCAGCCGGTGTCTTCAACCTGGTCACCGGCCTCGGCCCGGTCGCCGGACAGGCGCTCGCCGAGCACGAGGGCGTCGACCTCGTCTCCTTCACCGGCTCCACCGCGGTCGGCAGGCAGATCGGCGCCACGGCGGGCGGCGCCGTCAAGCGCGTCGCGCTGGAGCTCGGCGGCAAGTCCGCCAACGTCATCCTGCCCTCGGCCGATCTGGCCAAGGCGGTCAACGTCGGCATCGCCAACGTCATGTCCAACTCCGGCCAGACGTGCAGCGCCTGGACCCGGATGCTGGTGGACGCCGAGCGGTACGAGGAGGCAGTCGCCCTCGCCGCCGCGGCCGTCGCCAAGTACGTACCCGGTGAGCGGGTCGGGCCGCTCGTCAACGCCAAGCAGCAGGCCCGGGTGCGCGGCTACATCGAGAAGGGCGTCGAGGAGGGCGCCCGCATCGTGGCCGGGGGCCCGGAGGCGCCGCTCGCCACCGGCTACTACGTCAGCCCCACGGTGTTCGCCGACGTCACTCCGGAGATGACCATCGCCCAGGAGGAGATCTTCGGCCCGGTCGTCTCGATCCTGAAGTACGAGGACGAGGCGGACGCGCTGCGCATCGCCAACGGCACGGTGTACGGGCTGGCAGGCGCCGTCTGGGCCGCCGACGACGAGGAGGCCGTCGCCTTCGCCCGCCGGATGGACACCGGGCAGGTCGACATCAACGGCGGCCGCTTCAACCCGCTCGCGCCCTTCGGCGGTTACAAGCAGTCCGGCGTCGGGCGCGAACTCGGTGAGCACGGCCTCTCCGAGTACCTCCAGACCAAGTCCCTGCAGTTCTGAACCGCCCTTCGAGTCCGCTGAGTCCGTATCCCCGATCAGCAAGGAGCCAGTCCGTGGTCCGCGCCGCCGTACTGTCCGCCGTCGGAGCTCCGCTGGAGATCACCGACATCACCCTGCCCGAGCCCGGCCCCGGCCAGGTGCGCGTCCGTCTCGCCGCCGCCGGGGTCTGTCACTCCGACCTCTCACTGTCCAACGGCACCATGCGGCTGCCCGTCCCCGCCGTCCTAGGCCACGAGGGCGCGGGCACCGTCGTCTCGGTGGGCGAGGGCGTCGGCGACCTCGCCCCGGGTGACGGGGTCGTCCTCAACTGGGCGCCGTCCTGCGGCAGCTGCCACCATTGCGGCATCGGCGAGGTCTGGCTCTGCACCAACGCCCTGGCCGGTGCGGCGAACATCCACGCCCGCACCGCGGACGGCACCGAACTGCACCCCGGACTGAACGTCGCCGCCTTCGCGCAGGAGACCGTGGTCGCCGCGAACTGCGTCCTGCCCGCCCCGGACGGCATCCCGCTCACCGACGCGGCCCTGCTCGGCTGCGCGGTCCTGACCGGGTACGGCGCGGTCCACCACAGCGCACGGGTCCGCACCGGCGAGTCCGTCGTCGTGTTCGGCATCGGAGGCGTCGGCCTCGCCGTGCTCCAGGCCGCCCGGATCGCGGGAGCCTCGAAGATCATCGCGGTGGACGTCTCCCCGGAGAAAGAGGATCTCGCGCGCCGCGCGGGTGCCACGGACTACGTGATCGCCTCCGCCACCACGCCCCGCGAGATCCGGGGGCTCACCGGAGGCCAGGGCGCGGACGTGGCCGTCGAGTGTGTCGGCCGGGCCGCCACCATCCGTACCGCCTGGGAGTCCACCCGACGCGGCGGCCGCACCACGGTCGTCGGCATCGGGGGCAAGGACCAGCAGGTGACGTTCAACGCCCTGGAGATCTTCCACTGGGGCAGGTCCCTGACGGGCTGTGTGTACGGCAACAGCGACCCGGCCCGCGATCTGCCGGTGCTGGCCGACCACATCCGGGCGGGCCGCTTCGACCTGTCGATGATGGTCACGGAACGGATCGGGCTGGACGGCATCCCGGCGGCCTTCGACAACATGATCGCCGGAAAGGGCGGCCGGGCCCTGGTGGTCTTCTAATTCTCCGGCCCTGCTCCGGACCGTCCTGTGGTGAGCAGCCGGGCCTCCATCTCGCCCTGCTCGAAGAGCCGGGAGGCCGGGCCCACGATCAGTGGGTCCGGCTCCCCGGCCACCCTGGCGTCCTTGTCCGGATAGTCGAAGCGGTGCAGGACGTGCCGGATCGCCTCCAGCCGGGCCCGCTTCTTGTCGTTGCTCTTCACCACGGTCCACGGCGCGTCCGCCGTGTCCGTGTGGAAGAGCATCAGCTCCTTGGCCTCGGTGTACGCGTCCCACTTGTCGAGCGATGCCAGGTCGACCGGGCTCAGCTTCCACTGCCGCACCGGATCGGTCTGCCGGCTCATGAACCGGCTGCGCTGCTCGTTGCGCGAGACGGAGAACCAGAACTTCACCAGATGGATGCCGTCACGGGCGAGCATCCGCTCGAACCCCGGGGCCTGGTGCATGAATTCGAGGTACTCGGGGGTCGAGCAGAACCCCATCACCCGCTCCACACCGGCCCGGTTGTACCAGGACCGGTCGAACATCACGATCTCCCCGGCGGCCGGCAGATGCGCCACGTACCGCTGGAAGTACCACTGGGAGCGCTCGCGTTCGGTGGGCGTCTCCAGCGCCACCACCCGCGCACCACGGGGATTGAGGTGCTCGGTGAACCGCTTGATGGTGCCGCCCTTGCCGGCGGCGTCCCGCCCCTCGAAGAGGATGACGAGCCGTTCGTCGTGCTCCTTGACCCAGTGCTGGAGCTTCAGCAGCTCGATCTGCAGGGCACGCTTGGACTTGTCGTACGCCTTGCGGCCGAGCTTCGTGGTGTACGGATAGTCCTCGCGCCAGGCGTCACCCGGCCGGCCCTCGGGCGTCACCAGAACCGGGCCTTCGGCCCCCTTCGCCTTCTTACGGCCGGTCGGCTGCCTGGTGCTCCGCGTCATGAGAGGGTCCTTCCACCTGCGGGGCCGGATTCCTCCGCGTCGCACCAGTCTGCGGACGCTTCCGGGAGACCGCCACCCCGGCCAGACAGAGCAGTCCGCCGGCGACCGTGAGCAGCGCGGGCACCTCGTCCAGCAGCAGCCACGACATCAGCACCACCAGTGCGGGCACCGCGTAGGTGGTGGCGCCCATCCGCCCAGCCGTGGTGCGGGCGAGCGCGTAGGCCCAGGTGGTGAAGGCCAGCGCGGTCGGGAAGATCCCCAGATAGACCATGTTCAGGGTGGCCGGCAAGGGTGCGTCGGCCGCGTCCGACACCAGCGCACCGGCGAAGGGCAGACACGCCACGGTGCCGACCAGGCAGCCGAACGTGGTGATCTGGAGCGCCGAGCCGTGCCGCAGCGCGGGCTTCTGGCCGACGACTCCGCCCGCGTACGCCACAGCGGCCAGCAGGCAGAGCAGCACACCCAGCACGGAGGAGCTCCCGTGCCCCGACATGGAGAGTCCCACCACCGCCGCGCCCGCGAAGGACACGCCCATGCCCAGCAGCAGCCGGCGCGGCAGCCCCTCGCCGAGCAGCCGGGCGCCGAGCAGGGCGATCAGCAGGGGCCCGATGTTCACCACCATCGCGGCGGTGCCCGCGTCCACCTGCTGCTCACCCCAGTTGAGTACCACCATGTACAGGCCGAACCACAACAGCCCGGACCAGAGGATCCCCGGCAGGGCGGCCCGCGGCGGCAGCCCCTCCCGCCGCAGGAGCAGGAGGGTGCCGAGAGCCAGGGAGCCGGCCAGCAGCCGCCCGAGAGCCAGCGCGCCGGGGGAGTAGGCATCGCCCGCGCTGCGGATGGAGACGAAGGCGGAGGCCCACAGCACCACGGTGGTGCAGGCGGCGGCCGCGGCCCGCCAGTCACGGTGCTCCGGGGGTGCGGCGGGGGGAGGGGGCGTCGTCATGGTCCCGACCGTAGGGCCAGGAGGGTTCGGCGCCCACCGAACAGTCGTGGGACCGGCGGACGCGGCCGGCGCGGCCCTCTACCGCGCGCCCTGCGCGCGAGCGGCGTACTGGAGGGCGAGGCCGTCGATCAGTGCCCGCAGTCCCGTCTCGAAGGCCCCCTCGTCGACCTTCTGACGGCGCTCCGCCAGCAGATGTGCCTGGCCCAGGTGCGGATAGTCGGCCGGGTCGTACGCCGTCTCGTCGTCGACGAAGCCCCGGGCGAACGAGCCGAGAGCCGATCCGGTGACGAAGTAGCGCATGAGGGCTCCGATGTAGGTGGCCTGGGCGGGTGGCCAGCCCGCGCGGACCATCGCGCCGAACGCGGCGTCGGCGACCCGCAGGCCGGCCGGGCGGCGGCCGGGGCCCTGGGCGAGCACCGGGACGATGTGCGGATGCGCGCTGAGCGCCGCACGGTAGGAGACGGCCCAGTCGTGCAGCGCGGCCCGCCAGTCGCGGGCGTCGGACTCGTCGAACATCGACAGATCGACCTGCGCGGAGACGGAGTCGGCGACCGCGTCCAGGATCTCGTCCTTGTTGCGGAAGTGGTTGTAGAGCGACGGCCCGCTGACCCCGAGCTCGGCCGCGAGACGGCGGGTCGACACCGCGCCGAGACCCTCGGCGTCCACGAGGGCGCTCGCCGTCTCGACGATGCGGACTCTGCTGAGGAGGGGCTTGCGCGGGCGGGCCATGCGGCACATAGTAGGCCCTGCAAGCCTAAAACTAGCAGTGCTAATTAATGTGGAGAGTCGAAGGATGAACCTGGAGCTCAGCGAGGAGCAGGAAGCCGTCCGGCAGCTCGCCAAGGACTTCGTCGCCCGTGACGTCGCCCCGTACGTCGTCGAGTGGGACCGGGTCGAGAACGTCGACAAGTCGATCGTGAAGAAGCTGGGCTCCCTGGGCTTCCTCGGTCTGACCGTCCCCGAGGAGTACGGCGGCTCGGGCGGCGACCACCTCGCGTACTGCCTGGTGACCGAGGAGCTCGGCCGCGGTGACTCCTCGGTCCGCGGGATCGTCTCGGTCTCGCTGGGTCTGGTCGCCAAGACCATCGCGGCCTGGGGCGACGAGGAGCAGAAGCGGCAGTGGCTGCCGCGGCTGACCTCCGGGGACGCGGTCGGCTGCTTCGGTCTCACCGAACCGGGCACCGGGTCGGACGCCGGGAACCTGACGACGAAAGCCGTGCGGGACGGCGGCGACTACGTCATCAACGGCAGCAAGATGTTCATCACCAACGGCACCTGGGCCGATGTGGTGCTGCTCTTCGCCCGCACCAACGACACCCCCGGCCACAAGGGCGTATCCGCCTTCCTGGTCCCCACCGACACCCCCGGCCTCACCCGGCGCACCATCCACGGCAAGCTCGGCCTGCGCGGCCAGGCGACCGCCGAGCTGGTGCTGGAGGACGTCCGTGTCCCCGCCGCCACCCTCATGGGACCCGAGGGCAAGGGCTTCTCCATAGCCATGTCCGCGCTGGCCAAGGGGCGGATGTCGGTCGCCGCCGGCTGTGTCGGCATCGCCCAGGCCGCCCTGGACGCGGCCGTGGGATACGCGGGCGAGCGCGAGCAGTTCGGCAAGTCGATCGCGAGCTACCAGCTCGTCCAGGAACTCATCAGTGACATCGCCGTGGACGTCGACGCCGCCCGCCTGCTGACCTGGCGGGTGGCCGACCTGATCGACCGCGGTGAGGCCTTCGCCACCGCCGCGTCCCAGGCGAAGCTCTTCGCCTCGGAGGCCGCCGTCCGCGCCGCGAACAACGCCGTCCAGGTCTTCGGGGGCTACGGCTACATCGACGAGTACCCGGTCGGCAAGCTGCTGCGCGACGCCCGCGTGATGACGCTCTACGAGGGCACCAGCCAGATCCAGAAGCTGATCATCGGCCGCGCCCTGACGGGGGTCTCCGCCTTCTGACTCCCGTAGGACCCGAACGGGCGTCTGAGTACCGGCCTGAGTACGCGGGCGGATGTGTTGTGCGCCATGCCGCCCGATGCTGGACGGCATGAGTGAGACGACATCGGTCAAGCAGCAGAGCACCGCCGCCTTCTACGGACAGGCCGTCGCGTCCTTCGGGGTGGCGATGGGGGCGGTCGCCCTCGGGATCTACTTCCTCGACGCCGACGGCTGGGTGCGCGGCTTCCTCGCCATCGGCGTTCTCTACCTCGTCACGTCGGCCTTCACGCTGGCCAAGGTGATCCGGGACCGGCAGGAGGCCGGCCAGATCGTCAGCCGGGTCGACCAGGCCCGGCTGGAGAAGATCCTCGCGGAGCACGACCCCTTCCAGAAGCGTTGACCATCTCACCCCTCGGCCCTCTAAGCGCTTGCTCAGGATCGGGGTATGGTGTTCGTCCTGCTGACTGAGAGGGGCGACCGACGATGAGCACGGCGGAGGAGACCGACGGCGAGAACACGCCGTGGGCCGAAGTGACGCCCGAGGCCGCCCGGCGGCTCCTCGTCGCGGCCGTCGACGCCTTCGCCGAGCGCGGGTACCACGCGACCACCACCCGGGACATCGCCGGCCGCGCCGGGATGAGCCCCGCCGCGCTCTACATCCACTACAAGACGAAGGAAGAGCTGCTCCACCGGATCAGCAGGATCGGTCACGACCGGGCCCTGACGCTCCTGGAATCAGCCGCCGACGGCGAGGGCACGGCCACCGAGCGGCTCGCCGGTGCCGTGCGGGCCTTCGTCCGCTGGCACGCCGAGCGGCACACCACCGCGCGCGTGGTCCAGTACGAGCTCGACGCGCTCGGTGACGAGCACCGCACCGAGATCGTCGAACTGCGCCGCAGGAGCGATGCGGCGGTGCGGCGGATCATCGGCGAGGGCGTGGCGGCGGGGGAGTTCGACGTCTCCGACGTGCCCGGCACCGCGCTCGCCGTGCTCTCGCTCTGCATCGACGTGGCGCGGTGGTTCAACGCGCAGGGCAGCCGTACGCCGGACGAGGTGGGCGAACTGTACGCCGGGCTCGTGCTGCGGATGGTCGCGGCCAAGCGCTGACGCGGCCGACCCGGGCAGTGGGAAGGGCGTTGTCCGCGACCCCGGCAGGGGCCCGGACAACGCCCTCGTCCAGCTCAGAAGTAGAAGCGCGACACCGACTCGGCGACGCACGCCGGCTTCTCGCCGCCCTCGCGCTCGACCGTGACGACGGCGGTGACCTGCACGCCGCCGCCCGCCTCCTCGACGCTCTTCAGGACGGCCGTCGCCCGCAGCCGTGAGCCCACGGGCACGGTCGAGGGGAAACGGACCTTGTTGGTCCCGTAGTTGATGCCCATCTTCGTGTTCTCGACCTGCATGACCTGCGGTACGAGCGCCGGCAGCAGCGAGAGCGTGAGGTAGCCGTGCGCGATCGTGGTGCCGAACGGCCCGGCCGCGGCGCGCTCCGGGTCCACATGGATCCACTGGTGGTCGCCGGTGGCCTCGGCGAAGAGGTCGATCCTCTTCTGGTCGACCTCCAGCCAGTCACTGTGTCCCAGCTGCTCGCCCACACCGTCACGCAGCTCCTGCGCGGACGTGAAGATCCTCGGCTCTGCCATGTCCCTGGTCCCTGCCTTCCCGCTCTCGACCAACGTCGTCGCCTGTCCGGCCGGCGGGCGGGGGCGGAGCCGCCCGCGATCACCAGCCTGTCTAAGCGCTTGCTCAGCATGGTTGGCGGGTGCGTTCCTGTCAACGACGGACCGGCCGGGAGTGGGCCGCGTAGGGTTCGATGAGTGCCCCAGATCCCACAGACGCTCCATGAGCTCACGGTCGGCCAGCTTTCCGCGCGCAGCGGCGCCGCGGTCTCGGCCCTGCACTTCTACGAGGCCAAGGGCCTGATCAGCAGCAGCCGCACCAGTGGCAACCAGCGCCGCTACACCAGGGACGCGCTGCGCCGGGTCGCCTTCGTCCGTGCGGCGCAGCGGGTCGGCATCCCGCTGGCAACGATCCGTGACGCCCTGGCCGAGCTCCCGGAGGAGCGCACCCCGAACCGGGACGACTGGGCCCGGCTCTCCGCGGCGTGGCGCTCCGAGCTGGACGAGCGGATCCGGCAGCTGAGCAGGCTGCGCGACCACCTCACCGACTGCATCGGCTGCGGCTGCCTGTCGCTGGACACTTGTGTGCTCTCCAACCCGGACGATGTCTCCGGTGACCGGATCAGCGGTTCGCGCCTGATGCCGGAGCTCAAGGCCGTGAACCGGTCCGCAGGAGGGTGCTGAGCGCCCTGGTGGGTCCGCGGATGCCCGTCCGGCGGTCTCCTGGTGCCGGGCGGGCCGTTCCGCGCCTCAGGAGACCGCCGCCAGACCGCCGATCCGGGTGCGCCGGGCCCTGGCCAGTGCGTCGGGGGTGAGCACGGGCTGCGGCACCACGATCCCGCACCCGGCACAGACCGGACCGGACCACGGCTCGCTGTCCAGGTCCTGCCGCCAGATGATGCGGGCCCGGGTGCACACCGGGCAGCCCGTACCCGGCTCCGACTCCAGGGCCGAGATCAGCCGGAGCAGCACGTCGGCGAGCGGTGCCGCCGGGTGGACGGCCGGGTCGTCGCATCGCGCGACCCCGTTCCCGCCCCAGGTGCGCCGGTGCCAGTCGTCGAACGCGCCCGGCCTGCGCAGTCCATCGTGCTTCTCCCGCCTGCGGCGCTCGGCGAACCCCGCCTCGTACCCGAGCCAGACCGCCCGCGCCTTCTCCAGCTCCTCCAGTGCGCGCATAAGCCGCGCCGGGTCGGGCGCCCGGTCCTCGGGGCCTATCCCGTGCCGGACGCACAGGTGGTCCCAGGTCGCCCGGTGGCCGTACGGTGCGAAGCGTTCCAGGCATTTGCGCAGCGAGTACCGCCGCAGCGCCAGATCGCTCCGCGGATCGCGGACCTGTCTCGCAAGACTCCGGAAACCGGCCATTGCACCGCCACCTCCGTCGCTCGTACTCCGTCGCCCGCACTTCGGCGTCAGTGAATGGACGTACGAGTGCCCGGATCGGCTCCATCCAATGACGAGTTGGTCCATCTGCTGAGATGACGGCTCGTCATGCGACGGGATGTGGTGATTCGGAAAAGGTGACCGATGTTCACCTTACCGGCGGGTCATACCGTCGGTAACCTCCGGCGCATCGGCCTCTCTGAGGAGCACGCATGCCCCCACGCACCCGCATGTCCGTACGCACCGGCAGGACAAGAGCCGCCACCGTCGCGGCCGTTCTCGCCCTCGGCACGTCCCTGCTGGCCTCCGCACCTCATGCGGGCGCCAGCGAGGCGGACCCCGTGCCCGTCGTCGACTACTGCCAGGGGCAGTGCGACGACATCCTGCCGCCCGGCGAGAACGGCAACGCCACCCTCGTCGAGATCCTCGGCAACAAGGCGTTCGGCACCCATCCCGCGCACAGCGACGACCAGCTCGACCGCTACGACGGCCTGGTGGCCGGGCACACGGGCCTCACCGACCAGAAGCTGAACGACTTCTTCAACGACGCCTCCTTCGGCGTCGCGAAGGACCAGGTCGAGTCCGTCACCTCGCCCCGCGACGACGTCACCATCACCCGGGACAAGGTGTCGGGCGTCCCGCACATCAAGGGCACCACCCGCTACGGCACCGAGTTCGGCGCCGGATTCGCCGCCGGGCAGGACCGGTTGTGGCTGATGGACCTTTTCCGTCACATCGGGCGCGGGGAGCTGACCTCGTTCGCCGGCGGCGCGCTGGCCAACCAGGGACTGGAGCAGCAGTTCTGGCCGCAGGCCCCGTACACCGAGGCCGATCTGGAGGCTCAGGTCGAGTACATCAGGACCCATGAGGGCCCCCGCGGCGAACAGGCCATGGCGGACGCCCAGGCCTATGTGGACGGCATCAACTCCTACCGCGAGAAGTCGAAGAAGGGCCGCTACTTCCCCGGTGAGTACGTCCTCACCGGCAAGATCGACGCGATCACCAACATCGGTGAGATCCAGCCGTTCCGGCTGACCGACCTGATCTCGATCGCCTCGGTCGTCGGCGGCCAGTTCGGCGGCGGCGGTGGCGGCGAGGTGCAGGCGGCACTGTCCCTGCTCTCCGCCCAGCAGAAGTACGGCGTCGCCGAGGGCACCAGGGTCTGGGAGTCGTTCCGCCAGCGCAACGACCCCGAGGCCGTGCTGACCGTCCACGACGGCACCTCGTTCCCGTACGCCAACAAGCCCGACAAGGCCGTCGGCACCGCTCTCCCGGACCCCGGCTCCGTCACCGCCGAGCCGCTGATCCACGACCGCACCGGCTCCGCGGGCACCAACGCGAAGGCCCCCGTCAAGGCCCCCGCCACGCTCAAGAAGGCCCAGGGCATCTACGACGACGGAGTCATCCCGGAGGGCTCGCTCCCCGGCTCGGGCTCCGGCGCCCAGAAGCGCGGCATGTCCAACGCCCTGCTGGTCTCCGGCAAGAGCACCGCGAGCGGAAATCCGATCGCGGTCTTCGGCCCGCAGACCGGCTACTTCGCCCCGCAGCTGATGATGCTCCAGGAGCTCCAGGGCCCCGGCATCAGCGCCCGCGGTGTCTCCTTCGCCGGCGTCGGCATGTACATCCAGATGGGCCGTGGCCAGGACTACGCCTGGAGCGCCACCTCCGCCGGACAGGACATCACCGACACCTACGCCGTCGACCTGTGCGAACCCGACGGCTCCGCGCCCACCAAGGCCTCCACGCACTACCTCTACCGGGGCGCCTGCACCGCCATGGAGAAGCTGGAGAAGTCCAACTCCTGGAAGCCGACCGTCGCCGACTCCACGGCGAAGGGCTCCTACCGGATGCAGGTGTGGCGCACCGGCTACGGCATCGTCACCCACCGGGCCACGGTGGACGGCAAGCCGGTCGCGTACACCTCGCTGCGCACCACCTACCGGCACGAGGCCGACTCGATCATCGGCTTCCAGATGCTCAACGACCCGTCCTACGTCACCGACGCCGCCTCCTTCCAGCAGGCTGCGAGCAACATCGACTACGCCTTCAACTGGTTCTACGCCGACTCCCGCACCGCCGCCTACTACAACAGCGGCATGAACCCGGTCCGTGCGGCCGGCGTCGACCCGGCCCTGCCCATCAGGGCCGAGAAGGCGTACGAGTGGCAGGGCTACGACCCGGCGGCCAACACCGCCGCCCACACCCCCTTCGCCGAGCACCCGCACTCCAGCGGCCAGGACTACTACGTCTCCTGGAACAACAAGCAGGCTGAGGGGTACGCCTCCGCGGGCTTCGGACTCAGCGCGGTGCACCGGGCCGATCTGCTCGACGACCGGGTGTCGAAGCTGGTGGAGGAGGGCGGTGTCACCCGCGCCTCCCTCACCCGGGCGATGGCGGACGCCGCGCTCACCGATCTGCGCGGCGAGCAGCTGCTGCCCGAACTGCTGAAGGTCATCCGCTCCCAGCCGGTCACCGACCCGGGCCTCGACGCGGTGGTCCAGCAGCTGGACTCCTGGCGGGCGTCGGGCGCCCAGCGCAAGGAGAGCAGCCCGGGCTCGCACACGTACACCAACGCCGACGCGGTGCGGATCATGGACGCGTGGTGGCCGAAGCTGATCGAGGCGGAGTTCAAGCCGGGCCTCGGTGACGATCTGTACGGGGCGCTGACCGCGAACCTCGCCACCGACGAGTCCCCGGCGGCCAGCCACGGGCCGAGCGGCGCGCACAGCGGTTCGGCGTTCCAGTACGGCTGGTGGGGCTTCGCCGACAAGGACCTGCGCCAGGTGCTGGGACAGCCGGTCAAGGGCCCGCTCGCCAAGTCCTACTGCGGCAACGGCGATCTGAGCAGCTGCCGCGCGGCGCTGCTGTCCACGCTGCAGCAGGCGGCGGCGGTTCCGGCGGCCGAGGTGTACCCGGCCGACGACAGCTGCAAGGCCGGTGAGCAGTGGTGCACCGACTCGATCATCCACCGGGCACTGGGCGGGATCGCGCAGAAGGCGATCCACTGGCAGAACCGCCCGACGTACCAGCAGGTGGTGGAGTTCCCGGCCCACCGCTAGGGCCTCTCGTTCGGATCGTGCCGGGCTCGCGGGCGGAGTCCGCCGGGCGGGCCCCACCCGTGGGGCCCGCCCGGCACCACCTCACCGGTACTGCAGATACCGCTTGCGCACGGCCCGGAACGCGGCCAGGTCCTGCGCCCACGCCCCGACGACCTCATCCGTGTCCGCACCCGCGTCGATCATCGTGCGGACCCGGGTGTTGCCGGTGAGCTTGTCGATCCAGTTGTCGGGCCGCCAGGCGAACCCGCTCCAGGTCTGCTTCGCCGTCACGAGCAGCGCGATCCCGGTGCGCACCGGGTCGAAGACCTCGCGGTCCTGCACGTGCAGCTGGACGCCGCCCACCGTCTTGCCCTGGAACTTGGAGAACGTCGGCGCGAAGTACGCCTCGCGGAACGCCACTCCGGGCAGGTTCAGCGCGTTCGCCGCGGCCGCCCAGGTGTGGTCGACGCCCTCCGCGCCCAGCAGTTCGAACGGGCGGGTCGTCCCGCGCCCCTCGGAGAGGTTGGTGCCCTCGAAGAGGCAGGTGCCCGAGTAGACCAGCGCGGTGTCGGGTGTCGGCATGTTGGGGCTCGGCGGGACCCACGGCAGCCCGGTCCCGTCGAAGAAGTCCGCGCGCGACCACCCCGACATCTTCACGATCTCCAGCTCGGCGGGACGGTCCGCCAGGAACTCCCCGTTGAACAGCAGCGCCAGCTCGGTGACCGTCATGCCGTGCGCCTGCGCGATCTCCCGGCGGCCCACGAAGGTGCCGAACGCGGGGTCGAGCACCGGTCCGAGCGCCGCCCGCCCCGTCACCGGGTTCGGCCGGTCCAGCACGACGAGCTTCTTGCCCGCGAGGGCGGCCGCCTCCAGGCAGTCGTACAGCGTCCAGATGTACGTGTAGAAGCGGGCGCCCGCGTCCTGGATGTCGAAGACGATCGTGTCCACACCGGACGCGGTGAACACGTCGGCGAGCGCCTGACCGCTCTTCAGGTACGTGTCGTAGACCGGCAGCCCGGTCGCCGGGTCGTCATAGCGCCCCTCCGAGCCGCCCGCCTGCGCCGTGCCACGGAAGCCGTGCTCGGGGCCGAAGACGGCGGTCAGGTTCACGCGCTCGTCCGGGTGCATCACATCGACGATGTGCCGGACGTCGGAGGTGATCCCGGTCGGGTTGGTGACGACGCCGACCCGCTGCCCCTTCAGCAGCGCGTACCCGTCCGCCGCCAGCCGGTCGAAGCCGGTGCGGACCCGGCCGTGTCCGCCGCCGTGCCCCTTGCCGGGCGAGGGGAGGGCGGCTGCGGGTCCGGCCGAAGCGGCAGTCGCCGCGAGAGCTCCCACCGCACCGCCGGCGGCCAGCAATCCACGTCTGGACAGGCTCATTCGGCTACCTCCATGATCGCGACGTCTGTCATGGTCACGCACGCTAGCGCGCGAGAGGGCCGCAGGGAACGAGCCGGACGGGGCTGCTGTGCACGGAGTGGCGGATGAGAGGCCCAGACCCCTTCCCCGACGACATACCGACCGGTTAGTCTGCCGGTGCAGTCGGCTGAGAGAGGCGGGACCGATGAGTACGGTGCAGGGCGCGGGCGTAGTGGTCACGGGGGCCGGAGGCGGCATCGGCGCCGCACTGGCCCGCAGATTCGCCGCCGAAGGCGCACGGGTCGTGGTCAACGACCTCGACGAGAGCCGGATCAAGGCGCTGGCCGAGGAGATCGGAGCCGTGGCGGTCGCCGGCGACGCCTCGCGGATCGTCGACGCCGCGCGGGACGCGCTGGACGGCACCGTGGACGTCTACTGCGCCAACGCCGGCCTCGCCTCGCCCGGCGACGTCTTCGCCGACGAGGAGGTCTGGGCCGCGGCCTGGGACGTCAACGTGATGGCCCACGTCCGCGCGGCGAAGGCGCTGCTCCCGGACTGGCTGGAGCGCGGCAGCGGCAGGTTCGTCTCCACGGCCTCCGCCGCCGGACTGCTGACGATGATCGGCGCGGCGCCTTACAGCGTCACCAAGCACGGCGTGGTCGCCTTCGCCGAGTGGCTCTCCCTCACCTACCGCCACCGCGGCGTCAAGGTCCACGCCATCTGCCCGCAGGGTGTGCGTACGGACATGCTCACCGCCGCCGGATCGGCCGGGAAGCTCGTTCTCGCCCCCAGCGCGATCGAGCCCGAGGACGTCGCCGACGCCCTCTTCGACGCCATGGCCGCGGACCGGTTCCTCGTCCTGCCGCACCCCGAGGTCGCCGGCTACTACCGGGCCCGCACCAAGGACACCGACCACTGGCTCGGCAATATGAACCACCTCCAGCGCAAGTGGGAGGAGACCGGCGCATGAGCGAGTCCGTCTACGCGGCCAAGCCCTGGCTCCCGCTGCTCAGCGAGGCACAGCGGGCCCCCGTCAGCCCCGCCGAAACGCTGGTGCACGCCTTCCGCGACTCCGTGGCCCGGGCACCCGGCCACCCGGCGCTCGCCTACTTCGACGGACGCCTCACCTACGCCGAGACCGACGAGCTCTCCGACTCCGTGGCCGGCCACCTCGCCGCCCGGGGGCTGAAGCGCGGCGACCGGGTCGCGATCATGCTGCAGAACTCCCCGCAGTTCGTCCTGGCGCTGCTCGGCGCCTGGAAGGCCGGGGCGACGGTCGTGCCGCTCAACCCGATGTACAAGTCCGCCGAGGTCGGCCACGTACTGAAGGACGCGGACGTCACGGCGCTGATCTGCTCCGACCGGGCCTGGGAGGCGTATCTGCGGGACACCGCGGCCGGTGCCCCGTCCGTCCGGATCGCCGTCACCGCCTGCGAGCTGGACCTCCAGACGAAGAACGACGAGCGGGTGCTGAACTTCGAGCGGCTGCCGGCCGCCGGTGACGCCGACGACCTGGTGGCCGTCGCCCGACAGGGCCTCGCGGCCCCGGCGGACCGGGAGCTCGCCGCCGGTGACGTGGCGCTGATCAGCTACACCTCCGGGACCAGCGGCACCCCCAAGGGCGCCATGAACTCCCACGGCAACATCATGGTCAACGCCGAACGCCAGCGCACCGGCCACCCCATCACCGAGGGCTCCTCCTACTTCGCCCTCGCCCCGCTCTTCCACATCACCGGCATGGTCTGCCAGCTGGCCGTCTGCCTCACCAACGCGGGCACCCTGGTCCTGGCGTACCGCTTCCACCCCGGCGTCGTCCTCGACGCCTTCGCCGAGCACCGGCCCGCCTACACGGTCGGCCCGTCGACCGCCTTCATGGCGCTCGCCGCGACCCCCGGCGTGTCCCCCGAGCACTTCGCGTCCTTCCAGGTGATCTCCTCCGGCGGCGCACCACTGCCGCCCGCGCTCGTCGAGAAGTTCCGGGCGGGCTTCGGCCCGTACATCCGCAACGGCTACGGCCTCACCGAATGCACCGCCCCCTGCGCCTCGGTGCCGCCGGAGCGCGAGGCGCCCGTCGACCCGGTCTCCGGCACCCTCTCGGTCGGCGTTCCCGGCCCGGACACGGTCGTGCGGATCATCGACGAGAACGGGGCGGACGTGCCCTTCGGCGAGCAGGGCGAGATCGCGGTGCGCGGTCCCCAGGTCGTCTCCGGATACTGGCGGCTGCCCGAGGCCACCGCCACCGCCTTCCCGGACGGAGAGCTGCGCACCGGCGACATCGGCTTCATGGACCGCGAGGGCTGGCTCTATGTCGTCGACCGCAAGAAGGACATGATCAACGCCTCCGGATTCAAGGTCTGGCCGCGCGAGGTGGAAGATGTCCTCTACACCCACCCGGCTGTGCGCGAGGCCGCCGTCGTCGGCATCCCCGACGCCTACCGCGGCGAGACGGTCCGCGCCTATGTCAGTCTGCGGCCCGGTGCCTCGGTCGAACCCGGTGAATTGGGTGCGTACTGCAAGGAACGGCTTGCCGCGTACAAGTACCCGCGCGAAGTCGAGATCCTGACGGAACTTCCCAAGACGGCAAGTGGGAAGATCCTCAGGCGGGAACTGCGTTCACCCCGTTAGAACGGTTCACCACAGCACGGAAGGAAGGTGGCGGCTATGGCCAAGGCAACGGACGGGAGCGGTACCCCCGTCCCCCAGCGGCTGCTGGCCGCCGCCACCCGGCTCTTCGCCGAACAGGGGTACGACCGCACCTCGGTCCAGGAGATCGTCGAGGCGGCCGGGGTCACCAAGGGTGCGCTGTACCACTACTTCGGCTCCAAGGAGGACCTCCTCCAGGAGGTGTACGCCCGGGTGCTGCGGCTCCAGCAGGAGCGGCTCGACGCCTTCGCGGACGCCGACGCGCCGGTCGAGCAGCGGCTGCGTGACGCCGCGGCCGACGTGGTCGTCACCACCATCGAGAACCTCGACGACGCGTCGATCTTCTTCCGCTCCATGCACCACCTGAGTCCCGAGAAGAACAAGCAGGTACGGGTGGAGCGGCGCCGCTACCACGAGCGCTTCCGGGCACTGGTGGAGGAGGGGCAGCGCAGCGGGGTGTTCTCCACGGCCACTCCGGCGGACCTGATCGTCGACTACCACTTCGGCTCGGTCCACCACCTGTCGACCTGGTACCGGCCGGACGGCCCGCTGTCCCAGCAGGAGGTCGCCGACCACCTCGCCGATCTGCTGTTGCGCGCGCTGCGGCCGTAGGACCGCTCAGGACCCGCTGCCGGCCAGCCGGCCGAGCAGCGCCTCCGCCGCCGGGTTCCGTGGCCGGGGAGCCCGGCCCACCAGCACGACGGTCCGGCCCGGCTCGGGCTGGCGGATGCTCACACACGGCAGCCCCGCCTCCTGGCCGATCCGGCGCGGCACGATCGCGACGCCGATGCCCGCCCGTACGAGATCGACGAGCAGCCGGATCTGCGTCACATCACAGGTGATCCGGCGCTCCAGACCGCAGTGAGCGGCCAGCCGTCGTACCGCCGTCTCCAGGCCGGTTCCCGCGCGGAAGTCCACGAAGGGCTCGTCGGCCAGGTCCTTGATCAGGGTGCGCCCGGCGGTCGCCAGCCGGTGGCCGGGCGCCGTGATCAGCACCAGGTCCTCCTGCCAGGAGGCGAAGGCGACGATGCCCTCCGGGAGCTCGGCCGCGTCCGGCGCCAGATAGGCGAGATCCAGCTCGCCCGCGCGCACCCCCGCCACCAGCTCCGGAGTCGTCGCCTCGCGGAGCGAGATCTGCACCCCGGGCCACAGCCGGTGGTACGCGGCGAGCTCGGCGGCCAGGTCCACGCAGGTCAGCGTCTGGATCGTGCCGATACGTACCCGCCCGGTGGCCAGCCCCGAGACTGCGGCCACCGCGTCGCGCGCCGCGTCGGTCCCGGCCAGCACCGTCCGGGCCGACGGCAGGAGTGCCCGGCCCGCCTCGGTCAGTACCACCCGGCGGCCGGTCCGCTCGAAGAGGTCGGCCCCCAGCTCCCGTTCGAGATTGCGTACGGAGGTGCTCAGTGCGGACTGCACGATCAGTTCGGCGCGCGCGGCGGCTGTGAAACTGCCGTGCGTGATCACCGCCATGAAGTGGCGGAGCTGGCGAATCTCCATCCATCTACGGTAGCGATCGCAGCCAGCTAATCCATCTGTTGGACCGAATGCCTTGGCGGGGTGAAGGTGGATACATGGCGCATATCCAGACTTCGACGCGTGTCCCGGCCCTGTGGAACGCGGCCTACGGGCCGCACCGGCCGAGGTCCTTCCGGCTCCTGGCCCGGTGCCTGTTGCGGGTGAGGGCCTTCGCCCGCGAGCTGGCGCTCGCCGACCACGTACCGTACGGCGGCTACTGAGGCGCTGCAGGGAGGGCGCGAAGGCCCGGAACGCGTCGGTGGAGCCGCAGGGTGCGCGGCTGGGGGCTGTCCCGTAGTTCCTGGTGGATCGGTGCGCGATGTCGGATGTGGTGCATCGGAAGGCGGAGGGACGCCCGAGTGCCGGCGGTCCGGACGCTCTGCCGGGCGGGCCGGGAGCCGGCGGTTCCCGCGGTGACAGCGCTGCTGGGGCACCCGCACGCCGTCGTGCGAGAGGCGGCGGGCGAGGGGCTCGTCGAGCTGGGCGGGGCGGCGGTCCCGGCACTCCGCCACGCCTCCGCCCGTGCCCGGCCCGACCGGCGCTCCCTGTACACGGAGGTACTGGACCGGATCGGGGCCGGCGAGCACTGACGTGATCCGCCGCCCCGGCCAGCCGCCGGCCACCCCCTACAGGTACTTCTTGATCTCCCGGCGGGCCAGCGACCGCTGGTGCACCTCGTCCGGACCGTCCGCCAGCCGCAGCGTCCGTGCCGCCGCCCACAGCTCGGCCAGCGGGAAGTCCTGGCTGACGCCGCCCGCACCGTGCAGCTGCACCGCCTGGTCGAGGATGGAGACCACCGCGCGCGGGGTGGCGATCTTGATGGACTGGATCTCCGTGTGCGCGCCGCGGTTGCCGACGGTGTCCATCAGCCAGGCCGTCTTCAGCACCAGCAGCCGCAGCTGCTCCACCGTGACCCGGGCGTCCGCGATCCAGTTCTGCACCACGCCCTGCTGGGCGAGCGGCTTGCCGAAGGCGTTCCGGGCCACCGCGCGGCGGCACATCAGCTCGATGGCGCGCTCGGCCATGCCGATCAGCCGCATGCAGTGGTGGATCCGGCCCGGGCCGAGCCGTGCCTGGGCGATGGCGAAGCCGCCGCCCTCCTCGCCGACCAGGTTGGCCGCAGGCACCCGCACGTTGTCGAAGACGACCTCGGCGTGGCCGCCGTGGTAGTGGTCCTCGTAGCCGTACACCTTCATGGCGCGCTTCACGGTCAGGCCCGGGGTGTCGCGCGGGACGAGGATCTGCGACTGCTGGCGGCGGATGTCCTCACCGTCCGGGTCGGTCTTGCCCATCACGATGAAGATCGCGCAGTCCGGGTTCATCGCCCCGGAGATGTACCACTTGCGGCCGTTGATGACGTAGTCCTCGCCATCCCGGGTGATGCGGGTCTCGATGTTGGTCGCGTCCGAGGAGGCGACCTCCGGCTCCGTCATCGCGAACGCGGACCGGATCTCCCCGGCCAGCAGCGGCTCCAGCCACTGCTTCTTCTGCTCCTCGGTGCCGAACTGCGCCAGCACCTCCATGTTCCCGGTGTCCGGCGCCGCGCAGTTCAGCGCGGTCGGCGCCAACTGCGGTGAGCGGCCCAGGATCTCGGCCAGCGGGGCGTACTGGAGGTTGGTCAGCCCGGCGCCGAACTCGGCGTCCGGCAGGAAGAGATTCCACAGCCCCTGCTTGCGGGCCTCGGCCTTCAGGTCCTCGACCACCTGCGGGGTGTCCCATGGCGACGCGAGCAGCTCGCGCTGCTCGTCCGCGGTCTTCTCGGCCGGGTAGACGTGCTCGTCCATGAAGGTGAGCAGCTTGGCGCGCAGCTCTTCGGTGCGGGCGTCGAATGCGAAGTCCATGGGGTGGGTCAGCCTTCCTGGAGGGTGGTGAGGCCGTGCTCGATGAAGACGGGGACGAGGTCGCCGATGCGGTCGAAGCCGCCGCCGACCGTCTGGCCCAGGGTGTAGCGGTAGTGGATGCCCTCCAGGATCACGGCGAGCTTGAACCAGGCGAACGCCGTGTACCAGGAGATGCCGGAGGTGTCCCGGCCGGAGCGGACGGCGTAGCGCTCGATCAGCTCGGCGGGGGAGGGGTGGCCGGCCGCCCCGCTGGTGGTGGAGACCGGCGACTCGGGCAGACCCAGGTCGGAGCTGTACATGACCAGCAGCCCGAGGTCGGTGAGCGGGTCGCCGAGCGTCGACATCTCCCAGTCGAGGACGGCCTTGATCTCGTCGTCGGACCCGATCAGCACGTTGTCCAGGCGGTAGTCGCCGTGGATGACCGTGGGCGCGGGGGAGCCGGGCAGCTGCCGGCCGAGGGCCGCGTGCAGCTCGTCGATACCGGGCAGTTCGCGGTTGCGGGAAGCGTCCAGCTGCTTGCCCCAGCGGCGCAGCTGCCGGTCGAGGAAGCCCTCGGGGCGCCCGAAGTCGCCGAGGCCGACGGCCTGGGGGTCCACGGCGTGCAGTTCCACCAGGGTGTCGACCAGGCCCAGCACGGCCTTGCGGGTGCGCTCGGGGCCCAGCTGGGCGAGCTGCTCCACCGTGCGGTACGGGGTGCCCTCGACGTACTCCATGACGTAGAACGGCGAGCCGATGACCGAGTCGTCCTCGCAGAGCAGCAGGGTTTCCGGGACCGGGACGGCTGTCGGGTGCAGCGCGCTGATCACCCGGTGCTCGCGCTTCATGTCGTGCGCGGTGGCCAGCACATGGCCCAGCGGCGGCCGGCGGACGACCCAGCGGCCGGTGCCGTCCGTGTCCGTGACGACGTAGGTCAGGTTCGAGCGGCCGCCCTCGATGAGCCCGGCGTCGAGCGGTCCGTTCACCAGACCCGGCCGCTCGCGGTCGAGATGTCCGCGCAGGCGGTCGAGGTCGAGACCTGGCGGGTGGACTGGGCTCATCGTGCGCACCTCCGGGGTGGATAAGACGTCGGTGTTCATGATGCCGACCAGTCGGTATGTCGTCCAGTGAACTTCCGGAACCGGATGTGGGGAATCCGGCCCGAAAGGCGGCCGAGCCCTGGCGCTCAGTCGCACCTCTGAATAGAGTTCACGTATGGATACTGCGCTGTTGATCGACGAAGTCCGGCTGACGCCGATCCTCATAGCCGACCCGCCGCTCCTCAACACCCAGGGCGTCCACCAGCCGTACACCCCACGGCTCATCGTGGAGGTCGTCACCCGCGGTGGTGTGACCGGCATCGGGGAGACCTACGGCGACGGCAAGTACCTCGAACTGGCCGAGCCGCTCGCCAGGGCGCTGGCCGGGCGCCCGGTCAGCGATGTGAACGGCCTCTTCGCCCTCGCCGACGAGGTGTGCGGAGATTCACGCGCGGCCGACGGCCGGGTCGACGCGGGCGGTCTGCGCGGCGTCCAGACCGCGGACAAGCTGCGGCTCTCCGTGGTGTCCGGCTTCGAGGTCGCCTGCCTGGACGCCCTGGGCAAGTCCCTCGGCCTGCCCGTGCACGCGCTGCTCGGCGGCAAGGTCCGCGACAGCGTCGAGTACAGCGCGTACCTCTTCTACCGCTGGGCCGGGCACCCGGACGGCGGCGAGAGCGACGACTGGGGTGCGGCCGTCGACCCGGCCGGAGTCGTCGCCCAGGCCCGGCGCTTCGCCCGTGACTACGGCTTCTCCTCCTTCAAGCTGAAGGGCGGTGTCTTCCCGCCCGACGAGGAGATCGCCGCGGTCCGCGCGCTGGCCGAGGCTTTCCCCGGACAGCCGCTGCGCCTGGACCCCAACGGCGCCTGGTCCGTCGAGACCTCGCTCCACGTCGCCGAGCAGCTGAAGGACGTGCTCGAATACCTGGAGGACCCGGCGAGCGGCACGGAGTCGATGGCCGCCGTCGCCGCCGGCACCGACGTACCTCTGGCCACGAACATGTGCGTCACCACGCTCGCCGAGGTCCCGGAGGCCTTCGCCCGGGGCGCCGTCCAGGTCGTCCTCTCCGACCACCACTACTGGGGCGGGCTGCACCGCACCCGCGAACTTGCCGGCATCTGCCGCACCTTCGGCGTCGGCCTGTCCATGCACTCCAACACCCACCTCGGGATCAGCCTCGCCGCCATGACGCACGTCGCGGCCACCGTCCCCAACCTCGACTACGCCTGCGACAGCCACTACCCCTGGCAGAGCGAGGACGTCATCACCACCCGCCATGTCTTCGAGGACGGCCGGCTGACCGTCCCCGACGCCCCGGGCCTCGGTGTCGAACTCGACCGGGAACGCCTGGCCGCACTGCACCGCCGCTGGCTCGACGACGACGGCACGATGCGCGAGCGCGACGACGCCGCCGCGATGCGCAAGGCCGAGCCGGAGTGGCGGACGCCGTCGGTCCCGCGCTGGTGAGAGCCGGTCCGTCCGGGCCACATCCGGCCTGAGTTGCGGGCGCCCCGCCACGCGCCGAGGGTCGTTACATGAAGGCGATCAGCTACAGCAGGTACGGCGGGGCCGACGTCCTGGAATACGGCGAGCGGCCCGACCCCAAGGTCGGTCCCGACACCGTCCTGGTGAAGGTGCGGGCCGCGGCCGTCAACCCGGTCGACCGTGTCGCACGGGAGGGGCACCTCGATGGCGCTCTGGAGGCGGTCTTCCCGGTGATCCCCGGCTGGGACGTGGCGGGGGTCGTCGTCCAGCCCGGTATCGCCGTCGACGAGTTCGCCGTCGGCGACGAGGTCATCGGATACGTGCGGGAGGACTTCCTCAGCCGCGGCACCTTCGCCGAGTACGTGGCCGCACCGGTGCGCACCCTCGCGCGCAAACCCCTGAGCCTGAGCTTCGAGGAGGCCTCGGGCCTGCCCCTGGCCGGCCTCACCGCCTACCAGGTACTCCACCGGACCCTGCGGATCCGCAACGGGGACACCGTCCTCGTCCACGCGGCGGCGGGAGGCGTCGGATCGTTCGCCGTGCAGATCGCCCGTCACACCGGCTGCCGGGTCATCGGGACCGCGAGCGAACGCAACCACGACCATCTGCGGCAGCTCGGCGCGGAACCCGTGGCTTACGGGGACGGGCTCGCGGACCGGCTGCGGGAGCTGGCTCCCGACGGGATCGACGCCGCCTTCGACACCGTGGGCGGTGAAGCCCTGCGGGTGTCCGCCGAGACGCTCGCGCCGGACGGGCGCCTCGCGTCCATCGTCGACGACGAGGTGTTCTCGTACGGCGGCAAGTACGCCTTCGTCCGGCCCGACGCCAAGGACCTGGCCCATCTGGCGGAGCTGGCCGAGCGGGGCATCGTCTCCGTCCACGTGGACCGGGTCTTCCCCCTGGCCGAGGCCGCCGAGGCCCACCGGCTCAACGCGCAGGGCCGCACCCGCGGAAAGATCGTCGTCACCGTGGACTGGGAGGGCGAGGACTGACCGCCGGTCCGCGGCTCAGAACAGCATGGCGGCGGCGAACACGGCCAGCGCTACCGTGCACGCCGTAGCCGTCAGGGCCTCCCGGGACCCGAGTGTCCGCGGGCGGGCGGTCCCCATGCCCTGCACCCGTCGGTTCGCCACGCGCAGAAACCCCAGCCAGGCGAGCACGCTCAACGACAGGGCGATCACCCCGGCCGGGGTGGCCCCGCTGTGCAGCGCCTGCTTGCCCGCCAGCAGTGCCACCACGGTGCAGGAGAGCGTGGTGCGCCGCCAGGCCAGCCTGGTCCGCTCCGGCTGCAGGCCGGGATCCCGCTCCCCGGTGCTCACCGGCCCTCCCAGCCGAAGAGGACCACCACCACCATCGCCACGGCGACGACGGCGACCGCGAGACTCAGCAGCGTCGGGAACCGGGAGACCGGCAGGTCCTCGCCGCGGCGCATCGCCCGCTCGCACCGCACCCAGTGGTTGACGGCCCGCAGCGCGCACAGCACACCGGCCGCAAGCAGCGCGAGCGCCAGACCCGCGCGGACACCCCATGCCAGCTCGGGCAGGAACTGGTCGACCGCGAAACCGCCGCCGATCAGCGCGAGAGCCGTCCGGATCCAGGCGAGAAAGGTCCGCTCGTTGGCGAGCGAGAAGCGGTAGTCGGGGGTGTCGCCTTCTTCGCGGATCCGCTGCGGCGCGAACCACAGCCGCATGCTCTGCACAAATTCGTTCACGTACGGACCCTATCGGCCACTTTGGAGCGCATCTTCGGCCGGTTCAGGAGGACTCCCGGAACGCCTGGAGCCGCCGGTAGCTTTCCAGGCCGTCCGGCACCCACTGCCAGTCGCCGAGCCGCTGCTCCAGCTCCGCATCCGTGAGGAAGGTGTGCCAGGCGACCTCCTCCACCTGCGGCTTCACCGGCAGCTCGCACCGTACCCGGTAGACGGACGACCACCAGGTGTGGCCGCCGCCCTCGTAGAGGAACTTGAACACCGGCTCCGGACGGGGCAGTCCCGTGACGCCCAGCTCCTCCTCGGCCTCCCGCAGTGCCGCCTCGTCGTAGGACTCACCGGCCCCGACGACCCCGCCGACGAACATGTCGTAGTGGGAGGGGAAGACCAGCTTGGTCGCGGTCCTGCGGTGCACGAAGATCTTGCCCTCGGCGTCCCGGGCCTCGATGAAGACGCAGCGGTGACGCAAGCCCTGCGCGGTCGCCTCGCCGCGCGGGGCCTGTCCCACGACGACGTCGTTCTCGTCCACGATGTCCAGGATCTCGTCAGAAGGGGTCATGCCCCTCATCCAACATCAGCCCGCTGACACACAGGTGACGGACCGCCCTCAACGCGGCTGGAGACGCTGCGTGCGGCGCCCGCCCACCGGCCCCTCCGGCATCGCCGGATGCAGCCCGAGCAGCACGATCCCGGTCACGATCGCGGCGAGCCCGGCCGCCTGCCAGGCCAGCGCGGCGGTGTCGGTACGCACCTGGTCGCCCATGAAGCCGATCCCGCAGGCGATCCCGGCCAGCGGCTGGGCCGCGGTCAGCGCCGGCAGCGACATCCGCAGCGGGCCGGTCTCGAACGCGCTCTGCACGAGGATCAGCCCCGTCACCCCCAGCACCAGCACCGCGTACGGCTGCCAGCCGGTGACCAGCGCCGCCCAGCCCCCGTCCGAGAGCCGCTGCCCGCTGACACGGGTGAGGGCGTCCTGGAGTCCGTAGAGCAGTCCCGCCGCGACCGCGAGAAGCGCGGGGGACACCCCCGACCTGGAGCGCTTGGCGAAGGCGGTCAGCAGCAGGGCCAGGCCCACCACCACGCCGATCACCAGCCAGTGCCGCAGTGGACTCGACACCGCCTGTCCGCCCTTCGGCTCGCCCGCCACCAGGAACGCGGCGACCCCGCCGGCCAGCAGCCAGAGCCCCGCCCAGCCCTGCCGGCCCAGCCGCTGACCGGTCCGGTGACGGGACAGAGCCATCGCGAAGAGCAGATTGGTGGCGAGGAGCGGTTCGACGACGGAGACCTCGCCCTTGCCCAGGGCCAGGGCGCCCAGCACCATGCCGCAGACCATCAGGCCGATGCCGGCCAGCCAGCTGCGCACCCGCATCAGGTCCAGCAGCAGCCGGGGCGACAGGTAGTCGCTTCTCGGGGCGTGGCTGGCGGCGGCCTGTTGCAGCACGAAGCCGAACCCCAGACAGCAGGCGGCGCTCACGGCGAGCACCAGGACCAGCACCGACACGCTTCTCCACCCCAAGTCAGGCCGGAAGAGGGTGATTTGTTTCGACGATAGCGCCTGGGGGCCGCCGGTGCGGCCGGAGTGCGGCCGACCGGGCGGTTGACGCCGGGGCGGCAGGTGCCGAAGATCTGACGCACGAGTAACTTCGCCAGCGTCCGCACGGGTGACCTGCGGTCGCTCCGCGGCCGACGGCCCGGTCGCCCCGACAAGGATGGAACCCATGGCGTACGACGCTGATGTGATCGTGATCGGGGCGGGACTCGCGGGGCTGGTCGCCACCGCGGAACTCGTCGACGCGGGCCGTTCGGTCATTCTGCTCGACCAGGAACCCGAGCAGTCGCTCGGCGGCCAGGCGCACTGGTCCTTCGGCGGACTCTTCCTCGTCGACTCGCCCGAACAGCGCCGGATGCGGATCAAGGACAGCCACGAGCTGGCCCTCCAGGACTGGTACGGCACGGCCGGTTTCGACCGCAAGGAGGACCACTGGCCGCGGAAGTGGGCCGAGGCGTACGTCGACTTCGCCGCCGGCGAGAAGCGCTCCTGGCTGCACCAGCAGGGCATGCGGTTCTTCCCCGTCGTCGGCTGGGCCGAGCGCGGCGGCTACGACGCCAACGGCCACGGCAACTCCGTCCCCCGCTTCCACATCACCTGGGGCACCGGCCCCGGCGTCGTCGCCCCCTTCGAGCGGCGGGTGCGCGAGGGCGTCGCCAAGGGGCTCGTCACCTTCCGCTTCCGCCACCGCGTCACCGGCCTCGGCCGCACCGGGGGAACCGTCGACACCGTGAGCGGCGAGATCCTTGCGCCCAGCGACGCGGCCCGCGGCACGGCGAGCAGCCGGGAGGCGGCCGGCACCTTCGAGCTCAGGGCCCAGGCGGTGATCGTCACCTCCGGCGGCATCGGCGGCAACCACGACCTCGTCCGCAAGCAGTGGCCCGAGCGGCTCGGCACCCCGCCGGAGAAGATGCTCTCCGGGGTGCCCGCCCATGTCGACGGGCTGATGCTCGGCATCACCGAGGAGGCGGGCGCCCACCACATCAACCGCGACCGGATGTGGCACTACACCGAGGGCATCGAGAACTGGAACCCGATCTGGGCCAAGCACGGCATCCGGATCCTGCCCGGCCCGTCCTCGCTCTGGCTGGACGCCCGCGGCAAGCGGCTGCCCGTCCCGCTCTTCCCGGGCTTCGACACGCTCGGCACCCTCGAACACATCATGCGCAGCGGCCACGACTACACCTGGTTCGTCCTGGACCAGAAGATCATCGGCAAGGAGTTCGCGCTCTCCGGCTCCGAGCAGAACCCCGACCTGACCGGCAAGTCCATCCGTGACGTGATCGGCCGGGCGCGCGCGGACGTGCCGGGACCGGTGAAGGCCTTCATGGACAACGGCGTGGACTTCGTCGTCGAGAAGGACCTCGGCGCCCTGGTCCGCGGAATGAACGCCCTCACGGGCGAATCGCTCATCGACGAGGACGAACTGCGCCGCGAGATCACCGCCCGCGACCGGGAGATCGCCAACCCGTTCACCAAGGACCTCCAGATCACCGCGATCAGGGGTGCCCGCACCTACCTCGGCGACAAGCTCATCCGTACGGCCGCGCCGCACCGCATCCTCGACCCCAAGGCCGGGCCGCTGATCGCCGTACGGCTCAACATCCTGACCCGCAAGTCGCTCGGCGGACTGGAGACGGACCTGTCCTCCCGGGTCCTCACCGCGGACGGCACCCCGCTGGCCGGGGTGTACGCGGCCGGTGAGGCGGCCGGGTTCGGCGGCGGCGGGGTGCACGGCTACCGCTCCCTGGAGGGCACCTTCCTCGGCGGCTGCATCTTCTCCGGCCGGGCGGCGGGCCGCGCGGCCGCGGAGGCGGTCGGCTAAGGCGGTCGGTCAGGCCGGCGCTCCGGCAGTCGTTCGGCGCCTCCGCGCGTCCGTCCGGTGGTGTTCGGGCGGGAAACCGGGCGGGGGCGCCGGATCCGGGCATGGGAATGAGATGCCAGGAGTAGCCGAGCCCGTGATCAAACTCGTCCAGCGCACCACCGAACCCGTGGGGGCACAGACCCTGCGCTCCACGGGAGCGGCGGTGATCGCCTACGCCGTGGCGACGGCGACGCTGTCCCAGCCCGCACCCCTGACCGCTCCGCTCACTGCGCTGCTCGTCGTCCAGGTCACCCTCTACGCCACCCTCACCACGGGGATCCGGCGCGTGAACTCCGTGATCGTCGGGGTGCTCATCGCGAGCGGGTTCAGCTCGCTGGTGGGGCTGTCCTGGTGGAGCCTCGGGCTGACGATCTTCACCTCGCTGATCATCGGCCGGCTGGTCCGGGTGAACGAGTTCGTCCCCGAGGTGGCGATCAGCGCCATGCTGGTGCTCGGCGTCGCCCAGGTCGCCGACACCGCATGGGAGCGCATCTTCGAGACGCTGATCGGTGCGGGCGTGGGGCTGCTGTTCAACCTGCTGTTCGCCCCGCCCGTGTGGGTCCAGTCGGCGGGGGCGTCGATCGACGGCCTGGCCCGTGAGATGGGGGACCTCTTCCGTGACCTGGGCGGCGACCTCGGCGGCCGGGTCACCGTCGAGGACGCTGCCGAGCGGCTGCACCGGGCCCGGCGTCTCGACCACGACATCGTCGAGGTGGACGCCTCCCTGCAGCAGGCTGAGGAAAGCCTCATGTACAACCCGAGGGTGCGGCAGGGGCTGCTCCACCGCGTGGTGCTGCGCACCGGTCTGGACACGCTGGAGATCTGCGCGGTCGTCGTGCGGGTGCTGTCCAGGACGCTGACCGACCTCGCCAAGGACCGGGTCGACGAACCCCTGTTCCCCGCCGAGGTCGCCGCCCACATCACGGAACTGTTCGAGCAGATGGCGGGGGCCATCGAAAGTTTCTCGGTGCTCATCACCACCCCGGTGGCCGCCAGCGCGGAGGAGGCCGAGGAACGGCTCGCCGACGCGCTCATCGCCAGCCGGACGACCCGCGACCGGGTGGCGGACATGCTGCTGGCCGCCGTCCAGGAACACCCCAGGAAGTGGCAGCTTCACGGGGCCCTGCTCGCTGAGGTGGACCGCATCCTGGACGAGCTGGACATCGAGAAGCGCGCCGAGCGCCTGGGCCAGGAACTCGACCGCCGGGCGGCCGACCTGCACGAGCGCCACCCCCGGCTGCTCGCGTTTCGGCGCCGGCTGGGCCTCGTGAAGGCCGCGGGCCGGGAGAAGAGGGCCGAGGTCGAGGTGCGGTGAGCGTCGGCCGGCCGCGCCGGCTCAGCCCTGTGCCGCGTCGGAGCCGATGCGCTCGACGACCCGGAAGCGCTCGGCGACGATCATCGTGTCGTCGTCCACGGTGAACTCCGGGTCGCCGAGCGCGTCCCGCATCTCCTCGCTGTGCCAGAACCGTTCGTGGCCCGCCCGCCACTCGGCGACCGACGCGTAGCCCTCGCCCTCGTCCAGTGCATGCTGGAGGTCGACGTCGGCGAGTCGCAGCACACGCACCTCGCTCACTTCGAGCACCGCGATCTCCCGTCCGTCCGAGTCGATGAGGGCGGACCGCTCACCGACCGGAGGCAGCTCCTCCTTCTCGATCTCGTACTCCAGGAGCAGGCCGGAGGTCGACACCTTGCGCCCGTCCAGGACCGCGGCGACCAACTGGTCGCGCAGCGGGCCGGGGAAGGCGAGCAGGAAGGGCTTGAGCGCTTCGCGGTTCGGCATGGCGCCAGTCTGGCATCCGTCCCGCGCCCGCCGCGCGGAGATTCTGACGGGTCGGTGACGTCCGGGCGCAGCCCCTGGCGTCCGGGAGCCCGGGGTGCTCGAATCAGGGGGTGAACAGTTCCCCCTCCGACGACGGCCCGGACGCGGCCGGACCGGTCCCCGACCCGGACGGCTCCGGCACCCCCGTGGGCCGCCGCCTGGTCCTGACGATGCTGGGTCTCGGCGCGGCCGGGCTCGTCGCCGCGCCCGTACTGCAACGGACCCTGGAATCCGGCCTGGGGGCGCTCTCCGACAAGGACCCCACCGGACTGACCGGCCTGCTGCCCAACGGCGGCGGCTTCCGCTACTACTCCGTCGCCACGTCCGTGCCGAAGAAGAGCGCCGACGACTACCGGCTGACCGTCGACGGCCTGGTCGACCGCCCGGCCACGTACACCCTGGACTCCCTGAAACGGATGGAGCAGACGCGGATGGTGCGGGACGTCCAGTGCGTCACGGGCTGGCGGGTGCCCGAGACGCCCTTCGAGGGCGTACGGCTCTCCGCCCTGCTGGACGCGGCGGGGGTGAGGCCCGGGGCGAAGGCGGTCCGCTTCACCTGCTTCGACGGCACCTACAGCGAGAGCCTCACCCTCGACCAGGCCCGCCGGGCCGATGTGCTGGTCGCGCTGCGGATGCAGGACCGGCCGGTGTCCCACTCGCACGGCGGCCCGGTCCGGCTCTACGTGGCCCCGATGTACTTCTACAAGTCGGCGAAATGGCTCTCCGGGATCACCGTCACGGACTCCGTACGCCCCGGTTACTGGGAGAAGCTCGGATATGACGTCGACGCCTGGGTCGGCCGGTCCAACGGCCGCGACGATGCCCCCACCACCTGAGGCGGCCGGCCGGGTCCGCCGGTTCAGCCGGCCGGTGCGGTGGGTGCACCGCGCCACGGCGGCGCTGATGCTCACCTGCGTGGCCACGGCGGCCTGTCTGTACGTGCCGCAGCTCGCCGAACTCGTCGGGCGCCGCCATCTCGTGGTCACCGTGCACGAGTGGTCCGGGCTGCTGATCCCCGTACCGCTGCTGGCGGGACTCTCCGCACGGTCGCTTCGGGCCGATCTGGGGCGGCTCAACCGCTTCGGGCCGCACGACCGGCAGTGGCTGCGGGCGGTACGCCGCCGGGACCACCGGCCCGCATCTCGTCCGGCCGGGAAGTTCAACGCCGGACAGAAGCTGTACGCGGCGTGGATCGCGGGAGCGGTGCTCGTCATGGCGGGCACCGGGCTGCTGATGTGGTTCACCGGCCTCGCCCCGCTGATGTGGCGCACCGGCGCGACGTTCGTCCACGACTGGCTGGCGCTCGCGATCGGCGTCGTGCTGGGCGGGCACATCGCGATGGCGCTCGCCGACCCGGAGGCACGCCGTGGCATGCGCACCGGGTCGGTCGAGCGCCGATGGGCCCGTCGCGAGCACCCGCTGTGGCGGGAGCCGGGGTAGCGGCCGAAAGTCCCTAGAGGACCAGTGACAGCAGCATGATGAAGGCCAGCGAGACCACGGAGATGATGGTCTCCATCACCGACCAGGTCTTCACCGTCTGGCCGACGTCCATTCCGAAGTACTCCTTCACCAGCCAGAACCCCGCGTCGTTGACATGGCTGAAGAAGAGCGAGCCCGCGCCGACGGCGAGGACCAGCAGAGCGGCGTGCGAGGTCGACATGTCGGCCGCCAGCGGGGCCACCAGGCCGGCCGCCGAGATGGTGGCCACGGTCGCCGAACCGGTCGCGAGCCTGATGCCCACGGCGATCAGCCACCCGAGCAGCAGCGCCGGGATCGACCAGTTCTCGGAGAACTCCAGGATCATCTGACCCACACCGGCGTCGATCAGCGTCTGCTTGAAGCCGCCGCCCGCGCCCACGATGAGCAGCACCCCGGCGATCGGGGCGAGGGACTTCTCCACGGTGGAGGAGAGACGGCCCTTGGTGAATCCGGCCGCCCGGCCCAGCGTGAACATGCCCACGATGACGGCGGCGAGCAGTGCGATCAGCGGCGAGCCGATGACATCGGTGACCTGCTGGAGACCCTGCTCCGGGTCGTCCACGACGATGTCGACGAGGGCCTTGACCAGCATCAGGACGACGGGCAGCAGAATCGTCGCGAGGGTGGCGCCGAAGCTCGGGCGGCGGTCCAGGTCCTCGGACGGGCGCTGCGGGATCATCGTCTCCGGCGCCTTGATGTCCACCCAGCGGGCGGCGTAGCGGGAGAAGACCGGACCCGCGATGATCACCGTCGGGATGGCGACCAGGACACCGAGGGCCAGCGTGACGCCGAGGTTGGCACCGAGGGCGTCGATCGCCACCAGCGGGCCGGGGTGCGGGGGAATGAGCCCGTGCATCACGGACAGGCCGGCCAGGGCCGGGATGCCGATCCGCATCAGGGAGTAGTTGCCGCGCTTGGCGACGAGCAGCACCACCGGGATCATCAGCACGATCCCGACCTCGAAGAACAGCGGCAGGCCGATGATCGAGGCGATCAGGACCATCGCCCACGGCATGGCCCGCTTGCTCGCCTTCGCGAGGATCGTGTCGACGATCTGGTCCGCGCCGCCGGAGTCCGCGAGCAGCTTGCCCAGGATCGCGCCGAGCGCGATGAGGACGCCGACACCCGCGACGGTCGAGCCGAGACCCGCGGTGAAGCTGGCTATCGTCTTCGCCGGCGCCGCGCCGGCGAACGAACCGAGGGCCAGGGAGCCGATGGTCAGCGCGAGGAACGCGTGCATCTTGAATTTGGTGATGAGCAGAACGATGACGGCGATGCCCGCCAGGACGGCGATGCCCAACTGCGCGTTGCCGGCCGAAGTGATCGGTTCGACGGCGTCCGCTGCCAACATCTCGACGCTGAGACTGGTCACGGTGATCCTTAGGTGTCGAGCCGGCGCAACGCGGCGACGGCTCGCTGGGTGATTTCCTGGGGGGTGCCGGACACATCCACGGCGACGCCGGCCTCGTCGTCCTCAAGGGGCTGGAGGGTGGCGAACTGCGAGTCGAGGAGCGCGGTCGGCATGAAGTGGCCCTTGCGGCCCGCCATCCGGTCCTCGATGAGCGACCGGTCGCCGCTCAGATGAAGGAAGACGGCACCGGGGGCCTCGCTGCGCAGCCGGTCGCGGTAGGCGCGCTTCAGCGCCGAACTGCTGACCACGCCGCCGAGCCCCGCCCGGCCGTGCGCCCACTGCCCGATCGCGTCGAGCCAGGGCCAACGGTCCGCGTCGTCCAGCGGGGTGCCGGCCGACATCTTGGCGATGTTCGCCGCGGGATGGAAGTCGTCGCCCTCGGCGTACGGAACGCCCAGTTCGGCGGCGAGCAGGGGACCGATCGTGGTCTTGCCGGTCCCTGCGACGCCCATCACCACAACGACGTGGGGGGTGCTCATTACGGTGCCTCGCTGTCTTCCTCGATGTCGTCCTCGACATCGGTCCGTCGCGCTACTGAAACCTATACGTACGACTTATTCAAGATGGTGTGACATAAACGTCGTACTTTTTGGCCGGGTGGGGATTTCCGGACAGGCCGCCCGAGGCCACCTCCCGAAGGTGCCCCCGTACTCTTGGCCCATGACCACACAGGGCCAGGGGCTGCATACACATGTGCTGGACACCCTGGGTCTGGAGATCGCCGCGGGTGAGCACCTGCCAGGCCAGGTCCTGCGTACGGACGAGCTGGCCCAGCGCTTCGACGTCTCCCGCACGGTCGTGCGGGAGGTGATCCGGGTTCTGGAGTCCATGCACCTGGTGGAGTCACGGCGCCGGGTCGGCGTGACCGTACGGCCGACCGAGGCGTGGAACGTCTACGATCCGCAGGTCATCCGGTGGCGGCTGGCCGGCGCCGACCGCCCACGACAGCTCCGCTCGCTGACGGTCCTGCGCTCGGCGATCGAACCCGTCGCCGCCTCACTCGCCGCTCGCAACGCCACCCCTGAGCAGTGCGCCGAGCTCACCGAACGGGCCCTCGGCATGGTCGCCACCTCGCGCGGCCAGCAGCTGGAGGGGTACCTGGAACACGACATCGCGTTCCACCGGATCGTTCTCAACGCCTCCGGCAACGAGATGTTCGCCCGCCTCGGGGACGTGGTGGCCGAGGTCCTCGCGGGGCGCACCCACCACCAGGTCATGTTCGAGGACCCCGACCCGGCGGCCGTCACCCTGCACGTCCGGCTCGCCGAGGCGGTCCGCGAGGGCGACTCGGCGGAAGCGGAGCGGCTGACGAAGGGGATCGCGGTGGGCGCCCTGCACGAACTGGACGTGCTCGCGCCCTGATCCGCCCGCCTACGGCTTGACGTGCTGCAGCCGTGCGGCAGCCGCGGCGAGCATCATCTCCAGCGCCGCCGGATAGCCGCTGCGGCTCATCTCCGCGACCAGCACGGGCGCGGTCGCCGCGATGTGGGGGTGCGTGTCCGCCGGCTGGCGGGCGTAGATCTCCGGCCAGGCCCGGACCTCCAGAGTCCTGGCCTGCTCCGAGAGCACCAGCGTCGATGCGTCCAGCGCCGCGAACGACAGCGTCTGGTCGACGAAGACGTGGTAGATCCGTACCGCCTCGGCGTCCGGGAATCCCGCGCCCCGCAGCACCCCGAGAATCGTCTCCACCGACCGGATCTCGTTCGTCCGCCCGGTCACCCGCGAGCAGGTCAGCATCGCCGCCTGCGGATGGGCCAGGTAGTCCGCGTGCATCCGCAGCCCCAACGACCGCAGGTCGGCGCGCCATTCACCCGTGGGCCGCCAGGTGCGCAGCGTCCGGCCGATCAACTCGTCGGCCACCGCGAGCAACAGCTCGTCCGTGTCCCGGAAGTACCGGTAGAGCGCGCTCGGATCGCATCCCACGGCCGCGCCGAGCCGGCGCACGGTGAGCGCCGCCGCCCCGTGCTCGCCGATCAGCCGCAGCGCCGTCTCCACGATCAGCTGCTCGGACAGCACGGTGCCCTGCTTGGTGGGACGCCTGCGCCGCCGCGCCCCCTCCGGCACCACCCGCTCGCTCGCGTTCATGGGCGCACCTTATGACAACAGCGTTGACGTGTGGAACCCCCGAGGAGTTCGATGTGCCGCCATCGGGGCCGAAAAGCGCCCCTCGGTGAAGGAGCGACCGTGACGTCCTCTCGTACGCCCTACCGCGATGAACCACCCGGAGCGGACCTGGCACCCGCGGCTCTGCGCAAGAGCCTCGGTGTGGTCGACGGCTTCGCCATCGCGGCCTCGTCGACCGCGGCCACCACCAGCATCGGCATCGGACTCGGCGTCACCGCCAGTGCCGTCGGACTGCACCTGCCGATCATCATGCTGCTCGCCTTCCTGCCGATCCTGGGCATCGCGAGCGCCTACTCCCGGCTCAACAGGGTCGAGCCGAACATGGGCAGCGGCTACGTCTGGGTCGGCCGCTCACTCAGCCCCTGGCTCGGCTTTCTCGTCGGCTGGATCGGCATCGTCTCCACGATCGTGTTCCTCGCCTACACCACGACGGTCACCGGTTCCGCCCTGCTCCAGCTCGCGGGTGAGGCAGGGCTCCACGAGGTGTCCGGGCTCCGGCTCGACCCGGACTCCACCGCGCAGTCGACCGCGCTCGGCATCGTCGTACTGGTCGCCGTCACCTTCACCGCGGTCACCGGCCTGCGGTCGGCCGCCACCTTCCAGAAGTACCTCCTGGTCTTCGAGTACGCCGTCCTGCTCGGCTTCTGCGGATACGGTCTGTTCGCCGGCTCACAGCCCTTCAGCCTCGACTGGCTCAACCCGTTCTCCATCCCCTCCTTCGAGCAGCTCGCCCAAGGACTCCTGCTCTCCGTCTTCTGCTTCTGGGGATTCGAGTCCACCTTCAGCGTCACCGAGGAGATCCGGGACCCGCAGGACGCTTCCAAGGCCGGGCTCATCACGCTCTTCACGATGCTGGGCCTGTTCCTGATCGGCTCCTTCGCCTTCCAGCGCGTCCTGTCGCTCGACGAGCTGACCGCCCACGGCGCCCAAGGGCTCACCTACTTCGGCAACCAGCTGGCCGACCAGCCGCTCGCCGCACTCCCGTTGATCGCCCTCACCGTGTCCGCCGTCGCGTCCCTGCAGTCCGGAGTGATCCCGACGGTGCGCGGCATGTTCGCCATGGGCCGCGACCGGACGCTCGGACCCCTGTGGACCAAGGTCAGCCCGCGGTACGGAACACCCGCCGCCGGTACCGTCGCGGTCGGCTGCGTCGCCGCCGCCATTGCCGTGCTCTCGCTCGTCATCCCGAAGGTCGGGGACCTGATCCTGGCGTCCGTGAACGCGATCGGGGTCGTCGTCTCGATCTACTACGCCCTCACCGCGCTGGCCGCCGCGTCCCGCTTCCGCGGCTCGTTCAGGGAGAGCTGGTCCCTGGCTGTGCGGGCCGTGGTGCTTCCCGTGACGAGCGCTCTCGTCCTGCTCGCGCTCGGCGGATACCTCTGCTGGACCTTCGCCACCTCGGTGGATCACTTCGAGGTCAGCCCGGACAACGGCTGGTTCATGCTTCTGTGCCCGGCCGCCATCCTGCTGACCGGCGTCGTCGCAGCCGCCTGGGCCAAGTGGGCAAGAAAATCGCCCTACTTCGACACCGGTCGCTCCGTGGCCCCGGACGTTCTCGCGGAACCCGCCCCCGGCCCGGCCTGATCCCCGCTCCTTGCCCATCAGCCCCCCACCACCCGACGAAACGGAACCACCATGCCCCGCACCCCCGCCGATCTCGTCTTCACCGGCGGCCCCGTCCACACCACGGTCGCCGGCCGCGCGACCACGGTCGCCGTCACCGGCGACCGGATCACCGCGGTAGGCCACGACGAGGTACGCGCACTCATCGGCCCGCGCACCGAGGTGGTCGATCTCGCCGGACGCCTCCTGCTCCCCGGCTTCCAGGACGCCCACATCCACCCCGTCACCGCCGGGCAGGAACTCGCGCAGTGCAACCTCACGGACGCCGGTGACGCCACCGCCACCATCGCCGCCGTCCGCGCCTACGCCGACGCCAACCCGCAGCAGGAGTGGATCACCGGCGGCGGCTGGTCCATGGACGCCTTCGACGGCGGCGCCCCCACCCGGCAGCAGCTCGACACCGCCGTACCCGACCGTCCCGCCTGCCTGGTCAACCGCGACCACCACGGCGCCTGGGCCAACAGCCGGGCCCTCGCCCTCGCCGGGATCGACCGCCACACCCCCGACCCGGCCGACGGCCGCATCGAACGCGACGACCGGGGCGAGCCCACCGGACTCCTCCAGGAGGGCGCCATGGACCTGGTCGCCCGCCACGCCCCGCGCTCCACCGCAGCCGACCGCCTCGCCGGCCTGCTCCGCGCCCAGCGCCTGCTCCACGCGTACGGCATCACCGCCTGGCAGGACGCCATCGTCGGCACATACGGCTCGATGGACGACGTGGCCGACGCCTACGTCGCGGCGGACCGCGACGGCACGCTCACCGCCCGCGTCACCGGAGCCCTGTGGTGGGACCGCGAACACGGCACCGAGCAGATCCCGGGACTCGTCGCCCGGCGCGAGGCGCTGACCGGCCGGAACTTCCGCGCCGGCTCCGTGAAGATCATGCAGGACGGGGTCGCCGAGACCGGCACCGCCGCCCTCCTCGCCCCGTACCTCGACGCCTGCGGCTGCGCCACCGCCAACAGCGGCACCAGTTTCGTCGACCCCGTCGAACTGCGCCGGTACGTCACCGAGCTGGACGCCCTCGGCTTCCAGACCCACTTCCACGCGCTGGGCGACCGGGCCGTGCGCGAGGCCCTGGACGCGGTCGAGGCCGCCCGCACCGCCAACGGGTTCACCGACACCCGACCCCACCTCGCGCACCTCCAGATCGTCCACCCCGACGACATCCCCCGCTTCCGCGCGCTGGGCGCCACCGCCAACATCCAGCCGCTCTGGGCCGCCCACGAACCCCAGATGGACGAGCTGACCATCCCCTTCCTCGGCGGCGAACGGGCCGCACTCCAATACCCCTTCGCAGCCCTGCTGCGCTCCGGCGCCACCCTGGCAGCGGGCTCCGACTGGCCCGTCAGCAGCGCCGATCCGCTGCACGGCATCCACACCGCGGTCAACCGCGTCGCACCCGGCGGCGCCGGCCCGGTCTTCCTCCCGGAGCAGCGCCTCTCCCTGGCCGAGGCGCTGACCGCGTACACGGCCGGCTCCGCGTACGTGAACCACCTGGACGACACGGGCAGCATCCGGGCCGGAGCCCTCGCCGACCTGGTGGTCCTGGACCGCGACGTCCACGCCGCGCCGCCCGAGGAGATCGCGGACGCCCGGGTCCTGGCGACGTACGTGGGCGGCCGACGGGTGTACGGGGACTGACGCGCGGGGTCCGGCCCGGCTGTACGGTGTGCGCCCACGCGGTGCGCTCCCGCGATGCGGGGCCTGTGCGGAGCCGCCCGGCGCCGCGACGCCCCGGGCAACTCGACACAGGCCCCCCACCGCGTACGGTTGCTCGTGATCGATCTCGGGAAAAGTCCTGAATCGATCTCAGGAAGAGTCGGGAAAGGGAGACCACGGGAATGGCGCAGCACGTACAAGGGGTCATCGCACCGGGAAAGAACGAGCCGGTACGGGTCGAGACGATCGTGATTCCGGACCCCGGCCCCGGTGAGGCCGTGGTGAAGATCCAGGCGTGCGGCGTCTGCCACACCGACCTGCACTACAAGCAGGGCGGCATCAACGACGACTTCCCCTTCCTCCTCGGCCACGAGGCCGCGGGCATCGTGGAGTCCGTGGGCGACGGCGTCACCGACGTCGAGCCGGGCGACTTCGTCGTCCTCAACTGGCGTGCCGTGTGCGGCCAGTGCCGCGCCTGTCTGCGCGGCCGTCCCTGGTACTGCTTCGACACACACAACGCCAAGCAGAAGATGACTCTGCTGGACGGCACCGAGCTGTCCCCGGCGCTCGGCATCGGCGCCTTCGCCGAGAAGACCCTGGTGGCCTCCGGCCAGTGCACCAAGGTCGACCCCGAGGTCTCCCCGGCCGTCGCCGGACTCCTCGGCTGCGGCGTGATGGCGGGCATCGGCGCCGCCATCAACACCGGCCAGGTCGGCCGCGGCGACTCGGTCGCCGTCATCGGCTGCGGCGGTGTCGGTGACGCGGCGATCGCGGGCGCCCGGCTGGCCGGAGCGGCGAAGATCATCGCCGTGGACATCGACGACCGCAAGCTGGAGACGGCGAAGAAGATGGGTGCCACGCACACCGTCAACTCCCGCTCCAGCGACCCGGTCGAGGCCATCCGGGCGCTCACCGGCGGCAACGGCGCCGACGTCGTCATCGAGGCGGTCGGCCGCCCGGAGACGTACAAGCAGGCCTTCTACGCCCGGGACCTCGCGGGCACCGTCGTCCTGGTCGGCGTCCCCACCCCGGAGATGCAGCTCGAACTCCCGCTCCTCGACGTCTTCGGCCGCGGCGGCTCCCTCAAGTCCTCCTGGTACGGCGACTGCCTGCCCTCGCGCGACTTCCCGATGCTCATCGACCTGCACCAGCAGGGCCGGATCGACCTCGGCGCGTTCGTCACCGAGACCATCGGCCTCGGCGACATCGAGCAGGCCTTCGCCCGGATGCACGACGGCGACGTCCTGCGCTCGGTGGTGGTCTTCTGATGACCGCCCGCATCGACCACCTCGTCACCTCCGGCACCTTCGCCCTCGACGGCGGCGAGTGGGACGTCGACAACAACGTCTGGATCGTCGGCGACGACACCGAGGCGGTCGTCATCGACGCCGCCCACGACGCCGCCGCCATCGAGGCCGCACTCGGCGGACGTACGCTGCGCGCCATCATCTGCACCCACGCGCACAACGACCACATCGACGCGGCCCCGGCGCTCGCCGAGGCCACCGGCGCACCGGTCCTGCTCCACCCCGACGACCTGCCGCTGTGGAAGCAGACCCACCCGGACCGGGCCCCGGACGGCGAACTGACCGACGGCCAGGAGATCCGGATCGCGGGTACGACCCTCACGGTCCTGCACACCCCTGGCCACGCCCCGGGCGCGGTCTGCCTGTACGCCCCCGAGCTGTCGACGGTCTTCACCGGTGACACGCTCTTCCAGGGCGGGCCCGGCGCCACCGGCCGGTCCTTCTCCCACTTCCCGACGATCGTCGACTCGATCCGGGACCGGCTGCTCGCCCTGGACCCGGCGACGACCGTCCGCACCGGACACGGCGACTCCACGACCATCGGCGCGGAGGCCCCGCACCTGGAGGAGTGGATCGCCCGCGGCCACTGACGGCCCGGGCTATCCCTCCGGCCACGCGGAGAGCCGCAGCCCGCTCTCGAAGCGGTGCGGCTCTCCCGTGACCGGGTCGGTGAACTCCAGTGCCTTGGCCAGGAGTTGCAGAGGGTGCACGAAGTCGTCGGGTGCGCCCTCCGCCTCGACCACGGGGTAGACGGGGTCGTGGACGAGCGGCAGCCCGAGGCTGTTCATATGGACCCGGAGCTGATGCGTGCGCCCCGTGGCGGGCCGCAGCCGGTAGCGGCCGAGCCCTTCCCGGTGCTCCAGCATCTCGATCCGGCTCTCGCTGTTCGGCTCGCCTGCCTCCTCGCGGGCGGCGATCACCCCGCGCTCCTTCACGATGCGGCTGCGCACGGTGCGGGGGAGCGCCAGCGAGGGATCGTACGGCGCCACCGCCTCGTACTCCTTGCGCACGAGACGGTCCCGGAACAGCGTCTGGTACGCGCCCCGTTCCTCCGGGCGTACGACGAAGAGGACGAGGCCCGCGGTCAGCCGGTCCAGCCGGTGTGCGGGCTGAAGGAGCGGCAGTCGCAGTTCGCGGCGGAGCCTGGCCACCGCGGTCTCGGTGATGTGCCGGCCCCGCGGGGTCGTCGCCAGGAAGTGCGGCTTGTCCGCGATGACCAGATGCGCGTCCCGGTACACCACGCCGACCGGGAAGGGCACCGGCTCCTCCGGTGCGAAGTCCCGGTGGAACCAGAGGTACCGGCCCACCGCGTACGGCTCGGCGCCCGCCACCGGGCCCTGGACGGAGACGAACCGGCCCCCGGCCAGCATGGCGTCGACCCGCTCCGCGCCGATCGCGTCGGCGAACCGCGCCAGCAGGTGATCGCGGACCGTCGGCCACTGCCCGTCCGGATCCTCCGGAAGCCGCACCCGCACCGGGTCGACCCCGTCGCGCTGGGGCAGCGGCGACGGCGGAGGCTTCGCGCGGCCTCTCATCGGGACCCGCCGGACGCCTCGGTGCTGGTTCTCATGGTGCCGGGCATCCTTCCACAGGGACGGAGCCCCACGGGCGGCCCGGGGGAGTGTCAGGCCTCGGGGAACGTCAGCTTCAGCGGCCCGCAGCCGATGCGTTCGGCCTCCGCCGCGGCGTAGCCCGGCAGCAGGTCGTGGGCGAGCGTGAACTTTCCGTCGCCCGTCTGCCGCAGCTGTTCCACCACGAAGACCACCGGGCCGGTCTGGCAGACCGCCCGGAACACAGCCCGGTTCCCGCCGGCCTTCCCGTACCCCCGGGTGCCCTTGACGGGGGCACCGGAGCGGAGCACGTCCCAGGAGTAGATCTCGGTCAGCGCCGGGTCCGCCACCGTCGTCATCCGCACGATCGCCTCCCGGTACTCCCCGGACGCCTCGCAGACCCGCGCCGGCCCGCCGTCGCCGCCGACGCGGACGCGGAACAGCTCCTTGCGGTACGCGGGCGGGAGGGCGAAGCCCTTGATGCCGCAGAAGGCTTTCGCGTCGGCGTCCTGCCAGGTCACGGTGGACGGCAGGGTGCGCGGGGCCCGGTAGACCCCCGAGCAGTCGAAGGACCGCATGACACCGTTGGCCGCCTCGACGAGGGCACCGGTCAGCGCGGCCCGGTCCTCCCGTTCGTACTCCGACGAGATGTCCAGACCCGCCCGGCCCATGCCGATGTCCACCACGGTGGGTCCGGTGAACTCGCTGCGTCCCGTGCAGCTCTGCGGCAGCGCGATCCAGGCACGCGACCCGGACGCCATGCCGGGCAGCCCGTCGCCGAGCGCCACCATGCCGGCGGCCAGGAACTCCCGCGGCCACTGCTGCGCGTCGGTGCCCCGAAGGCCGTCCAGCCGGTGCACCTTCACGGTCACCTGGCGGCGGGCCCGGTCGTCCTTGTAGCTGGTGATCCGGCACTGGCCGAGCGCCAGCCCGTCGCCCTGCGGATCGCTCCGCAGCGACTGCTCCTCGACCTCGGTCCTGCGGTCTCCGAACAGTTCCGTGAGCGTGGAGTCGCCGAGCGAGTCCCAGCAGGGCGCGGGCCCGAGCAGCGGAAGCGTGTCCGTGCGCCAGGCCACCGCCCCGGCGCCGACGAGCGCCCCGGCCAGCGCGGCGGCGGTGACGGCGCGGGCCGTACGGCTGCGCAGCAGGCGGCGTACGAAGCCGGGCGGAGCGGTGGTCTCCGGCGCGTCCTCGGGTCCGGCGTCAACCACGGACGTGTCCTCGCTCATGCGCCCTCACCGCTTCCGCACCCGATGCGCTTGGCGACGGACTCGGCGAACCGGTCGAACACCCGCTGGTCGTCGGGACGGCCCCGGTCCTCGAGACCGGTCTCGACGTGTCCGTAGAACACCGTCGGCCGTCCGCCGCAGGTGGTACGCAGCAACCCCTGGGCGGACCCCTCGGGAAGCCCGTCGAACAGGGCCACCATGCGCGGCCGGCGCGCCATCACGTAGTTCGCCGACGGCTCGTCGGGCATCCGCAGGGTCTTCCACACCACGGAACACGTCTGGAGACCGTCGGTGACCGTGCCCACCTGCTGCTCGTAGCGCGAGCCCTTCCCGAAGTCGAAGGTCATGCCGGGGATCCGGCACAGCGGTGACCGTGCCGACTCGTGGTCCTCGGCCACCGTCACCATCGGGGACGTCATGCGCAGGGGGCTGCCGGGCGCACAGCCCGCCTTCCTCATCCCGGTGTCGGCGGCGTCGAGCAGCATGCGGCCGACATCCTCGACGTTGCCGATCGTGAAGGGCATGGCCACCTCGCCGAGATGACCGTCGCCCGTGCTCTCGCTGCGGATCGTCACGACGGACGGCCTGCCGCCCTCGGCGTCGCATGCCTCGGGCAGCACCAGCAGGGCCCGGTCACCGGCCACCAGCCCGTCGAGCCCGTCCGGGAGGGGTGCGGCGGAACCGTGGAAGTACTGGGCTATCCAGGCCCGGCGCTCCTTGGCGCCGGCGGGGACGGGGCCGTACTCCAGGGTGATCTGCTCCTTGAAGACGAGCGGCTCGTCGGAGTCGTCGTCCTCGACCTCCGAGGTCACGGCCAGCGTGCAGGAGGCCTGGGGGCGGCCGGCGGAGGGCGGTGCGGACTCGGTGGCCCTCCGCTCCGATCCGGACTTGCCGAGTGCCTCGTCGCCGAGGAAGGACGCGCCGCTGTTCTGCTCCCAGGCGCCCCAGCAGTAGCTGTCCCGAAAGGGCCAACTGTCCGTCGACCACAGGACGGTGCCGGATATGAGCACCGCTCCGGCGACCGCCCCGGCGAGGACCGTGGCCCGCCGCCCGACACCGCTGCCCATCACATTCCCCCTGGTGAATCGCGAAGATCACAGCAAAACGTCGATGCTACGTCGTCACCGGCCTTGCACGGGACGGGGGTTGAGGTCCGAGGTGGGGGGCGAGGTGCGCAACTCCCCTTCTCTGAAAGGATTCAACGCCTGCGTCCCGGGGGTAGAAAGCGCTTGCGCGGAAGGCGTGGGGTCGACCCCGCGCCGCAGCGCACGCACCCGCACTCGCATCTCTCAAGGAGCCCCGCCGTGCCCGCTGTACGCAGAACCGGCCCCGCCCTGCTGACCGCCCTGGCGGCCATGACCGCCCTCGCCACGCCCGCCGTTGCCGCCTCCGCATCCGCATCCGCCACGCCCGCCGTTGCCGCATCCGCCACTGCCGTTCCCGCGGTTGCCGCGTCCGCGGTTCCCGATGAGGCGACGGCGGGATGCACGGGATCCGCCCCCGTGGTCTGTCACTTCGACGTGGCCCCGGCACCTACCGCGTCACCGCACGCATCGGCGGCGCGACCGAAGGCCGTACGACGGTCACGGCCGAGACGCGGCGCACCGTGCTGGGGGAGACGCCGACCGCCGCCGGACGGCAGGTGGTCCGCAGCTTCACGGTCAACGTGCGTGAGCCCGAGGGCGAACCCACCGGAGCGAGCGGCAGCCCCGGTCTCGACCTCACCTTCGGCGGCCCGGCCCCGCTCCTCGCGGGCCTGCACGTGACCCCGGCCTCGCGCACCCCGCAGCTGTTCCTCATCGGCGACTCGACCGTCTGCGACCAGCTCGGCAGCCCCTACACAGGGTGGGGCCAGGAGCTTCCGCAGTACCTCCGGGCGGGCATATCCGTAGCCAACTACGCCGACTCCGGGGAGAGTTCGCAGACCTACCTCGACCAGCCTCAGCTCTTCCCCACCGTCCGCCCGCTGATCCGCCGCGGCGACACGGTGCTCATCCAGCTCGCCCACAACGACAAGCAGACGACCGAGGCGGACTACCGCGCCAACCTCACCACCATGATCGACGCGATCCGCGCCGAGGGCGGCCGGCCGGTGCTGGTCACCCCGGTCGTCCGCCGCTGGTTCAACGCCGACGGCACGCTGGACAACGGCACCGCCCTGCTGGTCAACGGCCTCGGGGTCGACCTGCCCGCACAGATCCGCCTCCTGGCCGCCGCACACGACGTGCCGCTCGTCGACCTGACCGCGCTCACCCGGCAGCGCGTCGAGGAGCTGGGCCCCGACGCCTCCAAGGCGCTGTACCTCACCGACGAGAAGCGGGACAACACGCACACCTCCGAGCGCGGAGCGACGGAGTACGCGGCCATGGTCCGTGACGCGCTGCGCGATCAGCACCTGCTGCCGGGCCGCCTGTTCCGCTGACCGGAGCCCGCTCCGTCCCGGCGGGAGCCGGGGCGGAGCGGGGGTGCGGGATCAGCTCATCGCGGAGAAGACGAACGAGAACTCCGCCGACGCCGCGTCGAGCCGGTGCTCCGGCAGCACGCCCGGTCCGCAGGACTGCGAGCCGATGCCCTGCACCGCGTGGTCCAGGTTGACCCAGACGCGGTCCCCGGCCACCAGATCCGGCCCGTGCTCCGCCGCGTCCAGCTGCTCGCTCGTCCAGCGCCGCGCGGTGAACCAGAACGGTGCGCCGCCCTCGGTCCGCAGTCCCGCACCGTCCGTGCCCGCCAGCTCGGCCCACCGGACATCCGCCCGGGCGCCGTTCTCCTGAGGCCTGACGTACGGGGTCTGGAGTGCGTCGACCTCCCTCGCCCACGTCCCGAGCATCGCGGCCGCCCGGGTGTCCGGGTACGCCTCACCCGGCCCGCCGCCGAACCACCGCGCACCGCCGTACGCGGCGGGCAGCGCGAACCGGATGCCGAGCCGGGGCAGCGGCACCCGCCAGTCGCCCTCCGGCACCACGGACACCGTCAGCCCGAGCCGGTTCCCGGCGGCCGTCCACCGGTACGTGGTGCGCAGCCCCAGGTCCCAGCCGGCCGGGGCCACCCGGGTCCGCACGGTCAGCACGTCCCCGTCCGCCTCGACCGCGTCGATCCGGTGCCGCATCCGGTGCAGCCCCAGCTCCCGCCAGCGCAGCCCGTACCGCTCGTCCGGCTGCCAGGGCGCACCGTTGTCGTTGTCGGTGGGCGCCCGCCACACATCCAGTCGCAGCCCCTCCACCGGAATGCCCCCGATGCGCACCGGAGCCCCGGTCGCCGCGTCGAAGACGCCCGGTCCGAGCGTGATCACGCCACCGGACCGCACCGGCTGCTCACCGGCCGCCGGCGCCGGGGTGGCCGGTGAGCCTGTCTCCGCCTGGCCCCAGGCCACCACGTGGCCGCGCTCGGCCCAGGCGGTGGCCTCGGAGAGTACCGCCCGTACCGTCCACAGGCCGTCGCCCGCGGCGTCGGGCGTCACCTCTGCCGAGGCGCCCGGCGCCAGCTCCGGGACCGCCAGGACGCCCGAGGCGACGACCGTGCCGTCCACCTCGCGGTTCCAGACGAACTCCAGGTGCCCCAGACCGGCGAAGTCGTGGCCGTTGGTGACGGTGAACGAGCCTGCCGCGGAGCCCGGGCCGATCCGCACCGGCTCGATGACCTTCTTGTACTCGACGAGCCCTGGGGAGGGCGTACGGTCCGGGAAGAGCAGCCCGTCGCAGACGAAGTTGCCGTCGTGCAGCTCCTCGCCGAAGTCCCCGCCGTAGGCGAAGCCGTGCTCGGGGTGGGCGAAGCCGTGGTCGATCCACTCCCAGATGAAGCCGCCCTGGCAGCGCTCGTACCGCTCGAAGAGCCGCTGGTACTCACTCAGGCCGCCCGGCCCGTTGCCCATGGCGTGTCCGTACTCGCACATGATGAAAGGCATCGCACGCCGCCGGGCGTCGAGTCCGGCATCGCCCCAGGGCTCCTCCGCCCGCTTGCCGATGAGTTCGACCTCGGCGTGCGTCGGATACATACGCGAGTACAGGTCGACGTCCTTGCAGGACAGATCGCCCTCGTAGTGCACCAGCCGCTCCGGGTCCCGCCCCCGGATCCAGCCGGCCATCGCGGTCAGGCCGCTGCCCGAACCGCACTCGTTGCCCAGCGACCAGATGATCACCGAGGCGTGGTTCTTGTCGCGCTCGACCATGCGGGCCGCCCGGTCGAGCAGCGCGGGCGTCCAGCGGTCGTCGTCGACCGGGTTGCCCCGCCACTCCAGGTCGACAAAGCCATGTGTCTCCAGATCGCACTCGTCGATCACCCAGAGACCCAGCTCGTCGCACAGGTCGAGGAAGGCGGGATGCGGCGGATAGTGGCTGGTCCGCACCGCGTTGATGTTGTGCTGCTTCATCAGCACCAGATCCCGCCGCATGGTCCGCGCGTCGACGGCCCGGCCCGTCTCCGGGTGGAACTCGTGCCGGTTCACCCCGCGGAACAGCAGCCGCCGGCCGTTGACCTTGATGACGCCGTCCTCGACTAGGACCGTACGGAAACCGATTCGCAGCGGGATCCGCTCGCCGGGGGTCACCAGCTCCGCGTCGTACAGCCGGGGTGTCTCGGCGGTCCACGGCTCGACCGGCAGGGTCACGGACTCGCCCGCGGCGACGTCGACTCCCAGTTCGGGCACCAGGACCCGGCCCTCGGCCTCTTCGCACTCCACTCGCAGCGTCCCGGAACCCTCCCGGTGGTCGTAGCCCGCGTGCACGAAGAAGTCCCGGGCGGCGCCCCGCGGGCGGTGCAGCAGGGTGACCTCACGGAAGATGCCCGGCAGCCACCACTGGTCCTGGTCCTCCAGATAACTCCCCGACGACCACGCGTGCACCCGTACGGCAAGGACGTTCTCCCCGGAGTCCAGCAGATCACCCACGGCGAACTCGTGCGGCAGCCGGGATCCCTTGAAGTCGCCAAGCTCGCGCCCGTTGAGCCAGACCTTGGCACAGGACTCCACACCCTCGAACCGGAGAACGAACTCGCCGTCCTGCGGCCGGTCCCCGGGCAGTGTGAACGTCCGCAGATGGTCACCCGTCGGGTTCTCGGACGGTACGCGTGGCGGATCGACGGGGAAGGGGTAGACGACGTTCGTGTACGCGGGAGCGCCCCCGGCTCCCTGGAGCACCCAGTGACCGGGCACCGCGACCGTGCCCCATGCCGAGGCGTCGAACCCCGGCCGGGCGAACGACTCGTCCTCGGTGTCGGCTCCGGGCGAGAGCCGGAAGGCCCACTCGCCGTTCAGGGGCATCCGCCAGGCATCGGACGCCGCGCACCAGGACCGCGGAGCGAGCCCACCGGAACCCGGGCTCGGATCCTCGTACCAGGGCAGCGTGGCGGTGTCGGTGCGGCTCATGGTTCTCCTTGTTCGGAATCGCCCTTCTCCGGAGTGACCGTAACCAGGAATGAACCGTTTCAACAAGGGTGGCGGCCCGGCTGATTGAGCGCTCCGTGACGCCTCTGATCCGGTCCAGCGGCACGGGCCCGGTCCGGCGTGAGTCGATGCACTCGCGGCGGGCTTCGCCTCGCCGTCCCGTCCTCCCGGTTGTCCCCCGAGCGGTACCGCCGACCCCTCGGGCACCCGCCCGGGGTGACCGGGGGCGCCCCGGGGCAGCGGATCACCGGGCAGGGCCGCGATCCGCTGGTCCGGAGGTGGTGGTACGCGGAGCCGCGCGGCGGCAGGAGCGCCGCGCCGCCGGGGGGCCGCACCGGCTTGCGAAGAGCGGCTGTGAACGCGGCCGCGGGAGTCCTGTGCTGGACGATTCGTCGAACCGCTTCCCAGGCCCCGGCGGCCCGGCAACGCACCGGCAACGCAAAGTGCCGACCAGGATCTCTCCTGATCGGCACGTGCTCTGTGTCCGAGGGGGGACTTGAACCCCCACGCCCGATAAAGGGCACTAGCACCTCAAGCTAGCGCGTCTGCCATTCCGCCACCCGGACTAGGTGTTTGTCTCGCGGGCCCGGCCCGTTCCGACGTGGAAAACCATAGCAAACATTGGGGGGTGCTCGATCACGCCCCTGTCGGTGTGACAGGCGTGTGGCGGAGGGTGGGCGGCCTTGGGTACGCGGGCCGGGCGCGGGAGGATGAGGGAGAGCACCACAGCGACAGCGGAGGGAACCAGCGTGAGTGAGACCAAAGCGGCCAGGACCGGCTCGGGTGAGAGCGCCGAGAACGAGGTCGTCGACCTCTGTCGTGACCTGATCCGGATCGACACCAGCAACTACGGGGATCACTCGGGACCGGGCGAGCGGCTGGCCGCCGAGTACGTCGCGGAGAAGCTCGCGGAGGTCGGGCTCGAGCCCCAGATCTTCGAGTCCCACAAGGGCCGCGCCTCCACGGTGGCGCGGATCGAGGGCGAGGACCCGTCCAAGCCGGCCCTGCTGATCCACGGCCACACCGACGTCGTCCCGGCCAACGCCCACGACTGGACGCACCACCCCTTCTCCGGGGAGATCGCGGACGGCTGCGTGTGGGGCCGGGGCGCGGTCGACATGAAGGACATGGACGCGATGACCCTGGCGGTCGTGCGCGACCGGATGCGCAGCGGCCGCAAGCCCCCGCGCGACATCGTGCTCGCCTTCCTCGCGGACGAGGAGGCGGGCGGTACGTACGGGGCCCGGTATCTCGTCGACAAGCACCCCGACCTGTTCGAGGGCGTCACCGAGGCCATCGGGGAGGTCGGCGGCTTCTCCTTCACGGTCAACGAGAACCTGCGGCTCTATCTCGTCGAAACCGCGCAGAAGGGCATGCACTGGATGCGGCTGACCGTGGACGGCACGGCCGGCCACGGTTCGATGACCAATGACGACAACGCGATCACCGAGCTGTGCGAGGCGGTCGGGCGGCTGGGGCGGCACAACTGGCCGGTCCGGGTGACCAAGACCGTGCGCTCCTTCCTGGACGAGCTGTCCGACGCCCTCGGCACCCCGCTCGACCCCGAGAACATGGACGCCACGCTGGCCAAGCTGGGCGGCATCGCCAAGATGGTCGGCGCGACCCTGCGCAACTCCGCCGCCCCCACCATGCTCGGCGCCGGCTACAAGGTGAACGTGATCCCTGGGCAGGCGACCGCCCACGTCGACGGCCGCTTCCTGCCGGGGTACGAGCAGGAGTTCCTGGCCGACCTCGACCGGATCCTCGGCCCGCGCGTCAAGCGCGAGGACGTGCACGGCGACAAGGCGCTGGAGACCGACTTCGACGGCTCGCTCGTGGACGCGATGCAGATCGCGCTCAAGGCCGAGGACCCCATCGCGCGCGCGGTCCCGTACATGCTCTCCGGCGGTACGGACGCCAAGTCCTTCGACGACCTGGGCATCCGCTGCTTCGGATTCGCTCCGCTGAAGCTCCCGCCGGAGCTCGATTTCGCGGGCATGTTCCACGGTGTGGACGAGCGCGTACCGGTCGAGGGCCTGAAGTTCGGAGCGCGGGTGCTCGACCGTTTCATCGATCACAGCTGAAAAGTCGATAGCCCGTCGCAGTAATCGCCAGCGTGTACGCACCTAACCGGAACGAGTGAAAGGAGTGGATCGCTCGTAGCCCGGTTACTTCTTCCTCGTTACAGGTGATGCGGTCCGCGGCTGGGACCGCATTTGCCAACTAGGAGGAATAATGATCAAGAAGATCGTCGCCGCTGCGGCTGTCACCGGTGGTCTGGTGCTCGCGGGTGCCGGCATGGCCGTCGCCGACTCGGGCGCCCAGGGTGCCGCCATCGGCAGCCCCGGCGTGCTCTCGGGCAACGTCGTCCAGGTTCCCGTCCACGTTCCCGTGAACGTGTGCGGCAACACGATCTCCGTGATCGGGCTGCTGAACCCGGCCTTCGGCAACGCCTGCGTCAACGCCTGAGTTGTGCGTCAACCCGTAAGGGTTTGAACCCGCTCGACCCCGGAGCGCACGCCATGTGCTCCGGGGTCGTCGGGTCCTTTGCCCCCGCACGGTCAAGTCCGGGGGTATTCCGGAAGGTAGAAGGCAGGAAACAACCTATGCGACAGGTCACGCGTAAAGGCCTGATCACCATGGCGGCTGCGGGCGGCGTGCTCGCGCTCAGTGGCGGTTACGCGCACGCCGACGCGGGAGCGGCCGGCGGCGCATCGAATTCCCCGGGGGTGCTTTCAGGGAATTCGGTACAGATTCCGGTCGAGGTGCCGGTCAACGTCTGCGGCAACTCCGTGAGCGTCGTGGGACTGCTCAACCCGACGGCGGGCAACGCCTGCGGAAACGGTTCGGACGGTGCGGCCGCCGGCCATCACGGTTCGGCCGCCGGAACCTCGGGCAGCCACGCCTCGGACAACAGCCGGGCGTCGGACAGCCGCGGCCACGGGGTGCGGGCGGGTACCGGGAAGCACCGGGCCGTCAGCAGCGGCAACGGGGGCGGGGCCACCGCGGAGGGGATCGCGAAGGGCTCACCCGGTCTGCTCTCGGGCAACCAGATCCAGGTGCCCATCGACATCCCCGTCAACGCCTGCGGGAACAGCGTCACCATCGGTGGCCTGCTGAACCCCGCAACCGGCAACACGTGCGAGAACGACAGCACGCCGCCGGTCGTTCCGGTCACACCGGTCACCCACGAGGCACCGCCGGCGCCCGGACCGCGCACCATCCCGAACGCGCCCGAACCGCAGACCCTGCCGGCGAGCACGCCGCAGCTCGCGCACACCGGAGCGGGCGGGCTCGACCTGCTCATTCCGGCGAGCGCGGGTCTGCTGCTCGCAGGTGCGGGCACGGTGCTGTACCGACGTGCCAAGGCCGCTGCCTGACAGGCAGCAGGCAGCACGACGAAGGGAACGGGCCCCGCGGCAGCGGGGCCCGTTCCACGTTTCACCAGGTGGCGCGTAGCTGGCGAATGATCCGCCGCCGCAGCCGCACCCGGCGGCTGCCGTCCAGGCGCAGCGTCAGTCGGTCCAACTCCCAGTGCCCGTACTCGGCATGGTCGGTCAACAGGCGGGTCGTCTCCTTCCGGGACACCCCGCGCGGCACGTACACGTCGACAAATTCGTATTCCGGCATCGCATCTATTGTGCGGGCAGAGCCTGTGTACGGATAGCGTCTGCCCTATGTCTGATGCTGCGCAGCCCACCGCTGCCGAGGTACGCGCCGCCGCCGATGCGGTCAAAGCCGCGATCGACCACCACCTCGCGGCGGTCGAACGCCGGTCCGGGGACGACGACCCCGCTGTCTACGACGCGTTCAACGCACTGGCCGCTGCGGCCGAGGTCTATGACGAACTCCTCTACGACCGCCATGACGAGGTCACCCCGTTCGAGATTCCGGGGGTGGAGGACTCCCTGCCGCCGTACAGCGGCGCGGAGGAGCCGAACGCACTCAGCGTGCTGATCCGCCGCGACTACGCGGTGGTGGAGCCGCAGCGGCTGCTCGCACAGGCGCAGCGCGTCGCCGATGTGGACCCGGACGACCGCGACAGCGAGGCTGCGGCCGTGGTCGGCAGCAGCGTCCACGCGGCGCTGGGGGTGCTGTTCGGGGAGTACGAGGCGGACGAGATCGCCTCCCGGCACACGGAGTTCGGTCTGGAGGAGGGCGACTCCACGCTCTGGGTCGCGGCCGTGGACGAGCTGCCGGAGCCGGGGGAGTGGCTCGGCGCCCCGTTCGACGACGCGGATCCGCAGCTGGTGGTCTGCCGCTTCGACGTCAGCGCGGTCTTCGACGAGGACGACCTGGACGAGGAACTCGACGGTCTGACGAGGGACAGGACCTGATTCCTCCCTCCCGCCCCTGACGGAGCCGTAACGAAGGACGCCGGGCGGACGCGCGAAGCGCCCGCCCGGTCCTCAGGGGCCGTCGGGTGACCTCGGGCGGGGCGGCCACGCCCTCGCACGCACTTCGAGGCCACCCGGCAGCCCCGTCGGTCCGAGGCCACCCGGCAGCCCGTCGGTCTCAGTCGTCGGACGCCTCCAGCAGCGTGCGCAGCCGGGTGGTGCGGTCCTGGGCGGGGGACTGGGCCACGGCGCGGGGCAGGGCCTGGTCGACACCGTGCACCACGGACAGATGCCGTTCTCCCCGGCTGAAAGCGGTGTAGACCCAGGGGCGGCTCAGCCCCTGAGCCGCGTCACCCGGCAGCACGACGACGACCGCGGGCCACCGCATCCCCGCCGCCTGGTGGGCGCTCAGCGCCCAGGCGTGCCGCACGGAGGCGGCCACCCGCTCCTGCGGTACGACGACGGGGCTCCCCGCACAGTCCAGATGCAGGCCTTCGGGATCGGCCGAGACGACCACGCCGGGCACGGTCCTGCCCGGCGCGGGAACATGAGCCACCCTGTCCCCCGGATCGAAACCGCCGAAGCGGCCGGGGCCCGGGTTGAGCCGCTGCTTGAGCGCCTCGTTCAACGCGCGGGTGCCGGCCGAGCCGCCGTGGCCGACGGTGATGACCTGGGTGTCCGAGGACGGCACCCCGATGGCACGCGGCACGGAGTCGGCGACCAGCTGCACCGTGCGGTGCACGGCTTCGCCCGCGTCGCGCACGGGGACGATCACGACCTCCTTGCCCGGCGCCTCCACCTGGTTCAGCTCCCCGATGCCGATACCGGAGACCAGCTCGCCGATCGGACCGGGGTCCGGGGTGCGGGAGACGACCTGGGGGCAGGCGCGGGCGGCCAGGACATCGGCGAACACCCGCCCCGCACCGGCCGATCCCAGCACGCCCGGATCGCCGCTGAACACCAGACGGGTGCCGTCGGCGAGGGACTCCACCAGCATGGCGCCGGTCTCGACGTCCAGTTGCGGGGCGTCCAGCACGACGAGCAGGTCGAGGGCGAGCGCTCCCTCCTCGTCCCGCCCGGGGCCTTCCGTACCGGAGAGCAGACCGGCCAGCGTGACGGCCGGCGGCGACTGGCCGGGGTCGCCGACCGCCTCGGCCAGCCGCTGCCTGCCGTCCACGCTGTGCGTGGCGCCCAGGGCCCGCAGACCGAGACCGGCGGCGGCCGCGATCAGCGCCGCGGGTTCGGCCCTCGCCGCCTCGCCGCCCGTGTGCGCGACGAGGCCGTGCGCCGCGGCGGTGCGGATCAGCTCGGCGGCCGAGGGGGACGGGGCCGCGGCGGCGGCGTCCGACCAGTCGGCGTCCTTCTCGCAGGCGTTGACCAGGCGGGCGAGTCCGTCGGCGAGGCTCTCCTCCGCCAGCGCGTACCGGTCGAGGCCGAGGAGCACCTGGACCGGCTCCCGCTCGGCCGCCGGCTCCGCGCCTTCTTCGGTCCCGCCGCTCTCGTCGGTCTCCTCGTCCTCGTCGCTCTGCTCGTCCTCCGGGCCGTCCTGGAAGACCAGGACGACGCCCTCGGCGATGGCGTGCTGCACTGCCGCGTCGGGGTCGGTCACCGCCCGCCCGGCGAGCGCGGCGCGCACCTGTGCCGCGTCGAGCGCGGTGTGGCCCTGCAGTGCGGCGCGCTCCAGAAGCCAGCCGACGAGGGCGGCGGTGCGCCGCTCGTCATCCGGGCCGCAGCCGGCGCCGAGGAGCGCCCGGGCGAAGCCGTCGGCCTGTTCCGGGCCGACTCCGGGCAGGGACAGCAGCTGCCACGGGTCCTCGCGCAGGATCTCGCCTGCCTGCGCGCCCAGGGTGCCGGCTGCCGGGCCGGCCAGTGCCTCCGGAGCCCCTCCCTCGGCCAGCACGGCCGCCACGGCGGCCACGGCCTCGGGCGACGCGCCCAGGGACGCGTGGACGGGCGCGGGGGCTCGCTCGCGCACCGGTGCGGGCGCGGGGGTGCTCCGGCGGTCGGGGGAAGGGGCGGGGGAGTCGAAGAACGTGGTGCCGGGCTTCTCGCCGCTCTCCACGGCCCGTACGGCCGCAAGCAGATCGGCCGCCGGGCCGCTCAGCTTCGCACCGGCGGCGATGGGTCCGTCCTTCTCGGCCTTGCGCTTCTCGATCCGCTCCCGCAGCTCGCGCTGGGCGGCCAGCTCCGCCTCGGCCTCGGAGGGTGCCGCGGCAGCGCCGGCGTCTCCCTCGGCGGTCCCGTCCACGCCCGCGACGGTGTCATCCGAGGCGGAGGCCCCGTCCGTCCCTTCGGCAACCTCGGCCGTCTCCCCGTCATCGGCTCCGTCGTCGGCCCCCGCAGCGGCCTCCTCGGCGGGCGCGGGTGCGGGTGCGGTGGCGGGCTCGTCCGCGACGACGCTGTCGTCGTCGGCGGCCGAGGGGCCGGGGGATTCCCCCCGGGGAAGCGCAGTCACAGCGTGCTCCAGTCCTGGTCGGGATAGCGGTGCACGGGCGCCGACACATCGTCGAGCGCCTGGCAGATCTCGTCAGGAAGACTAAGCGCCTCCACTGACAATGCCTCCGTGAGCTGCTGCGCGTTGCGCGCGCCGATGATCGGGGCCACCACGCCCGGCCGGTCCCGCACCCAGGCCAGAGCCACCTGGAGCGCCGTGGTGGCCAGGCCGTCGGCCGCCGTCGCCACGGCGTGCACGATGCGGCTCGCAGGGTCGTCGAGATACGGCTCGACGAAGGGGGCCAGCAGCTCGGAGGCGCCGCGCGAGTCCGAGGGGGTGCCCGTGCGGTACTTCCCGGTCAGCACGCCACGGCCCAGCGGCGAGGACGGCAGCAGCCCCACGCCGAGGTCGAGCGCGGCGGGCAGGACTTCGCGTTCCACCCCCCGCTGCAGCAGCGAGTACTCCATCTGCGTACTCGCCAGCCGGGTCCGCACCCCGGGTGAGGCGAGCTGCCAGGTCGCGGCCTTCGCCAGCTGCCAGCCGCAGAAGTTGGACACCCCCGCGTAGCGGGCGCGTCCGCTGGAGACCGCGATGTCCAGTGCCTGGAGCGTCTCGTCCAGCGGGGTCATGGGGTCGAAGGCGTGGACCTGCCACAGATCCACGTAGTCCGTGCCGAGACGTTCCAGCGAGGCGTCCAGGGCCGCCAGCAGATGTCCGCGCGAGCCGTTGAACCTGCGGTACGGATCGGCCACGCTCCCGGCCTTGGTCGCGATGACGAGATCGCGCCGTGGCACCAGGCTTCCGGCGAGCTGTCCGAGCAGATACTCGGCCTCCCCGCCGCCGTACACATCCGCCGTGTCGACCAGGGTGCCGCCCACCTCCCAGAAGGCCTTCAGCTGCTCGGCAGCGTCGTGCTCGTCGGTGTCCCGGCCCCAGGTGAGGGTGCCGAGCCCGATCCGGGACACTCGAAGGCCGGTGCGGCCGAGATGCCTCTGCTCCATGGGCGCTGAGATTACTGGCCAGAGCTCCACGCGTCGCAGGCCTGTGGACAACCGGTGCGCGGGTCGCCCCCTGCCGTATCGCCTTCCCGCGCGCTAGAGTCCGGAGCACAGGGACGTTACTGATCAGTAAGGGGAGCGGCTATGCGGCTCGGCATCAATCTCGGTTACTGGGGCGCGGGGATGGACGGCGACAACCTCGCCGTCGCGCAGGAGGCCGACCGGCTCGGCTACGACGTCTGCTGGGCGGCCGAGGCCTACGGCTCCGACGCGCCGACCGTGCTGTCCTGGGTCGCCGCGCAGACCGAGTCCATCGACGTCGGCTCCGCGATCATGCAGATCCCGGCCCGTCAGCCCGCCATGACGGCGATGACCGCGGCCACCCTCGACTCCCTCTCCGGCGGCCGCTTCCGCCTCGGCCTCGGGGTGTCAGGGCCGCAGGTCTCCGAAGGCTGGTACGGCGTCAAGTTCGACAAGCCGCTCGCCCGCACCCGGGAGTACGTCGAGATCGTCCGCAAGGCGATGGCCCGGGAGCGGCTCTCGTACGAGGGGCAGCACTGGACGCTCCCGCTGCCCGGCGGTCCGGGCAAGCCGATCAAGCTGACCGTCCACCCGCAGCGCGAGCACATCCCGCTGTACATCGCCGCGATCGGGCCCAAGAACCTGGAGCAGACCGGCGAGATCGCCGACGGCGCCCTGCTGATCTTCCCGTCCGCGGACCACCTCGAGGACACCGCGATGCGGTACCTGCGGGCGGGGCGCGAGAAGGCCGGCAAGACCATGGACGGTTTCGACGTCTGTCCGACGCTGCCGCTCGCCGTGGGCGACGACGTCAAGGGCCTCGCCGACATGTTCCGGCCGTACACCGCGCTGTACGTCGGTGGCATGGGCAGCCCCAAGCAGAACTTCTACAACCAGCTCGCCCAGCGCATGGGGTACGAGAAGGAAGCCGCCGAGATCCAGGAGAAGTACCTGTCGGGCGACAAGGCCGGTGCGGCCGCGGCCGTGCCGCATCAGCTGATCGACCAGACCACGCTGCTGGGGTCGGTGGAGCGCATCGCCGACCGGATGCAGGCGTACGCGGCCGCGGGCGTCACGACCCTGACTCTGGCCCCCGCGGGCTTCACGCTCGACGAGCGGATCGCCGCGCTGCGGGCCGGCACTGATGCGCTGGAGCGGTCCGGGCTCGCATAGGTGGTCTGCGGCCGTGGTGGGGGCTCGGGGGGTCCTCCCCGCCACGGCCGTCACCGGGAACAACGCGGGTGGAACGGTTGGGGTTACGGGCCGTGCGGAAACGGTTCGCCAGGGGGGGTGCCCCTGAAGGGCGGGTAACCCGTTCGGCCCAGCGCGGGGGCGCTCCTGTTGCCCGTCGGGACCGGGCGCATTTGACTGTCGCTCGGCAGACGCCGGCACGGAGGTGGCAGTGATGCTCTCGGCAAAGAACCTGTTCCAGGAGATTCTCGACGACGACGAATCGTTCCGGCTGTTCTGTTCCATCGCCGCCAGCGGGGAGTCCCAGGGAGGCTGGGAGAACGGCCGCATCGCGGCACTCGTACCCGCGAGCCAGCGCGCGCTCGCCCCGAAGATCGCCCGGCACGGCGCCGACGAGGACAAGCACGGGCGGATCTTCAACGCCCTGCTGAGGAAGCGCGGTCTGACGGCGGTCCCGGTCCCGCACGAGACCGACTACACGATGCTGCTGGAGAAGCACGGCATCGGCCTCGCCCATGAGCAGCTGGGGCGCGAGGAGCGGCTCACCGAGCGCGACATCATCACGTACCTGGCCCACAGCCGGGTGACCGAACAGCGTGCGTCCGAGCAGATGCAGCTGCTGCGCAAGTACTTCACCGACCACCCCGACCTGGGCCGCGCGGTCAGGATGATCTCGAACGACGAGGACAACCACCTCGCGTACTGCCACGAGGAGCTCCTGCGTTTCGCCGCGGCCGGGCACGGCCGGACGATCCAGCACATCCTGCGCGAGTGCGCCCTCGTCGAGATCCGGGTGTACCGAGATGTCAGCCTCGCCGTGATGGACCACATGGGCCGCGTCCTCGGCTGGTCCCGGGCCAAGGCTGCGGTGCTGGCGGCGGGGATCCACGCAGTCCACGCCTACGAGCGGCTCTTCGGCTGGCGGCGCATGGTCAGCCTGACGCCTCCCGAGCGGCGCGACGCGCTGGGCGGGCCGGCCGTACCGGCACCCGAGTTCGCCTGAGCGGGGCCGTGCGGCGGCCCCGCCCGTCAGAGCCAGCCGCGGCGTTTGAACTGGCGGTACAGGCCGACGACGGCGCCCGCCATCAGCAGCACGACCGCCGGATAGGCCCAGACCCAGCGCAGCTCCGGCATGTGCTCGAAGTTCATGCCGTAGATCCCCGCGACCATCGTCGGCACGGCGGCCATCGCCGCCCACGCCGAGATCTTGCGCATGTCGTCGTTCTGCCGCACCCCCATCTGCGCGAGATGTGCGGACAGGATGTCGGAGAGCAGCCGGTCCAGCCCCTCGACCTGCTCGTTGGCGCGCGTCAGATGGTCCTGGACGTCACGGAAGAACGGCTGCGAGTGCTCGTGGACGAACGGCACCCCGGCGCTCGCCAGCCGGGCCATCGGCGCGGCCAGCGGGACCGTCGCCCGGCGGAACTCCAGCACCTGGCGCTTGAAGGTGTAGATACGGGCCGCGGTGTTCTTGGAGTCGCCGGTCCCGTTCGGCGCGAAGACCTGTGTCTCCAGCTCCTCCAGGTCGACCTGGAGCTCACCCGCGACATCGATGTAGTGGTCCACGATCGCGTCGCTGATCGCGTACAGCACCGCCGTGGGACCGTGCTTGAGCACATCGGCCTCGGCCTCCAGCCGGCGGCGGACCGCGGCCAGGGGCGCACCCTCGCCGTGCCGGACCGTCACCACGAACGAGTCACCTATGAACACCATCAACTCGTCCGCGCTGACCGTGTCGCTCTCGTGCTCGTACACGATGGGTTTGATCACCGCGAACAGCGAGTCGTCGTACACCTCCAGCTTCGGCCGCTGGTGCGCGGCCAGCGCGTCCTCCACGGCCAGCGGGTGCAGTCCGAACTCGCTGCTGACCAGTTCGAACTCCTTCTCCGTGGGCTCGTGCAGGCCGATCCACAGGAACGCGTCTCCGCTGGCCCGCGCCTCGTCGAGGGCGTCGGAGAAGTCGGCGGGGCCGTCGGTGCGGCGTCCGTCCTTGTAAATGGCGCAGTCCACGATCACGCGCGCATTCTTCCCTGCTCCGCTCCCCGGCGCACCTTTGCGGGGGCGGCGGCTCAGGGCCTCTCGTTCGGATCAGGCTGGGCTCGCGGGGCCCGGCACCGCACCTCGCCGCGTTGTCGTCGGTCGCCAGGACTCCGCCATGACTCCCTCCTCCGCCTTGCGATGCACGGCACCGGACCCCGCTCCCTGATCCAGCCTGATCCGAACGAGAGGCCCTACGCTGGCCGGTATGCCGACCCTGATCCTCGTACGCCACGGACGCTCCACCGCCAACACGGCCGGAGTGCTCGCCGGCCGCACCCCCGGTGTCGCGCTTGACGAGCGCGGCACCGAGCAGGCCGCCGCGCTCCCCGGACGGCTGGCCGCCCTGCCCCTCGTCGCCGCCGTCAGCAGCCCCCTGCAACGCTGCCGGGAGACACTCGGCCCGCTGCTCGGTGCCCGGCCGGAGCTGGCGCTGCACGCCGAGGAGCGGATCAGCGAGTGCGACTACGGCGACTGGTCGGGGCGCAAGCTCGCGGAGCTCACCGACGAGCCGCTGATGACGGTCGTGCAGCAGCACCCGTCCGCCGCGGCGTTCCCCGGCGGCGAGTCGATGCGGGCGATGCAGGCACGTGCTGTCGACGCGGTACGGGACTGGAACGCGAGGATCGAGGCGGAGCACGGCGAGAACGCCGTCTATCTGATGTGCTCCCACGGGGACATCATCAAGTCCCTTGTCGCCGACGCCCTCGGCATGCATCTGGACCTCTTCCAGCGCGTCCAGGCCGACCCGTGTTCCGTCACCGCGATCCGTTACACCAGGCTGCGCCCGTTCCTGCTGCGCCTCGGTGACACGGGCGACCTGGTGTCGCTGGCGCCCCGCGAACCGGCGCCGGACGCGAGCGCCGGGACGGGTGCGGCGGCCGGCGGCGAAGGGGAAGCGGCGGTCGGCGGCGGCGCTGGGGCGCCGTGATCGCTCCGCACAGTAGGGTGGACGCGCCGTAGGCGCCATTCCGGGAGACTCTCCCGGGCCGGCCCGGCCGACCCTCATATGCCGTCAATTTTCAAGGGAGACAGGACGTGTCCCGTCAGGTGTTCCTCTACGACCCCCCGGACCGTTTCGTGGCCGGTACGGTCGGGCTGCCTGGACGTCGTACCTTCTTCCTGCAGGCATCCTCAGGCGGACGTGTCACCAGCGTGGCCCTGGAGAAGACCCAGGTCGCCGCGCTCGCCGAGCGGGTGGACGAACTGCTCGACGAAGTGGTGCGGCGCACCGGAGGGAACTCACCCGTCCCGGCCGTGGCACCGATGGACGTCACCGACACCGCTCCGCTCGACGTCCCCGTCGAGGAGGAGTTCCGGGTCGGCACCATGGCCCTCGCCTGGGACGGCGAGGAACAGCGCATGATCGTCGAGGCGCAGGCCCTGGTCGAACTGGACGCGGAATCCGTCGAGGACCTCGCGGAGGCCGAGGAGCGGCTGCTCCAGGACGAGGAGAACGGCCCGCCGATGCTCCGGGTCCGGCTCAGCGGCGCGCAGGCCAGGGCCTTCGCCAAACGGGCCCTGGACGTCGTGAACGCCGGCCGTCCCCCGTGCCCCCTGTGCAGCCTCCCGCTCGATCCGGAAGGACACGTATGCCCGCGCCAGAACGGATACCGTCGCGGGGCCTGACCGACACCGAGCTGATCACCCTGCTCGGCAAGGGGCAGCTCACCGTCCTCGGACAGGTCCGCGGGGCCTCCAACGCGGTGCTCTACTGCTCAATCGCGTACGAGGGCGAAGAGGCGCACTGCGTCTACAAGCCGGTGTCGGGCGAGCAGCCGCTGTGGGACTTCCCCGACGGCACCCTCGCCCAGCGCGAGGTGGCCGCCTACGAGGTCTCCGAGGTGACGGGGTGGGGCCTGGTGCCTCCGACCGTGCTGCGCGACGGGCCGTACGGCCAGGGCATGTGCCAGCTCTGGATCGAGGCGGCGCCGCAGGAGGACGGCGCGCCCGGGCTGCTCGCGCTCGTCGAGGACGAGGAGCCGGGCGAGGGCTGGAAGCCCGTGGCCCTCGCCGAGGTGGGGGAGGGGAAGACGGCGCTGCTGGTGCACGCGGACGATCCCCGGCTGCGCCGGCTCGCGGTCCTCGACGCCGTGATCAACAACGGCGACCGCAAGGGCGGCCATCTGCTTCCGGCACCCGACGGCCGGCTGTACGGCATCGATCACGGTGTGACCTTCAACGCGGACGACAAACTGCGCACGCTGCTGTGGGGCTGGGCGGGCGAGCCGCTGCCGGCGGAGGCCGTCGAGGTGCTGGACCGGCTGGCCGCGGAACTGGCGCCGGGGGGCGTGCTGCTCACCCGGCTGGGGGAACTGATCACCGCCGCCGAGATCGAGGCCCTGCGGGCCCGGGTGGCGGGTCTGCGGTCCACAGGGCTGCACCGGGAGCCGAGCGGGGAATGGCCGGCCATCCCGTGGCCGCCGGTGTGATCAAGCCTGTGTGATCAGCCGGTGCGACCGCGCGGGGCCCTGGAGCCACCGGGGCAGGCACCTTCCGGGTCCGGGCGCAAGAGCGCCTCTTCGGACCGGATTCCCCCTCCGGTTCGTATCCGGAAGCTGCGTCCGGTTACGCTCGTGGCATGCATGCCTGGCCCGCTTCTGAGGTCCCCGCCCTTCCTGGCAGGGGCCGCGACCTTCGGATCCACGACACCGCGACCGGCGGACGGATCACCCTTGACCCCGGTCCCGTCGCCCGCATCTATGTCTGCGGCATCACGCCGTACGACGCGACCCATATGGGTCATGCGGCGACCTACAACGCGTTCGACCTCGTGCAGCGCGTGTGGCTCGACACCAAGCGGCAGGTTCACTATGTCCAGAACGTGACTGACGTGGACGACCCGTTGCTGGAGCGGGCCGTGCGCGACGGCAAGGACTGGACCGAGCTCGCCGAGAGCGAGACGGCCCTGTTCCGCGAGGACATGACTGCCCTGCGCATGCTCCCGCCGCAGCACTACATCGGAGCCGTCGAGGCGATACCCGGCATCGTGCCGCTCGTCGAACGGCTCCGGGACGCGGGCGCCGCCTACGAACTCAACGGCGATGTGTACTTCTCCGTCGACACCGACCCGCACTTCGGCCAGGTCTCCAATCTCGACGCCGAGGCGATGCGCCTGCTCTCCGCCGAACGCGGCGGCGACCCGGACCGCCCGGGCAAGAAGAACCCGCTCGACCCGATGCTCTGGATGGCCGCCCGTGAGGGCGAGCCGAGCTGGGACGGGGCCTCGCTCGGTGCCGGCCGGCCCGGCTGGCACATCGAGTGCGTCGCCATCGCCCTGGACCACCTCGGCATGGGCTTCGACGTCCAGGGAGGCGGCTCCGACCTCGCCTTCCCGCACCACGAGATGGGCGCCTCGCACGCCCAGGTGCTGACCGGCGAGCACCCGTTCGCCCAGGCGTACGTGCACGCGGGCATGGTCGGCCTGGACGGCGAGAAGATGTCCAAGTCCAGGGGCAACCTGGTCTTCGTCTCGGTGCTGCGCCGCGACGGCGTGGACCCGGCGGCCATCCGCCTCGCCCTGCTCTCGCACCACTACCGCTCCGACTGGGAGTGGACCGACCAGGTGCTCACCGACGCGGTGGAGCGGCTCGCGCGCTGGCGTGCCGCCGTCTCCCGGCCCGACGGGCTGTCCGCGGACGCCCTCGTCGAGGAGGTCCGCGCGGCCCTCGCCGACGACCTGGACGCCCCGGCGGCCCTGGCCGCCGTGGACCGCTGGGCCCAGCGGCAGACCGCCGAGGGCGGGACGGACGAGGGAGCGCCGGGACTCGTCTCGCGCACCGTCGATGCCCTGCTCGGTGTCGCGCTGTAACTGCCCGCTGTATTACGTCCGTTCACCGGCCCCGAACTTCTTGATGAAGTTCGGGGCCGGTTCCGTTTTGTCCATGGTCAAATGCTTGGTACTGCGCTAAAAGCGCTCTATGCAATCATCAACGCGCATCAGAGGGGCAGTAATTGCAGCGCTCCTGGGACTGCTCGCCGCGCTCTCGGGGCCGGGCAGCGCACAGGCCGCCGACCCGGCCGAACCCGCCGGCACGACGGTCGGCGATCTCACCGGCTTCACGGCCGACGGACCCGTCTACCGGCTGAGCGCGGGGGCCGCGAAGGCTCGCGTCAGCTTCGTGTCCGAGGAGACCTTCCGTATCGAACTCGCCCCGGACGGCACCTTCGAGGACCCCGCGGGCGATGCCATCGTCCTGCCGCAGGACACCCCGCCCCGCACCCGGTGGAAGGAGCGCAGCGACCGCTACGACCTCTCCACGGGCGACGTCACTCTGCGTGTCTACAAGTCGCCCCTGCGGTTCGCCCTGTACCGGGCCGACGGCAGCCAGGTCTGGTCCGAGGCGAAGGGGCTGAGCTGGGACGGCGAGAAGACCACTCAGACCCTGGCCCGCGGTGCCGACGAGCAGTTCTACGGCGCCGGCATGCAGAACGGCCGCGGCAACACCTCGCACCGGGACAAGACCGTCGAGGTCGGCGTCGACTACAACTGGGACGACGGAGGGCACCCCAACTCGGTGCCCTTCTACCTCTCGTCGGCCGGCTACGGCGTCTTCCGGAACACCTTCGCGCCGGGCACCTACGCCTTCACCGACCCGGTGACCACCACCGAGCAGGAACAGCGCTTCGACGCCTACTACTTCGCGGGCGACAGCGCCAAGGACGTCATCGGCCAGTACACGAAGCTCACCGGCAAGCCCTTCCTGCCTCCGGTGTACGGCATGGAGATCGGTGACGCCGACTGCTACCTGCACAATGCCAACCGCGGTGAACGCCGCACCCTGGACGCGCTGAAGGTCGCCGACGGCTACGTCGAGAACGACATGCCGAACGGCTGGATGCTCGTCAACGACGGCTACGGCTGCGGCTACGAGGACCTCGCCGAGACCGCCAAGGGCCTCCAGGACCGCGACATGCAGCTCGGCCTCTGGACCCAGGACGGCATCGAGAAGATCGCCGACCAGGTCAAGGCCGGCCAGCGCGTCGCCAAGCTCGACGTCGCTTGGATCGGCGAGGGCTACAAGTTCGCCCTGGACGGCTGCAAGGACGCGTACAAGGGCATCGAGGACAACAGCGACGCCCGCGGCTTCACCTACGCCCCCGAGAGCTGGTCGGGTGCGCAGCGCTGCGGTGTCCAGTGGTCCGGCGACCAGTACGGCACCTGGGACTACATCCGCTGGCAGATCCCGACCTATGCGGGCGCCACGATGTCCGGCCTCGCCTACACGACGGGCGACGTCGACGGCATCTTCGGCGGCAGCGCCAAGACGTACACCCGTGACCTCCAGTGGAAGATGTTCCTCGGGACCACGATGACCATGGACGGCTGGGCGGCCAGCGACAAGCAGCCCTTCCGCTACGGGGAGCCGTACACCTCCGTCAACCGTGACTACCTCAAGCTCAAGGAGTCGCTGCTGCCCTATCAGTACTCCTACGCGCACGAGGCCACGAAGACCGGTGTCGGCATGGTCCGCCCGCTGGTGCTGGAGTACCCGGACGACCCGAAGGCGGCGACGGACGCGGCCAAGTACGAGTTCATGTCCGGTGAGGACTTCCTCGTCGCTCCCGTCTACCAGGACAGCACCGAGCGCGACGGCATCTACCTGCCGAAGGGCACCTGGACCGACTACTGGAGCGGACGGACGTACGAGGGGCCGGTCACGCTCGACGACTACAGCGCCCCGCTCGACACCCTGCCGCTCTTCGTCAAGGGCGGTGCCAGTGTGCCGATGTGGCCGGGCATCCGCTCGTACAAGGACCGCACCGCCGGCTCCCCGCTCGCCTGGGACATCTACCCGCAGGGCAGTTCGTCGTTCACGCTGTACGAGGACGACGGCGTGACCCGGCAGCACCGTGACGGCGCGTACGCCACCCAGCAGGCCGATGTCCGGGCCCCGGCCAGGGGTGCGGGCGATGTCACCGTGAACATCGGCGCGAGCAAGGGGAAGTTCGAGGGCAAGCAGAGCAGGCGCCCGTATGAGTTCAGTGTGCACACCGGCTCAGCGCCGAGTGGCGTGAAGCTCGCCGGCAAGCTGCCGCGTCTGGACTCGGCTGCCGCCTACGCCTCGGCGAAGCAGGGCTGGTGGTACGACCGCGACGACCGCGGCGGCGTGGTGAAGATCAAGACCGCCCCGCTGTCCACGGGCAAGAAGTTCTCCGTGAAGCTGGAGAACACCAGCGCGGTCGGCGGTCGCGATGCCGCCGCGACCGCTGCCCTCTCCGCGCCGCAGGGGCAGGAGATCGGCGCAGGGGCCGCCGGCACCGTCGCCGTCGACGTCACCGCGGGCACGGCCGACGTCACGGACGCCGTGGTCTCGCTCGACGTCCCCGAGGGCTGGCAGGCCACTCCGGCCGCGGCCGTGGACCGGATCCCGGCGGGCACCACCCGGCGGGTCGAGGTGAAGGTCACCCCGGCGAAGGAGGCCAAGGCGGGCGAGGCCCGGATCACCGCGCTCACGCGCTACCGGTCGGCGGGCGAGTCCCGCACGGCCGTCCAGCGCCTCGCGACAGCCGTGATGCCGGCGCCGCCCACCGGTGAGGCATGGGCGAGCGACCTGGAGTGGCTGACCTCGTCCAACGGGTACGGACCGGCGGAGCGCGATCGCAGCAACGGCGAATCGGGCGCTGCCGACGGACACCCGCTGACCCTGGCCGGGAAGGTGTACGAGAAGGGGATCGGCACCCACGCCGACTCCGACATCGAGGTCTATCTCGGCGGGCACTGCTCGAAGTTCACCGCCGACGCCGGGATCGACGACGAGATCAACGGCTACGGCGAAGTGGCGTTCTCCGTCGAGGCGGACGGCAAGGTGCTGTGGACCTCGCCGAAGGTGACCGGGGCGTCGGCGACGGTGCCGGTCGATGTGCCGCTCGACGGTGCGCGCCATGTGCGTCTGAAGGTCACGGACACCAACGGGTCCAAGACCGGTGACCACGGGGACTGGGGCGCGGCGCGCTTCGTCTGTTCCTGAATGTCCGCAGCGACGCAGGGGAGCCGGGCGGGTACGCACCCGCCCGGCTCCACGCTGCCCGGATCAGTCCTCCGAGGCGTCGTCCGGGGAGTCCTCCGACGAATCCGGCGGGGGGCCGCTGCTCCCGGGACCGTCGGCCGGCCCGGAACCCTCCCCGGAGCCGGTCACCGGCCCGCTGCCGGACCCGCCCACCGGCCCGGGGCCGGAGGTGGCCTCCGGCTTGGGCGGCTTGGGCGGCTTGGGCGGCCTGGTCCGGCCGCTCGACGGGTCCCGCAGATACGGGCCCTCACCGCTCTCCGTCGCGTGCCCGCCCGGCGCCTGGCCGGGGCCGGGATCCCGGCGCCGCAGATAGCGCTCGAACTCCCGGGCGATGGCCTCACCGCTCGCCTCGGGCAGCTCCGCGGTGTCGCGGGCCTCCTCCAGCGTCTGTACGTACTCCGCCACCTCGCTGTCCTCGGCGGCCAGTTGGTCGACGCCGAGCTGCCAGGCGCGTGCGTCCTCGGGCAGCTCGCCCAGCGGGATGCGCAGCCCGATGAGGTCCTCCAGGCGGTTCAGCAGCGCCAGGGTGGCCTTCGGGTTGGGCGGCTGCGACACATAGTGCGGCACCGCCGCCCACAGGCTCACCGCGGGCACACCCGCGTGCGTGCACGCTTCCTGGAGGATGCCGACGATGCCGGTCGGCCCCTCGTACCTGGTCTCCTCCAGGTCCATGGTCCGCGCCAGGTCCGGGTCGGACGTGACGCCGCTGACCGGCACCGGCCGGGTGTGCGGGGTGTCGCCGAGCAGCGCACCGAGCACCACCACCATCTCGACGCCCAGCTCATGGGCGAAGCCCAGGATCTCGTTGCAGAACGAGCGCCAGCGCATCGACGGCTCGATGCCCCGGACCAGGACGAGATCGCGCGGTTTCTCGCCGCCGATACGGACCACGGAGAGCCGGGTGGTCGGCCAGGTGATCTTGCGCACCCCGCCGTCCAGCCAGACCGTCGGGCGGTTGACCTGGAAGTCGTAGTAGTCCTCGGCGTCCAGCGCCGCGAACACCTCGCCCTTCCACTCCCGGTCCAGGTGCGCCACCGCCGTGGAAGCGGCGTCACCTGCGTCGTTCCACCCCTCGAACGCGGCCACCATGACCGGGTCGATCAGCTCGGGAACTCCCTCGAGCTCGATCACCCAGGCCTCCTTCCGAAGTTCCCTTGCGTACGGAACAACCTTACGGCTTCCGGCCACTCCCTCCGCAGCCCTTGCGCACGGTGGGATGAACCCGGGCTGCCGGGCTGCGTCGCCGGCCGAGGCAGGGCGGCGATCGAGCAATACATCCGAGCTGTGTGGGGTCAGTTTCCGCTCAACTCTGGACGTTGGGGCCTTCAGGGCGCTATACATCGGATGACCAGAGCAGAGGTCCGATGTTATTTCCCCTGGGGGCGCACATGAGTCAGACCGTCACGGATTTCGAGGTCCATGACATCCGTTTTCCGACCTCGGAACAACTGGACGGCTCGGACGCCATGAACCCCGATCCCGACTACTCGGCTGCCTATGTCGTACTGCGTACCGACGCCGCGGACAGTGAGGGCGGCGATGGGGGTATCGAGGGACATGGTTTCTGTTTCACCATCGGGCGCGGCAACGAGGTGATGGCGGCCGCCATCGAGGCACTGCGGTCCTATCTGATCGGGCGCCCGGTGCCCCGTACCGCGGCCGATCTCGGCGCGCTGTACCGCGATCTCACCCACGATTCGCAACTGCGGTGGCTCGGGCCCGAGAAGGGCGTGATGCACATGGCGGCCGGCGCGGTCGTCAACGCCGCCTGGGACCTGGCCGCCAAGCACGCGGGAAGACCCGTCTGGCAGTTCCTGGCCGAGATGACGCCCGAGGAGCTCGTCTCCCTCGTCGACTTCCGCTATCTCACGGACGCCCTCACCCCCGACGAGGCGCTCGCGATCCTGCGCGCCGCCGAGCCCGGCAGGGCCGAGCGCGCGGAGCGGCTGCGCGCCGAGGGATACCCGGCCTACACCACTTCGCCCGGCTGGCTCGGTTACTCCGACGACAAGCTGGTGAGACTGGCGAAGGAGGCCGTCGCCGACGGCTTCACCCAGATCAAGCTGAAGGTCGGCGGCGACATCGGCGACGACGTCCGCAGGCTCGCTCTCGCCCGTGAGGCGGTCGGTTCCGACGTGCGGATCGCCGTCGACGCCAACCAGCGCTGGGACGTCGCCGCCGCGGTGGACTGGATGACCGCGCTCGCGCCCTACGACCCGCACTGGATCGAGGAGCCGACCAGCCCCGACGACATCCTCGGCCACGCCGCCGTGCGTGCCGGTCAGCCGGTCAAGGTCGCCACCGGCGAACACGTCGCCAACCGTGTGGTGTTCAAGCAGCTGCTCCAGGCCGGAGCCGTCGACTTCGTCCAGATCGACGCGGCTCGTGTCGCCGGCGTCAACGAGAACCTCGCGATCCTGCTGCTCGCCGCCAAGTTCGGCGTGCCGGTCTGCCCGCACGCGGGCGGCGTCGGACTGTGCGAACTGGTCCAGCACCTCTCGATGTTCGACTACGTGGCGGTCTCCGGCACCTGGGAGGACCGGGTGATCGAGTACGTCGACCACCTCCACGAACACTTCGTCGACCCCACCGTGATCGAGTCCGGGCGCTACACCGCTCCGGCCTCTCCGGGCTTCTCCGCCCGGATGCACCCCGAGTCGATCGCCGCACACCGCTATCCCGAGGGCCCTGTATGGCAGGCCCGCCGTACCGATGAGGAGGACGGCCGATGACCGGCACACACGACTTCGAGGGCATGAACGCACTGGTGACGGGGGGCGCCTCAGGCATCGGGGCCGCCGTCGCGACCATGCTGCTGGAGCGCGGGGCCCGCGTCGCCGTTCTCGACCGGGAGACCGCGGGCGCCCCCGAGGGAACCCTCGCCGTCAAGGCGGACGTCACCGACGACGCCGCCGTCCGTGAGGGCGTGGACCGCGCGGCCGCCGAACTGGGCTCCCTGCACACGCTCGTGTCCAACGCGGGCATCGGCTCCATCGGCAGCGTCGAGGACAACGACGACGACGAGTGGACCCGGGTCCTGGACATCAACGTCCTCGGCATGGTCCGCACCGCCCGGCACGCGCTGCCGCACCTGCGGCGGGCCGCGGCCGAGCGCCCCGGCGCCGTATCGATCACCCAGACCTGCTCGATCGCCGCGACCGCGGGGCTGCCCCAGCGCGCCCTGTACAGCGCGAGCAAGGGCGCCGTCCTCTCCCTGACGCTGGCCATGGCCGCCGACCACGTCCGCGAGGGCGTTCGCGTCAACTGCGTCAACCCCGGCACCGCGGACACCCCGTGGATCGGCCGGCTGCTCGGCCGGGCCGACGATCCGGCCGCCGAACGCGCGGCCCTCAACGCCCGGCAGCCGCTGGGCCGGCTGGTCTCCGCCGACGAGGTGGCCGCCGCGATCCTGTACCTCGCCAGCCCCGCCGCGGCCTCCGTGACGGGTACGGCACTGGCCGTCGACGGCGGAATGCAGGGCCTGCGCCTGCGCCCCGCCGAGAGCTGACCTGGGAGGCGCGGACCGGACCGGGACAGCCCGGACTACACCTCTCACCGCATCCGCACCACCTGCACCACGCACCTCCGTATTGCCATCAGATCCTTCAGATCCTTCAGATCCTTCAGATCCTTCAGATCCTTCGAGCCGGTACTTCACAAGGGAACGGGACACCAATGAGAGTGCGTACGACGAGTGCGGCGGCCTGCGCCGTACTGCTGGCCGTCACTGCCCTCGCGGGCTGCAACCGCGAATCATCGGACAAGGGCGAGGGCAGCGGGAAGGTCGGCATCGACCTGCCGCGTAGCGACAGCGACTTCTGGAACTCCTACCAGAACTACGTCGAGAAGGGGGTGAAGGACGGTGAGGTCAAGGCTCTGCCGCTGACCAACTCCCAGAACGACATCGGCAAGCTCGTCGCCAACGTCCAGACCTTCACCGACCAGGGCGCCAAGGCCGTGGTGATGGCCCCCCAGGACACCGGCGCGATAGCCGAGTCGCTCAACACGCTGAACGAGAAGAAGATCCCCGTCATCAGCGTCGACACCCGCCCCGACAAGGGCGACATCTACATGGTGGTGCGGGCCGACAACAAGGCGTACGGGACCAACGCCTGCAAGTACCTCGGCGAACAGCTGAAGGGCAAGGGCAAGGTCGTCGAGTTCCAGGGCGACCTGTCCTCGATCAACGGCCGCGACCGGTCCGAGGCCTTCAAGACCTGCATGGACAAGGACTTCCCGGACATCAAGGTGTTCGAGCTGGCCACCGACTGGAAGGGCGACGTCGCCTCCGCGAAGCTCCAGTCGACCCTGGCCGCGCACCCCGACATCAACGGCATCTACATGCAGGCCGGCGGCGTCTTCCTGCAGCCCACCCTGGCGCTGCTGGAGCAGAAGAAGCTGCTGAAGCCGGCCGGTTCGCCGGGCCACATCACGATCATCTCCAACGACGGCATCCCGGAGGAGTTCGACGCCATCAAGGCCGGGAAGATCGACGCGACGATCTCCCAGCCCGCCGACCTGTACGCGAAGTACGCGCTGTACTACGCCAAGGCGGCCCTGGACGGGAAGACCTTCAAGGAGGGCCCGACCGACCACGACTCCACCATCATCAAGATCCCGAACGGCTTCGAGGACCAGCTCCCCGCGCCCCTGGTGACGAAGGACAACGTCGACGACCCGAAGCTGTGGGCCAACCAGCTGGAGAAGAAGAGCTAGCCATGGACCAGGCACCACCACCTGCCGTACAGGCGGAAGGCGTCGTCAAACGCTTCGGGCCGACCGTCGCGCTCGACGGCGTGCAGCTCACCGTGCGGCCCGGCGAGTCGCACGCACTCGTCGGACGCAACGGCGCGGGCAAGTCGACGCTGGTCAGCGTGCTGACCGGACTCCACAAGGCGGACGCGGGCACGGTCACCTTCGGCGGGGAGCCCGCGCCCGCCTTCGGGGACACCACGGCCTGGCAGTCGAAGGTCGCCTGCGTCTACCAGAAGTCCATGGTCGTCCCCGACCTGACCGTCGCCGAGAACCTCTTCCTCAACCGGTTCGACGACAACGCCCGCTGGATCAGCTGGGGGCGGCTTCGCAAGCGAGCGGAGCAGCTCCTCGCCGAGTACGGCGTCCAGGTCGACCCGAACACCCGGGCACGCGATCTGGCGGTCGAACAGCGGCAGTTCGTCGAGATCGCCCGGGCGCTGTCCTTCGGCGCCCGCTTGATCATCCTCGACGAGCCGACCGCACAGCTCGACGCCCGCGGCATCGGCCGGCTCTTCGACAAGCTCCGTGAACTGCAGGACCAGGGAGTGGCGTTCCTCTTCATCTCCCACCATCTGCAGGAGGTGTACGAGCTGTGCACGGCGGTCACCGTCTACCGCGACGCCCGCCACGTGCTGACAGCCCCGGTCGCCGACGTCACGAAGACGGAACTGGTGGCGGCCATGACGGGCGAGAAGTCCGCCGGCGCCGTCGCCTGGCACGCGGCCGGCACCGCCACACCCCCCGACGCGTCGGCGGAGCCCGTCCTGCGTACCGAAGGGCTCACCCTGGAGGGCCGGTTCGAACCGCTGGACCTCCAGGTGCGCCCCGGTGAGGTGCTCGGTCTCGCCGGCTCCGCGGCCAGCGGCAACACCGCGCTGGGCGAGGTGCTGGCGGGCATGCGCAAGGCGGGCGGCGGCACGGTCCGGGTGCGCGGCCGGGCCGTCCGCTCGGGCAGCGTGCCGCACGCCCTGGCCGCCGGGATCGGCTACATCCCCGAGGACCGTCACGACCAGGGCCTCGTCCTGGAGCGCAGCGTCGCCGAGAACGCCACCCTCACGGTCACCGACCAGCTCGGCCCGTGGGGGACCGTACTGCCCTCCCGTACGCGGGAGTTCGCCCGGGGCATGATCGAATCGCTGGACATCAAGACGCAGGGACCCGAGCAGCCCGTCTCCGGTCTCTCGGGCGGCAACCAGCAGAAGGTGGTGGTCGCCCGCGCACTGGCCCGCAAGCCCAGCGTGCTGGTGGCGGTCCGGCCCACCGCGGGCGTGGACATCAAGTCCAAGGACTCGCTGCTCGGGGTGGTCCGGCGGGTCGCCGACGAGGGCAACGCCGCAGTCGTCGTCTCGGACGAGCTGGACGATCTGCGGGTCTGCGACCGCGTACTCGCCCTGTTCCACGGGCGGGTCGTCGCAACATTCGCAAGCGGGTGGTCCGACGGGGAACTCGTCGCCGCCATGGAAGGTGTGGGGGAAAGGGAATGACCGGCACGATACGGCCGTCCACGGCCGAGGACATCGACGGGGCACTGAAGGGCGGCGCGGGGGAGGGCAGCCCGCTGAGCCGGCTCAAGCTGATCCGGTGGAGCGACTTCTCCCTGGTGCCGGTGATCCTGGTGCTGATGCTGATCGGCTTCATCGTCTCGCCGGTCTTCCTCACCTCCGACAACCTGATCAGCGTCGTCCAGCAGTCCTCCGAGCTGAGCCTGCTGGTCCTGGGCCAGGCGCTGATCCTCATCTGCGGCCGGATGGACCTCTCGCTGGAGTCGACGATCGGCATCGCGCCCGTCGTCGCCATGTGGCTGGTGCTGGACTCCGAGGGCGGCCGCTTCGCAGGCCTCGGACTGTTTCCCAGCTGGTCGGCGATCCCGCTCTGTCTGCTGGTCGGGCTCGTCATCGGAGGCATCAACGGCTTCCTGATGCTGAAGCTCCGGGTCAACGGCTTCATCGCCACGCTGGGCATGCTGACGATGCTGCGCGGCCTCCACATCGGCATCACCGAGGGCAAGTCCATCACCGACGTCCCGGAGTCCTTCCGCTACCTCGGCAAGACCTCGTGGTTCGGTGCGCCGGCCGCGGTCTGGATCTGCCTGCTCCTCTTCGCGATCGGCGGGGCGGCCCTGGCATGGCTGCGCCACGGACGCTCGCTGTACGCGATCGGGGGCAACCCGGAAGCGGCACGCGCCGCCGGTATCCGCGTCGACCGGGTCACCTGGATCGTGCTCGCCATAGGCGGTCTGCTGGCCGCGTTCGCGGGCATCCTCTACACCGGCCACTACGGGGCGGTCGCCGCGACCCAGGGCAACGGCTGGATCTTCCAGGTGTTCGCCGCGGCCGTGATCGGCGGCATCAGCCTCAAGGGCGGACGCGGCACGCTGTTCGGTGCGCTGACCGGCGTACTGACACTGCAGCTGGTGGTCAACGTGATGACGCTCGGCGGCGTCCCGGCGCTGTGGAACCAGTTCCTCAACGGCGCCATCATCATCGTCGCCCTGGTCATCTCCCGCTTCGCGAGCGGCGAGAAGCAGGACTGAACCCTTCGGTCCTCGGACGCCGGACGGGCCGTTCAGGCCCGTCCGGCGTCCGAGAACCTGGGTCCGGGGCGGAGCCCCTGGGTCACAGCGTCGAGCGCAGCCACTGCTCCACGCTCGCCACATGCACCGTCGCCCACGCCCGCGCAGCCTCCGCGTCGCGGTCCCGCAGCGCCGAGACGATCGCCCGGTGCTCGTGGAGCGTGCGGCTCACCGCGTCCTCCTGGGTCAGCCCGCGCCAGACCCGCGCCCGGGTCGTCGGACCCGAAAGGCCGTCGAGCAGCGAGCAGAGCACCGAGTTGCCGGACGACTGCACGATGCCGCGGTGGAACTCCAGATCGCAGGCCACCAGCTCCTCGACCGAGGGGCGTTCGCCCAGCGCGTCCAGCTGGGCGCTCAGCACGTCCAGCTGCTCCTCACTGATCCGGCTCGCCGCCATCGCGGTCGCGGCCGGCTCCAGGATCCGGCGGACCGCCAGGAACTCCAGCACCGTGTCGTCGCGGTGGAAGTCCACGACGAAGCTCAGCGCCTCCAGCAGCAGCTGCGGGTCGAGACTGGTGACATACGTGCCGTCGCCCTGGCGCACATCGAGAATGCGGATCAGCGACAGTGCGCGTACCGCCTCCCGCAGCGAGTTGCGGGACAGGCCGAGCTCCGCGGCGAGTTCGCTCTCCTTGGGGAGACGATCGCCGGGCCGTAGCGCACCCGAGACGATCATTCCCTTGATCTTCTCGATGGCCTCGTCAGTGACAGCCATGGGCGACCTCCAGACATCCGATGTATCGCCCCATTATGCGTCCCCGGAGACGGCAGGTGCGCACTTCGGGCCGACCTGTGCGACGCCTGTACCGCAATGCCGCGCCGTTACGCCCGGATCCGTACGGCAGAGTCCGAAACGGCCCAGCGTGAACCGGCACACACGGACGGGGGCGGCGTCCCCCCGGACGCCGCCCCCGTCCTGCGTCAGTTCCTGCGGTCGCCGAGCACCGACTCGACACCGGCCCGGATCTCGTCCGTCGCCAGACCCCGGATCGTCAGCGTCGTCCGGCGCCGCAGCACGTCGTCCGCGGTCTCGGCCCACTCGTGGTCCCGCGCGTACGCGACCTGCGCCCAGATCTCCGGCGCGTCCGGGTGGATGCGCTTCGCGAGCTCCGGGTTCTCGTTGGCCAGCCGGGCGATGTCGAAGGACAGCGAACCGTAGTGCGTGGCCAGGTGCCGTGCCGTGTCGGCGGACATCCGCGGACCGGGCGTGCCGCCGTCGATCAGCAGGCGGTGGGCGACCGCGTTCGGGTTGGCGATCCCCGGCAGCGGCAGCTTCTTCGGCAGCCTGGCCATCGGCTCCATGTCCTCGGCAAGGGGGTGCCCGGGGAGCGCGGCCAGCTTGTTCATCACCGTACGGCCGATGTGGCGGAACGTCGTCCACTTGCCGCCCGCGACCGACAGCATCCCGCCGCGGCCCTCGGTCACCACCGTCTCGCGCTTGGCCTTGGAGGTGTCACCGGGCCCGCCCGGCAGCACCCGCAGCCCGGCGAAGGAGTACGTGATCAGATCCCGCGACAGCTGCTGGTCCTTGATCGAGAACGCCGCCTCGTCCAGGATCTGCGCGGTGTCCTGTTCGGTCACCGCGACGTCCGCCGGGTCGCCCTCGTACTCCTCGTCCGTCGTGCCGAGCAGCAGCATGTCCTCCCACGGCAGGGCGAACGTGATGCGGTACTTGTCGATCGGCGTGGCCAGCGCGGCCTTCCAGGGACGGGTGCGCTTGAGCACCAGGTGCGCGCCCTTGGACAGACGTATCGACGGGGCCGCGTTCGGGTCCTCCAGCTTCCGCAGGTGGTCGACCCACGGGCCCGTGGCGTTCAGCACCAGCCGGGCGGTGACGCCGAACTCGGTGCCGTCCTGACGGTCCTCCAGGTCGGCGCCCGTCACCCGGCCCCTGGTGAACCGCAGCCCGGTCACCGCCGCGTGGTTGAGGACGGTCGCCCCCGCCTCGACGGCCGCGCGGACCGTCATCAGCGCCATCCGCGCGTCGTTCATCTGGTCGTCGCCGTACACCGCGACGGCCTTCAGGTTGTCCGTACGCAGCTCGGGCACATCGCGCTGCGCCTTCGCCGGGCTGATCACATGGCCGACGCCGTCACCGAAGGCGGACAGTGCCGAGTACGCGAACACGCCCGCGCCGAGCTTGGCCGCGCCGTGCGGCCCGCCCTTGTAGACGGGCAGGTAGAAGGTGAGCGGGTTGGCCAGGTGCGGGGCCACCTGACGCGATACGGCACGGCGCTCGAAGTGGTTCTCCGCGACCAGCTTCACCGCGCCGGTCTGCAGGTAGCGCAGACCGCCGTGGAGCAGCTTGGAGGAGGCGGAGGAGGTGGCGCCGGCGAAGTCGCCGGCGTCCACCAGGGCCACCCGCAGCCCGGACTGCGCGGCGTGCCAGGCGGTGGAGATGCCCAGAATGCCGCCACCGATCACCAGGAGGTCGTACGTCGCCTTGGAGAGCTGCTCCCGTGTCTCGGCGCGGCTCGGAAGGGAGCCGGAGGCCGGGTGCGTCCCGAGGGCGGGGACGCTCTGCAGGGTGGTCATGTTGTCTACTCCTCGTCGTCGAGCCAGCCCATGGTCCGTTCCACGGCCTTGAGCCAGCTCTTGTACTCGCGGTCGCGGATGTCCGCGTCCATGCGGGGGGTCCACTCGGCGGCCCGGCGCCAGTTGGCGCGCAGCGCGTCGGTGTCGGGCCAGAAGCCGACGGCCAGGCCGGCGGCATAGGCGGCGCCGAGGCAGGTGGTCTCGGCGACCATGGGCCGCACCACGGGTGCGTCCAGGAAGTCGGCGAGCGTCTGCATCAGCAGGTTGTTGGAGGTCATTCCGCCGTCGACCTTGAGCGCGGTCAGCTCGACGCCGGAGTCCTTGGTCATGGCGTCGCTGATCTCGCGGGTCTGCCAGGCGGTCGCCTCCAGCACGGCACGGGCGATGTGCGCCTTGGTGACGTAGCGGGTGAGACCGGCGATGACACCGCGGGCGTCGGGACGCCAGTACGGGGCGAACAGGCCGGAGAAGGCCGGCACGAAGTACGCGCCGCCGTTGTCCTCGACCGACGAGGCCAGGGTCTCGATCTCGGCCGCGGACTGGATCAGGCCCATCTGGTCGCGCATCCACTGCACCAGCGAACCGGTGACGGCGATCGAGCCCTCCAGGGCGTAGACCGGCTTCTGGTCGCCGATCTGGTAGCCGACGGTGGTCAGCAGCCCGTTGTAGGAGTTGACGGGCGTCTCGCCGGTGTTCATCAGCATGAAGGTGCCGGTGCCGTACGTCGACTTGGCCTCGCCCTCGGCGAAACACGTCTGGCCGAACAGCGCGGCCTGCTGGTCACCGAGCGCGGAGGCGACCGGCACGCCGTCGAGCACGCCGCCCTTGGCGTTGCCGTAGACCTCGGCCGAGGACCGGATCTCGGGCAGCAGGGCCGCCGGGATGTCCATGGAGGCGAGGATCTTGTCGTCCCACGTCATGGTGTGCAGGTTCATCAGCAGTGTGCGCGAGGCGTTGGTGACGTCGGTGACGTGGACGCCGCCCTCGGTGCCACCGGTCAGGTTCCAGATGACCCAGGAGTCCATGGTGCCGAAGAGGATGTCGCCGCGCTCGGCGCGCTCGCGCAGCCCCTCGACGTTGTCGAGCAGCCAGCGGACCTTGGGACCGGCGAAGTACGAGGCGAGCGGCAGCCCGGTCTCGCGGCGGAACCGGTCCTGGCCCACGTTGCGGCCGAGCTCCTTGCAGAGCGCGTCGGTGCGGGTGTCCTGCCAGACGAGTGCGTTGTGGACGGGCTCACCGGTGTTCTTGTCCCAGAGCAGGGTGGTCTCGCGCTGGTTGGTGATGCCGATCGCCTTCACGTCGGCGGCGGTGATGCCGGCCTTGACGATGGCGCTCGCCACGACCTCCTGGACGTTCTCCCAGATCTCGCTCGCGTCGTGCTCGACCCAGCCCGGCTTCGGGAAGATCTGCTCGTGCTCCTTCTGGTCGACGGAGACGATCCGACCGTCCTTGTCGAAGACGATGCAGCGGCTGGAGGTGGTGCCCTGGTCGATGGCCGCGATGAACGGCCCCGTGCCGTGGGTGCCGGTGGTGTGTGCGTCGGTCACGGTGTGCTCCCGGAAGTCTGTGTGGTCTTGGGGGTGACGGCTCTGGGCCCTGTGGCTCACGCGAAGGCGAGGTTGTAGAGCCCGCCCGCGATCGCGCCGCCGACGAGCGGTCCTACGACCGGGATCCAGGCGTAACCCCAGTCGGATCCGCCCTTGTTCGGCAGCGGAAGCAGCGCGTGCACGATACGCGGACCGAGGTCGCGAACCGGGTTGATTGCGTAGCCCGTCGGGCCGCCGAGCGAGAGACCGATGGAGACGACCACCAGCGCGGTGATCAGCGCGCCCAGCGTGCCGAGGCCGTTGCCGTCGTCGTTGAGGCCCTGGGTGAGGATCGCCAGGACCAGCACGACCGTGGCGATGATCTCGGTGACGATGTTCTGCACGGCGTTGCGGATCTCGGGACCCGTGGAGAAGACACCGAGCACCGGCCCGGCCTTGGGGGCCGCGGCCTTGTCGACCATGCCCTCCTCACCCGTATGGGCGTTCAGGATCTCCGGATCGGTGAGATGGGCCCGGAACTGCCCGTAATAGGCCAGCCAGACCAACGCCGCGCCGATCATCGCGCCGAACAGCTGGGAGACGAGATAGAGCGGTACGTCGCTCCACTTGGTGCCGCCCTCGATCGCGAGACCGAGGGTGACGGCCGGGTTGAGATGCGCTCCGGAGACGCCGCCGACCATGTACGCGCCGGTCAGCACCGCGAAGCCCCACCCGAAGGTGACGGCGAGCCAGCCGGCGTCCCGTGCCTTCGAGCGCTTGAGCGTGACGGCGGCACAGACACCGGCGCCGAGCAGGATGAGTACGGCGGTACCGATGGTCTCGCCGATGAAGATGTCGGAGCTGGACACCCGCGACTCCTTTGTCCTTCGTCCAGGGAAGCCGAACCCCGGGTCCCTCCGGTGGTCCGCGCCCTCATGTGAGGGCGTTGCGGCCTTGGCACTGTTACACCCTAACGCGTATTTCCGTTAGGCGTTCGACAATGCCGACCGATGAACGGCAGTGTTTCCCCCAGGTGAATGAGGCGTCAAGGGTTGTGTGTTCTATAACTCGATCGTTACCGATGATCCCGCAGGGAACTCAGAAGCGCCTGGCGCCCAGATCCCGGGAGACCGCGCGGGCGCAGTCCCGTACCGCCGCCACCAGCTCGGGCCGCAGCTCGCCGTCCGCGCACACCCGCTCCACCGCACCGGTCACGGCCACGGCTCCCACCGGCATCCGGCGCCGGTCGTGGATCGGGGCGGCCACCGCGGCCACGCCCTCCCAGGTCTCCTCCACGTCGGCCGCCCAGCCCCGTGCGCGGACGAGTTCGAGCATCGACTCGAACTCCTCCGGATCGGTGACGGTGCGGGGTGTGAAGGACTCCCGCTCTGCCTCCAGGGCCTCCGTGTGGGCCACTGGGTCGTAGGCGGACAGGACCTTGCCCAGGGCCGTGGAGTGCAGCGGCTGCATGGCCCCTACCTCCAGGACCTGGCGGCTGTCGTCGGGCCGGAAGACGTGGTGGACGATCAGTACGCCCTGTTGGTGCAGGACGCCCAGGTGGGTGCTCTCGCCGCTGGAGCGGGCCAGGTCGTCCGTCCAGACCAGCGCCCGGGCCCGCAGCTCATGGACATCCAGATAGCTGTTGCCCAGACGCAGCAGCTCGGCCCCCAGCTGATAGCGGCCGGATGCCGCGTCCTGCTCGACGAAGCCCTCGTGCTGGAGCGTGCGGAGGATGCCGTGCGCGGTGCCCTTGGCCAGGCCCAGGGAGGAAGCGATGTCCGACAGCCCCAGCCGCCGCTCGCCGCCCGCCAGTAGTCGCAGCATCGCGGCCGCCCGCTCCAGCGACTGGATGTTCTTGGCCATCGCGCCGTACTCCTCCACCTTGGTTCGACAATGCTGAACACTATCGGTCGATGCCGACCCACGCTCGGTCGCAAGGGAATTCTGAGGCACTCCGACAGCCCGGACGACCGCCTGAACAGCATGCAGTCCGATTCGTGGGACAGAGTGACGGTCCGGGACGCCGCCCGGCTACCCTGGCCGGGTGCGCCTTCCGCCGAAGACGCAAAGCCGACAGCCGTCGCATCCCAGGGAGTACATCCATGGCCTCGTCGCCGACCCCTTCCGCCGACAGCCGGAACCGAGCCGCAGCCCTCCGTGAGGCGCTCGCCACCCGAGTCGTGGTGGCCGACGGTGCCATGGGCACCATGCTCCAGGCGCAGGACCCCACGCTGGAGGACTTCGAGAACCTCGAAGGCTGCAACGAGATCCTGAACCTCACGCGCCCCGACATCGTGCGCTCGGTGCACGAGGAGTACTTCGCGGTCGGCGTGGACTGCGTCGAGACGAACACCTTCGGCGCGAACCACTCGGCGGCGAACGAGTACGAGATCGCTGACCGGATCTTCGAACTGTCCGAGGCGGGCGCCCGCATCGCCCGCGAGGTCGCCGACGAGTTCGGAGCGAAGGACGGCCGCCAGCGCTGGGTCCTCGGCTCGGTGGGCCCCGGCACCAAGCTGCCGTCGCTCGGCCACATCGCGTACGACGTGCTGCGGGACGGCTACCAGCAGAACGCCGAGGGCCTGCTCGCCGGCGGCTCGGACGCCCTGATCGTGGAGACCACGCAGGACCTGCTGCAGACCAAGTCCAGCCTCATCGGCGCGCGCCGGGCGATGGACGCCCTGGGCATCGACGTGCCGCTGATCTGCTCGCTCGCCTTCGAGACGACCGGCGTCATGCTGCTCGGCTCCGAGATCGGCGCCGCGCTGACCGCCCTGGAGCCGCTGGGCATCGACCTGATCGGGCTGAACTGCTCGACGGGCCCGGCCGAGATGAGCGAGCACCTGCGCTATCTGGCCCGCCACTCGCGTACACCGCTGATGTGCATGCCGAACGCGGGCCTGCCCGTGCTGACCAAGGACGGCGCGCACTTCCCGCTCGGCCCCGAGGGGCTGGCGGACGCGCAGGAAGCCTTCGTGACCGACTACGGCCTGTCACTGATCGGCGGCTGCTGCGGTACGACGCCCGAGCATCTGCGCCAGGTCGTCGAGCGGGCCCGCGACCTCACCCCCGCTGTCCGCGACCCGCGCCCCGAGCCCGGCGCGGCCTCCCTCTACCAGACCGTGCCGTTCCGCCAGGACACCTCGTACCTCGCGATCGGCGAGCGCACGAACGCCAACGGGTCGAAGAAGTTCCGCGACGCCATGCTGGAGGCCCGCTGGGACGACTGCGTCGAGATGGCCCGCGACCAGATCCGCGAGGGCGCGCACATGCTCGACCTCTGCGTCGACTACGTCGGCCGCGACGGTGTCGCCGACATGAAGGAGCTGGCCGGAAGGTTCGCCACGGCCTCCACCCTGCCGATCGTGCTGGACTCCACCGAGCTGCCCGTGCTGCGTGCCGGGCTGGAGAAGCTCGGCGGGCGTGCGGTCCTCAACTCCGTGAACTACGAGGACGGCGACGGCCCCGAGTCGCGCTTCGTCAAGGTCACCCAGCTGGCCGCCGAGCACGGCGCCGCGCTGATCGCGCTGACCATCGACGAGGAGGGCCAGGCCCGTACCGTCGAGCACAAGGTCGCCATCGCGGAGCGGCTCATCGAGGACCTGACCGGCAACTGGGGCATCCAGGAGTCGGACATCCTCATCGACTGCCTCACCTTCACGATCTGTACCGGGCAGGAGGAGTCCCGCAAGGACGGCATCGCCACCATCGAGGCCATTCGCGAGCTGAAGAAGCGTCACCCCGACGTCCAGACCACGCTGGGCCTCTCCAACATCTCCTTCGGCCTGAACCCGGCGGCCCGCGTCGTCCTGAACTCCGTCTTCCTCGACGAGTGCGTCAAGGCCGGTCTCGACTCCGCGATCGTGCACGCGTCGAAGATCCTGCCGATCGCCCGGCTGGAGGAGGAGCAGGTCAAGGTCGCCCACGACCTGATCCACGACCGCCGCGCCGAAGGCTATGACCCGCTGCAGCGGCTCATGGAGCTCTTCGAGGGCGTCAACATGAAGTCGATGAAGGAGGGCAAGGCCGAGGAACTCCTCGCGCTGCCGCTCGACGAGCGCCTCCAGCGCCGGATCATCGACGGCGAGAAGAAGGGGCTGGAGGCCGACCTCGACGAGGCCCTGCAGACCCGTCCCGCTCTCGACATCGTCAACGACACCCTGCTGGAAGGCATGAAGGTCGTCGGCGAGCTATTCGGATCCGGCCAGATGCAGCTGCCGTTCGTGCTCCAGTCCGCCGAGGTCATGAAGACCGCGGTGGCCCATCTGGAGCCGCACATGGAGAAGTCCGACGCCGAGGGCAAGGGCACCATCGTCCTGGCCACCGTCCGCGGTGACGTCCACGACATCGGCAAGAACCTCGTCGACATCATCCTGTCCAACAACGGCTACAACGTCGTCAACATCGGCATCAAGCAGCCCGTCTCCGCGATCCTGGAAGCCGCCGACGAGCACAAGGCCGACGTCATCGGGATGTCCGGTCTCCTGGTCAAGTCCACCGTGATCATGAAGGAGAACCTCCAGGAGCTCAACCAGCGCAAACTGGCGGCCGAATACCCGGTCATCCTCGGCGGCGCGGCCCTCACCCGCGCCTACGTGGAGCAGGACCTGCACGAGATCTACGAGGGCGAGGTGCGCTACGCCCGCGACGCCTTCGAGGGGCTGCGCCTGATGGACGCCCTCATCGGGGTCAAGCGCGGTGTCCCGGGAGCCGCCCTCCCCGAGCTCAAGCAGCGCCGTGTGCCCAAGCGCGACACGGCCGTGCTGGAGGTCGAGGAGCCGGAGGAGGGAGTCCGCTCCGACGTCGCCGTCGACAACCCCGTCCCCACCCCGCCGTTCTGGGGGAGCCGGGTCGTCAAGGGCATCCAGCTCAAGGAGTACGCCTCCTGGCTCGACGAGGGCGCCCTCTTCAAGGGTCAGTGGGGCCTCAAGCAGGCCCGGGCCGGAGACGGACCGACGTACGAGGAACTGGTCGAGACCGAGGGCCGCCCGCACCTGCGCGGCTGGCTCGACAAGCTGCACACCGAGAACCTTCTCGAAGCCGCCGTCGTCTACGGCTACTACCCCTGCGTCTCCAAGGGCGACGACCTGATCCTGCTCCACGAGGACGGCTCCGAGCGCACCCGCTTCACCTTCCCCCGCCAGCGCCGCGGCCGCCGCCTGTGCCTCGCGGACTTCTTCCGCCCCGAGGAGTCCGGCGAGACGGACGTCATCGGCCTCCAGGTCGTCACCGTCGGCTCGCGGATCGGCGGCGAGACCGCCAAGCTCTTCGAGGCCAACTCCTACCGCGACTACCTGGAGTTGCACGGCCTGTCCGTCCAGCTCGCCGAGGCCCTCGCCGAGTACTGGCACGCCCGGGTCCGCTCCGAGCTCGGCTTCGCGGGCGACGACCCCGCCGACGTCGAGGACATGTTCGCGCTCAAGTACCGCGGCGCGCGCTTCTCCCTCGGCTACGGTGCGTGCCCTGATCTGGAGGACCGGGCGAAGATCGCCGACCTGCTCCAGCCGGAGCGGATCGGGGTCCACCTGTCGGAGGAGTTCCAGCTCCATCCCGAGCAGTCCACCGACGCGATCGTCATCCACCACCCCGAAGCGAAGTACTTCAACGCGCGGTAAGGCTCCGTTCAGCGCGCGGTAGCCGCATGAGTCGTAGACTGGTCGGTCCAGTGCAGGCCGGTCGCCCTCCCTCCGGGAAAGGCGGCCGGCCTTCTCGGCCCTCATGAAAGGTGTGCCGGATGACCAGTACGATCCCCGCGTCCCTGACCCGTACGGCCGAGGGTGCCGCCCTGCAGGCCGTCTTCCTCGACATGGACGGCACCCTGGTCGACACCGAGGGCTTCTGGTGGGACGCCGAGGTGTCGGTCTTCGCCGATCTGGGGTACCGGCTGGACGAGGCGTGGAAGGACGTGGTCGTCGGCGGACCGATGACGCGCAGCGCCGGGTACCTCATGGACGTCACCGGTGCGGACGTCGCCCTCGACGAACTGACCGTGCTGCTCAACGACCGCTTCGAAAAGCGCATTGCCGACGGAGTGCCGCTGATGCCGGGCGCCGCACGGCTGCTGGCAGAGCTGGCCAGACACGAGATCCCCACCGCCCTCGTCTCCGCCTCGCACCGGCGCATCATCGACCGGGTCCTGGAGTCGGTGGGCCGTCACCACTTCGCGCTGACCGTGGCGGGCGACGAGGTCACCCGCACGAAGCCCCACCCGGAGCCCTATCTCACGGCCGCGAGCGGCTTCGGGGTCGATCCCCGGCTCTGTGCAGTCATCGAGGACACCGCGACCGGCGTGGCCGCCGCGGAGGCCGCGGGGTGCCGGGTGGTCGCCGTACCGTCCGTGTCGCCGATCGCGCCGGCAGACGGCCGGGTGGTCGTCGGTTCGCTCGAAGAAGTCGATCTCGCATTCCTCAGGGGTCTGGTCACTGGAATGCGGTGATCTGCGTACCGAGAGTATTTCTGTGAATGAACGGAAAAGCTCTCGCGTGCGACCGTGCGTTTTGTGTCGCACCCCGGTGTCGATAAGGCGAGTGCATGTCAATTCGCAAATCCGTCCACCGCGTGACCTTCATCACTCATTCGGTGATCGAGGAGTCTCCGGAATCTGCCGCGGTGTTTGCCGGGTGTACCCAAGTGTCCCGATTGATGAATCCGTGTACGAATCATTCCGGGAGCAGGGAATCGACTCGTCGTTGACGTTCGGGTTGCTCCCATCGCGCGGGCTCGGTACTGGTCCGGCAATACCGACCGCGCCTACTAATGTCGTTTTCTCCATGACCGCATGAGGGAGAACGTCCACGATGAACCGCAAGACTCTGGTGCTGCCGGCCGTTGTCGGCCTGCTCGCCCCCGTACTCGCCGCCTGTGGCGTGTCGGACGGCGGGGACGATGGCAGCGGTGCCATCGTCGTCGGCACCACGGACCAGTTCGTCGCCTCCAAGGACGCCCCCGCGCCTCTCGACCCCGCCATCGGCTACGAGGCGGGCGTCTGGAACGTACTGCGGCAGACGGTGCAGACGCTGATGCACATCCCGCGCAGCGGCGGGCAGCCGGAGCCGGAGGCAGCCGAGAGCTGCCGCTTCACCGACACGGCGAACGAGAGCTACCGCTGCAAGCTGCGCAGCGGCCTGACGTTCGCGAACGGCAGCCCGGTCACCGCCGAGGACGTCAAGTACTCCATCGACCGCGTGATCCGGATCAAATCCACGAACGGTCCGGTGGCCCTGCTCAACAACATCGACACCGTGGAGACCAAGGGCGAACGCGAGATCATATTCCACCTCCGGACTTCGGACGCGACGTTCCCGTACAAACTCGCGACACCGCCCGCCGGAATAGTCCAGCGCGACAAATACCCGGCGCACACGCCGCGCAGCGGATTTCAGGTGGACGGATCGGGTCCCTACACCATGAAGCCGGAAGTGAGGAACGGCCGCGTGGAGAAGGTCGTCTTCACCAGGAACCCCCACTACAAGGGGGACCTCAAGGTGTTGAACGAGAAGGTCGAACTGGATTCCTTCCCCGATGCCACCGCCATGGGCAAGGCGCTCGACGACAAGAAGATCGACATGATGACGCGCACCATGGCGCCGAAGCAGGCCCAGCAGATGCTGGAGCACCCCAAGGACGGCATCAAGCTCACCGAGATGCCCGGCCTCGCCATCCGGTACCTCGGCTTCGACACCAAGGACCCCGCCGTGAAGAACAAGGCGGTCCGCCAGGCCATGGCCCAGATCGTCGATCGCGGTGAAATCGCGAGCGAGGTGTACGGCACCACGGCCGAACCGCTGTACTCACTGATCCCGTCCAGCATCACCGGACACACGAACTCGTTCTTCAACAAGTACGGCGAACCCAGCGCCGCCAAGGCTGCCGCGATCCTGCAGCGCGCCGGGATCGACACCCCGGTGAAGTTCACCCTGAACTACACGAGCGACTACTACGGCGAGGCCACCGCCGACGAGTTCGAGACGCTGAAGCGGCAGCTCAACGGCACCGGACTCTTCGACGTCACCGTCAAGGGCACCCCCTGGGCGAAGTACCGTCCCGCCGAGGTGCGCGGCGACTACGCCGTGTACGGCATGGGCTGGTTCCCCGACTTCCCGGACCCTGACAACTACACGGCGCCGTTCCTCGACAAGGACAACTTCCTCAACTCGCCCTACCGGTCGACCGCGGCCCAGAAGTCGCTCATCCCGGAATCCCGCCGCGAGGCCGACCGCAGCGTCACCGCCAAGACCTTCCAGCGGCTCCAGGACATCGTCGCCGAGGACGTCCCCGTCCTTCCCCTCTGGCAGGGCAAGCAGTACGTCGCCTCCCGCGAAGGCCTCACCGGTGTCGAATGGGCGGTCACCTCGTCCGCCGACATCCACCTCTGGGAACTCGGCAGCGGTGCCAGCTGAACCGCGGGTACGCCGCCCAGGCTCGCCCACCCCTCACCGGGTCACCGGGGCACTGGGCCACCGGGTCACTGGGCCACCGGGTCACTGGGCGCCGGGGCGCACCAGTCCGCTCTCGTACGCGTACACCGCGGCCTGCACCCGGTCGCGCAGCCCCAGCTTCGTCAGCACGTGCCCCACATGCGTCTTGACCGTGGTCTCGCTGACGAACAGATCGGCGGCGATCTCCGCGTTCGACAGGCCGCGTGCCACCAGCTTCAGGACCTCCACCTCACGGTCCGTGAGCGTGTGCAGGGTGTCCGGCACCTGCTCCTCGCCGGACGGCAGATGGTCCGCGTACTTGTCGAGCAGCCGGCGCGTGATGCTCGGGGCCAGCATCGCCTCGCCGCCGGCGACCACCCGGATCGCCTGCACCAGCTCATTGGCCGGGGCATCCTTCAGCAGGAAGCCACTGGCGCCGGCGCGGAGCGCCTCCACCACGTACTCGTCGAGATCGAACGTGGTCAGCACCAGCACCTTCGCCGGGCCGTCCCGGCCCGGACCGGTGATCTGACGCGTCGCTTCGACACCGTCCATCCGCGGCATCCGGATGTCCATCAGCACCACGTCGGGCTGCAGCGCGCGCACCTGATCGAGCGCCTGGAGACCGTCACCGGCCTCGCCCACCACCGCGAGATCGCCCTCCGCCTCCAGGATCATGCGGAAGCCGGTGCGCAGCAGTGGTTGGTCGTCGACCAGTAGGACGCGGATTGCCACGAGATCTCCTCAATGTCCTTCAAGGGCCTCAGGCCGGCCGGCCTCAGCCCGGACCGGGTCCATTCTGCCCTGGACATCCTGCGTCGACTCCGCCGGCCGCACCGACAGCGGATAGATCGGGGGAGTCCCGCCGAATTCGGGACAGAGTGCCTGGTGGTCGCACCAGCCGCACAGCTTCGTCGGCCGCGGCCGCCACTCACCCGTCTCCGTGGCCAGGCAGATCGCGTCCCACAGCGCCAGCAGCTTGCGCTCCACCCGCTCCAGGTCCGCCACCACCGGGTCGTACGTCATCACGTCGCCGCTGCCGAGATAGACCAGCTGGAGCCGGCGTGGCACCACACCCTTGAGCCGCCAGATCACCAGTGCGTAGAACTTCATCTGGAACAGCGCGCCCTCCGCGTACTCCGGACGCGGCGCCTTCCCCGTCTTGTAGTCCACGATGCGGACCTCGCCCGTGGGTGCCACGTCGATCCGGTCGATCACCCCGCGCAGCCGCAGCCCCGAATCCAGCTCGGTCTCGACGAACATCTCCCGCTCGGCCGGCTCCAGGCGCGTCGGATCCTCCAGTGAGAACCAGCGCTCCACCAGCCGCTCCGCCTCCGACAGCCACTGCGCGAGCCGCTCGCCCTCCGGATCCTCGGCGAACAGCTCCGAAAGCTCCGGCTTCGACTCCAGCAGCCGGTCCCACTGGCCCGGGATCAGCGACGTGGCCCGGTCCGGCGTGCGCTCCGGCGCAGGATTGTCGAAGAGCCGCTCCAGCACCGCATGCACCAGCGTGCCCCGGGTAGCCGCCTCACTGGGCTTCTGCGGCAGCTTGTCGATGACGCGGAAGCGGTACAGCAGGGGGCACTGCATGAAATCGCTCGCCCGCGACGGCGAAAGGGACGAGGGCGGCTGGGGCGGCCGCGGCACTGAGGTCATGACGAAGACCCTACGACCCGCCACTGACACCAATCGGCATACCATCGACCACAGACCCTCGAACACTGCATGATCGTGCCGAAACGGCACCGACCGAAGGGACCTCGTGGACGAGAGCGGCAACAGCGGGCGGCCGCAGCCCGGCGCCGGGGGCAAGGCCCCCGGCGACGGCCCCGACAAGGGCACACCGGGACGCAGGGAAGAGCCGGGAGGCGGCATCCTCATGGGCCGCCCCTTCGGAGTGCCGGTCTACGTAGCACCCAGCTGGTTCGTCGTGGCAGCCCTGATCACCTGGGTCTTCGGCGGCCAGCTCGACCGTGTGCTGCCCGAGCTGGGCGCGGCGCGCTACCTGGTCGCCCTCTTCTTCGCGATCGCGTTCTACGCCTCCGTGCTCGTCCACGAACTCGCGCACACGGTCGTCGCCCTGCGCTACAAACTCCCGGTCCGCCGCATCCAGCTCCAGTTCTTCGGCGGCGTCTCCGAGATCGAGAAGGAATCCGAGACCCCCGGCCGCGAATTCGTCCTCGCCTTCGTCGGCCCGCTGCTCTCCCTCGTCCTGGCGGGCGTCTTCTACGTACCGATGAAGTTCGTCGAAGCCGGCACCGTGCCCGGCGTGCTGCTCGGCGGACTGATGATCTCCAACCTCATCGTCGCCGCGTTCAACCTCCTGCCCGGTCTCCCGCTCGACGGCGGCCGGATGCTGCGCGCCGTCGTGTGGAAGATCACCGGCCGCCCGATGAGCGGCACCGTCGCCGCCGCCTGGGTCGGCCGCGCCCTCGCCGTCGTCACCCTCATCGGGCTGCCCCTCCTCACCCACACCGGGGCCCTCGGGAGCAGTGACCGCGACATCAGCGGCATGGACACCGTCACCGACGCCCTGCTCGCCGCGATCCTCGCCGCCATCATCTGGACCGGTGCGGGCAACAGCCTGCGCATGGCCAGGCTCCGCGAGCACCTCCCCGACCTGCAGGCCCGCACCCTCACCCGGCGAGCCGTCCCGGTCGAGGCCGACACCCCGCTCTCCGAGGCCCTGCGCCGGGCCAACGAGGCAGGCGCCCGCGCCCTCGTCGTCGTCGACGCGACCGGCGAACCCATGGCCGTCGTCCGGGAGACCGCCATCGTCGCGGTCCCCGAACACCGTCGCCCCTGGGTCGCCGTCAGCGGTCTCGCCCAGGACCTCACCGACGGCATGAAGGTCTCCGCCGAACTCGCGGGCGAGGCCCTCCTGGACCGGCTCAAGGCCAGCCCCGCCACCGAGTACCTCGTCGTCGAGGACACCGGTGAGATCTACGGTGTCCTGTCCACCGCCGACGTCGAGCGTGCGTTCGTCGCCGCCATGGCACGCCCCGCCGCCTGAGAGGTCGCCCGAGCCCGTCGGCCGTGCCCCTACAGGCGGTCGGAGCCCCCGGAAACACCGGTACGCTGGTCACATGTCTGAACCGACCGGTGCCGCCCGCCGACGTGGGCCCTTCAAGGTCGGGGACCAGGTCCAGCTCACGGATCCCAAGGGACGCCACTACACCTTCACGCTCGAAGCCGGAAAGAACTTCCACACCCACAAGGGTTCTTTCTCGCACGACGAGCTGATCGGTGCTCCCGAGGGCAGTGTTGTCCGTACCACGGGGAACGTCGTCTACCTTGCGCTGCGCCCCCTGCTCCCCGACTACGTCCTGTCCATGCCCCGCGGCGCCGCCGTGGTCTACCCCAAGGACGCGGGTCAGATCCTGGCCTTCGGCGACATCTTCCCCGGCGCACGCGTCGTGGAAGCCGGCGTCGGATCCGGCGCACTCTCCACGTTCCTGCTCCGCGCCATCGGCGAGCACGGCATGCTGCACTCCTACGAGCGCCGCGAGGACTTCGCCGAGATCGCCCAGCAGAACGTCGAGCGCTACTTCGGCAGCCCGCACCCCGCATGGCAGCTCACCGTCGGCGACCTCCAGGACAACCTCACGGAAACCGACGTGGACCGCGTCGTCCTGGACATGCTCGCGCCCTGGGAGTGCCTGGACGTCGTCTCCAAGGCGCTCGTCCCCGGCGGCATCCTCTGCGCGTACGTCGCGACCACCACCCAGCTCTCGCGGACGGTCGAGTCCATCCGCGAGATCGGCTGCTTCGCCGAGCCGCAGCCCTGGGAGTCGATGATCCGGAACTGGCACGTCGAGGGTCTCGCCGTCCGCCCGGACCACCGCATGATCGGCCACACCGGATTCCTCGTCACCGCCCGTCGGCTGGCTGACGGAGTCCAGGCCCCGCCGCGCCGCCGCCGCCCCTCCAAGGGCGCCTACGGCGAGGACTACACCGGCCCGGGCAGCCAGAGCGGCTCCGCCCGCGACTGAACCAGGGGCGCGGCCTTCGCCGCGCGCCCCGCATGCCGGCGCCGCCGCCGAGTTCCCGGACCGACCCGGAACTCGGCGGCGGCGCCATTCCGTTGCCCGGGTGCGGAGGACGGACAGGGAACGGGATCCGTAGCGACCCCACCGTTCCACTGCCGTGTGAGGTGTGGCACGATGCTGGCCACCCCCACCCGGCCGCCGACGTCCTGCCGAGGGCACCGCCATTTCCGGCATTCCGCACCACAGGAACCACAGGAGACATCCCGCGTGCAGACCTCCGCGCTCCCGGACCTCGCGCACACCGGCACCAGGCCGATGCACTGGCTCGCCACCGCGGCAGCCATGGCCGCCGTCGTCGCGGCAGCCGGTCTGCTCCAGCCCGACGCGAACGCCTCGGCCTCCACCACCCCGCACCGCACCGCGGCGCAGCACGCGGCGGCGCCCGTCGCCGCCCCCGACCCGGCTCGTGCCGACTTCCCCCTGGAATGCGGCGGGGCAGGCCACACCGTGGCCAAAGAGGCCCCCGGCGACCTGGACGGCGACGGCCGTCCGGAGACCGTCGCGGTGGTCCGCTGCGCGGCCGGGTCAGGCACCCCGCCCAGCGGCGTCTACGTCCTCACACAGGGAAGCGGGGCCGCACCACGGATCGTCGCGACCCTGGTGGACCCCGTCCAGAAGCTCAGCGTCGGCGACTTCGCGGTGCGTGACGGCATCGTCTCCGCCACGCTTCTCGGCTACTCCTCGGCCTCGGTTCCCTCCTGCTGCCCCGACGAGCAGGAGAAGGTCACCTGGCAGTGGCGGAACGGGGCCTTCGCGCGGAGCAGTCAGCCGGAGGACCCTGCCGGCGCCGGCGTCTGACCGTCACCCGGCGTGTCCCTGTTCCGTCCGGGACCGCGGTCAGGCGGCCTCGGGCCCGAATACCTCGACCCTGTCCGAAACGCGCCGTACGTGGATGCAGTCGCCCGGGCACTCCTTGGCCGAGTCGACCACGTCCTGAAGGATCGGCAGCGGGACGGGCGTGGTGGCGCCCTTGTCCTGGAGCAGCTCGTCCTGATCGCTCTTCACATACGCGAGACCGTCGATGTCGAGCTCGAAGACCTCCGGGGCGTACTGCACACAGATGCCGTCCCCCGTGCAGAGGTCCTGGTCGATCCAGACCTCCAGGTCCTGCGTCTCGCCATCGGTGGGAGCGTCCTGCTGCACGGTCATTTCTCCTGCCGTTTCCTGCGTATCCGAACCAAAAAATGCCAGCCCTGGCGGGTGTTGAACAGTTCGACGATACAACCGGCCGCTTTCCGATGTTGAAGGGTGGGTATTCCCCTGACACGAGGGAGAGCGCAAGGGTGAAGATCGGACACACCTCAGAGTCTTTGTGATCTAGGGGTTTCAATCATCACCCACCCAGGTAGGGTCAGGAAGCGTCCAGCTCCCCTTGGAGGAGGTGAGGACCGTGGCAGCCCACGACGACGACATCAACCGCGGCATCCGGCCCGGGCGAGGGTCCGATGACCCAGCCGGCCAGGTCGCCTATCTTGAGCAGGAAATCGCCGTCCTGCGACGTAAGCTCGCCGACTCTCCGCGGCATACGAGGATTCTCGAAGAGCGGATCGTCGAGTTCCAGACCAACCTTGCAGGCGTGTCCGCACAGAACGAGCGGCTCGCTGCCACACTCCGCGAGGCCCGCGACCAGATCGTGGCCCTCAAGGAAGAGGTCGACCGGCTCGCACAGCCACCGGCCGGCTTCGGTGTGTTCCTGCAGGCCAACGAGGACGGCACCTGTGACATCTTCACCGGGGGCCGCAAGCTCCGGGTGAACGTCAGCCCCAGCGTCGAGCTCGGGGACCTCCGGCGCGGCCAGGAGGTCATGCTCAACGAAGCGCTCAACGTGGTCGACGCCATGGAATTCGAGCGGGCCGGGGACATCGTCACCCTCAAGGAGATCCTTGAGGACGGCGAGCGCGCCCTGGTGGTCGGGCACACCGACGAGGAACGGGTGGTGCGGCTCGCCGAGCCGTTGCTGGACATCACCATCCGCCCCGGCGACGCCCTGCTGCTCGAACCCAGGTCCGGCTACGTCTACGAAGTCGTCCCCAAGAGCGAGGTCGAAGAGCTCGTCCTCGAAGAAGTCCCGGACATCGACTACAACAAGATCGGTGGACTGGGCGACCAGATCGAGCTCATCCGGGACGCGGTCGAGCTCCCCTACCTTCACCCGGACCTCTTCAAGGAGCACGAGCTGCGGCCACCGAAGGGCATCCTGCTCTACGGTCCGCCCGGCTGCGGCAAGACACTCATTGCCAAGGCCGTCGCCAACTCCCTTGCCAAGAAGGTCGCCGAAGTCACCGGTCAGCCGGCCGGGAAGAGCTACTTCCTCAACATCAAGGGTCCGGAGCTCCTCAACAAGTACGTCGGCGAGACCGAGCGGCATATCCGCCTGGTCTTCCAGCGTGCCCGTGAGAAGGCGAGTGAGGGTACCCCCGTCATCGTCTTCTTCGACGAGATGGAGTCCCTCTTCCGCACCCGGGGATCGGGCGTCAGCTCGGACGTGGAGAACACCATCGTCCCCCAGCTGCTCGCCGAGATCGATGGAGTCGAGGGCCTGGAGAACGTCATCGTCATCGGCGCCTCCAACCGCGAGGACATGATCGACCCCGCGATCCTGCGACCCGGCCGACTCGATGTGAAGATCAAGATCGAGCGTCCGGACGCAGAGGCCGCGAAGGACATCTTCGCGAAGTACCTCACGCCCTCACTGCCCCTGCACGCGGACGATCTGGCCGAGCACACCGGCTCCAAGGAGGCCGCGGCTCACGCCATGATCCAGTCGGTCGTCGAGCGGATGTACACCGAGTCCGAGGAGAACCGCTTCCTCGAGGTCACGTACGCCAACGGCGACAAGGAAGTCCTTTACTTCAAGGACTTCAACTCCGGCGCGATGATCCAGAACATCGTCGACCGGGCCAAGAAGATGGCCATCAAGGCATTCCTCGAGCAGGGCCAGAAGGGCCTGCGCGTCTCCCACCTCCTCCAGGCCTGCGTGGACGAGTTCAAGGAGAACGAGGACCTGCCGAACACCACCAACCCGGACGACTGGGCCAGGATCTCCGGCAAGAAGGGCGAGCGGATCGTCTTCATCCGCACACTCGTCACCGGAAAACAGGGCGCGGACACCGGTCGTTCCATCGACACGGTGGCGAATACCGGGCAGTACCTCTAGAACGCAGACCGGCTGCGGATGCCCGGCCGGGCATCCGCAGCCGGTTGCTTTCCGGACAGCTCCCACGACACCGCAGTAATGACGTAATTGATCTCCCCACCGGCACAGAGGCGCTCTAGGCTCTGGCGTACCGCCCGGTCGCGCAGTGCGGGAACGGGCTAACCGCGCACGCACCGGAAAAGCAGCGGTACTTGAGCGCCGCCCCGGAAGGGAGCGTCGCCGGGCAAGGAGGGCCGCATGACCGTACGGCGAGTAATGGGCATCGAGACCGAGTACGGGATCTCCGTGCCAGGTCACCCCAACGCCAATGCCATGCTCACCTCGTCCCAGATCGTCAACGCCTACGCGGCGGCGATGCACCGGGCGCGCCGCGCCCGCTGGGACTTCGAGGAGGAGAACCCGCTGCGCGACGCGCGAGGCTTCGACCTCGCCCGCGAGACCGCCGACTCCAGCCAGCTCACCGATGAGGACATCGGCCTGGCCAATGTCATTCTCACCAACGGCGCACGGCTCTACGTCGACCACGCGCACCCCGAGTACAGCTCGCCGGAGATCACCAATCCCAGGGACGCGGTCCTGTGGGACAAGGCCGGCGAACGCATCATGGCCGAGGCCGCCGAGCGCGCGGCCCAGCTCCCGGGCGCCCAGCCGATCCATCTGTACAAGAACAACACCGACAACAAGGGCGCCTCGTACGGCACGCACGAGAACTACCTGATGAAGCGCGAGACCCCGTTCTCGGACATCGTGCGCCATCTGACGCCGTTCTTCGTCTCGCGCCAGGTCGTCACCGGTGCCGGACGGGTCGGCATCGGCCAGGACGGGCACGAGCACGGCTTCCAGATCAGCCAGCGCGCCGACTACTTCGAGGTCGAGGTCGGCCTGGAGACCACCCTCAAGCGCCCGATCATCAACACACGCGACGAGCCCCACTCCGACGCCGAGAAGTACCGCCGGCTCCACGTGATCATCGGCGACGCGAACCTCTCGGAGATCTCCACCTACCTCAAGCTGGGCACCACCTCGCTGGTCCTCTCCATGATCGAGGACGGCTTCATCAACGTCGACCTGGCCGTCGACCAGCCGGTGCGCACCCTGCACCAGGTCTCGCACGACCCGGACCTCCGACAGCTGATCACTCTGCGCAGCGGCCGGACACTCACCGCTGTGCAGCTTCAGATGGAGTACTTCGAGCTGGGCCGGAAGTACGTCGAGGAGCGGTACGGCGCAGATGCCGACGAGCAGACCAAGGACATCCTGATCCGCTGGGAGGACACGCTCAACCGGCTGGAGAACGACCCGATGAGTCTGTCCCGCGAGCTGGACTGGATCGCCAAGCGGGAGCTCATGGAGGGCTACCGCCGCCGCGACAGCCTGGACTGGGACGCGCCCCGCCTGCATCTGGTGGACCTGCAGTACGCCGACGTACGGGCCGAGAAGGGCCTCTACAACCGTCTGGTGGCCCGCGGCAGGATGAAGCGCCTGCTGGACGAGAACGACGTCGAGAAGGCCCGTACAGCGCCTCCGGAGGACACCAGAGCGTATTTCCGCGGTCGCTGCCTGGAGCAGTACGCGGACGACGTCGCCGCGGCCTCCTGGGACTCGGTCATCTTCGACCTGCCGGGCCATGACTCCCTGCAGCGGGTACCCACGATGGAGCCGCTGCGGGGCACCCGCGACCACGTCAAGGCGCTCCTGGACCGCTGCCGTACGGCGGAAGAGCTGGTCCGGGTGCTGCAGGGCGGCTGAAAGGGCCGCCGGCTGGGAATCATTCCGATGACCTCCGGACGTTGAGACAAGTACCGGGCCAATGTCGGACCCCGTAGGTAGGGTCTGATCAAGTGCTTCGAACCGAGCGGGGTGAGCTATATGGCGACCAAGGACACCGGCGGCGGACAGCAGAAGGCGACGCGCTCCACCGAAGAGGTCGAGGAGCAGGCGCAGGATGCGCAGGGCTCCGAGGACCTCAAGGAGCGACAGGAGAAGCTGAGCGACGACGTCGACGACGTCCTCGACGAGATCGACGATGTCCTGGAGGCGAACGCCGAGGACTTCGTTCGCTCATTTGTGCAAAAGGGCGGGGAGTAACCGGCCCGGCACCCTGGCCGGTGACCGGCCGTGGGGGGGGGGGGGGGCGCCCGCGCCCCCCCCCCCCCCGGGGGGCCCCCGGACGGCACGCGAACGCCCCACACCAACAACGAGCGACCCAACCGCACCGCGGGCGGCGG
>NZ_JBIUUC010000017.1:0-185086 GCF_044742205.1 Streptomyces sp. NPDC087901
TACTGCAGGGGGGACCCTGTGGGAGAGTAGGACGCCGCCGAACTCCTTTTGATAGTTAAGCCCCGTGCCCTTGTGGCACGGGGCTTTTCTGCGTTTACGGGCTCCTCAGCCCGCAGTGACCAGGTGAGTGTCGTACGCCAGGATGACCGCCTGCACGCGGTCCCTGGCTCCGGTCTTCGCGAGAATGCGCGAGACGTGGGTTTTCACGGTCGATTCGGCCAGGTGGAGCCGTTCGGCGATTTCCGAATTGGTCCAGCCCTGGCCGATGACGGTGAGGATCTCCGTTTCCCGGTCGGTGAGTTTCGCAATCCGCGCGTCCGGGGTCGCGGCTCCGCCGGGGGTGGCGGGCAAGTGCTTTACGTAGGCGTCCAGGAGACGGCGAGTCAGGCTCGGGGCGACCACGGCGTCGCCGCCGGCCACCGCGCGGATGCCGGAAAGGAGCTCCTCCGGGAGCGTGTCCTTGATCAGGAAGCCGCTGGCGCCGGCGCGCAGACCGTCGTACGCATAGCGGTCCAGGTCGAACGTCGTGACGATGAGGACGCGCGTACGGGAGCCGGTCCTGATGAGGCGACGAGTGGCCTCGATGCCGTCGAGCAGGGGCATCCGGATGTCCATCAGGGCGACGTCCGGCTGGTGTCGGGCGACGAGTTGGAGGGCTTCGTGGCCGTTGGCGGCCTCGCCGACGACGGTCATGTCGTCCTGGCTCTCCAGCAGCATGCGGAATCCGAAGCGTTGCATCGGCTGGTCGTCCGCGATGAGCACGGTCGTCACGAGGGGGAGTCCTCCAGGGGGAGTCGGAGCCGTACCTGCCAGCCCGTGGTGGCCGGCCGGCCCGCTTCGAGTGTGCCGTCGTACAGGGAAGCGCGCTCGCGCATGCCGGTGATTCCCTGGCCGGTGCCGTCGGGCGGGCCGACGGTGGGGTGTGGGTTGCCGTTGTCGGTGATGAGGGCCTCCAGTTCCGTCGGACGGTACGTCAGCGTGACCTCCGCCGTCAGGGACGGTTCGGTGTCGGTGTGCTTCAGCGTGTTCGTCAACGCCTCCTGCACCACCCGGTACACCGTCAGTTGCCGTCCGGGCGTGGGCGGCACGGCCGGTGGTGTGCCGTGGCGGTGCAGGCTCACGGGGAGTCCGGCGGCGCGTACACCTGCGAGCAGGGCCTCGATGTCGTCGAGTGTGGGCTGCGGGGTGCGGTCCGCCCGGTCCGGGTGTTCGCGCAGGACGCCCAGCAGGCGGCGGAGTTCGGCGAGGGCCTGGCGGCTGGTGGTGCCGATGGCATCCAGGGCCTGGGCGGCCCGTTCGGGACTCTTGGCCGCGGCGTAGGCGCCGCCGTCCGCGAGGCCCGTGATCACGGAGAGGTTGTGCCCGATGATGTCGTGCATCTCCCGCGCGATCCGGGTCCGTTCGGCTGCCGCGGCCAGTTGGGCCTGCTGGTCGCGTTCGAGTTCGAGCCTGTTGGCGCGGTCGACGAGGGCCTCCGTGTACTCCTTGCGCGTACGCACCACGATGCCGACCAGGGACGCGAACGCGAACGCGTACAGGTGGGGGACGAAGAGCCTGTTCCAGTCGTCCGGGAAGTGGGTCGAGCCGATGACGAGTGGGGCGAGCACGATCGCCCCCGACCATGCCAGGGTGCGCATCGGCTTTCGGAGCGCGATGTTGAAGACGACGATCTCCTGGAGGAAGGCGGCCTGGATGACTGCTCCCGTCCACACGTTGACCAGGGAGAACGGCGCCATGAACACCAGCACGGCCAGCGGATGGCCGCGGCGCCACAGCAGTGGGGCGGAGAAGGCGACGCTCATCCAGAGCACCAGCGTCGCCGACACGTCCCGGTCGACGGCGACCGTGCGCCAGCCGCCGGACGAGACGTCGAGGACGGCGAACAGCACCCAGAACGTGGTGAGGAGTCCGTCCCAGACGAGGGGGCGGCGGCGGTCGAACGCGCGGACGCGCCGGAGCAGGCGCTGGATGTGACCGGTGAGCGGGAAGGGACCCGTCGGCCGGTGCGTGTCGTCGTCCTTCACTCGTCCGTCACTCGTCCATCCTCGCGGCCCGGTTCCGTCCGTGTCATGCGTCGCGGCTTCGCAGGAGCAGGGCCGCCGCGATCAGTGTGGCCGCAGCCCACAGGACGAGGGCGAGCAGGGCCCCGCCGGTGGAGGCGGCGTCAGGGAGCGGTGTCGCGGAGCCCAGTACGCCGGCGGACTGGGTGGGGAAGTAGCGGACGGCGGTTTCGACGGCGTCGTACGGGAGCATGGTGAGGACCTCCGGCAGGACCATGACGCCGCCGATGAAGGCGCCGATCGCGCCCGGGACCGAGCGGAGCAGGGCGCCGAGGCCGAGGGCGATGAGGCTGAGGAGGGTGGCGCCGGCGGCGTTGCCCGCCACCGCCCTGAGTACGCCGGGGTCGGTGAGGGCGGCGGCCTGGTCCGTGTCGTGGAGGAAGAGCTGCGCGACGACGAACGTGAGCAGTGAGGTGGTCAGCATGACGCCGAGGACGGTGGCGGTGAAGACGGCCGCCTTGGCCCACAGGACAGGGAGCCGGCGGGGGACTGCGGTGAGCGAGGCACGGATCATGCCGGAGGAGTACTCGCCCGCGGTGACGAGGATGCCCAGGACCACCGTGCAGAGCGTGCCGAGTGTGGTGCCGTAGAGGACCAGGATGACGGTGTCGACGTCGGAGTCGCCGCCGTCGGAGGTGTAGGTGGCGCCCATGACGATGCCGACGGCGAGGACGAGGGCGGCGGCGGACCCGACGGTGATCCAGCTGGAGCGCAGGGTGTGGAGCTTGTGCCATTCGGAGCGCAGTACCCGGGCCGGTGTGACGCGGTAGGGGTGTGGGGCGGGTGTCGGGATGTGGGCCGGGGTGGGTGTCGCGGTGGTCATGCGAGGGCTCCGGTCGGTTCGGGGGCGGTGATCCGGTACTCGACCGACTCCTGGGTGAGGTCCATGAAGGCCTGCTCCAGGGATGCGGTGCGGGGTGTTAGTTCGTACAGGGGGATGGCGTGGGCGGCGGCGGTGCGGCCGATGTGGGCGGCATCCGTGCCGCGGATCTCCAGTTGGCCCGGTTCCGTGCCGGCCGCGTCGGTGATGTCGATGCCGGGGCCGCGCAGGAGGTCGCGCAGGGCGGGGGCCTGCGGGGTGACGACCTTGACCGCGCCGCCGCCCGCCGTGGCCACGAAGTCGGCGACCGTGATGTCGGCGAGGAGTCGGCCGCGGCCGATGATGACGAGGTGGTCGGCGGTGAGGGCCATCTCGCTCATCAGGTGCGAGGAGACGAGTACCGTGCGGCCCTGCGTGGCGAGGGACTTGAGCAGGTTGCGGATCCACAGCACGCCCTCCGGGTCGAGTCCGTTGACCGGCTCGTCCAGGATCAGGGTGGCCGGGTCTCCGAGCAGGGCGGCGGCGATGCCGAGCCGCTGGCCCATGCCGAGCGAGAAGCCCTTGACCCGCTTCCCGGCGACGGCGGTCAGGCCGGCCAGGTCGAGGACGTGCTCGACGCGGCTGCGCGGGATGCCGTGGGTGTGGGCGAGTGCCATGAGGTGGTGGAAGGCGGTCCGGCCGGGATGGACGGAGCGGGCCTCCAGCAGGGCGCCGACTTCGGTGAGGGGTGCGCTGTGGGTGGCGTACGCGCGTCCGCCGACCGTGGAGCGACCGCGGGTGGGTGCGTCCAGGCCGAGGAGCATGCGCATGGTCGTGGACTTCCCGGCGCCGTTCGGGCCGAGGAAACCGGTGACGGTGCCGGGCCGGACCGTGAAGTCGAGGTCCTGGACGACGGTGGTGTCGCCGTACCGTTTGGTGAGTTCGTATGCCCTGATCATGCGGTCGACGCTACGGAGCGGGTGGGCGCGGGGCGTCGGACCGGGGGCGGGACGTGGCGGCGGGCGTAGTACCGGGGTACGACGTGGTGGACATCCAGGGGTCGTGGTGGGCCTCGGCCGGCGTCGAGGGGCGGGGGCCTCGGCCGGCCCGGCGGGAATCACATTGCGCGGCCGTGGGAGTGCAGGTCAGGATCGGTGCATGGACTACGTGATACGGGCCGTGCGTGCCGATGAGTGGCGGTCGGCGAAGGAACTCAGGCTGGCCGCTTTGCAGGATCCGGCCGCCCCGGTGGCTTTCCTGGAGACATACGAGGAGGGCCTGGAGCGGTCCGACGACTTCTGGCGGGAGCGGACGGTCGGTGCGTCGGAGGAGGGTGAGGGCCGGGTCCGGCAGTTCATCGCCGAGGCACCGGACGGAAGCTGGGCGGGCACGGTGACGGTCCTGATCGAGCGGCCGGACGGGGACACCGTGTTCGGTGAGGCGGCCGCGGTCCACCAGGCCCATGTCGTCGGGGTGTTCGTGCGGCCGGAGGTTCGGGGCGAGGGGCTGGCCGAGGAGCTGTTCCGGGCCGGGACGGACTGGGCGTGGTCGCTGGGTGAGCCCGTGATCGAGCGCGTACGGCTGTATGTGCACGAGGACAATCCGAGGGCCGCGGCCCTCTACCGGCGGATCGGGTTCGTGCCGACCGGGGAGAGCGTGCCGATGCCGGGTGACCCGACGGCCAGGGAGCTGGAGTACGCGGTGGCGCGCCCCTAGGGGCTGCCGTCGGGGGGAGTCAGAGGGTGGTCGGGGTCTGGAGCTGCTGGGTCCAGCGGGCGCGGGCCTGTTCGCGGGAGCGGAGCAGGGCGACGGTGGGCAGGCCCTGTTCCTCGCCGGTCGCCAGCAGTTCCGGCAGCCGGGGCAGCGGCGCGACGGCCGCGATGTCGTCGAGGACGAGCGTCATGGGTGGGTCGAGCCGGCCGTCGGACGACCGTGCGGCCATGCGGCGGCCGTGTTCGACCACGTCTGAGGCGAGCGCGGTGAGCAGGGGCATCGCCCCGGGGCCCGAGCGCGGGTTCTCGATGGGTTCGCCGATCACGTAGAGGCTGCCCCCCTCGTCCGCGAAGGATTCCAGCGCGAGCGCATCGGCGCGGTTCGGCGTGCAGGTTTCCCGGATGTGGACCGAGGACAGGGCGCCGAAGGCCCGTACCGTCAGTTCCTGTGCCATCTCCCGGCGTTCGGGATGGGCGGTGAGCGCGGATTCCAGCAGCCCGGCGAGTCCGGAGGCCGCCTTGGGGTGCGTACGGAGCAGGCGCACCGGTTCGTGCGCGCTGCCGCCGAGGGCCCAGCGGTGGACCTGGCGGAAGGGGCGGCCGTCGATGGCGGCGGCGTGGAGCCAGCACTGCAGGAGGGTCTCCGCGGTGTCGGCCGTCGCCGCGTCGATCCGGGACTGAGGCCGTACGGGGGCGAGGAGTGCGGCGGAGCGCGCGGCCGCCCGGTCGGGGAGTTCGCAGCCGGTGGTGGGGGCCCAGTGGAGCCGGGCCGGGGTGTCGCAGAGGTGGCCGGGGTCGTAGATGAGGACGGGGCCGAGCTTGGCTCGGGCGTCCTTCGTCTCGGCCCACACGCTGGGGTCGGAGGTGACGACGAGCACGGGCCCGTCCGCTTCGCGGATGGCCTGGACGGCGGTGGGCCTGCGGGTGGCGGCGGGGCCGTAGACGACGAGGGGTGTGCGCGGCGAGGGGACGACGGGTGGGAGGGGGGTGAGTGCCTGGGTGGCGTCGGCCGGGGCATCCGTTTCGGTGACCGGTGCGGTCACTGGATCGGCGGTGGGTTCCTGATGGAGGGCCGGGGCCGGGCGGGCGGCCCGTTCCTCGTGCGCGTACTCCTGGAGCGGTTCGCGTTGTGGCCGGCTCTGCTGCTCCAGCCGGTCGGCCCGCTGCCGTGCCCGTACCCCTCGCCAGCGGGCGACCACGCCCATCACGAACACGGTCAGTACCACCAGCACCATCAGTTCGCCGATGAACAGGCCCCAGAACAGCCCGTATCCGGAGAGCTCCCCGGCCGGGGTGACCGGCCAGGCGACGGGCAGGTCGTGCGGGGCCTCCACCAGCCGGCGCATGGCCAACGGGGTCTCGGCGAGGGTGACCCCCTCCGGCCAGGTGCCGTGGGCGAGGAGACCGGCCAGACCGGTGGCCGTCCAGGCCAGCAGCGTCAGGCCGAGGAGGAAGAGCAGCAGCCCGATCAGCAGCCCGTCGGGGATGCCTCCGCCGCCGTTCCCGTTCCCGTTGCCGTTGCGTACGTTGCCGCGCCCCGCACCCGCCATGTCATGCCACCGTTGACTCGGACGACTCGTTCAGCCGTTGCTGGTTCTCGATGCGTGCCGCGCGTTGCTCCGCCTCCAGCTCGGCGGCGCGTACGTCCTCCGGGAGCAGGTCGTCGGCGGAGGACTCGGTCATGGCGCGGTCGGTGAAGACGAGGGGGCGTTCGGCCTCGGTGATCAGGTGCTTGACGACCTGGACGTTGCCGTTGACGTCCCAGACGGCGATGCCCGGGGTGAGCGTCGGGATGATCTCGACTGCCCACCGGGGCAGCCCGAGCACCAGACCCGTCGCTCTGGCTTCGTCGGCCTTCTGGGCATAGATCGTGCGGGTCGAGGCCATCTTGAGGATGGCCGCCGCTTCCCGTGCCGCGGCTCCGTCGACCACGTCGCTGAGGTGGTGGACGACGGCGACGAACGAGAGCCCGAGGCGGCGGCCGAACTTCAGCAGGCGCTGGAAGAGCTGGGCGACGAACGGGGAGTTGATGATGTGCCAGGCCTCTTCCACCAGGAAGATGCGTTTCTTCCGGTCGGGCCTGATCCAGGTGTGTTCCAGCCAGACGCCGACGATCGCCATCAGGATCGGCATGGCGATCGAGTTGCGGTCGATGTGCGAGAGGTCGAAGACGATCAGCGGGGCGTCGAGGTCGATGCCCGCGGACGTCGGTCCGTCGAACATGCCGCGCAGGTCGCCGTCGACGAGCCGGTCCAGGACGAGGGCGACGTCCAGGCCCCAGGCCCGTACGTCGTCTATGTCGACGTTCATCGCTTCGGCGGATTCCGGCTCCGGGTGGCGGAGCTGGTCGACGATGTCCATCAGCACGGGCTGGCGGTCGGTCGCCGTCTCGTTCACATAGGCGTGCGCGACCTTGAGCGCGAAGCCGGAGCGCTCGTCGAGGCCGTGGCCCATGGCGACTTCGATGATGGTGCGCAGCAGGGCGAGCTGGCCGGTGGTGGTGATCGCGGGGTCGAGCGGGTTGAGGCGGATGCCGCCGTTGAGCGCGGCGGTGGGGTCGAGACGGATGGGGGTCAGGCCCAGTTCCTGGGCGATGAGGTTCCATTCGCCGACGCCGTCCTCGCCCTGGGCGTCCAGGACGACGACCTGGCGGTCGCGGAAGCGGAGCTGGCGCAGTACGTACGTCTTCTCCAGTGCGGACTTGCCGTTGCCGGACTCGCCGAGCACCAGCCAGTGCGGGGCGGGGAGCTGTTGCCCGTACAGCTGGAAGGGGTCGTAGATGTAGCCCTTGCCGGAGTACACCTCGCGGCCGATGATCACGCCGGAGTCGCCGAGGCCCGGGGCGGCGGTGGGCAGGTAGACCGCCTGGGCCTGTCCGGTCGAGGTGCGGACGGGCAGCCGGGTCGTCTCCACCTTCCCGAAGAGGAAGGCGGTAAAGGCGTCCGACAACGCGGACAGCGGATCTCGCATGGCGTGACTGACCTCCCTCTCGGTGTCGCGGTCTCGGTGTCTCTGGGCTCGGTGTTTCGGTGTTCCGGGGGTCCGGGGTTCTGGCGTCTCGGTGTCGAGGCCTGGTGGGCCGGCGGGCTAGTGGCGGATGCCGGTGGCGAAGGGCAGGGTGTTCACGAACGCGCGGTGATGCTCGCGGTCGCACCACTCCAGCTTCAGATACGACTTGCCCGCCGAGGCCCGGATCGTCCGCTTGTCGCGGGCGAGGGACTCGGGCGAGCGTGACGACACGGTGATGTACCCCACGAGGTTCACCCCGGCCGCGCCGCTCGCGAGATCTTCACCCCGCTGGTCGAGCCGGCCGTAGGCGGCGGTGTCGCGGGGGTCGACGGTGCGGTTCATCTTTGCCTGGCGGCTGGCCTCGGCCTCGTCGTTGGTCTTCTCGGTGAGCATGCGCTCGATGGCGATCTCGGTGGGTTCGAGGTCCATGGTGACCGCGACCGTACGGATCACGTCGGGCGTGTGCACGAGGAGCGGGGCGAGGAAGTTGACGCCGACGGGCGTCATCGGCCACTCCTTCACCCAGGCCGTGGAGTGGCACCAGGGCGCGCGGGTCGACGACTCACGCGTCTTGGCCTGGAGGAACGTCGGCTCGACCGCGTCCAGTTCGGCGGGCCAGGCGTTGCGCTTCGTCATGGCCTGGATGTGGTCGATGGGGTGGTCGGGGTCGTACATCGAGTGGACGAGGGAGGCCAGCCGGCTCTGGCCGAGCGGCTGGCGGACCCGGATGTCGGCCTCGGCGAGGCGGGCGCAGATGTCGGTGAGCTCGCGCGCCATGACGACGGCGAGACCGGCGTCCCGGTCGATCTTGCGGCCGGCGTGCGGGCGGGTGGCGCGGGCCATGGCGTGGGCCTCGGCGGCGAGCTCGCGGTTGAAGTGCATGCAGGCGACGAGGTAGGCGCGGTGCTGCTCGCTGGAGGTGGAGACCATGGACTGGAGCTGCTCGTACGACTCCTGCAGCCAGCCCGGGGAGCTTTTGTCGCCGCGCTGGGCGACGTCCTTGGCGTGGGCGTCGGGGTCGGCGGGCAGGGTGCGGGCCAGCATCTGGATGCGGGTCACGAAGCCGTCGCCGTTGGCGGCGTGCTTGAGCAGGGTGCCGAACCGGTCGACCAGTGCTTCCTGGTCCTCGCTGTCGCGCAGCCCGACGCCGGGCCCCTCGATCTCGATGGCCGCGGTGACGGTGCGGCGGTCGGCGTGCAGCAGTACGGCGATCTCGTCCGGCCCGAAGGGTGCGGCCAGCCAGTTGATCCTGCCGATGCCGGGGGGCGGCCCGATCTCGACCTCACGCCCGTCGGCGCTGACGCCCGCCTCCATGGCGGAGGAGCGGTAGGACGTGCCGCGGCGCAGGGAGCGCTTGAAGCTGCGGTTGATCTCGAACCATTTGTAGAAGGTCCGGTGCTTGTACGGGACGTAGACGATCGCCAGGGCGAGCAGCGGGAAGCCGGTGAGCAGCACGATCCGCAGGGAGAGGACCGGGACGAGCAGCCCGCTCATCATGCCGAGGAACGCGCCGCCGATGATCAGGGCGATCTCGCCCGTCTCGCGGTTCTTGCCGACGATCGCGTTCGGCCGGGCACGGCCGATGAGATACGTACGGCGGGGCGTGATCGGATGGGACTGCGTGCTCAACGCCCGCCACCTCCTGTGCTCTTGTTACCTGAACTGCCTGATCCGCCGGACCGGCCCGATCCACCGCCTGAGCTCCGGCTGCCGTGCGGGGTGCCGGATGTGGGGCCCGAACCGCTGCGGGGCGGAGGTGCGGCGGAGGGGACAGATCCGCCGCCGACTCCGCTCCCGGAGTTGCGGGAGCTGTGTGCGGCGACTCCGCCGCTGACCGGGTTGGCGGGCCGTCCGCCCCCGCTGTTACCGCCGCCGCTGCCGTCCTGGCCGCCGCCGCGGCTGCTGTGGGTCTTGATGCCCTGTGAGACGAGAGCGGCGGGTGAGCTGATCATCGCGGCGGCCTGGGAGCCGTCGGTGGCCTGCTTACGGTTGGTGCGGGCGCCCTGGATCTCGTCGCCGAAGCCGGGCACGAAGCGGTAGATCATGCCAGAGGCGAAGATCGCCAGCAGGATGATGGCCAGCCCGGAGACGACGGCCGAGAACGCGTCGGGCCCGTCGTCCGAGGACAGCGCGCCGGCCAGGCCGAGCACGATGACGATGACCGGCTTCACCATGATCACCGCGATCATGATGCCCGCCCAGCGTCGTACGTGTCCCCACATGTTCTTGTCGACGAGCCCCGCGTACACGGCGGTTCCGAGGAGGGCGCCGACGTACAGCAGGGCGGCGCGGATCACCAGCTCCAGCCAGAGGATGCCTGCCGCGAGGATCGATACGAGCGACACGACGATCAGCATGATCGGCCCGCCACCGATGTCGGCGTCCTTCTTGAGCGCCTCGGCGAACGACCCGAAGAAGACGTCGGTCTGCCCGCCGGAGGACGAGGAGATGACCTCGGTGACGCCGTCGGTGGCGGAGACGATCGTGTACAGGATCAGCGGCGTGAACGCGGAAGCGAGCACGGTGAGCCACAGGAACCCGATGGCCTCGGAGATCGCGGTGGTGAGCGGCACCCCGCGGATCGCCCGCTTGGCTACGGCGAGGAGCCACAGGACGAGCGTCAGCACGGTGGAGGCGGCGAAGACGATCGCGTACTGCTGGAGGAAGCGGGTGTTGGTGAAGTCGACGTTGGCGGTGCTTTTGACGGCCTCGCTGAGCTTGCCCACGATCCACGCTGCGGCGTCGGCACAGCCGCGGCCGAGGGAGGTGAGGGGGTCCAGGGCGGGGTCGACGCTGTCGGGGGCGTTGGATTTGGGGGCGGGGTCGCCTTCGCAGTAGTCCTTGGCGGGGCCGACGATCAGGGAGCAGTCCCCATTACTGGATGGGGACGGCGAAGGTGTGGGAGCGGCCGCAACGCGGGTTGCAAGGATCACCATTGTTGCTTGGACACTCGCCAGGGCTGCACCCAGTACGTTCAGCGATTTAGCGGCCATAGGTGAACCCTCCGTACTCCTCGACAGCCTTGGCGATCTCATCGGCGTTGGAGGCCGTACGGTCGGTGTTGACCGGTGCCGGGCCGTCCTTCTGGGAGAAACTGTCGACCTTCCAGTCGCCGCCCTCCCACTGGAGCTTCAGCGTCATGGTGAACCAGTCGTTGCTCACGGGATTGGTGGATCCGACGCCGGCCGTGCCGAAGACTCCTGTGCACCACACCTCTACCGTGGCGGATGAGCCCGAGAACTGAGTCACCTTGGTTCCGACTGGTGCAGTCCTTGAGACGTAGGTCATGCCCTCGGCTGCATTGCCGCTTTCATCGAGACCGACCTTGTCAAGGAATTCCTTGCTGTACGCCTGGTTGAACTTGCTCTCAAGCTCATTAACTCGACCGGCGACGAAGACTTGGCGCACGATCTGAGCCCGCTGGGCCGGCTTCAGGATGTCAGCGGATACGAGCGCCACGGAATAGTTCGCCGCAGCACTCTCCGCCCCCTGCGGGTCATGCGCGAATTCGGAAGCGATCTCACCGTTCTTCCCCGTCACCGGCTTCGTCCCCGTAGCCGCAGTCGGTGCCGCGCCCGCCTTCTTGCCGTTGCTCCCCGACGCACCGTCCCCGTCGTTTCCGCCGCCCCCGCCCATGTTGGCGAAGGCGATGGCTGCGAGCAGCAGGACGATCACGCCGACGACCGTGACCAGTGAGCGCGAGTTGCGGGCCGGGCGGCGGGGGCCGTAGCCGTCGCCGCCCTCGCCGTCGGGGAGGCGGGTGCGGGTCTGGCGCGTGCCGCCGATGGTGCTGTAGCCGTCGCCCGTACGCCCCGAGTCGTTGCCGTAGCCGTCGTCGTGACTCATGCCGCGTACGCCCCCTCAACCGTTGCCTGAACCGTGTCGTGGTACGACGGTAGCCGTGCTGGTTTCCGCGTGGACGCGGTGTGGTGAGTCGACATCAGAGAGACGCAACCTCTGCCGGTGGGCACGACGGGCGGATGGTGAGGGGTGGGGCGGGACTGCCCCCAGGCATGGGCTGACGGCTGGTTAGACGGCCATCCCGTAGACGATGGTGAACACGGTTCCCAGCGATCCGATGATGAACACACCGGTCAGGCCCGCGACGATCAGCCCCTTGCCCTGCTCCGCGCTGAACGTGTCGCGCAGGGCGGTCGCGCCGATGCGCTGCTTCGCCGCGCCCCAGACCGCGATGCCGAGGCAGAGCAGGATGGCGATCGCCATCACGACCTCGATCATTACGCGGGCCTCGTTGCCCAAGGTCCCGAACGGCCCCCAGTTCGGGGCGATTCCGCCGATGATGGTAGTGATGTCGCCCTTCTCAGCTGCCAGGATCATGTAAGTCACCGCCCCTGTTGGGTAGTTCGGAGCCCGTGCCGCACGGCACGGGTCACCCTCTATCTTCGCTGATGAAACTGCTCTCGTACGACGACTTGGCGGCTCTCTTTACCCGGATCTCGTACATATGACCGGTCTGACCGCCCTGACCTGCGGATCGAATCGGTGTGTGAGGGATTTGCGTCTGGTTACTCTGTGTATCACGGAGGGTGACGCCGGGCAATGATCGCCATCGCGCCACCCTGACCGAGACCTGCGACGGGGGCTGAACCGCACCCATCGGGGGTGATGCGGGGAGGTCGGGGTGGGCGCCGGTCAGAGGAGGGGGTGGCGGGGGACCGGTGGCCGGGGCGGGGTTCGCCAGGCCGGCGGCGGCCGGAAATCGCACCAGGAGCCGTCGAAGGGAAAGGTTCCGGCCTCAGCGAGCCCGGCCACCCTGTCTCCCTCGGTCCTGATGGCCGCGGCCTCGTCGGCGCTCCAGTACGCGGGATGGCCGGTCTTCTCGGCGAAGGATTCCTCGTCCTTCCACTGCCAGGTCCGGTCCGGCGCCACGTTGATGTCGAGCTCGTGGTCGGCGATGTCGATGTCGTCGCCGTGGTGGACGCGACGCTCCAGGTTGACGTACCAGCCGCGGAACTTCCGTCTGCGGCCGAAGAGCCACAGCACGGAGTGCGCTGCGCCTGTCGGCTGGTAGAAGAGGGCGCTGCCCATCGGCCACCGGCCGGCGATCACGGGGTAGCCCTCGGCGGGGCGCTCGTGCGGGGCGATGTCGCGCAGGTGTGTGGCGCCGCGTGGCAGGGCCGTGTGCCACATCGGGGTGCCCGTCTCCATCCAGACGAGCTGTCCCTCGGGCGTGCGTTCGACGAGACGCACGGGTACGGAGGCGCTCAGGTGGCCGCCTATGAAGAAGTTCCAGTGCAGGATCCGGCCCGGTCGGCTCGGCTGGCCAGGCTCGTCGCTCCTGCGGTTGCTCGTGCCGATTCTTGTGTCGGCTCCTGTGTCGTTGCTCGTGTCGTCCCTCTCGCCCGCTTTCATGCGATTGATCATGCCCGCGGTCAGGTCTCCGGACACGTGTCCGGCCGTCCCCGCTGCGCGCGGGGTCGTCGTCCGATAGCCGGTAGCGGTAGCCGGTGCCCCGGCCGGCCGGCTCAGTGGCCTCCCCGGTTCTCCACGCACGGCCCCGTTCCCGGCTGGGGTTCGGCGTAGGCGCCGTGCACCTGGATGGTCAGCTCCTTCTCCGTCACATGCCCGGACACGCACACGTCGCCGGTGTGAACGCTGTAGAACCCGTCCCAGATGTAGACGCCGTGCTGCTTTCCGCAGCCGAGGTGCTCCAGCGCCGCAGTGATCCGCTTCTCGCTGACGTCGCCCTCCTGCCGGGCCTTCTCCAGCTCGTACCGGATGAGCGTGGCCGACGCTTCGCCCTTGGCGCGCTTGGCCGGGCTGAGCTCGGCCGACATGCGATAGGCGTGGTTGTCGCCGTAGTTGGGCGGCCGGTCCGCGTTGTTTCCCTCCTGCGGTGTTCCGGTCGTGCTCGCAGTGGGCGATGAGGAGGCCTGGTTCGGGGGAGCCTCGGCGGGCTGGGCGCACTTCGGCCGGGGAGTGAACGACGGCCGCGGGAAAGGCGACTGGGCCTGCTGCTGTCCGGAGTGCTCGGTTCCGCACGCGGTCACGGTGAGTGCGAGGAGGGCGGCTGCCGCGGCCCATTGTCTGAGGCGTGTGGTGAGGGACATGACATAAGTCTCCCGGACCGCCCCCTGTGCGGGTGCGCGGCCGGCTGCGCCCGACTCGGCCAGTCTCACGACTCCCCAGCCCCGCTGGGCGGCTTCGGACAGGACGTGCCCCCAGTCCTCCAGCAGGTCGGTGAAACTGTCGAAGGGACGGAGCGGCGGTCGCTCTAGGCGCCCGGGAGGCGGCGGCCCGTCGTGGAGCCGAAGCCCAGCCAGGTGTGCCGGTTTCCTGCCCAGCACCAGCCGGCCTTCGGGGCGTTGCGCCGCTCACGGCCGTCCCGCCCGGTGCCGTTGCTGATCCAGAGCGCCGGTGTGCGGGCGTCCAGCGTGCCGTTGGCCTTGCGCAGCCGGGAGCCGATGGTCATGAAGCAGTGGTTGCGCTCCAGGGCGGCGGGCTGCTGCAGCACCCAGTGGATGCCCTCGGTGAGCAGCAGCGGGGTGCGGTCCTGTGCGCTGAGGGCGGGCAGTGCCTCGTCCGGGCTCCAGTTGGCCATGTGGTCGCCGCGGTCGACGCTGCGGATGACGTAGAGCGGTGCGTCGGGGACCGTGACGGTGTCGAGCGGGGTGAAGAGGTCGACATCCGGCATGTCGACGACGACGAAGCCCGGTTTGTCCTCGCGGCGGAGCAGCGGGGCGAGGGCGGAAGCGGGGGCCCGGTCCGGGTGGACAGCGAGCAGACCACCGTCGTCGTCGCCGGCTTCGGCCGTTTCGGCCGCTTTGGCGAAGTCGCGGATCTCGGCAGCCGACAGGCCGGCGATCTCGTGCACCCCGAGTTCGATCAGCGTCTCCGCCTGCGCACTCAGGGGCGGAAGCGCAGGGAGGGCGGCGGCGGTGACGGGGGTGAGTTCGGGCACGATGCTCCTCGGGCGGCTGCTGGTCACGTGGATGGCCGCAGGCGTAACGAGAGGGTCCTGCCGGAACGTTCCCTGCATGGCGGGAAAAGACAAGACCCCACCTGCCATCGGCGTCCACACACTCATTGACCCTGTGCGGACCGACGGGGGCTCATGAACGGTCGAGGCTAGTCCTCGTTACGGGTGAAGACGTAGGGGACGCCGCGCCGGGTGAGGACCCGCAGGCTGTCCTTCCCCGTGGGACGGATGTCGAAGGTGGTGTGGCCGCGGCAGATACCCATGTCCGCGGGGACAGGTGACGTGACCGCGCCAAGGAGTCTGTCCCGGGTGACTGTGACGACGACGACCGACCACCCGCACGAGTCGGCGCCTTCACCACCGAGGAAACCGATCTCCGCTCCCGGCCTGAGATCGCCGATATCGAGGGTCAGCGACGGGCTCGTGTCCGAGGTCTTCCACGATCCCTGGTACGTGCGCGTGAGTTCTGCGTCCGGATACGCCGCGGTGTCCTTGCGCAGGAGGGCAGTGGCGTCTCCTGCGCGCCACTCCAGTACGTCGCCCTTGAGCGTGAGTGTCTGCTTGTCCGGTGAGCAGTCCGGGCCCTGTTCGTTTTCGGTCGCATCCAGGTCCTCATGCGTCACGACCGTCCGACGGCTCTTGACGCCCATCACGGGGACGAAGCCCACGCAGGCCCGCTCGGGGTACCGCAGGACGTATTCCGCGCTGTTCCCCGTTCTCGGGTCCCCCTTGGCGATCGTGAAATTGACGAACTGGACCGCGTTCTCTGTCGCGTCGTCCGTAGCCTCGCCCGACCAGGTCCCCACGAAGGCGGCGTTGTTGAGTGCGGGAGGCGTGGCCGAGGCCGTAGGCCCTGGTTTCCGGTCGTTTTCCCCTGCGCCGCCGCCATCGCTCAGCAGCGGCGCGAGCGCCGCACCCGCGCCGATGAGTACGAGCAGTCCTGTGGCGAGCGCGAGCCTCCGTCGGTGCTTCGGGAGGTGCGGGCGTCGTGCGGGCTCGGCGGGCGTCTCCGAGTCCGGATCCGCCGCTTCCTCCGCCGCTTCCGCCGGCGCGGGCTCCGTCTCCGTCTCCGCCTCCGCCTCCGTCTGCAGCGGCGGCGGCGCCGACGCGGCGACCGGTACGGGGACGTGCTGAGTCGGGAGAGGGGGCGCCTGGGCGTCGAGCAGGGCAAGCAGATCGGCGGGGAGCCAGTCGGGGCGGGCATCGGGGGCCCAGCGCTCGGCACCTGCGGCGATGTCCCCCGTCGCGGGCCTGTTGAGAGGATCCTTCTGCAGACAGTTCCGTACGAGTTCGATCAGGGGGGACGGCAGACCGGTCAGGTCCGCCTCCTCCTCGGCGATACGGAACATCAGTGCGTGAGCCCCGCTGTCCAGGGTGCCGAACGGGGTCCGTCCGGTCGCGGCGTAGTGGAGGACCGCGCCCAGGCAGAAGACGTCCGAGGCCGGGGTGAGGCGCCGTTCGCCGCGGACCTGCTCCGGTGACATGAAACCCGGCGATCCGATCACGGCACCGGTCCGTGTGAGGAAACCGTCGACGGGGGTCTCCAGGGCGCGGGCGATGCCGAAGTCGATGACGCGAGGGCCGTCGAGGGTGAGCAGGACGTTGGACGGTTTCAGATCACGGTGGACCAGCCCGGCCCCGTGGACGTCGCCGAGGGCTCGGGCGAGCCCGTTGGCGAGAGCGAGGACTGATGCCACGGGTAACGGGCCGTGCTGCCCGGACACCACGGTGTGCAGGTCGGGGCCTGGTACGTAGCCGATGACGACCCAGGGCGTCGGGCACTCGGTGTCGGCGTCGAGGACGGGCGCGGTCCACTTCCCGCCGACCTTGCGCGCGGACTCGACCTCCTGGGCGAACCGCCGCCGGAACTCGGGGCTGTGCGCGAAGCCGTCGTGCACCACCTTGATGGCCACGGTACGTCCGCCCTCGGAACGGGCCAGGTACACCCGTCCCATGCCGCCGGCTCCGAGGCGGCCGATGAGCTGGTACGGCCCGATTTCTGAGGGGTCCTCAGGCGATAACGTGTCCACGGCATGACGGTAAGGCACCCATGATCGGACGTCAGCCGGTCTGCCGGACAACTGGTGGTCAGAGTCCGGCGAAGTGGTCGAACTCGCCTGCCCTGACCCCCTTGGCGAAGGCCTCCCACTTGGTGCGGGTGGTCGTGACGACGTTCCCGGGGTCGCTGGTCTCGCGCAGATACACGAGGTCGTCGCCCTCGACGAAGGCGATCTCGATCCAGGGTCCGGGTCCGGGTTCGTCCGCGGGGGCGGCGCGGAGCCAGGTGAGCGGTGCGGGGGCGTCGTCAGCCATGGGGGCGATCCTCCTTGAGCGTACGGAGGAGGGCGCGGAGGGCGGCGGGGGTGGTGCGGAGTATCGCGCCGGTGGGGTCGCCCGATTCGGTCAGGCCTATCGATCCGCTTCGGTCGGTGCCCACGTGAACGCAGGCTTCGCCCCGAGCCCGGATAGTAGGTGGCCTCGAAGGGGATCACGCGGACGAATAGAGGACCAGTGGGCCGATCGACCGTAACGAGGGCTTGCCGCCCTGCTGGACTCCCACACCCGGACACGGTTGCGGGAGTATCCGTAGCCCGGATCCGTAGCCCGGATCCGGCGTCGACGGATCCGTCGTCCCCGATATCCGCGCCGCCGCCCACATCGCCTCCAACTCCGAAGCGGTGGGCCGGTATGCGGCCTTTGGATCATCGCGGAGGGTGCAGCGGTCAAAATTGAGAGCGATATAAGCGCTGCCCACGCTCCGGGGCCTCCGTATCGTTGGCGGGGTGAGCCGTGCCTCGGAGGAGTCCAATCGCCGCATGCTGCGGGTGAAGGACGCGATGGACCGCGCGTACGCCCAGCCTCTCGATGTACCTGCCCTCGCCCGGCTCGCCTACGTCACCGAGGCGCACTTCTCGCGCACCTTCCGGGCCACGTTCGGGGAGACGCCGCACCGCTACCTTCAGCGGCGTCGGGTCGAGCGGGCGATGTTCCTGCTGCGCGAGACCGACCGCAGCGTGACGGACATCTGCTTCGAGGTCGGCTTCGGCAGCACGGGGACGTTCAGCCGGACCTTCCGGGAGATCGTCGGCCGGTCACCGAGGGCGTACCGCAAGGAGGCGGCGGCCGCACGCGTACCGACGTGCTTCACGATGGCGTGGACACGGCCGAGCGGCTGAGCGTTCGGCCCGCTGCGCGGCCGCGTACTCCGGGTGCCGAATGAGCAGTTCTGGATAAGTTTTCGCGGGCCCGTCCCCGTAGCGTGAACGTCATGTTCAACGCAATCACGCACTCACAGATGTACGTCCTCGACCAGGACGAGGCCCTCGACTTCTACGTCGGCAAGCTCGGGCTGGAGGTGGCCGCCGATGTCGACCTCGGGTTCATGCGCTGGCTGGCCGTCAGCGTCCCGGGTCATCCGGAACGGCAGATCCTGCTGGAGAAGCCGGGCGCTCCAGCGATGTCCGAGGAGACGGCGGCGCAGGTCCGGGACCTGGTGACCAAGGGGGCGATGGGCGGCTGGCTCATCCTCACCACGGACGACTGCCGCAAGACGTACGAGACGCTGCTCGCCCAGGGCGTCGAGTTCACCGAGGAGCCCACCGAGCGTCCCTACGGCACGGACTGCGGGCTCCGCGACCCGTTCGGCAACCGCATCCGTTTCACGCAGCCGAAGGCCGGCGCCTGAGGTCGAACTCGCGGTGGTTCAGAGGACGGTGACCGGTGGGTGGCGGCCGGTCGCCGGCGCGGTGGAAGGGGGCGCGGCTGTGAGCGTGGCCGGGATCGACTCCTCCCGGCCGCGGGTGCCTTTCGTGCTCGTCACAGGCGTGTGGTGTGCCGGTCCAGGACGGCGCGCAGCCGGTCGAGATCCCCGGCCTCCTGCGCGCCCCGTTTCGGCAGGACGCCGAGGTACGTGATGTGGCGGTCCCGGCTGAGCAGGACGAAGTGCCCTGCCGTCTCCCGGTAGCCCTGGTAGACGGACCACTTCTGGATCAGCGTGCTGTGGTCGTTGCGGCAGGTGATTCCGGCCGGGGCCACGGTGGCGTGGTACTCGCCCTGCCATCCGACGACCCGCTGCACCTGGGAGGCCTGTAGCCGCGGGTATCCCCACACCATCAGGACGACGAACAGGAACAGCACCGTCGAGACCGCGTCGATACGCCCGCGGCCCACGACGGCGAGCAGCCACTGGCCCGCCCACAGGGTGAGGAACGCCCACCGCAGCAGCAGGCCGGTCCGCTTGATCCGCTCGCGGACCCGCAGTCCTGCCAGTGCGTCGGCAGCCTGGGGCCGGTACACCAACTGGACCGCGGTCAGTTCGTCCACGACGACGTCGGCGGCATCCGCGCTGTTGCCGGTGCCTTCGGCGCTGGGACCCTCGGACATGGTTCCTCCCCGGTGTGAAGAACTGCGGATCCTACCGAAGTCCGGCCCCGGGGCGGACGGCTGTGTCGCGGCAGTCTCTACGCGACCACCTGGAGGACGAGCTTGCCCTGGATGTGGCCCTGTTCGGCGCGCGCGTGGGCTTGCGCCGCCTCGCTGAGGGGGAAGACGCTGTCGATGGCAACCCGCAGCCGGCCGGCATCGAGCAGGGCGCCGAGCACGGCGAGTTGCTCGCCGCTGGAGTGAACCTGCCAGCCGCCCACCGAGATCCCGAGCGCGGCCGCGCGCTCGGGGTGGTACTCCCCGAGAAAGACGGGGGCGATCCGGCCGCCGCGCCGCAGGACCGGCAGGAACCGGTGGCCGTTCGGGCCGCCGACCGTGTCGACCAGGACGTCCACCTCCTCGTGCAGGACGTCCTCGGCGGCGGTCTGCGTGTAGTCCACGAAACGGTCGGCGCCCAGGTCCTTGACGAACGCCTCGTGGCGCCCCGAGGCCACGCCGATCACGCGCCCGGCGCCCCTGGTCCTGGCCAGCTGTACGGCGAAGTGGCCCACTCCGCCTGCCGCCCCGTTGACCAGGACCGTGCCGCCAGGTCCGAGGCGCAGGTGCTCGACGAGGAACTGGTACGCGGTGAGGGCCGCCATCGGTACGGCCGCGGCCTCCACGTGTCGCAGCGTGCCGGGCCTGCGCGCCAGGTGTGCGGCGGGTGAGGTTGCGTATTCGGCGTATCCCGCGTGCCGGCCGGGGAAGTCGACCAGCCCGAACACCTCGTCGCCGGCCTGCCACTCGGTGACCCCGCTGCCGACTTCCGCGACCACGCCGGAGATGTCGGAACCCGGGGTGAAGGGCAGTGACCGTACCGGACGCATTGCCTCGGGGATGTTCTCGAAGCCCCTGCGTGCGTACCGGTCGGGCGGGTTGACGCCCGCCGCGTGGACTCGTACCAGCACTTCGCCCGGCCCTGCCTCGGGGCGCGGCACCTCCTCGTACACCAGTTGCTCGGGGCCGCCGAAGGCGTGCACTCGCGCGGCCCGCATCGTCGCTGTTCCCATGGTGTTCCCCCAGGCGCCGTAGGGCGCACTCCGCTCCGATATGATTCGGAGCACTGCTCCAGATAGTACGTGGAGCAGTGCTCCGGTTGTCAACGTCGGGAATTTCCATGCCAGATGAGGCCACCCCACAGGGGCAGCGTGCCGATGCCCGGCGCAATCGCGAGCGCATTCTCGAAGTCGCCGATGACGTCATACGTGAGCAGGGCACCCAGGCTTCGTTGCGTGATGTCGCCCGGCAGGCAGGTGTCGGACTGGGCACGCTCTACCGGCACTTCCCGACGCGGGACGCTCTTCTGGAGACCCTGCTGCGCCAGGGCTTCGACAGGCTCGCGGGGCAGGCCGACGAGTTGCTGGATGCCGGGCTGCCGCCCGAGCGGGCGCTTGCGGAGTGGCTCGGCGAGTTCACGCTCCGGGCCGGCGCGTTCCGGGGGTTGCCGGCCTCCCTGATGGCCACGCTCAGCGACCCGGACTCGGCCCTGCACGCCTCATGCGAGGCCATGCGCGAGGCCTGCGGCCGGCTGCTGCGAGCGGCCCAGAAGGCCGGGAGGATCCGGTCCGATGTGGACGGCACCGACCTGTTCGTACTGGTCAACGCCCTCAGTTGGATCGCCGACCAGGCGCCTTCGATCGCCGCTCGCAGTGAACGACTGCTCGCCCTGGTCATGGACGGCCTCGCGCACACCGGTGACAGGTAGGGGGTGCGCGGACGCCGTTCCTCTCCGCAACTGCGGCGAGGAACGGCAGAAGCCCCCTGACGGGCCGCTGGGGTCCGTCTGGGGGCTTGGTGACGTGGCCGATCCGTTCAGCCGATCCGTTCCGCCGGGGCGTAACGCCCTGCCGGGCGCTCGGCGTACGAGCCGGCCGATTCGGCTGCCGGGCCGGGGTCAGGACTTCGAGTCCGCCTGCTCCATGGAGCTCACCGCGTCGGCGATCGTGCTGCGGTACAGGCCCAGCTTCGGGTCGAGGACCTTCACGTCGGGGCCGAGCGGGAAGTTGAGCTGCTCCGCGTTGGGCATGTGGTCGCCGTCGGCCAGCACGTTCAGCTCGTTGATCCAGGTCAGGGCGCCGTCCGCGCCGCTCGGGTTGAGGTCGATCACCGCGATGGCGGCGTTCTTCGGCTTGACCGGGTAGGCCGGGGCGCCGCCCAGGCCGCCCGGGACCAGCGGGGTGATGTCACCGCTGTGGTCCTTCGCGCTCGCGCTGCCCAGGCTGACCCGGGGGAAGTAGCTCAGGCCGCAGGCGTTCGCGCCGGTGTTGTTGACCTCGATCACCTGCTGGGTGGCCGAGCCCTCACGTGCGTACACCCGTACCGACAGGTCCGCGCTCTTGCACGGGTGCTTGTAGGCGTAGCTGTCGCTGGTGTTGCCGCCGGTGGTCGTGCCGGCGTTGGCGGTGCCGCTCTTGGACGTGCCCGTGCCGGAGGTGACCGTCTTCGCGGAGCCGCCGGTCGTTGCGGTGTCCGTGTTCTTGTCGGAGCCGGCGGGCTGCGAGGCGCCCGCCGAGGCGGCGGTCTTCGCTGCACTGTCCGCCGGGCCCTCCGACTTCGTACCGCTGCCGTCTCCGCCACAGGCGGTGAGGGCCAGGGCGAGTACGGCGGTGACTGTGGCGCCGACGGCGGCGGTGCGCTTGCGGGTGTGGATCGTACGCATGTGGATTCCCCGAGTATGTGGCGGTCGAGTGTGGCGGTGCTGCCGAGGCCCGGAACTTGCGGCGAACCGCTCCCCCTCCTGACCTGCTGACATATGAAGCTTCCCGCCCGCCGCTCATGTTCTGCTAACGCCTTCCTGGCGTCCCGCTGTCGTGCCCGGATCCGGGGGCCCACCGGTGCCAAGGGGCCGGGGCGCCGGGCAGGTGCCGTCGCCGTGGCCGGAGCGGCCGCCGGGGCTGAGGCCGGTGCCGGACCGGCCATGTCTTCAGGGCGTCCTGTTCGTCCGAGCAGAGACCTCGCCTGCTCCCTCGGTCAGTTCAAGCGCCTGGCCGTCCGCTGGGAACCCGATCGGAGAACTTCACACCGCCACCCGGTGTGGATCTGAGGAAGCAGCTGCCTCGCAGAGCTACGAACCAACCGAGACCGCGGGGGGCCGCCGGGACATCCAGCCGCCACCCATGGGCAAAGCGCACCCGCAAAACGCCTGAATCCGCGGCGTGAACCTCGGCGACCACCTGATCGAGCAGCTTCGGTACCCGGCCCAGGTTGATCCGAGTGGCAGCGTGCACGGGAAACGTCTCACCGTCCGCGGTCAGCTCGGCAGGACCCCACACCTCGATCCCGTTCGAACCGATGTGCAGAGCCAGCATGCTGCCGATGATCACCTCGCCGACACCCACTCCGCGCATTGAGCGGACGTCCCAGCCGTCCTGCACGCGTTCGATTCCGTTCTCCATGCTGCAAGGCTATGGACCCGGACCGGCAATGCTCCGCAAGATCGTGTGAGGAGCTGAGCATTGGCCGGCCTGGACTCGTGTGCTCCGGCCGTCGTATGAGCCGGCCGCCGGCCCTCGTGCGACGGGGCCGGGGCCGGGGCGCGGTTGTGCTCCACATCACGCGTGACTTCCGCGGTCTGATCACCGTTAGATGTGATGTGCCCAAGCCTGCCATCTCGGCCGAGACTGCTGCCGCGTCGCCTCCGCCGCCCGCGCCCCTGCCCTTTCTGCTGACGCCACGACAGGGGGAGGCGGCGCGTGAGCTTCTCTCGTACGTGGTCGGCCTGCCGCTGACCTCAGTGGATGCGCAACTCCTCGCCGTCGTCGTGGCGATCCGGGCCGCGCGGGCCGGGGTCGGGAACCTCACGGGCACGGATCTGCGGTCGTTGCGGCTGGACGATCCGGAGCAGGCCGTCGCCGAACTGGCCGCCGCGGGATGGCAGGTGCCCGGCTCGTTGCTTGACGGGGACCCGGACAAGCCGTCCGGGATCGTCGTGCCGGACATGACGCCGGGGCCCGGCCATGTGCTGCCCCTGGGCAAGGGCACCCGGTCGAAGGTCTCGGGATGGGCCATGCGTACGCGGATCGCCAAGCCGGTGAAGAAGGCCTCGCCGGCCGCGCGGCTCGCCGCGCTGTTCCTCGCGGCCTACTGCACCGACGAACTCGTCGGGGAGGCCCCCGCCGACCTGCCCGTCGCCTGTTACGGGGCCGTGCCCGTCCTTCTCGACAAGGGGTTCCTGGCCGAGGTGTCCGGCCGGACGTACCGGCTCGGCCCGGCGGTGCGGCACCTCGCCGGCATGTTCCGTACCTCTGAGGAGGTCGCGGAACTCGAGGCCGAGGAGGCGGTGCGCAGGGCGGCGCGTGAGGCGGCGGCCGCGGCCGAACTCGTGGAGATCACCCCGGACCGGTGGGCGGAGTGGAAGTCCGGCATCAGTCCGGCGCTGCTGCGGCACGTGGAGGCCGTGGAGCAGTGTTCCTCGTGCCGGTGCTCCTTCGGGCGGGTCGCGAAGGCGTTCATGTCCACGCCGTCGCCCGTCCCCGCGCCCCGGCCGGCGGCCGGCGACCACGACACGTGGAGGGAAGCGCACCCGGATTGCGGCAGGGAGGCGGCCGCGTTCACCGTGGCCTTCCGCGCGGAGCACGGCCACGGGCCGTCGTACGGGCAGCTGTGCAAGGGCCTGGGCTGGAAGAAGCTCTCGCGCTCGCTGCGCGGCCTCGTGGTGAGCGGGATCCTCGCCGACGGATGGCTGACCGAGACCTCTCCCGTGCCGTGGACCCTGCGCCCGGGGAAGGCCGCCCAGGCACAGGGGATCGTGCTGCCGGGGCAGGGGGCGCCGGCCCGGAGCACTCGCTGAGCTGTGCGGGGCGGCCGGTTTGCGGCCTGCGCGGTCCGGTCTGAGCGGCCTGTGCGGTCTGCCCGCGGGGTTCAGGAGTCCGGCGTGCCGGTGGTTCCGGCGGTTTCGCTTCGCGCGGAGAGGATCAGTGTCGCGGCGATGAGGAGCGCGGTGATGATGCCCGTGACGAGGACCGGGGAGGGCCCGAAGGTCGCGGCCAGGACGGCGACGACCGCGACGGGGTGGAGCGCGTCGACCGGGCGACGCAGCCCGCCGGCGCGGCGGTGCAGCAGCCATACGAGGGCGACGAAGACGGCGACCGGGATGGTGTAGGCCGCCGCTGCCGCACGGTCGGAGAGGTGGCCGTGGCCGGTGGCATGGGCCACGTTGACGGCGAGACCGGCGCCGACGGCCGCCGCGGAGGCGAAGACCAGGTAGTGGCCGTACCCCCACAGCAGCGCCATGCGCAGGGTGGTGAGCCGGTCGTGCACTTTCGCACTCCGCGCGAAGTAGAGCCACCACAGGGCGAACACGGTCAGGATGCCCCCGACGACGAGGGCGGCGAGGTCGCCGAGCGCCGCGTCGGAGTCGAGCGCGGCATGGACGGCTCCGGTGGCAGCGGTGATGGACTCGCCCAGCACGATCAGGGTGAACAGGCCGTAGCGCTCGGCGATGTGGTGCGGATGCCAGGTGGTGGTGGCAGCCCGTTCCGCCCAGGCGGGGACGGCGATCTCGGCCAGGACGAGGACGGTGAAGGTGGCGAGCCCGGTGTCCTCGGGCAGGGCCAGGCGCACGACCCAGCCGACCTGCACAACGAAGATCCCCATGGCGTAGCGCAGGCAGGTGCGGCGCCGCTCGGGGTCGGACCGGGCGGCGCGCAGCCACTGCGTGACCATGGCGAGCCGCATGATCACGTAACCCCAGGTGATGACCGTGAAGTCCTCCTGCTGCAGGGCCTCCGACGCCCCGGCGGCGAGCACGAGGGCGCCGGTGATCTGGACGAGGGTGAGCAGCCGGTAGGGAACGTCGTCGGTGTCGTAGGCGGAGGCGAACCAGGTGAAGTTCATCCAGGCCCACCAGATCGCGAAGAACACCATCGCGTAGCCGAGGACACCGTGGGCGATGCGGCCCTCCGCGAGTTCGTGCTCGAACGCCGTCGCCGCCTGGGCCACGGCCGCGACGAAGCAGAGGTCGAAGAACAGCTCCAGCATGGTCGCGGTGCGGTGCTGTTCGTCGGCGAGGCGGGCGACCATGGGCTGCCGCCAGGAGGAGGGGGAGGGCGGGGAGGGCGGTGAATGGCTCATGGGGGCTCATTCTTCCCGCTGTTTTGGTCGGGAGGGGCCGGCCGTGCCCTCGTACCCCCTTCGCGCGGGCGACCGTTGGCGGTACCCACCCTTCGCGCGGGTGCCCGGCGACGGCGGCGACGGCGGGCGACGGCGACGGTGAAATCCGTTGGTGCTGTGGGCCGGGCTCCTGCCAGACTCCGCCGCATGACTCATGGAATCGAGAACCACCCCGCCCGTTGAGCGCCCCGGAAGAGCGTGATGCGCTCACCTCCCGGCCGCCCTCGTTGTACTCGTACGCTCTGCGCCTGCAACGCGCGGAGCCCGATGGGTGGCCCTCCGAGAGGGGTTTCGCGCTGCCCGGTCCCTCCGTGCCGGGACGCAGGTTCGGCCGAAGCTGGCGTGAGGCCCGAGCGGCCGTGGCGGACCTGCTGAAACCGCTGCTCGTCGACCCCGATGCTGTCCGGGCCGCCGCGGAGACCGAACTACGGCTCGCCGTGATGGAGCCCGCGGTGAGGGACAACCAGCTGCTCTTCGCTGTACGTGACGTGGTGCTGGAGGACGAGAAGCGGGCGCGTGCGCTCGGGCGGTGCCTCACACGTACGGGTAGCAGCCCTGCGGCCGTCTGCGTCGGCCTCGCTCTGCTGGCCCGCCTCGGTGAGCCGGCGGATGTGCCGTACCTCAAGGCCCTCGGCGGCTTGCGCGACTTCGTGAGCCCGGCCGTGTACGCGCTCGACACCATCGACCGGCAGGCCGGGGCCCTGGTGTGGCTGGGGCATCACGCTGAGGGGCCGGAGCTGCGAGGGCTGGTCGCCGCTCTTGCGGCGGAGGACGGCATCGCTGTGCGCAGAGGACTGGCGGCGGTTCCCCGGGATCCCGGCGTCGTGCGGCCCGAGACTGCGCGCAGGATCGTGGAGGCGGTGCGGCCGGCCGGCCTTCTGGATGAGGAAGGGATGGAACTGCCCTTACTGCGCGCAGAGTTGGTCGCGCTCACCGGATGGCTGCTGTTCCGTGCGACGAGCCTGCGCGACGACAAGGCCGAGATCCTCCACTGCTCGGAGGCCGTCAGGACGTACGAGGCGTTCGTTGCGTCCGCCGGAGCGCTGGAGCCCACGCTCGACCACTACGGGTTGCTGCTCTCCGCCGCGTTCGAGTTGCACAGTGGGCCGAGCCGGTTGCACGACTGGGGTCCGGGCCGGCGTGAGGCGTTGCTGGCGGAGCTGGAGTCCGTACTGAACCGGCCCGCGTGGCAAGGGGTGCTGGAACCGGGCGCCGAGCCCGGGGAGGGCGCGGACAGGGGCGAGCGCAGGCGGTTCGACTGGGCCCGGCGCAACGCGCGGCAGCCGTTCCGCGGTGCGGTGGGGGCGGTGGAAGCGGTGGGGGCGGTGGAAGCGGTGCGTGCGGTGGAACCCCTCGGTCGTGTGGATCCCATGGGACCGTTGCTGCGGATCGAGACCGTCGTGCGTGATCCGGTCGATTCCGACATGGTCGAGGTCCGCATGCTGGTCGACGGCCGGCCTCTGGTGCCGGAGGTGTTCGGCCGGGGGCCCGCGCACAGCCCGGAATGGCTTCTGGACAGCGGCCGGCTGCGGGCGACGGAGAAGCCACGGGAGGTCCAGCTCGCGGAGGCGTACTGCACGGAGGGCTGCTGCGGTGCGCTGCACGTCACGATCCGGCGGGACGGCGCCCAGGTCGTCTGGTCCGACTGGCGCTGCCCGCCGCCGCCGGCCTCCCCGCTGTATGTGCGTGAGATCCCGGAACTCCGCTTCGACGGAGCTGCCTACGACGCGGAGATCACCCGTGCCGAGAACGACTACGCGTGGACGTGGCCGGCCCGCGAGGCAGCCCGGCTGATAGCCGCCGGGCTGCGTGACCGGCCGGATCTGCTCACGCGCTGGAACATGCAACTGGGCTGGGCCGGTACGGACTTCAGGGACCCGGACCGTACGGCGCTGTGCCTGAGGTACGAGGGGGCGGAAGGTTCCCCGCAAGACCTCATGTGGCACATCCCGGAGGACGGCACCCCGCCCGGGACCCGCGCGGCCGACGCGTTGCGCCGACTGGCCACGGTGGACCCGAGGACGTACGGGGCGTAGCACCTGGTCCACCGTTCGGGTGATCTCCGTCGGGAGGCCATGCGTTGGGAGGCCCGGGGAGCGGGGGACCGGGACGCTCCCCGGGCGTCCGGGCGCGGCGTGTCGCGGCTGCCGGGTTTGGCACAGTGCCGCTCCACGATCAAGGAACGGGGTGAGCGGTGTGCGGCAGAGGCTGAGCGATCTGGCGGGTGGCGGGGGCGGTCCCGCCGGTGGGGACCAGCTGAGGCACAGCGACGGGGCGTGGCTGAGGGCGGCCGGAGGAGCGGAGGGGATGGGGGTGCACCTCGGGCCGGTCAGGACGGAGTTGGCGACCGCGCACGAAGGACTGCTCGCGGGGACCGTCGGCCTGAACGCGCTGGCCGAGCTGGGTTCCGTGCGCGAGTCGTGGGAGCGGCGCTTCGAGACCGCGCGCCGGGAGTGCGGGTCCCTGGCCGGCAGCCTGCGGGCCGTCGCCAGGGCCCAGGCCGAGACGAACGAGACTGTGAAGTCGTCCTTCGCACCCGTGGCGAGGCGGACGCGGGGAGTCGAGCGATGACGGCGACGGCCTCCCGGCTGACCTGGGCCCAGTTACGGGACCTGAAGTGCGCCGAGCTGGAGGGTGCGGCCGACGGCTGGGGCAAGGCCAGCAATCGGGCCGACGCAGGGCGCGACCGGATCGAGAAGCAGCTGCTGACCGGTTTGCGTGAGACCCAGCAGGGCGCGGCGGCGGACGCGGCGGTGGGGAGGCTGCGGCGGATGAGCCGGAACCTTCAGTACGTCTACACGGAGTGCGGCCTGGTCCGCACGGCGCTGAACAGCCTCGCGCACGAGATGAAGGCCCAGCAGCGGGTGTTGCGGGAGGCGTTGGACGATGCGGAGGCGCTGAGGTTCACGGTGCACGCGGACGGTTCGGTGACGTACCCGGAGGCGGGGGAGGGCCTGATCGACGGGAAGCCGTTGGTGGGCGGGACCGCGTCGGTGGGGACGTCACCGGGACTGTTGCCGCCGTCGGGGCTGGTGGCCCCGAACCCCAACGTGGCCAAGGCGCAGGACATTGCGGACCGGGTGGCGAAGGCGGTGCGGACGGCGGCCGAGATCGACTGGAGGTTCGCCCGGATCCTGCGGAAGCTGAAGGCCGAGGAGGGCCTGAAGGTCCCGGACCGGACGTGGACGGACGCGGCGGGCGATGCGGCGGCGGTCCGGGACGCGGCGCGGGGGTACCTGAAGTCGGGCATCCCGCACGAGGCGAGTCCGGCGGCGCGGCGGGAGTGGTGGGCGGGCCTGACGGACGAACAGCGCGAGGAGTACCTCGCGGTGTACCCGGACCAGATCGGCAACCTGGACGGCATCCCGGCCCTGGTCCGCGACACGGCGAACCGGGACAACCTGCAGCTGCTGATCGGCAAGTTGGAGGGGCAGGACGGTGAGCGGGCGGAGACGCAGTTGGCGGGGCTGCGGGAGATCGACCGGCAGCTGCAGGCGGGTCGGCAGCCGCCGATGTACTTGCTCGGAATCGGCGATGAGGGGAACGGGCGCGCGATCGTTTCTTACGGCAATCCGGATACGGCGCGGAATGTTTCGGCTTATGTTCCGGGGTTGAATACGTCGTTGGATGAGGATTTTGCGCGAAATGATCTCAAGCGGGCCCGGGATACCGCTATCGGGGCGAAGGAGATGGACCCTAATTCCTCGACTGCCTCGATTGTTTGGCTTGGCTATGACGCTCCCCAAACATCGGCTGATGATCCCATGGGGAATTTGGATGTAATGGGCGAGGCGAACGCAAGAGCCGGTGCTGCTTCCTACAACAAATTCATGGCCGGGGTTGCTGCGACAAATGAACATGGAGACCCCCACGTGACAGCAATTGGGCACTCCTACGGTTCGCTGACAGTAGGCCTCGCTGCTCAGCAGAGAGGTGGCATTCCCGGAGCGGACGATGTGGTTCTGGTCGGGAGCCCAGGAACGGGTGCTAGTTCTGCGGAGCAGCTCGGCGTCGGTAAGGAGCACGTATTCGTGGGAGCAGCCGAGAATGACCCCGTGACCAAGTTGCCTAACAGTCGAGAGGCAAGTGGTCTGGGGACTGGGGCCGCAGGCGGGGCGTCAGCCGGATTTGCATTGGGGCTGGGTGCGGGGCCTCTGGGGGCAGTTGTTGGTGGCGCGGTCGGAGGCGTCGCTGGCGGGGTGGCGGGGTATGCGGCTCAGGATGCCCAGAGCGAGGAAAGTGACGTTTGGTTTGGTACTGATCCCGCGCATCGTGATTTCGGTGCCGATCGGTTCGCTGTCAGCGATGGACCTCGGCTGCTGGAGCGGGGCCATAGTCCCACTGAGGCGCACTCAAACTATTTCGACCCGGCCAAGGATCAGGTTTCTTCAGACAACATTGCGAGAATCGTGGCAGGGAAGTCAGGAGAGATCGAACGGGAGCGCCCCAGGTGAAGCTCAAAATGGTTGCTGCGTCAGTTGCTGTACTTTTTCTTTCGGGCTGCGCTTCGGCGAGAGATGTTCAGGTTCAAAATAGCGGAGGGAGTCGCAGCGGAATGAACATGCAGGAAGCTGCGGATCGAGCGGACGAGATCCTCGATAGGACGTTTTCAGGGATCAAACCGTCGGTTCACTGGGTGCACGGCGAGTCGACAGAAGGGAGCTGTGACGTGTCTCGCAGGAGGGCAGTTACTACTGTGATTTCCGAGAAGCGCAGAGGGAGCTTCCTGGGTGTGGTGGAACGCGAATGGAAGGAAGCTGGATTCCGTCAGATTGGAGTCAATGCGAACTCGGTAAGCCCGGCAACCTACTTTGAGACGCCGGATGGGTTTCGAGTAAGACTCCTCATTGGCGGAGGTGGGCAAGCCTTCTTCGAGGCGGCTACGCCTTGTGTGGATCGGTCCTCGGTCTCTGCGCCTGCACCGTTGCCCGGTATGGCGGAGCACGTGGGCGAGCCGGTGCCGGCCCCCAACGTCCACTCCGACTTCTGGTCCGCCGGGGCCCCCTGACGTCGCGTCCCTGCCCCCAATGACCGTAACGGCACAGTCCGTGGGGGTAAGGGAGGGTCGGGTGAGCGGAGGTTGAGTCCGGCTTTGGGCCCTGGGGCCTATGCCGGGCCCCGCAGTGTTGTGGTCGCATACGGATACCGGGGGAACCGTTGCTGCGCCTGCTCACAAAGCTGGGAGACCCGTCGTGTCTGGCATAAGAGAAGCGTTACCGGGTGGTGCTGACGTATGCGCCCCCGAAGTCAGTCAGGGCAGGCAGTCGCTGTCGCGCCCCTTGCAGGTCGTGCTGGTTCTCGTCCGATTGCTCTTTGTCGTCACGATCGTGGGTGCGTTCCACGCGCTGCTCGTGGCCTCGTCGGTCGACGCGGCGGACGGTCGGCTGCTTGGCATGGTGCTGTACACCATGCTGCCCGGCATCGCCGGGTTCGTGTTGTCGCTGTATGTGCGGACCGGTGGCGTCCAGGTCTGGCGCGGGCTGCTCGCCGTGCACGGCTGGCTCGCGCTCGGTGCGCTGGCAGCGCTCAGCGATGCAGGCAGCAACCGGGGCATAACGCCACTGGTTCTGCCTGTCGTCGTTCTCGTTTTGCTGTGCCGGCCCACAGCGCGCGGATGGTTCAGGCTCGCGCCCGAACAGCGCGCTGAGCACCGTCCGTTCAGTTTCCCCCGGATGCTCAAATGGCGTTTGGACACCGGGCAGTCCGCGCTGGAGTACGTGGGCCTGATCCTTGTGGTCGCGGCCCTCGTCGGTGGGCTTCTCATCACAGGGATGGGTGGGCAGATAGCCGGCCGATTCGGCAATGCCATCTGTCAGGTGACCGGCGGTTCCTGCTCGTCCTCCGGATCCGTTGCCGACGGCCGCAACAGCGGAAAGGGAAGCGGCAACGGCAGCGGTGCCAGTTCCGGGGCCGGGTTCGAAGGCGCCACCGTGGCCGGGGGAACTGACTCGGGCGGGTCTGACGCGACCGGTGGCAGCGGCTCCGATGGCAACGGCAACGGCAACGGCGCGGGCGGAAGTGGGTCTGGCGGTAGCGGAGCCGGCGGCAACGGCTCCGGCGGCTCCGGGACCGGTGGCAGCGGTGCCGGTGGGGCCGGGGCTTCCGGTGGCTCCGATACCGCCGGTGCGGTCGGTGGCGGTTCAGATCGAACCGGCGGTTCTTCTTCAGTGGTCGACGCGGGTAGACAACCTTCGACCACGGGTTCCACCGGCGGCTCGGACGGCAACTTCTTCACCGGCCTCGTGGGCGGCGACGGTCTGGTGGGTGATGTCACCGGGGCCATCGACACGATCGCGCACCCCGTCGACACCGCCAGGGGCGTCGTCGACCAGTACGGCCAGGCCGCGAGCAAGGGCGGCGGCAAGTGGGACAAGGGCCAGTACGTGGCCGCTGCGTGGGACGTGGCCAAGGGGCCCGGTGGGGTCGGTGGCGCGCTCACCGGTCTGCCCGGGTCGGGTACGCGCGTCGAGTCGGCGGTACGGGACGCGGAGCGGCAGTACCTCAACGACCGCATCCCGACCGGGTCCAGCGCCGCCGGCCGGAAGGCGTGGTGGGACGGGCTGACGCAGCAGCAGCGCGATCGGTACCTGGAGCTCTCCCCGGACCGGATCGGCGGTCTGGACGGCATACCGGTGGCGGACCGGGACACGGCCAACCGCCGGAACCTTCCGGACCTGATCTCGGACCTGGAGGGCCGGAGCGACAAGAAGTCGAAGGAACAGCTGGCCGGTCTCCGCGAGATCGACCGGCAGTTGAAGGAGGGCAGCCAGCCGCCGATGTACCTCATCGGCGTCAGCGACGAGGGCAACGGGCGGGCGATCGTCGCCTACGGGAACCCCGACACCTCGCAGAACGTGTCGGCGTACGTTCCGGGACTGAACACCTCTCTCGACGAGGAGTTCGCGAAGAACGACCTCAAGCGCGCGCGTGACACGGCGATCGGCGCCCAGGGCTACGACCCGTCGAGCGCGGCGATCGTCTGGCTCGGGTACGACGCTCCGCAGTCTCCGGACGGGTGGCAGAGCCTGGCCGTCGCGGGCACCGGCCGGGCGGAGAAGGGCGGCGCGGCCTACGACGACTTCATGGGCGGCATCGCGGCCACCAATCAGAACAAGGATCCGCACCTCACGGCGATCGGGCACTCCTACGGTTCCCGGACCGTCGGAGCAGCGACCCAGCGCCTCGGCGGAATCCCGGGGGTGGACGACATCATCCTGGTCGGCAGCCCCGGGGTGGGTGTGGACCAGGCCGTGGACCTCGGGGTCGGTGCCGCACACGTCTACGTCGGAGCGGCAGCCAACGACCCGGTGACCAAGCTCCCGTCCAAGACGCAGACGGTCGTGGGTTCGCTCGGGATGATTCTCGGCGGGCCGGCCGGTGCGTACCTGGCAGGGGACCTGGCCGATCCGGGCGACGACGATCTCTGGTTCGGCAAGGACCCGGCGAGCAAGGCCTTCGGGGCCGTACGGTTCCCCGTGGCCCCGGGCCAGCCACTCGTGAGCGGTGACGGTCTGAGCTTCGACGCACACTCGAACTACTTCAACCCGGCACGGGACGCCATGTCCGCCGACGCCATTGCTCTTATCGTGTCGGGACACTCTGACCGGCTCAAGATGGAGGAACAGCGATGAGCCGAAGGTTCCAGATCGTCGTCGTGGCTCTGGTTGTCGGGTTCACGCTGTCCGCCTGCGGCAGTGAGAAGGGCCCGTCGGGGACGAACGCGGGCACCACCGTCACCGAGAGCCCCAAGGACACCAAAGGCACCAAAGGCACCAAGGGGAACAGCATGGACATGCAGGAGGCCGCCCAGCGGGCCGACGGCATGCTCGACGCCGTACTGAAGAAGATCGACCCGGCGGTGCAGTGGGCCCACGGGCCGACGACCAAGGGCAGCTGCGATGTGACCCGCAGACGAACCGTCATGACCATCGTGTCCGCGGAGCGCCGGGTGAGCTTCCTGGACCAGGTCGAGAAGTTCTGGCGGACGAGCGACTACCGCATCAAGGCGAAGAACGACGATGCGGTGTTCCCGGCGGTCTACGCGGTGACGAAGGACGGTTTCGGCATCAGTGTCAGCGTCCGGGCCAAGGGGCAGGTCTTCTTCGAAGCGGACACTCCGTGTGTGAAGGAGTCGAAGGTCGCCGACGCCGCGTCCAAGCCGAACGGGCCGGACTACCAAGGTGTCTACCCGCTCCCCAGCCCCAATGTCCGGTCCGACTACTGGTCGGTCGGGGCGGCCTGAGGGTAGGTCAGTGCGCCGGGTGCCCGTCCCCGCGCCCCCGGCGCATCGGACGCCAGGCCCGGCGCACCCGGCGCGCCGGGCCGGGTGCCCGTGCACCGGAATGGCCGGGGTGTGACCCCAATGCCCCGCACGACTCGTACACACCGTCGAAAACACCCATGAACCCTTTCCCGATGGGGGATGGTTGAGGGGTGCGGAAATACTGGATGGCAGGTGGGATCGGCGTCGGCGTCGCCATGTGCTTCGTGGCGCTGCTCGTCGTCGGTACCTACTCCGCCGCCGCCGGCCTCGGTGGCGGCGGGGGTGGAGCCGTGGCGCTGGCCAAGGGGGCCGTGCCGGCCAAGTACCAGCCCCTTGTGCAGAAGTGGGGCAACCTCTGCCCGGCCATCAACCCCGCCCTCCTCGCCGCCCAGCTCTACCAGGAGAGCGGGTGGAACCCGCGCGCGCAGAGCCCGGCCGCGGCTCAGGGCATCGCACAGTTCATCCCGGGAACCTGGGCCTCGCACGGGGTCGACGGGGACAAGGACGGTGACCGGGACGTCTGGGACCCCGCCGACGCGATTCCGTCCGCGGCTTCGTACGACTGTGAGCTCGCCGGGTATGTGAAGAAGGTCCCCGGGGACCCGACGGACAACATGCTGGCCGCCTACAACGCGGGTGCGTACCGGGTCATCAAGTCCGGTGGGGTTCCCGCCATCGCGGAGACGCAGAACTACGTCAAGATCATCCGCTCCCTGGAGAAGAGCTTCGCCCGGCCCGTCGGGCGGGTGCAGCCCTCCCAACAGGCCGCGGGCGCCATCTACTTCGCCCAGAAGAAGCTCGGTACGAAGTACCTGTGGGGCGGCAACGGCACCGCGGAGCAGGGCGGGCGGTTCGACTGTTCGGGGCTGACCCAGGCCGCGTACCGGACCGTCGACATCGAGCTGCCCCGTGTGGCGAACGACCAGTACAACGCCGGTCCGCACCCCTCGCGCGACGAGTTGCTCCCCGGGGACCTGGTGTTCTTCTCCGACGACCTGGCCAACTCGCGGGCCATTCACCACGTCGGCCTGTACGTCGGGGGCGGGTACATGATCAACGCTCCGTACACCGGTGCCGTCATCCGGTTCGACAAGATCGACACGCCCGACTACTTCGGTGCGACACGCGTCACGAAGGACGGGGCCGCCGCGCTTCCGACCGCCCGGCCGGCGGCATGACCCCCGGGCGCCGGTGGCCGGAACTCTCCGTGAAGCCTGGGCCCTGAGCTGCGACGATGAGTCACTCTTCGATAACGTCATGGTGATCATTCGGTGGAGAGTGGAACGTACGCACAGGACGCGTCGTTCTCTGGTTGGACCGGGGCCGCAGCCATTGACCTAGCGTCGCCCCGACGCACGTAAGTGATCGAACCGAATACGGGGGTTCGTCATAGCGGCACACAGGGGTGTGTGCCGCAGCAGCAGACAAGGCAAGGGGCCGCAGGCAGATGGCTGGACTCGCACTGGATGGGTCGAACCCCGATGTCAGCCTGCTCTACGACATCAACGGGCTCGCGAAGTCCGCTCCCACGTGGTTCGACCGGGTCATGGAGTTCGTCGGTGAGTACGGGATCATGCTCGGCATGGTCCTGGTGGTCCTGTGGTGCTGGTGGAGTGTCCGCCGGCGCGGCACGGCCGAGGACTCGGTGACCGCTGTCGCCGGGCTCGTCTGGGCGCCTCTCGCGGCCGGGATCGCCCTGCTGATCAACATTCCGATCCGTGGATTCGTGGAACGGCCGAGGCCGTTCAAGGATCACCAGGGGCTGGACGTCCTGGTGGACGGGAAGAACGACTTCTCCTTCGTCAGCGATCACGCCACCATGGCGATGGCCCTCGGCGTCGGGCTCTTCGTGGCGAACCGGAAGTTCGGCATCGCGGCGATCGCGCTCGCCCTGCTGGAGGGCTTCTGCCGGATCTACATGGGCGTTCACTACCCGACCGATGTCATCGGCGGCTTCGCGCTCGGCACGGCTGCCGCGTTGCTGCTCGCGCCGCTCGCGATGATGCTGCTGACCCCGCTGGTGGGTGCCGTCTCGCGGTCCGGCCGGCTGGGCAGGCTGGTCAGGTCGCGCAGCCCGCTCGCGGCGTCGGCCGACGGCAGCGGCGAGGCGCTCGGGATTCCGGAACCCCGCCCCGGGTCGGGCGGCGGCTCGGAGGGTGAGAAGGGGCTGGCCGCCTAGGCCGCGTCGGCGCGGCCGGACCACCCGGTGCAGGCCAGGCGCCTCCCGTGCAGGCCAAGGCATCCGGCCTCCGGCGCGACCTGCTGGCCAGGCGCCCCCGGTGCAGGCCGCGCCTCCCGTGCACGCCAGGCGCCTTCGGCGCGGCCGGCCTGTGCAGGTCAGGCGTGCCCCATGCGGCCGCCCGGGCCGGTCACAGGGATTGCGGGTACGTGAAGAATCCCTCCGGGTCGTAACTCTTCTTCACCTCGCCGAGGCGGGCGGCCGCCGGGCCGTAGTAGTCCTTGCGCCAGTCCGTCAGAGCCGGGTCCGTGTAGTTCTGGTACGCCGCCCCCGATGCGTAACGGCGCATCGCCGAGTGGGTGTCTTTCAGCCACTTCTGCTGAGCGGTGCCGGCCGTGCCCGGGCGCCAGGCGCCGATGTACTGGGCGAGCACCCGCGACCCGCGGTGGACGAACGCGGTGGCCTGCGGGTCGACCCGGTTGACCGCTCCGCCCAGGGCGGTGAGCGCGACGGAGCCGCCGCCGCCCTCGTCCGCGCCGATCCGGGTGAAGGCCTCGGTCCGGTCGAGCAGGGCCTGGACGCCCGCCGGCGGCAGCGAGCGGTCGTAGAAGTCGGACGCCGCCGCGTAGGTCTCGCGCTGGAGCGAACCCTGCGGACTGCGGCCCGGTGTGGTGCCGGGCAGGTGGCACTGGGCGTCGGTGATGCCCGAGCAGCCCGCGTACACGAGCATCGCCTCCTGGTAGCTGCGGCGGCGCAGCGAGACCGAGGACGCGGAGGCGCCGATCCGGTCGGCGAGGCGGTCGACCGCGTTCTGCAGATCGCCGTACGTGCCGAGGCTGAACGCCGAGACCGACACGGTCGGGTTGCCGCCGCCCGGCCCCGCCGCGACGTGTGCGGCGGACCAGATCTCGTCCGGCTGGTCCGGGCCCCACTCCTGCCAGGCCGTCACCACCGCCCGGGCGCGCGACCAGGGCCAGGACATGTACGCGGAGACGGTCTGCGGGGCGGGACGGGTACGGAAGCGGAGTTCGGTGACGACCCCGAAGTTGCCGTTGCCCGCGCCGCGCAGCGCCCAGAAAAGGTCCGGGTGGTGGGTGGCGTCAGCGGTGAGCGTCCTGCCGTCGGCGGTGACGATCGTCGCGGCGGTGAGGCTGTCGCAGGTGAGGCCGTACGCGCGCGAGGCGACGCCGTGGCCGCCGCCGAGGGTCAGGCCGGAGATGCCGACCGTGGGGCAGGAGCCGCCGGGGATCGTCAGGCCGTGTGCGGCGAGGCCCTGGTAGACGTCGAGGAGCCGGGCGCCCGCGCCGATCGTGCCGTCCCGGTCGACGCTGTTGAGCGACGAGACGTCAATGACCAGCCGCCCGTTGCCACTGGACCAGCCGGCGTAGGAGTGTCCGCCGCTGCGGATGGCGACGGGCACGGAGCTGCGGCGGGCGAACGCCAGGCACTCGCGGATGTCGGCCTCGTGCCGGACATAGGCGACGGCGGCCGGTTTCTGGTCGTCGTAACGGGTGTTGTAGAGCTGACGGGCGGTCTGATAGGCCGCGTCGTCGGGGCGTACGAGGGAACCGGCGAGGCTCTTGCCCAGGGCCGGCCAGTCCGCCGGAACGGAGGGCGAGGCCGCTGAGGGTGTGGCGGGGGATGCGGCGGTGGCCGCCGACGTGGCCGGGGTGGGGCCTCCGGCGGGTGTGCCGGGGCCGGCGCTGTCGCACGCGGTGGCGGCGGCGCCCGTGAGTACGGCCGCGGCGCCGGCGGTCAGTACGGTGCGCCGGTTCGGCAGGGTCATCGGACCTCCGGGGTGGGGGGAGAGGACGAGGACAGGCGGAAGGGGGTGGTCAGGCCGCTGTCGTGCGGTGGTCCCTGGCGTCCGTGCGGGCCAGGTCGCGGGAGCGGCGGGCCGGTCCCGACCAGCCGCAACTGCAGCGGGCGGTGCAGAACGAGCCGCGTTCGACGGTGGTGGCTTCATGGGCGGTCCGGCCCGGTGGGACGGCCGGCGGGACCTCGGCGGTGTGTTGGTCGTACACGTGCCCACGGTACTGGGCGGGGCCCTCCGATGGTGAGGGGTGTGCGAGCGGCGTGACGGGGGGCAGGGGCTGTCGTTATGCGGAGCGGGTGGGGGCACGGGCAGGCGGTCGGCGTTGGGGGTTGGCAGGCGATGGTGGTGCAGCAGCACAGGTCCGGAGGCGGGACGCGCGCTGTGTGCGCCCTCGCCGTGGTGGGCGTGATGGTGGCGGCCGCCGGGTGCGCGGTGGACGGCGGGGGCGGTGCCGCGGCCGATGACCGCTCCGGTCCCGCAGCCGTCGAAGCCGTGCGGCGGGCCGCGGCGGTGCTCGTGGGGACGGGGGCCACGCCGGGTGCCGGGGACCGGCCCGCGACCGGGAGCGCGGAGGTCGTCACGTCGATGGAGACGGCGGCCGGCGGCACCCGGGTGACGATCCGGGGCAAGGGGACGTACGACTTCCGTACCCAGTCCGGCCTCCTCAAGGTTGTGCTGCCGCAGGACGCGGCGGGCGAGGAGGAGCACCGGCCCATCACGGAACTGCTGGCCCCGGGCGCGCTCTACATGATGAACCGCGGCGCCGGGGTGCCCGCGGACAAATGGGTCAGGATCGACACGACGGCGCTGGCGGACGGCAATCTGGTGACCGGCGGCGTCACCGATCCGATGGCCGCGGCCGAACTGCTGAGCGGGGCGCGCACGGTGACGTACCTGGGAGAGACCGACCTGGCCGGGGTGACGGTGCGGCACTACCGGGGGACCACCGACATCGCACGGGCCGCGCACCGGGCCTCGGCTGCCTCGCGGGGTGCGCTGACGGCCGCCGCGAACGGGTTCCGCACGGACACGGTGCCGTTCGACGCGTATCTGGACGAGCAGGGCCGGCTGCGCAAGGTGCGGCACCGATTCAGCTTCACCAACGAGGGGCGGACGCGGGAGGTGGTGTCGACGACGCTGCTGTACGGGTTCGGGGTGGCGGTCTCCGTACCGCTGCCGGACGCGGGTGACATCTACACCGGAGAGATCGAACAGGGACGGCGCGAGTGACCGGCCGGGGCCCGTCGTTCCCAGCCCCTTCTAGGCATCTGGCGGTAGTGAAATGGTCCGTCCGTGCCATGCGCGGTGTGTGTCGCGATCCCTACCCTGGGAAGTCGGCGACGGCAGTGAGAGGTGAGTGACGTGGTGACGCTCAGCCCGCGGACCGTATCGGACCATGTGGCTCTCGCCGAGATCGAGCTGTGCGGGGAGCTGATGATCGCGGCGTCGGCGGCGATCGGGGAGCGGCTGAGCGCGGACCGTATCGACGAGGTGCTCGACGTCAAGGTGATCACCGAGCGCACCACCGTCCCCCGGCAGGCGGAACACCGGGGGTGACGGGGTGGTCGGCGGGTGTGGGGCGAGGCACTGATCGGGTGCGCAGCAGGATCCGGCCCGTCCTGCGGACGCGGTTCGAGCAGGATCAGGTGCGCAGCAGCCGGGCGATGGCCTTGGTGGCCTCCTCGACCTTCGCGTCGATCTCCTCGCCGCCCTTGACGGCGGCATCGGCGACGCAGTGGCGCAGGTGCTCCTCCAGGAGCTGGAGCGCGAAGGACTGGAGCGCCTTGGTGGACGCCGACACCTGGGTGAGTATGTCGATGCAGTAGACGTCCTCGTCGACCATGCGCTGCAGGCCGCGGATCTGGCCCTCGATGCGGCGCAGACGCTTGAGGTGCTCGGCCTTCTGGTGGTGGTAGCCGTGTATCCCACGGTCGTGGTCGGTCACGATCGCTTCGGTGGGAGCTGTGGCGTCGGCCGTGCCCGTGCCGTCCTCCGCGTCCGGCGCCCGATCCGCCTCGGTGGCCTCGGTGGTGGTCATTGCTGCCTCCCGTTTTCCCTTTACCCTGCCGTTTATATACCCCTGGTGGGTATATCCTAACGAATTCAGCTGAAACGTGACCGGGGCCCCGTGCTGATCACTGTGCCTGATGCGCGACACTGAAGAATGCCGGTTAGCCGTGGCCGGATGATGCGCCTAGCATCAGCCTGACCGAATCCAAAGCATCCCGAGGACCCCACGTGCGCTTTCGTCTGACCCCCAGGGAGACGAGCTTCTACGACATGTTCTCCGCATCCGCGGACAACATCGTCACGGGCTCGAAACTCCTGATGGAACTGCTCGGGGCGGATTCTGCCTCCCGAGTCGAGATCGCGGAGCGCATGCGGGCAGCGGAGCACGCGGGGGACGATGCCACCCACGCGATCTTCCACCAGCTGAACTCCTCATTCATTACGCCGTTCGACCGCGAGGACATCTACAACCTCGCCTCGTCGCTCGACGACATCATGGACTTCATGGAGGAGGCCGTCGACCTGGTCGTTCTGTACCAGGTCGATGAGCTCCCCAAGGGTGTCGAGCAGCAGGTCGAGGTGCTGGCACGGGCGGCGGAACTGACCGCCGCGGCCATGCCGAACCTACGGACCATGGACAACCTCACCGAGTACTGGATCGAGGTCAACCGCCTGGAGAACCAGGCCGACCAGATCCACCGCAAGCTGCTCGCCCAGCTCTTCAACGGCAAGTACGACGCCATAGAGGTACTGAAGCTGAAGCAGATCGTGGACGTGCTGGAAGAGGCTGCCGACGCGTTCGAGCACGTCGCGAACACGGTGGAGACCATCGCGGTCAAGGAGTCCTGAACCACGTGGACACCTTTGTGCTGGTCGTGACCATCGGCGTCGCGCTCGGCTTCACGTACACCAACGGCTTCCACGACTCGGCGAACGCGATCGCCACATCGGTCTCCACCCGGGCGCTGACCCCCCGTGCGGCCCTGGCCATGGCGGCGGTGATGAACCTCGCCGGTGCGTTCCTCGGCAGCGGCGTCGCCAAGACCGTCAGTGAGGGTCTGATCGCGACGCCCGAGGGCGACAAGGGGATGGGAATCCTCTTCGCCGCACTGGTCGGCGCGATCATCTGGAACCTGATCACCTGGTACTTCGGCCTGCCGTCGTCGTCCTCCCATGCCCTGTTCGGCGGCATGGTCGGCGCCGCGCTCGCGGGCGGGACGCTGGTGCACTGGAGCGGGGTGCTCGACAAGGTCGTCATCCCGATGTTCATCTCGCCGGTGATCGGCCTGGTGGTCGGCTACCTGGTGATGGTCGCCATCATGTGGATGTTCCGGAAGTCCAACCCGCACAAGGCCAAGCGCGGTTTCCGGATCGCGCAGACGGTCTCGGCCGCGGGCATGGCGCTCGGTCACGGTCTGCAGGACGCGCAGAAGACGATGGGCATCGTGGTGATGGCCCTGGTCATCTCCGGCCACGAGACGTACAGCGACCCGATCCCGGTCTGGGTGAAGCTCGTATGCGCGCTGATGCTGTCGCTGGGTACGTACGCCGGTGGCTGGCGCATCATGCGGACGCTCGGCCGGAAGATCATCGAGCTGGACCCGCCGCAGGGCTTCGCCGCGGAGACGACGGGTGCGTCGATCATGTTCGGTTCGGCGTTCCTGTTCCACGCGCCGATCTCGACGACGCATGTGATCACCTCGGCGATCATGGGTGTGGGCGCGACCAAGCGTGTGAACGCGGTGCGCTGGGGTGTCGCGAAGAACATCATCCTGGGCTGGTTCATCACGATGCCTGCCGCGGCGCTGGTTGCCGCGGCGAGCTACGGGATCGTCCTCCTGCTGTTCGGCTGACCGCCGGCCCGCCCACCGTACGAACGGGTCCGCCCCGCTCTCCGTGAGGAGAGCGGGGCGGACCCTTCGCCTTGTGGTGGCACCGCCATGCAGCACCCCAAGGCCGTCTGGGGAGGGACCGGTCAGCCGAAGCGGCCGGAGATGTAGTCCTCCGTGGCCTGGACCGAGGGGTTGGAGAAGATGCGCGCGGTCTCGTCGATCTCGACGAGCTTGCCGGGCATGCCGACCGCCGCGAGGTTGAAGAACGCCGTGCGGTCCGAGACCCGGGCCGCCTGCTGCATGTTGTGCGTCACTATGACGATCGTGAAGCGCTCCTTCAGCTCACCGATCAGGTCCTCGATGGCGAGGGTGGAGATCGGGTCCAGGGCGGAGCACGGCTCGTCCATCAGCAGGACGTCCGGCTCGACCGCGATGGCGCGGGCGATGCACAGGCGCTGCTGCTGACCGCCGGAGAGGCCGGAGCCGGGCTTGTTCAGCCGGTCCTTGACCTCGTTCCAGAGGTTCGCGCCGCGCAGCGACTTCTCCACGGTGTCGTTCAGGGCGCTCTTGCGGTACTTGCCGTTCAGCCGCAGGCCCGCGGCGACGTTGTCGAAGATCGACATGGTCGGGAACGGGTTCGGGCGCTGGAAGACCATGCCCACCGTGCGGCGCACGGTGACCGGGTCGACGTTCGATCCGTACAGGTTCTCGTCGTCCAGCAGCACCTTGCCCTCGACGCGGCCGCCGGGGGTGACCTCGTGCATCCGGTTCAGGGTGCGCAGGAAGGTGGACTTGCCGCAGCCGGACGGGCCGATGAAAGCGGTCACGGAGCGGGGTTCCACGGTCATGGAGATGTCGTCGATCGCCTTGTGGCTGCCGTAGAAGGCCGACAGGCCACTGATGTCGATGCGCTTGGCCATCTGAATCACTGCTTTCTGCTGGCCTCAGCGGCCGGTCTTCGGGGCCTTCCAGCGGGCGATGCCGCGGGCCACCAGATTGAGGATCATGACGAAGGCGATCAGGACCAGGGCAGCGGCCCAGGCGCGGTCGTAGGACGCGGCCTCGCCGATCTTGTACTGCTCGTAGATGTAGAACGGCAGTGACGACTGGGCGCCTTCGAAGGGGTTCGGGTTGATCAGCTGGCTGCCGAAGACCAGCAGGATGATCGGCGCGGTCTCGCCGGCGATGCGGGCGATGGCGAGCATGACGCCGGTGGCGATACCGCCGATCGCGGTCGGCAGGACCACCTTCAGGATGGTGCGCCACTTCGGGATGCCGAGGGCGAGGGAGGCCTCGCGGAGCTCGTTCGGTACGAGCTTCAGCATCTCCTCGGTGGAGCGGACCACGACCGGGAGCATCAGGATCGTCAGGGCCAGGGCGCCCATCAGGCCGGAGGGTTCCAGTCCCGCGATCAGCATGATCGAGAGGACGAACAGGCCGGCGACGATGGACGGGATGCCGGTCATCACATCGACGAAGAAGGTGACGGCCTTGGCGAGCGCGCCCTTGCCGTACTCCACCAGGTAGACCGCGGTGAGCAGGCCGAGCGGGGCGGAGATCAGCGTGGCGATGCCGACCTGCTCCAGGGTCCCGATCAGGGCGTGGTAGACGCCGCCACTGGCCTCGGGCCCGAGGACGCCGGCCATCGAGTGGGTCAGGAAGTAGCCGTCCAGTCGTTCCGAGCCGCGGCTGATGGTCGTCCAGAGCAGGGAGGCCAGCGGGACGACGGCGATCAGGAAGCAGACCCAGACGAGGCTGGTGGCGAGGCGGTCCTTGGCCTGGCGCCGGTTCTCCACGACGCTGGTCGCGACGTACGAGATCGTGAGGAAGAGCAGCGCGGAGAGCAGGCCCCACTGGACGCGGCTGTGCCAGCCGGCGGCCGCGCCGATGCCGACGCCGAGGGCGATCGACACGACGGCGAAGCCGAACGGGGCCAGGCGGGGCAGGGTCCGGCTGCTGAGGCTGCCCGTCGGCGCGGGCGGTGTGGGCGTCGGGCGGTCCTGGACGCTCGTGGATGCGTGGCTCATGCGTTGGCCCCCGAGTACTCCTTGCGGCGGGCGATGATGAGCCGCGCGGCGCCGTTGACCAGCAGGGTGAGGACGAAGAGGACCAGTCCGGAGGCGATCAGGGCGTCACGCCCGAACGCGTCGGCCTCGCCGAACTTCGCGGCGATGTTCTGGGCGAACGTCCCACCGCCCGGGTTGAGCACGTGCAGCGAGATGACGAAGCTCGGCGACAGGACCGTGGCGACGGCCATCGTCTCGCCGAGCGCACGGCCGAGGCCCAGCATCGAGGCGGAGATCACACCGGAGCGGCCGAACGGCAGCACCGAGAGGCGGATGACCTCCCAGCGGGTGGCGCCGAGCGCGAGCGCGGCCTCCTCGTTCATCCTCGGGACCTGGAGGAAGACCTCGCGGCTCACGCTGGTCACGATCGGCAGAATCATGATCGCGAGCAGGATGCCGACGGTGAAGAGCGAGCGGGCGACGCCGATCTCGGTCTTCTCGAAGAGGTACGTCCAGCCGAAGAACTGGTCGAGCCAGAGGTTCAGGCCCTCGAGATACGGCACGAGGACGAGCGCGCCCCAGATGCCGTAGACGATGCTGGGGACCGCGGCGAGCAGGTCGATGACGTACGCGATCGGACCGGCCAGCTTGCGCGGTGCGTAGTGCGAGATGAACAGGGCGATGCCGACAGCGATCGGAACCGCGATGACCATCGCGATGATCGAGCTGACGACGGTCCCGAAGAGCAGGACGGCGATGCCGAAGACGGGCGGGTTGCCGGCCGGGTTCCAGTCGAGGGTGGTGAGGAAGTTGCCTTCGTCCCCGGAGATGGCGATCGCGGCGCGGTAGCTGAGGAACACGGCGATGGACGCCATGATCACGAGCAGCAGGATGCCCGAGCCGCGGGAGAGGCCCAGGAAGATCTTGTCACCGGCGCGGCCGGTGGACCTGGCGCGGGTGCGCCTGCCCGGCGGGGCCGGTGGAATTTCTGTCTGTGTGGTGGAAGCCATGGTCTTTCCGGTCTGTGTGGGGGAGCTGGGGAGCTCCCCTGGCGGCGGTGCACCGGATGGGGCTGAGGTGGCGGGCCGGTCCGGAGGAGTGCACCGGACCGGCCGCCTCGTGCGTTGTGCGTCGTGCGGTCGTGCGGGGTGTGCGGGTTACGAGAGGCCGGCGACCGTCTCGCGGACCTTGGCGTTGATCGCCTCGGGGATCGGGGCGTAGCCGGCCTCGGTGAGGAGCTTCTGGCCGTCCGCGGAGGCGGTGTAGGTCAGGAAGGACTTGACCGTGCCGAGGGTGTCGGCCTTGTTGCCGGTGTCGCAGACGACCTCGTACGTCACCAGGACCAGCGGGTACGCGCCCTCGGCCTTGGTGGTGTAGTCGAGGTCGAGCGCCAGGTCCTTGCCGGTGCCCTTGACCTTGGCGGCGGCGATGGCCTTGGAGGCGTTCTCCGAGGAGGCCTTCACCGGGGCGGCGCCACCGGTGTTGATGTCGACCGTGGTGATCTGCTGCGAGGCGGCGTACGAGAGCTCGAAGTAGCCGATCGAGCCGTCGACCTGCTTGACCTGGGTGGCGACACCGGACGAACCGGTCGCGCCCTGGCCACCGGGGGCCGGCCACTTCTTCTCGGCCTCGTACTTCCAGTCGCTCGGGGCCGTGGCGTTCAGGTACTTGCCGAGGTTCTGGGTGGTGCCGGAGTCCTCGGAGCGGTGGAAGGGCTGGATCGCCTTGTCCGGGAGCTTGGCGCCCGGGTTGAGCTTGGCGATCGCCGCGTCGTTCCACTTCTTGATCTTCGTGTCGAAGATCTTGGCGAGGGTGGGGGCGTCCAGGACCAGGCTGTCGACGCCCTCCAGGTGGAAGCCGACCGCGATCGGGCCGCCGACCATCGGAAGGTTGATGCCCTGGCCGGTCTTGCAGATCTCCTTGGAGTCCGCGACCTCTTCGGGCTTCAGCGCCGAGTCGGAGCCGGCGAAGCCGACGGTGCCCTGGTTGAAGGCGACGATGCCCTCGCCGGACGAGGAGGAGTTGTAGTTGATCTCCACGCCGGAACAGGCGGCCATGTACTCCTTGACCCAGAGGTCCATGGCGTTCTTCTGGGCGCTGGACCCGGAGGCGCGCAGCTGGCCCTTGGCGCCGTCGCACTTGACGTTCGACGCGGCCTTCGTCGCCCCGGCGGTGCCGCCGGTGTCGCTGCCGCTGTTGTTGTCCGAACCGCACGCCGTGAGGACCAGGGCGCCGGAGACGGCGAGGGCACCGAGCGCGGTGGCACGAAGCCGGTTCTTGCGCTGAAGCTTCACTTTCGGGTGTTCCTTCCAGGAGCCGCCGAGGTGGTTCGTTCTACGACGGCGTGCGATGTGTGGGTGGTACGGAAGTCGTGGTCGGTGCGGTGTGTGCCTCGCACCGTGCACTGCCGAAATTAGGCAGAACAGGTGAAGCGGCTTGCGGGGGTGAGTGAACGGGAGGTGAACCGTGTCGGGCGGCCTGGTTCCGGGGCGGCGGGGCCCACGGTGGGAGGCCTCCGGAGCGCGCGCTCACGTGGGGGCGGCCCGGTCCCGGGCGGGGGTTCCGTCCTCGGACGCCGGACGGGCCGGAACGGCCGGCCGCAGCCCGCGGTGGCACCAGGCCCCGGGGAGGAGCGCGGGCGGGGCCCGGCTAGACGGCCGGCAGGGTCCGCAGGGCCGCGTCCAGCAGATCGCGGTCGCGGGGCTGGGTCAGACGGGCGCGGGCGGCGGCGGGCGGGAGCCACAGCACGCCGTCCACCTCGCTGTTCGGCACGAAGGTGCCGGCCGTGGCCTCGGCGGCCCAGTACGTGACCTCTTTCGGCCGGCCGTTCGCGACGTACCGGACCATGGGCAGCACGGCGCCCGGCACGCAGTGGTGGCCCGTCTCCTCCAGGACCTCGCGCAGGGCCGCGTCCCGCGGGGACTCGCCGCGCTTCAGCTTGCCTTTCGGGAACGACCAGTCGCCATAACGCGGCCGGTGTACGAGACAGAGCTCCACGCCCCCGGCGGACGCGGGCGGGCGGCGCCACAGCACGCAGCCCGCCGCCCGCACCGTGCCGTTCGCCGTCCGGGTCATGGCCGGGTCGCCGCCGCCGTGGCGTACGGCCAGCTCTCCCGGAAGACCGCCCGCGCCGCCTCCACCTCGTGGCGCTGGTCGGCGTGGAGCACCCCCAGGGCGTACGCCGTCGTCGGCGCGATGCGGGGGGTGCGGGCCGCCGCGGAGGCCGCCGCGGCCGCCTCCGCCGCGTCCCGGTGCAGATCGAGCGCGTGACCCGGGCCGGCCAGGACCGGATCGGGGGTGCCCCGGATCACCTCATGGGCGTACCGGTGCAGGCGCAGCAGCAGCCGGGTCTGGTGCCAGGGCGCGTCGTGCGCCTCGTTGTACGGCTCGGCCGTCTCGTGCGGGGGGAGCGCCGCGACGGCGCCGAGCAGCCGTTGCTCCGCCCGGTCGGCGGGCTCGCGCAGCAGCTCACCGGCGGGTTCGGCGGCCGCGGCGGACAGCGGGACCTCGGAGGCGAGCAGCGCGACCGCGTCGGCCACCGCGTGGAAGCGGGAGGAGCCGAGCGCCTGGAGCGCCGCGGAGTGGGCGCGGGTGCGGGCCAGGGTCAGCTGCCGCTCCAGCAGCGCACCGGCGCGGGCGGCGCCGACGCCGAGGACGGCGCGCTCCTTGTCGGCGGAGCTGCCACCGGACTCGGTACGGGCCGACGGCAGGGTCGCCCCCGACAGCCCGTGCAGCGCTTCGAGGAGCCGGGTCAGCCGGTCCGCGTACGCGTGCTCGCGGCCGAGCGTGCCGGACAGCCAGGCCAGCTCGGTGCGCAGCTGCTCGGCCCAGAGCGGGTCGAGCGCCGCCCGGAAGGTGTGCAGGGTGCCGCTGATCCGGCGGGCCGAACGGCGCAGCGCCCAGGCGGCCTGTTCGGCGGCCTGGGGTCCGGCGTCCGTGGGGGCACTGTTCTCGCGGTGCAGACGCAGGCTGCGCAGGAAGTCCGCGGCCCGTGCGCGCAGATACGGTGCGAGCACCGTCCCCGCGGTCACGTCCGCCTGTGTCTGATGGTCAGGGCGTCGCACGCCGGCGCCTCCGGGCGTCAATGAGCATTTCCTGTACGTGCCGCAGCGGCCGGCCCTCCGCGTCCGTGGCGTGCCGGGTCCAGTTTCCGTCGGGACCCAGGTGCCAGGAGGAGGTGGTGTCGGCCATGCCGGTCTCCAGGAGCCGGCTGAGAGCGGCCCGGTGCGCGGGGTCGGTGACCCGGACCAGGGCCTCGATGCGGCGGTCGAGATTGCGGTGCATCATGTCGGCGCTGCCGAACCAGACTTCGGGCTCGCCGCCGTTGCCGAACGAGAAGACCCGGGAGTGTTCGAGGAAGCGGCCCAGGATGGAGCGGACCCGGACGTTCTCGGAGAGGCCGGTGACGCCCGGGCGGATCGCGCAGATGCCGCGGACCCAGATGTCGACCGGGACGCCCGCCTGCGCGGCCCGGTAGCAGGCGTCGATGATCGCTTCGTCGACCATCGAGTTGACCTTGATGCGTACGTAGGCGGGCCGGCCGGCCCGCTGGTGCGCGATCTCCTTGTTGATCCGGACGATCAGCCCGTCGCGGAGCGACTTCGGGGCGACGAGCAGCCGGCGGTAGGTCTCGCGGCGTGAGTAGCCGGAGAGCCGGTTGAAAAGGTCGGAGAGGTCCGCACCGACCTGCGGGTCGGCGGTGAGCAGGCCGAGGTCCTCGTACAGCCTGGCCGTCTTGGGGTGGTAGTTGCCGGTGCCGACGTGCGAGTAGCGGCGCAGGGTGTCGCCCTCCTGGCGGACGACGAGCGAGAGCTTGCAGTGCGTCTTCAGGCCGACGAGCCCGTAGACGACATGGCAGCCCGCCTCCTCCAGCTTGCGCGCCCACTTGATGTTGGCCTGCTCGTCGAAGCGGGCCTTGATCTCGACGAGTACGAGGACCTGCTTGCCGGACTCGGCGGCATCGATCAGGGCATCCACTATCGGGGAGTCGCCCGAGGTCCGGTACAGGGTCTGCTTGATCGCGAGGACGTCCGGGTCGCCGGCCGCCTGTTCCAGGAAGGCCTGGACGGAGGTGGAGAAGGAGTCGTACGGGTGGTGCAGCAGGACGTCGCGTTCGCGCAGTGCGGCGAAGATATCAGGCGCGGAGGCGGACTCCACCTCGGCGAGGTCGCGGTGCGTGCCGGCGATGAACTTGGGGAACTTCAGCTCCGGCCGGTCCAGGGACGCTATGCCGAAGAGTCCGGTGAGGTCGAGCGGCCCGGGCAGCGGGTAGACCTCCGCGTCGGACACCTTCAGTTCGCGGACCAGCAGGTCCAGCACGTACGGGTCGATGGACTCCTCGACCTCCAGGCGGACCGGCGGGCCGAAGCGGCGCCGCATGAGCTCCTTCTCCAGGGCCTGGAGCAGGTTCTCCGCGTCGTCCTCCTCGACCTCCAGGTCCTCGTTCCTGGTGACCCGGAACATGTGGTGCGCGAGGACCTCCATGCCAGGGAAGAGCTCTTCGAGGTGGGCGGCGATGACGTCCTCGATGGGGACGTAGCGCTGCGGCGACGCCTCCAGGAAGCGGGTCAGCAGCGGCGGCACCTTGACCCGGGCGAAGTGGCGGTGGCCGCTGACCGGGTTGCGTACGACGACGGCGAGGTTGAGCGAGAGGCCGGAGATGTACGGGAAGGGGTGCGCCGGGTCCACGGCGAGGGGGGTCAGTACGGGGAAGACGCGCTGGCGGAAGAAGGTGAACAGGCGGGCCTGCTCCTTCTCGGTCAGCTCCGGCCAGCGGATCAGCTGAATGCCCTCGTCGGACAGGGCCGGGGCGATGTCCTGCTGGTAGCAGGCGGCGTGCCGGGCCATGAGTTCGCGCGAGCGGGTCCAGATCAGGTCGAGGACCTCGCGGGGCTGGAGACCAGAGGCGGACCGGGTGGCGACACCGGTCGCGATGCGGCGCTTCAGGCCCGCCACCCGGACCATGAAGAACTCGTCCAGGTTCGACGCGAAGATGGCCAGGAAATTAGCCCGTTCGAGGAGCGGTGTCGCCGGGTCCTCGGCCAGTTCCAGAACGCGTTCGTTGAACGCGAGCCAACTGCGTTCCCGGTCGAGGAAGCGGCCCTGGGGCAGCTCGTCCCCGTCGGCATCGGGTTCGTACGCGTCGGCGTCCGCGTCGATGTCGGGGTCCAGGTCGGCCGCGGTGGACAGGGCGGCGGAGGAGGACGATGGGGTGGCGACGGCGTGCGGCCGGTGTGCGGCGAGGGAGCCGACGGACGGCTGGGCGGTGGGCTGGACCGGGACCTCGGAGCTGGGCTGCTGGCTCATGGGCCCATTCTTCCGCGCGGAGTGCTCCGGGGGCGCGTCGGAGGGGATCGAGATCGCGGAGATCGCGCGCTCGGCACGCTCTCTGCCGGGATTTCTCCCGTTGCGGGGGGTCGGCACAGCTGGCTGCATCCTGAGAGGGTCGCAAGGGCGTCTGAATGCCCGGTAACGGCGACATGACATGCAGGAAGCGGTGTGGCCGTGCCCGGGTGCCGTTTCGGCCCCGGGCACGGCCTTGTCGTGCCTGTCCGGTCAGGCGTGGCGGCGGCGCAGGACGCGGAAGGCGAGGGCTACGGCGACGGCGGTGAGGGCGAGGACGATGCCCGTCCCGACGAGCTGGAGGGGCCAGAAGTGGGAGGCGGGGTGGTAGTCGGTGTACGTGCCGGTGATGTGGTGGTCCGCCAGGCAGCGGTCCACCACCTCGGGTACGGGGTCCCGGTAGCAGGTTTCGCCGGGCAGCCGCTGTTCTCCCGCCATCAGCCCGCTGCCGACAAACAGGGTGCTGCCCGGAAGATCGGCCGGGGTGGCGTTCAGCGGTGTGACCACGGTAGCGACCGCCCACAGGCTGTCGCGTACGGCGGCGAGCGCGAGCGCCACCGCGCCGTAGGCCAGGGCCGTGATGCTCATGGCGATGAGCGTGCGGCGTACCAGCAGCGCGGCGAGCGCGCCGATGGCGATGGCGAGCAGGGCCGAGGCCGTGGGCAGTGTGCCCATCGCGGCGTACGCGCTCGTGTCGTACCAAGCCAAGCGGTCAGTGTCGGGGGAGGTCCTGCACCAGGCGTAGACGGCCGAGAGCACCGGCACCGCCACCATCGTGATCGCCGCCGGAACGGTGAGCTTGGTGAGGAGCCAGCGGGCGGGGGAGACGGACTGGGACCAGGCCAGCCGGTAGGTGCCGCTCTCCAGCTCCCGGCCGGTCATCGGACCGGCGACGAACAGGCCGATGGCCGCGGGCAGGACCATCATGGCGGTACCCACGTAGCGCAGCACATCCCTGAGCCACGCCTGGTGGCTGAGGAGGTCGTCGAACGCTGCGCTGCAGCGTGGGGTGGTGTCGGTGTACGAGCACCCGGTGTCCGCGTACGTGTCTGCCGTGCCGGAGTTCCACCACAGGGCTGTGGTGAGCAGGACGATCCCGGCGAGTGCGAGCGCTCCCGCGACCCACAGGACGCGGCGGTGCTGGAGTACGAGGACGCGCGCGGGGCCGCGCAGGGCGAGGGTGCTCATGCCGCGCTCACCGCCTCACGGGTCCGGGCTTCCGCGCTCGGCGTGAGCAGCGGGGGCGCGTCGGGTGAGCGCAGATGCGCCAGCAACAGTTCCTCCAGTGACGGCTCCGCCGTCTCCCAGCCGGCGGAAGCGTCCACCGGGCCCTCCCTCCGGACGAGTGCGGTCAGCTGCCGTCCCGTGGTGCGGGACTCGACCACGGTGTGCGGGGCGAGGTCGCGTACCGGGCCGGTGAGCAGGGTGTGCGCGGCGAGGAGGTCGTCCGTCTCGCCGCCGAGCCGGATGCGCCCGCCGTCGACGAGCAGGAGGTAGTCGCAGGCGCCCTCCAGCTCGGCGAGGATGTGTGAGGACATCACGATGGTGGTGCCGTGCTCGGCCGCTTCCGCCATCAGGGCGCCCATCAGCTGGTGCCGCCCCAGGGGGTCGAGATCGGCCATCGGCTCGTCCAGCAGCAGCAGTTCGGGCCGCTTGCCCAGCGCGAGCGCCAGGGCGAGGCGGGTGCGCTGACCGCCGGAGAGCGTGCGGACCCTCGCGTCCCCGGGCAGCGGTCCGGCGATGCGCTCGGCGGTGTCCTGGTCCCAGATGGCGGGGTTCAGTTCGGCGCCGGCCCAGAGGGTCTCGGTGACCGTCAACTGCGGGTACAGCGGCTTGTCCTGGGCCACGAACGCCATCCGGGCGCGGGCCTCGGCGGGCGTTGATCCGAGCACCCGTACCGTTCCCTCGGCCGGCCGCAGGAACCCCGCTGCCAGGCTCAGGAGGGTGGACTTGCCCGCACCGTTGGGCCCGACGAGAGCGCACACGCGCCCGGCGGGCAGCTGGAACGAGCAGTCGCGCAGCGCCCAGCCCCCGCCCCTGCTCCGGTACTTCATGCCGAGGCCCACGGCCTCGATCGCAGCGCCTGTCATCCGGCCTGATCCCCCTCGAAAGTCTTGTCCAGTACGGCGGTGAAGAGCGCGCTCACATCGTCCTTGTCCAGGCCGGCGGCGCGGGCCCGGCGGGCCCAGTCGGCCAGTTCGGCGCGCAGCGGGGCGTCGTCGGCCGCCGCCGCGCCCCCGAGGGACCGTGTGACGAAGGTGCCGAGGCCGCGCCGGGCCTCGACGAGCCCTTCGCGCTCCAGCTCGCGGTAGGCCTTCAGGACGGTGTTCGGGTTGATGGCGGTGGCCTCCACGACCTCGCGCGCGGTGGGCAGCCGGTCGCCGGGCTCCAGCAGCCCCAGCCGAAGGGCGTGTTTGGTCTGCTGGACGATCTGGAGGTACGTGGCGACGCCGCTGCGCCGGTCGATGCGGAACTCGACCGCTGCGGACTGTGCCATGTTCACCCCTTTCACTAATTGAGTAGTGAAAGGGTGGCGCAAGAAAGGGGCGGCGTCAAGAGACGCCGCCCCCGGGTGAGTTGTGAGTGCTCAGGACTCCGTGCGGTACATCAGGTCGACCTCGTGGGTGGTGAAGCCCATCCGCTCGTACACGGACAGGGCGGCGGTGTTGTCCGCGTCGACGTAGAGCATCGCGGTGGGCAGCCCCTCTGCGGCCAGGTGGCGCAGCCCGATCCCGGTCAGCGCCTTGCCGAGGCCGCCGCCCTGCGCGTCGGGCCGGATGCCGACCACGTACACCTCGCCGAGCTGCTCCTCGGCGTGCACCTTCGTCCAGTGGAAGCCGATCAGCTCCGTGCCCGCGCCGTCATCGGTCTCGCGCTCGGCAAGGAAGAACCCCTTCGGGTCGAACCACGCCTCGGCCTTGCGGTCGTCGAGGTCGCGCTGGGTAAGCGAACCCTGCTCGGGGTGGTGGGCGAAGGCGGCGCTGTTCACGGCGAGCCAGGCCGCGTCGTCCTGGCCGGGGACGAAGGCGCGGACGGTGACGCCCGGCGGCAGCACCGGCTCCGCGATGTTCAGCGGGCTCAACGGGCGCCGCAGCTGGCGCAGTTCGCGGAAGAGCGAGAGGCCGAGCACCTGGGCGAGGTGGCGCGCCGCGGACTTCCCGCCGTGCGCCCAGACCCGCAGCCGCTTGCCGGTGGCGGCGAGCAGCGCCGCCCCGAGGGCCCGCCCGTGTCCGTGCCCGCGGTGCGAGGGGTGCACGACCAGCTCCGCGGCCGGTGCCTCGACGGGGTCGGTGTCCTCCAGTTGTGCGTACCCGACCAGTACGCCCCCGGCGGTCAGCAGGAAGTGCCGCACGCCTTCCCGGTGCCCGCCCCGCAACTGCAGCCGCCCCTGCTCGGACACGGCCTGCCGGCCGTCGGACTGCGCGGCCTCGGCGAGCAGCTCGGAGACAGCTCCCGCCTGGTCGGGGGAGAGGGTGTCGAGGGTCTGGATCTCGCGTCCGGGGGCGGGGAGGGGTACGTCAGTCGTCATGTGTCGAGCGTACGGGGGTGGGGGTGGCGGTGCGGGCGTGCGTGGCTTTCCGGCGCTCAGTCCGCGCTCAGTCGGCGGGCTGCGGCGGGTTCAGCACGTCGTCGGCGATGCGGGAGAGGTCCTCGGCGGCGGGCAGGAGCTTGCGTACCCGGTCGGGCAGACCGGCGTAGGTGCTGACTGCGAGTGGCTGGGCGTAGCTGCGTAGCGCGTACTCGACCATCGCCCGGTCGCGGCTTTCGGCGATGAGGATGCCGATGGTGGGGGCGTCGTGTTCCGCGTCCCGGACGAGGCCGTCGACCACCGAGACGTAGAAGCCGAGCTGTCCGAAGTGCTCGGGATGGGCCTTGCGGGTCTTGAGTTCCAGGACGACGTAACAGTGCAGTTTGCAGTGGTAGAAGAGCAGGTCGATGCGGTATTCGCTGTCGCCCACGACGACCGGGTACTGGCGGCCGACGAAGGCGAAGCCCATCCCCAGCTCGGTGAGGAAGGCGACGAGCCTGGAGGCCAGTGCGTTCTCCAGGTCCCGTTCCGTGCGCCAGCCGTCCAGCTCGGTGAAGTCGAGGCGGTACGGGTCTTTGATGATCTCTTTGGCGGCCGCCGACCGCTCGGGCATCACAGCGTCGAAGTTGTTGAGGGCGGCTGCGTGGGAGAGATGCAGGGTGCGATGGATCGCTGAGGTCAGATCGTCCCGGGACCAGCCGTTGCTGACGGCGTGCTGAATGTAGAAGTCCAGCTCGGGACGGGTTTTGCACTTGTCCATGAGTACCTGGAGGTGAGCCCAGGGCAATTGTCCAGCAGCCTGCTGGACAATTGGCTCAGGCCAGAGACGGGCCATCTTCAGCATGTAGTGCAGGCTGCTGCGGGAGAACCCTCGCTGATTCGGGAACTCGGAACGCAGCTCTGTCGCGATGCGCCCGACGATCTTGGTGCCCCATTTCTCCTCCTGTTGCCGCTCCAGGATCGTCCGCCCGATCTCCCAGTACATCTGGAGCATTTCGGTGTTCACCTTGAGCTGCGCGCGCACATGCGCGCCCCGCACGATCGACTTCAGGTCGCCGATCATCTCGTGGAATCCCGGAGGCAGTCCGGAGCCCTGCTGAGCAGGGACGACGGCCTTCGGTGTGGTGTTGCTGTCCATGGCGTACAGATTTGCGTTCTTCATGCAGGCAGTGACGTTTCTGCTCGCATATGTACGCCATATGGGTGAATGGCCCCGTTCCGATCGGGCGGCAACCAGTTCGTAACCCCAAACACCTGTCGCGCTACGCGCGTTGACTCTAGGCTGCGGCACGCAGTCCTCGGACTTTTCACCACCCTCACACCTCCCGCTGAGCTCACAAGGGGATCGATGTCAGCGACACCGCAGAAGAACCGCGCGTCCCGGCGGGTGCTCGCCGCCGCAGCCGGTCTGGCCACCGTCGGCGCGCTGGTCGCCGCCATGCCGGCCGGCGCGCACGGGCACGGCAAGGGGCACGGCCACCACGCGCCGGCCCGGACCGTGGACGTGCAACTGCTGTCCTTCAACGACCTGCACGGCAACCTGGAGCCGCCGGCCGGCTCGGCCGGATCGGTCACCGAGACGCAGGCCGACGGAACGACGAAGGCCGTTCCGGCCGGCGGGGTGGAGTACCTCGCCTCCTCGCTGCGTGCCGCGCGCAAGGGCCACCCGTACTCCATCACCGCGGCCGGCGGCGATATGGTCGGGGCGAGCCCGCTGCTGTCGGGTCTGTTCCACGACGAGCCGACCATCGAGGCGCTCAACAAGATCGACCTCGACGTGACGACCGTCGGCAACCACGAGTTCGACGAGGGCGCCACCGAGCTGGCCCGCCTGCAGAACGGCGGCTGCCACCCGGTCGAGGGGTGCTACGAGCAGGGCAAGAAGTTCGAGGGCGCCGACTTCCCGTACCTGGCCGCCAACGTGACGGACGAGAAGTCCGGCAAGCCGATCCTCAAGCCGTACACGGTGTGGAAGAAGAACGGCGTCAAGATCGGCTTCATCGGGGTGACCCTGGAGGGCACGCCGAACATCGTGACGGCCAACGGCGTCAAGGGCCTGAAGTTCCACGACGAGATCGAGACGGTCAACAAGTACGCCAAGGAACTGGACCGGCAGGGCGTCAAGTCCATCGTCGCCCTGATCCACGAGGGCGGCGCCCCGGCCTCCTCCTCGTACAACTACGACTGCGACAGCCCGGCCGCCGGTGACGGCATCTCCGGGCCGATCACCGACATCGCGAAGGGCATCTCGCCCAAGGTCGACGCGCTGGTGACGGGTCACACCCACCAGGCGTACGTCTGCACGATCCCGGACCCGGCGGGCAACCCGCGTCTCGTCACCTCGGCCTCGTCGTTCGGCAAGCTGTACACGGACACGACGCTCACGTACGACCGTCGCACCAAGGACATCGTGCGCACCGCGGTGAAGGGCTCGGCGAAGAGCGCCTCGAAGCACCCCGCGCCGGCGAACCCGGTCTCGGCGAACCACATCGTCACCCGGGACCAGGCCAAGGCCACCGACATGACGGACCTGATCGCCCGCTGGAACACCCTCGCGGCGCCGATCGCCAACCGGCCGCAGGGCTTCATCTCCGCCGACATCAACGGCCGCGGCTCCACGGCCCCCGAGAAGCCGCTCGGCAACCTGATCGCCGACGCGCAGCTGGAGGGCCTGGCCCCGGCGGACAAGGGCGGGGCGGTCGTCGCCTTCATGAACCCGGGCGGCATCCGTGCCGACCTGGTCTACAAGGCGACGGGCAGTGAGGGCGACGGCGTCGTGACGTACGGCGAGTCGTTCACCGTGCAGCCGTTCACCAACATGATGAACGTCGTCGACCTGACCGGGGCGCAGCTGGTCAGCGCGCTCCAGCAGCAGGTCAGCGGTTCGAACGAGGCCAGCCCGAAGATCCTTCAGATCTCGAAGGGCCTCACCTACACCCTGGACATGACGAAGTCGGGCGCCGCGCGCGTGGTCACCGACACCATCAAGCTGAACGGTGAGGCGATCGATCCGGCCAAGTCCTACCGGGTCGCGATGAACGAGTTCCTCGCGGGCGGCGGCGACGGCTTCGCGGCCCTCGGCGCGGGCACCGACAAGCTGGTCGGCGCCTCCGACCTCGACCTGTTCAACGCCTACCTGGCCGCGCACTCCACGGCCGCTGCGCCGCTGGCCCCGCCGGCGACGGACCGGATCACGGTCGTCCAGTAGGGCGTACGGCACCGAAGGATGCGCGGGCGGGGGCGAAGGCCCCGGCTCGCGCATCCTTCGTTTTCCGCCGCCACCGGCCCGTTCCCCCGCCGCCCTGTTCCCTGTCTGATGTGTACGGGTCATAATCCGGGGGCTGACCCCACACGGCACCCCGGAGGCGTCCCCGCATGAGCCCGTACACCGCGAACCGCAGACACTTCCTGGCCGGCGCGCTGGCCGTCACCGCCACCGCCCTCGTCGGCGCGGGGCCCGCGCGTGCCGAGGCCCGGCAGGCCCTCACCGTGCAGGACTGGATGGGCGGTATCGCGGACGCCACCGCGCTCCAGCGCCTCACCCTCCCCGGATCGCACGACTCCGGCGCGCGCTACGGCGGCCCCTGGACCGAGTGCCAGAACACCACGATCGCGGAGCAGCTGAACAGCGGGCTGCGCTTCCTCGACGTTCGGTGCCGGATCACCGGGGACTCGTTCGCCATCCACCACGGGGCCTCGTACCAGAACCTGATGTTCGGCGATGTGCTCGGCGCCTGCTGGGACTTCCTGGCCCAGCGGCCCACGGAGACCGTGCTGATGCGGGTCAAGCAGGAGTACTCGGAGGAGAGCGACGCCGCGTTCCGCCGGATCTTCGACCTGTACCTCGACACCAAGGGCTGGCGTCCGTTGTTCCACATCGACTCCGCGCTGCCGACGCTGGGAGGGGCCCGCGGCAAGGTGGTGCTGCTCGCCGACAACGGCGGGCTGCCCGGGGTGCGGTACGCAGATCCGGGGCTCTTCGACATCCAGGACGACTACATGGCGGAGCCGTTCGCCAAGTACCCCAAGATCGAGGACCAGTTCCGCAGGGCGGCCGCGCAGCCGGGCAAGCTCTTCATGAACTACGTGAGCACCGCTGCCCTGCTGCCGCCCCGCTGGAACGCGGACCGGCTCAACCCGCAGGTCCACTCCTTCCTCGACTCCTCGGCGTCGGCCGGCTGGACCGGCCTCGGAATCGTCCCGCTGGACTTCCCGGCGACCCGTACGGGGCTGGTGGAATCGCTGATCCGGCACAACCCGGCCTCCTGAGGGCGGGCGTCCGCGGGGTGGTCCGCGGAGTCGTTCAAGGGCTGTTCGCGGGGCTGTTCGCAGGGTCGTTCACGGCGCCGTTCACAGGGCTGCGAGGAACTCCCGTACCGCGCGGGCGAATCCCTTCGGGTCCTGGAGCTGGACGAAGTGATCCGTCTCCAGTGTGACGAGTGAGGTGTGCGGACGCAGCGTCGCCATCGCGGCAGCCTGCTCGGCGGGCAGGGCCTGGCTGGTGCGGCCGTTGATCACCAGGGCCGGGCAGTCGCTCGCCAGCCACTGCGCCCAGTGGTCGCCGTGCACCTGTCGCTCGGAGTCGAGCGTGTCCTGCGGGTGGAACGGCAGCCGCCAGCCGTCGCCGCCCGGCAGAGGCCGCAGCAGTGGCCCCACCATCGGGCCCACCGGACCGCAGGCGGCGATCAGTTCCTCCCGGGTGGGTGCGGTGTAGGGGAATCCCGCGAGGAAGGCCATCGGGCCGGGGTCCTGGTGCGGCAGGTCGACCGGGGCGTCGGTGTTGACGAGCGCGGCGACCGCGGCCGGCCGGGTGGCCGCGAGGTGCAGGGCGTTGATGCCGCCCAGTGAGTGCCCGAGGGCGACGACCGGGCCCGGGTCCAGGTGGTCGAGCAGGGCGGTCAGGTCGGAGACGTAGCCCTCGCGGCTGTAGTCGTCCGCCCGGTCGGAGTCGCCGTGGCCGCGCTGGTCGGGGGCGATGACCCGCCACTCGGGGCCGAGCTCGACGGCCAGGTCGTCGAAGGAGGCGCCCTCGGAGAGATGGCCGTGCAGGGCGAGGAGCGGCCGGCCGGTGGCGGGGCCGTGGTCGAGGTAGGAGAGGCGGCGGCCGTCGATGGTCAGTTCACGTCGGGATGCGTTGTGCTGAGTCATGACTGTGACTGTACGCATGTGTAGATCAGTCGCGCAATACGTTTGTATAGATCGCTTGCCCAAGTGGCGGAGCCGTACGATCCCGGGCATGGGAAACCGTGAGGATCTACTGGCCGGAGCGAGGCGTTGCCTGGAGGAGAAGGGCTACCTCCGCACCACCGTGCGCGACATCGCCACCGCTTCCCGGGTCTCGATGGCGGCGATCGGCTACCACTTCGGCTCCCGCGAGGCCCTGCTCAACCAGGCCCTGTTCGCGGCGATCGACGAGTGGGGCCAGGCGTTCGGCGCGGATGTGAAGGAGGGGAGCGGTTCGGCCGCGGAGCGGTACGCGGACATGTGGACGCGGGAGATCGCCTCGTACCGCACCGACCGCTGGCTCTGGATCGCCTCGGTGGAGGCCTTCGTGCACGCCCAGAGCTCCCCGGAGCTGCTGGCCCTCCTGGCCGCCGGTCAGCGCGAGGGCCGCCGGGGGGTCGCGGCGCAGCTGACCGGGGTGCCGGAGGCGGAGGTCGCCGAGGCGGATGTGCGGGCGCTCGGCTCGGTGCAGCTCGCGCTGATGAGCGGCGTGATGATCCAGTGGCTGACCGACCCGGATCAGGCGCCGGACGCCGCCGGGATCGCGGCGGGACTGCGGGCGCTGGCGGGGCGGCTCGACGGGGCGTAGGGCTGCCGCCCCTACTCCTGCGGCGAGTCCGGCGGTGGCTGGGGTGCTCCCGGGAGGCGGATCGCCGCTTCCGTGCCGCCGCCCGGTGCGGGGCGCAGGTCGATCTCGCCGCCGGCCTGCTGGACCGTACGCGCCACGATCGACAGGCCCAGGCCCGAGCCGGGGAGCTGGCGGGCGGACGGGGAGCGCCAGAAGCGTTCGAATACGTGCGGGAGTTCGTCGGCGGGGATGCCGGGGCCGTGGTCCCGTACCTTCAGCTCGCCGCGGTGCAGGCTCACCTCGATCGTGCCGCCGGGCGGGCTGAACTTCACCGCGTTGTCGAGGACGTTGACGACCGCCCGCTCCAGGGCCGCCGGTTCGGAGCGTACGTACCAGGGGGCCAGTTCCGCCGTGATGGTCAGCTCCGGGCCGCGCAGACGGGCGCGGTCCAGGGCGGTGCGGGCGATGTCGTGGAGCGCGACCACCTGGAGCGGTCCGGGGTCCGTGGCGTCCGGGCGGGCCAGTTCCTGGAGGTCGCCGATGAGGGAGGCCAGCTCCGTCATCTGCGCCTTCACCGACGCCATCAGCGCCTTGCGGTCGTCCGGCGGGATGGCCCGGCCGGTCTCGTCGCTGCGGGCGAGGAGTTCGACGTTGGTGCGGAGCGAGGTCAGCGGGGTGCGGAGCTCGTGGCCGGCGTCCGCGATGAGCTGGGCCTGGCGGTCGCGGGAGGTGGCGAGCGACGCGGTCATCGAGTTGAACGAGCGGGAGAGGCGGGCGATCTCGTCCTCGCCCTCGACCGGGATGCGGACCGTCAGGTCTTCGGTGCGGGCCACGTGCTCGACGGCCTCGGTGAGCTCGTCGACGGGACGCAGGCCGGAGCGGGCCACCCAGAGTCCGGCGGCGCCGGCGCCGATGACGCCGATGCCGGAGACGATGAGGAGGACCCAGGCGAGGGTGGTGAGGGGTTTGTCGATCTCGCTCATCGGGCTGGCGATGGAGACGGCGAGGCCGGTCGGCCCCTTCACCGGGGCGGTGTATACGCGCATCTTCGCGCCGTCCGCGTCGGTCGCCGAGTGCAGCGTATTGCGCAACTCACCCTTGGCCACGGCGAGGTCGGCCGCGGTCACCGGGAGTTCGGACGAGGCGGGGGCGAGACAGACCGTGCCCTGGGCGTCGATGAGCTGGACGGTGAGGCCGGAGTAGGGGGTCGGCAGGGCCTGGGTGCTGCCCCGGCAGTAGTTGTAGAGGTTGGTCAGGTAGCGGTCGTCGACATTGGAGCTGCGCAGCGTCGCGTCCAGCTGGTGCTCCAGCTGCGCCTTCGTCACGAACCAGCACGCCGCGGCCACAGCCGCCACCGCCACCGCCACCGCGGTCGCGACCAGCAGCGCCAGCCGGGAGCGGAGCGGCAGGGCGCGGATGCGGCGCAGGGGCCCCGTCATCCGTCCCCACCCCCCGAACGCAGCGCGTAGCCCACACCCCGCACCGTGTGGACCAGACGCGGTTCGCCGCCCGCCTCGGTCTTGCGGCGCAGGTACATCACGTACACGTCCAGCGAGTTGGAGCTCGGTTCGAAGTCGAAGCCCCACACCGCCTTGAGGATCTGCTCACGGGTCAGTACCTGGCGCGGGTGCGCCAGGAACATCTCCAGCAGGGTGAACTCGGTGCGGGTCAGTTCCACGTGGCGGGTGCCGCGCATGACCTCGCGGGTCGCGAGGTCCATGCGCAGGTCGGCGAAGGCCAGCACGTTGTCGTCGGGGAGGGGGCCGCCCGCCGTGGCCGCGTACGAACTGCGGCGCAGCAGGGCCCGGATGCGGGCGAAGAGTTCGTCCAGCTCGAAGGGCTTGACCAGGTAGTCGTCGGCGCCCGCGTCGAGCCCGGTGACGCGGTCGCCGACGGTGTCACGGGCGGTGAGCATCAGGATGGGGGTGGTGGTGCCCGTGGCACGGATGCGGCGGGCGGCGGTCAGCCCGTCCATCCGCGGCATCTGGATGTCGAGGACGATGAGGTCGGGGTCGTACGACTCCGCCTTCGTGAGGGCGTCGAGACCGTCGACGGCGACCTCGGTGCCGTATCCCTCGAACGCGAGGCTGCGCTGCAGGGCCTCGCGCACGGCGGGCTCGTCGTCGACGATCAGGATGCGCTGCGGATCGTCTTCGGCGGGGCTCATCGCTGCTTCGTCCTCTTCTCGTTCCGTACGGGGCCAGTGCCCTTTCGGCGCACCGCTGGTTTCTCAGCCTCGCACGGCCATGGCGCGGCGTCGCGCGGCACGGCGGCCGCGGCTGCCGGTGGTGGTGCGGAGCTCTGCGGCGCGGGGCTGTTCGTCACCGGTTCCGCCGACGGGTGCCCGTTCGGCGAGGAACGCCACGAGCGCGAGCGGCAGGGCCAGGTCTGCGGGGCCTGCGAGGGTGTCGGTCGGGTGGTGCACGGCTGTCTCCTCTGTTCTTCCGTCTGCTCAGGAGCTGTTGCCGGCCCGCAGTGTGTCGAGGTCCGCCTTGAGGGTGTTCACCGGGATGGCGAAGCCGAGGCCGACGCTGCCCGCACTGGAGCCGCTGGAACTGCTGGACGAACTTGCCGAGTACATCGCGGAGTTGATGCCGATGATCTCGCCGTTCATGTTGATCAGGGCGCCACCGGAGTTCCCCGGGTTGAGCGAGGCGTCGGTCTGGATGGCCTTGTACGTGGTGGTGGATTCGCCGGTGTCGCCGTTGAACTGCTGTCCGCCGAACTCGAACGGCCACTGCTGTCCGCCGCCCTGGCCACCCTGCTCCTGGCCGCTGCCGCTGTCGCTGTCCTTGGCGACCGTGACATCGCGGTCGAGCGCGGACACGATGCCGCTGGTGACCGTGCCGGTGAGGCCCTCCGGCGAGCCGATCGCGACGACCTGGTCGCCGACGGCGACCTTGGAGGAGTCGCCGAGCGTGGCCGTCTTCAGGCCGCTCGCGCCCTGGAGCTTGATCAGCGCGAGGTCCTTGTCCGCATCGGTGCCGACGACCTCGGCGGTGTACGTCTTGCCGGTGCTCAGGGTGACCTTGATGGACGTGGCGCCGGCGACGACGTGGTTGTTGGTGACGATCTCGCCGTCCGACGTGATGACCACGCCGGATCCGGTGGACTGGCCCGAGGTGGAGGTCGCGCCGATCTCGACGATCGTCGGTGAGAGGGCCGCGGCCACACCGGAGACGGTGCCCTTGCTGCTCTGCGAGACGGTGGTGCCGGGGATGACGCTGCCGGCCGTGCTGTCGGTGCCGTTGTCGGTGAGCTGTCCGATCACGGTGGCGGTGCCGCCGCCGACGATCGCGGCCGCGATGGCCACCGCCGCGAGGAGCGCGACCGGCCGCCGGACCCGGCGGCGGGGAGCGGACGGTCCGGGCGCCGGCTGCGGCAGCCCGTGGAGACCGTCACCGCCGTTGCCGGCCCCGCCAGTGTACGCGTCGGCCGTACCGGGGGCGGGCCACACGGTGGTTCCGGGGCCCATGGCGACCGGCGGTGCGGGCTGATATGACGGCGGCGGCGGGTAGGCCGCGTCGCCGTTGCCGTACGAGGGGTACATCGGGTACTCGCCGCTCGGGCGCTGGCTCTCTGTCATGTCTACGAGAGTGTCCAGCGAACATGAGAGCACCCTGAGTACGCCCTGAGAAGCCCGGCAGAACCTCGTATGCCCGATATAAGGACGCGTACCAGGGTCTGGACAGGACGGGCCGTACGGCCCGCACGGCCCCGTCCCTCTAGCTGAGCGCCTGTGCGGCCGTCGGCGGTTCCCCGCAGCCGCACGAGCGCCGGACCACCAGCGCCGAGGGGAACTGCTTCAGCCGCTCCCGCCGCGAGCCCGACACCCGCAGCGAGTCGTCGAGCACCAGGTCGACCGCGGCCCGCGCCATCGCCGGGCGGTCCGAGAAGACCGTCGTCAGCGGCGGATCGGTCAGACCGGCTTCCTTCACGTCGTCGAAGCCGGCCACCGCGAGCTCACCGGGCACGTCGATCCGCAGCTCGCGCGCGGCCCGCAGCACCCCGATGGCCTGGTCGTCCGTCGTGCAGAAGATCGCCGGCGGGCGGTCGGGGCCCGCGAGGAGCCCCAGCGCCACCTGGTAGGCGTCGTAGCGGTTGTACGGGGCCTGGAAGAGCCGGCCCTCCGTCGAGCGGCCCGACTCGTGCATCGCCCGGCGCCAGCCCTCGACATGGTCGGCGACCGGGTCGCCGACCGCCGGGGTCGACTCCATGCCGCCGAGGCACGCCACGTACTCGTTGCCGTGCTCCAGCAGATGGCGGGTGGCGAGCTGGGCGCCGCCGACGTCGTCCGTGACGACCGCGACGTCGTCGATCGCCTCGGGCCGCTCGTGCAGCAGCACGACCCGGGCGTCCCACGCCTCTATCTCCGCCGCCGCACGCTCGCTGGGGCCCTGGCTGACCAGGATCAGGCCGGAGACCCGCATGCCGAGGAAGGCCCGCAGATAGTGGACCTCGCGCTCGTCGCGGTAGTCGGAGTTGCCGACGAGCACCATTTTTCCGCGCTCGGCGGCGGCCTGTTCGACCGCGTGCGCCATCTCCGCGAAGAACGGCTGCCGCGCGTCCGGCACGATCATTCCTATGAGATCGGTCCGCCGCGAGGCCATCGCCTGAGCGACCCGGTCGGGGCGGTAGCCCAGCTCCTTGATCGCGGCGAGCACCCGCTCGCGCGTGGCCGGGGCGACCGGCCGGGGTCCGTTGTTGATGACGTAACTGACCACTGCGGTCGACGTCCCCGCCAGTCTCGCCACATCGTCCCGCGTCACCTTGGCCACGCGCGGCAGTCTACGCGGATGGAACTACTTCCCGGCAGGCCGGACCGGGGCTTCTTCCGTGACCTCCGCTACCTCCGGCTGCTCCGAACGGGTGAGGGTTTCGGCGGTCGCCTTCGCGGCTGCCGCCTTGGCCTCCTCGGCGGCGGCCCGCTCCACCTTCTCCGGCGCGACGAAGCGGTAGCCCACGTTGCGGACGGTGCCGATGAGCGACTCGTGCTCGGGGCCGAGCTTGGCGCGCAGCCGCCGCACGTGGACGTCGACCGTCCGCGTACCGCCGAAGTAGTCGTAGCCCCAGACCTCCTGGAGCAGCTGGGCGCGGGTGAAGACCCGGCCCGGGTGCTGCGCCAGATACTTGAGCAGTTCGAATTCCTTGAAGGTCAGGTCCAGGACCCGGCCCTTGAGCTTCGCGCTGTACGTCGCCTCGTCCACCGAGAGGTCACCGTTGCGGATCTCCATCGGGGAGTCGTCGGCGGTGATCTGCTGCCGGCCGGTGGCCAGCCGCAGGCGTGCCTCGACCTCGGCGGGGCCCGCCGTGTCCAGCAGTACGTCGTCGATGCCCCAGTCCGCGGTGACGGCCGCGAGGCCGCCCTCCGTGACGACGAGGATCAGCGGACAGCCGGGTCCGGTGGACCGCAGCAGCTGACAGAGGGAGCGGACCTGCGGCAGGTCGCGCCGTCCGTCGACGAGGATGACGTCGGCACCGGGGGTGTCGACGAGGGCGGGGCCTTCGGCAGGGGCCACCCGCACGCTGTGCAGCAGGAGGCCGAGGGCGGGAAGCACCTCCGTCGACGGTTGGAGGGCATTCGTCAGGAGCAGCAGTGAACTCATCGCCGCCCACCTGCCTGGGTCGTCGGTCGATGTTCGTGCACGGTTGGCTCGCCCATTACGTCGGTCCTCCTCGTTCCCTGCGAGAGGGGCACTCCCGGGTCGGACCCGGGGGAGTATTCGGCACTGCTTCGTACGCTTATTCGTGCGTGGTTCGTACGACGTTTCGTCATACGGGTCTTACAAGTGCGACCCGCACCCAGGACCGCTGAGCTTGTCGAAACGTCGTCGTAACAACGCGCGGAAAGCACAAAAGGACCCGGGGGCTGCTTTGCCCGGATCCTCTTCCCAGCAGAATAGCCCACATGACTTCTGTCTCCGAGGGGCGATTTCGGAGTTCCTCTGTTCCCTTGATCACGCGCGGCCCGTTGCGGACCACATTGCCGACCGATGACGGGGTCCGTATCGAGGCGGTGTACGAGCCGTGTACGGCCGGTGCCGGTACCGGCGCGGAGGCCGGCGGTGCCGGTACCGCCATCGTCGTCGCGCACGGATTCACCGGTTCGGCGGACCGCCCGGCGGTGCGGCGGGCCGCGGAGGTGTTCTCGCAGCGTGCGGCGGTGGTCACGTTCTCGTTCCGGGGGCACGGGCGATCCGGCGGACGGTCCACGGTGGGCGACCGCGAGGTGCTGGATCTGGCCGCCGCGGTGGCCTGGGCGCGGTCGCTCGGGCACACGCGGGTCGTTACGGCCGGGTTCTCGATGGGCGGTTCCGTGGTGCTCCGGCACGGGGCGCTGTATACGGCCCCCGGCACGGAGGGGGAGGGCGAGGGGCGCACGGAAGCGCATGGGGAGGCGCACGCGGATGCGGTGGTGTCCGTGAGTGCTCCGGCGCGCTGGTACTACCGGGGGACCGCCCCGATGCGGCGGCTGCACTGGATGGTCACCCGCCCCACCGGCAGGCTGGTCGGGCGGTACGGCTTCCGCACCCGGATCGACCGCAAGGACTGGGACCCGGTCCCGCTCTCCCCGGTCGAGGCCGCCCGGCTGATCGCCCCGGCCCCGCTGCTGATCGTGCACGGCGACCAGGACCCGTACTTCCCGCTCGACCACCCGCGGATGCTCGCCGACGCGGCGGGCGGCGGCGCCGACCTTTGGCTGGAGCACGGCATGGGCCACGCGGAGAACGCGGCGGACGAGACCTTGCTCACCCGCATCGCCGACTGGGCGATGACGCGGTGAACCATGATGGACAGCCGATGCGTGAGCTGACGCGAGACGAGAGGAGCGCCGCCATGCCTGCGGGAACGATCCGCTACTGGGCTGCCGCCAAGGCCGCGGCCGGAACCGCGGAGGAGCCGTACACCGCTGCGACGCTCAAAGAGGCGCTCGACGCGGTGCGCGAGAGGCACCCCGGTGAGCTGAGCCGCGTACTGCAAAGGTGTTCGTTCCTCATCGACGGTGACCCCGTCGGGACCCGCAGCCATGAGACCGTACGCCTTGCCGAGGGCGGCACGGTCGAGGTGCTCCCGCCGTTCGCAGGAGGGTGAACCGCAGAACATGAGCAGCAGCGATCAGCAGCAGCCGTACCCGCAGCCGCAGCAGCCGCAGCATCCGCAGTATCCGTACGGCCAGGAGCCGCAGCAGCAGTCGTACGGACAGCAGCCGCAGCAGCAGCAGTCGTACGGGGACCCGTCATACGGCGGTCAGGCGTACCCCGAGCAGGGCTACGCGGACCAGGGCTATGCGGACCAGGGTCACGCGGGCCAAGGCTATGCGGACCAGGGTTACGCGAGCCAGGGCTATGCGGACCCCTCCTACGGGCAGCAGGCGCCCTACGGGGGGGATGCGGCTGCGGCACCGTACGGGGCGCAGCAGGGCGCGTACGACCCGCACCCGCCCCAGCAGGCCGCCCCGTACGCGCAGCAGGGCCCGCCCGCCCCGCAGGCTCCCCAGCCGGAGCCAGGGGCCGGCTGGCCGGCCGGTGACCAGGGGGTCGCCCAGACCTGGGAGGGCCAGACCTGGGACACCCAGTACCAGCCGACGATCCAGCCGGTGCAGCCCGACCAGCTCGCGCAGCCCGTCCAGCCGACGCCCCCGGTGCAGGCCGTGCAGCCCGCCGCCGACACCACGTACCTGCCGCCGCTGGGCGCATCCGGCTCGTACCCGCTGCCCCCCGAGGCCCGGCCCGCGCCCGCCGTGCCCGCCCCGGCCCCCGCTGACGCCCCGCAGGGCGAGGACGGCTACAGCGCGCCGACCACCCTGGGCAACAGCCGCATCACCGACGCCCAGCGCGCCCGCGCCGAGGGCCGTTCGCCGGTCATCGCGCCCGGTATGCAGCCGGCTGCGATCACCGCGGGACTCGGACTGCTGCTCGCGCTCGGCGCTGCCGTCGGGCCGTACGCCCTGGCCGTCCCGCTGGTGCTGCTCCAGGCCGTGACCGCGGCGGGATGGTTCCGGCTCAACGGCATGTGGCCGGCCCGGCAGGGCATCGCGCTCGCCTTCGCCGGCGGTCTCGTCGCCGATGTGGCGCTGCTCGCGGCCGGCCGGGAGAACGGTCCGGCCGCGATCCTGGGCACCCTCGGAATCTGGGTGCTCCTCACCGTCGTGCTCCAGCTGCGCAGCCGGGCCGGTGCCGACGAGCGGATGCAGGGGCTGATGGCCACGGTCGCCTCGGCCGCGCTCGCGGTCCTCGCAGCCGGGCACCTCGCGGCCGTCCCGGACGCCGTGACGGCCGGCGGCGTGGCCGTCGCCGCCGCCGTGCTCGTCCGGGCGCTGCCGCTGCCCGGACCGGCCTCGGTCGTGGCGGCCCTGGCCGTCGCCGCGGGTGCCGGTGCGGTGGCGGGTGCCGTCACCGACCTGGGGGCCAAGGGGGCACTGCTCGGCCTCGCGGCGGGCGGCTGTGCGCTGATCGGGCTGCGGGTGGCGAGCTATGACTACCCGTCACGCTTCGTGCACATGACCGCGGGGGTGGCGCTGCCGCTCACCGCGGCCGCCCCGGCCGTCTATCTGATCGGGCGCGTGCTCGCGTAGTCCGTAGCGCCTCACCCGGCATGCCGAAGCCCTCCGCGGGGAACCGTTGGAGGGCTTCCGCTCGTCGATCACCCGGGGCGTGTCGTGTGGCCGCAGTAGGCTCACGGACGCCAGAGGTCCGAATGGGCATGGCGCGGGGGAGGACAGGCATGCGTGCACTGCGAATACTGCTGATCGTCGTGGTGGTTCTGGCCGGTGTGTTCATCGCCGTGGACCGCGCGGCGGTGTATTTCGCCGAGTCGGAGACCGAGGACCGGGTGGTGGTCTCCGGGGCGCAGACCGGGTCCACGGACGTCTCCATCAAGGGCTTCCCGTTCCTGACGCAGGTCGCCGGATCGGAACTCGACGAGGTCGACGTGAAGATCACCGGAATCGAGGCGACCGCAGGCGGCCGCGCACTGCGGATCAGCACGATGGACGCGGAACTGCGCCAGGTGCGGCTGACCGACGGCTTCTCCGGCGCCACGGCCGCCCGTGCCTCCGGGACGGCCGTCATCTCGTACGAGGACCTGACGAAGGCCGCCTCCGACGGCGTCGCCGTCGAGTACGGCGGCAACGGCAAGGTGAAGGTGACCGGCGCGGTCGAAATCCCCGGCATCGGCCGGACGATCTCGCGCAGCGTCCTGTCCACCGTCACCCTGGTCGACGGTCACACCGTGCGGGTGCACGCGGACAAGGTGCCGGGCGAGGGCATCCCCGGCCTCGAGGGGCTCGTACGCGAGAAGACCGACTTCGAGCGCGAGGTCGGCAAGCTGCCGAACGGCCTGAAACTGGAGAAGATCCAGCCGACCGCCGCCGGACTGGAGATCTCCGTGACGGGCACCGACGTACGCCTCGCCGGATAACACCCACCGCAGCAGGGTAGGCAGCGCTATGTCCTCCCGCACGGACCGTTCGGGCCGCATGGATCTCATGGCCCGCAGGGGTTGTCCCGCCCGCACGGACCGTTCGGGCCGCATGGATCTCATGGCCCGCAGGGGTTGTCCCGCCCGCACGGACCGTCCGGGCCGCATGGATCTCACGGGCCACACGGGCCGTCCGGACCGCTTCTCCACATACTGAGACGCCGGAGTCCGTTCCGCAGATGCCCGACCGGCTCCGAGCTCTCGTCGGCGGACCCGCAGCGCCCGCATTCCTGCTGCCGTCTCATACTTCGGACGATCGTGTCTCAATATGCGACACAACGGTGACATGTCCGCCCGTACGTCCCTACGATCGGTCCCATGCAGTGCTCTATTAGCGGTCTCCGACAGTGGGGACAGGCGGATCTCACGAAGCGGCGGGCAGTGGACCTGTGCCGCGTCGCCGCCATGCTCTGTCGCACTGTCTGAGCGGGATCCGTCGATTTCCCGCATTCCCGGCCCCTCGACCGCTCGTCGGGGCCATCCCGCCTGACGCCCGTGCACCGGCCCGCGCCGCGTACATCCGCATCACGCACCGTCCCGCACCACCTCGCAGCATCCCGCCGCAGACTGCCCCGGAGGAGAACACAATGAGCCGCAGTGACGTCCTGGTAGACGCCGACTGGGTCGAGGCCCACATCGACGACCCGAAGGTTGCCATCGTCGAGGTCGACGAGGACACCTCCGCGTACGAGAAGAACCACATCAAGAACGCGATCCGGATCGACTGGACCAAGGACCTCCAGGACCCGGTCCGCCGTGACTTCATCGACCAGGCCGGCTTCGAGGAGCTGCTGTCGAACAAGGGCATCGGCAACGACACCACGGTCGTCCTCTACGGCGGCAACAACAACTGGTTCGCGTCCTACGCGTTCTGGTACTTCAAGCTCTACGGTCACCAGGACGTCCGTCTGCTCGACGGCGGCCGCAAGAAGTGGGAGCTCGACTCCCGCGACCTGGTCGACGGCGACCAGATCCCGTCCCGCCCGGCCGCGCAGTACAAGGCCCAGCCGCAGGACGAGACGATCCGCGCCTACCGCGACGACGTCGTGAAGGCCATCGGCACCCAGAACCTGGTCGACGTGCGGTCGCCCGACGAGTTCAGCGGCAAGCTGCTCGCCCCGGCCCACCTCCCGCAGGAGCAGTCGCAGCGCCCCGGCCACGTGCCGAGCGCCCGCAACATCCCGTGGTCGAAGAACGCCAACGACGACGGCACCTTCAAGTCGGACGACGAGCTCAAGGCCCTCTACGAGGACGAGCAGGTCGACCTGGCGAAGGACACCATCGCCTACTGCCGCATCGGTGAGCGCTCCGCGCTCACCTGGTTCGTGCTGCACCAGCTGCTCGGCCAGGAGAACGTCAAGAACTACGACGGCTCGTGGACCGAGTACGGCTCCCTCGTGGGCGTGCCGATCGAGCTCGGCGCCAACAAGTAATTCCGCACGACCCGGACCGGCACGACCCCCGACCAGAAGGACAGAACGCCATGTGTGGAGCAAAGGCCGGCGGCCCCGACGCTTCGACGATCAAGCCCGGTGAGACCACCATCCAGGGCAGCGTGACCCGCGACGGCGAGCCCGTCACCGGCTACGTCCGCCTGCTGGACTCGACGGGCGAGTTCACCGCCGAGGTCCCGACCTCGGCGACCGGACAGTTCCGTTTCTACGCGGCCGAGGGCACCTGGACGCTGCGCGCCCTGGTCCCGGGCGGCAGCGCCGACCGCACGGTCGTTGCGCAGACGGGCGGCCTCTCCGAGGTGGCCATCGCCGTCTAGGAACCGTCCAGGGAGCCCTCGCGGCTCCGCGGATGACCGGCCGGAGGGCCGTACCCCAGGGGGTTGGACGCTTCCTGAAACCGGGGTACGGCCCTTCGTGCCGTCCAGGACCGGCCGGGCGGGCGAATCGGGCCTACCCTGGATTCATGTACCGCCGTCGCCGGCGCGCCTACTTCCTGATGATGGGCGGATGCCTCGTCCTCTTCGTCTCGGCCTGGGCCTTCGTGAGGCTCTGGTCGATGCCCGCCGCCATCGCGATGTGCGTGGTCGCGATGGTCATCCCGCCCGTCGCGGCGATGGTCGCCAATCGGAAGGGCCCCGAGGACCGCTGGTGGGACGAGCCCGCCCCGGGGTCCCGGCCCCAGCCTCCGTCCCGGCCGAGGCCTCGATCCGGCAAGAACGGCCCCACCGGACCCACTGGCCCCACAGGACCCACCGGCGATCCGGAGTCCGACGAGTGGTGGGACGAGCTCGACGGCCGGAAGCGCCGCGGGTGAAGGACCGGCAGGCGCGGCGGCTCCAGCCGCTTCAGCTGCCTCAGCTGTCTCAGCCGCTTCAGCTGCCTCAGTAGACGAGGGCCTGGACGCCGTCTGCCATGATCTCGCTGACGAAGACCTGCGCACCGGCGATCCGTACGCCCTCCAGGACGTCCTGTTCCGTGATGTCGCGGCGGGCCGCGCACTGGGTGCAGAGCGTGATCTGCCCGCCCGCCTGAATCGACTCGATCAGGTCCGGCAGCGGCGCCGCGTGCGGGAGTTCGAACTCGGCGGCGCGCCCCGGCAGTGCGAACCAGGCGGACTCCCCGGTCAGCCAGAGCGAGACCTCCACGCCACTGGCGACGGCGACCGCCGCCACGGTGAACGCCTGCGAACAGCGCTCGGCGGAGTCGGCACCTGCGGTCACCTTGATCACGAGCTTCTTCGGCATATGCAGACTGTAATCCTCGGCCGCACGACCTCGTTGGGGCCCGACGGGTCAGTGGTGTGCGCAGGTAACGGAATCTGCGCCTCAGGTCTCGTGGGGGGAGGGACCATCGGGTCCCCTGCCGGGGCCTCGCCGGCCGGTGCGGCCGAGATGGCGCTCGACGAGTCGTGGGCGGGCGGAGGGAAGGTGGTGAACACGTCGTCGTACGTGTACAGCGAGCAGAAGCCCTTCGGCGCCGCCCAGACCCGGCAGGGCTATCCGGTCTCGGGTGACACCATTGCCCTGGTCCTCCAGTCCCGCAAGGGCGGTGGGGGAACACCACGCGTCCCCTTCCACCAGACCCTGATCCTGCAGAACCAGCTGCTGGGCTGAGCCGCCCCGCGGCAAGCCCCGAAACGGCGGGCCGGGGCCCCACCCATTAGGCTGGGGCCCGGCCCTGTACTGCCGCCATACCGCTCGTTCAAGGAGCCCCCGTGCTTGAGGCATTCTTCTCCGCCCTGCTGGTCCTGGTCTGTGTCGGCGTTCTCGCCTTCGCCGGCGTGACCGTGAAGAAGCTGTACCAGGGTCAGCGCTAACCCCTTTCCCGTTCCCGGCGTCCCCGCCTCCCGCCTCACAGATCGTCTGAGCCGCTCATGATCGAGATCCCGTCCGACCTTCACCCGGACCTCGTCCCGCTGGCCTTCCTCCTGGGCAACTGGGCGGGTGCGGGCGTGTCCGACTTCCCCGGTGCCGAGAAGTGCAACTTCGGCCAGGAGGTCTCCTTCAGCCACGACGGCCGGGACTTCCTGGAGTACACCTCACACTCCTGGGTGCTCGACGCCGAGGGGAACAAGGTCCGGCCGCTCGAGTCCGAGTCCGGCTACTGGCGGATCGACAAGGACCGCAAGGTCGAGGTCGTCATGGTCCGCGACCAGGGCGTCATCGAGATCTGGTACGGCGAGCTGGGCCGCCAGAAGCCGCAGATCGACCTGGTCACCGACGCGGTGGCCCGGACCGCGGCCTCCGGCCCGTACAACGGGGGCAAGCGGCTCTACGGCTATGTGAAGAGCGACCTCATGTGGGTGGGCGAGAAGTCCACGCCCGAGGTCGAGCTGCGGCCGTACATGTCGGCGCACCTGAAGAAGGTCGTCACCCCGGAAGAGGTCGCGGCGATGGCGAAGAGCCTCGGTGACCTGCCGGACGACGGCATCGCGTTCTTCAAGTAGCCCACGGGGCTCGTTCCGGCGGACAGCCGTGGCCATGCCTTCACCCGGACCTACACTGGAGCCTGTGGTGAGCACCGACTGGAAGACCGATCTTCGGCAGCGTGGGTACCGGCTGACGCCGCAGCGGCAGCTTGTCCTGGAAGCCGTGGACAAGCTGGAACACGCGACGCCCGACGAGATCCTGTCCGAGGTGCGCCGTACCGCGTCCGGCGTGAACATCTCCACCGTGTACCGGACCCTGGAGCTCCTCGAGGAGCTGGATCTGGTCAGCCACGCCCATCTGGGCCACGGCGCCCCGACGTACCACCTGGCCGACCGCCACCACCACATCCATCTGGTCTGCCGGGACTGCACGAACGTCATCGAGGCCGATGTCGACGTCGTCGCCGACTTCACCGAGAAGCTTCGCGGCACGTTCGGCTTCGAGACGGACATGAAGCACTTCGCGATCTTCGGCCGCTGCGCGGACTGCACGACGAAGGCGGCCGGGGCGGCCGGAGTGGCCGACGCGTCCCAGGAGCCGGTGCCCGGTCCGTAGTGGGCCCGGCTGGTCCCCGCGGCGTCGCAGGGGTCAGCCGGACACTCCCGGCACCGGACCGGGTCGTACGCTGGTCGCATGAAGAGCCCCCTGCTGTCCCTGCCCGGCGCCGTCCCCGCCGAGGGTCGCGACGAAGGCGTCGCCGCGCACTACGGCGACCTGTTCCGCGAGCAGCGCGCCCTCGCCGACGGTTCCGGTCTCGTCGACCTCTCGCACCGCGGGGTCGTGACCGTCACCGGGAGCGACCGGCTGGCGTGGCTGCACCTCCTGCTCACCCAGCACGTCAGCGATCTCGCCCCGGGCCGGGCCACCGAGGCCCTGGTCCTCACGGCGAACGGGCACATCGAGCACGCCCTGTATCTCGTCGACGACGGTGAGACCGTGTGGATGCACGTCGAGCCGGGCACCCAGGGCGAGCTGATCGCCTATCTGGAGTCGATGAAGTTCTTCTACCGGGTGGAGGTCGCCGACCGCACCGAGGAGTACGCGGTCGTGTACCTGCCGGCCGGTTCCATCGCCGAGGTCCCGGAGGGTGCCGCCGTACGGGAGATGTCGTACGGCCGCGATCTGTTCCTGCCCCGCGAGGGCCTGGAGGCATTCGCTGCGGCGCACGGCCCGGCCGCCGGGGTGCTGGCCTACGAGGCGCTGCGCGTCGAGGGCCACCGTCCGCGGCTCGGGTTCGAGACCGATCACCGCACCATCCCGCACGAGCTGGGCTGGATCGGCACCGCCGTCCACCTCCAGAAGGGCTGCTACCGGGGCCAGGAAACCGTGGCGCGGGTGCAGAACCTCGGCAAGCCCCCGCGGCGCCTCGTCTTCCTGCACCTGGACGGCAGCGAGGTGCTGCTGCCCGGCCACGGCACGCCGGTGCGGCTCGCCGCGGACGGGGCCGATGGCCGTCAGCTGGGCTTCATCACCACCTCCGCCCGCCACCACGAGCTGGGGCCGATCGCCCTGGCTCTGGTGAAGCGGAACGTGGCGGTGGACGCGGAGCTGCTGGCCGGAGACACGGCGGCAGCCCAGGAGACGGTCGTCGAGCCGTAGGGCCGTTTCCGCCCTGCCGACCGGGCTGCTTCTGCCGTACCGTGCCGGCCGGGCCGGCTCCGCCGCACCGCGCGGCCGGGCTGTTTCCGCCGTGCCGGCCGGACTGCTTCTGCCTGCCGGCCGGCTCAGACCTCGACGATGACGGTGAACGGGCCGTGGTTCGTGAGCGAGACCCGCATGTCCGCCCCGAACCGGCCCGTCTCCACGTGCGCACCCAGCGCCCGCAGTTGCGCCACGACCTCGTCCACCAGCGGCTCGGCGATCTCGCCGGGCGCCGCCGCGTTCCACGTGGGGCGGCGGCCCTTCCGGGCGTCCCCGTAGAGAGTGAACTGCGAAATCACCAGAAGCGGCGCATTCACATCGGAGCAGGACTTCTCGCCCTCCAGGATGCGGACCGACCAGAGCTTGCGGGCGAGCTGGGCCGCCTTCTCCGCGGTGTCGCCGTGGGTGACTCCCACCAGCACACACAGCCCCTCGCCCACGATTTCGCCGACGATCGCCGAACCGCCGCCGTCGCCCCCGGCGTCGGCCACCGAGACGCTCGCACCGTCCACCCTCTGTATCACTGCACGCATACAGACCAACCTATCTTGGGCTGAACGGGTACAGAGCAACTCCACAGGGCCCCTTGGAGTGGCACCATGCACGGAGGCGGTGTGCCGACGCACCGGTCGAGGGGATGGACACAAGCATGAGCATGCATGGAACCGGGCAGTCCCCGGGCGCAGTGCCGGTCACGCGCCCCGGCGTCAACAGCAAGGCCAGTACGGGTACGAGCACCATGCGCCCACCCGTACAGCGGACCGGACACGGCTCCGAGGACGGCACCGCGGGATCGCCCCCGCTCGATCTGGGCGCTCTGCGGCTTCCCGAGCTGCGCGGGCTGCGGCGGGACTCGCAGCGTGACGAGGCCGATCTCAGCTACGTGCGGCGGCTCGTCCAGGGACGGATCGACATCCTGCGGGCCGAGCTGGCACGGCGGCGGGACCCCGAGTCCCCGGTGGTGGACCGGCTCTCGGAGATCCTCACGGACACCCCGTCGCTGCACCGCTCCTCCGCACGGCACGTCACGCTCAGCACGCCGCGCACCGACGAGTACCGGAAGCTGGCGGCGGAGACGCTCGCCGAGGTCGAACTCTCCGACCTCGACGCCCGGACGGACGAAGAGCTGCACACCGCCATGGGACGCCTGGTCCGCTACGAACAGCAGGTTTCCCGGCGCCGGTACCGGCTCCAGCGCACTGCGGACGATTGCAGTGCGGAGATCGCCCGCAGGTACCGTGACGGGGAAGCACAAGTAGACGACCTGCTCACCTGAAGCGATCCTTCCGGGAGCGGGTCCCGCCCGTCCCGGAAGGCCACCATGACCTCCAGCGCAGCCCCGTCGTCCCCGTCCGGCATAGCCGGCCCGGCTCCCGGCCTCCCCGTGCTGGCCGAGGTCGTCCGGTCCGGGTTCGTCGAGGGGCACCACCGGGGGTCCCTGGTCGTCCTGGCCGCGGACGGCAGCGTGGAGCTGTCCCTGGGTGAGCCGGCGGCGCCGGTCTTCCCGCGCTCCTCCAACAAGCCGATGCAGGCCGCAGCGGTGCTGCGGGCCGGTCTTGAGTTGTCCGGGGAGCGGCTGGCACTGGCCGCGGCGAGCCATTCGGGCGAGGGCTTCCACCTCGATCTCGTACGCAAGATGCTCACCGAGCACGGGCTGTCGCCCGACGATCTGCAGACCCCGCCCGATCTGCCGCTGGACCCGGTGGAGGCGGAGACGTATCTCGCCGCGGGCCACGTCCGGGAGCGGATCACGATGAACTGCTCCGGCAAGCACGCGGCGATGCTCGCGGTGTGCGTGCGCAACGGCTGGGACACGGCCACGTACCTCGACCCGGCGCACCCGCTCCAGCAGCTGGTCCACCGGGTCGTCGAGGACGCGGCGGGCGAGCCGGTCGCCGCGGTCGGTACGGACGGCTGCGGGGCACCGCTGATGGCGATCACGCTGGTGGGCCTCGCGCGGGCGTTCCGTACGTTCGTCACGGCGGAGGAGGGCACGGCCGAGCGGCGGGTGGCGGACGCGATGCGCGCCCATCCCGAGTACGTGGCCGGCACCCGGCGGCCCGACACCTGGCTGATGCGGGAGGTGCCGGGCACGCTGTCCAAGATGGGCGCGGAGGCCGTCCAGGCGGTGGCGCTGGCGGACGGCCGGGCGCTTGCCTTCAAGATCGACGACGGTTCGACCCGGGCGCTCGGCCCGGTGCTGGCCCGCGCGCTGGGCCTGCTCGGTGTCGATGCCCCGGTGGTGTCGCGGATCGGCCGGGCGCCGCTGCTGGGCGGAAGCGCGGAGGTCGGGGAGATCCGGGCGACCTTCTGACGGCCGCCCGAAAAGCCGGTGACATCCATGGTCCTCCCGCCTAGCGTGAGGCGGATGAGCACCCTCGACGCCCGCCCCATCGCCGAACCCGAGCTCCATGACTGGCTGCGCGCCGTGAACACCGGCTTCCTGCGCGCGCCGACTCCGTCGGACGAGGAGGTGACGGGGCGGTTGCCGTACCTGGACCTGGCGCGCACCCAGGGGGTGTTCGACGCCGGACGGTGCGTGGCGACGTTCCGGTCGTTCGCGCAGGAGCTGACGGTCGTCGGTGGCGCCACGGTGCCGACGGACGCGGTCACCAACGTCACGGTGTCGCCGACGCACCGGCGCCGCGGGCTGCTCTCCCGGATGATGGCCACGGACCTGGCAGCGGCGAAGGAGCGCGGCGACGTGGCCGCCACGCTGATCGCCGCCGAGTACCCGATCTACGGACGGTACGGCTTCGGCCCGGCGGCCTGGACCACCGAGTGGGAGATCGACGTCCCCCGAACGGGCCTCGACCCGCACCGCCGGGTCCCGTCGGCCGAGGACGGCGGCCGGATCGACCTGGTGGACGGCGCGGAAGTACGCAAGCTGGGCCCGGCCCTGCACGACCGGTTGCGGGCGAGCCGGCACGGCGCGGTGAGCCGCGGCGAACGCTGGTGGGACCTCAACACCGGTGAGGTGGTCTTCCCGCACGACCACTGGACCGAGCCCTTCTACGCCGTCTACCGCGGCGCCGACGGCACGGTCGACGGGCTGCTGATCTACCGCGCCGACGCCAACTGGGGCGATGCCAAGCAGCCGCTGAACCGGGCGACGGTGCGCAGCATGATCGCGGTGACGCCGGCGGCGGAGCGGGCGCTGTGGCACTTCCTCTGCTCGATCGACTGGATCGCCACGATCCGCACCGGCCACCGCGCCCCCGACGACCTCCTCCCGCTCCTCCTCCCGGACCCGCGCGCGGCCCGCGTGGTGACGCACGCGGACTACCTGTGGGTGCGCGTCCTGGACGTCGCCCGCGCCCTGGAGGCCCGCACCTACGCGGTGCCCGGCTCACTCGTCCTGGACATCCACGACACGACGGGCCTCACCGCCGGCCGCTTCCACCTGGAGGCGACACCGGACGGCGCCACCTGCGTCCCGACGACGCGTTCGGCCGATCTGGCCATGGACGTACGGGAGTTGGGAACGCTGTACCTGGGTGACGAGAGCGTGTCGCGCCTGGCGGCCCTGGGCCGCGTCGAGGAACTGACCCCGGGCGCGGCGGCCCGGGCGGACGGGGTGCTGCGGGCGGGGCGGCGGGCTTGGTGCCCGGATGTGTTCTAGGACCTGTCCGGCGGATCTTCGCGGGCCCGCGACGCCTGGCACGCACTCTCGCCGTACGCCCGAATCACCCGAGTACGTCCAGTACGAGGGTGATCCGGGCGCACGCCGACAGCACGCACCAGACGCCGCGGGCTGCTCCACGAAGATCCGCCGGACAGGCCCTAGGGCCCTTCGTTCGGATCGGGCCGGATCAGGGAGCGGGGTCCGGTGCCGTGTGTCGCAAGGCTGAGCGACCGGTGCGTCGCGCAGGAGTCACTGCCCGTCGGGTATGGGGCAGATCAGCAGCGCGAGGGTCACGCTCCCCACGGTCAGGCACTTGTCGTTACCGAACTTGATCCCGACTGCCGTGAGAGTGAAGCCCACGCTTCCCAGGACTCCGAGTTTCCACTGCAGGAATTGTTCCAGGGCAAGGGTGATCCAGGGCATGGCGGTCCCTCCTCAGGAGGTGGGGAGCGGAGAGGCTCGGGGAATCTGCCGATGCGCGAGCAACACCCGTACGACGGTGGACGGGCGAGCGGAAGGTGCTGGGTTCTCAGATGGCGGGCCGTAGGTGCCGCAACGTTACGGCCAACTACCTAAGTTGTTCCCAGTTGGTGCCATCTCATAAACAACTCTCTAACAACTCCCGCTTGATGGTGAGAAGTTGTAGCGTTCTGTTGTGACTCCTGAGCGCACAGCGATGAACGGCAGCCGAAAGCCCTCGCCCGAGGACGTGGCGAAGGTGCTACGGGCGCGCATGCACGCCGGGGAACTGAAGCCGGGCGACTCCCTGCCCACCCAGGCCGTGCTGGCGGGCGAGTTCGGCGTCGACCGGGGTGTCGTCCGGCTGGCCCTGCAGCGCCTTCAGGGGGACGGGCTGCTGACCGATGTCACCCGGGGGGCTCCACCGAAGGTGGCGAACCGGCCCGGCATCCGGGTGCCGCAGCAGACGGCGGCGGTGCTCGGACCCAGGGTGCTGAGTGCCTTCGAGAACGACGAAGTACGCATCGACGCGCTCTGTCTGACGGCGGAGTCGCTCGTGCTGGCGATGGCCGAGTCGCTGACGCGGATCAGGACGGGGGGCCTCAAGCCGAGCTCGGTGAAGCTGCGAGTGCTGTTCCCCGCCCGCGACATCGCCCTGGCCTTTCCGCGTCGTGCGGAGCCCGTGGAGGGCGACGAAGCGGTGCACGCGCGCTGGCTGCGGAATCGCAACCTCCAGGGACGGGCGCTGAGGCAGAACCTCGAATCGCTGCGTAGTACCAGTGAACTGGGCATCGACGTGGCCATGCGTGCGCTGCCGTTCACGCCGCCGGTGAAGCTGTATGTGCTGAACGGGGTGGAGGCGTTGTTCGCGTACTACACGGTGGAGGAGCGCGAGGAAATGATCGAGGGCGCTCCCACCCGGATCTTCGACACTCTGGGAACTCTCTCGACGCTGTTTCCCTTCGAAAGTTCTGCCGGGGTGCGGGATCAGCAGTTCGTGGCCCAGTCCGCGGCATGGTTCGAGAGCCTGTGGTCCACCATCGCGACCCCGGTGGTTCTGGATGCCTGACACGGAGTGCCCTGAATTGTCTTCTTAACCCCGGTGATGGGTGTGGCGGAGTCCGCTGTCGTGACCGGCGTCTGAGGGCAGTATGGAAGGTGGAAGCCTTCGGCGACCTTCTGCCTCCCGACGGACGGAGCGATGTGACCGACCCGCAACCAGCGGAGTTGCAGGCCCTCTTCGCCTCCGCCAAGTGCGTGTTCTTCGACTTCGACGGACCGGTGTGCAAGCTCTTTCACGGGCACAGGGCCGACACGATCGCCGCCTCGCTGACCCGAGAGCTGATTGCGGGTGGGGGTGACCCCACTCTGGTGAGCGCGGACGGAGTCAAGGACGATCCGTTGGCCATACTGGTAGCCGTGGCGGACGCCGGCCTGGGTGACGAGCTGATCGAGCGACTGGAACGCCGACTCGGTGAGGAGGAGATCGCAGCGGCGGCGAGCGCCGAACCGACCGCAGGCGCCGGCCTTCTGATAAGGCGCCTGGACCGAGCGGGGTACCGACTGGCGGTGACGACCAACAACTCCGCAGGCGCGGTGAGGCACTATCTGCGCAAGGAAGGTCTGGCACGTCACTTCGGCACACACATACACGGCCGGGCGCCTGCCGCCCCACGGTTGCTGAAGCCGCATCCGGACTGTCTTGTCCGGGCGTTGGAATCGACCGGGTGGGCTGCGGCCGACGCTCTGATGATCGGGGACTCGCCGGCCGACCTCCGGGCCGCCTCGGCGCTGGGGATGCCCTTCATCGGGTATGCGAGCGACGACGGGAAATTGGAGGCACTCGGTGCCGGGGCGGGGGCGGAGGTGATCGTGCGGCGACTGGCGACGCTCACAGACGCCCTGAATGTCGCCTCCGCCGATCAGCGCTGAGCGATTCAGGGAGGGAACTTCGCCGGGCCGGCTCGCGGCCGGGTGATTTCGGAGCGACACGGCCCGTATCGAATGGCGGCGCCAGTAGTCTCCCGGCAGGACTCCGTACCACCGAAGGCATCGATACATGGAAGCCGGGCTGTCCGCCGCCGATCAGTCGATCGAGGGCCCGCTCAAGGGCCACCACCACGAGACCTATGTGATCTCGCTGCCCGGACGCGCCGGACGCTACAAACTCCGCGAGCCCCGCAGAGGTCTGCTCTGGTTCGACCGGCGGTGTTTCGCGTCGGAGGAGGAACTGCTGCGGACGCTGGCCGGGCGGGTGTCGCACATTCCCGAGATCGTCGAGGTCGAGCGCGGGATCCTGCTCCAGGGTTTCATCGAGGGCCGCACGCTGGGGCAGGGCGTATTGCCCAGCAAGGCTCTGTCCGAGCGGCATCGTCGGCAGCTCGGCGACCTCTTCGGAGAGCTGGTCGCGTTCGACGTGCGCGACATCGCGGCGCAGCGGGTGTGCGACGGTGCCGATCTGCCGCTGGACGGGGACTCCTGCGGATTCCTCACACGGCTGCTCCGTTTCACCGAACACCGGGTGTACCGGGAGCACGGTGCCCCGTACCGCGCCCTGTTCGAGGACCTCGGGGTGCGGGACGGTGCGCTGGGCGGGCTGGCACGACAGGCCGAATCCTTGACGGAACGTGCCTTCGCGCTCGTCCACGGGGATCTGCACCGCCGCAACTTCATCGTCGACGCGACGGGCGACCTGTGGGCCATCGACTGGGAACTCGCCATGATCGGCGATCCTCTCTACGACCTCGCCACGCACCTTCACCTGATGCGCTATTCGGCGAAGGAGGCCGAGCGGGTCGGCAGGGACTGGCGGCGGGTGGTCGAGGAGCGGCGTTCCGAGTGCGTCAAGGGCTGGGAATCGGATCTTGCGGTGCTGCTGGCATACAAGCGGGCGCAATCGGTGTACACGGACGTGATCCGGGCCGCGCTGGCGCTGCGTGGGTCCGACGGCCGGCCGGACTGGCAGCGGTTGCCCCGGCTGGCCTGGCGGATCAAGGGGGCGCTAGAGGCCGCGCGCGGGCCCCTGGAGCTGACGGTGGAGCCGAGCGTGCGCGAGGTGATCGCGGCGTACGTGCGGTGGTTCCGGGACCATCCGCCCACCGTCACCGCGCCGCCTGCCCCCTGAATCCTCGGCCACGGCAGGTGGCGGCACGGAGGGGGCGGCGTGACGGCACGACGGCGTTACGGCGCGACATGGGGCGGACGGCATGGAACGCCCTTCGGTGTGCGTGATACGCCTTACTCCGTAGGGCGTACGCATAACTAGGACGGCCGTCAAGGGAAGGTGGGTTCAGGTGACGCAAGGGAACGGTTCGCCGGGCGGTACGGGCCTGCCGGCCAGCATCGAGGCGGCCTGGGGGCTGCGGGCGCGCCCGGTGAAGGGGCCCAAGCCCGGGCTGAGCCTGGACCGGATCGTGGGCGCCGCGGTGGCGGTGGCGGCGTCCGAGGGGCTCGGCGCGGTGTCCATGGGCCGGGTCGCCAAGGACCTCGGCGCCTCGACCATGTCGCTCTACCGGTACGTGGCCGCCAAGGACGAGCTCTACGTACTCATGCAGGAGGCGGCCATGGGCCCGCCGCCCCCGCTGCCCGCCCTGGAGGAGGAGGCCGGCTGGCGCGAGGCGCTCTCGCAGTGGGCCTGGGCGATGCGCCGGGTCTACCACGCCAATCTGTGGATGCTCCGCATCCCCATCGCGGGACCGCCCGCGAGCCCGAACTCCGTCGCCTGGTGGGAGCAGGGGCTCCAGGCGCTCGACGGCGCCGGTCTGGGGGCGGGCGAGGGGATCTCCGTCATCCTTCTGGTCAGTGGTTTCGTACGGAACGAGGCGCTGCTGATGGGCGATCTCGACGCGGCCGTCGAGACCCGCGGCGTATCGGAGACGGAGGTCATGGAGGGCTACGCCCGTACGTTGGACCGGCTGGTCGACCCGGCGCGCCACCCTTCGCTCTCCCGGCTGATGGCGACCGAGGGCATGTGGACGCCGGACGAGCCCGACCACGAGTTCACGTTCGGTCTCGAACGGGTGCTGGACGGGGTCGACGTGCTGATCCGCTCCCGCGCGCAGGGGGGCGGAACAGAGTCTTCCGGTACGGGCCCGGGCGCCGTCTGACGCCAATTTCGCTTGAGGGCGAAAGCGTTACGCTTCATGGTCATGAGCGCAGAGAAGCCCGGCCCACGGACGGCAGCGGACGAGGCGGACGCGAGCGCGCCGGCCTCCCCCCGTACGCCCATGAGTCTGCGGGAGCGGAAGAAGCAGCTGACGTATCAGGCGGTCTCCGACGCCGCGATCTCGTTGTTCCTGGAGCGCGGCTTCGACAAGGTCTCGGTGGCGGAGATCGCGGCCGCCGCGGACATCTCCAAGCCGACGCTGTTCCGCTACTTCCCCGCCAAGGAGGACCTGGCCCTCCACCGGTTCGCCGATCACGAGGACGAGTCCGCGCGCGTGGTCGCCGGCCGTGCGGACGACGAGTCCCCGCTGGACGCACTGCGGCGCCACTACCTGGACGGTCTGGCCCGGCGCGACCCGGTCACGGGCCTCTGCGACGTGCCGCAGGTGCTGGCGTTCCACCGGCTGCTGTACGGGACGCCGTCCCTGGTGGCCCGGCTCTACGCGTACCAGAGCCGCGCCGAGGCCGCTCTCGCCCGGGCCCTGGGCGACAGGGTGACGGACCGGCTGGCCGCGGGCCAGATCATCGCGGTCCTGCGCATCCTGTCCCTGGAGAACTGGCAGCGGATCAGCGAGGGCCGGAGCGCGGACCAGGTGTACGGGGACGCGGTCGAGGCTGCCGAGCAGGGCTTCGTACAACTGCGGTCGGGGCTGGAGGGCTGATTCCCGGCCCTATCGGCTGTCCTCGGCGTGCTGCACCGCTTCGGCGATCTCCCGGACCCGGTCGAGCGTGATGCCGGTGCGCTGCTCCACGGCCAGCGGGTGGTCGGTGGGCTCCAGCTCGATGAGCGGGCGCCGGCCGATCGGGCGGGTGTGCGCGTTGGTCTTGAGGTTGGTCGTACGGGGGGAGTAGAGCCCCAACTCGGTGGTGAGCCACCCGAAGTACGGCTTCTCGGACTCCCGGCCCGGGGTCTCCCACACATCGAGGGCGCGGCCGAAGTTCTCCCGGCTCAAGGACACCCAGACGCCCCAGGAGAACGGCTCCCGGCTGCCGATCACGGGTATCTCGATCAGGCCCTTGATGAAGTAGTGCTCGTGTCTGACGATGCACTGGTCCGTCGAGAGCATGCTGTCGGGGTCGCCCTCCAGGCTCGCGTCCCAGACGTCGGGCGCCATGGTCGAGTACCCCATGGGGAGTTCCGTGTGGTGTTCGCCGCAGCGGGAGCAGGTGTAGCCGGGGTCGGTAGCCATGGGCCGGATCCTAGAGCCTCCGCCTGTCGCGCACATGGCCCCGGTGGGGCCCCGCCGCCTGCGCTCAGTCCGCGGCGGGGATGTCCAGCGCTGTTCCGTACAGCCGGGAGACCCGGATCCGGATCACCACGCGCCGGTCCGCGACCACCTGGGCCAGGAAGGCGGCCTCCGCCACCGGGTCGTCGAAACCGGGTGTCAGGGACAGGAGTTCACGGCTGACCGCGTCACCGGGCACGGCGGCCGGATCGGACACCTCCGCCTCGCCCTCGGCGACCGCGAACGAGAACACGTCCGGGCCGTTGACGTGCAGCGCGGCGCGCGGATCGGTACGCAGCTGACGCGGCTTGAGGCGGTCGGCGGTGCTGGACACGCGTACCACGCGCTCCTTCGCGTCCCAGGAGTAGAGCACCGTCGTCAGGTGGGGGTGTCCGGTGCGCCGCACGCTCGCGAGGACTCCGAACTGCTGCTCGCCGAGGAGTCGGGACAGTTCCTCTTCGGTGAGCACGCGCGGTGCGGGGCCGGTGCCGGGGCCGGTCTCGGTGTCGGTGTCGGCACCGGTTTCGGGCTGCGGTTCGTTCTCGGCGGGGGTGGCGGGATGCGTGGTCATGGGTCCGTCCTCCGGTTGTTGTTGCTGTTGTTGCTGGGTGGGATGGGGTGCGGTCAGGCGGAGTGGGTGGCGGCACTTGCGTGGTCCGGTCGCCTGAGCACCGTGAGTGCGACGAGGAAGGCGGTGGCGAGCAGTCCGGCACCGACGGCGAAGGCCAGGTGGTAGCCGCCGGTCAGCGCCTCGGCCCGGCTGCTGCCGTCGGCGAGCAGGGTGTCCGTACGGGAGGCCGCCAGCGTGGACAGGACGGCGACACCCATGGCCATGCCGATCTGCTGCGTGGTGTTGAACAGCCCGGAGGCGAGCCCGGCGTCCTTCTCGCCCGCCCCCGACATACCGAGTGCGGTCAGCGTCGGGAGGGCGAGGCCGAATCCGGCGGCGAGGAACATCACCGGGAGCAGATCGGTGGCGTAGTGCGCGTGGACGGGGAGCCGGGTGAGGAGGCCGAGCACCCCCATCAGCAGGACCAGCCCCAGGAGCAGGACGTTGCGGTCGCCGAACCGTGCGCTCAGCCGGGCCGAGACCCCGAGCGACACCGCGCCGATGACCGCGGCCGCCGGCAGCATGGCGAGCCCGGTGGCGGTGGCGCCGTAACCGAGGACCTGCTGCAGATACAGCGCGACCAGGATCTGGAACGAGAACAGCGCGGCCACCATGAGGATCTGGACCAGGTTGGCGCCCGCGACACTGCGCGACCGGAGGATTCGCAGGGGAAGGAGCGGGGCCGTGGCCGTGGCCTGCCGGACGACGAACAGGGCGAGCAGGACCAGTGCGAGAGCGCCCAGACCGATCGTGTGCGCCGACAGCCATCCGTACGACTCGACCTCCACGACGGAGTAGATGCCCAGCATCACCCCGGCGGTGACCAGGAACGCGCCGGCGGCGTCGGCCCCGGCCGCGAGACCGGGCCCGCGGTCGGCGGGCAGGACGCGCACCGCGACGAGGAGCACCGCGACGCCGATCGGCAGGTTGATGAAGAAGATCCAGTGCCAGCCGAGGGCGTCGGTGAGGACCCCGCCGAGCACCTGGCCGATCGAGGCCCCTGCCGCGCCGGTGAAGCTGAACACGGCGATGGCCCGGGCCCGTTCGCGGCTCTCGGTGAAGAGGGTGACGAGGATGCCCAGGCCGACCGCGGAGGCCATGGCGCTGCCGGCGCCCTGCAGGAAGCGGGCGGCGATCAGCAGGGCGGGGGAGCCGGCCGCCCCCGCGAGCAGGGAGGCGGCGGTGAAGACAGCGGTGCCCGCCAGGAACATCCGTCTGCGTCCGAGGAGGTCGCCGAGCCGGCCGCAGAGCAGGAGCAGGCCGCCGAAGGCGATCAGGTAGGCGTTGACGACCCAGCTGAGGCCGGCGGGCGTGAACCCGAGGTCGTTCTGGATGGTGGGCATCGCCACCGTCACGATCGAGCCGTCGAGCACGGTCATCAGCAGGCTGGTGGCGATCACGCCGAGGGCGATGCGGCGCGAGCGGGACCCGGCGGGGGCGGGGGCCGGGGTGTGGGCGGGGACGGTGGGCGCGGTGGCAGACATCGGGCTCTCCTGTCGGTCGGTTCGACAAGAGAGAACGTAGCAGATGGTTTTGTTGCGGACTATTTCTTTCGGTTCTATTTTTCGGGGATCTCGCGGCCCGGTGGGCTCGAGGATCTCTCGGTCCGGTGGCTCAGGGAATTTCGCGGCCCGGTGGCGGGTGCCGGCGGGCGTCTACTTCTGGCTCTGGCGGGCCCGGCGCACCGGGCGCGGGTTCTCGGCCGGGGTGGCCAGGTGCTCGCCGACGAGCTGGTTCAGGGCGCGCAGGAGGGTGTCCCGGTCTCCGCGGGGAAGGCTGCTCAGGGCCTCCGCGTGCACCCGGTCCACGATCTTCTGGCTCTGTGCGGCGAGTGCGGCGCCCTGCTCGGTGACGGCGATGATGCGCGCCCGCCGGTCGCGGCTGGACGGCCGGCGCTCGGCGAGGCCCGCGCTCTCCAGCGCGTCCACCGTCACCACCATCGTGGTCTTGTCCATGTCGCCGATCTCGGCGAGCTGGATCTGGGTGCGCTCCTCCTCCAGGGCGTGGACCAGCACGCAGTGCATACGTGCGGTGAGTCCGATCTCGGCGAGTGCTGCCGACATCTGGGTCCGCAGGACGTGACTGGTGTGGTCCAGGAGGTATGAGAGGTCCGGTGCGGTGCGGGTGGGTGCCATGGCGGTCATGCCTGCCAGCGTAACAATTCGGTCTGTGGCGGATCGTCCGTAAGTAGACTTGTCTCGCCGTTGCCGCCGTTGCCGCCGTTGCCGCCGTTGCCGCCGTTGCCGCCTTGGCTCCGGGCCGCGCGCAGGCCGTCCGCAGGCCGCCCGCGGGTCGCGCTTCAGCGCCCGCGAGCCCACCACCGGCGTAGGCCGTGCAGAGGGCGCACCCGTGGTCCACGCGTCCGCGTCCGCGTGCTCCCCGTCCCCGGCCTGCCGGCTGCCCGATCGCGTGCCGGTCGCCACGGATCGTCGGGGGAGGCCATCGGTGCCTGCCGTTCCACCTGCGCCTGGATCTCGTAGTACGAGTCATGGGCCGTCACCCGGAACGCCTCGTCGTACGAAGCCATCGCGGCACGCATCACCGAACCGGCGACGCCGCGCCTGCGGACCCGCGCGGCCAGCCAGGCGAAGGAGCCCATGACCGCTGCGAGGGCGCCGGCGCATATCAGGAGCGGCAGCAGCTCATCCATGCGGCCGAGGGTACGGCCACGGAGGCGGGGCGGCACGAAATCCGGTGGCGGGCCGTTGTGCGGCCCGCCTAGTTTGAACGCCCGTGACCCATGATCCGAAAGCGTTCGTCCACGGGTGCGCACATGCCTGCCACGGCACCGCGTATGCCTCATGTGCCCGCTGCGGCAACGGAGATGACGGGACAGCGCCGGGCGGGTCGCGATGACCGGCCAGGCGCCGGCGCGGCCGGCGGCCGCCGAGGAGCGGCTGTTCTCGCGGAAGTACGCAGCCGCCACGATCGGCTTCGCCGCGGTGATGTTCCTGACCGGGTTCGCCGCCCTCGCCGTCGTCCCCATGCTGCCGGTGGCCGCCCGCGACCTGGACGGCGTGCCGCTCTACCCGCTGGTGGCGGGTTGTTTCGTCGCTGCGAGCCTGTTCGGCGGGGTGCTGGGCGGTGACTGGGCGGACCGCGCCGGGGCGGGGCGCCCACTGGCGGCGGGCGTGGTGCTGGCGGTGGTCACCCTGGTGGTGTCGGCCACCAGCACCACCATCTGGCAACTGGCGGCCGGGCGCTTCCTGGACGGGGTGGCGGCCGGGATGATCGCGGTGGCCATCAATACCGCCATCGCCCATGCCTACCCGGACCGACTGCGGGCGCGGGCCCTGGCGTTGATGAGTACCTGCTGGATCATCCCGTCGCTGACCGGCCCGCCGCTGGCGGGTCTCGTGGCCGCCTGGTGGTCCTGGCGCGTCGTGTTCTTCGGCCTGGCCGCCCTGACCGTGATCCCGTCGCTGGTGGTGGTCGTCATGTTGCGCAGCCCCTCCTGGCAGGCGTCCTCGAAGGAGCCGGAGCCCGGTCTGCCTGCACCCGGTCCGGCGGCGTCGGATTCCTCCGGGGACCGGACACCGCGTCCCGCGTTGATGGTCGCGGCGGCGGTGAGCGTGGGGGCGGCGCTGGGGCAGTACGCCGTCTCGGGCTGGGACGTACGCCATCTGCTGTGCGGGGCGGCGGGGCTCGCCCTGCTGGTGGTGTTCGTGCCGAGGCTGCTGCCGCCGGGCACCTGGCGTGCCGCGCGCGGACTGCCCGCCGCAGTACTGCTGCGCGGCCTGACGTCGGGGGCGTACTTCACCCTGGAGGCCTTCGTGCCCCTGCTGCTGACCACCGCCCGGCGGGTGCCGCCCGTGCAGACCGGTCTCGCCTTCACCGGGGCCGCCATCGCCTGGGCGGGCTCCTCCTGGCTGCAGGGCCGCCTCCAGGGGCGCGTCTCCCGCCACGGGCTGGTGACGGCCGGCGCCCTGGTGATGGGCGCGGCGGTGGCGGTCGCCGCGGTGGGGACGTTGCCCACGCTGCCCGCACTGACCGTCGCCGGGGCCATGGTCCTCGCGGCCGTCGGCATGGGCATGGTCGCCCCTTCGCTCACCCTGCTCTCGCTCACGCACAGCCCGCCGGGCCGGCAGGGATACGCCAGCAGCGCGATGCAGACCAGTCAGAACCTGGGGCAGATGGCGGTGATGGGTGTGGCCTCCGCCGTGTTCAACCTCTTCCTGGGCTTCGGCTCCGCCGACCTGCCGGGGTACGCCGCCGCCTTCGGCCTGCTGCTCGTGCCCAGCGTCCTGGCAGCGGCCCTCGCGGCCCGCGCCCGCAGCACCTGAGGCGGGGCGAGGGTTCAGGCTCCGCCCCTCAGCCGGTCGCGCTGGATCCGGTGGGCGAGGGTGCGGCGTACGGAGGCCGGGCCGGCCGGGGCGGCGGCCGTGCCGGACCGTACGTCGAGGCTGCGGCTGATCTCGTCGTACGCCCTCCGATGGCCGTCGGGCAGTTCGGCGGCATGCAGCCGCAGGTCTTCCTCGACCAGCCGGCGCAGTTCATCGACGTTCTCGGGAGTGAAGCGCTTCTTCCCCCGGGCGAGCGCGCCGACGCAGCGGGTGCAGCGGGCGGTTTCGGCGTACGTCTCCGAGAGGTCCTCGGCGAGGCCCCACAGGCGCCCTTCGAGCCATGGTGCGTCGTGCTGGCCGAGGGAGAGGTCCATCGGGGGTGCGGGATCGGCGTCCCGGTACTTCGTCACCTGCTTGGACACGGCCGGCTGACTCATCTCGGTGAGCCGGGCGATGCGGTCCTGGGTCCAGCCGAAGCCGATGAAAACCTTGATCATCTCGGCGCGGAGCCTGCGCATCTCCTCGCCGGCGCGGATGACGTCGTTCATCCCCGCGAGCATCCGCCCGGCCTGCTCCTCGGTCAGCGCTGCGGGGGGCGGTGTCCCCGCGTCGTGCTGGGTGTTCTCAGTGCTCTTTCCGGCTGCCACACCTCAGTTATATACCGGGACCGACGCTTCCATAACCAGGTTGTACAACCTGGTTATGATTGAGAGGATCGCCCGTATGGCCACCTTCAGCGCATCCGACGGAACCCGGCTCGCCTATCGCACGCACGGAGAGGGTGACCCCGTCGTCTGTATCCCCGGCGGCCCCGCGGACTCCCGCTACCTGGGCGACCTCGGAGGCCTGTCCGCCCACCGCCGGCTGATCGTTCCGGATCTGCGTGGCACCGGCCGGTCGGCGGTCCCCGAGGACGCCTCCACCTACCGCTGCGACCACCTCGTCGACGACGTCGAGGCGCTCCGACGCCACCTCGGCCTTGCCTGTACGGACCTGCTCGGTCATTCGGCGGGTGCGAACATCGCGGTGCAGTACGCCGCCCGCCACCCCTCGCGCGTCGGGCGGCTCGCCCTGATCGCGCCCGGCGCCCGGGCCGTCGGCATCGACACCACGGGCGAGGAGCGCCGCGAGCTCGCACGGCTGCGGAGCGACGAGCCGTGGTTCCCGACCGCGTTCGACGCGCTGGAGGCGATCACCCGGGGGACGGGTACGGACTGGGCGGCCGTCGCCCCGTTCTTCTACGGCCGGTGGGACGCGGCGGCACGCGCCCACCACGCGTCGAGCCGTCCGGCCAACCCGGAAGCCGTCGCCCGCTTCGGGGCCGAGGGCGCCTTCGATCCGGTGGCCACCCGCGCGGCGCTGGCCGCCTTCGCGGCGCCCGTCCTGCTGCTGGCCGGGGAGTTCGACCTGAACAGCCCGCCCCGCTCGACGGCAGCCTTCGCCGGGCTGTTCCCCGACGCGGTGCTCGTCGTCCAGGAGGGGGCCGGGCACCATCCGTGGATCGACGACGCGCACCGGTTCGCGGAGGCTGTGGCGGCGTTCCTGGCGTAATCCATCGGACCGGGCCTCCCCGGCCCGTCCCACCTCGGGACGCACCCGGGGGCGGGCCCGCGGCGCCCGGGCCCGGATCCGGCCGGCCAGGTACTTCCGGCGCCCCCGGCCTGGCGGGATCCGTCAAGTAGGTGTGCGGGCACCGGTGTCGGTCCGAGGGGGAGACCGCGTGCTCCCGGAAGCGACAGCCATCCGTACCCGGTAGGCACACGCCGTACGGCACACGGCATGCGGCACACGGCGCACGGCATGCGGCACACGGCATGCGGCACACGGCACACGCCCTACGACGTTCGTCAGCCGGTTGCCGGTTGCGGGTCGCCGGATGGGAGACCAGATCGATTTCCGGCTGCCCGCGCCCCTCCGGCGGGGGTGCGGTCCGGCCCCGCGGCTGCGCACCCGTTCCGCTTCGCATGCGTACGGAGGTGCGGGTCCGGTCAGGCCGGAAGGTCGACCGACAGGTACGGGGCCAGGGAGCGGAGGAAGTCCGCCGCGTCGAACATCGCCCCGGCCGAGGCCACACCCGTGGCCCTCGTGCGGCCGGTCAGGATGCGCTCGACGGCCTCCACCGCCAGGGGTGCGGTGACCGCGTAGATGTCCTGACCGCGTGCCGTGGCGCGGCGCTCGGCGCCGCCCGCGCGGACCAGGACGTCGACGACGAACGTCTGGTCCGAGCGGCCCAGCGCGTCGACCGCCTCCGGCGCCGGAGTGTCCTCCCCGGCCAGGTCGCCCGCCGCCTCGACGGACATGTGGGTGCGGACCTCGGGCACCTTCACGTGGCTGGGGACGGTGACGACATCGGCCATGGTGAACTCCGCGATCACCGTGCGCCGCCCCAGCGGTTCGGGGAAGAGCCACTCCTCCTGCGACACCTTGTCGTCGTGGTAGCGCAGCGCGCCGTCCGCGAAACGCACCCGGCGGCCCGCGCGGCGGTCGTGGGACACCTGCCCCGCCTCCCGGGTGCCGGCCGTCGGACGCCAACTGCTCAGTCCGTACGCCACATCCACCGAGTCCGCGGCCGTCCACTCGCCCATCGCCGCGGTGACCAACAGGTCGCCGAGACCGCCGTAGAAGGCCATCGCCGGCACCACCGGGATGCCCGACTTCCGGGCCGCCTCCGTGTGGTCGGCGAACATCGCGACGTTCGCCTCGATCTCCGCCGCGACGTCGACGTACGGGATGCCCGCCCGCAGGGCGGCCTCGACGACGGGGCCGCCGGTCACCGCGAAGGGTCCGGCGCAGTTGATGACGGCGGCCGCGCCGGCGAGGGCCCGGTCCAGCGCGCCCGCGTCGTCCACGCCGGCCGGCCGCACCTCCACGTCTCCCCACTCGGCCGCCAGTGCCTCCAGCCGGGCCGCGTTCCGGCCGGAGACGACCGGGGTGAAACCGCGCCGGCGCAGCTCGGCGACGATGAAGCGACCGGTGTGTCCCGTCGCCCCGTAGACCACTACCGCAGCTGCTGTACTCATGGTTCCCCGCTCTCGATGTGGTGAGGACCCCAGTCTCGGCGTGGGTGGTGCTCGGCCGTGATGGTCCGGACCGACATCATGCGTACACTTTCGGACATGCCAACTGTCGCTCTGCTGACCGCCGGTGACCTGTTGCACTTCGAACTGGCGGTGGCGTACGAGATCTTCGGCAACCCGCCGCGCGAGGCGACGGAGGGCTGGTACGACGTACTGCTCTGTGGGCCGGGTCCGGTGCAGGTCGGCCCGTTCAGGGTCGAGCCGGACCAGGGGCTGGACCGGGTGGCGACCGCAGACACCGTGATCGTGCCGGCGTGCGCCGACGTCGACGTACCGCCGCCGGCGGAGCTGGTCGAAGCGGTGCGCGCGGCGCACGAGGCGGGCGCGCGGGTCGCCTCGCTGTGCACCGGGGCGTTCGTGCTCGGTGCCGCGGGTCTGCTGGACGGCCGGCGGGCCACCACGCACTGGGCCCACGCGGCCGATCTGAGCGCCCGCCATCCGCTGGCCGAGGTCGACCCGGACGTCCTGTACACCGACAACGGCAGCGTTTTCACGTCCGCGGGCAAGGCCGCCGCGGTGGATCTCTGCCTGCACCTGATCCACCTCGACCACGGCGCGGCCGTCGCCAACTCGGTGGCTCGCCGCCTCGTCATGCAACCCCACCGGCCGGGCGGCCAGGCTCAGTTCGCGTCCACGCCGGTGCAGGCCTCGGGCGACCACGCGCTCGCCCAGTTGCTCGCCTGGGTCCAGCAGCGGCTGGACCAGCCGCTGTCCGTGACCGACATGGCGCGGAAGGCGAACACGAGCCCGCGTCACCTCGGGCGGCAGTTCCGGTCGGTGCTCGGGCAGACGCCGATCCAGTGGCTTCTGATCCAGCGCGTACGCCGTGCCCAGGAGCTGCTGGAGGCCACCGACGAGAGCATCGAGGCGGTTGCCCAGGCCACCGGCATGGGGACCGCCACGACGCTTCGGCGTCAGTTCAAGAAGACTGTGGGCGTCCCGCCCGACAGCTACCGGCGCGCGTTCCGCAGCGCGCGTCCCGCCTGACGGCCCACGTCGTGGCGGACCGGCGCCACCACCTGCCGAAGCCCTACTGACGTGCGCGGACCACGCCCTCGATCTGGTGGAGTTGGGCTTCGAGGAGCTCCTCGAACGCGGCGCGGCGGTCCGCGCCGAGGGGGCGGACGTCACGCGCGAAGTGGGCCAGGGCCGGGAAGCGCTCGGGATCGGCGCCCAGGACGGCCACGCGGAACAGCTCCATGCCCTGTTCATGCTCTTCCGGGCCGACCGTGCTGCCCCCGGCCTCGGAGGCGATCAGCGCGGCGATGAGGACCGCGATCCGGTGGTAGCGCACAGGGATCTCCTCGTCGGGCAGTCCCGACGCGCGCAACGCCTGCAGCACCTCCTCCATGACCATGCGGGAACCGGTGCCGCTCGACGCGTAACGTCCCCAGACCGCGGCAAGCTGCGGCTGTCGGCCGAAGGCCTCCCGCAGGCGCAGGGCCAGGGCCGTGAGGCGCTGCTTCCAGTCCCCCTCGGCGCGGTAGCCGTCCATGGCGGCCAGGAGGATCCGGTCGGCGACCGCGCGCAGCAGTTCGGTCTTGCTGCGGAAGTGCCGGTACAGGCTGGAGGAATCCGTCCCGAGGGCCGCGGCCAGTTTGCGCACGCTGAACGAGTCCGCGTCGCTCGTGCGCAGCAGCTCCGCCGCCGCATCCAGGATCTCTTCGGTCGACCAACGCCTTCGGCCTGCCATCTTGCTCCTCTCGCCGGATCTCAGCCTAACTTATGCACTTGGTGTTGCACGCACCGCGTGCATAATGAGGACATGGGTGTGCCGGACGGCCTGTGAAGGCGGGCCGGTATGCCGCTCGTGCCCTGTTGTCCCGGGTCGTGCGCCCGATGCGGCGCTCACCCCGGGGAATACGGAAGGACGCATGACGTGAAGAACCCACTGGATTCCGCAGCGCTGAACGCGGCCATCGAGAACGTCCACCGCGCCGGGATGCCGGGGCTGTTCGCCGAGGTGCGGGACGGCGACCAGGTCTGGCGCGGCGCCGCCGGCGTCGCCGATGTCTCCACCGGACGCCCGGTCACCGCCGCCATGCGGCACCGCGTCGGCAGCATCACCAAGACCTTCACCGCCGCCGCGGTCCTGCAGCAGGTCGAGAGCGGCCGGATCGCTCTGGACACACCGATCGGCTCCTGCCTCCCGGAGCTGGTGCCCGGAGAGCGCGGTGCCGCGATCACGGTCCGGATGCTGCTCAACCACACCAGCGGCCTCGCCGAGTACCTCCCGTACGCCTACCCGTCCCTCAAGGCGTTTCCCGTCCTCGCGGAGACGGGACCGGAGAGCCTGGACGACCACCGGTTCACGCGGTTCGACCCCGTCGAACTGATCGAGATGGGGGTGGCCGCCCCTGCCGTCGGCACCCCGGGCGGCGCGCCCGGGCTGTACTCCAACACCAACTACCTGCTCCTCGTCCAACTCCTGGAGCAGGCGGCCGGCACCACGGCCGAGCGGTACATCACCCGCAACGTCATCGAGCGCGCCGGGCTCCGGGACACCGAACTCCCCACCGGGCCGCACGTCGACGGGCCGCACTCGCGGCTCTACGAGTCGTGGTTCGGCATGATCGACCCTCCGCGCGACTACAGCGTCTACGACATGTCGTGGGTGGGGCCGTCGGCCTCGCTGATATCGACCGTCGCGGACCTCAACCGGTTCTACGGCGCGCTGCTGGCCGGGAAGATCGTCGGCCCGTCGTCGCTGGAGGAGATGCGCCGCACCGTCCCCGTGGTCTCCCAGGAGGGAAGGGTGATCGAGTACGGCCTCGGTCTGCACCCGATGGAAGGTCCGGGCCAGGGCACCTTCTGGGGACATGGCGGCACGGTCTGGGGTGGCGGCGCGCTGGCGATGACCCGTGCCGACGGCCGGCGGCAGATGGCGGTCGCGGTGAACATGCAGCGGTGGAACAGGCTCGGCTCCGACGGCAGACCGCAGCCGCACCCCGTCGACGGTGCGCTGGCGGCCTTCTACCAGGCGGCGATGTACGGCTGACCGGTCATTGCGCAGCCGGGGTCACCGTGTCGTCGGCCTTGATGTCGAAGTTGATCTGCTTGTCGACGACAGACGTAACGGTCACCGACACACCCAGGGTGCTGCCATCACCTGCTGTGAGCTTGCAACGGGTGGTGGTGCCGACCTTCCCGACGAGGTCCTCGGGGCACGTGACGTCCGGCGTCGGCTGGCCCGTCGTGGCGGCGAGCTTCTTGGCGACCGTGGTGCCCAGCTTCTCCTTGGACAGCTTCGGCTCGGAGTCGCCCACGCTGACGGAGCCCGAACAGCCGGCGAGCAGCACGCCCGCTGCGATGACGGCGAGGCTCCAGGTTGCTGCGGACGAGCGGGCTATTGCCATGGTGTGCTCCATTGCGGACGAGCGATACGGGAAGTGGCCGGAAGCCTACTGCCCGCGCATCATGCACATGCGCATGTGCACAGTCGGACCGGGCAGCGGGCGTTCAGGCCGACCGGCAGGGCGTGGGGCTGTCCGTTTCGATGAACCTGGTTTGATGCCCGCATGACGGATTGGTCGCAGCTCAGTCACGCGTACGGCTCCGCCGAGGACATACCGGCTCTGCTGGACCGGATCGCGTCCGATCCGGCTTCCGAGCACTGGAGCGACCTCTGGTCGGCGTTGTGCCACCAGGGCAGCGTGTACTCGGCCAGCTTCGCGGCGCTGCCCTGGCTGGCCGCCATGGCCGGCGCGGACGACCGGGATCAGGCGGTGAGCGCGCTGACGCTGGCGGGCGCGATCATGGCGGGTGCCGACCAGTCGCACGGGGCGGGCAACGTCCGCGTGAAGCACGCCTCCGAGGTGGCGGCCTTGCTGTCCCTCGCGAACGAGCACCTTCGAACGGCTGCCGATCGCAGCGAGTACATCTACCTCTTGGAAGCCGTACTGAGTTTCGAGGGCGTCTTCGGCTGGAGCGAAGGCCTGGCATGGGGGCTCACGAACGAGGAGTACGAGGTGTCCTGCCCCGGCTTCGGCTGTGCGGCGGTGATGTTCATCGTCGTGGGCGAGCACGGGTTCTTCTCGGCCGTCGGTGATTACGCGACGTCGGACGATGAGGTGAGGAAGAGGCCTCTGCGTCCCACTGAGCCCACCGGCCTGACGGGCATCGGCCGACGTCTCCACGCTGTCGCGATCGCCGACGGCCGGCAAGAGGTCGCCAGGATGCTGACCTACGTCTTCGGCGATGCGACCTGCCCGGACTGTGAGGAGGACTTCTCCGTGGCTGCTCGGATCAGTGCCAACTGGACGGCCACGGCGGGCGGCTGACGGTGCCCGGCCACGGCTCACCGGCTCGGCACCGGGTGCCGCGGAAGTGACCGCCCCGGACATCGCTCGTTCTTCGGTATCTGCCGACCACGCCGACCACGAAGAGCAGGGCGGCATGATCAGCCGCTGCGTCATCCGGCGGAACAGGCGCACAGCCGATATTCGCTTGCGCGCCGTCGTCACGCGGGTCAACGTCGCCTGACACCTCCGTCGCCCGACACCTCACGAAGGCAGAGACGATGACCACGCATGCTCCCCACGTCGACCACGAACTCATCCAGGCCGCGGCCCACGTGGCGCGCACTCGCTGCCGGGGCGACAACCACACCATGGCGGCCGCAGCCCGTGCCCAGGACGGCCGGATCGTCACCGCGGTGAACGCGTACCACTTCACCGGCGGCCCCTGCGCAGAGCTGGTTCTCCTCGGCACGGCGGCCGCCCAGGGCGCCTACGAGCTGGACACGATCGTCGCCGTGGGCGACCGAGAACGAGGGGTCGTCCCCCCGTGCGGACGGTGTCGTCAGGTCCTTCTCGACTACTTCCCGGCCCTGAAGGTCATCGTCGGGGCCGGCGACCGGCTCCGGACGGTCTCCATCACCGATCTGCTTCCCGAAAGCTACATCTGGGCCGACCACCAGCTCGACACCGAGGAAACCGAACCACTCGGCGCGAGCTGACGGTGCCGGACATCAACACTCCCGCCCCCTGAACGGGCGAGGTCTGCCCCTGATCAGTGGCGGGGTTGAGCGGCATGACTTCAAAAAATCTGGCTCGATTGCGGATCGGTCAGCCAGGATCATCCTGTGATGCACCACGCCCATGAGGATGCCGAACTACTGGCCCTGGTCCGCCGCTATGTCACGCCGGAGCGCCGCTATCTGAAGCTCGGCGGCGGTGTGCTGCGCATGCCCGGTCCCGAGCGCGACCGATTCGTGCGAGCTCTTGGCGAAGACGCGCGACTCGTCACCCCGGACGAGATCGCCACCCTTCTCAAGGGCGGGTGGCGTGAGCGGAGGACCGCCACGTGGCTCATCGCCGTCGGCCGCCGGACCGAATTCCGTGAGCGGATCGGTGAGCTGCTGCTGGCCAGCGAGGTCTGCTGTGTGGGGTCGGCGTACTGCGTGGCCCTGGCCGGTTTCGGCACTCCGCGCGACGCCGGTCTGCTGGGCGCCTATCTCGATCGCTACCTTCGCCGCCCCGACCTCGCCTACGACCAGGTCGTGGTCATGGGCGCCCTCATCTCCACCGACCTGAACCTCGGAGACGATCAAGCCGCACGCTTCCTGGGCCCCGGCGGCATGTGGGAACAGTGGCTCCACGACGCACCCCACATGCAACCCACCGTCGACCCCGCCACCTGCCTCAGTCCGATCCGCCGGCTCTGCGCCTTCGTCGACGAGTGCGCGGAGACGGAATGACCTCGGCCCCTCCCGGCTGTACCGCGTGACGGCGTGACCATGTGCGGAACCGTTTGATCACGCAGTGGAGAAGCGGGGGTGGCCGGTGCGGGAGGAGAACGGACGGTTCATGCCCGCACCGGGGGCCGTCGGCCGGGGCGCTTCTCCGTCCGGCGTGGGGCATCGCCGGCCGACTGACGCGACAGCCTGATCGTGGCTGCCAGGGCGAAGCCGCCTCACCTCGGCGGGTGATGACTGCCGTGGGCATCACCAGGGCACTGCACCGGCGTCGTCGAAGAACTGGCCGGTCGGGCCGTCGTCGGGCAGGGTCGCGAGTTTGATGGCGATCGCCGCCCCCTGTTCGGGGGTGCGCACGCCGCGGAAGCCGTTGAGGTCCGTCGCGACGTAGCCGGGGCAGCCGGCGTTGATCAGGATGTTCGTGCCGTTCAGCTCCCGGGCGTACTGGAGGGTGACAGCGTTCAGGAACGTTTTCGACGGCGCGTAGGCCACGGCCACCGGACCCGTCGTCTGCTCGGCAGCGGTTCCCGACTGCCGGGTGAGGGAGCCGACACTGCTGGACATGTTCACGATCCGTGGTGAGGCAGAGCGGCGCAGCAGCGGCATCATCGCGTTGGTGACACGGATGACGCCGATCACGTTGGTCTCCACGACCGTTCGGATGGTGGCGGGATCGACCTGGGTGGGTTCCTGCGGCATGCCGCCGGTGATGGCGGCGTTGTTGACGAGCACGTCGAGGTGCCCGGCCTGTGCCTCGATCAGCTGTGCGGCGGCGGTCGCGCTCGCGTCGTCGGTCACGTCCAGTGGTACGCCGAACGCGTCGACGCCGGCGGCGCGCAGTTTCTCCACCGCGGCCTCACGGCGCTGATCGTCGCGGGCGCCGACGCCGACGCTCCAGCCGAGGGCGCCCAGGCCCGCGGCGATCTCGTAGCCGATTCCCTTGTTCGCGCCGGTGACCAGCGCAATCGTTCGTTCGCTCATGAGGACCATGCTGCTCTCGGAGCCCGGTGGGGGTCCAAGACCGATAGGGTGGGCAACGATACCGTCAGGGTATTGATCCGGGGTACCGTGGCGATATGGAGACCCGGGAACTGCGCTATTTCGTCGCTGTCGCTGAAGAGCTGCACTTCGGGCGCGCCGCGCAGCGGCTCGGGATCGCGCAGCCGCCTCTGTCGCGGGCGATCCAGCAGCTCGAACGCCGGCTCGGGGCAGCGCTACTGGATCGGACCAGCCGCACCGTTACGCTCACCGAGGCGGGCGGGGTGCTGTTGGTCGAGGGCCGGGCGGCCCTCGACGCGGTCGACGCCGCCGAGCGCCGGACCCGCCGCGCCGCCCCTTCTGCGACCGGCCGTCCCGGCCTGGTCCTGGTCACGAAGGCCAGCGCGTCCAGAGAACTGCTGGCGAAACTGCTCGACGCATACGCCGCCGAACCCGGCGCGGTCCCCGTCGACGTCATCCTGTGCGGTCCGGCCGAGCAGGGACGACTCCTGCGCGAGGGCCGGGCCGACGTGGCGCTGTTGCACCGGCCGTTCGACTCGACAGCCGGGTTCGACACAGAAGAGCTCGGCACGGAGGGCCAGGTTGTGGTCCTGCCGTCCGGACATCCGCTCACCGCCCGGGCGAACGTACACATGGCCGATATCGCCGGACTGCCGGGCCTGCCCCTGCCGCGCTGGCCCAACCCCGACGGCACCTACCCGCCCGGCCCCGGCCCGCAGGTCCGCGACCACGCGCAGCTGTTGCAGCTCGTCGCCCTCGGCCGTGCCTGCGCGGTCTCACCGGAGTCGTGCCGAGCCCAACTGCACGGTGACCTCGCCGCCGTGCCCGTGCTGGACGCGCCGACAGTCACCACCGTGATCGCCTGGCCACCGCACAGCCGGTCCAGAGCCGTCGCCGACCTCATCCGGACTGCGACACGTCTCTAGCGCTCCGACCGGGAGGTTCGACGGGTTGGAAGGCCCGGCGGTTGGATGTGTGGTGACGTCCGTCCGACTGTTGCGAGCGCGTTGCCCCGGCACCGGCCGGTACGGCCGACCGACAGGAGGCCCGAGGGCCGGCAACGGACTCCGGTCACCCGGCCATCATGACCCGTCCGAGTGGCGCCGAACACTTTTGCAAGCGCCTGCTTGCAAAAGTTAGCAGCGGGGGTCCACTATCGGGATATGGCCTCACTCAACGTCGGCAATCTCGGCGAGTACCTGCGCGAGCAGCGCCGTACCGCGCAGCTGTCGCTGCGGCAGCTCGCCGATGCCGCCGGGGTGTCCAATCCCTACCTCAGCCAGATCGAGCGCGGGCTGCGCAAGCCCAGTGCCGAGGTCCTCCAGCAGGTCGCCAAGGCGCTGCGGATCTCTGCCGAGACCCTGTACGTACGGGCCGGGATCCTGGACGAGCGGGAGCGGGACGAGCTGGAGACGCGGGCGGTGATTCTGGCCGATCCGTCGATCAACGAGCGGCAGAAGAGCGTGCTGCTGCAGATCTATGCCTCCTTCCGCAAGGAGAACGGGTTCGAGGACGGACCCGTGAACGACTCCGCGGACTCCGCGGACTCCGCGGACGGCGAGGGGCGCGCGTCCGGTGCGGATGCGCCCTTCAGTGCCGACGGCAGTGCTGCCGATACAGGTTCAAAGCCTTCAAAACCCTCACAATGAGTCTGATGATCCGGGAGGACCACAGTCATGGCCATCACCGATGACCTGCGTAAGACCCTCACCGACCCGACCCCCCTCTACTTCGCCGCCGGTACGGCCGACCTCGCCGTGCAGCAGGCCCGGAAGGTTCCGGCCCTGATCGAGCAGCTGCGGGCCGAGGCGCCCGAGCGCATCGAGGCGGTGCGCAACACCGACCCCAAGGCCGTGCAGGAGAAGGTGGCCGGGCAGGCCAAGGAGGCGCAGGCCACCCTTCAGGCCAAGGTCACCGAGGTGATCGGGGCGTTCGACACCGATCTGAAGAAGCTGGGCGAGAGCGCGCAGGACCTGGCGCTGCGCAGCGTCGGCGTGGCCGCGGAGTACGCGGTCAGGGCCCGGGAGACGTACGAGAAGGTCGCCGAGCGCGGCGAGCAGACCGTGCGGACGTGGCGTGGTGAGACCGCCGAGGAGATCGTCGAGATCGCCGTCGTCGTCGAGCCGCGCAAGGAGTCGAAGCCGGCGACGGTGAAGGCGGAGCCCAAGGCCGAGCCGAAGCCCGCCGCCAAGCCGGCATCTGCCGCCAAGCCCGCGCCCAAGACCGTCAAGGCCGAGGCCAAGCCGGCCCCCGCGCCCGCCAAGAAGGCGCCCGCGCGCAAGCCGGTCGCCAAGAAGACCACGCCGCCCACCGCCAAGTAGCGGCGCGATGCCCGGCAGGTGTGCCGGGAGGACGGGTGGGCACCTTTCGGGGTGGCCCGGTCGTTGTCCCGGTACCTTGGCCGCGAGGCGCTCATCCACTGACTAGGCGGTGCACATCATGTTGCTCGAAGGCTTCAGCACATTCCTCGGGCTGATCTACACGGCCATGCTCGTCCTCGCCGTGGTCGCGCTGGTCATGGCGGCGATGGCCCGCGAGGACGCCTACCGCGCCGCGGACAAGCAGAAGAAGTCCTTCTGGGTGATCATTCTCGGCATCGCGGTGGTGGTGAACCTCTGGGTGCCCATGCTGTTCGTGCAGCTCGCCGGGCTGATCGCGTCCATCGTGTTCTTCGTGGACGTGCGGCCCGCGCTCAAGGCCGTATCGGGCGGCGGCGGCCGCCGCGGCGGCTCCAGCAGCGACGGTCCGTACGGGCCCTACAACGGCGGTCGTTGAGCACCTGCGGGTGACACCTGTCCGGGGCGGGGGCGCGGGATGCTCCGGCCCCGGTCGCCGTTCTTTGCCCGGCGGCGGGCGGTGTCGCGGGCGGTGTCCTGGTCGCGGTCGAGCAGCAGGACCGCGACGTCGTCGGTCAGTTCGCCGCCGTTCAGCTCCCGGACGTGGGTGACCGCCGCCTCCAGGAGGTCCTCACCGGTCAGGCCCTCGGACAGCTGGCGGTTGATCATCGCGACCATGCCGTCCTGGCCGAGTCGCTGCGTGCCGTTGCCGACGCGGCCCTCGATCAGCCCGTCCGTGTACATCATCAGGCTCCAGGAGCCGCCCAGTTCGACCTGCCGGCGCGGCCAGCGGGCGCGCGGGAGCAGGCCGAGTGCCGGGCCGCCGTCCTCGTACGGGAGCAGGTGCGCGGCCCGCCCCTGGCGGGCGATCAGCGGTGCGGGATGGCCCGCCAGGCACAGGCCCGCGCGGCGGCCGTCGGGGGCGATGTCGACGGTGCAGAGCGTCGCGAAGATCTCCTCGCTCTCCCGTTCGTGCTCCAGCACCTGCTGGAGCGTGGAGAGCAGCTCGTCGCCACAGAGTCCGGCCAGCGTCAACGCCCGCCACGCGATGCGCAGTTCGACGCCGAGGGCCGCCTCGTCCGGGCCGTGGCCGCAGACGTCACCGATCATCACGTGGACCGTGCCGTCGGGCGTGCGGACCGTGTCGTAGAAGTCGCCGCCGAGCAGCGCGCGGCTGCGGCCGGGGCGGTAGCGGGCCGCGAAGCGCAGATCGGAGCCGTCGAGCAGCGGGGTGGGCAGCAGGCCGCGCTCCAGGCGGGCGTTCTCCTGGGCACGCAGCCGGGACTCGGTGAGCTGGTGCTGGGCGACGTCGGCGCGTTTGCGTTCGACGGCGTAACGGATGGCGCGGCTGAGCAGCCGGCCGTCCAGCTCGCCGCGGAAGAGGTAGTCCTGTGCCCCCACCCGTACCGCCTCGGCCGCCAGCTCGGCGTCGTCCTCTGCCGTGATGGCGAGCACGGCGTGCCGGGGTGCGATGCGCAGCACGTGCTTGAGGGTGGCGAGCCCGTCGGGCTCCGCCCCCCGGTCGCCGCGCGTCTCGGCGCCTGACGGCAGCGCCAGGTCCAGCAGGATGCAGTCCACGTCGTCGGTGAGGAGCCGGCCCGCCTCGGTCAGATTGCGGGCAGCGCGGATACGGACCCGGGCACCGGCCGCGGCGGAGAGCTCCGGGACGCTGAAGGTGCCCGCGGGGTCGTCCTCGATCACCAGGAGGGTGAGGTCGGTGCCACTGCTGGCCTCCGCAGCGGGAACGGCACGTTGCTGCGGTACGGGTACGGGCATCGGTTCGGGTTTCCTTCCCTCCCCCCGAGGGCGCGGCGGGACGACGATCGACGACCCGCCAGACGGGGACGATAGCGGTACGGGATGCGGGAACGGAATGGCGCACGGCACTCGGCCTCCGGCATATGCACCGCCATAAGCCGCGTCAGGTCACGGATCAGGCGTGATGTGACCGTCCCGGGGTGCCCGGGGCGGCATGACAAAGGTCACGCCCGCCGTCCTGGGCACAGTGGCGCCGCTCACGCCGGTGTTCGCGGGGGAGTGTCCGGGGTGCGTCGCGGGGTCGCACGGCGGGGAGCGGCCGCCCCGCGGGGCGTCCTACTTGTCCGGGCGGACCACTCCGAGGATCTCCATCGAGCCCGCCCCGGCGAGTGTGACGTCGCGGCCGGGGCGCGGGGCGTGCACGATCGCGCCGTCGCCGATGTACATCCCGACGTGGCTGGCGTCGCTGTGGTAGATGATCAGGTCGCCGGGGCGCAGGTCCTTGATGGCGATGTGCGGCAGCTGCCGCCACTGCTCCTGCGAGGTGCGCGGGATCGGCCGTCCGGCCGCCGCCCAGGCCTGGGAGGTCAGTCCGGAGCAGTCGTACGACCTGGGGCCCTCGGCTCCCCACACGTACGGCAGGCCGATCTTGGAGGTCGCGAAGGCCACCGCCTTCTTGCCGCTCGCCGTCGCCGCGCGGTTGATCTCCTTCAGCGCGCCGGAGCCCAGCCAGGCGGTCTGCGACTTGTACTCCGCCTCCTGCTCCAGCTGGAGAAGCCGGGCGCGCTCCTTCTTCTCCAGCTGGGACTCCAGCTTCTTCGCCGCCTCGATCTGCGCGTTGATCTTCTTCTTGGCCTTTGCCTGCTTGACGCGACTGGCTTCGAGCTTCGTCCAGTTGGTGCTCGCGTCCTGCGTGTACGTCTCCAAGTCCTCCTGGGTCCTGTTCAGTTCCCCCAGGAGCCCCTTGGCGGCCTTCTGGCCCTGGCGGGCCCGGCTGACACCGTCCAGGAAGAGCTGCGGGTCGCCGCTGAGCATGAGCCGGGCGCCCGGCGGCAGTCCGGCGTTGCGGTACTCGTCGCGGGCCTGGGCGCCCGCCCTGTTCTTGAGCTCGGCGATCTTCGCCTGGCCCTCGACTATGGCCTGGGCCAGCTTGACGATCTCGCCCGACTGCTTCTTGGCCTTCTCCTCGGCGAGCTTGTACGCGTCCGCGGCCGACCCGGCGGCCCGGTAGAGGCCGTCGATCTCCTGGCGCACCTCTTCGAGGCTCTTCCTGCCCGAGGGGGCAGGGGCCGGCGAGGGGGGCGCGGGTGCCGCGAAGGCCTGGACGGGCGAGGCCAGTACGGCCATCGCGCAGACCAGAGTGATCGCGGCAGCGGCACAGTGGCGTCGGTACACGAAGCTCCCCCTCCGAGCGGATCCCCACGGATCTGATTTACCGTCAGTAACTTATGGTGCCGACGAGATCGTGCCATGCCCTACCGAAAAGCAACAGAGGCAGACACATCTGTGCAGGCTCGCGGGATCCCCGTGTCGCCCCGGCCCGGCTTCCCCGGCCCGGCCCCCCTGTTCTGGGACGAACGATGCTGCGCCGTCGTTCCCGGCGCCGGGGGATTTCACCTTGTTTTCCGCGTGTTGGGCTACCGCTCGGGTTGCAGCGCCGACCATTTCACCGTCACTTCGCCCTGGCGCCACCGCCGTACGCCGTCCGTCAGCGGCCACTCGCCCGACAGCGCGCGCGCGGCCGTGATCCAGCGCTGCCGGGCGCCCAGCGAGGCGTACGGTGCGGCCGCAGCCCAGGCCCGGTCGAAGTCGCGCAGGAACGCGTGGACGGGCTCGCCCGGCACATTGCGGTGGATCAGCGCCTTGGGCAGCCGCTCCGCGAGGTCGGACGGCCGGCCCAGGGAGCCGAGCCGGGTCGCGAAGGTCACGGTGCGCGGCCCCTCGGGACCCAGTGCCACCCACACGTGGCGGCGCCCGATCTCGTCGCAGGTGCCCTCCACCAGCAGGCCGCCCGGTGAGAGCCGGTCGCACAGCCGCTGCCAGACGGCGGCCACCTCGCCCTCGTCGTACTGGCGCAGCACGTTCGCCGCCCGGATCAGCGTGGGCCGCCCGGGCAGCGGGATCTCGAAGCCGCCGTGCCGGAAGGTGAGGCCCTCGCGCTCGTACGGCCGCGCCGCCTCGACGCGCTCAGGGGAGATCTCGACGCCGACCACGCGGGTGCGCGGTTCGGCGGTGCGCAGGCGCTCCAGCAGTTCGACGGCGGTCCAGGGGGCGGCACCGTACCCGAGGTCGACCGCCACGGGGGCGTCGGCGCGGCGCAGGGCGGGGCCGTGCGTGGCGGCGATCCAGCGGTCCATGCGGCGCAGCCGGTTCGGGTTGGTGGTCCCGCGGGTCGCGGTGCCGATCGGGCGCATGACACAGAGCGTAACGACCGCACCCGCGGGTGCGCGGTCCAGGCGGTCGTCCCGAACGCGGGTGCGCGGTCCCGGCGGCCGTCCCGGCGACGCGCCGGAGCCGTACCGTAATGATTTGGCAAAACGGAAATGAAAGGCGGGGTTCCGCTGTTCCAGACCTTCGAAGGGACCTTGCGCCCCTTCGGTGCCATGCCCGTGAGCGAGTCCCATGCCCGTGAGTGAGTCGGTACCAGTGCCCTGAGTGAGGAGGACCGGACGACGTGAGCCAGTACGTCTCCCGGCTCGGCAACAGCCGCGTCGCACCGCGCCTCAGGTTCCCCACAGGCTTTCCCGGCGGCCACCGCAAACCGCGCCGGATCGCGATGCTCTCCGTGCACACCTCCCCGCTGCACCAGCCGGGGACGGGTGATGCGGGCGGCATGAACGTGTACATCGTGGAGCTCGCCAAGCGCCTGGCCGCGATCAACATAGAGGTCGAGATCTTCACCCGCTCCACCGCCGGCGCCCTGCCGCCGACCGTCGAGCTGTCGCCCGGCGTCCTGGTCCGGCACGTCGACGCGGGGCCGTACGAGGGTCTGGCCAAGGAGGAGCTGCCCGCCCAGCTCTGCGCCTTCACGCACGGCGTGATGCAGGCGTGGGCCGGCCAGCGCCCCGGCTACTACGACCTGGTCCACTCCCACTACTGGCTCTCCGGGCACGTCGGCTGGCTCGCCGCGCAGCGCTGGGGCGTCCCGCTCGTCCACGCCATGCACACCATGGCCAAGGTCAAGAACGCGGCGCTCGCCGAGGGCGACACCCCCGAACCCGCCGCGCGTGTCATCGGGGAGACCCAGATCGTCAGCGCGGCCGACCGGCTGATCGCGAACACCGCCGAGGAGGCGGCCGAGCTCGTCCGCTTCTACGAGGCCGATCCGGCCGCCGTCGCCGTCGTCCACCCCGGCGTCAACCTGGACCGCTTCCGCCCCGCCGACGGACGTGCCGCGGCCCGCGCGCGCCTCGGCCTGCCGCAGGACGCACTGATCCCGCTCTTCGCGGGCCGCATCCAGCCGCTGAAGGCCCCGGACGTGCTGCTGCGCGCCGTCGCCGCCCTGCTGGACCGGGACCCCGCGCTGCGCTCCCGGATGGTCGTGCCGGTCGTCGGCGGACCCAGTGGCAGCGGGCTCGCCAAGCCGGAGGGGCTGCAGAAGCTGGCCGCCCGTCTGGGCATCGCGGACGTCGTGCGGTTCCACCCGCCGGTCGGGCAGGACCAGCTCGCCGACTGGTTCCGGGCCGCGTCCGTGCTGGTCATGCCCTCGTACAGCGAGTCCTTCGGCCTGGTCGCCATAGAGGCCCAGGCGGCCGGAACCCCGGTCGTCGCGGCGGCCGTGGGCGGCCTGCCGGTGGCGGTACGGGACGAGGTCAGCGGCTTCCTGATCCCTGGGCACGACCCGGAGGCGTACGCCCACGCGCTCCACCGCTTCGCGCTCGCGCCGGAGCTCGTCGAGCGGATGGGCGGCGCGGCCGCCGCGCACGCGCGGCGCTTCGGCTGGGACACGGCGGCGGCAGCGACCGCGGACGTGTACACGGAGGCGATGCAGGCACACCGGCGCCGGGTGCGCTCGCACCACGGGTGAGCTGCGGCGGGTGCGCTCGCACCATGGCTGAGATGCACCGGGTTGCGCTCGCACCACGGGGCACCACGGGTGAGACGCGCCTGAGCGCTCGACACCACGGGTGAGGCGCGCCTGAAGACGCGACGCCACGGGTGAGACGCGCCTGGAGGCGCGACACCACGGGTCGCCACGCGAGGGATCCGGCGGGTTCCCGGGAGTTCCCGCCGGACGGGCGCCCGGCGCCTGACGTACGCTCGCTCCATGGCTGACGTACCCGAGAAAGCGGCGACACCGCAGGTCACGCAGGTCGCTCAGGTCATCGAGGCGACGCTGAAGGATGCCGGACTCGACTGGGAGAGCCCCGCGCCCGGCAGTTACGTCGTCCAGCTGCCCGGCACCCGCAAGCTCGCCACCACCTGCTCGCTCATCGTCGGCGCGCACGCGCTGTCCCTCAACGCCTTCGTCATCCGGCACCCCGACGAGAACGACGCGGCGGTGCACCGCTGGCTGCTGGAGCGCAACCTCCGGCTCTTCGGCGTGAGTTACGCCATCGACTCGCTCGGGGACGTCTACCTCGTCGGCAAGCTGCCGCTCTCCGTGGTGACGCCGGAGGAGCTGGACCGGCTGCTCGGCGCGGTCCTGGAGGCCTCGGACGGCGCCTTCAACCCCCTGCTCGAACTCGGTTTCGCGAGCGCGATCCGCAAGGAGTACGCGTGGCGGGTGTCGCGCGGTGAGTCCACGCGGAATCTGGAAGCGTTCACGCATCTGACCCAGCGCCCCGCCAACTGACGCCTGCTGTCTGACGGTTCCCTGACTGCCCCGCGTATTCCCCGGTGCACGAGTCTTTCGCCGTGCCCGGGGCTCGTGGCATGCTCACGACCGACGCAGATATGAACATCGTTCACATCCGTGAATTTACGAGAGGCGGATCGGGCTCATGGCGATCAACGGGAACATCAGCAGGCGTGGACTGCTGGGCAGCGCGGTGGCGGTCGCCGCGGCCGCGGCGACCGGAGCGCTCGGCGGCGGGACAGCCCTCGCCGCGACCGGCGCAACGGCCGGCAGCCGGCCGCAGCCCACCCCGCTCTGGCGGGAGTTCGCCGCAGCGCCCTTCACGCACCCGCAGATCCCGTTCATCGGCAGGGCCGGCTACCGCGGCGGCTCCGACCTGCCGCGCCCCCGTACCGGCCACGGCTTCACCGCCAACGTCCTGGACTACGGCGCCGAGCCGGACGGCTCCGCTGACGCCGCCCCCGCGATCAACCGCGCCATCGCCGATGCCGGAGAGCGCGGCGGTGGCACGGTGATCGTCCCCGAAGGCACGTACCGCATCGACGACATCATCCGCATCGGCCACAGCGATGTCGTGGTCCGCGGCGCGGGCAGCGGCCGCACCACGCTGTACGCCACGAGGAACCTCACCGAGATCATCGGCGCTTACGGCAGCCGCTACGGCGGCGACAAGTCCAGCTGGTCCTGGGCGGGCGGCCTCATCTGGCTCTGCCCCGAAGCCCGTTGGACCTCGCTCACCGAAGCCGTCAAGGCGAAGGCCTGGCCCTTCGAGGGATGGACGGGCAACAGGCGCGACGAGTGGCAGACCCTGGCCACCGTCGCCCCCGCCCGCCTCGGCGACCGTACGATCACCGTCGACGACACCCGGAAGCTGAAGCGTGGCGCACTCGTCCTGCTCCGCCTCGCCGACGACTCGGCCCACACCCTCCTGGAGCACATGGCGGGCGGCGGCGCGGGCCCGGAGGCGTACTACTGGGACGACAAGACGAAGCTGACCTCGTACGTCCCCTACGAGTGGCCGGTCCGCATCACCGCCGTGCACGGCCGCCGGGTCACCCTGGAGCGGCCCCTCCCGCTCGACGTCCGCCCCGAGTGGGACCCGCGGCTGACCACCCTCGCCGCCCCGCTCACGGGCTCGGGCGTCGAGGGCCTCACCCTCGAAGCGGTCGAGACCCCGCAGTCGCCGCACCTGCTCGACAAGGGGTACAACGGCGTCGCGTTCCAGTGCGCGTACGACTGCTGGGCCGACGACATCACCGTCCGCCACGTCGACAACGGCTTCGGCCTCATCGGCGCCTCCGCCTGCACCCTGCGCCGCACGAAGGTCACGGGCCGCGGCTCGCACCACCCGTACTACTGCCGCGAGGGCAGCCACGACAACCTGATCGAGGACTTCACCATCGAGCAGCGCACCGTCCCGGCGCCCTCCGGGACCCAGCTGCACGGCATCAACGTCGAGGGCCTGTCCAGTTACAACGTCTGGTCGCGCGGCGTGATGGAGATGGGCACCTTCGACTCGCACCGCGGGATGCCGTTCGCCAACGTCCGTACCGACATCACGGTGAACAACAACGGGCGCCACGGCGGCGACGCGAGCGCCGGACCGCTGTTCGGCGCCCGCTTCACACACTGGAACATCCGCGTCACCAACGGCCGGGCCGGCCTGATGCGGATCGACGGCCTCGCCCCGTACAGCGCGACCGTCGGGGTCAGCGAGGTGACGGAGTTCGACCAGACCGACGTCCCCGACTTCACCGGCGACCTGCACACCCGCCTGGAGGCCTACGGCACCCCGGAGACCGTCCGCCCGCGCAACCTCCACGACGCCCAGCGGGCCCTGAGGATCCGGGGCTGAAGAGTGTCGGGGCCGCGGTCGCCTTCAGGGCCGCAGCCCCGACTCCACATCGTCGAGGGCCTTTTCGAGCCGCGGCGCCACCTCGTTCCACGTCCACGCGAGCTGCTCCGCGTCGGCCTCCCGCGGCACCGTCTCCACCAGCATGATCAGGTAGAGATACGCGCGGTACAGCGCAAGCCGCAGCCGCAACGAGCCGTCGAAATCCACCCGCCCGCCCGGCGCCGACTCCCCGTAACCGGCGAGGAATTCCTTGTCCTGCTCCATGTCCCCGAACAGGGCGAGCGACACGAAGTCGGCGGCCGGGTCGCCCCAGAACATCCGCTCCCCGTCGATGATCCCCCCGATGCGCCGCGCTCCCGGCTCCCCGGCGACCAGGACGTTGCCCTGCCACAGGTCGAAGTGGACCAGGGCGGGCCGGGTGACGTCGTCCAGTACGTACGAAGCGGCCCCGAGCCGACGGCGGATGTCCGCGGGCGTACGCGGCAGCCGCGCCCCGTACGTCTCCGCATCGTCCAGCACCGCACCGGTCATCGCGGTGAACGCGCCGCGCCACGTGGGGACCAACGGGCCGAGAGCCGTGGACGGATAGCCGAAACCGCCCGGCCCCGGCACGGTGTGCAGCCGGCCGACGATCCGTCCGAGCTCCGTGCGCAGCCGCCGCGCCTCACCGTCGGTCAGGGCTTCGGCCACCTCGTGCCAGGGCTGCCCGGGACGCTCCGTCATGATCACGTAAGCGCCCCCGGGGGCCGCCGGGTCCAGCCCGCTGTGCACGACGGCGGGGACGGCGGTCTCCTCGGCGAGCCCGGCCGCCGCGGTGTAGAACGCGACCTCGTTGACCAGCAGATCGCGCTCGTAGGTGAGACAGCTCGCGAGGGCCGGCGGCGGAGTCTTCACCACCCACCGGCGGCCGTCGGTGAGGCCGACGCGGGTGACGGCGTTGTACGTGCCCCCGGCCAGCGGGGCACAGGAGGCGATCAGTTCCGGGGGTATCCCCACGGAACCGAGCGCGGCGGGCAGGGCGGAATCCATCGGCATCAGCGAACCTCTTCGAGCGGTCACTCCGGGTCGTGTTGCTGATGTCTGCGTCGATTGCACAGTTCAGAGCCTTCACGGGGTGATCACGACGTCGTCACGATCACGGACGATGCCCGCTTTGACGGATGGCCAAACCACAGCGCACTCATAGAGTTGGCGTACCCCCACGATTCCTCACTGCCGCGCCGAACCCGGCGTGGGCCGCTCTCGTGCGGGCGAAACACCCTGAGACAGAAGGATGGGCCATGCGACCCACTGCCATACGCCGTACCGCCGTTGCCGCCACCGTGATGTCCCTGGCCCTGCTCACCGCGGCCTGCGGTTCGGACGCCGGGGACGCCGCGGACAAGGACGGCAAGGCGGGCGGATCCGCTTCCGGAAAGCCCGCGGGCAAGGGGGCTGACACGTCCGCCGTCAAGGCGCTGACCGCGGCCGAGCTGGAGAAGGTCTCCCTGGCGCAGGGTGACGTCAAGGGCCACAAGATCGCCAAGGCCGGTCCCGCCGACGCCATCGCCGCCAAGGACGTCACCGTCGACAAGGCCGCCTGCGACGTCTTCGCCGACGCGCTGATGGGCGCCAAGGCCGGCACGCCCGCCGCGTCCACGCAGCGCAAGGTCGTCAGCGAGCCGAAGAAGGGCGGCGACAAGGAGAGTGACGACCCGGCGGAGGCGTTCAAGGCCGCCTTCGACATCACGACGACGCTCACCACACTCGCCTCCTACGACGGCAAGGGCGCCGAGGAGGTGCTGGCCGGTCTGCGGACCGCCGCGACCGAGTGCGCCTCCGGTTTCACCTTCACCGCGGCCGGATCCAAGCAGAAGATCTCCAAGATCGCGGAGGTGCCGGTCAAGGGCGGCGAGGAAGCCGTCGCCTGGACGGTGACGGTCGAGGCGGACGGCGAGAAGAGCGCGATGAAGCTCATCCAGATCCGTCAGGGCGCCACGGTCGCCTCGCTGACCTCGCTCAACCTGGGCGCGTCCGGCGCGGGCGGCGACTTCGACCTGCCGACCGCGGTGATCGACGCCCAGGCCGGCAAGCTCGCCTGAAAGCGGTACGCCTGGTCCCGGATCAGGGCAGCGGGACGAGCCGCACCACGGTGACGGTCAGGACCGAACCGGAGACGTAGTAGAGCACGATCGCCCCGGCGACCGTCGCCTCACGGCGATCGTGCTCACCCTTGACGGCGGACGAGCCGTGCCCGTACGGCTCACACCCCAGCGTGCGTGCCATCTCGTCCCGGAAGGTGGTGCCGTCCCGCATCTTGGCCAGGGTGTCGTCGGCGGGCGGCGCGTAGGAGATCCGGAAGCTCAAGCGACGCTCCGCCTCTCGGCCTCGTCCCGCGCCAGCCTGTCCAGGATCCGCTCGGCCTCCGGATCGGGCACGGCCTCCAGCATCCAGTGCCGCATCACGGCCTGGATCTCGTGCACGCCCGCCTCGTTGATGGCGTGGTCGAACTCCTCGCGTCTCGTCTCGGGCAGCGCGTCGCGGATGGACGGGATGCTGTTGGGCACCTCGACCTCGGCGCCGCCGACAAAGGTCTTCAGGGGCTCACTCATGGTTGCTCTCCCCGCTCTCCCCGTATGCGCCACAGAGTACGACGAGCCGTGAGGCGCGTCACTTCCGGTCACGTCACCCCTGCGACCACGTGCACACGCCACGAGCCGTTTCGCCGGGTTCTGTCATCGGCAGTGAATGCGGGGCGAGTACCGGGGCAGATGAAGCCCCGGAGGTTGATACCCATGGTTCCCATCATTCTTGTTCTCCTGCTGGCCCTGCTCCTTTTCGGCGCCGGATTCGCACTGAAGGCCCTTTGGTGGATAGCCGTCGTCGTACTGGTGGTGTGGCTGCTCGGTTTTGTCATCCGCCCGGCATCCGGCGGAGGCAAGCGAGGCCGCTGGTACCGCTGGTAGGGGAAGGCTGAGCCCGTAATGACGCGGGGTGGACCACGACGCATTGTCGTGGTCCACCCCGCGTCGTTTGCGGCGGTCCCGGAAAGGCGGCGGCTCCCAGCGGGGACCGTGACTTCCCTTGCGAGTGCTCTTCTTGAACCTTCCGAACACCACGAATGTGTAGGGGCCTTGAAGCGGGGCAGGCGATCTTCCGAGAGGGCGTCAGCCTTTCAGTGAACGCCAGCACGACTCCACGGTCCGTTCGGTGGAGGAGTGAAGAATCTCGATGAAGGAGCTGTTTCCATGAGTGACAACATCTGGGGCTACCAGCCGACCGCCGGCTACACCGCGGGCACCGACCTGATCGGCTACAAGGTCGAAGCCACCGACGGGAGCATCGGAACGGTCGACAAGCACTCGGACGAAGTCGACTCCTCGTACCTCGTGGTGGACACGGGTGTCTGGATCTTCGGAAAGCACGTCCTGCTGCCGGCCGGAACGGTACGCACCGTCGACGCGGCCGCACGGAAGGTTTTCGTCGACCTGACGAAGGACCAGATCAAGAACTCCCCCGAATTCGACAAGGACAAGCACGTCGGCGATGCCGGGTACCACGAGCAGGTCGGCGGGTATTACCACAGCCACCGCCGCATCTGATCCCATAGCATCCCACCACCCCGGCACGACAGGGAGAAGGGGCCGCCCGGAGAATCCGGTCGGCCCCTTCTCCTTTTCTCCGTTGTCCGTTTCCCCTCTCTCCGTAGAGTTCTCCGTAGAGTTCTACGTAGAGTTCAGGTCGAGTCGGGTTCAGACGTTCACCCTCGGGATGCTCTCGTTCCACGTGCGGGAGAAGACCCTTCGGCCGTCCTCGTAACCGTCCAATGTGGCATCGACGTGGAATTCTGTCTCGTTCGAGGTAAGGACCGTGCGGGTCTCCACCCGGACGTCCCATGCGGGACGCCTGAACCGCATGGTCCAGGCCGACTCACCGCTCACCGAACCGAAGTCGTCCGCTGTGGAGAGGTACTTCTCGCAGGCCCTGAGGCCCACCTCGATCCCGTTCTCCTCGTACCTCTGAAGTCCGCGGTCCTTCACGATGTCCAGCGATGAGCGGTAGTCGACCAGATTCCTCGACACCGTCCAGTCCTGTTCGGGCTCGGTCTGCTGCGTGACCTCCGGGGGCTCGCAGCCCTCGGGCTCACCGAAAGGCTCCGCGGGAATCCCGTCCGGGGCCGCGGCCGGGCGGATCGGCAGCGTGAGACGGCTACCGGCCTCGTGGACGCTCAGCTGGACGGACGAGGGTGCGGGCCAGACCAGCGGCCAGTACGAGGTGGAGAGCGAGAGGCGGATGCGATGCCCGGCGGGGAAGGCCTGTGCGACTCCGTTGAGAGGTATCCGGACGCGATAGGTCCTGCCCGGTTCAAGCTGTTCGGGGCCGTCTTCACCTGATCGATGGGCAAGGTTGAGTACCCCGTACGTGACCCGGGTCGCACGGCCGTCGGGCGCGACGTCCGACAGCCGTACCGCGACCTGCGCCGAGCGGCTGGGCGAGGACACGAGCAGATCCACCGCGGGCGCGCCAAGGATCTCCACGCGTTCCGGCAGCGGCCGCGTATCGAACACCAGCGAACCGCCGTCCTCCTCGCGCTGGTCGTACGGCAGATCCGGCGGGGCGTTGTACGAAGCCCACTTGCCGGCGAACTGCCCCACGGAGAGAGGTGACTGCACCTCGTGGACGCGTCCCGGGGAATGCGCTGACTCCGATGACGCGCGTGCTTCTCCCTCGCGAACGATGGTGCGGTCGTCCAGGGGATGCACCACCTCCTGGACGTGTGGCGACGGCCAGCTCGGCTCTCCCACCCAGCGGCCCGGCCGCTCCTGGTAGGAGGTGGACGGCGGCACGCTCTCCTGCATCCAGGCGCTGATCATGGGCCCGTCCATGACGCCGTTGTCGAAGCCCTTCAGCCAGTGGTCCCACCACCGGACCACCTCCTGGAGGTATCCGATGGCCGGCCCCGGTTCACCGAGGTGGGGAAGCTTGTGGGACCAGGGCCCGATCAAGCCCTTGCGCGGTACGTCGACATGGCTCAGGAGCCTTGTCACGGCGTTGGAATAGCCGTCCGCCCAACCGCTGGACGCGAGCACGGGGCAGCGCAGGGCCCCGTAGTCCTCGCTGAGCGACGCATGGCGCCAGTAATCGTCGCGGTGCTGGTGGCGCAGCCACTCGAGAACCCAGGGCTGCGCGGCGTCGAGGCGCTCGTGCCACATCTCGCGCCAGCGCTCGCCGACGACGGCCGGGTCGGGCGGGCATGTGGCGTAGGCGAACATGGTCCCGGCTTCGGCCAGGTTGTCGGACAGCATGGCGCCGCCGACGTAGTGCATGTCGTCCGCGTACCTGTCGTCCGTGAAAGAGGCGATGACGATGGCGCCCAGGCTCGGAGGCTGCCGGGCGGCGACCTGGAGCGCGGCGAACGCGCCCCAGGAGATGCCCATCATTCCCGTACTGCCGTCGCACCATGGCTGCTCGGCGAGCCAGGCGAGCACTTCCTCCGCGTCGCACTGTTCTCGCTCCAGGTACTCGTCCAGCAGGACGCCTTCCGATTCCCCGGTGCCTCGCAGGTCGACGCGTACGCAGGCGTAGCCATGACCGGCGATGTAGGGGTGGTGGATCGCGTCGCGGGTGGAGGTCAGGTCGTTCTTCCGGTAGGGGACGGCCTCCAGGATCGCCGGGACCGGCTCCCGGTCGGACCCGGTGGGGCGCCAGACCTTCGCTGACAACCGCACCCCGTCCGACATCGTGATGGTGACGTGGTTCTCTGTCCTTACCGCGTGCGGCAGTTGATCGACATAGCGCATTCCGGCGGACTGCTCCCTCCTGCTTCTGGTCCTGCTCACGACGTCTTCTGGTCGCGTCCGCCCGGGGCGGTGTCGTCGAAGGTGAGGCCCAGTGCTGCGACGCACTGGTCGAACTTGCGCCGCAGGCCCTCCTCGTCGTCCGCCCCGGTGAAGATGTGGGCGATCTCGTAGCTGTAGCTGTCCTGCTGGGAGACCGAGGAGAGCTTCTGCCCCTCGGCGGGCACGACGTCGATGCGCACGCCCGGTATCTCCCGCTCGATGGCGGCGAGCTCGGAGGGCGTGGGCACCTGGTGCACCCTTCCCTCGCCGAACCACCGGTAGTACCACTTGGCGGCCATGCGGTACGGGCCCTGGCCGCCGGGTGACGCGGGATCGAGCCCGAGTGCGAGGCGGATCATCCTGTCGTGGTTGGGTACGCCGTCGACGTAGGCGAAAAGCTCCGCGTGCGACTGGGAGTGCCGCGGGTTGACCTCCAGCAGACTGATCTCGTCGGCCTGCGGGTCGTAGAAGTACTCGATGCTGAAGGTCGCCGAGTCCATGCCTATCTGTCGCATGGTGCGCTTGCTCACCTGGTGCAGCTTCTGGATCACCGAGTCGGGGAGTGTGCTCGGATACTGATGGCGCAGGAAGCAGGACGAGCCGGGGTAGTTGATCGAGTCGAGCACTCCGTAGACGGTGACGTCCCCGTCGTGGACGTAGCCCTCGACGGCCACCTGGATCCCGGTCATGGTCTCCTCGGCCAGACAGACCTGACCTCCCACCCCCACCATTTCCGGGGGGAGCTCAAGCATCTCGAGGACGCTGTCGAAGGGCCGCCCGACCCTTCCGATGCCCTCCCTTATCCTGTCGACGGCGGATTGGAACTCCGTCATGTCCGAGACGCTGTAGGCCAGTTCCGATGAGTAGGCGAGGGCAGGCTTGAGCCACATGGGGAAGCTCACGCCGTCCGGTGGCCGGGGGTCCGCGCTGTCGAGGTCCACCCGTCCGAAGTTCGGGTATTCCTCGATGGCCTTCTGCTGTTCCAGCCGGCTCCAGTACTTGTGCTCACATTTGACGATGGACTCCAGGCTGGTGGTGCGCGTGTTGTACTCGCGGCCCAGCATCGGCACGAGTGTGCTGACCGGGAAGTCCCAGTAACCGACGATCGCGTCGATGGGGCCTTCGTGCGCGTCGAGGACCGTGCGGGCCCGCGTCATCAGATCTGCGACCGAAACCTCCCCCTCCTGTAACTCGTCGAGGCTCAGCAGAGGGTGGAAGCGGTACGAGTCCGGCTCGGGCACGGCATTCAGCGTCGGCAGGTTCGCGTCGTCGAGGCCGAGCACGAAGATGTTCCTCCGTCGTGGGGACATGGTGTTGTCCTTTCGTGGGGGTCCACGACGCGTACCCGCCGTCGGCGCCCCAAATCGGCGTGCCCGGGACGGCCGGGGCACGCCGAGAAGCCCCCGCCCTGTGAGCAGGGCGGGGGCTTCTCGGCGTGCGCTTACTTCTTCTTGCCCTGGTTCTTCACGGCCTCGATGGCGGCCTTCGCCGCATCCGGGTCGAGGTACGTGCCGCCCGGCTTCAACGGGCGGAAGTTCTCGTCCAGTTCGTACGCGAGCGGGATGCCGGTCGGGATGTTCAGGCCCGCGATGTCGGCGTCCGAGACACCGTCGAGGTGCTTGACCAGGGCCCGGAGGCTGTTGCCGTGCGCGGCGACCAGGACGGTCTTGCCGGCGAGGAGGTCCGGGACGATGCCGTCGTACCAGTACGGCAGCATGCGGTCGACGACGTCCTTCAGGCACTCCGTGCGCGGGCGCAGCTCCGGCGGGATCGTCGCGTAGCGCGCGTCGTCGCTCTGCGAGAACTCGGTGCCGTCCTCCAGGGCGGGCGGCGGGGTGTCGTACGAGCGGCGCCAGAGCATGAACTGCTCCTCGCCGAACTCGGCGAGCGTCTGCGCCTTGTCCTTGCCCTGCAGGGCGCCGTAGTGGCGCTCGTTCAGCCGCCAGGAGCGGTGGACGGGGATCCAGTGGCGGTCCGCGGACTCCAGTGCGAGCTGGGCGGTGCGGATCGCGCGCTTCTGGAGCGAGGTGTGCAGTACATCGGGGAGCAGGCCGGCGTCCTTGAGCAGCTCACCGCCGCGGACCGCCTCCTTCTCGCCCTTCTCGGTGAGGTTGACGTCCACCCATCCGGTGAACAGGTTCTTCGCGTTCCATTCGCTCTCGCCGTGGCGGAGGAGGATCAGCTTGTACGGTGCGTCGGCCATGGGTCCGAGCGTAATCGAACCCGTACGGGCCGCGCGCGCCCGGCCACAGGGCGGACAGGGCCGTGGGCGCGCGGGGAGCGGGCGGTGCCGATTGACGGCTGCCGTCAATTGAGTGGCAGGCCCGAATCCCGGATTTGTAATGTTCGGACCGTTGGCGGACCGCTTACCGCTTGCATCCGAATCCGTACGTCCCGGGGGGAACCCGCATGTCTGTCGCCGGTCTCAGACGGGCCACCCGTGAAACGGTCTCCGGTCTCCCCCGGGAGTTCTGGTGGCTGTGGACCAGCACCCTGGTCAACCGCCTCGGGGCGTTCGTCGCCACCTTCATGGCCCTGTACCTGACCCTGGACCGGGGCTACTCCGCCTCGTACGCCGGTCTGGTCGTTGCGCTGCACGGGCTCGGCGGGGTCGTCTCCTCGCTCGGGGCCGGGGTGATGACGGACCGGTTCGGGCGGCGCCCCACGATGCTGATCGCGCAGCTCTCGACCGCCGTATCGGTGGCCGTGCTCGGCTTCATGGTCCATCCGGTGGCGATCGCCGGCGTCGCCTTCGTCGTCGGCATGGCCAGCAACGCCTCCCGGCCCGCGGTCCAGGCGATGATCGCCGACATCGTCCCCGCCAAGGACCGGGTGCGGGCGTTCTCGCTCAACTACTGGGCGATCAACCTCGGGTTCGCGGTCTCGTCCGCCGGGGCCGGGTTCATCGCCGAGTACAGCTATCTCGCGGGCTTCGTCGGCGAGGCGGTGATGACGCTCGTCTGCGCGGTCGTCGTCTTCATGAAGGTGCCGGAGTCCCGGCCGGTGAAGGCCCCGCCCACGACCCGGGGCGCGTCCGCCGCCGTCTCCGCCGACGACGTACGGCTCGGCACGGTGCTGCGCGACGGTCGGTTCATGGGGGTCGTCGGGCTGTCCTTCGTGATCGCCCTGATCTTCCAGCAGGGGTACGTGGGGCTGCCGGTGGCCATGGGGGCCGACGGGTTCAGCAGCTCCGACTTCGGTACGGCGGTCGCCGTCAACGGCGTCCTCATCGTGGTGCTGCAGATCCCGGTCACCCGGTTCATCCAGAGCCGCGACCCGCGCCAACTGCTCATCGTGTCGTCGCTGCTCGCCGGGTACGGCTTCGGGCTGACGGCCTTCGCCGGCTCGGTCGCGGTCTACGCGCTGACCATCTGCGTCTGGACCGTCGCCGAGATCGTCAACGCGCCCGTGCAGAACGGCCTGGTCGTCCAGCTCTCACCGGCCCACGGACGGGGCCGCTACCAGGGCATGTACACCCTGTCCTGGTCGGCCGCGGCGCTCGTCGCCCCGCTGATGTCCGGTGTGGTGATCGACCACTTCGGGGCCGGCTGGCTGTGGGGGACGTGCGCGGTCCTGGGCACCGTGGCGTCGTTCGGGTACTGGCTGCTGATGCGGAGTCTGCCGCAGGGCGGCCTGGCGACGGCCCCCGCGGTCGTGGGGAGCGGACCGGCCGGCGCCGAGGACGCCGCGGCCGGGACCGGCCCTGAGCCCGCGGTGGAGCGGATGGGCTGACGAAGGCACGACGAGGCACGACGAAGGCACGGGGCGCCCCGCGCGGACTGCTCCGCGCGGGGCGCCCCCTCGTTGCCCGGCTCCCGTCAGCCGGAGCAGCCGCCGCACTGGCACGGCGCGCCGGACTGGCAGCCGCACCCGCAGCCCGATCCGCATCCGCAGGCGCCGAGGACGCCTCGGTGCGCCACATCGGCGGGTGTCTCCTGCTGGGGTTCGGTCGTGGGGGAATCGGCCATGGTTCCTCCTCAAGGTGTACGACAGGGCCGCACACCCGCACGGGGCCCGCGGCCGGGGCGTACGGACAAGTCGTGCCGCCCCACCCCATTGCATGCCCAGCCGGGCGGGCGCATCAACGGCGCACACGCGCAGGAACGCGTGTGCGTATCGATGCGCCTCGGCCCGACCGCACATGGGGGGACGGCGTCGCGGGTCCGGTCACGCGCATCCGGCGCGTTGTCGATCACCAGGGCTCCGCCATGGCTCGATGCGCCGCCCTGCGGCTGCACGCACCCGGCCCCGCTCCTTCACCCGCCCCAGGTGCCCGCCGGCGCTACGCGCCTTCCACCGGCGTCGGCTGCTGGAGCTCGTCCGCGTGCTCGCCCGTCACCAGGTAGACGACGCGCTTGGCCACCGAGACGGCGTGATCCGCGAACCGCTCGTAGTAGCGGCCGAGCAGCGTCACGTCGACGGCCGTCTCGATGCCGTGCTTCCAGCGGTCGTCCATCAGGTGCTGGAACAGCGTGCGGTGCAGCAGGTCCATCTCGTCGTCGTCCTGTTCCAGCTGGAGCGCCAGGTCGACGTCCTTGGTGATGATCACCTCGGCGGCCTTGGCCATCAGGCGCTGCGCGAGCTGTCCCATCTCCAGGATGGTGGCGTGCAGGTCGTGCGGGACCGCCGACTGCGGGAAGCGCAGCCGGGTCAGCTTGGCGACGTGCTGGGCGAGGTCGCCCGAGCGCTCCAGGTCGGCGCTCATCCGCAGCGAGGTGACCACGATCCGCAGATCGGTCGCCACCGGCTGCTGGCGGGCCAGGAGCGCGATGGCCCTGGCCTCCAGGTCGTGCTGGAGGTCGTCGACCTTCTGGTCCGCGGCGATCACCGTCTCCGCGAGCTTGAGATCGGCGTCGAGCATGGACGTCGTCGCCCGGCCGATCGCCGATCCGACGAGCCGGGCCATCTCGACCAGCCCCTCGCCGATCGAGTCGAGTTCCTCGTGGTACGCGTCACGCATGGGTTGTCCCTCTCCAGTCCTGAACCGAGGCCGGGGCCAGCTCTGAACCCCACGGTGCCACCGTGACGGGCGTACGCGTCGGGTTCCGACCGGCCAAGTGAACCAGCGCTTGCCCCTCGGTGAACTCTGGGCGACGAGTGTTCGGATAGGCACTCGGACGGCTGGGAGAGTGTCCGTCGGGCCGCATAACCTGGAGGCATGGACGTGAACGCGGCGGTCGCCGCAGCTGCAGCGATCGCCGGGGTGTGTACCGGTGTGATCGCCATGCTGGCGTTCCGCTGGAGCGAGCGCGACCAGAAGAAACCCACGCGTACGTCTCTGCGGCCCGACAGCGGTGCCCCCCTGCCCCCCGGAGTCGACACGGTCCTTTCCGTGCTCAGCTCCTCCGCGGTCGTGCTCGACGAGAGCGACAGCGTCGTCAAGGCCAGCTCCGCCGCGTATGCGCTGGGGCTGGTCAGGGGAGGGCGCCTGGCCGTCGAGCCGATGCTGAACATGGCCAGGGACACCCGCCGCGACGGGGAGATACGACAGGTCGAGCTGGACCTGCCCCGGCGCGGCACGGGCAGGGGCGAGGCCCTCGCGGTCTCTGCCCGGGTCGCTCCGCTGGGCTCCCGGCTGGTGCTGCTGCTGGTCGAGGACCTCACCGAGGCCCGCCGCATCGAAGCGGTCCGGCGCGACTTCGTCGCCAATGTCAGCCATGAGCTCAAGACCCCGACCGGTGCGCTGTCCCTGCTCTCGGAGGCCGTCATGGACGCCTCCGACGATCCGGAGGCGGTGGAGCGGTTCGCCGGCCGGATGCAGATCGAGGCGACCCGGCTCACCAACCTCGTACAGGAGCTCATCGACCTGTCCCGGGTACAGAACGACGACCCGCTGGAGGACGCCGAGCCGGTCCGGGTCGACGAACTGGTCGCCGAGGCCATCGACCGCTGCCGGCAGCAGGCCGGCTCCAAACAGATCACCATGGCCGCGGGCGGCACCGCCGAGCTCCGCATATGGGGCAACCGCGGCCAGCTCGCCGCCGCACTCGGCAACCTCGTCGAGAACGCCGTCAACTACAGCCCCGCCCGCACCCGCGTCGGCATCGCCGTCCGCCGGGTGGTCGTACCCGGCGGGGACGAGATCGAGATCGCCGTGACCGACCAGGGCTTCGGCATCTCGGAGAAGGACCGGGAACGGGTCTTCGAACGCTTCTACCGCGTCGACCCGGCCCGCTCGCGCGCCACCGGTGGCACCGGCCTCGGCCTCGCCATCGTCAAGCACGTGGCCGCCTCGCACGGCGGGGAGGTCACTGTCTGGAGCTCGGAGGGACAGGGCTCCACCTTCACCCTGCGGCTGCCCGAAGCGGGCTCCGTACGGGAACGGGACCGCACCTCAGGCGGACCGCTCATCGTCAACGGCGACGAGGCTTCCTACCCGGACGCCGCACCCGACTCTTTTGATTCATTCCCTGCCCCGGAGGCTCTTCCGTGACCCGAGTGCTTGTCGTCGAGGATGAGGAATCCTTCAGCGACGTCCTGTCCTACATGCTCCGCAAGGAAGGCTTCGAGGTCGCCATCGCGGCCACCGGACCCGACGGCCTGGACGAGTTCGAGCGCAACGGCGCCGACCTCGTGCTCCTCGACCTGATGCTGCCCGGCCTGCCCGGCACGGAGGTCTGCCGCCAGCTGCGCAGCAAGTCCAACGTCCCCGTGATCATGGTCACGGCCAAGGACAGCGAGATCGACAAGGTCGTCGGCCTGGAAATAGGAGCCGACGACTATGTGACCAAGCCCTTCTCCTCGCGCGAGCTCGTCGCCCGCATCCGCGCGGTGCTGCGGCGCCGCGGGGAGCCGGAGGAGGTCACCCCGGCCGCCCTGGAGGCGGGCCCGGTGCGGATGGATGTGGACCGTCACGTCGTCACGGTCTCCGGCGGCAAGGTCGACCTGCCGCTGAAGGAGTTCGACCTGCTGGAGATGCTGCTGCGCAACGCCGGCCGGGTGCTGACCCGGATGCAGCTGATCGACCGGGTCTGGGGCGCGGACTACGTGGGCGACACCAAGACGCTCGACGTCCACGTGAAGCGGCTGCGCGCCAAGATCGAGCCGGACCCGGGCGCGCCGCGGTTCCTCGTGACGGTGCGGGGCCTCGGGTACAAGTTCGAGCCGTAAACCGGCCCGGAACGACAGGACAGCAGGTGTGGCTGAGGCGCCTCCCGGACCGGGAGGCGCCTCAGCCACACCTGCTGTCGTCGTGCGTTGCGCGGGGTGCGGTCAGCCCGGCTGCTGCGAGTCGGACGCCGCGTCGCTCGGGGTGGTGGTGTCGCTCTCCGAGGCCGAGCCGGAGGGGGTGCCGGACGTGGCACCCGGGGTCTCGGACACGGAATCGGACGGCGATGCCTCGGGCGACTGCTCCGACCGCTCAGGGAGCTTCGGCAACGAGCTGGGGCCGAAGCCCTTGAAGAAGCTGTCGGAGGGCACGACGGACGCGCCGAGCGTGATGGTGCCGGTCTTGCTGAGCTTGAAGACCAGCGGCTGCACGTTGCCGTTCTGCGTGGCCTCGTGGCCGTTCTCGATCACGGCGGAGGCGTTGCCCGCGCCGCCGAGGATCACCCGGCCGCCGGCCGGTACGACGACCGGTCCCGAGCCCTTGGCGGCGTGCAGCTCCACGGAGCCGCTGCTGCCCGTCAGGGTGATGGCGTCGAGGGTCTCCGCCGTGGTGCCGTTGTTGAACAGCGTGGCGGTGACCACGGCCGGGCCGTTGGCGCCGCGCACCGGCTGGGTGACGACGTTCGCATTCTGGATCTTGATGTCGCCGGACGAGGTGGCGGCGTTGTCAGGCCTGACTTCGAGCGTCTGCGCGTTCTTGCCGGCTCCGCATGCGGAGAGCGCGGCGATCGAGAACGCGATGGCAGTGGCGGCGAGGGCGCCGTGTCGAAGGCTGCGGCTCACGGCGGCGGCAACTCCTAGAACGAGCGGACTTACGGACGGGGTCGGGCGACGTGGTGTAAAGCCGCCCTAAGGGTGTGTCAGCGGCCAGGTTACCGAGCCCCCGTCCGCGCCCCGCACCCGACCCGCCCCTGACGGCCCCGGGGATCGCGGGCCGTCGTACGCGAGATCATTCGCACGGCGTTCACATAACACGCTTGATCAATTCCGCCACGCGTTCGCCCCGCGTTCCCCCGCGCTTCGCACCGCTGTTCACGGCGCTGTTCATGCGGCCCGCGGCACATTCATTGCACATAATCCTCGCGGTGCCGGGCGTTGATCAATTTCATTGGCCACCGGCACCGAGAGGGCCCGTCAATTGAGGGTTGGTGTCGCGGGGCCGGTCGCGCTCATCTGCGGCGTTGTCGTCAATCAACAACACTCCGCGGCGTCAATCCTCGGCCTTGCAGCTGTACGGGTCCGGTCCCGTCCCTTCACCTGCCCCCAATTGCCGGACCCTCTTACCCCCGTACGGGTGATCGATCTCCGAACGGAGTACGGAATGTTCATCATCCGGAACCAGGCAAAACGGGACGTTCAGCCACTTCTGAGTGCGTCGCGGTACGTGTAACGTCCGCGTTTCTCCCCGCCCGTGCAGCCGCTCCGACCTGCGAATACCGTCCTCCGCGAGCCTTCCGCAGCACGTCCCTGTCGCAGTTGTCAAGCCCCGAGATATGCCCTGACCTGCGAAAACGCCATTCAGGAGAAGCTGTTCTCGTGTTACTCTTGATAGCCACGGAAGGGGTACCTGTCACATGACGTTCAAGGTTGGCGACACCGTGGTCTATCCCCATCACGGGGCCGCGCTGATCGAGGCTATCGAAACTCGCCAGATCAAAGGCGTGGACAAGACCTACTTGGTGCTCAAGGTCGCTCAGGGCGACTTGACGGTGCGTGTGCCGGCGGACAATGCGGAGTTCGTGGGCGTGCGTGACGTGGTCGGGCAGGAAGGGCTGGACCGGGTCTTCGAGGTGCTGCGCGCACCGTATGCCGAGGAGCCGACGAACTGGTCCCGACGCTACAAGGCAAATCTCGAGAAGCTCGCATCCGGTGATGTCATCAAGGTCGCGGAAGTAGTTCGTGACCTGTGGCGTCGCGAGCGTGAGCGTGGACTCTCCGCAGGTGAGAAGCGCATGCTCGCCAAGGCTCGCCAGATCCTGGTGAGCGAGCTCGCTCTCGCGGAGAACACGAACGAGGACAAGGCCGAGGCTCTCCTCGACGAGGTCCTCGCGTCCTGAACCGGATCGCACCGGTCCTCAATAATGTGCCGCGGTGCCCGCTGACCAGCCGTATACACGGTGTGTCGTCGGGCGCTGCGGCATGTCCGGCTGCGCGCGGCGACGCACGGAATCCGGACAAGGGACCCCGGTCCGGGTACGCGGATCCGGCAAACGACCCCGGCCTGCGGACGGCGCGGCCCGACGGAGCCGGATGTTCTCCCCGATGCGCCGATGCGTTGGCCTCATCGACGATCCCCCGGTACTTTGCTCGCGATCTTGTGAAGTCGACGTGTGAGGCCGATCCCGAGCGGCCGGGGCGGTACCCGTCTCGCCCGGGGTCACGGAAAGGGTCCCGGTCGAGTCATGGCATAGCGCCCGGCTCGCTTGTGGCCATACCCACGTCGGCCCTGGAGACAAACATGCCGACGCTTCGGAGTGCAACCGATGTCTGATCAATCGCGTCCTTACCGCACCGCCGCCGTGATTCCCGCTGCCGGCCGCGGCGTACGGCTCGGCCCGGGCGCCCCCAAGGCGCTCCGCGCGCTGGGCGGGACGCCCATGCTCATCCACGCCGTACGGGCCATGGCGGCCTCCCGGCACGTCTCCGTGGTCGTGGTCGTCGCACCGCCGGACGGCGCACCCGAGGTGAGGAACCTGCTCGACGAGCACGCCCTGCCCGAACGCACCGAGTTCCTCGTCGTGCCCGGCGGCGAGACCCGGCAGGAGTCGGTGAAGCTCGGGCTCGACGTGCTGCCCGCCGATGTCCGCGCCGTCCTCGTCCATGACGCGGCCCGTCCGCTCGTGCCCGTCGAGACGGTGGACGCGGTGATCGAGGCCGTACGGGACGGGGCACCTGCCGTCGTCCCCGCGCTGCCGCTCGCCGACACCGTCAAGGAGGTCGAGCCCGGTGCTCCGGGGGAGCCCGAACCGGTTCTCTCCACCCCGGTACGGGCCCGGCTGCGCGCGGTGCAGACCCCGCAGGGCTTCGACCGCGACACCCTGGTGCGCGCGCATGAGCAGGTCGCCGTCAGCGGGGAGGGTGCGACCGACGATGCGGGCATGGTCGAGCAGCTCGGGGCGCCCGTCGTGGTCGTCCCCGGGCATGAGGAGGCGTTCAAGGTGACCAGGCCGCTGGACCTGGTCCTGGCCGAGGCGGTTCTCGCACGCAGGAGGGCGAACGATGGCTTCTGAGGTATCCGAGGTGGCTGGGGCGGCTGAGGGCCCCGCGGCTGCTGAGGGATCCGGGGGGCGCGTCGCACCCGTGATCCCGCTGGTCGGTATCGGCACCGACATCCACGCCTTCGAGGAGGGCCGCGAGCTGTGGTGCGCGGGCCTGCTGTGGGAGGGCGAGGGGCCCGGTCTCGCCGGCCACTCCGACGCCGACGTCGTCGCGCACGCCGCGTGCAACGCGCTCTTCTCGGCCGCCGGTCTCGGCGACCTCGGGCAGCACTTCGGCACCGGCCGCCCCGAGTGGTCCGGCGCCGCCGGTGTCACGCTGCTGACCGAGGCGGCCAGGATCGTCCGTGCCGAGGGCTTCGAGATCGGCAACGTGGCCGTCCAGGTCGTCGGCGTACGGCCGAAGATCGGCAAGCGGCGTGACGAGGCGCAGAAGGTCCTCTCCGCCGCCGTGGGCGCACCCGTCTCCCTCTCCGCCGCCACCTCCGACGGGCTCGGATTCACCGGGCGGGGCGAGGGCATCGCGGGCATCGCGACGGCCCTGGTCTACCGCGCGGGCTGAGCCGCCCACAGGCCCGCCGGCGGTCGGCGTGGGGGCGCCGCCGACTCTCCGGCGGGCGCCCGCCCCCGTCACCTTGTTGCACATGGCTCGCAGGTACGCTTGTACGGCAATGGCATGTGCGGCAAGGGACGGTGAAGCTCGGGGATGGGCACGACGACGATCGCTCCGGTGGGGGCCGACGCCGACGGGTACCTTCTGCGCCCCGCCGGTCCGCAGGACATCGGCGGGGCGCGGGCCGTGATGCTCGACACCGTCTACCGCGATCTGCGGTCCGGTTACGTACCGCGCTGGCATGCCGACATCATTGATCCCGAGGCTGCCTATCTGCGCCCCGGGCGCTGCACTCTGTTGGTGGCCGAGCGGGGCGGCGAGATCGTCGCGACGGGCGCCGTGCGGGACCGGGGCCCTCAGGCGCCGCCCAATCCGCAGTGGGTCGCGGACCGTTTTCCGTCCGGCACCACCGCCCAGCTCTGCCGGATCTATGTCGCCCCGGGGCACCGCAGGCGCGGGCTCGCACGCCGGATGGTGCGCGAGCTCTGTGACTTCGTGGCGCGGGCCGGCGGCTACGAAGCGGTCTACCTGCACACCGACCCCGCAGTGCCGGGCGCCGAGCCGTTCTGGCGGTCGCTGGCCCGGGAGGTGTGCGACGAACGCACGCTGCCGGGCGGCGGCCAGGGCATCGTCCACTTCGAACTGCCGCTGCCGGGGGACCGGTTGCGCGATGGCGCTGCCGGCGCTCACCCTCACCGCTAAATGACAATCGTTTTCATATAAGGTCGTTCCATGCCCACGCCCCGACGCCGTCGCTCCGCGCTGCCGCTGACCCTGTCCGCGACCGCCCTCCTCGTCCCGCTCGCCACCGCCTGCTCCGGCAGCGCGTCCGACGGCGCCGCGGACGGCGGACAACGCCTCCGGGTCGTCATGGCCTTCCCGCCCGCCCAGGCGATGTCCCCCTACGGCGACGACGCCGTCACCCTCAGCCGCCTCGCGGTCATCGAGGGCCTCACCGGTCTCGGCAGCGACGGGACGGCGAAGCCCGCACTCGCCGCCTCCTGGAAGCGCGACAGTGCCAAGGAGTGGACCTTCACCCTGCGCAAGGCGTCCTTCCAGGACGGCACGAAGCTCGACCCGGCCGCCGTCGTACGCTCGCTGACCGCCGCCGAGAAGGCGTCGCCCAAGCCCCGCGTCCTGTCGGACACCGGCATCACCGCCACGGCCCAGGGCGCCGACACCGTACGGATCGTCACCGACGAGGCCGACCCGCTGCTGCCCCAGCGCCTCGCCAACCCCTCCCTCACGATCCTGTCCGCCGCCGCCTACACCGACGGCAAGGTCAGCCCGGCCGGACACGCCACAGGACCCTTCACCCTCGCCGCCGTCAAGGGCGCCGTCAGCGCCACCCTGGAGCGCAACGACACCTACTGGGGCGCCAAGGCCAAGGCCCCCGGCGTCGACGTGACCTTCGTCGCCGACGGCACCGCCCGCGCCAACGCGCTGCGCACCGAGGCCGTCGACGTCGCCGAGTACGTACCGATCTCCCAGGCCTCCCTCCTCGGCGACGGGCTCGTCCACGAGTTCCCCTCCGCCCGCACCAACGGCCTCTCCCTCAACACCGGGAGCGGCGTCTTCGCCGACCCGGCGATGCGCGCCGCAGCCCGCGAGGCCGTCGACTCCCAGGCCCTCGTCAAGGCCGTCTACGAAGGCCGCGCCGACACCGCGCAAGGCCTCCTCGGCCCCGGCGTCCCCTGGGCCACCGCAGCCCGCACCGCCGCCCCCGTCGACCGGGCGAAGGCCGCGGACAAGGCGCAGGTGGCGAAGACGGAGGAGATCGTCCTCGCCACCTACACCAACCGGCCCGAGCTCCCCGAGGTCGCCACCGTCGTCCAGCAGCAGCTCACCGCCCGCGGCTTCACCGTCAAGCAGGTCGTCCGCGACTACGCCCAGCTGGAGGCCGACGCCCTCGCCGGGAAGTACGACGCCTTCATCCAGGCCCGCAACACCCTCCTGGACACCGCCGACCCAGTCTCCTACTTCGCCTCCGACTTCACCTGCGACGGCAGCTTCAACATCTCCCAGCTCTGCGACAAGCGCGTCGACGCCGACGTGAACAAGGCCGCGGGCACCGCCGGAACCGATGCCCGCCACGCCGCCGCAGCGGCCGCCGAGGCCGACGTCCTCGGCACCGACGCCCTCGTACCGCTCCTCCACGAACGCTTCGTCCAGGGCTACGACGACAGCCGCGTCCAGGGCGTCTCCCTCGACCCGATGGAACGCACCCTCATCACCGCAGACACCCGCGTCGGGTGACCGGGTGAAGCACCTCGCCGGACGGCTGGCCGCACTCCTCGCGGTCGTCGCCGTCATCGGGCTGCTGCCCCGGCTGACCCGGACCGACCCGGCCCTGACGATCCTGCACGCCCGGTACGCCGACCGGCCGCCCACCGCGGAGACCCTCGACGCCATCCGCGCCGAGACCGGCCTCGACGGCGGCCCCCTCCACGTCCTCGGCGGCTGGCTCGGCGGACTCCTGCGCGCCGACCTCGGCACCTCCTGGGTCTCCGGGCAGCCCGTCGGCCCCGACGCGATATCCGCCCTCGGGGTCTCCCTGACCCTCATGGGCGTCTCGCTCGGCGTCGCCCTCCTGGTCGCCGCCGCCCTCGTCGCACACACCCTGCGGCGCGGGGCGCGCACCCGGATCGTCTCCGCCGGGGCGGGCACCGGCGCCGCCGTCCTCGCGGCCCTCCCCGAATTCCTGATCGCCGCCGTCCTCGCCGCCGTCGTCGCCGTCCGCCTGGACTGGCTGCCCGCGCTCGGCTGGGGAGCCCCCGAACAGACCGTGCTGCCCGCCCTCGCCATGGGCATCCCCGCCGGTGCCCTCCTCGGCCGGCTCCTGGACGACGCTCTGCCCGCCGCGTTCGCCGAACCCTGGGCCCGCGCAGCCACCGCGGCCGGTATGCCCGGACACCGCACCGCCCGCCACGCCGTGCGCCGCACCCTGCCCGGCCTGCTGCCCCAGCTCGGCCTGATCGTCGTCGGCCTCACCGGCGGAGCCGTCGCCGTCGAGACCCTCTACGCCATCCCCGGTCTCGGGGGCACCGCCCTGGCCGCCGCGCTCGCCCAGGACCTCCCCGTCCTCCAGGCCTGCGTCCTGATCCTGCTGCTCCTCGGCACGGCCGCCGGACTGGCCGCACGCCTCGCTTCCCGCGCCCTGCTCGGCCCCGCCCTCGACGACGGCGCCCTGCCCGCACTCGTCCCGCCCGCCGCACGCGCGCGCCCCGCCCTCCTCACCGGCGCCCTCCTCCTCGCCGCCCTGTTCGCCGCCGTGACCCTCGCCGGACTCCTGCGCGACCCGCTCCACATCGACGCGGCCGCCCGCCTCGCCGGGCCCTCCACCGCCCACCCCTTCGGCACGGACTCCCTCGGCCGCGACATCCTCGCCCGCCTCGGACACGGAGCCGCCCGCACCGTCCTGACCGCCGTCGCGGTGTCCGCCGCCACCCTGCTGCTCGGCCTCGCCCTCGGAGCCGTACGCGCCGGAGCGCTCACCGAGACCGCCAACGCCCTGCCCGCGATCCTCACCGGCCTCGTCGTCGCCGGCATCGCGGGCCCCGGCCCCTGGAGCGCCGCAGCCGCTGTCACCGCCGTCGCCTGGGCCCCCCTCGCCGCCCACACCGCCGCCCTGTCCGCCCAGGAACGCGCCGCCCCGCACCTCGTAGCCGCCCGCGCACTCGGCGCCGGACGACTCCACCTGCTGCGCCGCCACCTCCTGCCCGGCGTCCTGCCTCCCGTCGCCCGCCACGCCGCCCTGCGCATCCCCGCCATCGCCCTGGCCCTCGCCTCCCTCGGCTTCCTCGGCCTCGGCACCGAACCCCCCTCACCCGAATGGGGGCGCATGCTCTCCGAAAACCTCCCCTACGCCGAACGCGCCCCCTGGTCCGTCCTCGCCCCCGCCGCCGCCCTCGCCGTCCTCGGCGCCCTGGCCGCACTCACCACAGCGGCGGTACGAGGCCGGCACCCCCGGAAAGCCACCGAAGGCAGCCGTGTGAAGGCCACCGCGTGACGGCCGCACCCACCACCCCCTACCTCCGGCTCCTCACCACCACCCAGTTCGCGTTCAACACCGGCTTCTACGCCGTCCTGCCCTACCTCGCCACCCATCTCGGAACCGGCCTCGGCATGACCGGCTGGCTCGTCGGCCTCGTCCTCGGCCTCCGCACCTTCAGCCAGCAGGGCCTCTTCGTCATCGGCGGCGCCCTCACCGACCGCTACGGCCCCCGCCCCGTCGTCCTCGCCGGCTGCGCCCTGCGCATCGCGGGCTTCGGCTGGCTCGCCTTCGCCGGCTCGACCGCCACCGTCATCGGCGCCGTCCTGCTCACCGGATTCGCCGCCGCCCTCTTCTCACCCGCCGTGGAGTCGGAAACCGCCCGCGAGGCCGTCCGGCACGAAAAGCGCACCGGCACCCCCCGCGCCCACGTACTCGCCCGGTTCTCCGCCGCCGGACAGGCCGGTGCCTTCCTCGGCCCCCTCCTCGGCTCCCTGCTGCTCCTCCTCGACGCCGGATTCCGCGCCGCCTGCCTGGCCGGCGTCCTCGTCTTCGCCGCCATCCTCGCCGGACACGCCCGGCTCATGCCGCACCGCGCCCCCGTCACCCGGACGGCCGCACACCGCGGCGCGGTGCGCCAGGTCTTCACCAGCCGCCCGTTCCTGCTGCTCTGCCTCGCGTACAGCAGCTACCTCGTCGCCTACAACCAGCTCTACCTCTCCCTGCCCGCCGAGGTGCAGCGCGCCACCGGATCGCAGGCGGCCCTCGGCTGGTTCTTCGCCCTCTCCTCGCTGCTCGTCGTCTGCGCCCAGCTGCCCCTGACCCGCTGGTCCGCCCACCGGCTCGCGCCGCGCACCGCCCTCGTGGCCGGGCTCGTCACCGTCGCCGCCGGATTCGCCGCCGTACCCCTGACCCCCGCAGGGCCCGCCGGACTGCTGCCCCCGGCCGCCCTCGTCGTCCTCCTCACCCTCGGCCAGATGCTCCTGGTGCCCGCCGCCCGCGGCCTCGTACCCGACCTCGTCGACGACCGGCACCTGGGCCTCGCCACCGGAGCGCTCTCCTCCGTCTCCGGCCTCGCCGTGCTCGGCGGCAGCGCCGCCACCGGCGCCCTGCTCGACGCCCCCGCACCCGTCCGATGGGCCGCACTCGCCGCCGTCCCGCTCACAGGTGCGGCCCTGGCACTGACCCTTCCGATGGGTGCGGACGGGAAGCGGAGACGAGGAAGCAGGAGTGGGGTAGACGTAGAAGCACCACCGATCCGTTCAGGAGGACGTACGCCATGACCGCCGCACTCTCCGCAGAACTCAAGGCACTGCTCGACACCCCGGTCTTCGTCACCGTGGCCACCATCCAGCCCGACGGGAGCCCCCAGGTGTCCCCGGTCTGGGTGAAGAGGGACGGCGACGACGTCCTCATCTCCACCACCACCGGCCGCCGCAAGGAGCAGAACCTCGCCCGCGACCCCCGTGTCTCCGTCGTCGTCCAGCCCTTCGACGCCCCGTACACCTACGCCGAGATCCGCGGCACCGCCACCCTCACCACCGAGGGCGGCCAGGAACTCATAGACGAGCTGTCCCTGAAGTACACCGGCAAGAAGTACGCCGACTTCAACCCCGCATCCGCCGACGACGACCCCCGCGTCGTCGTCCGGATCACCCCGCGCAAGGTCGTCGGACGCCTCTGAACGGCCCGGGCGATCACCGATCACGGCTCCGGCCCGCCCGGAGCCGTAACAACTGTCCGAGCAATCCCTCAACGGGTCGCGGGGCACTGGTGCGCGCCCACTACCCTTGAGGCGTGACTATTCGCCTGTACGACACCAGCGCCCGGCAGATCCGTGACTTCGCCCCGCTCACAGCGGGCTGTGTCTCGATCTACCTCTGTGGCGCTACTGTCCAGGCCGCCCCGCACATCGGGCACATCAGGTCCGGACTGAACTTCGACATCATGCGCCGCTGGTTCGCCCACCGCGGCTACGACGTGACGTTCGTCCGGAACGTCACCGACATCGACGACAAGATCATCAAGAAGTCGGCCGAACAGGGCCGCCCCTGGTGGTCCATCGGCTACGAGAACGAGCGCGCCTTCAACGACGGCTACGACGCCCTCGGCTGCCTGCCGCCCACGTACGAACCCCGCGCCACCGGTCACATCACCGAGATGATCGAGATGATGCGCGGCCTCATCGAGCGCGGACACGCCTACGCGGCCGACGGCAACGTCTACTTCGACGTCCGCTCGTTCCCCGGCTACCTGGAGCTCTCCAACCAGGACCTCGACGACCTGCGCCAGCCCTCCGGCGACAACGAGACCGGCAAGCGCGACAAGCGCGACTTCGCCATGTGGAAGGCGTCCAAGCCCGGCGAACCCAGCTGGGAGACGCCCTGGGGCCGTGGCCGCCCCGGCTGGCACCTCGAATGCTCCGCCATGGCGCACAAGTACCTCGGCACCGCCTTCGACATCCACGGCGGCGGCATCGACCTGATCTTCCCGCACCACGAGAACGAGATCGCCCAGGCCAAGGGCTACGGCGACGAGTTCGCGAAGTACTGGGTGCACAACGGCTGGGTCACCATGGCCGGCGAGAAGATGTCCAAGTCGCTGGGCAACTCCGTACTGGTCAGCGACATGGTCAAGGCCTGGCGCCCGATCGTGCTGCGCTACTACCTGGGCACCCCGCACTACCGGTCCATGATCGAGTACAGCGAGGAAGCCCTGCGCGAGGCCGAATCCGCGTTCGCCCGCATCGAGGGCTTCGTCCAGCGCGTCACCGAGAAGGCCGGCGAGACCGTCGCCCCCGCCGCCGAGGTGCCGCCCGCGTTCGCCGAGGCGATGGACGACGACCTGGGCGTCCCGCAGGCCCTCGCGATCATCCACACCACCGTCCGTCAGGGAAACTCCGCCCTCGCCGCCGACGACAAGGAAGCCGCCGTCGCACGCCTCGCCGAGGTCCGTGCGATGCTCGGTGTCCTCGGCCTCGACCCGCTCGACGACCACTGGGCCGGTGGCGAGAGCGACCGCGGCGACGACCTCCACGGCGTCGTCGACACCCTCGTACGCCTCGTCCTCGACCAGCGCCAGTCCGCGCGCGACCGCAAGGACTGGACCGCGGCCGACGCCATCCGCGACCAGCTCAACCAGTCCGGCCTCGTCATCGAGGACAGCCCGGCCGGACCACGGTGGACACTCGGCCCGCGCCAGTAGTCCTCCATGTGCCGCCCGGCCCTCCGGGCGGCACACTTTCACTTACGTACACGTACGCACGTCTGAAGCAACGAAACAGGTAGGTCATGGCCGGGAACAGCCAGCGCAGGAACCGCCGCACGTCCAACAAGAAGGGCGCTACGGCCGGCAGCGGTGGTCAGCGACGCCGTGGCCTCGAAGGCAAGGGACCGACGCCGCCCGCCGAGGACCGCAAGAAGCACAAGAAGAACCGCATCGCGACCGCCAGGGCCAAGCAGGCCGCCAACCGCCGCCCCGCGCCCCGCCGCGGCGGCGTCAAGGGCACCTCCGAGATGGTCGTCGGCCGCAACCCGGTCTTCGAGGCCCTGCGCGACGGCGTGCCCGCCACCACGCTGTACGTCCAGCAGTACATCGACAACGACGAGCGCGTCCGCGAGGCCCTCCAGCTCGCCGGCGCCCGCGGCAACATCAACCTGATGGAAGCCCCGCGCCCCGAGCTCGACCGCATGACGAACGGCCTGAACCACCAGGGCCTCGTCCTCCAGGTCCCGCCGTACGAGTACGCGGACCCGCAGGACCTCACCGCCGCCGCCTACGACAGCGGCGAGGACCCCCTCATCGTCGCCCTCGACGGCGTCACCGACCCCCGCAACCTCGGCGCCATCGTCCGCTCCGTCTCCGCCTTCGGCGGCCACGGCGTCGTCGTGCCCGAGCGCCGTGCCGCAGGCATGACCGCCGGAGCGTGGAAGTCCTCCGCCGGCACCGCCGCCCGCACGCCCGTCTCGCGCGTCACCAACCTGACCCGTGCGCTGGAGGCGTACAAGAAGGAAGGCATCGCGATCGTCGGCCTCGCCGCCGACGGCGAGCACACCGTCGAGGACCTCGAAGCCCTCGGCGGCCCCGTCGTCATCGTCATCGGCAGCGAGGGCAAGGGCCTCGGCCGCCTCGTCGGCGAGACGTGCGACTACCGCGTCCGCATCTCCATGCCGGGCGGCGCCGAGTCCCTCAACGCGGGCGTCGCCGCCGGCATCGTGATGTACGAGGTCGCGCGCCGCCGCGCCTGATCCGCACCGGCACACGGCCCGCGGGACCACCCGCACGGGCGGCGGCCGACGGAGGACACCTCCGCCGGACGCCGCCCCGGCACGGCCCCACCCGGGGGCGCGTCCGGGCCCGCGCACGCCCCGGCGCACCCCGCCACCACCTGTTGACGGGCCTCGGACACTTCGACACCGTCAAGGCAGTGTCCTAAACACACATCACTCGGTTAGATGAGTGTGGACACCAGAACGCCTCGGTTCGACGAACAACCCGCCCTGAGCATGACCAAGGTGGACTGCGACCCTGCGCAGGTCATCGTCAACCACGCCAGCTTCCGGGTGCAGCTCGCCCCCGGCCAGCGCGCACGGCTCCGCGGCGTGGCCCCCGCCGGAGCGCCCAGGATCCCCGCCATGAGCGGCTCCGGAGCCGGCCGCGGCCGACGCGCCCCCGTCGTGTGGAGCGGCAAGTCCGCCCCCGGCGACCCCGGCGCCAGCGGACTCCTCCAGGCCGTACGGAACTCCACCGCGGGCCGGCCCGACACCGCCTACGACCCCTACGCCTCCTACGAGTTCGACGGCGGACGCGGCGGCTCCGGCACCCAGGTCGTCCCGCTCCTCGAGGAGACCCAGCCCAACCCCGTCATCACCGCCCCGCGCCGGCCCCGCCGCCCCGGCGGCCCGCTGCTGCCGCCCATGCGCCAGGCCGTCGGCGCCTACGACCCCGTCGACCCGGGCCCGTACGACGCGGACGGACGCGACCGGGACGTACACGGCCGGGACGGATACGGCCGGGACGGATACGACGACCGGGACGCCTACGAAGCCGACGACGTCACCGACTCCCGCGACCGTCGCCAGGGCGCCGACAGCGTCCGGCACGCGTACTACCCGGGCCGCCGCATGAACCTCGGCGTCGTCCTGCTCCCCATGCGCGTCTTCCTCGGCTTCATCTCGATCTACGCCGGCATGGGCAAACTCTGCGACCCCGTCTACTTCGACGGCGGCGACCGCGGCTCCATGGTCAAGTGGCTGACCTCGCTCCACCCCTGGGCCCTCGCGGAACCCCTCCGCGACTTCGCGCTCTCCCACCCGGTCGGCGCCGGACTCACCATCGCCTTCCTCCAGGTCGTCGTCGGCGTCCTCACCGTCCTCGGCCTCTGGCAGCGCGTCGCCGCCTCCTTCGGCGCCCTTCTGTCCGCCGCCCTCCTGGTCACCGTCAGCTGGCGCACGGTCGCCGCCTACGACGCACCCGACATCATCTACCTCGCCGCCTGGAGCCCTCTGGTCATCGCGGGCGCCCCCGTCTACTCCGTCGATGGACGCCTCGCCGGCGAAGCCTGGCGCAAGCTCGGCCCCCGCTCCGAGATCTGGGACCTCCGCCGCCGGGTCCTGCGCCGAGGTGCCGCCGTCGCCACCGTCGTCGTCGGCCTCACCCTCCTCATCGGATCCATGCTCGGCGGCGCCGTCCGCTCCTCCGAGGTCGTCACCGTCCCCGGCCCCAACGGCGTCCCGACCAACCAGCTCCCCGGCTCACCGCTCCCCGACAAGTCCCGCGGCGGCAAGGCCTCCCACACCCCCGCCGGACAGAGCCCCGCCCCTTCCCGCAGCACCGCTCCCCGTACCCCGTCCGCCCAGCCCTCCACCCCCGCCACAGACAGCGTCCGCGAGTCGGGCCAGGCGGCCGGAGCCGGACAGCCCAGCCAGACCCAGGGCACCGGGCAGAGCACCCCGCAGCAGACCACCCCGCAACAGCCCCCGGCCAGCAGCTCCGGCCCCAGCTCCTCCGGCCCGACCGGTGGCTCCACCACCGGCGGCACGGACCCCGGCACCGGCGGCACCGGCTCCACGGGCGGCTCCTCCACCGGCGGTGGCGGCGGCCGCAACCCCATCGGCGGCCTCCTCGGCTGACACCCGTCCCGCCGGACACAGAAGAGGCGCACAGGCAGAAGGGGCGGGCACCGGAAACGAATCCGGTGCCCGCCCCTTCTGCCTGTGCGCGTCGAGGCGACGTATACGGGCCGGGCCTACTGCCCGTCCAGCTCCTTCGCCGCCTCCGTCAGGTCCTTCGCCGTGTCGATCGCCCGCCAGTACGCCCCGTGCGGCAACGGATACCCGGCCAGCCTGCGTTCGCGCGCCAGCCTCGGGAACGTCGTCCGCTCGTGGTCGCCCAGGTCCGGCAGCATCCCCGTGAACGCCGGAGAGAACACGTACACCCCCGCGTTGATCAGATACGGGGACGGGGGGGACTCGATGAAGTCCGTGATGTGCCCGAACGCGTCCGTCTCCACCGCACCCCACGGAATGCGCGGACGGGCCAGCGCCAGCGTCGCGGTCGCATCACGCTCCGCATGGAACGCGGCCATCTCACGCAACGAGAAACGGGTCCAGATATCGCCGTTGGTCGCGTACCAGGGCTGCTCCGGATCGGGCAGCCGGGCCGCCGCGTACTTCAGCCCGCCACCGCGGCCCAGCGGCTCGGACTCCACCACCGTCGTGACCCGCAACGGCAGCACCGCCGCGTCCAGCCACTCCTGCAGCACCTCGGCGAGGTGCCCGCACGACACCACGGCATCGGTCACGCCCTCGGCGGCCAGCCAGGCAAGCTGATGGCCGATGATCGGAGTCCCGGTGCCCGGGATCTCGACCATCGGCTTGGGGCGGTCATCGGTGTACGGGCGCAGCCGCGAACCCTGGCCACCCGCCAGGATCACGGCCTGCGTCGGAAACGTATGCATGTCAGGCACGATATGCCGTGCCCGGACGGGAGCGGTCAGCTGAACTGCGCGACACCCGAGGCGAAGGACGTGTCGCAGACGGGCCGCGAGAAACGGTGCGCACGGGTCGGGCCGTAGTGCTCGACCGCGGCCTTGCCCAGCGCCTTCGCGATCGACATGCAGTGCCGCGCGAGCGACGGACGTCCCTCGACGGCGCGCTGGAGATCCGTCAACGCGACACCGGGGTCCTTCTCCTGGAGCTCCAGGAGAAGCTTGTCGCGCAGGATGTCCTGCGGGGTACGCGCCTTGGCGCGCTTGGAGACGGTCTGGGCCGACGCGGTGAGCATCGTCGAGTCGGAGTTGTGAGCTGCCCACGGCACGGCGGTGACCGCGAGGGTCCCGGACAGGACCATGACGACAGGCAGTACGAAAGCGAGAGTTCGGCCGATACGGCGCGCGGTGTGGGTCACGCAGCGAGCGTAGCGGGCAGTGATGATTTGGCGACATTACGTCACTCTCGCGAGGGATGGTTCGAGTGTGCTTTTCGAATCCCGTGTTGACGGCCCGGAGTGAAATGACCGTTGTGCCGGGGAATTTTCCACCGCCCGGCCAAACCTCGCACCGCGTTCCCGGACGGCGTTTCCGGACGGCGTTCCCTCGCCGCGCTCCCGGAAGGGGCGGCGCCCCCGAACGCGCGACGGCCCCGCACGGAGAACGTGCGGGGCCGTCGTACAGCGTGTGCGGGATCAGCCGGTGAGACGCTCACCGGTCGACGTCGCGAAGACGTGCAGCTCGTCCGGACGCGGCACGACGTGAAGCTTGGTGCCCTTCTCCGGGACGGCACGGCCGCCGACGCGGACGACCAGGTCCTTGTGCTCGCCGCCGACCTCGGCAGCGCCGTAGACGAAGCCGTCGGCGCCGAGCTCCTCGACGACGTTGACCGAGACGGCCAGGCCGGCCGGGGCGTCGGCGGAGTCCTTGGTGAGGGACTTCGCGGCGGCGCCGCCGTGCTCGACGATGTCGAAGTGCTCGGGACGGATGCCGACCGTGACGGTCGTGTCACCGCGGTCCGCGGCGGCGGTGAGCGCCTCGCGGGAGACCGGGACGACGCTGTTGCCGAACTTCACACCACCGTCGGTGATCGGGACCTCGATCAGGTTCATGGCCGGGGAGCCGATGAAGCCGGCCACGAAGAGGTTCGCCGGGCGGTCGTACATGTTGCGCGGCGAGTCGACCTGCTGGAGGAGACCGTCCTTGAGGACCGCGACACGGTCACCCATGGTCAGGGCCTCGACCTGGTCGTGCGTGACGTACACGGTCGTGATGCCCAGGCGGCGCTGGAGCGAGGCGATCTGCGTACGGGTGGAGACACGGAGCTTGGCGTCGAGGTTCGACAGCGGCTCGTCCATGAGGAAGACCTGCGGCTCACGCACGATCGCGCGGCCCATCGCCACACGCTGACGCTGACCACCGGAGAGCGCCTTCGGCTTGCGGTCCAGGTAGTCGGTGAGGTCCAGCATCTTGGCGGCCTCTTCGACCTTCGCGCGGATCTCGGTCTTGTTGATACCGGCGATCTTCAGCGCGAAGCCCATGTTGTCCGCGACGGACATGTGCGGGTAGAGCGCGTAGTTCTGGAACACCATCGCGATGTCCCGGTCCTTCGGCGGCAGGTGCGTGACGTCGCGGTCACCGATGCGGATGGCGCCGCCGTTGACGTCCTCGAGACCCGCGAGCATGCGCAGGGAGGTCGACTTGCCACAACCGGAGGGACCGACGAGGACGAGGAACTCACCGTCCGCGATGTCGATCTCGAGCTGGTCGACGGCCGGCTTCGTGGAGCCGGGGTAGACGCGGGACGCCTTGTCGAACGTGACACTGGCCATGCTGAATCTTCTCCTCAACCGGCAGGAACGTGCCGGACGATCCGTTGTAAAGGGAGTGGTCTGGTCCACCTGGGTGAACTTTCAGCGACGCTACCTGGCGGTTTGGGATCTGTCAGTAGTTCGAGGGGTGTGAGATTTCTGCACGGTGTGGGGCCCGGTGTTGGTTACACTGCTCCGGCACGCCTCCTTAGCTCAGCTGGCCAGAGCAACGCACTTGTAATGCGTAGGTCATCGGTTCGAATCCGATAGGGGGCTCCACCGGGAATCCCGGCTCAGGCAGTCCCTGAGCCGGGATTCTTCGTTTCGTCGGGTGGTGCGGCAGCTACCCGGGACGCGCCGCAGCGGGCGCGCTCGGCGCGTGGCTGCGCGGTTACGGGAGGTTGAGGTCCCCCGGGATCAGGAGCGGAGTGTCGATCGCGTACACGTGCCCGTCGGCGTAGGTGCACAGCTTGCCGAGTGCGTCGCTGGTGACGATTCCTCCGCGGTCCAGGCACTCCTGCACGGTGAGGACGGCCACGTTCGGATCCGGTGGTGCTGCCTGCGCGGTGGCGGCGCCTATGGCGCTCGTGCCCGCGAGGGTTGCTGTGGCAAGGGCGAGGCCCAGCATTCGTCGCATGCGCATGGTTTTTCCTCTCGGGTACTCCCGAGTCCGGCCCTCAAGGCCCTTGGGAAGAGCGGAGAAGGGCTCCTGCTACCCAGCATGGGCGGCGGACGGGAGGCCCGCGAGTGGTCACGGACGTGGGCGCCGAGGCTGTGACGGCCGGGGCGCGGGACGGGTACGTCCGGGGCGCCCCTTCTCGTGCCCGGTGCCGCTCACCCCCGCCCCGAGAGACGGTCCGCGATCTTCGCGATCGGGTCCGTGCCGGGGCGCGGTGAGGTGAGTTCGCGGCGGTCGGCCGTGCGGTAGGCGGCGTACAGGGTGTGGACGCCGAGCCAGCGCAGGGGTTCCGGTTCCCAGCGGCGGACGCGGTGGTTGACCCAGGGGAGGGCGGTGAGTTCGGTGGGGCCGGACTGGCCGGAGTCCTGCTGGATGAGGTCGCGCAGGGTGCGGGCTGCGAGGTTGGTCGTGGCGACGCCGGAGCCGACGTAGCCGCCGGCCCAGCCGAGGCCGGTGGAGCGGTCGAGGGTGACGGTGGCGCACCAGTCGCGGGGGACGCCGAGGACGCCGGACCAGGCGTGGGCGATACGGGTGCCTGCGGTGGTGGGGAAGAGGCGGATCAGGAGTTCGCGCAGGGCCTCGATGGTGGCGGGCTGGGTGCGGCCGTCATTGTCGGTGGCGGAGCCGTAGCGGTACGGGACGCCGCGGCCGCCGAGTGCGATGCGGTCGTCGGCGGTGCGCTGGGCGTACATGTATGCGTGGGCCATGTCGCCGAGGGTTTCGCGGCCGTCCCAGCCGATGGTGTCCCAGACGGAGGCGGGGAGGGGCTCGGTGACGATCATCGAGGAGTTCATCGGGAGCCAGGTGCGCTTCTGGCCCTTGAGGCCGGCGGTGAAGCCCTCGGTGCAGCGCAGGACGTACGGGGCGCGGACGGTGCCGTAGGGGGTGACGGCGTGCTTGGGTCTGATCTCGGTGACGGGGGTCGATTCGTGGATCGTGACGCCGAGTGCTTCCACGGTGTCGGCGAGGCCGGTGACGAGTTTGGCGGGGTGCAGGCGGGCGCCGTGCGGGGTCCAGGTGGAGCCGACGGCGCCGTTGACGCGGATGCGTTCGGCGGTCTCGCGGGCGCCGTGCAGGGTGCGGTCCCTCTCGCCGAACGCGATCTCGACGGTGTGGAAGTCCTTGAGGCGGGCGAGCTGGGCCGGGGTGTAGGCCACTTCGAGGACGCCGCCCTGGTGGATGTCCGCGTCGATCTTCTCCTCGGCGGCGACGCGGATGACCTCGTCGACGGTGTCGTTCATCGCCCGCTGGAGACGGACGGCGGCGTCGTGGCCGTGGAGCTTCGCGTAGCGGTCGCGGCCGGCGATGCCGTTGTAGAGCCAGCCGCCGTTGCGTCCGGAGGCGCCGTATCCGCAGAACTTGGCTTCCAGGACGGTGATGTTGAGGAAGGGGACGGCCTTCTTGAGGTAGTAAGCCGTCCAGAGCCCCGTGTATCCGCCGCCGACGATGCAGACGTCGGCGGTGCTGTCGCCGGGCAGGGGTTCGCGGGGGATCGGGGTGCCCTGGTTCGCGTACCAGAAGGATATGCCGCCGTTGACGGTGTTCATGTTGCCCCTGCTTGTCCGGGTGGCTGCGTGGCTGTTGTGGCGGGACGTTACTGGGCGGGGGTGGGTTTCGTCTCGTCGTGGGTGCGTGTCAGCGGGTAGCAGGCGAGGCCGATGAGTGCGGCGGTGAAGTGGCCGACATCGGTGAACGTGGCGCCGGTGACCAGGGGGACGCCGTAGATGACGAGGACGGCGAAGAGGTAGACGTACCGCCAGGGGCGGACGACGTAGTAGGTGAGGACGGCGACGACACCGGCGAGGGCGTAACTGACGCCGACGTCGAGGGTGTTGGCGGCGGTCGCGGGTGCGTGGCCGTGCTGGATGGCCCAGGCCAGGACGCCTTCGCTGACGAGGGTGGCGAGGACGTGGGCGGTGGCGGCGACGGCGAGCCAGCGCATGGTGCCGAGGCGGCGTTCGGCGGGTGCGTGGAAGACGGTGTAGAGGACGGCGTAGGGGAGCCATTTTCCGCCGTCGATCCAGAAGGCGCTGCTGATGAGGACGCGGACGGGGTTCTGGGAGAGTTCGTGGATGTTGGTGGACCGCTGGCGGAGGAAGTCCTCCTCGAAGGCGGGAGACATCTGGTGGACGATGACCGTGGTGACGAAGAGGGCGGTCAGCCAGACGTAGGTGCCGGGGGCGCTGCGGATCCATGAGCCTGCGCTGCGGATCCACGCGGCGGGTGCGGGGCGGGGCCGTGTGGGCGGGGCGGGGTGGCTCGGGGTCATAGCCGATTGACGCACGCTCCTAGGATCGGCGGCGTGATTGACATTCCGGATGCGCTGATCGCCACACAGTCCACGTACAACGGTGAGGCGGGGCGGGCGTTTGTCGCCGCGTTGCCGGGGATGGCGGCGGATTTCCTGGAGCGGTGGGGGCTGCGGCCGGACGGCGGGTCGTTGCACGGGGTGTGTGCGCTGGTTCTTCCGGTGGTGCGGGTGGCGGACGGGCGCCGGGCGGCGTTGAAGTTGCAGCCGGTGGACGAGGAGACGGTGGGGGAGCCGGTCGCGCTGCGGGTGTGGGGTGAGGCGTCGGCGGGCGCGGTGGAGCTGCTGGAGCACGATGCGGCGACGGGGACGATGCTGCTGGAGCGGTTGGACGGGGAGCGTGCGTTGTCGGGGGTGGCGGACGCGCGGGAGGCGGTGCGGGTCGTTGCGGAGTTGCTGGCGGGGCTGACGGCGGTGCCGGTTCCGCAGGGATGCGGTCTGCGGGGGCTGGGGGACGTGGCGGCGCGGATGGCGGGAGCGGCGCCCGGGGTGGCGGGGGCGTTGGCGGACGAGGGGGAGCGGCGGCTGGTGCTGGACTGTGCGGCGGCGGTGCGGGAGGTGGCGGGGGAGCCGGGGGACCGGTTGCTGCACTGGGATCTGCATTTCGGCAATGTGCTGGCGGGGCGGGGCGCGCGCTGGGTGGCGATCGATCCGAAGCCGTTGGCCGGTGATCCGGGGTTCGAGTTGTTGCCCGCGCTGGCCGACCGGTTCGATGCGGCGGATGTGGTGTGGCGCTTCGATCTGCTGACGGGGGTGCTGGGACTGGACCGCGGGCGGGCGCGGGCGTGGACGCTGGGGCGGGTGCTGCAGAACGCGTGCTGGGACACGGAGGAGGGCGGGCGGCGGCTGGTGCCGGAGCACGCGGAGGTGGCGCGGCGGTTGCTGGGCCGGGGGTAGGAGGCGGGCCAGTGCTGTCTACGCTGCCCTCATGATTCGTACCGCTACCGCTGCCGACGTGCCCGCCATCCACGCGATGGTCCGTGAACTGGCCGATTACGAGAAGGCGCTGGACGAGGCGAGGGCCACCGAGGAGCAGTTGCGTGAGGCGCTGTTCGGTGAGCGGCCTGCCGCGTATGCGCACATCGCCGTGTCGGACGAGGACGGTGAGGTGGTCGGTTTCGCTCTGTGGTTCCTGAACTTCTCGACGTGGCGCGGGGTGCACGGGATCTATCTGGAGGATCTGTATGTGCGTCCCGACCGGCGCGGCGGCGGGTACGGGAAGGCGTTGCTGACGGAGTTGGCGCGGATCTGTGTGGAGCGTGGTTATGAGCGTCTGGAGTGGTCGGTGCTGGACTGGAATGCCCCGTCCATCGCTTTCTACGAGTCGCTGGGTGCTCGGCCGCAGGACGAGTGGACGGTGTACCGGCTGACGGACGGGGCGTTGGCGGAGCTCGGCCGCTGACGTTCTGCGGTCAGGGGATGAGGACGACTTTGCCGGTGGTGCCGCGGGTTTCGAGGGCGCGGTGGGCGGCGGCTGCTTCGGCGAGTGGGTAGCGCTGGACGGCGGGGCGCAGCCGTCCGGCTGCGGCTTCGGCGAGCGCGCGGGTCTCGAGGGCGCGCAGGCCGCCGCCCCGTTGGATCATGGCCGGTCCGAGGACGCTCTCGGACGTGATGGCGCGTGCGGCGAGTTCGTCGGCGGTGAAGGTGAGCGGGCCGCCGTCGCGGAGTCCGCCGCCGGACCAGCCGTAGACGACGTGGTGTCCGCCCCTGCCGAGGAGGCCGACGGCGGCGCGGGCAGTGGTGGAGCCGACGGAGTCGTACACGACGGTGGCGCGCCGGCCGAGGGCGTCGAGGTGCAGGCGGACGCGGCGCGGCCAGTCGGGGAGGGTGTAGTCGACGGCGAGGTCCGCCCCGTTGGCGTGGACGAGGGCGACCTTGGCGGGGCCGCCGGCGAGGCCGATGACGGTGGCTCCGGCGTTCTTGGCGTGCTGCACGAGCAGGGTGCCGATGCCGCCGGCGGCCGCGGTGACGAGGACGACGGAGTCCGGGCCGAGCGGGGTGAAGCCGAGGATGCCGAGGGTGGTGCGGCCGGTGCCGATCATGGCGACGGCTTCGGCGTGGCCGAGTCCTTCGGGTACGGGGTGGAGCTTGTCGGCGTCGGTGACGGTGAGTTCGGCGTAGCCGCCGGGGGCGGTGCCGATGTGGGCGACGACGTGCCGGCCGAGCCAGGTGGGGTCGGTGCCTTCGCCGAGTGATTCGACGGTGCCGGCGACTTCGCGGCCGGGGACGGTCGGCAGGGCCACGGGGGCGGGAAACGGTCCGGTCATGCCTTCGCGCAGGGCGGTGTCGAGGAGGTGGACGCCGGCGGCGCGTACGGCGATGCGGACTTGGCCGGGGCCGGGGACGGGGTCGTCGGTCCTCTCGTAGGTGAGGTTCTCTGCGGGGCCGAAGGTGTGGAGGCGGACGGCGTGCATGGCGGGCTCCCCGGGCGTGGGTCTCGGTGACCCCGCCACCCTCCTTCCTCAAGCGCCCTTGAGGTCAAGGGGTGTGGCGGACGGGGTGGGGTGTGCGGTGGAGCCGAGGGCGAGCAGGGCTGCTTCGATGCCGCTGGTGAAGGACACCTCGCTGAGGAGGCCGGGGGCGGCGACCTGGTCTCCGGCGAGGTAGATGCCGTTGCCGCGGTCGATGGCGGGGCGGTCGCGCCAGGTGGTGCCGGGGTGGTCGACGGCGCCGGTGCGGCCCGAGGCGAGGGCGTCGCGGCGCCATACGGTCCGGTCGCGCCAGCCGGGGAAGCCCAGGTCGAGGAGGTCCTCCGCGCGGGCGGTGCCGGTGGCCCGGGTCTCGTCGGGGGCGACGGGGAACTGGCCCTGGACGAGTTGCTCGCCGGCGGGGGCGAGGGTGCGGTCCTGGGCGGTGAAGCGTTCGATCCAGCCGGGGGCGTCGAGGTCGGAGACGGCGAACGCGTCGCCGCGGCGGGTGCGCAGGGCGAGGTCGACGAGGGCCGTGCGGCCGGAGGCCCAGGTCAGTGCGGGGTCGCCGAGGAGGGCGCGGGCGGCGTCGAGGGAGGTGGCGACGACGACGGGGCCGGTGCGGGCGAGGGTGTCGAGGGCGGCGGTGTCGATACGGGACGCGGTCTCGATGCGGACGCTGAGGTTCCAGGCGCGGGATGCCATCCGGTCGATGATCCGGTCCCAGCCGCCGACGGGGTAGCGGGCCTCGGGCGGCAGGGCGCCTGCGCGGCGGAGGCGTTCCTGGACGAAGGCGGCGGAGAGGCTGCCGGGGTCGTGGTGGTAGAGCGCGACGGCGGCGTAGTGCGCGGCGGCGCGGGCGCCTTCCTCGCCGATCTGTGCGGCGGCCCAGGTGTGGAAGTCGGTGTCGACGGGGGCATGGGTGGCGTTGCGGCGGCTGAGGCGCAGGACGGCGAGGGGCGGGGTGCGGCGCAGGGTGCCGTGGTGGCGGAAGCGGAGCCGGGTGGCTTCGAGGGGTGGCACGGTGACGGTGGGGCCGAGGAGGTTGCGCCGGTCGAGCCACGTCCAGTGGGGGCCGTGGCGGTAGAGGGCGTGCGGGCCGTCGTTGGTGCGGTAGGGGCCCTCGGCGGTCCTGGCCCGGCCGCCGAGGGTGTGGTGGGCCTCGTGGATGGTCACCAGGGCGCCGGACTCGGCTGCGGTGATGGCTGCGGTGAATCCGGCGAGGCCGCCGCCGACGACGTGGATGCGCTGCATGGTCCCGGTCTCCTTCGTCTTCGCTGAAGGTGTGTCTGGTCATGGGACGGGCGGCGGGGCCGGGGTGTGACATCGGCGGCGGGCGTTGTCAGTGGTGTGCGTCACGATGGGGGCATGGTGCGCAGCGGCGGTAGTGGTGGCGGTACGGGCAGGGGCGGCAAGGGCGGGGTCGCCGAGGCGCGGCGGCCGGAGGTGCGGTTGCCGCCGTTGGTGGCGTACGAGGGCGGCGGGCTGGAGCCGGACGGGGACTACGACAGCGTGCGGTTCGACTCCGTGGACCTGGCGGACGAGTCCGGTCCTGGTGCGCGTTTCATGGACTGCGCTCTCGACGGCTGCGCCCTGGACCGTACGGAGCTGGTCAGGGCCAGGTTCATCGACTCGGTGCTGACGGGGGTACGGGGCGTGGGCACCGATCTCGCGGGGGTGTCGTTGCGGGACGTGGAGATCGTGGACGCGCGCCTGGGCGGGGTGCAGATGCACGGTGCGGTGCTGGAGCGGGTGCTGATCAGGGGCGGGAAGATCGACTACCTGAATCTGCGGAAGGCCCGGCTGAAGGACGTGGTGTTCGAGGGGTGCGTGCTGTCGGAGCCGGATTTCGGGGATGCGCAGCTGACCCGGGTGGAGTTCCGGGACTGTGTGCTCAAGCGGGCCGATTTCAGCGCGGCGCGGATGGAGTCGGTGGATCTGCGGACGGTCGCGGAGCTGGACATCGCGCGGGGCGTGGAGCGGCTGGCCGGTGCGGTGATCAGCCCGGTGCAGCTGATGGAGCTGGCTCCGGCGTTCGCGGCGCAGATCGGGGTGCGGGTGGAGGCGTGACGCGGCCGCCCCGAGCGCCCCGGGGGGCGGGCTCCGGTCAGAGGCGGGGGAAGCGGGCCTGGAGGTCCCAGATCGTGGGGTTGTCGGCGAGCCCCTCGTGCATGTCGGCGAGGTCGGCGATCAGGTCGTGCAGGAAGTCGCGGGCCTCGCGGCGCAGCAGGGAGTGGCTGAAGGTGAGCGGTGCTTCCTCGGCGGGCATCCAGTCGGCCTCGACGTCGACCCAGCCGAAGCGGCGCTCGAAGAGCATGCGGTCGGAGGACTCGGTGAAGTCGAGTTCGGCGAACTGGCGGCGGTGCGAGCGGTTGCCGCGGGGGTCCTGGTCGACCTGTTCGACGATGTCGCACAGGGCCCAGGCGAAGTCGAGTACCGGCACCCATCCCCAGGCTGTGGATACTTCGCGGTCCTCCTTGGTGTCCGCGAGGTAGACGTCCCCGGAGAACAGATCGTGGCGCAGGGCGTGGACGTCCGCTCGGCGGTAGTCGGTCTGCGGGGGATCGGGGAAGCGTCGGGAGAGGGAGTAGCCGATGTCGAGCACGGTTCGATGGTGTCATGCCCGGCGTGCCGGTCCCGCCCCGGAGGATGTGGGGGCCGAGGTACGCAGGTTTCTCAGGGCGGGAGTCGTTGCTCCTTGGCCACAGGGTTCTCAGGGCAGGAGTCGTTGCTCCTTGGCCACGGAGACGGCGCCGGCGCGGGTGTCGACGCCGAGCTTGTCGTAGATGCGGCCCAGGTGGGTCTTGACGGTGGCCTCGCTGATGAAGAGGGCACGAGCGATGTCGCGGTTGCCGAGGCCCTGGGAGAGCTGGCCCAGGATGTCGCGTTCGCGGTCGGTGAGGGTGGGCTGCGGTGCGCGCATGCGGGCCATGACGCGGCTGGCGACGGGCGGGGACAGGGTGGTGCGGCCCTCGGCGGCGGAGCGGATCGCGGCGAAGAGCTCCTCGGGGCGTTCGGCCTTCAGCAGGTAGCCGGTGGCGCCCGCCTCGATGGCACGCGTGATGTCGGCGTCGGTGTCGTACGTGGTGAGGACGAGGACGTGGGCGTCGTCGGTGGCGGCCACGATGCGGCGGGTCGCCTCGACGCCGTCGATGCCCTTGCCCAGCTGGAGGTCCATCAGGACGACGTCGGGGGTCAGCCTGGCGGCCAGGGCGACGGCTTCCTCGCCGCTGCCGGCCTCGCCGACGACCTGGATGTCGGGTTCGCTGCCGAGGAGGGCGAGGAGCCCGGCGCGTACGACCGCGTGGTCGTCGCAGAGCAGGATCCGGATGGTCGGGTGCGCGGCGGTCATGCGGGGTCCTGTGGGGTGAGGGGGCCGGCGGGGCGGGCGGGTGCGTCGGTGAGGGGCACGGCGGCGGTCACCACGGTGCCCTCGCCGGGTGCGGATTCGATGGTCAGGGTGCCGCCGAGCTGCCGGAGCCGGGCGCGCATCGCGGGCAGTCCGTGGCCGCGCACCCCGCCCGGCGGTCCGGTGCCGGTGGCGGGGGTGAAGCCGTGGCCGTTGTCGGCGATGTCGAGGACGGTCCGGTCGTCGAGGTGGGTGAGGGTCAGGGCGGCCTCGGTGGCGCCCGCGTGCTCGGTCACGTTGGCCAGGGCGCCCTGGGCGATCCGCAGCAGTGCGGACTGCACGCGGTCGGGCAGGGCGGAGTGCGGTGTGCCCTCGACGTGGCAGCGGACGGTGAGCCTGCCCTCGGCCTGTGCGGTCTCGCGGGCGGCGAGGGCGTTCAGCGCCGCCTCCAGGCCGCCGCCCTCGGCGAGGTCGGCGGGGGCCAGGTCGTGGACGAAGCGGCGGGCCTCGGCGAGGTTGCGCTCGGCGATACCGGTGGCGGTACGGACATGGCGGCGGGCCGTCGCCGGGTCGGCGTCCCAGGTGCGGTCGGCGGCCTGGAGCAGCATCTGCTGGCTGGACAGGCCCTGGGCCAGGGTGTCGTGGATCTCCATCGAGAGCCGTTGGCGTTCGGCGAGGGTGCCTTCGCGCCGTTCGGTGGCGGCCAGCTCGCGGCGGGTGCGGAGCAGGTCGTCGATGAGTTCGGCCTGGCGTTCCGCCTGGCGCTGCATATGGACGAAGACGGCGGTCGCGACGGCGGCCACGGCAGGCGGGGCGAGGACCAGGTTCGGGTCGAAGCCGTCGGCCAGCCGCAGTTGTGCGGCGACGACGAACAGCGTCAGCAGGGCGACGAGCGCGAGCGCGGCACGCGGCGGCAGGATGCGCAGCCCGGTGTAGAAGAGCGGTACCGCACACCAGGCGAAGCTCGGCGCGAGGACGACCAGCACCATCCACACGGCGACCAGCGCCCCGAGCCAGACGAGGCTCCGCGGCGTCGGCCGGGAGCCGAGGACCGGGCCGAGCACGTACAGAACGGCCAGGGCGACGGACAGGCCGATGATCCAAGGGGTGCGCGCCTCGCCCGGGTGCCGCAGCAGGAACCGGGTCAGCGAGGCGCCCAGCAGCAGGAAGAACGCGGCGTGCATGAGCAGGGCCAGAGCGCGGGTGCCGGGGGCGTCGGCCGGGCCGGCGCCCCGTACGGACCGGCTTCGCTGCTCCACCTGCCACCCCCCTGCTCCCGACCGTGGCCCGCTGCTGACCTGCGCGGACATTCCATCGTCACCCCGAACGGTCACCTTCGCATCAACCGATCGGCCGATGGGGCCCTCAGCCGTCCCGCGCGCGGCGTCGAGCCGGTACGACGACCGTGCGGGCCCGGAACCGGCCCAAGGATGGAACACAGAACGCAGGAACCACGCACTGCCACCGCTGAGGAGCTCACCATGAAGAAGATGTCGCTGCGCACCCGTGTCCTGACCGGTGCCGTCGCCGCCGCCGCCCTCGGGGCCGGCACCTTCGGCGCCATGTCCGCGAACGCCTCCACCCCGGCCGCCGCGCCCGCCACCACCGTCAAGGCCGACACCGCGAACCGGAACCTCCAGCAGTCCACGCACCTGACCGTGGACGCCGCGTCGAAGGCCGCGCAGGCCGCACTCGACGCAGCGGAGAAGGAGAACCAGCGCGTCGCAGTCTCCGTCGTCGACCGCAACGGCAACACCATCCTGACGCTGCGCGGCGACGGCTCCGGCCCGCAGGCGTACGAGTCGGCCGAGAAGAAGGCGTACACCGCCGTGTCGTGGAACGCCCCCACCTCCGAGCTGGCCGGGCGGCTCGCCCAGGCCCCGAACCTCAAGGACATCCCTGGCACCCTGTTCCTCGCGGGGGGTGCCCCGGTGCAGGTCAAGGGTGCTCCGGTCGCGGGCATCGGCGTGGCCGGCGCACCCAGCGGCGACCTCGACGAGAAGTTCGCCCGGGCCGGCGTCGCCGCCCTCGCGAAGTAGCCGAGCAGTCGCACCGACCCACGGGAGACGGACATGAACGCCCTCGATCAGCAGCTGCTCGACGCCGCACGCACCGGCGAAACCGATTCCGTGCGGTCCGCGGTCGCGGGCGGCGCCCGGGTGGACGCCCGCGACGAGAAGCTGCGCACCCCGCTGCTCCTGGCCGTCCACGGCGGCCATGCGGAGGCCGCGCGGCTGCTCGTCGAGGCGGGCGCGGACCCCGACGCGCAGGACAGCCGCGAGGAGAGCCCCTGGCTGGCCACGGGTGTCACGGGCAGCGTCGAGATGCTTCACGTCCTGCTGCCCGCCGGCCCGGACCTGAAGCTCCGCAACAGGTTCGGCGGCATCGCGCTGATCCCGGCGAGCGAGCGGGGACACGTCGCCTACGTACGGGAGCTGCTCCGGCTCACCGACATCGACGTCGACCACGTCAACCGGCTGGGCTGGACGGCCCTGCTGGAAGCGGTGATCCTCGGTGACGGCGGCCGGGCGCACCAGGAGATCGTCGAACTGCTGCTGGCCGCCGGGGCGACGCCGGGGCTCCCGGACGGCGACGGTGTGACGGCTCTCGCGCACGCGGAGCGCCGCGGCTTCGCGGAGATCGCGGCGCTGCTGCGGAGCGCGCGGGACGCCTCGGACGCCCCGGATCCCTCGGACCCGCGGGACGCCCCGGGCACCCCGGACACCCGGTGACAGCCCGCCGCGCGGCGTCGGTGCTCGCGGCGCTGGCCGCCGCGGCGGTGCTCGCCGGCTGCGCCGGGGAGGCCACGGGCACGCCGGACGGGAGCGCGGCGACGAAGAGCCCGGCGGGCACCCCGTCCGCGCAGGCCCCCGCCGGGACCACCCCCGACGGCACGCTGCTCGTCGCCGACTTCGGCGGTGACACCGTGACGTTCGTCGATCCGGAGCGCGGCGCCTTCGACCGGGTCGAGGTCGGCACCGCGCCCTACGGTCTGGTGGTCGGGGCGGACGGCCGGGCCTGGGTGGCCACCGCCGAGGGCGTCGCCGTCGTCGACACGAAGTCCCGCACCCGGCAGGCCCGCATCCCGTACGAGACGGAGACCGGCCCCGTCGCCACGGGCGAGTACCGCGGCGGGGGCATGGGCATCGCCCTCGCCCCCGACGGCCGGCACGTCTACGTCGGCGTCAACCTGCCCGAAGCCGACGGGGTGCTGGAGGTGATCGACACGGATTCCCGTGAGGTCACCGGCACCGTCCCGGTCGGCCGCCGCCCCTTCGACGTGGACGTCTCGCGCGACGGCGCGGAGGTGTACGCCACCGGCCACGACTCCTTCGACGTGACGTCCGTCCGTACGGACACGCTGCGCACCCGGCGCATGGAGGTGGCCCCGTACGGCACCGAGGGCGGCCTCGGCTCCTGGCTGAAGCCGCACTACGCGGTCGTCCGCCCCGGGGACGGGAAGCTGCTGCTGCCGTTCGAGGGCGAGCGGCTGGCCGTGCTCGATCCGCGCACCGGCAGGGTCGTCGTCGAGCCGATGACGGCCGGCACCCACCAGCACGGAGCCACCCTGGCCCCCGACGGCACGCTGCTCGTCGTCGGCACCGGCCCGGTCGCATCGGACGACGAGGACGCGTCGCTGACCGTGCGCAGGCCGGACGGCACCGAGCGCGTCATCGGGCTGGACGGTCCGCACGAGGACGTGGCGGTGTCGCGGGACGGCCGCACGGCGTACGTCACCGGCGGCTTCACCCGGGACGGCTACTGGAACGGCATCACCGTCGTGGACCTGGCCGGGAAGACGGCCCCGGTCCGGCTGGCGGCGGGGGAGCGGCCGCTGGGCATCGCGGTGCTCTGAAGGGCGGGAGGTACGGGGCGGTCGGGTCTGCCCCCGTACCCCGGCACTCCGCACTTAGGATCACCGGTGTGGATCAGCGACCTCCGGCACACACACCCCGCAGGGCAGGGGCCGCCGCACTGCTGCTCGCCCTCGCCGTCCTCGCCCCCGCCTGCACTGCCGGGACCGGCGGGGTGGAGGGCAGGCCGGGTGCCTCCGGTGTGCGCGACCCGTACTTCCCGAAGCTCGGCAACGGCGGCTACGACGTCACGCACTACGACCTCACGCTCGACGTCGACCCGGACGGGCAGACGCTGCGCGGGACCGTCGAGATCACCGCGCGGGCCACTCAGGACCTGAGCTCGTTCAACCTCGACCTCGCCGGTCTGACCGTGGACTCGGCGACGGTGGAGGGGCGTCCGGCCGCCGTCAACCGGGCGGGCGACGAGCTGACGCTGCGTACGGACGCGAAGGTCGAGGACCGGCTCCACAAGGGTGAGACGTTCCGTACCGTCGTTCACTACTCCGGCTCCCCGCGGACCATCACTGACGCGGACGACTCCGAGGAGGGCTGGCTGCCGACCGACGACGGCGCGCTCGCCCTCGGTGAGCCGACGGGCTCGATGGCGTGGTTCCCGGGCAATCACCACCCGAGCGACAAGGCCTCGTACGACCTGAAGGTCACCGTCCCCAAGGGGCTGACGGCGGTCTCCAACGGGGTGCCGGCAGGTCCCGCGACGACGGCGGGAGACCGCACCACGTACCGCTGGCACACCGCCGAACCGATGGCGAGCTACCTCGCGACCCTGGCCGTCGGCCGGTTCACCACGAAGACGTCCACGATGGCGGGCGGCATCACGGTGTTCACCGCCGTGGACCCGGAGTCGGCGAAGGCGAGCGCGCGGACGCTGGCCCGGGTCCCCGAGGTGGTGGCGTGGGAGGCGGAGCACTTCGGCCCGTACCCGTTCTCGGCGACGGGCGCGATCGTCGAGCGCGAGGGGGACGCCGGCTACGCGCTGGAGACGCAGAACCGGCCGTTCTTCCCCGGCCCGCCGAGTGTCGGGCTGCTCGTCCACGAGATGGCGCACCAGTGGTTCGGCGACTCGGTCACGCCCGAGACCTGGCGTGACATGTGGCTCAACGAGGGCCTGGCGACGTACGCGGAGTGGCTGTGGGAGGAGGAGAAGGAGGACACCCCGGCCCAGGACTCCTTCGACGAGGCCTACGAGGACAAGGACAACTGGGCGTTCCCGCCCGCCGATCCGCCGACCGCCGCGGACATCTCCGCGCAGCCTGTGTACGGGCGCGGAGCCATGGTGATCCACAAGATCCGCGAGGTGGTCGACGACGACGAAAAGTTCTTCGCGTTGCTCACCGGCTGGACGAAGGCCCACCGGCACGGCAACGCCTCGACGAAGGACTTCACCTCCTACGTGGAGAAGGCGACCGGGGAGGATCTGTCGGAGCTGTGGAAGGACTGGCTGTACGGCAGGAGCCGGCCCGCCGCGGACGGCTGACCGGCTCCTGGGGCAACACGGTGGTGGCGGGCCCGCCTACTTCACGTTGACGCCGGTCCAGGCGGCGCTGACCGAGGCGAGCTCGGCGCTGTCCGCCCCGTACAGGTCGGTCGCCGCCTTCTCGGTCGCGACGCGGGCGGCCGCGTAGTCGGTGGTCGACGTCATGTACTCGGAGAGGGCCTTGTACCAGATCTGGACGGCCTTGTCCCGGCCGATGCCGGTGACGGTGGAGCCGTCGGAGGTCGGGGAGTCGTAGTCGACGCCGTTGATGGTCTTCGCGCCGCTGCCCTCGGCCAGCAGGTAGAAGAAGTGGTTGGCGACACCGGACGAGTAGTGCACGTCCTGGTCACCGACGCTGCTGTCCCAGTAGTCGGCCGAGCCGCCGTCCTTGCTGGGCTCGTCCATGTAGCGCAGCGGGGTGCCGTCACCGTTGATGTCGATCTTCTCGCCGATGAGGTAGTCGCCGACGTCGGTGGCGTTGTCGGCGAAGAACTCCACGGACGTGCCGAAGATGTCGCTGGTCGCCTCGTTGAGGCCGCCGGACTCTCCGGCGTAGTCGAGGTTGGCGGTGGCGGCGGTCAGGCCGTGGCTCATCTCGTGGCCGGCGACGTCGAGGCCGGTGAGGGCGCTCTTGTTGTCGGCGCCGTCGCCGTAGGTCATGCAGAAGCAGCTGTCGTCCCAGAACGCGTTGACGTACGCGTCGCCGTAGTGGACCCGGGAGTAGGCGGCCTTGCCGTCACCGGCGATGCCGTCGCGGCCGAGGGCCGACTTGTAGAAGTCCCAGGTCATCGCGGCGCCGTAGTGGGCGTCGACCGCGGCGGTCTGGCGGTCGTTGCCGGTGCCGTCGCCCCAGGTGTCGTCGTCGTCGGTGACGAGGTCGCCGGTGCCGCTCTCGCCCTGGTTGAGGTCGTACGTCTTGTGGCCGCCGCGGTCGCCGTCGGTCAGTTCGAAGCCGGAACCGGAGGCGGTGGTGGAGAGGTCGACCGTGCCGCTGTACTGGCTGTTGCCGACGCCGGCCGTCTCGACGGCCTCGTAGCTGTGCAGCTGCTTGCCGGTGGTGGCGTCCGTGATGATGTGCAGCCGGCTCGGGGTGCCGTCCTTCTGCACGCCGGTCTTCACGGTCTCGAAGGCGAGGACGGGCGTGGAGCCGCGCGCCCAGATCACCTTGCGGGCGCTCGCCACCGTCTTGATCTTCGCCGTCGTGGACGGCACGGAAATGCGGGCCTTCGTCGCCTTGGTGACGCTCTTGAGCTTGCCGCTGCTCGCGGTGTGGGTGACGAGGTCGCCGCCGAGGACGGGCAGTCCGGCGTAGGTGCGCTCGTAGCGGGTGTGGACCGTGCCGTTGGCGTCCTTGATCACGTCACGGACGATCAGCTTCTCCTGCGTGCCGAGCCCCAGCGAGCCGGCGGCCGAAGTGGCCTCGGTCTGGGCCGACTTGATGGCACTCGTGCGGGCGGAGGCGCTGTTGAAGGCGGGCGAGGCGGTGCGGGGAGAAGCGGAGGGACCGTCGCCCGAGGTGCTCGGGTCGGCGTTCGCCGCACCGGTCTGCACTCCGACGACGACCATCGCGGCCACGGCGGCCAGGGCTGCGGCGCGACGGGTGTTCATGTGGGGGGTCATGCGTTCTCCGTTGCTCGTTCCGTGGGGGGTTACGAGCGGAGAGCGTGCCACCGAATGACCGGCTTTGACGGTGTACCAACAATTACCTCACAATTCTTTGACCAGTTCTTGTCCGACTGGGATGCGTTCGTGTTCGTTATCCGGCGGACTTCCATCAATTGGACAACGCCGCGTGGCGGAACCGTCGTTGGGCGCCTTCCGTGGTATGCGGACATGCGGGAGCCCCCGGCCGCAGGACGTTCGGCCGGGGGCTCCCGTGAAGCAGGTGAAGCGGAGCGTCAGAGGTTGACGCCGAAGTCCTGCGCGATGCCGCGCAGGCCCGAGGCGTAACCCTGGCCCACGGCGCGGAACTTCCACTCGGCGCCGTTGCGGTACAGCTCGCCGAAGACCATGGCGGTCTCGGTGGCGGCGTCCTCGCTCAGGTCGTAGCGCGCGATCTCGGCGCCGCCGGCCTGGTTGAGGATGCGGATGTAGGCGTTCCGCACCTGGCCGAAGTTCTGGCTGCGGGTCTCGGCGTCGTAGATCGACACCGGGAAGACGATCTTGTCGATGTCGGCCGGCAGGCCCGCCAGGTTGACGTTGATCTGCTCGTCGTCGCCCTCGCCCTCACCCGTGACGTTGTCACCGGTGTGCACGATGGTCTGGTCCGGCGTCGCCTTGTTGTTGAAGAAGACGAAGTGCCCGTCGGAGAAGACCTTCCCCGCGGTGTTGACCGCGATCGCGGAGGCGTCGAGGTCGAAGTCGGTACCGGTGGTGGTGCGGACGTCCCAGCCGAGGCCGACCGTGACGGCGGTGAGGCCGGGGGCCTCCTTGGTGAGGGAGACGTTGCCGCCCTTGGACAGGCTTACTGCCATGGGAAGTCCCTTTCATCTGTCGTGTGCGGGCTTCGTGCCATCACGAAGCTACCGTCACAGTCCATAACGCAGGCAGGGCACCGGGAGGTTCCTTCCGCCTTTACTTTCTTTACCGAACTGATGACGCGGTGCGGCAGACGGATGAAGGCGTGCGCCAAAAGGAGGTGACGAACCCCCCGTGGGACGGGGAACATGGGTGTCATGTCCGGGCCCTATGTCATCCGCGGTGCGGTCTCCCTGCCGGAGGCCGAGCTCATGTGGCGTTTCTCGCGGTCCTCCGGGCCCGGCGGGCAACACGTCAACACCAGTGACTCCCAGGTGGAGCTTCGCTTCGACCTCGCGGCGACCGAGTCGCTGCCCGAGGTGTGGAAGGACCGCGCGCTGGAACGGCTGGCGAACAGGCTGGTCAACGGCGTCGTGTCGGTCCGCTCCTCGGAGCACCGCTCGCAGTGGCGCAACCGCGAGACGGCCGCCGTGCGGCTCACGGCCCTGCTGGCCGAGGCCACGGCGCCGCCGCCCAAGCCGCGCGTGAAGCGCAAGATCCCGCGAGGGATCAACGAACGCCGGCTGCGCGAGAAGAAGCAGCGCGGCGACACCAAGCGGGGCCGTTCCGGCCGCGACTGGTAGACCCCCGCGGCCCCGGCCGACAGCGGCCGCAGCCGCCGAAGGCTCCCCCGGCCCGGGCCTCCGTACCCCCGTCAGCCCAGCTGCCGGTAACGCCCGCGGAAGTACGTCAGCGGGCTGCCGTCCCCGCTCGGCAACTGCGCCCCGAGCACCCGGCCGATCACCAGTGTGTGGTCGCCGGCCGTGATCCGCTGCTCCGTGCGGCACTCCAGCGTCGCGAGCGCGCCCCCGACCAGGGGTGCGCCGGTGACCTCCCCCCGTACATAGGGGATGTCCTCGAAGAGCAGCCGGTCGCTGATCCGGCCCTTCATGGCGAACCGTCCGGCGATGTGCCGCTGGCTCTCCGCCAGTACGGAGACGGCCCACAGCGGCTGTTCCGCCAGCAGGTCGTCCATCCGGGAGTCGTTGCGCAGGCTCACCATGACCAGTGGCGGGTCGAGTGACACCGACATGAAGGCGGTCGCGGTCATTCCCACGTCCTCGCCGCGGCCGTGCTCGTCGAGCGGGGGCTCCTGTGCGGTGATCAGGACCACTCCGGCTGCCAGCCGGGTGAGGGCGCCGCGGAACTCGTCGTTGCTCACCCCCTCAGCATGGGGGACGGCTTCGGTACGCGGGGTGGGAGGCTTCGTCTGCAACACACCGGGAACGCTAGCCGCGTACGGTGGGCCCCCGCATCGGGCCAGGGGACCAGCCAGGTCCTAGGACCTGCCCGTTCGTCCGCCTGCCCGTTCGTCCGCCTGTCCGTTCGTCCGCCCGTCCGTCCTGGGCCCGCGGTGGCGGGATCTGCGTTTTGCGTTCAAGAAGAGGACTGACCACTGAGAGGTGGCATTTGAGACCCTTCACCATCTGTTGTGACTTGAGTCACAGAGCGCAATATTTGTTGACCCTGTGTACCGGGTGCACAGCTCACTGTGATTCAGTGGCCGTGACACTGCAGTAAGTACGTCTAGTACGTCTAGTGCGCCGATATGAAATCTGGAGTGCTGTCGAGGTCTCGGGGAGTGCGAGCGATGGAGGCCGAGTCGGAGCCGTACGTCCGTCTTGCGACGATGCGGCAGCTGCATCAGGCCGTGGCCGATCTCAACACGGCGCGGAGCCTGGCCGACACACTGCAGACCGTTGCCGACGGAATCGTCGCCGGTCTCGGGTACGAGCTTGCCTGCGTCAACCTCGTCCGTCCCGACGGTGATCTCGTTGTCGCCGCCTTCGCGGGCAACAGTGCCGCCGAGGCCCTGATCACCGGCCGCGTCGGCGCCCGTGCCTCCTGGGAGCGCCGGCTGGCCATGGGTGAGATATGGGACGAACTCCGCTTCATACCCCATACCGACGGCTGGATCCTCCTCGACGACGATGTCCCCCAGTGGCACACCGAGGGCCCGGAGCCCCGCTTCGAGGACGAGTGGCACCCGCAGGACCGGCTCTACGCCCCGATGTACGCCTCGGGCGGAGGCCAGGACCTCCTCGGTGTGATATCCGTCGACCGCCCCCGCAACGGCCGCCGGCCCGGCGCCTGGGGCCGTGAGGCGCTCCAGATGTACGCCTCCCAGTCGGCCATTGCGATCAGCAACGCCAGGCTCCGAGCAAACATGCAGCGCGCCCTGGTCCGCCTGGAGCGCGAACAGCAGGCGCTGCGGGCCAGCGAGGAGTCCTTCCGCCAGGCCTTCGAGTACGCCCCCAGCGGCATGGCCATCGCGGAGATGGGCGGCGACCAGCACGGCAGACTGCTGCGCACCAACGACGCCCTGTGCCGGCTCCTGGGCCGTCCCGCCTCGGTGCTGCGCCGGTACTCCTTCGCCGATCTGGTCCACCCGGAGGACATCGGCACCCTGCTGCGTACCTCCGCCGAGGGCGGCCGTGCCGAGCTGCGGCTGGGCCGCCGGGACGGCACGTATCTGTGGGTCTCGCTGCGCAACTCCGTCGTCGCGGACACCGCGGACGGTCCGCGCTTCCTCCTCACGCACGTCGAGGACATAGAGGAGCGCAAGCGGCACGAGCTGAATCTCGCGCACCGCGCCTCGCACGACGCCCTGACCGGCCTGCCCAACAGCGCGGAGTTGCGGGCCCGGCTCAGCGCCCGGCTGTGCGAGCGCCCGCACTCGGTGGCGTCCACCGACGTGCAGGCGCTGGACGCGGCGTACGGGGATGTCGACGAGGCGCGGGCGCACGGCTTCCCCGCCGGGGGTTTCGACGCCGGGCGGGCCGTCGGCCCGTACGACCACCATGTGCATTCCGTCGCACCGGACACGGTGAACGACGACGGGTCGAAGGGGCTCGCGGTCCTCTTCTGCGACCTGGACGGCTTCAAGTCGATCAACGACCGTTTCGGTCACCACACGGGTGACGCGGTTCTCATCGAGGTCGCCCGGCGGCTCACCACGTGTGTCCGCGACGGGGACACCGTCGCCCGGCTCGGGGGTGACGAATTCGTCGTTCTCGCCGACGGGCTGGGGGCCGCAGACGCCGCGGACCTGGCCGTACGCCTGCGTAACGCCATCATTCCGCCCATTCGCGTCGACGGCCGGGCGGTGCGGGTCGGGGCGAGTTTCGGCATCGGCTGGGCCGCGTGCGGCATGACGGCCGAAGAGGTGCTGCGCTCCGCCGACCAGCGGATGTACGTCGAGAAGCGGTCGCGTTCGAAGGTTCACCGCCGAGCCGGCTGACGTTCGCCGGCCTGTGGTCCCGGGGGTGCGTCACTTACCCCACCCCGGTTCCTGACGCACCTCCGGCAATTCTTGACGTGGTCCGTTCGGGGTAGGCTCGGCCGGTCGGCGACGGCTGGCGAAATTCGGCGACGGCTGGCGACATGGTGAGGAGTGACCCAGGGATGGCCGGGAACAACGGCGCGAGCACACCCGAGGACGACGATCCGTTCGGCTACCTCTACGAGGACGGGCAGGCAGCCGGCGCGCAGCCGCCGGGGCAGGGCGGCTACGGCTACCCGGGCCCCGCCGCGCAGCCGGGCGTGCCCCGGACCTCGTACAACCAGGTGCGGACCGTCGGTGAGCGCCAGTACGGGCAGGTGCCGCCGCAGCAGGCGTACGGGCAGCCCCAGGCGCCCTACGGCCAGCCGAACGCGCAGTACGGCCAGCCGAACGCGCAGTACGCGGCCCCGGAGACGTACCCCGGTGGTGGCGCCAACGGACAGGTGCCGCACCAGGGCGGCCGCGGCAGTGGCAGTGGCGGTGGCTCCGGCAGGGGCGGTCCGAACACCAAGGGCCTGTTGATCGGGGCGCTCGCGGTGGTCGCGGTCGTGCTCATCGGTATCGGGGTCGCCCTGATGACGGACGACAACAAGGACAAGAAGAAGGAGGAGGCCACGTCCTCCTCCGGCCCGGCCGGCGAGGTCGAGCAGTCGCCGACGCCGGAGCAGTCCGAGAGTTCCGAGGCCCCCGTCGAGCTCCCGAAGCAGGACGCGGCGTCGCTGAAGCTCGGCGGCGACGCGGGGCTCGACAACACCGTCAAGGGCGCCAAGAGCAGCAACGGGCAGTACATCAACCTCAACGCGGTCGGCAGGTCCGCGACCTGGTCCGTCGAGGCGCCGGAGGCCGGCGAGTACACGCTGTTCGTGACGTACGGCGTGCCGGGCAAGGACGCCAAGACGTCTCTCACGGTCAACGCCGAGGCCCCGCGGTCCATCAACATGACGAACTTCGCCAACGCCCCCGAGGGCGATCTGGAGAAGGGGTGGACGACGACGTACGCCTACGTCAACCTCACCAAGGGCCCGAACACCCTGATGATCTCCTGCAACGAGGGCGACCAGTGTGACGCCAACCTGGACCAGCTGTCGCTGAAGGCCGGTCACCAGAAGCGCTGATCCGTCCCGCCCGCACGCGTTTCGGCCCCCTCGCCCCGCGGCGAGGGGGCCGGTGCGTTTCTCAGCCCATCAGGGCCAGGAAGCCGGCCACCGTCCCGGCCATCGCGGCGCGACCCGGGGCGATGTACTTGCGCGGGTCCACGCCCGTGGTGTTCTCGGCCAGGTGGGCGCGTACGGCGCCGGTGAACGCGGTGTTCAGCGCCGTACCCACGTTGATCTTGACCATGCCGGAGGCCGCGACGGCCTGGCGGATCTCGTCGTCGGGGACGCCGCTGGAGCCGTGCAGCACCAGCGGGACGGGGACGGCGTCGCGCAGCCGGCCGATCAGCTCGTGGTCCAGGGCGGCGGTGCGCTCGGTCATGGCGTGCGAGGAGCCGACGGCCACGGCCAGGGCGTCGACGCCGGTGGCGCGGACGTACGCGGCCGCCTCGGCCGGGTCGGTGCGGACACCGGGTGCGTGGGCGTCGAGCGGTGCCTCGCCCTCCTTGCCGCCGACCTTGCCGAGTTCGGCCTCGATCCAGATGCCGCGCTCGTGGCCCCAGGCGACCGCTTCGGCGGTGGCCCGCACGTTCTCCTCGTAACTCAGCTTGGAGGCGTCGAACATCACCGAGCCGAAGCCCTCGTCGTGCGCCTGGTGCAGCAGATCCACGGACTCGACGTGGTCGAGGTGGAGGGCGAGCGGGACGCCGGAGGTGCGGGCGACGGCCGCGGCCGCGGCCGCGATCGGGGCGAGCCTGCCGCCGTGGAACTTCACGGCGTTCTCGGAGATCTGGAGGATGGCGGGGGCGCCGGCCTGCTCCGCTCCGGCGGCGATCGCCTCGGCGTGCTCCAGAGTGATGACGTTGAAGGCGGCGATCCCGCGTCCCCGGGCCTGGGCGGCCGAGACGAGTTCACCGGTGCTGACGAGCGGCATGCTGACCTCTGTTGTTTCCTCGGGCCCGTCACGGGGCCCGGTGCGGACGCGGCGCTCAGGCCGCCGGTGCGTGTTCCTCGATACCGACGCGCGGCAGCAGCTCCTCGTACGCCGCGCGGTCGAAGTCACCGGCCGTGGGGGAGAGCACGGTCGCCGTCGACAGTGCCACCGCCCGTCGCAGCCGGTCCGGCCAGTCCAGGCCCTCCACGAGCCCGGACAGGAGCCCGGCCACCGCGGAGTCGCCGGCCCCGGTCGGATTGCCCTTCACGGGTGCGGGCGGGGACGCCTGCCAGTTGCCGTCGGGGGTGACTGCCAGCATGCCGTCGGGTCCCAGCGAGGCGATCACCCCGTGCGCGCCCCGGCGGCGGGCGTCGCGGGCGCCGCGCAGGGGTTCGCGGTCGCCGGTGAGCTGGGCGAGCTCGTCGGCGTTCGGCTTGATCAGGTCGGGGCGGGCGGCGATGCCGCGGCGCAGCGGTTCGCCGCTGGTGTCCAGGAGGACGGGGACGCCGGCGGTGCGGGCGAGGCGGACCAGTTCGGCGTAGGCGCCGACGTGGATGCCGGGCGGCAGGCTGCCGCACAGGGCGACGGCGTCGGCGGCGCGGAGCAGTTCGCCGTACGAGGCGAGGAATGCGGTCCACTCGTCGGCGGTGACGTGGGGGCCGGGTTCGTTGAACTGGGTGGTGTCCCCGGTGGCGCGGTCGACGACGGCCAGGGTGCGGCGGGTGTCGCCGGCCACGGACACCAGTGCGTCCGTGACGGTCGAGGGGCCGGAGGGGAGGGCGGCGAGCAGCCCGCGCAGCACGGCTCCGGTGGCGCCTCCGGCGAAGCCGGTGACGACGCTGTCGTGGCCGAGGGCGGCGAGGACCCGGGCGACGTTGAGTCCCTTGCCGCCGGGGCGCTCGGAGAGGTCGGTGACGCGGTGGCTGGAGTGCGGTATGAGTGCCGGCACGCCGTACGTCAGGTCGAGTGCCGTGTTCAACGTGACCGTGAGGATCACTTCGGCCGCCCCCTCGATCTTTGTGGAGCGCGGATCCCTTGCCAGAACGCGCTTTCCCTGCTGGTTTCCCAGGCGATCATGCCAAAGAGACGGCGGGTGGCCCAGACGTCGGGACCAACCGCCGTCTCTTCGTTACCCGGCGGACCGGGCGGCACCCGGCGGACCGGGTGACACCGGGTCCCGCCGGGCGGAGGGATATCAGCCGGCCTGCGGCTGAATGATCCACTCACCCTTGCGCATGACGCCCTTGAGCCGGAAGTCCGCGTCCAGGACGACGAGGTCGGCGTCCTTTCCGGGCTCCAGCGAGCCGACCCGGTCGTAGACCCCGAGGAGCCGGGCCGGGTTGGCGGAGATGGACTGCACCACGTCCCCGACCGGGATCCGGTCGATGGTGACGGCCCGGTGGAAAGCGGTGTCCAGGGTGAGGGTGGAGCCCGCGATGGAGCCGCCCTCGACGAGCCGCGCGACGCCGTCCTTGACCTCGACGGCGAGCGGGCCGAGCTGGTACTGGCCGTCGCCGAAACCGGCCGCGTCCATCGCGTCGGTGATCAGCGCGACGCGGTGGGCTCCGGCGTGGTGGTAGGCGAGCTCCAGGGCGGCCGGGTGCAGATGCGTACCGTCGTTGATGAGCTCGACGGTGATCCGCTCGTCCTCCAGGAGGGCGGCGATGGGGCCGGGCGCGCGGTGGCCGAGGCCCGGCATCGCGTTGTAGAGGTGCGTGGCGACGGTGGCACCGGCGTCGATCGCCTCGACGGTCTGCTCGTACGTCGCGTCGGTGTGGCCGATCGCGGCGATGACGCCGTGCTCGGCGAGCAGCCGTACGGAGTCGATGCCGCCGGGCAGTTCGGTGGCGAGCGTGAACATCTTCGCGGTGCCGCGTGCCGCGTCCATCAGCTTGCGGACCTCGGCCGGGTCCGGGTGGCGCAGCAGCCCCTCGCTGTGGGCGCCCTTGCGGCACGGGGAGATGAAGGGGCCCTCGAAGTGGATTCCGGCCAGGTCGCCCTGTTCGACGAGCTCGGAGAGGATGCCGGCCCGTTCGGCGAGGAAGTCCATCTCGCCGGTGACGGTGGAGGCGACCAGGGTGGTGGTGCCGTGCTCGCGGTGGGTGCGGACGCCGGTGAGGACCTCGTCCACGGTGCCGGAGGTGAAGGAGGCGCCGCCGCCGCCGTGGTTGTGCATGTCCACGAAGCCCGGAACGATCCAGTGGCCGGACAGGTCGACGGCCGGGGCGCCCTCCGCCGAACTGCCGGCGATGCGGGTGCCCTCGACGATCACCCGGCCGTTCTCGACGGTGCCGGTGGGAAGTACCACCCGGGCACCTGCGAGAACGGTGCTGTCTGCGCGTCCGGCCATCAGGCGGATACCTCCGTGGAGAGAAGATCCCAGGCGAGCAGCCCTGCGCCCAGGCATCCGGCGGTGTCCCCGAGGGCCGCCGGAACGATGTGGGGCAGCTTCTGGAACGTGACACGTTCCTCGACGGCCGCACGGAGTGGTGTGAACAAGGTTTCCCCGGCCTCGGCGAGACCGCCACCGATGATGAGCGTGCGGGGGTCGAGCAGGGTGAGCGCGGTGACGAGTCCGGCGGCGAGGGCGTCGACGGCGTCGCGCCATACCTCGACGGCCCGGGGGTCGCCGGATTCGACGGCCTTGGCGCAGTCGGCGGCATCGGCCTTCGGGTCGCCGGAGGCGGCGGCCCAGGCCCGGCTGACGGCGGACGCGGAGGCCAGCGTCTCCAGGCAGCCGCGCTGGCCGCAGGGGCAGTCCGGGCCGTCCGGCCGGATCACGATGTGGCCGATCTCGCCCGCGTAGCCGTGGGCGCCCGCCTCGATGGCACCCGCGATGCCGATGGCCCCGGCGATCCCGGTGCCCAGCGGGATGAACATGAACCGGTCCGCGCCCTGGCCCGCCCCGATCCGGCCCTCGGCGAGCCCGCCGGTCCTGACGTCGTGGCCGAGGGCCACGGGTACGCCACCGAGCCGTTCGCCGAGCAGTCGGCGCATGGGTACGTCGCGCCAGCCCAGGTTCGCCGCGTAGACGGCGACCCCGTTCTCGGCGTCGACGATGCCGGGCACGGCGACGCCGGCCGCGAGGGCGCTCTCGCCGAAGTGCTCCTCGCCGTACGCGCGCAGATCCGCCGCGAAGACGAGGATCGACTCCACGACGGCGTCGGGGCCGCGCTCTCTGCCGGTCGCGCGCCGTGCCTCGTACAGCAGGGTGCCGTCGGCCCCGACCAGTGCGGCCTTCATTCCGGTGCCGCCCACATCGAGGGCGATGACGTGTTTCACGGGAAACAGTTTCGCCCGGCGAACCGAAAAGGTCTAGTCCACTATCGCTGTTTGTTGCGCATCCATACAAAATCGGGGTCACAACCCGGCGGCAACCCGCCGACATGGGGCGCAACGCTCCGGCAGCTCGTCGCGCCCGGCACCGGCTACGCCGGCAGGATCACGCTGCGTGACAGGTTGCGCGGATGGTCCGGGTCGTAGCCCTTCGACTCCGCGAGGACCACGGCGAGCCGCTGCGCCCGGATCAGGTCGGCCATCGGGTCGGCGGACCGGTGGGCGACGAGGGTCCCGCCGACCGCCGCGACCTCGCCGGCGAGCCCTTCGGGCAGCGCGCCGAATACCCACGCCACCCGGTTCGGGCCGGTGATCGCGATCGGACCGTGCCGGTACTCCATCGCGGGGTACGACTCGGTCCAGGCACCCGCCGCCTCGCGCATCTTCAGCCCGGCCTCCTGTGCGAGACCGTAGGTCCAGCCGCGCCCCAGGAACGTCCACTGCTCGGCCGTGACCACCGCCTCGTCCAGCGGCTCGGTCACCGCCAGTTCCGCGTCGACAGCGGCCTCGGCGACCGTCTTCACGCCGGCCGGGAGCGGGCCCGCCGCCTCCAGGCCCGCCCGCAGGAAGGCGAGCGCGGTGGTGGCGAAGCGGGTCTGGACGACGGACTCCTCGTCCGCCCAGTCCAGTACGGCCACCGTGTCGGCGGCGTCCATGACCGGCGTCTTCGGGTCGGCGGTCAGCGCGACCGTGGCCACCTTGCCGCGCAGCTCGCCCAGCAGTGCCAGCACCTCGCTCGTCGTGCCGGAGCGGGTGATCGCCACGACCCGGTCGTACGCCCGCCCGGCCGGGAACTCCGAGGAGGCATACGCGTCCGTCTCGCCCTGCCCCGCCGCCTCCCGCAGTGCCGCGTAGGCGATGGCCATGAACCAGGAGGTGCCGCACCCGGTCACGGCGACCCGCTCGCCCGGACGCGGCAGCCCGTCGAAGGCCGCACCCGCCTCTGCGGCGCGACGCCAGCAGCTGGGCTGGGTGGCGATTTCTGATGCGGTACGGGACATGCTGGACGGCTCCTTGCGGCTGGGCGGTGGCTGGGGCGGCTCGGTGGCACCGTATGTGTGCGGAGGCGTCCGGCAGGACGGACGCGGTGAAGGTGGCGGTCTGGACCAATAAGGACGGGGCCGGGACGTGCCCGGCCGAGACCTCCTTAGCAGTCGCTCCGCGGCCCGTGCAATGCTGCTGTGCTGCGGAAGCGGTGCCCCGGTGGTGTAGACCTCCTGCCCGGGGTGGTGCAAAATCGCAGCTCATCCGGAGGGACCCATGCCGACGTGGGATCCGCGGGTGGCGCAATCTACGAGGACGGACTGGGCTGTGCAGCGGCGCTATTTGGGACTGACGGCGGCTGTCGCCGCACTGGGGATGACGGCCACGCTGTCGGGCTGCGGCGGTAGCGGCGGCTCGGACGATGTCACGCTGAAACTGGTAGCGGCCGACTACGGCACCGGCGAGTCCAACAAGTCCGACACGTACTGGAACGGGGTGGCCCGGAGCTTCGAGGCGTCCCACCCCGGCATCAAGGTCGACGTGACCGTCTATCCGTGGACGGACGTCGACCGCAAGGTCGCCGAGATGGTCAAGGCCGGCGACGCCCCCGACATCGCGCAGATCGGCGCATACGCGGACTACGCCAAGGCCGGCAAGCTCTACTCCGCCGACCAGATGCTCAGCATCCCCACCCAGGCCAACTTCCTGCCGAAGCTCGCGCAGGCCGGCCGGTACAGCCGCATCCAGTACGGGCTGCCGTTCGTGGCCAGTACCCGGCTGCTCTTCTACAACAAGGACCTCTTCCGCCAGGCGGGCCTCAAGGCCCCGCAGACCTGGGACGACATAGCCGCCGACGCGGCGGTGCTCAAGCAGCGCGGGGTGACGTACCCGTTCGCGCTGCCGCTGGGCCAGGAGGAGTCCCAGGCCGAGACCATGATGTGGCTGCTCAGCGGCGGCGGTGGCTACACGGACGACGTCGGCTCGTACGACATCGACTCGACGGAGAACGTCAAGACCTTCGACTGGCTGCAGTCGAACCTCGTCGACAAGGGGCTCGTCGGCCCCGTCGCCCCCGGCAAGCTCGACCGGGCCAAGGCCTTCGCGGCGTTCAGCAAGGGCGACGTCGGCATGCTCAACGGCCACCCGACCCTGATGGAGAAGGCCCAGAAGCAGGGCGTGGACGTCGGCATGGTGCAACTGCCCGGCCCCGACGGGCCCATCACCGGGTCGATGGGCGTCGCCGACTGGATCATGGGGTTCAAGCAGGGCGGCCACCGGGTCGAGATGGGCAAGTTCTTCGACTTCATGTTCAGCGACAAGAACGTGATCGAGTTCGCCGATACGTACGACCTGCTGCCGGTCACCGACAGCGCGTCCGCGGCGATGGAGGACGACGCCAAATTCAAGCCGCTCCACAAGTTCCTGGCCGCGCTGCCGGACGCGGAGTTCTACCCCTTCGGCAAGACGTCCTGGGCCCGGGCCAGTGAGTCGATCAAGGAGAACATCGGCGAGGCGGTCGAGCCGGGCGCGAACGCGGAGAGCGTGCTCGAACGCATCGCGCAGGAGTCGACGGCCGCGGAGGCCGCGGAGTAGCGCCGCGCCGCCGCCCGCGCCATATATTGGCTGATATGACCGCCCTCCCCCCGAACGGCCCCGAAGGCCCCGATGGCCCCGATCCTCTGCCCGCACCTTTGTCCGCTCCTCTGTCCGACCGGGACCGTGCGGTGCTGGCGGTCGAGCGGCAGTCGTGGGCGGGGCCGGGCGCGAAGGAGCGGGCGATCAGGGAACGGCTCGGCATCTCCCCGACCCGCTACTACCAGCTGCTGAACGCCCTGCTGGACGACAGGCGGGCGCTGGAGGCGGACCCCGTGACGGTGAACCGCCTGCGGCGCGTGCGGGAGGCACGGCGGGGGCGACGGTGACCCCGGAACAGCCGGGCGATCCGGTTGGGTCCGGGGGGAACCCGGTGGCTCCCGCGGCAGGCCCCCCGCGCGGTCGCCACCGCCTATAGGCTCAAGACATGGGCAGCAATCCGCACACCCCGCCCCTGCCGGTCCCGACCACCCCCGCCGGCCAGGAGGGTCTCGCCGCGCTCCTCGCCCGGCCCGACCGCGCCGTCATCGCACTCGATTTCGACGGAACGCTCGCCGACATCGTCCCTGACCCCGAACAGGCCCGTGCCCACCCCGGCGCCGTCGAGGCACTGGCCGCACTCGCCCCCGAGGTCGCGTCGATCGCCGTGATCACCGGTCGCCCGGCCGGTGTCGCAGTCCGCTACGGCGGCTTCGCCGGAGTCGCGGGACTGGATCATCTCGTCGTCCTCGGCCACTACGGCGCCGAACGCTGGGACGCCGTCTCCGGCACCGTCCGTGCCCCCGCCCCGCACCCCGGCGTCGCCGCCGTGCGGGCCGAACTCCCCGGCGTACTCGACAGGTTCGACTCCTGGCGCGGCACCTGGATAGAGGAGAAGGGGCAGGCGCTCGCCGTCCACACCCGCCGCGCCGCCGACCCGCAGGCCGCCTTCGAGGCCCTGCGCGGCCCCCTGGGCGAGCTCGCCGCGCGCCACGGCCTGATCGTCGAACCGGGCCGACTGGTACTGGAGTTGCGGCCGGCAGGCATGGACAAGGGTGTGGCGCTCACCGAGTACGTGCGCGAGACCGGCGCCGAGTCCGTGCTCTACGCGGGCGACGACCTGGGCGACCTCGCGGCGTACGCGGCTGTGGAGAAGCTGCGCACCGAGGGCCCCGACGGCACCCCCGGCCTGCTGGTCTGCAGCGGCACGGAAGTGCCCGAACTGGCGGAGCGCGCGGACCTGTCGCTGCCGGGGCCGGGAGCCGTCGTGGAACTTCTTCAGTCGCTGGCGAGTCAACTGGGAGCGAATTCAGGCTGATTGGACTGGATCTCCTTCGCATTCCCCTTCGCCTGTGGCACTCTGTGGCGACTCGGCCGAGGTCAGGGGGTTCGGTGGGCGAAAACGAAGGCGCAGCCGCGCGCGACGGGCTCGACCTGACGGATGCTGTCCGGCTGCTGCGCGCGCAACTGGCCGCCGCCCAGCGCGAGGCAGACCACTCGGACGTCCGCTTCAGGGTCGGCGAGGTCACCGTCGAGTTCGCGATGCAACTGACCCGTACGGGCTCCGGCGGCGGTTCCCTGCGTTTCGGTGTGGTCGGTGTGGACGGCAAGCGGGAGCGGGCGGAGAGCGCCACCCACCGCATCCAGCTCACCCTGCACCCCCGGTCCGGATCCGGCGAGGACGTGGAGATCGGCGACAGCGACGACTGAGGGTGCGGTGACCCGGGCACGGTGCCCCGGACCACCCGGGGGTGGCGGTGAAGTTCGAGCGTGTGGTGCAGGTACGTGGAAGCGATGCCAAGGGCCCCGGCTCATTCGGGACCGGCTGCCTGATCGGTCCCGGCCTCGTCCTCACCGCCGCGCACGTCCTGCGCACCTCCGACGGCCGGCTCCGCACCCCCGAGGTCTCCTTTCCGGCCGACGGTGAGCCGGGCCCCTGGGCCGCGCGGGTGCTCTGGCTCCGGTACGACGACACCGTGGACGCCGCACTGCTCGCGGTGAGCGGTCCTGCGGGGGTCCGGGCCGCGGACCCCGAACCGCAGCGGTGGGGTGACCTCGTCACCCGCGCTCCCGCCCACCCGGTTCTCTCGTACGGCTATCCGCGCAGTCAGCGGACGCCCGGTGGCGGCACCGGCCGGACCCGCGGCGAGGAGCAGTTCTCCGGCCGCATCAGTCCCGGCACCGGTGCGTCCGCGCGCCGCTGGGAGCTGCTGAGCAACGACCCGATGCCCGCGGCGGACCCGGAGAACCAAGGCTGGGCCGGCATGTCCGGTGCGCCCGTGTTCAGCGGGGACCTGCTCCTGGGCGTGGTCCGCAAGGACCGGCGTGCGGCGGCCGGCAGCCGACTCACCGCCACCCGCAGCAGCGAGATCCTCGGCGACGAGGGCTTTCGCACCGCCCTTCGCGCCGCTGCGGCGAACGGGCGGCACGAACCCTACGCCGAGCCAGCCGAACTGGTCCCGCTGCTCGACGTGACCACCCCCGAACGTGATCTGCGCTCCCCGGCGATGCTGCTGCGCGCCGACGTGGAGGCCACCCCGTTCCGGGGCCGTCTGAGCGAATGGGAGAACCTGCGGGACTGGTGCCTCGGCCCGTCCGCCGCCCGCCCGCGCCGGGGCGGGCCCGCTGGAAGTCTCGCGGTCCGCGTGCTCACCGGGCCCGGCGGCCAGGGCAAGAGCCGGCTGGTGCGCCGGCTGGTCGGGGCCGTCCAGAAGGAGCCCGGGTGGATCGCCGGCCTGTTCCGCAGTGAGCTCTCCGACGAGGACCTGCCCGGCGAGGCGCCGGGCACCGCGTTGCAGGCCCTCGGCGACTGCGCCCGCGGTCTGCTGCTGGTGGTCGACTACGCCGAGTCCCGGCCGCGCTGGATACGACGGCTGATCGACCGGGCCCGCGCGTCGGCCGCTGCCGGGCAGACCGTCAGGGTGCTGCTCGTCGCCCGCTCGTCCGGCGGCTGGCAGCTCGACCCGTACAACACGGGAGTGGCCACCCACGAGATCCTCGCCGCTGCCCTGACCACCGAACTCGGGCCGCTGGACGTGACGTCGGACGACCGCCGGGAGGCCTTCGCGGCGGCTCTGTACGGACTCGCGGAGCACCTGGAGCGGACCGACGGACACGAGGACTACGACTGGACCGCCCTGGCCGCCGGGACTGCCGTGCCCGCAGAGATGTCCGGGCGGCGCTACGCCACCGCGCTCAACGTTCAGATGGAAGCCCTGGTCGCGCTGCTCCAGGAAGGCCCATCCCCGCTCGCGGTCGTCCCCGGCGAAGCGGTGGAGATGACCCTGCTCCGTCATGAGGAGCGCTACTGGGCGCGCACGCTCGCCCTCGGAGGGGAGCGGCCGCTGCCGATGCCCCTCATGCGCCGGGTCGTCGCCGCGGCGACTCTGTGCGGAGCCGCCGACGAGGACGAGGCGATGGCGGTCGTTGCCCGGGTGCCGGCCCTCGGGCGGGGCCGGGAATGGGAGCTGGCCGTGGGTATCGGCCGGCTGTATCCCAGTGCCGGGGACACCTTCTGGGGGACGCTGCAGCCCGACCGGGTCGCCGAGTTCCAGGCATCGCTCATGGTGGCGGAGGTGCCGGGGCTGCTGCCCGCGCTGATGACGGGTGCCACACCCTCCCAGCAGGTGCAGGCTCTGACGGTGCTGACCCGGTCCGTGGTGGCCCATGCCAACGCCGGCCGGACCCGTGGGCGCGACCTCGTCCTGGAACGGCTCGACACGCTGCTGGAGCACCAGGACTTCACCGCGGAGGTGCTGCGCGCCGCTGCGGCCGCGCTGCCGGAGGCGTCCGACGCCCTCACCCGGTTTGCCGTGCGGCTCACACAACGCCTGGTCGAGCGGTACCGCGAGCCGGTGCACGGGACCGTCGACCACGACGGCCTCGCCTGGGCCCTGGCGGAATGGGCGAAGCGCAAGGCGCGGACGAGTGACTGGCGTACGGCCGTGGCGGCGGGGGAGGAGTCGGTGGCGATCCAGCGCGCGCGGGCAGCCCGTGGGACCCCCGCCCAGGAGCGGGTGCTCGCCGGTGCGCTGATCCAGCATTCGGCGGATCAGTGGAGCGCGGGTGCCCGGCAGACGTCGCTCGCGCTCGCCGAAGAGGCCGTGGACCTGTGCCGCAGGCTGGCTCGCAGCGTGCCCGATGCGGAGATCCCGGAGCTGCTGGCCAAGGCCCTGAACTCGCTGGCGACGAGCTACGAGGACGCGGCGCGCTGGCCGGAGGCGGTGGCCGCGGCCGAGGAGTCGGTGGCCATCCGACGGGAGCTCGCCGAGCGTGACCCGTCCCGAGCGGCCGCCCATGCCGCGTCGTTGCGCAATCTCGCCGCCTGCCAGGCAAGTTCGGGGCACCCTGAGGAGGGCAGGATCATCGCGGAGCAGGCGCTGGCCATCGAACGCCGGCTGGCCACGGAGAATCCGGATGCCTACGCGAACACGCTGGCCCGCACGCTGCACAATCTCTCCTGGCACTACTGGCGTGAGGGGGCCAGCTCGGTGAGGACGCGCGCCGCCTCCCAGGAGGCGGTCGACCTGCGCAGGCGGATGGCCGCGGACAACCCGGACACCTACAACGTCGGTCTGGCGGACTCCCTGGTGAACCTGGCCACCGAGCAGCCGCACGAACAGTCCCTGGAGACGCTGGCCGAGGCGCAGGACCTCTATGCGACGCTGACCGAAAGGGCACCTCTGGAGCACGCCGACTGGATGCGGCTGCTGCTCAGCAACCGGGCCTGGGTACTGAACGAACTCGGGCGCGTGGACGAGGCACTGGAGACGATCGACGAGGCACTCCGCCTCGCGCGGCTGCTGTACCGGGACAACCCGGTGGCCCGCGGCACCCATCTGGCCAAGGACCTGTCCAAGGCGGCTGTGTTCCACAAGGCCGCCGGCCACCGGGAGGAGGCGCTCGCCGCCCACGAGGAGGAGATCAGGGTCCGGCGCGAGCTGGTCCGCCTGCACCCCGCCCCGAACGAGATGCGCCTCGCCGAGGCACTCCATGAACAGGCCCTGGCCCTGTCGGACCACGACGAGCCCGAGGCGGCACTGGCGGCCGGGGATCAGGCACTGGAACTGTACGAGCGGCGCTGGCGCGAGGCCCCCGGGCAGGAAGCGGCGGACTACGCCGCCGGGCTCACGCTCGTGGCCTGGCTGAGGGAGACCAGTGGCGAGGGAGGCGATCCGGTTCCGCTCAGGGAGGGGGCCGTGGCTCTGCTGCGCCCGGTGGCCGTGAACTCCGACTTCAGCCGGGTGCGACTTGCCGAGAACCTGGTGCAACTGGCCAACCACGCCTCGGCGGCCGGAGGGATGCGCGCCCTGCTGCGAGCGCTTCCGTTCGCCCGTGAGGCCACCGAGAACTACGCCCGGCTGTCCGCGCGCAAGCCTTTGCGGAGTGACGACCTGACGTCGGCCGCAACTCGCTGGGCCCAGCTCCTGGAGGACTGCGGGCGCGCCGCCGAGGCACTTGATGTGCGACGACGCTACGGGCTGCCGCTGGCCTGACCGACGGACACCGCGCTACAGACAGGACAGACGATCCGTGTGCTTCGAAGGGAGAGCCAGATGTCGCGACAGCAGCAGCAGGAAGAGGAGAGCGTCCCCGCCGACGGGGGAAGTGACGGGGACACCGCTGCCCCGGTCATGGCAACGCCGCCCCCGATGGAGGCCGACGCCGGCACCGAACTGGTCTTCCGGTCGGTGGATGCCTTCTACGACGAGTTCCTCTCCCAGGTGGTGCGGCGACGCGTGGACGGTGTCCACCTGGCCTGGTGTGCGGATTGGTGGTCGCATCCCGAGGCGATCGCCCGGATAGCCACTCTGTGGCGGGCCTTCGAGCATCTGAGGCTCGACCCGGCCCTCGGCATGTCCCATTGGTGGCTGCACCACGCCGATCCCCACCTGGCCGCGCTGATGGATCCGCGCACCGGGCCGTTCACCCTCTGCGCGGGGCCTGACGGCCACAGCACGGAGATCGGCCCGCTGCCGGGCAATCCGTCACCGCCGGAGATGTGGGACCACCCGGCCTTCTCGGTCGATGCGGCAGAGGCCGCGGACACGGAGGCGGAGGCCACGGCGGCGGAGGAGGCCGGGACGCAGGGCCCGGGGCAGTGACCGCGCCCGCCCTACCCCTGCCGCAGCGCCTCGAGCTGTTCGAGGAACCACTGCTGCGGCGGCAGCGCGGTGGCCGCCGCGGCCAGCCGCTTCGTGCGGGCCGTCCGCTCGTCGTCCGCCATCGTCAGCGCCTCGTGCAGCGCGTCGGCGGTGGCGGACACGTCGTACGGATTCACCGTGATCGAGTCGGCGCCCAGCTCCTCGTACGCCCCCGCCTCCCGTGACAGCACCAGCGCGCAGCCGTGGTCGGAGACGACCGGGACCTCCTTGGCGACCAGGTTCATCCCGTCCCGGATCGGGTTGACGAGTGCGACGTCCGCCAGCCGGTACGCGGCCAGCGAGCGGGCGAAGTCGTCCTTGACGTGGAGGACGACCGGGGTCCAGTCCGCCGTCCCGTATGCCTCGTTGACCGCGTCGGCGACGCGCTGCACCTCGTCGGTGTACTCCCGGTAGACCCTGAGGTCCTGCCGCGACGGGTAGGCGAACGCGATGTGGACGACGCGTCCGCGCCACTCGGGCCGCTCGTCGAGCAGGGCGCGGTAGGCGAGCATCCCGCGGACGATGTTCTTGGACAGCTCCGTACGGTCCACCCGCACGATCGTCTTCCGGCCGGGGCCCACCTGCTCCCTCAGCGCCGCCATCCGCTCGTCCACGTCCGCCTCGTGTGCGCGGCGGCGCAGGAACTCCGCGTCGGCGCCGAGGCCGTGCACCCCGATCCGGGTGTGGCCGGTGCCGCCGAGGATCTCCGTGCAGCAGCCGATGAACGCGTCCGCCCAGCGGCGGGTCAGGAAGGCCGCCCGGTCGGCGCCGAGGATGCCGTGCAGCAGCTGTTCGGCGATGTCGTCGGGCAGCAGCCGGAAGTAGTCGACGGGCGCCCACGGGGTGTGCGAGAAGTGGCCGATCCGCAGGTCGGGGCGGAGCTCGCGGAGCATGCCGGGCACCAGCGCCAGGTGGTAGTCCTGCACGAGGACCGCCGCGCCCTGGCCCGCCTCCTCGGCGAGCGCCTCGGCGAAGGCCCGGTTGTACGTCTCGAAGGAGGCCCACTGCCGGCGGAACTCCGCGTCGAAGACGGGTTCGACGGGGGTCTGGTAGAGCAGGTGGTGCACGAACCAGAGCACCGAGTTGGCGATGCCGTTGTACGCGTCGGCGTGCACGTCCGCGTCGATGTCGAGCATCCGGACACCCGGTTCGCCGACCCCGCGCCGCACCGCCTCCCGGTCGCCGTCCCCGAGGGCGGCGCAGACCCACATCTTGTCGTCCACGGCGCTCAGGCCGGAGACGAGTCCGCCGCCGCCGCGCCGGGAGTCGAGGGTGCCGTCCTCGCGCAGCGCGTACGAGACCGGGCCGCGATTGGACGCGACGAGTACCTGGGCAGCGGGCTGGGGGGCGTGCTCGGAGACCATGGGCGGAATCTAGCCCGATCACGAACCGCCCAAACGTACGAAGTCAGGCCACGTCACGCCGCACGGCGTGAAACGTACTCCTCGATCTCGCGCATCGGCGGCCGCTCCTCGGTGTCCACCGGATAGGTGTGCGGGACGAAACCGTGCTCGCCGCGCTCGAACTGGGTCAGCGACGGGCGGACCAGATGCCCTCGTGAGAGGCGGAGTTGGGCGGTGCGGTAGATGGCTGCGGCCATCCGGCCGAGCGCCTGGCCGTCCTGGTGGCGGTGCTTCCTGACGCCCACGTCGACCTGGGCGAGTGCGTCCAGGCCGACCGTGTGCAGGGCGTCGACGAGCAGGCCCAGCTCCACTCCGTAACCGACCGGGAACGGCAGCCGCTCCAGCAGCGAGCGGCGCACGGCGTACTCGCCGCCGAGCGGCTGGACGAAACCGGCCAGCTGCGGCCAGTGCAGATTGAGCAGCGGGCGTGCCACCATTTCGGTGACCCGGCCGCCCTGGCCCGTGGTGTCGCCGAACGGGCGGTCGTACATCGCCTTGACGAACTGCACCGAGGGGTCGGTCAGCAGCGGGCCGACGATGCCGGAGACGAAGTCCGCGGAGAAGTCCTTCAGGTCCGCGTCGATGAAGCAGACGATGTCCCCGCCGGTCACCAGGAGTGACCGCCACAGCACCTCGCCCTTGCCGGGGACGGCCGGTATGCGGGGCAGGATCGCGTCCCGGTGGACGACCCGGGCACCCGCCCTGCGGGCGACCTCGGTGGTGGCGTCCGTCGAGCCGGAATCGATCACCACGAGCTCGTCGACCAGCTGGACCTTCTCCATGAGCTCGCGCCGGATCGTCGTGACGATGTCCCCGACCGTCCCCGCCTCGTTCAGCGCGGGCAGCACCACACTCACGCTCGGTGCGTTTGCGCCGTTTCCGGCCTCCAGCAGACGGTCCAGCGGACGGTCGGCGGCTGACCAGGAACGCCTGGTCAGCCAGCGTTCGACCTCTTCCAGCACGGTCGATACTCCCTGTATGTGATCCATCTCGCGGTTCGGACGACTATCTCAACAGTCCGGTGCTTCGGTTACAGTCTTGAACAACGCAGATGGCCGTCGCATGCCGGGGTCCGTCCGCCGATAAACGCCTGGATCCATGGTCCAGTGCCACAGCGCTCATCCAGAGGGACTGAGGGAACGGCCCGTTGAAGTCCCGGCAACCCTCCCGCCGACCGCGAGGTCAGGTGGGGAAGGTGCCAATTCCGTCTCGTGACGAAATGCGTCGCGAGGAAGATGAGGAAAGGACCTCGCCATCATGGCTGTTGAGACTGTTGCAGCAAACACCGAATCTTCCGTGGACCTCGGTCCCGCCGCGGCGCTTTCCTGCCGCGAATGCGGAGAGCGATTCGCACTCGGCCCCCTTTTCGCCTGCGCGTCCTGTTTCGGGCCGCTCGAAGTGGCGTACGACCTGCCGAGCGGCTCCCCGGACGAGCTGAAGAAGCGCATCGAGGCCGGACCGAACAACATCTGGCGTTACGCGCCGCTGCTGCCGGTCCCCTCCGACGTCGCGGACAAGCCCAACATCAACCCCGGCTTCACCAAGCTGGTCAAGGCCGACAACCTCGCCCGCGAGCTGGGCGTCACCGGCGGTCTGTACGTCAAGGACGACTCCGGCAACCCGACGCACTCCTTCAAGGACCGCGTCGTCGCGATCGCCGTCGAGGCCGCCCGCGCCTTCGGGTTCACCACCCTCTCCTGCTCCTCCACCGGCAACCTCGCCGGCGCCGTGGGCGCCGCCGCCGCCCGCGCCGGTCTGCGCTCGTGCGTGTTCATCCCGCACGACCTGGAGCAGGGCAAGGTCGTCATGGCCGCGGTGTACGGCGGTGAGCTGGTCGGCATCGAGGGCAACTACGACGACGTCAACCGCTTCTGCTCCGAGCTCATCGGCGACCCGCTCGGCGAGGGCTGGGGCTTCGTCAACGTCAACCTGCGCCCGTACTACGGCGAGGGCTCCAAGACCCTCGCCTACGAGATCTGCGAGCAGCTCGGCTGGCAGCTGCCCGACCAGATCGTCATCCCGATCGCGTCCGGCTCGCAGCTCACGAAGATCGACAAGGGCCTCCAGGAGCTGATCAAGCTCGGCCTGGTCGAGGACAAGCCGTACAAGATCTTCGGCGCCCAGGCCGAGGGCTGCTCCCCGGTCTCCGCGGCCTTCAAGGCCGGTCACGACGTGGTGCGGCCGCAGAAGCCGAACACGATCGCCAAGTCCCTGGCGATCGGCAACCCGGCCGACGGCCCGTACGTCCTGGATATCGCCCGCCGCACCGGTGGCGCGGTCGAGGACGTCAACGACGAGCAGGTCGTCGACGCGATCAAGCTGCTGGCCCGCACCGAGGGCATCTTCGCCGAGACGGCCGGCGGGGTGACGGTCGGCGTGACGCAGAAGCTGATCGAGGCCGGTCTGCTGGACCCGGCGCTCACCACTGTCATCCTGAACACCGGTGACGGCCTCAAGACGCTGGACGCGGTGGCCGCCACCTCGCAGGCGAGCGCCACGATCCGCCCGAGTCTGGAAGCCTTCCGCGCCGCCGGACTCGCCACCAGCTGAGAACCCGGCGCCCCGGCCCCTGCCGGGCACCGGCTTCCGACCACTCGAGACTCAGGAAGGGCACCCACCATGAGCGTCAAGGTCCGTATCCCCACCATCCTCCGCACCTACACGGGCGGCCAGGCCGAGGTCCCGGCCGAGGGCGCGACCCTTTCCCAGGTCATCGAGTCCCTGGAGAAGGACCACCCGGGCATCGCCGCCCGCGTCCTGGACGACCAGGGCAAGCTGCGCCGCTTCGTGAACGTGTACGTCAACGACGACGACGTGCGCTTCGAGGGCGGCCTGGACGCGGTCACCCCGGACGGTGCCGGTATCTCGATCATCCCGGCCGTCGCCGGCGGCTGCTGAGCCCCCGGGCCTCGCCGGCCCGACTTCACCGCGTTACCGGAATTGCCCCCTCTGCGAGAGAAGCGGAGGGGGCAATTCTGCATGGTTGAGCGCGGTACAGTGAGGGAAGCCCCCTCCGCTGCCCGTGCCGCCCGCATATGAGAATGCGCCTGGCCGCGACAAGATGCAGCCAAAGTACGTGAGCCCCTTGCGCCATAAGTCGCCTTTGCCTGGCCTGACTTGCCCTGGAATCTCATGAATCCCACACATTCGGGCGATCGGTGCTGCTCAGATTTCTCGTCCGATTGACCTGTTGCAGAGGGCAGTTGGGCAGATACATTCGGCCGCGGTCGACGCGTTCCGGCGCACACACCCTCTCCTGTCGGAGGGTGAGTTCTGACCCGGGCCCGCGAAGTGCGGTCCCGTGCAAGGGCCAGTAATAGGGGAGTTAGGCATGGCTCAGGGCACCGTCAAGTGGTTCAACGCGGAGAAGGGGTACGGCTTCATCGCGGTCGACGGTGGTGCGGATGTTTTCGTCCACTACAGCGCGATCCAGATGGACGGGTACCGCACCCTCGAAGAGGGTCAGCGAGTTGAATTCGAAATCTCGCAGGGCCAGAAGGGGCCGCAGGCGGACATGGTCAAGCTCGCCGTCGGCTGAGCCCGGCCTGTCACCACGCAGTCGGCCAACGACACTACTCACGCACGGAGGGCCCGTACCCCTGGGGTACGGGCCCTCCGTGCGTCCCGGGACGCTTTCGCGGCACCCCCGGGCGCTTCCGCGCCGTCCCGGGACGCTCCCGCGGGCCCCTTTGCGGCTGTCCACACTCCGGAGGGGGACGCTTGCACTCTCGGGGGTCGAGTGCTAATTATTGGCTTAGCACTCTCTGGGTGAGAGTGACAGAAACTTGGACCGGGCCGGTGAGGCCCGCAGGTCTGCCGGGGCAAGGAACCGGCAGACAGGCAGGCCGTCCGTCGCGGGCGCCTCTCGGTCCGGAGAAATCCACCCCTGTCCGGGAGGACCACTTCATATGGCCAAGATCATCGCCTTCGACGAGGAGGCCCGGCGCGGTCTTGAGCGCGGCATGAACCAGCTCGCCGACGCCGTCAAGGTCACCCTCGGCCCCAAGGGCCGCAACGTCGTCCTTGAGAAGAAGTGGGGCGCCCCCACGATCACCAACGATGGTGTTTCCATCGCCAAGGAGATCGAGCTGGAGGACCCGTACGAGAAGATCGGTGCGGAGCTGGTCAAGGAGGTCGCCAAGAAGACGGACGACGTCGCCGGCGACGGTACGACCACCGCCACCGTTCTCGCTCAGGCGCTCGTCCGCGAGGGCCTTCGCAACGTGGCCGCAGGTGCCAACCCGATGGCGCTCAAGCGGGGCATCGAGAAGGCCGTCGAGGCCGTCTCCGCCGCCCTCCTGGAGCAGGCCAAGGACGTGGAGACCAAGGAGCAGATCGCTTCGACCGCCTCCATCTCCGCCGCTGACACCCAGATCGGCGAGCTCATCGCCGAGGCCATGGACAAGGTCGGCAAGGAAGGCGTCATCACCGTCGAGGAGTCCCAGACCTTCGGTCTGGAGCTCGAGCTCACCGAGGGTATGCGCTTCGACAAGGGCTACATCTCGGCGTACTTCGCCACGGACATGGAGCGCATGGAGTCGTCCCTGGACGACCCGTACATCCTGATCGTGAACTCGAAGATCAGCAACGTGAAGGACCTCCTTCCGCTGCTCGAGAAGGTCATGCAGTCCGGCAAGCCGCTGCTGATCATCGCCGAGGACGTCGAGGGCGAGGCCCTGTCGACCCTGGTCGTCAACAAGATCCGTGGCACCTTCAAGTCCGTCGCCGTCAAGGCCCCGGGCTTCGGTGACCGCCGCAAGGCCATGCTCGGCGACATCGCCATCCTCACCGGTGGCACCGTCATCTCCGAGGAGGTCGGCCTCAAGCTGGAGAACGCCGGTCTCGACCTGCTCGGCCGCGCCCGCAAGGTCGTCATCACCAAGGACGAGACGACGATCGTCGACGGCGCCGGTGACAGCGACCAGGTTCAGGGTCGCGTCAACCAGATCCGTGCCGAGATCGAGAACTCCGACTCGGACTACGACCGCGAGAAGCTCCAGGAGCGCCTCGCGAAGCTGGCCGGCGGCGTGGCCGTCATCAAGGCCGGTGCCGCGACCGAGGTCGAGCTCAAGGAGCGCAAGCACCGCATCGAGGACGCGGTGCGCAACGCCAAGGCCGCCGTCGAGGAGGGCATCGTCGCCGGTGGTGGCGTGGCTCTGCTCCAGGCCTCGGCCGTCTTCGAGAAGCTCGAGCTCACGGGTGACGAGGCGACCGGCGCCAACGCCGTCAAGCTGGCGCTGGAGGCTCCGCTCAAGCAGATCGCCGTCAACGGTGGTCTCGAGGGTGGCGTCGTCGTCGAGAAGGTGCGCAACCTGCCGATCGGTCACGGCCTCAACGCCGCGACCGGCGAGTACGTCGACATGATCGCCGAGGGCATTCTCGACCCGGCGAAGGTCACGCGCTCCGCCCTGCAGAACGCCGCGTCCATCGCCGCGCTCTTCCTCACCACCGAGGCCGTCATCGCCGACAAGCCGGAGAAGGCCGCTGCCGGCGGCGCTCCGGGCGGCATGCCGGGCGGTGACATGGACTTCTGATCCTGACGGATCGGTAGCTCCTGCACAGCTGTACACGACACCGGCCCCCGGGGATTCGTCCCCGGGGGCCGGTGTCGTTGTGCGTACGGGCCGGCCACGCGGTGCGCGGCCCGCTCCGGTCAGCCCGCGTCGAGGCCGTCGACCAGCCGGTTCAGGAAGCGGGCGAACGTGGCGTCGGGGGTGACCGGGCGCCCGGCCGAGGCGAGGGCCTCGGCGAGTTCCGGGTGGTGGCCGTCCGTGGCGACGGCGGCGAGGTAGAGCGCCTCGGCCGCGGCCCGGTCCGGTGACAGGGCGGCCTCGGTCTGCGCCACCTCGTGGGCCACGTGCCCGGCCACGAACGCGGTGAGCTGGGCGAAGACCTCCAGCCGGGCGCCGCCGTCCAGGCCGCTGGGCCGCAGGGCGGCCAGGGCGTGTTCCAGGAAGGCGAGGGTGCGGGGGCCGAGGGTGCGGCGGGCGGGCACGGCGGTGGCCAGCCAGGGGTGGCGGAGCATGTGGTCGCGCTGGAGATGCCCGATGGCCTTGAGGTCGGCCCGCCAGTCGCCGGTGAGCGGACCGGACGCCGGAAGTTCACCGTTGACGTGGTCGATCATCAGGTCCAGCAGCGTCTCCTTGTCGGGGGCGTAACTGTAGAGCGACATGACGCCGGCGCCCACCTCCGCGGCGACCCGTCGCATGGTGACCGCGTCGATTCCCTCGGTGTCGGCCAGGGCGACGGCCGCCACCGTGATCGCCTCGCGGCTGAAGGCGGGCCTGCGCCCCCGGCGGGGCCGGTCCGGGGTCAGCCAGAGTTCTCGGGGGTCGACGCCGGTGGCGCCGGCCCCTTCGGCACGGGTCACGATCCTGCTGTTCCCTTCCTCACTGCTGCGGCTCTTGTCTGTCACTCATCCAAGCATCCACTATTCTCGTACACAGTACGAGAATGCATGGAGCGATGGAGGCGAACGATGACATCACGCACGCACGACGCCCTGCCGAGGCCCGCCTGGACGCCGTCGGCCGCGAAGCCCCCGCTCTCCGCCCGGATGATGCGGGCCACCTGGCGCGGGCTTCCGGCCGCACGGCACAAGGCCTGCTGGGAGCCGGGGCTGACCGTTCCCGCCGCCGACGGCAGCCCCCTGATCACGGACCACTACTTCCCCCGTGACGAGGGCGACTTCCCCACCCTCCTCGTGCGCTCGCCCTACGGGCGCGGCGTGCCGTGGTCGCCCCAGTACGGCATCCTCTTCGCCGAACAGGGCTTCCACGTGATCCTGCAGAGCTGCCGCGGCACCGGCGGCTCGGGCGGCACCTTCGACCTCTGGCGCAACGAGGCCGCCGACGGCCTCGCCACGGTGAACTGGCTGCGCGAACAGCCCTGGTTCAACGGCACACTCGGCACGGTGGGACCCAGCTACCTCGGCTACGTCCAGTGGGCGCTGGCCCTGGACCCGCCGCCGGAACTGAAGGCCATGGTGGTCCAGGTCGGCCTGCACGACCCGTACGCCCTCTTCCACACCGACGGCGCCCTCCACCTGGAGAACGCGCTCGCGGTCGGCGCCGGCATGACGTACCAGCACCGCGGCATGCGGCCGTTCATCAAGGCGGCGCTGCGCCTGAAGCGCCACCTGAGCGACATCGTCACCGCCCGCCCGCTCCGGGGTGCGTACACGGCCGGACTCGGGCAGGAAGTGCCCTGGCTGGACGACGTGATGACGCACCCGGACGCGGACGACCCGTACTGGCAGGGCGCGTCCGCGGGAGAGGCGGCCGGGCGGCCGGGCATCCCCACCGCCCTGGTCACCGGCTGGCACGACGCCCTCGTCGACCAGACCTTCCAGCAGTACGCACGGCTGCGCGCGGCAGGCGGCGATGCCGCCCTGCTCGTCGGCCCCTGGACCCACACCTCCGCCCTGCAGAAGGGCTGGCCCGAGGTGTTCGCCGAGAGCCTGGCATGGTTCCGCGCCCACCTGTGCGACGACCCCTCGGAGCTGCGCCCCACCCCCGTACGCGTCCACACGGGCGGTGCGGACGCGGCCTGGCAGGACCTCGACGCGTGGCCGCTCACCCCCGCCACCACCTCGTGGTACCCGACCGCCGACGGCCATCTCACCCGGCAGCCGCCCACGGACACCGCGCCCCTGGCCACCTTCCGCCACGACCCGGCCGACCCCACCCCCTCGGTCGGCGGCCCCCTGCTCTCCACCACGGCAGGCCCCCGGGACAACGCCACCCTGGAGTCCCGCGACGACGTCCTCACGTTCACCGGCCCGGTCCTGACCGAACCCGTCACTGTCCTGGGCGCGGTCTCCGCGAGGATCAGTGCGTCCACGGACACCGGGTTCGGGGACGTCTTCACCCGGCTGTGCGACGTGGACGCGGCGGGCCGCTCCACCAACGTCTGTGACGGGCTCGCCCAGTTGCGTACGTCAGGTGAGGACCCGGCACACGTCACGGTCCCGATGAGCGTCACCGCGTACCGCTTCGCCGCAGGCCACCGCATCCGCTGGCAGCTCAGCGCGGGCGCGCACCCGCGCTTCGCGCCGAACCCAGGTACGGGCGAATCCAGAGTGGACGCACGGGAGTTCGTGCCGGTGCGCGTCACCGTTCACGCGGACTCCGCGCTCATGCTGCCGCAGAGCGAGGAGTGAGCACCGGCTACCGGGCCAGCGCCTCCACCAGCACGCGGGGCAGGAAGGTGGAGGTCGGGACGCCGACCTCCACGCAGAAGTCGGACAGTTTCATTCCGGCGGCGTCGGTATCGAGCTTCCGGTTCCGGTAGATGTTCTGGCTCACCCGGTACCGGGTGGGCGAGACTTCCTCGACGGGGATCGATCCGGCGTATCCGGGCAGGGTGAGGGCCCCGTTGTTGACGCGGCCGCCGGCGGGCAGATCGAATTCCATGGCCCCGTTGAGGGACTGGGCGCCGGGCAGGAGATCGGCGAGCGACACCTTCTCGTTCGTGACGACTGTCTCCTGCGCGGTGTTCAGCTTGATGTAGATGAACGAGCCCTTGATCTCCATGGGGTGGATCGGCTGGCCGTAGTAGAAGAACTTCGTCTTCTCCTCGTTCTGGGTGATCCCGGTGTACCGCCCGTTCGCGATCTGGTCCATCCGCATCATGAAGTACGTGTAGTCCCGCATGTGGTCCCGGCCCAGGGCGCCGGCCAGCCGGTCCACCTCTGCCACCGATGTCACCTCGGTCCAGGCCCCGGCGTCGAACGGGCGCGGGGTGGCGTTCACGGTGATGCTCAGGATGTCGCGCAGAAGGCGAGCCTGCTTCTTCGTGTCCTGGGCCGCGTTCGCGGCCTTCAGCTGGTCTCCCAGAGCGGTGAGATTCGTGAACCGGGCATCGCCGAGCGGAGAGAAGTCCCGGCCGTCGTAGTCCGTGTCCTCCCCGCTGCCGGTCGGTTCCGCGCGGATGCTGGTGTTGGGGCCGAGGAACTGGTTGCCGCCCTGCCACTCGTAGAAGGCATGGCGGATCTCGTTGAGGTTGTTTCCCAGGAATTCGGCCGTGTCGCCCCCGCCCGTCCTGACCAGTGCGGCGCGGAACCTGGTCCTGAAGTCGTCCCGGTTCAGGTGCGCCGGAATCTCGACCTTCAGGTTCTCCAGCATCGTGTCGGTGATCACCTCGGGAACCGCTCTGCGCAGCAGCTCCGCCCGTTTCCCGGGGTCCATGGAGTCCAGCGCACCGCTCAGTTGGGAGTGGGCGACGACGTGGTGCGCGGTCAGCTCCCACCCGTTGTGCTCGCCGCCGGCGGCGTGCGGGTTGGCGCTGCGCATCCGCTGCACGGACGGTTCGCCGGAGCCGTGCGCGGGGGCCGTGGCCTCCGCCGCTTCACGGACCGGGGCGCTGCCGGACAGGACGCGCGTCGCCTGCGCCTCCGCTTCCCGTTCGAACCGGTCGGAGGGGTCGGAGACCCGGAGGCCGCCCCCGTTGTCGTTGCCGCTCACCGGCCCCTGGCGCTGCTGGATGACGTGGGTCAGCTCATGGGCCAGGGTATGCCGGTCGCCCCCGCCGTCGCCCAGCACGATGTGGCTTCCCGAGGTGTACGCGCGAGCGCCGATCTCGGCGGCGGAGGTGCGGGCGGCGCCGTCGTTGTGGATGCGGACGTCGGTGAAGTCGGCGCCGAACCGAGCTTCCATGTCCGTACGGGTTCCGCTGTCCATCGGCTGTCCGGCGGAACGCAGCACGTCGTGGACGGCGGAGCGCTGCACGTCGTGGACGGCGGAGCGCTGCACGTCGTGGACGGCGGAGCGCTGCACCGAGGCCTGTCCGTCCTGCTCATGCCCGCAGCCCGCGCCGTGGCGGTGTGTCTCCTCGGTCCCGGGGTGGCCCGCCTGCCGCAGCATCTGGACCACGGCCGCGTTCCCGATCGCGCGCGGAAGCGGGAGCAGTCCGCGCGGGGCGGCGGTCTCGGCACTCTCCGGCGCACGAGAAGGCTTGCGCGCCGTCGGACGATCCGTTCCGGCGTCGTCGTGGGCGGGCTTGGAGGCGTGCGGGCGCATCCGGGTGACCTTCCGGGCTGGGCGGAGTGAACCTTTCCTGTATACCCGGGACATACAGGGCGGGACCAGGCCCCCTGAGGGCAGAGCGCGTTGCCCGGCGGGGCGGCGGGTCAGCAGCTGATGGGGCTGCTGACCCGGGTGCACGAGGCGCAGAGGTTTCACTCCCGACGTGCACCGAGCCGTCGTGGGGAGCGGTCAGAGCTGGTTGATCGGGCGCATGGCCAGGCCCTCGGTGCCGGCCCATCCGTTCACCCGGGCCGCGTCGTCGTAGGAGACGGAGCGGAGACCGCCCGGCAGGTCGAAGGTGAGGGTGCCGCTGAGTTCGGTGCCCTCACCGGCGACCAGGGTGGCGGTGAACCGAGTGGCCTGGTCGTACTCCGCCTCGCCTCCCTCGTCGTTGCCGAAGACGTACAGGCCGGCGTACGCCTTGCCGCCTGCCTCGACGACGACGGGCTCGGTGTCCGGCTCTTCGAGCGGTTCGACGGTCGGAGCGCTGTCACCGGCTCCGAGCCGCACGAGCGGTGCGTCGTTGAGGACGCACGGTGAGGTGCTGCCGTTGGTGACCGTCAGCAGGAAGTGGCGGGGGTCTCCCCGGACGCGTCCTGAAGCTCGACCACGGTCTTGAGGTCGGTGGCCTTGCAGTCCTGGTGGCTGGTGCCGTTGCCGCCGCCGGTTTCGCCACTGTCCCCGGTCGCTTCGTCCGTCGCGCCGCTGCCGGACCCGGTCCCGGAGTCACCTGAGGGCTCGGTGCCCTTCGACGGACTTCCCTCCGCCGAGGCGGAGTTCGACGGGGCGGCGGACTCGTCGTCACCCCCGGAGGGCTCGCAGGCGGTGGCCGCCAGCAGGGCCGCGACCATGCCCGCCCCCAGAAGGGTGCTGCGCAGCGCCCGACGTACTGAACCGGATCTGAACGTCCCTGAGTTCATGGTGCATTCCTCTTCCCCCGTGACCGGCCCCAGGGCCGGCCTGTGTGCAAGCGATACAGGCGAGTGTGACCGTGGCCGAGGAGTGGGGTCACGCGGAATCCGGATCTGTTACCGCCCTCGGATGAACCGCCGACCGTGGCGTGACGATGTGCGGAGCGGCCAAGATCGCTGGTTGGGGCGGGTGTTGAGGGTGGGGGTGTGTCAGCGCTGTGCGGCGACCGCGCTTTCGGTCTCCTTGAGCGCGAGATCGGGGCGGTCCTTCGGGACGTCGTGGGAGCTTCCCTTGGCGGTGACGAGCGTGCGCTGCGGCCCGTCGTGGACGAACGTGGCGGCGGCGTCCCGCCAGCGCTGGGCGTCCTCGGGGGGTGAATCGGTTCATCGCAGAACCCGGCTGGCACGCGTGTGGGTGGTGCGCCTGAGGCGCGTGCGCGGGGGGGTGCCCCTATCTCTTTGGTCAAGGGTGCGGGTTGCTGGTGGGTGAGGATGTGGGCATGACGACCTGGTTCCGCACCTACTACGAAGACG